>NZ_JANUBV010000001.1:0-1716230 GCF_024808055.1 Rhizobium sp. BK176 | reverse complement strand
TGCTACCTTCTTCTTCCTGCTTCCGACCGGCACCCCGGTTCGATCCACAGGCCAGCACCGGAAGTCCTCCGGCTCGAGCCTTGCGGCCCAGATAGAGAATGTTCTGCGACGCGTTGTCGTCGGCGCAGGCGGCGTGGCCGCAGGAAAGGCACAGGAACGTGTCTCTGTCAGGACGGTTGTCCGCCTCGGTGTGACCGCATACCGAACACCTCTGCGAGGTATAGGCCGGGTTCACATAGTAGACGCCGCCGCCCGAGCGGCGCATCTTGTATTCGATCTGCACGCGCGTCTCGCCAGGAGACACGTCGAGCATGTTGCGGTTCGATCCCGCCTTCTGCGCGACGTTGACGCCCGGCTCCTCTACGGTCCCACGCGCCGACGCCGTCAGGTTCGCGACCTTTAGGTCTTCGAGGTAGATTATGTCGCAACGGCGCGAAACATCCGTCGTCATCTTGTGCCTGGCATCCTTGCGGCGGCGTACGATCCTTGCCTTGTAGGCCCGCAGCGCACGCAACGCCTTTGCCCTATTACGGGACCCTTTCTTGCGACGGGAAATGACCCGCTGGAGATTTTCCTCCTTGCGCTTTTCCTTCTCGGTCATGCGCGGCAGGTCGTAGACCGTGCCGTCCGACAGGACGAGGCCATGGACGACGCCAAGATCGCCGCCGACGTCGATCGTGTCTCTAACCGCCGGCTCGTCGATCTCCCGTTCGATCTGGATGGAGGCGTACCAGTGATTGCCGCTGAGGGAGACGGTCACGTTCTTCACCATCCCGACGATCTCGCGATGGGCGACGATTTTCACCCACCGCGCCTTCGGCAGGAAAATTTCACCGTCGCGGAACATGATGTGTTTGGAATCCGGATATCGGAAACTTTCGTTCTGATATTTTCGTCGAGGCTTTGGGAAAGCCGCACGACCTTCGAAGAAGTTGGTGAAAGCCTTGTGGAGGTCGATGACTGCCTGTTGAAGGCAATGGTGAGGTGCCTCCTTCATCCAAGGAAGTGCTTCCTTGAGGTCGCCGAGCTGCTTGTTTTGGTCGACGGCCGTCAGGCGACGAGGTTCGGATCGATGCCGCTCTAGTCTCTTCTGCTCGAGGCAGGTATTGTAGACGACACGGCAGCATCCGATCGTACGACGGAACAGTCGGGCTTGCGCCTCGTCCGGGTAGATGCGGAATTTGTATGCCATGCGTTCTCTCATCGTGGATGACCGTACCGGGTTCCCGTTATGTTCGCAAGGGGTCGCCTATCCCGGACCTGAAGGACCGGGTTTGCGGCGACAATGGATGATCAAGTCGCTCACGGACACCCGGAGGGTGAACACCATATTCGAGCAGGACGCATACCGACACAGGTCCACGGCGCTCGAAGCGGTCCTTTCGGCCTATGAAGCGGGAGACGCTCCGCCGGAAGATGTCCTGGACGCGATGGTGGAGCTCAAGAAGGTGCTTCGATACGCATCGAACGCCTTTTTCGACATGTACAAGATCAATCTGTCGACCTATGTTCCGCCCGACTATTTCGGGGACGTGGACAGCTTCGCGGTTGATCTCGACATCTTCGCGGCCCGCTCGATCTCGAAGAGCGGGCCGCGGTAAGGTCGGTTACTTCGCTTCCGTCTTGCGGCCGGTGTCCGGGAAGCATTGCATGCCGCCCGCCTCTCCGAACTTGAAGACGACGCAACGCTGGCCGGGAATCGTGATCGGGTTGAATTCGATCACCGTCCCCTGGATGCCGTCCTTGCGGAACGGGGTGACGACAAGATCGAGTCGGGTTTCTTCGGATGTCTCCTCGCGGCTGTTGTAGCCGGCCGTCGCCGGAACTGCGGCGGCGGCGAGCGTTCCAAGAGCAAGGAGAGAGGCAATCATCTTTTTCGAGGTCATGAATTATCTGTCCAATGTTTCAGTGTGTTGAATTGTTTGCGGGCAACGACAACGTGTCAATGCGCTTCGGCATCGGGCCGATTTCAGCCCCGCCCAACGGCGGCGGAGAAACGCAGCGTGATATCCGGCTTAACGGACGGGTTGCTGGAGGCGTGGCGATCCCTGACACCGGAAAGAGCCATGGTCGGACGCCCCATGATCTCATAGGTCTTCTGTTCCAACGAGATGTCGAGTTCCCTCTCGTTCGATGCCGCGACCGCGGGATGGAACCCGTAATGACGGACCAGAAGGTCGCGGATGTCGCGCGGGGTCAGGAATTGTTCGCCCGAAACTTCGATGGCGGTGAAGCAGCAATACATCGCGGCCTCGCGCAGTCGGGCCTCGTCGTCAAAATCGCAGGCCACATAGGCCTTGGGGGCCGTTTCGTTCAGATAGTCTTCGATGCGGATCGTTTGCATTCGTTTACCCTTGGAGTTAATCGTTGTCGTTGGGAAGGTTCAGAAGATGGCCGCAGGCCTTGCAATGGACGGCGTCTACGTCGTGCCGCTGGAGGCCGCACTCCGTGCACTGGAAGGCCACCTTGAAGGGCCTGACGACAGTGTGCGCGAGACGCACGAACAGCGTGATACCGATGATCATGGTGACGATCGAGGTGAGTTTGCCGAGCGGTCCCGGCAGCGTCAGATCGCCGTAGCCCGTCGTCGTCATCGTCGTCACGGTGTAGTACAGCGCGTTGACGAACCCGTGACCACCCTCCTGATGGTAGAAGAATGTCGTGTAGACGAAGCCGGTCACCATGAAGAGGAATACCGCGAAGTTGACCGCGGCCTTCACGAGGTCTTCGTAGCGTCCGCAGCCGTAGCGCTTCAGCAGGGCCTTGGCGAGAGGGCTTCTTGAGATAGTCCAGATGCGCATGACGCGCAGGAAGGCGAAGTTCGCGAGCGTCTGGGGGACGAGGAGCGTCGCGAGGATGGCGAGGTCTATCCAGGTCATCGGCTTCCTGAGGAACTCCCGCAGCGAACCCGCGGCCAGGCCGCGCGAGATCAGTTCCAGCGCGACCCATCCAGCGATGGCGTAGTCGAGGATCATGTAGGACGATCCAGCGCGCAGGTACGGGCCGAGCAGGAAGAAGGCGAGGATCGCCAGATCGACGATGGCAAGCCCGGCCTGCCACCGCATGGACCAGCCGTCCCTGCCCCTCTCGAGGCAGCCCATCACCCTGCGCGCGTGGCGGAGGATGTTAGACGTGCCGTGGTCATGAGCATGCGCGTTCGCCATTCAGTGGTTTCCTCGAAGTGTCGATATGGGGTGCGGAGCGCGGGTCTCAGCCTGCGTCACCGAGAAGATGGCCCTCGAAGCCGAGGGCACGGGCGATCTTCACCCGTTCCTCGTCGGGATAGGGATGGTAGGTATCGTAGTCGTGGCGCAGGTTCTCGAGGTTGGTGATCCAGCGGAATGCCGTCACCTCGTCGAGGTCCTCGCCGAACAGCGCCTTGCTTGTCATGACGGTCCCCATCCGCCAGTCGGAGACCGCGCGGTTGTTGCCGTACCACTCGCCGACCACCTTGCGCAGGACGGCACCTTCGCGGAGATAGTGTGACGTCGCGTTGGACTGGGCCTTGTCGTCGCCTGAAAGCTCGAGGGCGGCCGCCCTGCCCCGCATGAAGCCGTAATGGACCGCGAGCGTGACGCCTTGGCTGAGGATCGGGTCGATGAAGAGCGCCGCGTCGCCGGCAAGAGACCAGTTCGGGCCATGGAGCGTGTCGCAGGCGAAGGAATAGTCGGGATGGCCGTAGAACTTGTCGGTCGGCTTTCCTTCGAAGGTTCGTGGGCCGCGATAGCCGTTTTCGAAGCCGAAATGTTCGAGTTCGGGAAACGCATCGGTGCAGTTTTCGAGTGTCAGCTTCGACAGGGTGTCGGGTGTCGAGACGAAGCCGAGGCTCGTCAGGTTTCCGCCGGCCTCGCCGAGATGGATCGCCCAAATCCAGCCGTTGGGTGTCGAGACGATGTTCGTGCGGTGGATGTCGAATCCTTTGGCAGCGGCGAGGTCCCAGTCGATGTCGCGGGTGTAGGCGTAACGGGCGACACGGGCAGCGCCGATCGGAGAACGCTTGGTGACGTGGCGCGCCAGCGCCAAGGAATGGCCGGAGCAGTCGATATAGCGCTTGGCCCGCACGCGACGGCCGCTGTCCGTGGTCACGGAAAGGATGCCAGTTCCTGCCGCGCTCTCGCTTGTCGCTACCGTGCGAACCTTGTCGGCGATGATGGTCACGCCACGACGCTGGACCTCGCGGCGCAAAATGGGGTCGAAGACGTTGCGGGGAACGTGGATGCTGCGCCGATACCCGGTTTCGTCCTTGAACGCCGCCGGATAGCCGTCGTTCTCCGTCCTCGGGTAGTTGACATACCAGGGTTCGCGGGTCTCGCCCCAGACGTAGGTCGCGCCGATCTTGTGATGAAAGCCTGCGGCAGCGACCACGTCGTCGAGATCGGCGTCGGCAAGCGCCATTACCGTTCCCGTCAGAAGGGCCTCGCCGATGCGGTGATGATTGTCGGAATCGGGATCGATGATCGCCACCGAAAGAGACGGGTCCGTCTTGAGGGCAGCGGCCGCCGCCAGGCTGCCTGCCGGTCCGCCGCCGACGATGAGGATGTCGAAAAAGTCCATGAGGTCAGCCTCCCGCCCCGACCGTCGTCGGTGCGATTTTGTTCGGTGATGTCTTCGTGATGCCTTCCGCCTCCTGGAGGTGGAAGAAGGATTTGATACCCGCGCATTCGGTGGTGTCTCCCCCGACGTGCTTGGGCAGGAAGAGAGAGCCGCCTTCGCAGCGGTCGAAGTATTCGCAGGACGAACACTCCAACGCACGACGCTGCTCGCGCGAATATGCGCGGAAATAACGGTCGGAGGCGAGGCACTCGTCGAGCGTCATGCTGGCGATGTTGCCGAGGAAGGTGCTCGGGATTTCGGTGAAGACGGGGTTCGTTGTCACGAAACCATCGCTGGAAAGAGATATCACACGCCCCGATCCCTTGGTGAAGAAGAAGCGGTCGTCCGGCCGTTGGTCCGCGATATCGATCTGCGGAACGACGATTTTGAAAAGCCCGCGCGCGTCGCGTCTTCTCCTGAACTCGCTGACGAAGGCCGCATACTCTGCGTAACTGAGGTCGAGCGGGAAGAGCGGCATGCCGCTCCTCTTGTCGTGTGGCATGCCCTGCGACCGGAAGGTCACGAAGTCGATGCCGTGGTCGAATTTGACGAGCAGGCGGCCGCCTTCGGGGAGGTCGAACGACGCGAAATAATCGAGCGCCGCCTCGACCCCGTAGTCGAGCGACTGTCGGTTCATGACGAAATTGATGTCGATGTTCAGATCGGCACCGCGCCTCGCCAGCTCCTCGATGTAGTGGCGGAACGAGGCGAGAAAGACGTCGCGGTCGCGATTGAGGTTCTGGCGGCCGAAATCGAACGTCGTCTCGACGACGTCTGAGTGCTTGAGGTAGAGGTCGACGAAACGGGGCTTCGAATTGAAGAAGTTGCTGACCATCGAAAACGAACAGTCGGGCCACAGCGTCTTGATGTGGGAGACGAGGTCTTCGAGATACTCGGGATCGACGATCGATAGCTCTCCGCCGAGGATGCTGACGTAGAGGTCCTTGCATTGCGAGAAAACGGAGCTTTGCGCCAGCTTCGTCACCCACTCCTTCTTGAAAAGGCGGCGGTCGCGCAGGCGGTTCTCGTAGGCCAGGAAACAGTTCTCGCAAAAGACGTTGCAGGCCTTGGAGACCTCGATCGTCAAAGTCGTCTTGGAGAAATCGTAGTTCCTGGGAAGCATAGGCCGGACCGTGGGTTTGAAACCCGATTATGGGATGGGGTCTTCTATTACGCAAGGCGGACGGAACGTCAATAGGCATGCCAACCTGTTGACGAGTTCTTGATATAGGCTTTAATTTTGATCATCACGAGCTGAGCTGGAGTTTACGATGTGCAACTGCGACGTCCCGAGGAATGCGATGGGCTGGCCGACGGTCGGGCCTGAGTTCTTCAATGAGACCCAACTCCGTAAGGAAGCCGAGAAGTGGCGTGGAGGCGGCAAGATCATGCCGAGTATCACCGCCTACCAGGAATGGGAGCGTTACGCGACCGAACTGCATCGCCGCGGTTTCGTAGAGATCGTCGACCCGCGGGTGCCGTTGCTGGCCAGCGACGAAACCTATGCCCGCAATGAGGAAGAGCGGAAGGCCAATCCGCGTCGACCGTCTGTATGGGCGGTTTTCAGCCGGAAAGCCGCATGAAAGAGATCGTATGGCGGCTCGTACCCGTCAATCCGACCGAGGATATGATCGCGGCCGCCACGGGCACGAGGCCGGGGTGCGGAAGCTATGGCGACATTTCCTCAAGGTGCGTCCGCGACTGGAACGCGATGCTGAAGGCCGCTCCGCCATCGCCATCGGCGAGCGTTCGGCTGGCCGGTCGGGCAGTGACCGTCGAGGACCTCGCGCGGCACATGTTCGAGAACGACGATCCGAGCGCGCAGGATATGTCGTGGCCGGAGCATGAAGACGACGACGGCAATCGCGGCGACGGCGGATGGGTCAGCATCGCGTCGATCGTGGTGCTGGAAGAGTATCGAGAAAAGGCAGCCGACCTGCTGCGGTTTATGGGATGCGAGGTGTAACGCATGAAGATCACCGTTGAAGTCCCGATCATCGGGGAAGTAACGTCATCAAAAATGCACGGGGCGAAGTGGACCGTCGCCTGCGAGCGTCGCGACTACGAAATCCTGGAATACCCGTCGTCGGAAGCGATGAAGGTCCTCTCCTACCGGCTAAGAGCCAACGCCTCTCCCGTCGACTTTCACCTTGTCGACAAGCAGACCGTGCGCGACACCGCGCAAGTTATGACCTCCAGAGACAGCATTTACAGGCTCGAAGTTGGGCGGAACACGAAGGCCGTCCATCCGTTCTTCGAGCGCGCGTTCAAGACAATGACACCGAAGCTTGTTGAGCTTTGCAAACTCAACAAGGCGTCATTGAAGGAAGAGGCGATGCCGACCTCCTTCGTCGATGCCATCAGCGACGCAACCGCCCCGTTGCATGTCCCTGTGGCGCTGGAGCGCGGACGGTCGTGGTGGAACGAGAAGGTCATAGAACCGCAGCGGGCGGCGTTCGACGCATGGATGAGCCGTTTCCTGATCGTCGACGACCGCCTGATGGTCCGCGAAGAGGTGCCTATGTTGATGATCGGGGGAGACTCCGATTATCCGACGGTGGAGGTCGTCGCGGGCGACGACTGTAGCGATCCTGTGGCGATGAACAACAGCATCGGGTTCATGCCCAAGACGTTCGGCTACTTCGGCATGGAGGAATTCGAGGCGGCGCTAGACTACGCGGCAGCCGTGGGCGGCGGCTGGCTTGCCGATCAGGACCTGCAGGTCGACATGGTCTCGCCGCTGATCCCCAGTCGCGACTACGCCGACATGTCGGTCGTCGACATGGCCGAAGGAATGCGCAAGCGTTTCGTGCGCCGGATCGCGTCGATCAGTCACGATCCCGTGGAAAACTTCGCTGAAATGGAGCAGGCGCTTGCTTCGATCGACGTCGGCACGTTCGCGCTCTTCAAGGAACTCGTCGACGGCATAGCCGAATGGAACATCGGCAGGTCGTCCGCGCGCATCCTTCGCGTCGTTCCATCCATTCTCGCCGACGAGAACGCGCGAAAGGTCTTCTTCGTGACGGAACGGCTGGCTCAAATCGGAGACCTCACTCTGGAACGGTGGGATGCACAAACGCTGGACATCAACGCGCTGGCTGCCTGATTGCGGCATTGACATGAGGTCTTCTTTTTCGTAATCCGCTCCATCGAATTCTTTATTTTCGGAGCGGGCGATGAACGAGGACAATCCAAAGGTAGAAGCCGTCAAGCGCTGGCTCGACCGCGAGGCCTCCGGGAACCAGTTGGTCGCGGAACTGCTATGGCTCAGTGTCGGTCGCGTTCTCTTGTCCTCCGATGCGGCAAATTCGGCCGTCGTAGCCGAAACCCTCAATCTCGCGATGGAAATGCCGGGACACCAAGATGTCCAGCACATCGCCGACTGGCTCAAGGTGGCGGTGGCCGACAACGCTCCGTGGATCACGCGGGTCGACGACCTCGGTCGTCCCAAGAAACTGGTGAAATTGAACACCATGGAGGCTATCGTCGCCGAGGCCGACAAGCAGATGCGACGAAAGCAGACGGGTCTTGGGAAGTCGTCCGCAATGGTGTCCGGCGAGGAGGAATTGCACTTTGACGTCGGCGACGGGTGGTCGCTGGTGAAGCTCCTGTCGGAATCCGCATTGGACCGTGAATCGAGAGCTATGCGGCATTGCATCGGCCACGGGTCATATGACGGGCACCTGCATCGAAGCGACGCGCTCCTGCTTTCCCTTCGAGACCCTTCTGGAAAGCCGCATGCCACCATCGAGATCGTCGACGGCAAGCTGATCCAGTTCCGAGGGAAACAGAATCTCGCCCCTGTCGAGAAATATATCTCCAAGTGCCTGCCATACTTTTCGGCCCGGAAAATCCGGTGCCAGACCGGCTATCTCGTGACGGACGTCAACGGCATCGTTTTCAGCGCTTCGAACCTGCCGGAAATCCTGGAAGTGGCTGGCGACGCCCACCTCAGGAACGAACGCGATGGAACATCCCTACGGCTTCCAAGGGAAATCCGCTGCGGCGGTCGTTTGACGATCTCGGGATATCGGTTTTCCAATGTTCCCGAGTACGTCGAGTGCGCGTCGCTTCGCTTGGCCGGCGACCCGATGCCGAACCTTCCCCCTTCGATCATTGTTGCGGGCGAAATCGATCTCGGAAGTTCGAAGATTTCTGCTTTGCCGGAGGGTCTGCACGTCAGAGGACACCTCAAACTGGTTGGAACGCGGATAACCGAAATCCCGTCGGGCCTGCGGGTCGATGGCATCCTGAGCATCCCGGACACGTCACTCACCGAACTGCCTGCCGACCTTCGTACAGGCGGCATCGACATGCGCCGCACCTCGATTGCACGGGTCGATGCCGCATGGCTTGGAGGGGGCGATGGAATGCCCAAGGACCTCGTCGCCTCCGAATCCGGTCTCGAACATATCGTCGGTACGCCCGTATTCGGTATTCTCGACATTTCCGGGTCGAAGGTCGTCAATTTGCCAGATGGTTTGCAGGTCCGCGATTTGGATATTTCACGTACCGCCATCTCAACGGTTCCCGCAGACGCCTGTATCACAGGGAAACTTACCGTTTCCGATTGCCAGGATGTATCCATCGAGGTCGTGTCCGTTGGGGGAGACGTCGACTTGGGATATTCGCGGGTCAGCATGACAGACACGTTCGAGTGTGGTGGTAAGTTTGTGGTTGGATGGGGTATGAAGGGGCGGATGCCGACACGCCTGAAAGCCAAAACGGCGAGATTCGCCTCTCCTGTCGGGCTTCCTGATGTCGTAGAGGCGGACACCATCGACATCTTCAACGCGCAGATCAAGGCCATCCATGGCACGCTGAAGGCGCGCGAACTAAGGGTATCTCCCAAATTCGAGTTCTTCGGAGACGGCGTGGAGGTTGCGGAGGTGTCCGTTGGGGACGCGCTGTGGGGATCGACCGCCTTGACCCTCGACGAGGCGAAGTGCGCAATCGCGCTACACGGGAATCTGGAAAAAGATCACAACGGAGAGCCGACGACACAACCGTTTCATTCGTTCCTTACCGGTCTCCCAAGCGGCGGGAAGACTACGATCGTCTCGCGCTTGCTCGCCATGGAGGAAGTGCATCTTGGCGGACATCGGGAATTCATGCTCGATACGGAGACCACGCCGGAAGTACCGGCGTCTCTTCTGCCGAGGTATGGTGACTTCGATACTATCGAGCGTCGCCAGCGTAGGAATGCCGCAGCGGCTCATCAGGCGCAACGCGAGCTGCACGAGGTGACGGTTCGAAGGAACTACATCTACCCGTTTCCTCTCCTGCGGCCGATTGCGAGCCGAAACGACGGCCGTGTTCCGTCGACCGCTTTCGACAATCCGCCGGATTGGTGGACAGCAATTCGTGCCGATCTCGAGCGCAACATGCAGACCTGTGTCGCCCGTCCTCTGCTTGAAGGCCGCCCGGGGCAGGGAAAGCCATGAGTGCGAAAATGGAAGAGAGCGAACAGCGCATTGCGAGAATGAAGGACTACCTCTTGGGAGTGGTCAACGGCGACAAAGTGATCGCCGAGCTTCTTTTCTACTGCGTCGGTCGGGTCGAATTGAGGTCGGGTGCAGACCTCAAGACCAGGCAGATGACCGAAGCGCTCGACATGTTGAGCGAGGTCATCCATATCGCCGACTGGCTCCGTGTCTGCGTCAACGAGAACGCGACGTGGCTAAAGAACGTAGACGAGCAGGATCGGCCAAAGAAGCTGTTGAAGTTTGGCACAATGGCGTCGATCACCGCCGAAGCAGATCGGTTTTTCCGACGTAGGCGATCATCGAATCCAAACGAGATCAAGATTTCCAAGCGTGACGAAGAGCTGCACTTCGATCTCGGGGACGGTTGGTGGTTGGTCAAGTTGCTGACGGCGACCGCGCTCGACCGGGAATCTCAGCTGATGCAGCATTGCATCGGGCAAGGCGCGTACGACAAGCGCCTTGCCGACGAACACGCTTCGTTCTTGTCCTTGCGCGATCCATTCGGTATGCCCCACGCTACTTTGGAGATTTACAAAGATGCGGTCGTTCAATTCCAAGGTAAGCAAAACGCTTCCCCGATCCCGAAATATGTGGCCAGATGCCTGCCTTATTTCCAATCAGGACAGTTTGCCGGCCTTCCAAAAAACGTAATCAAGGACGTCGACGGAGTGGTCCACACGATCTACGACCTGCCTGAGGTCTTGCGCGTCGATGGGCGGATTCATATCGACGACACCGTCGAAAATCTGAGGTTGCCAAACGTCATTGAAGCGACCGGCTCTATCCAGCTCGGCGGCAGACCCTGCGAGAATACTCCGAAAAGCGTCAAGGCAGGTGGCAACCTGATTATCGAGGGCGTCGTCCTTGATCGGCTGCCCGACGAACTATCGGTTGCAGGGGATATTTCCCTTCGCGGCTCCATCATCTCGAAGCTCCCGGAAAACCTAACCGTATCGGGAGGTCTTTATCTCGACCGCTCGGCGATCACCCAGCTACCCAGAGGCTTGACGGTGCGTGGACTTCTGGGACTGGCGCAGACGTCAGTCGATCACTTGCCGGTCGATCTGCGGTGCAGCAGCATCGACATCTCGTTTACCTCCATCGATCGGTTCGATACGGCGGTTTTTCTCGCCGACGATGGCCAGCAGAATAGTCGTAGCTTGAAGGCTTGTTCATCCGCGTTGACGGAAATCGTAGGAGAGCCGCGCTTCTGGGATATCGATTTGGCTGGATCGCAATTCACCAGACTTCCAGACAACTTGAGGGTAAATAGCCAGCTCAACATCTCAAACACGGCAATTGCAGAAATACAGGGCACGATCGAAGTATTTTCCATCACCGGCAAAGATTGCGCCGGTTTGCACATTGGCCTGTCGGAGATCGCAGGCTCCCTGGACCTCACGAATTCCCATGTCTCGATGCCGGAGACATTTTCGTGTCTATCCGCCTTCCTGAGGGGAGTTACATTCGTGGCCGCGCCTCGTATCAATGCAATGGACCGGATTGTGTTCGCCGACGGTCCGATCCCCGACCTCAACGCGACGACGGTCGACTTCAGACCACGTCAAGACACGAGGATCGAGGGCAATATCTCAGCATATTACCTCGAAGTCGCGTCAGACGTGGATTTCTTAGGGGAAAACGTCAATGCCAAATCTGTGAAGGTTGGATGGGCCGCTCCTATTTCGCTCTCCGACACCAGGGAGTTGATACTCAAAGAGGGGTCGCTCAGGTCGGCCCTGTCAGGCTTTACCACTGGTCCAACTGGCATCCTTGGGTCTGGCACCCTGCAACGTGCTATCCAGTCGATGAGTCGAACAGGCCAGGAAGGGAGGAACATAGTCACCATCGAAGACCCGCCGGAGTATTTCGTTCCGTTTGTCGACGTGGCGGGACAAGCTGATCGGAGGCGTTGACGGCGTCTTGCAATAAGCCGACGTCATGTGTTTCCTCGTGGTGGCGTATGCGCGAAATACGTTGACGCGACGTCTTGAATATCCTATCAAACTCGGACGATAAGCGGGGCCACGCGCATGAAAATCATGGACATCGACGAAGTCGTCTACGGCGTATGCCGGGAATGGTACGACAGCGAGACGACGCCGCTCATGCATGCTGTGGCCTACCGCTCGACCGGAGACAAGTCACGAGACATCGCCGTCCCTGCCCTGCGCTCGGAAATCGGCGGGTGTTTGAAGGAATGCGTCGTTCCGGAGAATGGCGAGGCTCTCGCTAAGGCCTGCGAAATCCTTGATCGTCGCGTCGAGAGGGACGACGTGCTTTTGAAGCTCGTCGAACTCGTGCTGCGCGCCAAAGATGCAGGTGTCGATAAGGAAGAATTCTGTTTGACGGCTGTGCTCTCTTGGGAGGACGCCTGATGCCAGCCGCGGCCGTTGAGCAGGCTCGCTTCTATCTCGGCGCGCACAAGCGTCACGCGCGGCAGGGTGGAATATCGGCCTTCGCCGAGCTTGTCCGTGCGAGCGTGACGAAGTTTGCCCCAGTGAGAAGAGGTGCCAACGGTAGAACGATCATCTACGACGAGTTCCACAGGAGTGCGCGATGACCGAATTGTTTCCTGCGATGCGGGCCATGCGAATGCACATGGAGACTCCGGCCGAGTTCAACAATTGGCAGGGACAATGACGACAAAGGAAGGATTCGAAGACGCAGATCATCAGACGCGCATAGGATTGCTGATCGTCAGCGAAGGCGACGAGAAAATCTTTCATCTGCTCATGTGTTGCGTCGGCCGGATTCTTGCGAAGGAACGTAGGCGCGGGGGTCACCAGGTGGTGGAGCCGTCAGGACGCGCGATCCGTCACATCGTTGACTGGATGCGGGCGGCAATCGTCCGTGACGCGGCTTGGCTCTCCAACCTGGACGAAAAGGGACGTCCGAAAAAGCTCCTGAAATACCCGACGGTCGACGCGCTGGTCGCCGAAGTGGATCGCGACATGCTGCGCGAAGCCGGCCGAAACGAAGTGTCCGACAGCTCCGTGGGGACAGCGCCGTATATGGACCTGGGTGACGGATGGTCGATGGTACGCCTTCTGACTGCCGACGCGCTGGACTACGAATCAAAAATCATGCAGCACTGTATCGGCAACGGCGCATACGACGATCAGCTGACTGATCCCACCAAGCTCTTCCTGTCGATGCGCGATCCGGCAGGCAGACCGCATGTGACAATTGCTTTGTCCAGCGGGGTCTACGAGCAGATTTCCGGCAAACAAAATGCCTTCCCCGCCCCTCGATACGTTAAAAGGCTCGCATCATTCTTCCGCGCCGTCGGCGAACTGAGCTATCTCGATGGTACGCACGGGGTCGTAGCTGACATACACGGATGCGTCCACCCGCTCGCCGATCTTCCCGAAATGCTCGAGGTGAGCGGTTCGCTTTGGCTGGATGGCGAGATGCCAAAGGAGAAATTCCGCCTTCCAAAAGTGGTCAGGGCGGGTGGCTATGTGTCGATCAACGATGACGTTTTCGATGGGAAACTAGAACGTGTCGAGGCAAAGGGTCTGGAGATGTCCGGCACCAAGGTATGGGCGGGATGCGAGTTCAAGATCGAAAACACATTGAATCTCCGTGGCTCGGAAATCGAATGCATCCCGGACAATCTGGTACTCGGAGGTAACCTCGATCTGGCGGGCGCGAAGATAAGCGAGTTGCCGAGAGGCCTGAAGGTGGGCGGCTTGCTTGAACTCGAGGGGACGCGCATCAAGGAGCTTCCAGATGATCTCGAGGTCTCATCTCTGAAAATCACAGGCACCGAAATCCAGTCGCTTGGCGGCATCAGGAAGATCGATCAGCTGCTTGCCGCTGGCTCGAAGCTGAAGTCACTGCCGGCGGACCTTTCCGTTCAGACAGTCATCGATATCTCGGAGAGCGATGTCACCGTCATCCCAGAGGGCTTCAGGATCAAAGGCCAACTGACCGCCACCGGGTGCAAGCGTACGGTCAGACTTCCCCGCAGGCTGGAGACAGGTCATGCCGATTTCACGAGGTCATCGGTTTACATGCCGCGGGAATTCGAATCGGTAAACAGCGTGGTGTTTCGGGCTTCCAGAATGGGCCTTCGGGACCGGCGTATCACGTGCGGAGATAGGATCAGCCTCGCGGCCGCCCATTTTGACGTCTTGCCGGACGTCATACGTGCGAGAGAGGTCGACCTCGACCGTATGTTGGGCGAGCCGATAAGCGTCATTGATACCGACATCGATACCGACGTCCTGCGCGTCTCGGCCCACTTCGATGTGGTCATTCCGGAACATGTCAAAGTGCGGGACACGATCGAGATATCGGAATGCATCGGAGCAAAAGTGTGGGCTTTCCCAGTCGACGCGGCGCGGCGGTATCTGGCGGATCGTAGCGCATTCGAGAGCGTCTTTCAGGCTTGCAACCACTTTGGCGGTCACTTGGTGAACGGGCCATCATGATCTAAGCTTTCAAAAACAAAGGATCGGAATATTGAAAACACTTGGCATCGAACTGGACTCCAACCGTCTCTGCTACGTCCTCGCGTCGGGGTCCTCGTCCGATGACGCGACCGTCGTTGGCAGCGGCAAACTGCAACTCGGCGAGACCCGCGAGGCGGACGACGTCAGGAAGTTCGCGGCCGAGGTCGGCGATCTGGTGCTGTCGCTAGGTCCCGACAGGATCGCCATCAAGGCGAAGCCGGAAAACGGCCAGATGCGCGCCGGTGCCGCCGCCCTGAAAATGGAAGCGATCCTCATTGCGAAAACGTCCTGCGACGTTTATTTCCTGACACCGCAGCACCTCAAGAAGATCGAAGACAACGGGGAGCTGTACACCTACCTGCAGGGTGCGTGGAAGGCCGCCGTCGGCGGATTCGACCCACCGAAAAAGAAGACGGCCTCCAAGGGGAAGGCCAAAGCGAAGTAACGGAGATGGCCTGTTGCGTCTCGAATTCGAACTCCCGGTGATTGTCAGGGCGAAGTACGGCCGAGCCACCACCGAGAAGACGGTCATTGGCTTCGTTCCGCACGTGGCCGAACTGAGCGAGTACGGATCGAGCGAAGCGCCGCTTGCCCTCGCCTTCCGGCAGGTCAACGCCGAAAACCAGGCAACTGAGCGGGTAGAATACCGCGCCGTGGACGGCCGTCTGTGGGCCGATTCAAGAATCGAAGCCATCGGCCAGGCGTTTTCTATGGACCTCGGGTCGAACGACGTCGCCCCGTTTTTCGCCGGCCGGCGGGGCATTGCCGAGAAAATCGAGGCGGTCATAGACAAGATGTCAGACCACAAGCGCCAGCCGGCCAAACGGCTAGGGCCGAATTCTCTGGTGGTCCACGTCGTCGAGAAGGGTTCCGTTTACCGTTTCGAACCGCTGATGGGAATGCGGCTCGACGGAGAGTTGGGCGCGCAGGTCATTCCCCAAATCGAGGCATTCGACGCTCTCCTTGCGGATTTCGTCGTTATCGACGGCCGCATCCACCGACAAGAAAAGGAACCGCTGATAAGGCTCTATCCCGACGGCAACGGTCTGTGGGCCTGCGTGGAACGGCACGGATATGCAGGACGGTCGGTCAGGATACACAGCACCCTGCCCCGTTCGGTCGGCTGGTTCCGCATGGACGACAGGAGGGGCATGTCCGAGGAGGCGGAGGTCATTCTTTCGGCCATGGGGCTTCCAGGATCGCTCAACGACCTCATAGAAAACATCGAGGTATATGATCGATCCGTGTTGAAGGCCGCGCCCGAGGCGATCGCCATATTCGACGTGTCGGACGCCATGCGCAGGCATTTCCAGTCGGTGATGTCGCGGGACGGGGACGGTGAAGAACACGGAGCCGCCCTCACCCGATGGCTGTCGAAGGCCGCCGGTCGCGACGTCCGATTTTTCAAGGCGATATCCGGCAAGTTCCGAGGGGACGCGGCCGACGACGAACTTCCGCCGGACCTCGAGGAGGCGTTCATGGCCATGGCCGAGGACGAAACCGGAGATTACGAGAACTTCACAGGGTCGGACCGCCTCAAGATTTTCGCAAGGGAGGTAGCGCGCCGCTGGAAGGATCGGCCGGTCAGCCTCGATTTCGTCGGAAACGCGTCGGGGGCGCTTGGTTAGAGCCGTGGTCCAGCGGGTGCCACTGCGGGCTTCGCAGACCTGTATGCGGATAGCACGGCGCTGACTGCCTCGTCGTCGTCGGTCAGGTCGTTGCCGCTCGCAAGGTCGTAGCCCTGGCTCCACGCCTGAACGAAGGTGTCGAGCGCCTCGACCGCCTTCCCGTCGCCGATCGACACGCCGCTTTCGCGGATTTCATCCAGAACGGCGAATGCCTCGGTGGAGAGAACAGTGCCGGCGTCGTCGATGACATCGTGCTTGCTCACCGTTTCCTGGCCGTTGGAGAAGCATTCCAGAAGATAGTCGGCCACCTTGTCGAAGCGTTGAACGGCGTCCATGTCATCATCCCCATTGAAAATACAAGTCGACCGTATGGTGCGCCTGCGACTACGACAAGGAGGTTTGCTCCATGCTCTGTCGATTGATAGACATAGCCATCGGTCCGAGGATAACTGCATGCGCATAACCTTCAATTTTCCCGTCGTCGTAAACGGAACGCCAGGTCGCGCCCGGGAAAAACGGCGCGTGCTCTGCTATGTGCCTGTAGAGCGCGACATTCCCGTGCTGACGGATCATGATGCACCTTTGGCCTTGAGCTACGTCGTGAGCGACGTGAACGCCTTTAAGACAAAGGAAGAGTTCCGCGGCTACCAGGGAAGTATGTTCCGCGCGCTGCCGAACAGACCCTCCGCCGAGGTGGACTACGTTCTTCGCCATCGCCTCGAAGAAGACGATCTGTTTTCGGAGACGGACGAACGGGTCAAGGCGCTTCTGGAATGGACCAAAAACATAGGCAAGTCGTATGCGAAGGGCATCCTCGGTCCGGCGGGGTTCGCCGAATTCCTTGGAACATGGGGAGATGCGGAATATCGCCCTCAGTCGTTGGTCGATCTTCAAGTCAAGGACTACGACGAGAAAGAGCTTGTCGATACCGTCGAAGCGTTCAAGAAGAAGATCAAGGACCTCGTGATCATTGAAGACAGGTTTTATCTTCCCGAACCGGAACCCGTGTTCCAGATTACCGAGCATTACGGCGACGTATTCTGCCAGGTCGTGAGGGCGAAAGACCTTGAGTTCGGCGTTCCCAAAGGAACCGGGCGAGACCTCCCCTCGCTTGGGTTTTTCAGAATGGACCAGGAGGAGGAAATGCTGGAGGAAGGACGGACCCTTGCCACGAGCGGCACCGTCTACAGCAATGCCAAGGAGGTGTTGGTCTACAACCCGTCCCTGTTGACCGCGAATACCGAAGCGATGTCGCTGTGCGAGGTAGCCGCAGGATTTGCGCAGAGGTTCCTGACGCAACTGCTTCCGGATTCCGAGTCGAAGTACGAGGAGACCGTCGCCCGCTTGTCGAAGGCGATGACCGAGGTGCCAATCGCGCAGCTCGCCCTTTATCAGAGATTGCTCGGGGGCGTGGATACCTTTAAGCGTGTCGGCGATCCGTCGGGTGTCGAGGCGGCCGTGATGGCGGTGTTGGAAAGCGACGAGCGGGCTATAGAGCGGTTTTACTTCCTGTATCATGGCAATGCAGCGCGTTTCGCCGGAGAAATCGGCCGGCGATGGAACGACCGAGAGGTCTCGCTTGACCAGGAATTCCAGCTTTCGTCGCCAGCTCCAAGAGGTTAGGCAGATGCAGATTGTCTTCGAGGTTCCGGTCGTTCTTCAGGCGAAACCGGGACGGGCTGTCAACGAACGCATCGTGGTCGGTTATGAGGCTGTCGCGATAGAGATTCCCGTCATGTCGGAGCAGGAAGCTCCCGTTGCCCTTCGCTACAGGCGCACGGACGGGGTGGAAGCGGTCGAGGAATTCAGGAGCCATGACGGGCGGCTCTACCATGACATCGAGGCGCGGCCATACCCCCGGATCGAAGCGACGTACCGAAGGCATAGGTCACCGGACGGCCTTTTCGATAGGCAGATGGAGGCTATCGCGGTCGCGATCAAGCAAGCGGAAATGCAGAGTAACAGGACCGGTTTGCCTGCTTACAAGCAGATGCACCCCGCTTTGTTTGCGGACGCCGTGAAGCGGTGCGCTTCTCAATGCAAGCTCGAGCCTGTTTGCGACATGGAATTGAGGGGTAACGGCGTCGAGCAGGCCATCGCCAGGCAAGTCGACGATTTTAGAAGAAACATCCGGGGTATGATTGTCGTGGGCGACCGCTTCCACTTGCCGGAGGCCGAGCCGCTCATGGCTATGGTGCCGGTTTGGGCAGGGCACGTGGAATGCCGCGCCATTCGAGCGGGAACTCCGCCGGACAGTCTTGCCAACCAGGGGTACGAAGTGTCGTCGCTTGGTTATTTTCGCTTCGACGAATTCGAAAGAATGGAGGCAGAAGCTCCCGTCGTGGCGACCGGCGGCATGGTGGGCATCCGTGTCGCGGATGTCGAAGTCATCGATCCAACCGTTCTCGGCGCGGACACGGACATGTTGACCCTGGCAGGGCTTGCTCAGGCATTCACCCGGTATTTCGCATCGTCGCTCGTGGTCGACGAAAACCTCGAAAACGACGACGACAAGACCAACTGGATGGTCGACGCGCTGTCCAAGGTGTCGCCGGAACAGTTCGTGATCTACAAGCGTCTGCTGCGCGGTCTCGAGGTTGCCCATACATCCGGCGAGACCGACGAACTGGAGGCGGCAGTTTTCCATATCGTCGAATCGGCTCCCGGCAGCGCCGCTCGTAGCGCTTTCGTCTACGAAAAAGGCGTCGGACAACGAATTCGGGATATCGTCCGCCGTTGGAACGACCGCGAAGTCACGCTCGACCACGGCTTCACGCCATCATGGAAGCCGTGACCATTTGAGCCTTGCCTCGCCTGGAGTCACTGTTGGCAGACAACGGGAGTCGGGAAATGCGGGTGAATGTGGAAGTTCCGATCATCGGGTGGGGACAACTGAAATCGGGACACGTCGAGAAAAACGTCTTCGCTTCGGTGCCGAGCGTCTTCGAAATACCGGAATACGACCTGTCGGAGGTTCCGGTCGTTCTCGCCTATGGGCTGGCGCACGAAAACGGCACAAACAGCCGGGTCGAATACTTCGGGATCGGCGGAAAACTGTACACCGATCGAGTGGTCGCGCCCGACGAGGATGATGCTCGTGCCTTGAGTTACCCGCGCTACGGCGGGACTGTCCACCCCTATTTCACCTCCGTCGGCGAGAGAATTTCCAGTGTCGTTCACCGCCTGAGGAAGGAGGGAGACTCTCTTCTGCCGAAGAAGACCATACCTGCCGCCTTCGGCGAATTTATCTTGAACGGGAGGAGTGGAGACGGGTTCTTGTTCCCGACCATAAAAGAGCTGGGATTGAAGTCCTACATCGAGGAGCGCGTCGAAACGCAGCTGGCGGAATTCGCCAAGCGGATGGAACGCATGATCATCGTCGGCGGCAACCTTTTCGTCGAGGAACAGGAGCCGATGGTTCGAATCGAAGGAGACATCGGTTCCTACGCCATGGGGGTCAACGGATGGGTCCAGAACAGGCCGGAGCCGACCAGGCTCGTCGACATCGACGGTTGGTACGGTACTTCTCCGATCGGGTTCGTCTCGTTGGCCGACGTCGATACCCTGCCGTCGAGGATCGCGGCGATAGAAGAGCGGACTGAAAAGAACGTACGATTCGAAACCAGGCTCTTCGACGTCGAACTCGACGACGCCCGATATTTGAGGTCCTCGAGCGAAGGCACCACATTGACGGCCGTCGGCGATCTTTTGAGACGTGCCTTCGTTGAGCGGATGCGGCCTTACAGCGACGGCGATGACAGGGGAAAGACAATCCTCCAAGGAAACCTGATGAACCTCGATCCGAAACTTCTGGAGACGATGCAGAAGTTGGTGGGCGGTTTGCGCCAGGCAACCGAGGCCGATATCCCGGGAGAACTGGAAGAGGCTGTCGCGACCCTCGTTCGAAACCGGGACACCGAAATGTGTGCGATGTTCCGCGACAAGAAGCTTCTGGCCTACGCCGCCGACGTGCTTCAGCTCTGGAACGACCGCGAGGTCGAGTTCGAAATCGGTGTCCAGCCGCTTCGTCTCATCCGATAGACGGGCCGCCGGTGTATCCGACGACGGGACCCATCTCGATCGGACGGTCTACGAAACGCTGGAGCATGTTGTCCACCGACCCGATAGAGGGAGCCTCGTGAGACGTGAAGTCGATGTCGAGGCTCTGCTTGAAGGAACGCCAGGTGTCGATGGCGATCACCAGCGTTTCCTCCGTGCCTTCGGGAGCTGCGACATTTTTACCGTCATAGGCGTCGAGCGCCTCGCGAAGGTCCAGCCAAGCGTCGTAGACCCTTCTGGGGATTCTCGTCGATTTGTGACGCTCGCGCAGGGTGTCGATGCCGTCACCCATGGTGCGCTCGAACCTCCTTGCGAAGCGGTCGAAGTCGCGCTCCTCGGCCCGCCACCGGACAAAGTCGCTGTCGAGGACTTCGATGGACCCCCTATTCGGTCGGTGGCTACCGTGCTTTTCTGGATCGACCCAAGTTGCCGCCAATGCCAGCGCCGCCTGGGATTCGTCCGCGGAAGTAGCTGCGAACGTGAGTTCCTTGTGCGGACCGATACCATTGACTGTCATTTCGTCGAGGTAGCTCACGCCGAGATAGGCGCTGTACTCACTCGCGTGAAGTTCATAGATCGGCTCCCCGCATCGCTTGAAGACCGTGCCGTCGACGACGATGAACCGATCTATGAACTGCTGGGTGCGTTGACGCCAGGACGCGATATCGGCCGTCACCTCGTCGTCCATGGCGATCTGGTCGGTCAACTGTATGGCGGCTGTGACCAAATCGGAGTCGTCTTCAAGGTTCTTATAGGTGAGCGCGTTCGTGATCCCGGGTGGCTGGAAGTGTTCGCCCTCGGTGCGACGGATGATGGACCCGGCCGCTTCTACGATCTTGGATTTGAAGCCGTTCCGCGCCAACGGTCCTGTTGTGATGGCCTCAACCAGGGAGTCGAGCGTTTCGGGCCCGTCGGACTTCGAATGCGTGCTTTCTTTGCCGACCGTCCTGTAAAGACCGTCCCTAAAGGCGCGAACATCACGGACGAAAGCGCGGTCGGCGTAGTCTAAGGTGGTGACCTTCATGACGACAGGAGCATCGCGGCCGTCGAGGACGTTGAGGTGGAAGTCACCTTCCGGGAGGATGACCGAATGCCGCGCGACACGGCCGCCCTTGAGCTTTGCCTTAACGAGGGCGAGATGGCGGAAAGTCAGCTTCATTTTCGGCTCCGGTTTTTTCGAAGCTTATCCGCGCGCCTGGCAATCCACCACGCAGAACGTCGGAGTGGCTAGTAATCCGCCCGTGCTTTTCTAGCTAAGACATCCGCGAGCGTGAAGCGGTGGTCGGCATCGAACTGGTAACGCAGGATAGACGGCACGGCGTCTCCCCTTTCCTCGACGAGTTTGCGGATCGCGTCGTAGTCGCGACAGAGAATTCGCTCCCGTTGCCCGACCAATTCAGTTCCGATGGTTGCCGAAACCAAGACACTCCCCATGTCAGTCAGGCTCCACCATCCGTTTGAAAGCCTGACGTGACGATCCAACTGGTGCAGCTTCAGCATGAGGCCAGACGCGCCATTGAACGAAACGCGATGCGCCTTGCCGGCGGAACTCGTGAGTGGCATCACATCGTTGGGAAAGCCGTCCGTAGGCCCTTGGAAAGACCAGCCGATGGCCCGACCGACCACCGTCAATTCAGGCCGTGCGCCGCGTTGCAAGGTCAGAATGCCGAGAAGACAATCCCGGTGCCTGACGAAAGCGATGCTCATCCCGAATTGGTTGGGCAGCGGGAAATCGGCAAACTGCTCAAATCCAAGGACCTCGAGCACCTTGATGAAACCGACGGAATCTATGTCAGCGTGGGTGTCGCCGAACTCACGCAATAGTTCCGCCAGGGACTTGGGAGACTTTCTCGATAAACGCGCGAGATTGGAGGCTACCCCGTGCAACGAACCAGGATCATTACAATCCTCGCGCGCGAGCACAGAGAGGCGCGTGGCCAGCGCTTCCATCTTCTCGTGGTCGCAACGCGGAGGGACGTACGAATGCGTCACGGCATCAACGCCTTGAGCGCGGCTTCCATTTCGGGGACCTCGAAATAGTGGGACCGTTGACCGTCGAGGTCGAAGATGTCCCGCCATTTGCCGTGGATTGCCTGGTGCCGTGTCTCGAGAGGCCGGCCGTTGAACTGCATGTACTCGATTTCCGAGCGGGTGAAGAGGTTGTGGTGCCAGGACAAAGCCTGCTCTGCTCCGCTGCCGGACGACCACCATCTGTGGATCGGCTTCCGTCCGTTGTCGGCCTGTTCGAGCCTCAGAGCCAGTCCGATGTATTCCATGGAGCGAATGCTTTGCTGCGACATCCGTTCCATCCGACCCAGAAAATCACGGAACTTCTTGAGTTCGAACGTCACGCCTTCTCCATCCGCCGCATCGAGCCAGCCGTGTAACTCCACCTCGACGATGAAACCGCTATCTATCGAGGCGAGCATGATCCTCGCGTCGTCGGCGCGCGCAAGTATCAGCGTATGACCGCACACGGTCGAGTCGAAGACAGTGACCGTCTCGAAGTCGAAGCGGGCGGCCGCCTTGACGAAGTCGACGGTTGGCATTCGACCGTAAAAATCGCCACGCGCCTTGAGGTGGTCACGCGTGGTATCCCATCTGCCGTGTCTGGAATTGAAGTGTCCATCGAGGAGCCCGGCATAAGTCAGTAGCGTGCTTGTGCGCTCTGATGGCGAACCAATCTCGGCGGCGGCCGCGAGCGCGTTCAGCCTGGAGCTTACCGATGCTGTCATGCCGCGTGCTTCCGGATGACGGGGATGAAGTGATGGGCGTAGCTTGCGACCTTTGCCTCCCCGACGCCCTTGATGGTGAGCATCTCGGCACCCGTCAGCGGCATGACCTCGGCCATCTCGCGAAGGGCAGTGTCGTGGATGACGAAGTAGGGTTCCCGACCTTCCTCCTTTGCCAGCTGGTCACGCATGGCGCGCAGAGCTTCGAGCAAAGGCGAGCCGAGGTTACGGCTGCGACGAGAACGGCGCGCGGGCTTTGCGGTGTACTCCCCGTAAGAAGTCTTGGACGCGCGCGGCTTGCGCGGTGCGGACCGGCGCGCGGGCGTTGCCGACCGACCGCGCGCGCCCTTGGTGAACTTGGACGTGGTCAGCTCGACCTTCTTGACGACAAGGAAGGGCTGTTCGCCATTGTAGGTCTTGCCTTCGGCCGTGAGGTGCAGGCGGCCGCAATCGGAGTGGCGGACTTCGACGAGGCCGTTGACGATCATCTGGCGGACGATGCACGACCAGCGGGCGATCGTGTGGCGACGCTCGGCGAACCGCGCACGAACGACTTCCGTCAGGCTGTGGGTGTCATCGACGCCAGAATTATCGCGGAGATAGCCGACCACATCGAGCACCTCTCCACGAACGTCGAGGCCGACGGCTTCGCGGTCGCAGTTGTCGCAGTTGCCGCAGTCTCCGGCGTATTCCTTGCCGAAGTAGTTGATGATGGCGCGGCGACGGCAGTAGACGGTCTCGGCGAGACCGACCAGCGTATCGAGCTTGTTCTTGTCGGTGCGCTTGGAGGCGGCACCGGCGGAGGACTTCTTGATCATCCGCTGGCGGATGTTGATGTCCTTGTTGCCGATGAACATGAAGGCCTCGGCAGGCAGGCCGTCACGACCGGCGCGGCCTGTCTCCTGCTGGTAGGCCTCGATGCTCGACGGCATGTCGTTGTGGATGACATAGCGAACGTCGGGCTTGTCGACGCCCATGCCGAAGGCGACGGTGCAGACGAGGATGTCGACTTCGTCGCGCAGGAACGCTTCCTGATTGTTTTCGCGGGTCGTGGTCGAATGGCCTGCATGGTAAGGAAGCGCCGAGACGCCTTCCGAGACGAGCCATGCGGCGACGTTGTCGACCGTGTTCTTGCCGACGCAGTAGACGAGACCGGACTCGCCAGGGCGCGAGCGGATGATCTCGAGCATCTTGGCCTGCTGCTGCTTCTGCGAGTCGCGCTTTTCGATGTTCAGGCTGATGTTGGTGCGGTCGAGGCTGGTCTCGAGAACGAGGGCGTCCTGAAGGTTCAGCATTTCCTTGATGTCGGCGAGCGTCTGCGGATCGGCCGTCGCGGTCACGGCGATGCGCGGCACGCCCGGGAAATGATGAGTGAGCAGACCGAGGACCTGGTAGTCCGGGCGGAAGTCGTGGCCGTAGGCGCTGGCGGCGTGGGCCTCGTCAATGCCGAAGCAGGCGATCTTCACTTCCTTGAGGAAGGCCATGAACTTGGGCTGCGCGAGCAGCTCTGGCGTCACATAGAGAAGGTCGATCTCCCCTTTGCGGATGGCGTTCATGACGTTCAGGCGGTCGTAGCCCGTCACGTCCGAGTTGATGGTATCGGCGGCGACGCCCAGAAACTGGAGCGTGTCGATCTGGTCCTTCATCAGGGCTTTGAGCGGGGAGATGACGATGCCGACACCGTCGCGGATCATCGCGGGAATCTGATAGCACACGGACTTGCCGCCACCGGTCGACGCGAGAAGGATGACATCGCGACCCGAAACGACCGCCTCGATCGCCTCTTCCTGCTTGCCGCGGAAGGCGTCGTGGCCGAAAACGTCGTTCAGGATTTCAAGCGCTTTCGACATGTGACGACCTCGTTCCAATTCGTTGAGGTCTTGTATTTTCTCCGGCCGGAATTGTCAACACTGCAAGCCATCCTTGGACGACGGAACCGCCGATTTTTTCGGGACACCGGCCCGCTATTTAATTCAAGACCTCATTGACAGGCGGCGCGACGGCCGATACAGCACGGAAAATGAAATCTTGGAGAGACCGAATGAACAAAATTCAAATCGGACGCAGCCTTTCGGGTGCTTTTGCGGCCCACTCCGTTTGGTCCGCGCTCGCAGGTGGTGCGGTTCTCTCCGCCACTCTGTGCGCGGTCGTCTTGTTTTTCGCTGTCGTGTCCCATTTCGGGTTGAGGCCGCCCAGCGCTGAACCGGCATCCTATGCATTCGTCGCCGCATCCATTCTGTGCTTTGTCGCAACTTACGGATTGGCGGCTCTTGGGTTCCGCCAGAGCGAGCAGATCGAAAAGGCAATCAGGGAAGCCTGGCTCGTCCTGTTCAAAGGGACCGAGTGGCGGACCCCCGGCGGAGAGAGCGGTGTCGTCAGCGACGTGAATATCGACGCGAACAAACTCGGGGTCACGTTCTCAGACCGCAAGACGCATTTCTTTCCGTTCCACTACCTGAAACCCGCAAACGCCCACGGGGTCGAGGCCGATTTTTCGGGCTTGGATAAGAATGGCAGCATTGCGTGGCGCTACTACTCAAGTCGCACATCGACCGTCCTGTGGACCGGGCTGGCCTGGGCGCTGACGGCGTCGTTCGGCTGGAGCATTCTCAATGCGGACATCCCTTCATGGTCCATGCTTCCTGCGGCCATTTCGCTGGTCTTCGGTGCGGCCATCCCTCTTTGGCTTTTCGCTGCCTCCGCACCGTTCTCCTCGACCGAGAACTTCGACTACCCCGTGCTGGTGTCAAAGACGACGTGGAAGGCACTCGACGGACGTGTTGGCATCGTACGGTGGGCAAAGCGCAAGTACGAGGGAGACAACGTGTATTCCGAGACGATCCTTCTGGCGTTCACCGAAGGCGACGAAGAGTGGTTCCGTCGCGGTGACCTCAAGCCGACGGCGTTCGAATGCTGAGGGCGAGTCGGAAAACGACCTCAACGTCCTGTCGCAAATCACCATCGTCTAAGTAGGAAGGAAAACTGTTATGCGGCTCTCGGAACTGAAAGAAGCCATCAACAAGATCGAGGCCGAAAATCCAGGCGTCGATCCCGAAGTTCTTATGGCCTCCCCACTTAACCTCATGCCGATGCAGGTTACCCAAGCGCAGGAATGGACCGTAAACGACAGCACCTACTTCCTCCTGCATAACAACCAAGCTGACTAGATCGCGTGCGGCGGCGACTTCCGCCGTGCAAGCTGCATCGGCGGTGACCGTCGAACGCCGTATGCCTCACTAGGCCAAGGAGTCCCAGATGACCATCGAGTATCAAGTATGTAAGCGGATATCACCGACGTCGACATCCCTTCGGCCAACAAAGTCAAAAGGCTTGAAAACGAAGGGTACGAATGCACCCTTTGCCGCCTTGGCGTTCCAGTGAGGAAGTCATAGATGACGGCAAAAACCGAAAAGCCGAAACTCAACTGGCGACACCCCGACTTCCTCAAGACATCGACCGAGTGCGATGTCTGCAAACAAGGATGGAGCGACAAGCATCCTTTGCGCTGGTGGGGACGCACCAGCTCGGTGGTCTGCTCGCGCAAGCAGTGCGTGGAGATCATGCAGGGCTGGTGGGAGGAAACCTGCCGAAGCGTCGACGAGCGGCTTAGCCGCGAACGCGAAGAAGCAGAAGACGAGACCGAATAGTTCTCTTCGCTGGTGCCTCGAATTGATCGGGCGGTTGCCTGAAACTCCGGAAGGAACGCCGTCATGGAAATCTCCGAAATCGAAGACCGTCTCAATTTGGCTCGCGCGTCCGACGACGATCTGAACGAAATGCTGTTCGCACGGGCCTTCGGCTGGACCTATCCGCTGACGGGTGCGGGATATCACCATTTCCACGGGCTGCGTCGCGAACACGGAAAGACAGATTTCACGGGCAATGCGCAGGCCGCCTTCACGCTAGCGAAGCGCGTCCTCGAAAAGGCTCAGTTCGACATCTCCATTGACGAAAGCGGGTATTCGCAGGTCAAAATGTCCGGACAGCACTACGATAGCCGCCTCTGCGGCTACTACGAGGTCGCTAAAACCGGGTCATCGCTGGCTCTAGCGGTATCTCGTTGCGCGCTCGAAGTCTTGAAACAGATGGCGGAAAAGGCAGAAACGGTGAGGATGGCAGGATGATGGATATCGTAGAACAGATCGAGGCGATCCTCGACCGAGCAACGCAGGATTACGACGGGCGCGACGAAATCATGCGGCGCGCGGCCGACGAGATCAAGGCGCTACGTGCCGCGGCTTCCGCTGGCTGGCTCTTTGACAACGAGGACACAGGCCGCGAGTTTTCCGAACAGCATCCGGTAGAGAGCGGCGAAGTGCCTGACGCGACCAACGTCGTCGCTGCGAGTGCCTCGGTCCTGCTTGCCGAACTTACGACAGCATGGAAGGAACTCGAGCAGGCGCGTGTCCGCGAGCGCGATTGCTCCGTCCACCTCGGCGAACCCGTCGGCTACCTAAAGCCGATCTCCGACTGGGCGGTGCCGCCTTTCTACATTCCGGCAAAGGAACGCACCGAGAATTGGGCGAAAAACGTCTTCACCGATCCGGTATACGCACCGTCGTCGATCCGTGGTGTCCGCTTGTGGCCGTTGCGGTTTGCCATGGCGAAGGGGCAGACCAGGGAAGAAATGCGCGCAAACATCCACAACGAGCCGCTGTACGCCATCGGCGACGCGGTTCTCATCTGGGTCAACGAGGGCGACCTGATCGAACATCGGATCGCTGGGTCCGCCAAGGAGGTTTCAGGTGGATCGACCTGACCGCGCCGACATCGTCAAAATGTCGGGCTTCCTCGACGGCACCTGCAAGTCGATCGTCGAGGCGTGCGAAGCTCTCGGGCTGGACGAAGGGTTCGATTGGGACGACGCTCTTCTCGATGTCAATGTCGAGCGGTGTTCTGGATGCGATTGGTGGCATGAGTCGTGCATGTTGACCGACGTTCCGGAGAAGAACGGATTCTTCTGCGACCAGTGTTTGGCCGATCTCGGGGTCGAAAGAGACTGAAATTGCGCGTTGTTGTGGCGTTTAGCGCTATGGAGACCCTCGCAAGAGGGGAATGAAATCCGGAAATAGCATTTTTCTGGATGCTTTTCGAATAACCTTTTGGAAGACCTGGGCGTCGACATCGAGGTCTTCAAATGTTGACACGGAATGATTGCCGTGTGATAACCCGCCTCCAACGTGAGACGGAGTAACGGCGATGATCTTCGATGACGCGCTTGCGACGAGAGATGCGAGGCAGGCTCTCACTCCGTTGATGTACAAGCACCTCAACGCCATCCGTTACAAGGTGAAACGCTACGTCTTCGACGACGACGCTTCGGCGAAGGCCGGGCGCTTCTCGACCGAATGCGCCGACCTCGTCTGCGAGCATGCCGAATTCGCGATCCCGCCTTTCACCAACACCTATATCGAAATCGACCAGCATGCGTCCCTGCGTGCGTCTTCGCGTCAGGAAATCCAGCCGGATACCGCCTCGAGGGTCGGATATCTCTTCCTCGAGAACGGTGACGTCCTCGTTTGCGCAGGCGACGAGGACAACGCCACGTTCCTTCCGTTCGTCTACCAGCGTCGCGATGGCGCTGCGGTCGTCGGAGAGGCGCAGGTCGAGCTCCGCAACTTCCTGATGGGCGAAGTATCAACGGACCTGCGTGCAGCCGTCGAGACGTTCTCTCATCGTCTCACCGACATCTGGGAATACAGGCCGCTTTTCAAAATGCCGGCCGATCTGGAGCGCTTCATGGAAGCCGAGTGCCGCGGCGACCTCAAGCGGGCGATCGCGGCGGTTCTGTTGTTGAACCAGAAACACGGGCTGTCGAGCCGCGAGGTCGGACCCAGGCGTGCAATCCGGAGCGGCCGGTCGAAGACCTATCTGGCGCACTCGGTCGTCACGATCGATCTTTCGCCGCACGGCATCCGCGGCCTGTTCACCATCGGCAACCGCGCCTCCCCTCGCCGACACCAGGTCGAAGGCCACTTTGTCCACTACAACATCGCGGACGGATGCTCGCACCAATGGTCGGCCTTCAGCACGCCGGAACTCGAGGAGCGCGACATGGAGCGCCTCGGCCGCCATGTGAAGCGCTGGCGTTGCTCGGGGTGCATGGGCCTGCGCGTCTGGCGGGAGGAATTCCATCGCGGCGACGCGCAGAAGGGCTTCGTCACCAAGGAATACAAGGTCACCGACAGCCGTCGTTAGCGACCGAGGCTCCGCGTCATGGGGATATCCAGGCTGACCTCGGCTTGGTCCGCGCGGATGACGAATTGTTCCAATTGGCTGGTGATGTCCCAAGAGGCGTCGTCCCGGGTTTCCCCCGGAACACTCAGGAACGTGTTAAAAAAATGGACACCTTGGCGCTTTCGCTGAGCAGAACACTCCCGGGCGCACGCCAGAGCGTGTTCGGTCATTGTAACGAGCTCGGCACGGATGCCGTCCACGTCGCCCTTCTGGTCCTGCCATGACAAAACAGCGTCCTTGAGAGCCTGCCCACGGGCCGTCAGTTCGGTAAGCATGGGGCCAACGAGCGTCTGGGGTTGTTCTCGCAAGTAGCTGTTGACATGGTACTGGTTCTGACCGCACTTCATGGTCGCCAACAGCAGATGCGCGTGCCGGACCGTCTCGAGGCTGTCGAAATCGTCGATTACGGCAGCCTCGTTCCTGATGCGGATGTCCGGCTTCTGGTCAGGAAGAAGACGCCATCCGATCGACTTCGCGAAAGCTTCCGCACCTTCGAAGTCGGAGGCGGCGAAGTAATGGGTATGGCGCTGCCGCGATCCGTTTCCGAGGATTTCCAAACCGTCCGCGTCCCTTTCGACAACGTGGACCTGCTTTGCGAACACTCTCTTTGAGCCGACCTTTATCTGCGGCGCGCCGTAGGCCGTGGTCAAGGAGTAGCAGGGTTCGAAGGCGCGGAGGCACGGCAACCCCTTAATCAGAACGATGTTGCCGATCTTTTCGGCGGCGATGGATCGCCAGTGTTCGATATCCTGGTCGGCATTGGGCGAGAGCCAGCTCCATTTGCGCAGCATAGGCGCGTTCAGGCAGGCCTTCGTGACCTCGTGCATCCTGATTTTGGCCTCGCGTTTCAGGAGTTGACGCCTGACGTCGACCTTGATGGCAAGCCCGCTATCGTCCTCCATCCGCGCGGCCGCCCGATGGACGGTCTCGAAAAACGGTTCGAAGTGGATGTGATGGGCGTTGCCGTTGTGAAGGCCATACGACAGTGGGCCTTCGGCCGAGAACGCACCGTAGTCGTCGCCTACGGGGAACGCCATGTAGAGTTTGCCGTCGTGAAGATGGTAATAATCGGAAAACCTCGATTTTCCGGGGGCGATAAGCGCGACAGGCGCTTCGTCCAATGTGTATTCGGGGATTTCGAATTCGCTCTCGACTCGGCAGAGTTCGGCCTTGGGACTGCCATCCCGGTCGTGTCCGCGGACGATGGTGGGGTGGGTGAACTTGATGCGCATGGTTTCCCTCGGAGCTTCGAGTGGATCATGGATGTAGGAACTCACGTAAAATGTCCCGAAGTCACGATATGTCCCAAGTCCTGAATGGGACAATGTTCCTATATAAGAACCATCGTAGCTACTCCGACGACGGTCTGGAGAGAAAACCCGAGTTGCGCAAATTAGATAGCAAACCTTGGAGTATTGGTCGATCGGAATCTGACATCTACTTGAGGCCCCAGGGAAAGATATTCGTTCTTCCAGGACTGTCGTGCTTTTGGGTACGGTGATGATCAACACGACACACATACGGCCCGCTTCCTGATATCGAAGCCGGCATTGTGAAATAGGATCGAGATCGGCGCTTTTCTTTCGCGCGCGCCAACACGATCCTAGTAGGAACGAACGATGCGGGCCTACGCCCCTGGGTGACGCGAAAAGCAAAAACCCAGACGTCACGCATCACGGTGCAGAAAGACGGCTAGATGAGACTGAACATCACGGTGGGGTACGCCCTGATAGTCTCCGAGTGGGACTACCACGTTACGCGCTTCCGAACTAATCCGTCCGGAAATATCCGCTTCGACTCGGTCGACGACGATGGCGATTATTGGTCTTTCGAGCATTACCACTCGGAGTACGATGTCTACTATTGGCATGACGGTGTCGACTTGGTCTCCTCCGTACATGTGATCGCTTGCGGCCCTTCAATTGAGGACGTGGCTTCCATCGAACTGCCGCACCCGACTTTTCCATTCGCCGGCGGCCAATTGATGGGCGTTCCCGACGTGCTGTTGGCGGAGTTGGCGGAACTGGTGGAGCGACCCGACAAACATCCTGAGTTCGCTCGCAAGCGCGAGGTCCTCTGCAGCGGTCCAATCCTGTACAGGGCATTCGTTGCGACCAAGTCTGTATCGGCCGCCCAAGAATTGATGTTGTCCGCAATGGACAAGTAGATGCACGCCTCTAAGTCAACACCGTGTCGACGTCGACCTTCTCCTATCAAACGGTCCCCGTCCACCATGCTTCGTCGTTTGCAAAACTCTGCTCGATAGTGACCGTGTCCTTGGAGAAATTCGATGCTTTCGGTCCCTCACCCCATCCGCGTAAAGTCTCAACCTCATTTCAGGTTTGACCCCGCGGGTGACATGTCCGTTGAAGATTTTCGTCGGTGGTCGGGTCGCGCTGGAATGCTTCGGAAGATTGGCGACAACCTGGGACCCGCAGATATCCTGGATTGCTCTGATTTTGCTTTCCTCGCGCTGTCTGACACGCTCGATGAAGATGAATGGCTAGAGGCGTCATTTCCCTACAATCGTACCGTTTACATCGATTTTGGCTATCAGCAGCAGCTTCTTATCGATCCTGAACTCAATGTCGCGTTCGAAGGCGTATATGTGACGCCGCACTTTCACCTCAAGAAGCGTTTCACGCTCCACTTGGTCTGCGATGATCCACATTTCGGGTCGGGGATTTTTCCGAACTTCGACAGTTCACTTTGGCGCATGGGAAACGCCGTACAGGTGCCAGTTGGGCGCGGCTGGTCTGTCGACAATTGCCTAGACGACATTGAGAAGTGGCAGATCAATTGGGCTGACCCTGCCCTACTGAAAAACCATGACGCTATCCGGACCGCAGTGGAACTTACTGCTAAGGCGATAGTGTTGATCTCGACGCATGCTCCCTATGTCACAGTCGGCAGGTACGGGACAAGGGTGGAGAGCCGCGGTCCTGACCTTTCCTCCTTATTGAGCGACGAAGAGTTGAAGAAGCTTGGGTCGGCGCTTGCTAGCCGCAGCCGCTTTTAGTGTGATCGTGTGGGTAATGGAGCAGGATGGACTTTGGGGGAAGACCTTCGTACCCAACGCAGATAGTCGCCCACACAGCTCAACGTTTTCTTCCGGACGATCATTTGAAGCAATGATATAGGTTGCCATCGTTACAGTTTCCGTGTTCGACGAGTCGGTTATGTAGATGAAGCTAACATTCCCCTTCACCTTCGAGTGCGAAATCGTTCCGGGAGAGCATTGGACAGCGACCGTGCTTGATTTCGGTTACTCGGACGTACGCCGAATATCGCCAGCAGAAGTCACCCATGTCGCCAGCTGGCTTCCCAGTCACGTATGGATGGACCCGCGTCCTTTTCAGCTCGTTTGGCATGACGGGCGTCTGTATGTTTCCTGTAAATCATCGGGAGGCCTCGAGCTTGCATCGGTTGACGAATTCCCGACAGATTCAGACCTGAGCTTCGGTATGGGTCTTTTCAGCGAGTTGTACTACGGGCTCAAAATATTGACTTGGCGGGCTGACGCGGTAGACAGGCATTTTAAAGACCCGCGTCGATGGCAGAGATCGAAACCAGGCTCTGTTCGATCTGTCGGCGACCGACACGCAGCCGTGGGTCAATTGGGGCTTGCAGTCGCCGACATCTTGGTTGTCGATGAGCTTGTCTATCGAGCGGTGGAGAACGTCCATCTGCACTTGGTGGAGGGGCCGATGTCCGTGGAAGGGCCAACACATGAAATTGACATCGGCTACGCGACGACTGGAGCCAGACTGGCAACCTTGAGCCTCAGTAGCTCGTTTGAGGTGCAACGGAGTACAGCGCTCAGATTTACGCTGACGGACTGGTCTCTCGCGAAGACCGCGCCGCTTTCGAACGTTCACTCCTTGGTGCGAAATTTGGAGGTCCACAGGCCCGATTTGATCCCATTCAGCGGACGAGATGACTTCTCGGCTCGGCTCTCGGACCGATGGGTTCGATCGACGGAAAAGTCTGTCGGCTCCATGTCCTCGATTCAAATTGAGGCCTGGCTGGATGTCAGAGATGCGGTGGATCGCTATTTCGCTATTCCCGAAAACGGCTACGATCTGGTCGATCGAGTACGAGGGCTGCCAAGAGATTGGCTATCCCATGTTGCCAGTGAGAAGTTTGCGGCGGAACTGGAATTTCTTGCTATCTACGAGCAAAACACACGCCCGTAGCACTTTCGTGCGCTCCGTGGCGGCGATGGTCACAAGGTCATCCTCTCCGGCTGTCGCCTTTGTCTCTAACCGCTAGTTAAGGCCGCGCAAAAATTGCCGGACATCGTGAGGTTGGTGTGCCTATCATCAGCTCTCATCGTGTCGACTAAAGCCCCTTCTGATCAAGGGCGAGTAAAGTCACCGAGATCGAATACTTGCAGAAAAAGGGGGCGAGAATGGAAATCAAGGATAGGGTCGAAAATGGAATCGCGGCGTATTTGGCCGGCTTCGAGAGATCACCGTTTGTAAAGAAGTCTAGCGGACTCGTGAGTGTCGAAGGCAAGTCCAAGCTTATCGGGTCCTGGAGGCCGGCCCGATAAGCTCCTTTTCGCGAATTTTGAGGTGCATCTGACAAATTAACTGGGGTTCGAACACGAAGTATTTGTACCCCGCTTCCGCGAGGACATTTTACAGCGACTTTTGGGACATCATAGGAAGACTTTCCTGTGGTTAAGTCGTTGTTTTCCCTGACTCAGTTGGGACATTTTGCGTTGTGTCCTACAATGGACCATCGGTTTGCAAGCCTGAAGGTCGCAGGTCCGAATCGTCAGGCCTACGGCCACGAAATCTCAATGGTCACGCGCAAGGAGTCGCCCCGGCGACCGGGGCGACGACGACAGGTGCCATGTCCTCGCGCACGCCGAAGGATTCCATCTGCTCCGTGATGCCGAAGGCAGGTTTCCCGAACTGACTGTCTGTCAAATGAAGAACGTGATCGAGGAGGTCTTCGAAGGGTGCTGCGAGATGGTCCGTGCCATTGCGCTCGGACTGCCACCTGAGGATTGCCACACGCAGAGCTTCCAATTGCGCGAGCATCCTATGCGTGTCGACTTGCTGCCCGTAATAGACCTCGACGCCGTCGTCGCGCTTGACGGAATTCTTCAGCATCCGTCCTGCGTGGTCATGGAGAATCCGAGCATGCCTGACGGTTTCCATCTCCAGATAGTCTATGCCGACGGCATCTGTATCATGGGTGACGATGTCGTACCGCGGGCTGTCATCCGATCCCCAGCCTGCGTCTACGCAGAACCTGCGTAGGTCCTGGAATTCCAGAGGCGAGAAGTTGTGCGCACCGATCATAAGCGCGTTCTTGCCTAGAATTTCGAACCCCGTCTTTGGATCGACAAGCGTACGGTCGACTTCCTTCGCGTAGAAACGGGCGTTTTCCACCGAGACAAGCACCCCGCTACCTGAGCCAAGCTGAGTACGGCTGACCTGATAGCATGGCTCGAACGTCCGCACATGGGGAATGCCGTCAACGAATGCGATATTGGCGAGCATCGCCGATATTCTTTCCCGCCACGTCGCGACCTCGGACTCCGTGTCCGGACCAAGCCACTGCCAGTTTTTGAGAATCGGTGCCTTCATTCCGGAGACGGCCAACGAGCTGAGGCCGGCTTGGGCCTCGCGTTTGAGAGGTTTGCGATCGGTGTTTTCGATGCCTCGGTAGGCGTCGATCGTCTTCACCCGTGTTACTTCGCTGTCCAGCATCGCCTCGATGCCCGCGAAATCGAGTTCCTTGCCGTTGTAGAGAGACTGGATCAACTGGGATTCCGGCCCGAAAGCGGCGTGAGGTTCGTCCCATCGCCAACGCTTGTAGTGGCGGCCGCCTACGGTCCTGATCCTGACGTTCTGGTCCTGCCACCGATCATGGACGTCGAATGTGCGCGGAGCTTCGGCGTCGCTGTACTCGACGATCTCGAACTCGGCGGCCACGCGCACCAGTTCGCGGCGAATATTGCCGTTTTCCCAGGTACCCGTGACCACGGCCGGATGATTGAAATTGAAGCGCATGAGATGTCTCCCCGTTGCCCAGACTATGGCCGCCCAGGGCGGCAAGGGTCAACAGTAAGACAGGCGTCATGCGGGTCTGCTAGGGTAGGCAAATTGGCGGTCGAGCGGGTATCAGACCTTGGGCTCTGCATCCTTGCAGAAGACCGTCTCGCCGTTGAAGTTGCAATCATAGGATTTTGCGGCGTGCACGAGTGTGCCGTCCCAGCACTTGAGCTTGGCGTCACCGCTGAGGGTACAGTCGCTCCTTTCGCCTTGCGCGACCGGAATAGACGTGTCCTGAACCGGGTTCAGTCCCATAGGAGCGGCGACCAGTGCGAGGGCTGCCAAGGCAACGACCGAGGAGTAATGTTTGTTCGACATGGGCATCTCCTTTGAATATGGGCATCGAATATCGGCGACGTCTTTCATTGTCAACACTTGCACGGACGAAGACTTCAGGATATGAGGTCTTTGATTAACGGAGACGAGACCCATGGATGTTCGTTCGCATACTCAAATCGAGGTGGAGCTCACGCGACTTGGAGAGAGGCTTGCCAGCACCCACGACGCCGAGGAACATCGCCGTCTGGTTTCGGACATTCACGCGAACCGAAAGCTACTCGGAGGAATTCTGCTCGAGCGCGACAAGAAACTGCGCCCGGAGGTCTACGGACTGGCCATGTCCCATGACGAGGCAGAAGACAGAGCCGTGGCCATGCCGTCCGTTCTCAAGCCGTTCGGCAAGCGCGTGACGGCGGAACTGGCGCGCCTCGCGGAGGAGCCTGTGAATATCGAGGCACTGGAAGCGGATATCGACGCCCTCGCCCGTCGTCTCGGTCGCACGAACGATGCAGGCGAACACGACCGGATCGTCAGAGAACTCGCCGCGAAGCGCAAGAAACTTGGCGGATTGTTGCTGGCCCGCGACAAACGCAGCAGGCCAGCCATGTATCGGAACCGAAGCGCACGGCGATGATCAATCAGCGACCAGTTCGTCGACAAGCTCGTTGGTGAGGTCGCCGAATTCCCATTCGCGGCGGACACCATGGCGTAGGGCTGCCTTTCTCATGATGCCGTAGTAGGAACGGAGCCACCGCTCGCTGGATTCCGCGTATTCCGGACCGATCAGATCGTTTGCGCGGTCGAACCAACGGAGCCGCATGTCGGGATCGAACAGTCGATGGGGGAGGATGTCGAGCAGTCTCGCGCCCGCATCCGCGAGAACGATGGCGTTTGAATCGCGGCGAACAAGTCCCAAATTGAGGAGCGCCAGCAGCATACGCTTGAACGTCTCCTCGTAATCGAGCGGTGGATATTTGCCAGTGCCGACGATGTAGTTGGCATGGATGAAGTCTCCAAGCGACACAGAAGAGATTTCGGCATCGATGAACTGCACGAGCGAAGCTGCCTCGTCGTCATCAGCCAAAGCGATGGCCTTGAGCAGGTTGAAAGGGGTACTGCCAGCGAGGTCGAGCAAAGGTGCGCTCCGATGCTCGGGAGATGTCGGAAGGTAGACCATGAATTCAGGTCCCGAACTTCCGCCCCATGTGACCCTTACTTCGCATTCTTCTCCTATGGCAGCTTCGAGAAGAGGCGCGAGATAGCGCTCGGAGTTGACCAGGATGGAATAGACAAACCGATATGTCGGCAGCGTTGGCGCTAGAAGTTCCTGACAGGAGGAGGCCCGGAAATGCTCTTCGCCAATCAGCCTGACGAGGAGAAGAGTGTTAGGGGCTATAGACTGGACCCGGGTCCCGATTTCGCCGCGTTTAGCGAGACGGAACTCTTCGGAAAGCCCGAGTCCATGTTCGTCGTAAATAAGGAACGGGGCGTTGACGATGTCCCTGCGACTGACATCCCATTGCAATACACAGTCGCCGACGAATGGCTCGAGTTCGACTTCGTCCTCACAGCTGCCGAAGAAGTCGGACTCTCTCGCCAACGTTTTAAAGAACGACGACTTGAAGGGCGCGTGGACGATCGTTCCGATATACCGCAGAGACTCGGGTATGCTGCCGCCACGAGGAGAAATGTTGACGGGAACACCCTCTTTGGCGGAAGGTCGGTGTTGCCGCGCCGGGCCAAACGCCGCATCCCACGCCGGACTTCTGTAATGCGACGACGGGAAGTCGATCGGCGAGTATTGGTGTGGTGGAATCTTGTTGCCTGGCATCTGGGTATCCGTACTGTTCCAAATACCATGGTGCCCTGGCCTCGGAGGCTGTCAACCGCCGAGGCCAGAAGTCGATCGTTGTCGTCAGCGCTTCTTTTTGAAGAAGCCGCGAACCTTAACCGCGCCGACGATCAGCGCGATGACGATGGCGATCCAAAAGAGCTTGTAGGCGGCAGACCAGACCATCCATGCGACGAACAGCACCAGCAGGGCCAGAATGACTTTGATGCCCTTGGACGAGAAGAGAGCGGAGAGGATTTTCATGGATGCTACTACGAGAAGAAATAGACCGCTACGGCGGCGATAATGACGATGGCGACGGCGGATGCGAAGAAGATGCGGCATCCGCGTCCGGTGCGGCTGTCGCTGGTCGCCGCGACAGCGCCGATTTCGACAACGGCTTCGGCGACGGTGCCGATTACTTCACCCGCAAGCTCTATGATTTCCTCGGACATCCATACCTCGACGTCTTGAATTAGACGTAGGGTGCCACATCGTGCCTGCGTGTCAACGATTTTTTTCGTGGAGTCATGATTTAACTTTGGAAGAGGTGGATACCGTGGCGCAGTCGCTGCATCCGTCCGGTGACCACGATGTCAGTCGGACTTTGCCGCGGCTGTTGCGATCTTCGGGAAGAGGATGACCTGTGTCGGGTCTCCCAGCCTCGCGCGCTCCACGACATCCAGAATGCGTGACGCCGTCGCTGGAAGAAGCGGTTGCAGGCAATCCGCGATTTCCGTGAACGCATCAAAGAGTTCGGACAGCGTCGCGTCGACGGCTTCGACCGCGCCCGGATTGCCCGTCTGCTTCAGCAACGTCCACGGGGCGGCTTGCACGATGAAGCGGTTCGCCTCCGATACGTAGGCGTAGATCGCCTCCGCGGCCTCGTGGATGGCGAAAGCCCCGATCGCCTGGTCGACCTTCAAACGCAGACGTTGTCCCTCATGCCAAAACGCGCTGCGCTCGCCGGGGCGTTCAGAGAACGGACCGCCGCGCTTGCGCAGGACCGCCAGCGTGCGGCTGACGAGATTGCCGAGCTGGTCGGCGAGTTCGCCGTCGTGAGCCGTCACCAGCCTTTCCTCGGAGAAATCGGCGTCCTCGGTCGACCTGACGTGGCGCAGCAGATACCAGCGGAGCGCATCAGTCCCATAGCGGTCGACGAGATCGAATGGATCGACGCCATTGCCTTGGGACTTGCCGATCTTGCGACCATCCACGGTGAGATATCCATGGACGAGGATGCTGGTCGGCGGCGCGAGACCCGCCGACTTGAGGATGGCCGGCCAGTAGACCGCATGGAAACGGGTGATGCCCTTACCGATCACGTGGGTACGCTCGGAGGCATCGGACCAGTTGCCGCCGAACAGATCGTCGTCGCTCCCGTATCCGGCTCCCGTGATGTAGTTGGCGAGCGCGTCGAACCAGACATAGACGACTTCGCCGTTGTCGCCGGGAACGGGAATGCCCCATCCTCTCGCCCGCTCGGCGCTGCGCGACACGCAGATGTCCTCGAGGCCGGACTTGATGAACGAGAGGACCTCGTTGCGGCGGCTGGCGGGAACGATACGGATTATGTCGGTCTCGATGCTCTCGCGCAGGTAGTCGCCGTAGCGCGACAGCCTGAAGAACCAGTTCTCCTCGCGGACGGTTTCAGGTGCGACCCCGTGTTCCGGGCAGCAACCGCCGACGAGTTCGCTCTCCGTGTAGTACTGTTCGCATCCGACGCAGTAGAGGCCCTCATAGGGCTTCTTGTAGAGGTCGCCTGCGGCGGAACAGGCCAGCCAGAGCTTTTCCACGGTGTTCTTGTGTCGATCATCGCTTCCCGTCGAAACGAACTCGTCGAAGGTGACGTCGAGCGAGGCCGCCAGTTGTCGGAACCGATCTGCGTTGGCAAGGACCAGGTCCTTGACGGGAACGCCGGCGACTTCGGCGGCGCGCACGTTCTTGAGGCTGTTGTCGTCGGTTCCTCCCTGAAAGAGGACATGCTTCCCGGCATGTCTCGCGTGACGCGCGACGGCATCGGCCAGCACCAGTTCAAGGGCGAAGCCTACGTGGGGACTGGAGTTGACGTACGGGATCGACGTGGAGAGGTAGAGGGTCTGTTGGGTCATGGCGGATTCCTTTCTCGGGGTTGCGGCCGAGGCGGAAGCCGATCAAAGAAAAACCGCCTCTCGGGCGGTCGGGGTGAAAAATGAACACACGACGACGCCCCGCTAGCTGCGCGGCATCATCATCACGAAAGTGGTTGCGTTCGTCTTTTTCATGCAGACAGAGATAGCATCAGAGGATGCGGCTGACAAGCCGACCTCCAAAAGAAGCAGATGGTTCATCCCTGGAGAATTGTGAAGTGCAATGGTGAGGGCTACGGTTCCCACACAACAACGGAGCTAAAATTCATGAAAACGGACGCGGAGAAGCTCATCGCGGGAATGGCGAAATTCATCGCTGAAGACCGCATTCCAGTTCGCCTGGAGCTCGAGGCAGACTCAGGTTTTGAGATAGCGATACGCAGGCTGGCAACCTATCCTAACTACCTCCGTGAAGGTTATGCTTCCGAAGTCATGGCGCACCTTGTCAAGATGGCTGATCGGCTCTCCGTCGTCGTTGAATTGGAAGCAATTCCTGAAGAACAGGATGACCCCGACGACGAGATAGACCTTCCAAACCTGGTGGCTTTCTATGAAAAATTTGGATTTTCGGGAACTATTGCGGAGGATGGTGAATCTGCTTGGATGTTCAGGCGACCGGGGATGGTCAACGACAAAGACATGAAGCAGAATCCAGCGCCAAAATTGTAGGTGGCAGGCGATTTCCCTGCCGTCGCCTGCGATAAGGAGTTCCGAACCGCAGGCGGGAATGTTGGCTATGCTTCGATCTCGTTGACCTTGGTCTTCATTTTGCTGAAGAAGCGCATGATCCAATCGTCGCAGGATTGCGCTACTCCTTCCCGGAAAAGTCCGTCCTCGCCAGTCCAGCGCAGCATGACATCCGGGTCTTCGCAGTCGGGATGCAACAGATCGAGGAAACGATAGCCCTTGTCGGTTAGGGAAATTGCCTTGGATTGTGGGTCGTAGCCCACGAGTCCCTTTTCGATGAAAACCAGTGGAACGCGGGGCAATTCGCTGGGTATCTCGACATGAGAATGCTTGCCCGTTCCTGACCAGACCGTTGGGGCGTCGTGGTCCAGCGAAAAAAATAGATTGCTGTCCCCTGCGGTGATATGGCGGAGTTCCTGGACAACCCGAGCGGTTGTTTCGATGGTGTCGAAGGTTATTCCACTGCGTCGCAGGTAGTTGCGAAGCTCAGCGAGGCGGACATCGTCTCCGTGACCGCATTCTATCACCAGAGTTTGGTTTCCACGTTCGTGCTTGAGTATGGCCGCCTCGTCAAACATCCTGGGGTACGAACCAATTTCATCATACCCCGCGAGGAAACCCGGTCGTTGACGGCCGGGAGGGAAGCGGCCTGGTCGGCTTGAACCGGAGGCCGCCGAGAACTATGTTGTGTACAGAGCAGCTTAGGGCGACGCATTGGCATACGGCAGGGGCAGAAACAAGGACCTCATGAAACGGATGGCCGACCTCGGATCGTTTCCGATGTCTACTGACCTTTCCGATCTGAGGTCCAAGATTGTCGCCACGTTGGACAAGATGGCGAATGCCATTTGGCCCGCCGACAACTTCGAACCCGTTCCGTCTGGAAAAGACCTAGACACCATTCTTTTGAAGGTCCAGTCGGAAGCGTCCAAGAACGGCCTCAACAACGTCTGGGCCGAAAAGGCAAGGTTGATCGCCAAGGCAGCCGTGGTCGAGCAATGGAAGCGTGGCCAGAATAATCTCTTCGGTCGTTTCAGGAATATCGCCACCGTCGGAGACGTCCCGATGGACGACGGCACGCAACGCCTCGTCAATCTGTCGGAAGAAATCTCGAGAACGCTGTCTATCGCCGATGCTGAAGCGCTTCAGCACATCGCCGCCACACTCGACTTTGCGGCGACGCTGAAGCTGTTCCGCGATCTCGCCGACGGCGACTGCGGATACTCAGCCCATCACGCAATTGCCTTGCGCTCCATGGCAGAGGCCGTGAAAGCCCGCTTTCAGCGACCGGTATGGAAGCACGACGCAGTTATCCAGCTCCATATCGACTATCGATGCCTGCGCGGGGGTAAGCAGGTGTTGGAGGCAACTCTCAATGACTTGGACACTGCGGTCAAGGCTGGATGCGTAAGTGCTTCCTCTTTACCACTGACCTCCGTAGCACCTCGTGGCCACGGAATTTCTGTGCCATTGCGCCTCTCGCGTTCGGTCGCCGCCAAGGTTGGCAACGATCAGGACCTGCGCGTCGCCGCCCTTGTCGTTGAGCTTGGTCCGCTCAAGGCTCAAGCAAAGATGGTCGTCACCCAGCTCCCGAAGGTTGGTTCAGCGGCGGGCCTAACCGCCGTCGTTGCCAAAGACTTCGGCTTCCGCAACACCTCAAGCATCGCCGTGGTGAGGAGTGCGACGCCGATCGGCGAGGAAGCGCTTTCCCGCATCTCTGGCCACAACGGCGGTGACGGGACGAAGCTGTCGAAGACAGCGGCTAAGAAGTTCCTAGAGAATCACGTTTCTGGAGACGAGGTCGAACTCCTCGAGCTGGTGCAGTTCGACGGCAAGGACTTCCTCGACCGCATCGCGGCGCAGGCGAAGAAAGTCGACGGGCTTCGGTCCGAGATCGACCGCCTATATAATCGCCTCAACCGCATCCGCATCGAGATCAACAAGGTTGCGGCAGCCGCATTGGGAACCTTGGTTCCAGAGGCGGCGGAGGTACAAGACAATCCGCGCTACATGGCGATGCATGGCCGCTTCTTCCGGCTGCTCGCCGCTGTCGGACGCCTGAAGGACGCGCGCCGCGCCGTCTACCGCGCGGTGGCTGGACTGAAGAAGTCGTGGTTTGGCCACGTGGCACAGCGCAAGGCCGATCTGGCGGAGAAATACGGTGCGGCGGTGGTCAGTGAGGACTTGGACATCGTTGCGGTCGAGACAGATGATCCCGCTTACAAGGGCAGGACGTTCAACAAGATGATCAACAACGGATCGAAGGGGCAGTACAACCTGCGATCCGAGAATACCCTGAAATGGAGAGGCATTGCCTCTTTGAAGGTGCCGAGCTTCTACACCAGCAGTACGGACTGGAGAACTGGAACCGTAGGCAAGGCCCAGCGGCGCGGGGAAGTGTTCAAGGCGGCCTGTGACGGTCGCAAGTGGGACGCCGACCTGCATGCCGCCGAGATGATCGGGCGCTACCTGTTCCTGAGACCGAAAGAAGGAAATCGAGCGGAAGCCCTCAAGGCTGTCGCTTAGTGACAAACAATTTCCCCCTACCGACGGCCGTGGCCATCGGTGGACGGCAAGCCCAGTCCTTCAGGGCCGGGAGGGGTCACGTCGTAGGGCGTCAGCAGCTTGAACCGACTGGCAGTGGCGGTAAGGGATGAGACGAATTCTGCGTGTTCCGTTGCATGAGACACGTCGAACGATCCTAGTGTCCTCAGTCGATAGAGCCACTGGAGAGCAAGAGGGTGCTTTGCTACCTCACCCCGATTAGACAACCAAACTCCAGAAAAATCGCCCAGACGGACGCCCTCGAATGCGGAGTAGTCTCCCGGGCGGGTTGGGCGATCTGCTCCGACTCCCCGGATTGCCTTCATCGCGATTGCCGTGAAATTCACCAGGTACGAATAACGGAAACGCAGTTCGGTGCGCATGGTGTCCTTGAAACGAGTGACCGGAGCAGGCGTGAACTGGCCATTGCCTTCGTCCATGAGGACGTTGCGATTGGCCTGTCCGAATTTTTCGAGGACGTATGACATTTCGTAGGCGCGGATGGCTCCCGCGCGGTCGTCGAGCTTGTCGGCGAAAACCATGACGTCGGCCCTCGCGAGAAGATCGGCCTGGGACACGGGGTCGCCGTCGATCTTGAGATCGGGAACGCTGTGGCCGCCGAAAGCGCCGAGCGAAATCCTGTAGAACGGGTCAGAGACCACCGGGAAATTGTGTCAGGGAATGCCGCGGGGGAACTCTTCCACAAGGAGCGGCTTCGGAAAGAAGCTCTCAACGGGATTTTCCAAGTGCTTGGATAGATCGTACCCGTCCAAGTCCTTGGGCGATGAGGAAGAGAAGACCAGGGCGACTTGCTTGCGCTTGGTCGGAGTGATGATTTCGGGGGCGAAAAACTGCGAAATGTCGAACGCCTTCAGGGCGCGACTGTGCATTGACCGGTCATATCCGTACTCCAAATTGTTGGGGAGAAAATTGGGAGGTGTAGTCAGGAACGGATAATCCCGCTTGAGATGATCGTCGCCCGGGAAAACGGGGTCGTCAATTATGCCGAAAAAGAAAACCCCGGCTCAAGGCCGGGGCGGTGCTGGCGGGAGTTTGCCACGAATCGCATGCCCGAGGGCAAGTTGGTATTCGCGGCCGTCCCTATAGGCCAGCCGAAGTCATTGTGGCCGCGCTATCGGTTCGCCGTCAAGGCGTAGGGTCGGCCTGGTTGGTGATGAGCGATATCGGTGCGTTCTCCAGGTTTTCGTAGCCGCGGGCGAGAAGGAGATCGCCGACTTGCTTGCGTTGCCCGTTGATCCGGAACTGGTACGACGGACGGCGGCATTTCTTCCAAAGCGTCGCCGTCATGTCGAACCAACCGGTGAGGTCCTCGTACTTTCCCGCGACGAAGTCCGCGCGCATCGCCAGTTCGAAGACCCGGGCCTGCTCCTCCCTCAGCGAGTCGGTCATGAACTTGGCGAGGAACTCGGGATCGGTGACCCTGATGGAGCGCTCCGTGGAGACCGTGAGGTGATGACACAAATTGCGGAGTTCGATCTCCTCGGGGCTGAAGTCAAAAAGCCCGCCGCCGTCTGCCTTGAACGGAACGAGCGCGTCGGACACATCGACGCCTCTGCCGTCGTCGATCGCGCGTGCGAGGTGTCCAGCGTATTGCAACGCCTCGTCATGACGGTCCAACGGAAAGCAGACTGTCTCCAGACATTGGGTCGGACCTTCGGGAAGGACCGCAAGATAGACGGAAGCGACCTGTTGCCGGTTCCCCGTGTAGTCGTACTGGACACAGATGGATGGCGGCAGGCTTTCTATCCACAACTCGCCGTCGACGATCAGTAGCTTGGATGCCTGATGCTCGTATTTTTCGACGAAGCCCGAGACCGCGTCGGCATCGACATCGGCCAGCTGGTCGAGGACGGCACCATAGAGGTGACCGTTGAGGCTCTCCGTGATCCCCCAGGCTTTCGCAGACCGGGCGTACGCCGTCGGCCAGGTGTTCTCTTTGCGATCCCTGCCCGTGCTGTCGCCCTGAAGCCGCCAGCCGATCTGTCTCTGGATCGCGTTTGCGACAGGATTTGTGTTCTCCTTGGAATCGAAAAGGGAGATGCCCTCGTTGAAGGGCAGTTGCGCGTCGTCCCAGTTCTTGGAGAACGCGTTGCGGGTCACGGCCTCGATGTGGGTTCGCGTCGCCAGGCGTCGATAGAGCCTTCCGTCACGCTCGAGCATTTGCCAGATTCGCGCGACGGAAGCCATACCCCGTTCCGCATCAAGGGTCTCGCGCGTTTCGAAGACGAGATTGGTCTCGCGCCTGGAAATCTCGGGGATGTCGACCTCGAACGGGTAGGAGACGACGATGTCGCGCAGCCCGCGCGCCCTTCGCGGCTTTGCCTGAAAGTGGATCGGGAACTTGAGGGTGGTCTGCGTCGGGCGGTCCTTCATTCTGTCCACGAACTCAAACACGGCGGTCGGCAACGGGCAAGCCGGCCGACGGCCGCGGATATGGCGTTCCGCGTCCGCGTGGGCTATGATTTCGCTTATGAAGCCATTCAGCTACAGGGCCGACCCGGCCGTTCCGAAGTTTCCAGACGACAAGCCGATCATCGTCTTCGACGGTGAATGTGTCTTCTGTTCGGGCTGGGTGAAGTTCGCGTTGAAGGCGGACACCCGCCGCCGTTACCGGTTCCTGACGGCGCAATCCGAGATCGGCGCTGCCCTCTATCGCCACTACGGTCTCGATGACCGAGACTACGAGACCAACATCCTCGTGCAGGACGGGGTCGCCTATTTCAGGTCCATCGGGTCGATCAAGATGGTGGCCGGGCTGGGTTTTCCGTGGTCGGTCGTGAAGGCGCTTTCGGTCATCCCGACTGGCGTAGCGGACTTTATCTACGAATTCGTCGCCCGAAACCGTTTCAGGATCGCGGGCCGTAAAACCTCATGTTACGTTCCCTCGGCCGAGGATCGCGCTCGGTTCCTTTCATCCTGATGTCTTGAATTGCTCGAAACGTTGACAGCGGGGAAAGCGAGGCATATGACGTCTTCAATTAGTGGAGTGCGCCGATGGGTTATGAAGACAGGAAGAAATTCGAAGCCTTATGCGTCAAGCTCGCACTGAGCGCGGAGCAAAAGGCAGAGCTCGAAGACTTTGTCGAACGTGCTTGCCAGAACGCGCAATCCTGCGGCGAGGGATATGACAACATCAGGTTCTTCAAGGAGGACTAGCCCGTGCCGACACCAGCTTTCAAATTCGCGGCCTGCCCTTTCTGCGGCAACGACGACAAGATCAGGATCGCCGACAACGCTGAGCCATCGTCGAAGACGTTCTGGGTGACATGCGACCACGAAGGTTGCGAGTGCGACGGGCCGTGGAGAAAGTCCGCCGAAGACGCCGTAAGCGCGTGGAATTGCCGCGGCGGGATCGGCGCGCCATGAACCACAACGGCGTCCTTGTTCCCATGTATGAAGTCCATTGCAGGACGTGCGAGGAGCCGTGTCTCGGTCTCGGAAAGACCAAGGACAAGGCAGTCGCGTCCCTCGAAGATTTGGGCTGGAAAAAAGTTGGAAGGTATTGGCATTGTGAGCCTTGCGCCGCCGCCGTCGGAAAACCAGAGAAAAGCTCATGAAAGCCTACCTGCCTTATGTCTACATGTTCGACTTCATTCCTCCGAAGAGGGTTCGGTCGGTCTATGGCTACGGAGCGGGAACCGTCGAGGTGGATGTCCCTGAAATCTCCCTTTCGGAGACGGGTCTCGCGGCCTCTCTCGAATACGTAGTTGATCGGCCGCAGCAGAAGATAGTTGTATTGCCGGCAGAATATCGCACCTGGAACGGAAGTCTGCTTTCACGAGTAGGAGATGAGTGCGTTCCGACGTTCAAGGCATCATGGTTGCCGACTGCACCCGACGGTCGGTCACGAATGCCATCCGCCAAGCCGCTTTACGGGTTCGTCATGGGCGAAGGCGAGTTGGTCGAACAGCGCCTTTTTGGTCATGAGAGAGTGGTGATCCATCGAGACCCTCCCAAAGGTAATATCATCTGGTCGCACGAGGATCGTGACCGGGAAATCGTGAAGCGCCTCGCGGGCGATCTCGTCAGCGTCGATGGAGAACTTTGGAGAAAGACGAGATACGCAGCGCTCTGTCTCGATATGCGGCATCGAGAGGGCCGGCCTTTATGGTCACACTTCGCTCAGGAGCCTTTCGGCTATCTGCCGTTCGCGCGAAACACGGTCGACCAACGCCAGGTGACTCAGGTCAGGAAGTTGTTCGACGTTTCGCAAGCCGACAGGCTGGTTCATCATGCGGGGTCGCTGGGAGTCGACAGGAATTTCAGGTCGCTGGTTGTCCATGACCACGATGCGCTGGCGTTCGACGGTGAGCGGGAATTCATCAAGGACAGCATGGACTTCACGGTTCTGACGACCGAAAACTCGGTCGGCGAAATGTCGGCATCCGCCATCGTGGCATGGAGCGCCGTTCGTTCGGCCGTCGAGCGCGTGTCCAAGACAGACGAGGACTTCACCGACGGGGAGATCGAGGCTTTCAGGCTGCTGGCAACCGAATACACGGGCGAAAAATCCGACCTCGTGCGCGAGAGCCTGGGGTGGTGCGAAGACTATTTGAACGACAAGTGGGGTCGGTACGGATCGCGCCGCGACGCGACACCGGGCGTCCCGAAGGCAGGAATGTAAGATGCAGTGGATTCTTTTCCGACACCCATAAGCTCGCCGAGGCGCTCGACAGGCTCGGAATCGCCTACACATGGCACAAGGTCGTTCCGTTCATCGGCAAGCTCGATCCGGACGCGGTCGTCGCCGACAAGCACGACGTGGTGATGTTCGGCTCCTACTCGCTCTGGCGGACGGCCGCGACCGAAGGTATTGGCCTGGCGTCTTCAAGATTCGCCCCTTCGTCGAGGAGGCGGCCTGGCATCCATATCTCCTCAACGGCGCAGACGCATGGTTCATGACGGTGCGAGACGTTCCGGCTCTGCTGGCGGGAGACGAGCGCGACTGGTTCATCCGTCCCGTCGAGGACAACAAGGAAGAACCCGGCAACGTCAAGTCGGCGGCGGAAATCGTCGCAATGACCGAGAAGGTTCTCAGGCTCAAGCCGCACGAAATCCCCAAGGGTTCGCTGCGCCATGACACCCCGTATCATGTTGACGAAGCCTGTCCGCATCCTGCGCGAGTGGCGTCTTTGGGTGGTCGACGGCAAGATCGCAACCTACTCGCTCTACAAGGAAGGTTCTCGCGTCGTTTACCGTCCCGAGATCGACGACGACGCCTTGGCGTTTGCGAAGCGGATGGTCGACATCAATCCCGGCTATTCGCGCGCCTACGTCATCGACGTCTGCCGCACCGAGGACGGATTGCGATTGCTGGAGACGAACTGCATCAACGCGGCCGGCTTCTACGCCGCCGACCTCACAAAGCTTGCCATCGCGATCGACGACATGCTTTTCGACCCGTCTGAAGTCGTGCTTCCGCCAGCGCCCGAGGACTTGTTTTCGGACGAAGCAGAGGAATGACCTTACGCAAGTGCGGACGAAGACGTTATGGTCGTCCGCACTTAGCAATTCGGGGTATACCGAAGTAATGTTTACCATCTGGGAAGATTTTGCACCACCTAATGGCGATCGAACCCCGCGTAGTCGTTGATAAATACACCTTTTTGACCTATTGCAGTTGAAAAAGGGCGGCATATAGTGCGCGACACGATATCGCATTTCTTGGGAATTGGGTGCGAGGCAACGGAATTCGGTGAGTTGGAATCTCGATAGCATTTGCCAATCGTTTTCAGACGGAGCTTTGGGCGCTCAGAGCTGGGGCAGCGCCCTCGATGCGTTGAGCGAAAGCATCGGAGCCGTCGGCGCTGCCATCGTCCCTCTCAAGGGCAGCATCCCTTCGATGCCATACGCTACCCGGTTCACCGAAGCCATCGAGACCTACCACAGAGACGGCTGGGACAAGAACGACGTCCGGTTTCGCGCCCTGCCCGCGGTCCATCGGAAGGGCTACGGGACCGATCTCGATGCCTTGTCCGAAGACGAGATCAAGCGCAGCCCGTACTACCAGGAATGGCTCCGGCCAAATGGACTCAAATGGTTTGCCGGCATCCACATCAAGGGGTTCGAGGAAGACTGGATTTTGTCCCTCCAGCGCACCGAAAAGCAGGGTGCGTTCACCGAGCGCGAAGGCGAGCTGCTGGTCAAGATGTCGAGGAACTTCGCTTCGACGGCCGTTCTTGCCAACGCCATCGGCTTCTCGAGGGCAGACGCGGCCATGGAAGGCTTCACGCTGAGCGGCAAGGCGATCGTCATGTTGAACAGGATGGGTGAAGTCGTGCGGACCAATCCCGCGGCCGAATCGCTGTTCGACCAAGACCTCTGCGTCCGCAACAACCGCCTGACCTCGTCAAGCCGCATGTCTGCCACGCAGCTCGACCATGCCATCCGCGATGCCTGCAATCCGTTGCAGCAGTCGTTCAACAAGCCCGTCCTCCTCGAACGCCCGAGCGGTCGGTCGGTCGTCGCCTTCGTCTCGCCAGCCAAGGGCATCATCGCCAAGGACATCATCGCGCCGTGCCAAGCCTACGTGGTTCTGGTTGACCCGTACAAGCGCGACGCTGTCCCTGCGCGGCTGCTTCGTGAGATATTCGGCCTGACCCCCACCGAGGCGGCCATCGCCGTGCGTCTTTCCCGTGGAGACAGCCTTCGCGACATATCGATGGCGACATGCATCTCCTACGAGACGGCCAGAACCCACCTGCGGACGATTTTCGCCAAGGTCGGGGTCGGAGACCAAACCGACCTCATCGCCGTGTTCCTTCAGCTCAACATCGGTTTCTGACGTCCTTCGCCGCCGGCTTGTCTTTCGGGTTTTCCCGGGGTCTATTTCCGCCGACAACCGCGAAGAGATTCGGATGAAATGCGACGTCCACAGCAAGGCGCTCGGCCGCCACGTATTCAGCATGCTCGGACCCAGTCTCGAGACCACCTAGATGCGCGCGCGAAACGAAGCCATGCTGTGCAGCATCGATCCAGAAGACATCGATGTACGCGATGCCGCCGATCCCGCGGTTTCTGCGGAACTCGACCGTTTCGGCGTCGAGTGGTTCGTTGACAGCGAGACAGTCAAGGCGGCTGCGCCACGCCGGATTCGAGGTTGACGATCGAGGGGTTCCGAGCCACCATTGATCTTGTCAGCAGGAGCAAGCGACCGGCCGAAAGGCCGGCTCCCGAAGATACCGTCTTTCTGACGGTCCCGGCGTTTGCCGGGTGGTGGTAGAGACCAGGAAGGGAAGGCTTCGGATGAGGCCTTCCCTTTACGCTTTTCAGACACGAGATTGCCGGCCTGCGTGGGCTGTGGCATGCGTTTTCCGGAAGTATAGTACGGCATCGACATACAGAGACCCCGCATATGCTTTTCCGCTATCCAGCGCTTGTGACAGGTATACCCCGTGGCTTCAAGAAACCGCGTCTCTGTGTTGTCGTGCGTGAAATCGACCTCGCGATCGGCGCGCTTGCCGCTCATGAGGCTCCGGTCGCCGCGATCTTGATATCGAAGAATTCGGCGTTCGGGCAGGACACCCTTATCGAGCTTCCCGTCCGCCACGTTGACGGCAGGTTCTACATCCCCGACCCAACAGAGCCGAAGGCTCTGCAGGGCATCCTGTCGGCACCGTTTGTAGATTGTCCGATAAGATCGGATTTTCTGAAGTTGATGAACCGCAAAGTTCCTACTTACAGCATGGAGAGGGAGGGCGTTTGGCCGCAAGGCGTCGGACTCTCCTTGAGCCTCGGGATGGACCGGTTCAGTACCGAGGAAGCCATCACGAAACTCAAGGAGGTCGTCCTGACGGACGAAGGGCAGGCCGAGGCTGACGTCGTGGATGCGATGGCGGAAGCCAGGCATGCCGACATCGTCGTGATCGACGGTCGCTTGTGGCGGCGGGTGCCGGAGCCGACCTACGTGGCAAGCCTTGGCGACTACCCGCTCCAGATCGCGATAACGGATGTGTTGGGTTTTGTCGGCGTGCCGATGGCCGCGGATGTCGTCTATCCGCTGACGGCGTTTGAGAAAGCGGTGGAAACAATGAACTCGTTCGGAAACCGGGTTTCCGACACGTCACCACGGGCGACGGTGTTCATGCCGGAGGTGTTCAGGGAGCAATTCGACGACGTCAACTACGCGAGATTCGCGCGGCAACTGGCAGCGATGCCGCGGTACGGAGTTGAAGGGCGGCACCTGACGCCGTTTCTGGAAGAGATTCAGGAGATCACTTCAGTGCGAGTGGACGAGATCGACCTCGACCTACTAGAGGGTGTTGTGGCGCGGGCGCTGGCAGAGGCAGACCGCATGCAAGGCGAAACGGGAACCCAGCTGACCTTCGGGATGGGGAAAGAGCTCATGGCCTTTCATCTTGATCGTTGGGAAAACCGAACGGTCGAAATCGCGCGCGTCGTCCATTCGCCGGGTATGGTTCGCTGATCAGCTTCAGGTTTGCGCATGGCATAGACCGCGCGTAGTCTCGGCACGGATAGAGATGGGATACACAATCAAATGTTGATGGAATTCAAGGTTCCGGTCATCGTCAACGCGAAGCCGAAGCGCGCCAAACAAGAAAAGATCGTCGTCGCGGCCGTCACCCGCGTGATCGACATCCCCGAGGTCAGGTCGATCGACGCACCGGTGGTCGTTTCAAGCTTCTTCCCCGGGGACGAGGACGACGACGGCTTTCCGATCCTGCGGGAATTCCGCGAACTGGACGGCCAACTCTACGTGGATTTCATCGACGACGCGCCGTTCGTTACGGCACCGCGCCTGCGGCTGTCGGATCGGTCGTTTCCGCCGTTCCAGGGTCTCGACCGCCACTTCAGGGAGGCGTTCCGGTCGATGCAGCCTTCGGCGATCAAGAACGCCGTATATCCGGCTGCCACTGCGGACGAGATCGCGAAGTCGAAGGTGAAGACGTTCGTCGATCTCGAAACATTGGGTTTGTCGGATATCGACACGACTATGCTGGATCGCTGCCTCGAGTTGTTCGAACGCGAGGCAGGCAAGTTGCTGATCGTCGATGGCAAAATGCACCTTCGGGAGCGCTCGCCTGTCATCGAAGTCGGCGTGCATATTTCGACGAACAAGAGCTACACAGAATTGAAACCGGTGCGGCGGATGGGCGACGGACCGGTTGTCCTATACAACGACGCAGACAGTTCAGGCGGGTTCACGACGCCGCTGGCGTTCTTCCAGATAGACCAGGCGGAAGAGGCGATCGCATTTGCACAATCTTTTGGAAATCCGATCAAGATGCAGGACCTCGGGGACATCACGCTCACGGAAGAGACAGCGGCGATCGCCTGCAACACGGCGTCGTTGACCGTCAACGCCGTCGCGGTCGATATGAACAATTCGATAAGCTGGATGGACACCGGCTTGAGCGGAAGGCAGCTCCTGAACCGTCTGTCGGTCAATGTCATGCATGCCTACCATCGTCTCGAGGCCATGCTGCCCGGCATCGACGACGAAAACGTTCCGGAAGAACTGGTCGACGTCGTCGAAGGCGTCCTGAGACTTCCGAGAGAGGAACGGGAGATGTTCGTCCCTCAAGAGCGGGTCGAGCCGATGATGTGGGCGGCGACGCAGCTGTGGCATGACCGGCCGGTGGACCTCTCGTTTGCGAAAAACACGTGGACGACACCTCGCCGCAAGTGATGTGGCCCGACGTCTTCATTTATTGACATCGCAAGGCAATGTGATAGAGGTTCTCCCGAACATAAAAGGAGACTTCGTTGAAGCAGATCGCAATCGCACTCATGATTTCGGCGGTCGCGGCGTCGGCAGCGCAGGCTGAAGTCTTCGATCCGGAAAAATTCGGGATCGCCACGTTCGATGACGGACTCCCGAAGCCTCCGGTGAAAAAGCCGTTCTACTGCGAGTTCTCGAGACAGGCCGCAGAGGGCAAAAGCAAGGTTTGGAGCTGCAACGACGGCAGCACCCGCTACGGCGAAAAGAACGTATGGGGCGAGAAGCCCATTGAGATCGAGCCTCTCGTTTTGCCGCCGAAGGTGACGGAAGACCCGACGATCCATATGGGAAAAGGCGTTCTCCTTACGCTCACGACCGTATCCAGGCCCGAGGAGTGCTTTCGCTCTGGTAAATATCGGTACTGCGAGCGTTTCAAAGTTCCGACGTTCTCCTATGCGCTGACCGAAACGAAAGAGCAGTGCGCCTACCTCGCGCCGCGCTTGGCCGCCCGCCAGTATGTCGTCTATCGCGATCTCGGCGTGCCTGTGACCGTCACGTACGATTGCGAAGGCAACGACGGCGGCGCAGTCGGCGTTCCTCACGGGTAATGGGTTCGAAACGAGGTGGGCTATATCGACGACCTCGTTTACTCCGAGGGTTTCGCTCTATATCCGCGCGACTCGACGCGAATGCAAATCCATACACCAAATGCATCGACGTTCCAGAATGGAGTCTTCCATTTTCTGCGGCAATGCTGTAAAGCGGCGGATAGATGGCGATAGGAGAGGTGTCTGAGCAATGACGTACATGGTAAAAGCCGTCAAAAAATCCAAGACATTCATGTTGGCCGTCGAGCCCGGGGAAGACGTGCGTATCCACGACTCCCATGGCGACCCGTCGTCGTTGTCGGTCCTGTTCGATGAGAGCAGCGCGGTCGCAAAACTCCTCGTCGCCGCTGCAACCCCTGAAGACGTGGCTGCGCTCGTTCGGCTCCATGCGCCTGGCGTCTGGGCGTTCGCGATCGTCGCCGGCCGGATCACGCTGCTTCTGCGCATGGAGGACGGCAGCGAGGTTTTCCTGCATAAGGACGCCGACGGGAGCCTCGGTGCGCACGGAACCGACTTCTCGAAGATCGAGCTGGAAAGCCTGTTCCGGGGCGATTGCGCCGGAGCCATCGAGAAGCTCTCGAAGTCGGCATCCCGCATGGCCATGATCGACGTCCTGGAATCCGACGGTCGGCCGCGAGTCGTCAGCGTATCGGCACCGAACCCGTTTCATGTCCGCCCGACGGAAAAGGCGATGGAAAGGGCGCTCGATCTCATCGCTGCGATGCTCGAACCGGGGTTCGACGCCAAGGAAGCGCGCGCGTTCCTTCTCGACAGGGGACGATCCATCTCCATCCTTTCCGATTGATAGAGCCGAGGCACTTCTAGCCCGCCATGGTCATCCGTGGCGGGCTTTTTCGCGTCTGGTCGCCGTCGGCGATTGCCGCCTGGCCTCAGTCAGCGATAGGCTTGATAACGGTCGGATTGACCGAGGAGACCCGAATGCAGGAGTTCGATACCCGTCCGCCATAGCCCGCCTTTCAGCTCGAAAGGAGGGCCTCCACATGGCCAATTCGGATTTTCCTCACGCCTTCCCCGTCGAATGGGAGGACATCGCATTCGACCGCGCGGGTATCGGCGCGACGGCAAGGTCTTCGAACTCCGCCGCCCTTTGGGTCGCGATGCGTCCGAGCGTTTTCCTGTCGATAGCCACACCCCTGCCCGTCCCGCGCGCCTCGCTCGACTGGCTCCGTTACCAGATCGGCGAAGGTCGCGCCATCGCGCCTGCCGAGCTTGATTTCAGCGTCGTCGGCAGCATGCCGGTGGCGTTGTCCCACGAAGGCCGCCACCGCATGACCGCGCTGCGGGAGCGGCTGTGTGACCGCCCGGTTCCCGTCAGGCTGTCCTTCAAAGGGATGCGTGACCACGAACTTGACGATCGCTTTGTTTCCTTCGCGCGCGCGGCGGTGAAATCCCAGCGCGGCCGCTCCGTCGTCGAGGGTCCGCTGTTCGGCGAGGCGGAAGTCGACGAGGGTGGCCGACATCGGAGCGGCGTTCCGCCCGATGGCAGGCATTGAGATATCCGACCGCGACGTCTTCCTTTTTGGACAGGAAATCATTGACTTCGCGTGCCAGCGAGCTCATAGATGACGTCAAGCCCGATTGGCTGGGCATATGAGGACACCGACATGACCGCAGGTCACAATTACGAGGCTCTGGATATCCGTTAGTTCACAACTAACGGAGAGAAAGATGAGCAGAACACGTCGCGCCCAAACCGGAGACCGTTGGTGGCGCGAAAAAGGTCGAGATTTCTGGTACGGCGGCGATCGCTTCGGCGAACGAAAAGAAACCTTCGCCAAATACTGGGAATCCGACAACCCCAATCGCTGGGCGGTCGTAAAGGTCGCCACCAAGCAGCAGCACCGCGAAGTCAGCCGCGCCGACACCCGTACCGAACTCGGTCGCATCATGAAGGACGTCGAACACGACTTCTACAACCGCGAGAACCTCTACAAGGGCCTCAGCTGGAACCACGATTAAGCAAGAAGCCTCGCCATCGCCGGCGGGGCTTCTTGCTTTTCGGCTATAGATCAAATCAGTCGAGGTGCTGTCGAACAGTTTCGCAGGTCTTTTGGCAATTCAACTGCTGAAAGCTGATCGACATTGTTGAATGCCGTTGGCGGTATCGTGTCGGTGAAAGCGATCTGGTTCGTGACCGCGAGGCAAAGCGCGGCCGGCACGTCTTGCCAACGGCGGAAAGGCCGGAGCCGTTCGTCCACATCTTCCCCGGTGAGAAAGCCAACATCACCGGTTCTTTCGGGATCGTGGAGATCGTCGATGCCGTTCTGCAGCTCGTAGTCGTCGGGAGCGAAGAATTGGCTGGGAAGGCATCGGTCGTCTATTTCGACGATGACAGCTTTGCCGCCGCGCCTGATCGCGGCCAGGTCGGCATAGAGTTCGGCGATCGACAGGCTGTCGGTGAGGTAAACGCAGGTACGATCAAGGTTGTCATGGGCCACCTGGGGAACCAGTCCTTCTTCCAGGATATCCGCCAGTCTGGCGGTGGTGGTGCCATGATAGAAAATCATCGATCCGGTTCTCGTTTTGCCAACACACGATACCGCGACCGACGGCAAGCGAGAAGTGGTGGATGCAGCGCCGCATTCCCTCGAATGGAGTCTGGTTTTATCTCTCAAGACGTTGACACAAAAGTCCCGATCCTGAAAAATAATGAAAGAACTGGTTTCTTTTCAGGAGTTTGGACTTGGCTCTCAGCCTGTCAAAAATCGAGGCAATCGCTCCTGACCAAGGGTCCCTCGCCGCCGCCAAAAAACTGCTGAAGCCGAGCGGCTGGCCGACCCTCTGCGAGGACGGGGCCGGACTTGTCTGGGGCGAGTGCCAAGGGTCGGGATCGAACCCGTACAGGGTCTGCGTCACGGAAGACGACGCCGGTTACAAATGCACCTGCCCGAGCCGAAAATTCCCCTGCAAGCATTCGCTCGCCCTGATGTGGATGCGCGTCGAAGGCAAGGTGTCCTTCTCCCATGGAACGGCCCCGGGATGGGTCTCCGACTGGCTGTCTCGCCGTCGCGGTCCGTCCGCCGCAGGCGCTTCGACGGGACCAAAGGCCTCCATCGCCGCGACCGAGGTGACAGAACCTGAAGTCGTCGATCCCAAGGCGGAAGCGAAGGCGGCCGCCGCGCGAGACCGCAGCAGACAGGTCAGGGAGACGGCCATCGCAGGCGGCCTCGACGAACTGACGCTCTGGCTATCCGACGTCGTGGCCGCGGGTGTCGCGACATTCGCTTCCAATCCTGGGTCCACCTGCCGAATGATGGCGCAGCGCCTGTTCGACGCGAAGGCGTCGGGTCTCGGCGTCTTGGTGGATTCGCTGCCGGCCCGCATCTTCGCTCTTCCCGAATTCACCCGTTCGATCGCCTGCGTCAAGGAACTCGGGGCCATCCATTTGATCGCCGAGGCCTACCGTCGACAGGCCGACCTGCCAGAGCGGTTGAAAGATGATGTCCGGCAGGTGGTCGGATGGAACATCACGCGCGATTCGCTGCTCGCGGACGAAAGCGCCGAGCGGGTCGAAACCACGTGGCGCGTGTGGCTCACCCGCTCCGAACTCCAGCCAGACAAGCTCCGCCGCATCGAGACATGGTTGCACGGCGACGACGGCAGCGATGCCGTTTTGATCGACTACGTTCCCGCTTCTATGGGCGCGGCGAAGTCCGGATATGCCGTCGGAGAGCGTTTCTCGGGTGAACTCGTATATTACCCCTCTCCCGTTCCAATGCGGGCGCTGATCTCGCGTGCCACGTCCAGTACCGACCTCGTAGAAGACTCCCTGTCAATCCCGGAACTCGATTTGGTGGCAGCCTTCGAGAAGTACGAGCAATCACTCGCGCTCAAGCCGTGGCTCGGAGACTACCCGCTGTTCTTCAGGAATGCCCGTATCCGCCGCGCGGGCGGTCGGTTCTTCCTCGTGGACGATGGCGTTTGCATTCCGATCAGCGAAGCGCAGGCGGATGCGGCATGGCCGCTGCTCCAGTGCGGAAACATCAACGGAGCGGGCATCTGGAACGGAGAATTCATGACGCTGTCGTGGCTTGAGACCGATCTCGGGAGGTGGAAGGCGTGAGCGTCGAAACCTTGAAATCCGTGGCCCTGCCGGGCCTTCTTTCGGGTCTGCGCGGGGGGACCATTCCGGCGGCCGCAGGAGGCACGACCGATCTCCATGCACTCGCTCTGACGGCGCAGGCGCTGCGCTTCGACCGTCCGATCCCGCCCGAGAGTTTCAACGTTGAAGAGACGGTGGAAGACGTGCGAAGGGTGGTCCCCGACGCGGTCCGCCAGCCGATCATCCGTCTTGTGATCGAAAAGAGCGACACTGCCGGCCGGGACATCCTGTTGCAGGCGTTGGCAAGGGCGATGGCCGTCAACCGCTTCCGCCCCCACCCGTTCGATCTGGCTCACGTCGATCCATTCGTGGAAGCCTTCGCGGCAGAACTCGGTGCCGAGGCGCTCGCCTATTCGCAGCGCAACGTCAAGGCAGAGCGCAAGCAGAGCTATTTCGCGTTGGACAGCATCAACGACGAGACCTGGATGCTTGGCAACAGAGGAGAGAAGGCGAAGTACATCGCCCGTCGCCGTGCCGAAGACGCCGATCTCGCCCGCCGCCTCGTCGAGGCCGTGTGGGACGAGCAGGATGTGGACAGCCGCGTGCGGCTCGCAGGCGCGCTGCGTGTCGCGGCTTCGAGCGACGACAAGGAATTCCTCGTCAGGCTCCTCAAGGATCGCTCTCCGCGCGTCAGGGATGTCGCCCGTGGTGTCCTCGTCAGGCTGCCGGACTACGAAGGCGACGAAGGTCACCTGAAGACGATCCGCGACCGCATCAGGGTGAAGCAACAAGGCATCCTGGTGAAACGCAAAGAGATGCGTCTCGAGTTACCGGCATCCGTCGGTTATTACGGGGCCTCCGAATGGGTCCAGGAAAACTTCGGCAAGATCGGACTCGACGAGTTCGTCGCGGCGTTCGGCATGAACCTCGTCGATACGATCAACGCGGCCGCATACGACCCGAACATGATCCACGGCATCCTCGTGATGGCGGTCTGCTCCGGTGACGCCGTCACGGCCGGCCGTTTGATCGACGAGGTAATCGAAGACAAGGGTGCGTCCTTCTTCGACATCGACAGCGCGATCTACGAACATCTCACGCAAGACGAGCGGAACGCCCTCGTGGCAGCCGTGGTGCGTCCGCAGAAGTGGTCGGACCTTCCGCTGAAGTCGATGGAGCGCCTGCGCGCGCTCGTCGACGGTTACCTTCCTGACGAAATCGCGATGCGGTTCCTTACCTCGCAGGCGTTGCAGCCGACGCTCGACTTCGGTCGCCACACGTCGGCCGACGCCCTTTCCCATCTCGCCGTCATGTGTCCGCCCGCAAGGCGGAACCTTCTGAGGGCGCGGTTCGCGCCGCTCGACCCGCGCTGGACCGACCGCGCGATCCTCTTTCTCGACATAATCGAACATCTGGAGCCAAAGAATGACTGAAACCCAACTGCGCCGTAGCGCCGAGGACATCTACCAGAAAGAACTTGAAGCGCTTTGCAAGGACGACGGACGTCCACGTCCCGTGAACTGGAAGATGTCGCCGTTTGCGGTGCTGACCTTCATTCTCGGCGGACAAGCGCCTGACGGCACCAAGATCAGCTCGAAATACATCGGCAATCGCCGCCTGATCGAAACGGCCGTCGCAACGCTCGCGACAGACCGCGCGCTGCTTTTGATGGGCCTTCCGGGGACCGCGAAGTCCTGGGTTTCGGAAAACCTCGCCGCGGCGATTTCGGGTTCCTCGAAGCGCCTGGTCCAGTGCACCGCCGGCACCGATGAAAACCAGCTCCGTTACAGCTGGAACTACGCCCTGCTGCTCGCCAAGGGACCGTCGCCGGACGCCATCGTGAAAACTCCGGTTGCCCGCGCCATGGAAGACGGCACTTTGGTGCGCCTCGAAGAGTTGACCAGAATGGGTTCCGAAACCCAGGACACGCTTATCACGGTGCTTTCCGAAAAGACGCTTCCCGTCCCGGAACTCGACATCTCCTTCGACGCGGCCCGCGGATTCAACGTCATCGCGACCGCCAACAACCGGGACAAGGGCGTCAACGAGCTCTCGTCGGCTCTCAAGCGTCGCTTCAACGTGGTCGTCCTTCCGTCGCCGGCGACGCTCGACGAAGAAATCCGGATCGTCGTCAAGCGCGTGCCGGAAATCGGCAACAGCCTGACGCTGCCTGAAATCCAGTCTCCGGACAAGGAACTCGCCCGTATCGTCACGATGTTCCGCGAAATCCGCGAGGGCAAGACGATCAACGGCAAGACCAAGCTCAAGACTTCGTCCGGCTCGCTTTCGACCGCCGAAGCGATCGCCGTCGGTGTTTCCGCATGGTCCCACGCCGGTCATTTCGGCAACGGAGCCGTGGATGCCAACGCACTGGCGTCCAACATCGTCGGCGCGGTCGTCAAGGACCCGGTTCAAGACAAGATCGCGCTCGAAGAATATCTCGACGTCGTGATGCGCACCCGTAGCGGTTGGGATGACCTCTACTCCGCGATCCGCGATGTTCTTTAAGCCGTGGCGAAACGCACAGCGCATCTCTTCGGGATCAGACATCACGGTCCGGGTTCGGCGGCGCTGCTCAAGCGCGCCCTCGACAAGCTCGACCCTGCATCGGTCCTGATCGAGGGGCCGCCGGAATGCGATCGTCTGATCGCCGATGCCGCCCTCCCCGGCATGAAGCCCCCAGTCGCGATGATGGCCTACGCGACAGAGGAGGCTTCGAACGCCGCCTTCTTCCCATTCGCGGACTTCTCTCCCGAATGGGTGGCCATGCGTTGGGCGCTTGAACACGGTCGCCCTGTTCGCTTCATCGACTGGCCCGCTTCTGTGTCTCTTGCCGCCAAGCAGCAGAGCGTCGAGATCGCGCTTCCCTTGCAGGAAGCCGACGAAGAGATCGATGAAGACGAGATCGACGAGGACGGCGCGGAAGAGACCGATCCGATGGAAAACCGTGGGGATGTCCTCGACGTCCTCGCCGAGATGGCTGGCTACGGTGACGGCGAAGCTTTCTGGAACGGCCTGATCGAACAGGGAGGCGGCTCCGATGCCGATCCGCTCGAAGTGTTTGCCGCGATCGAGCAGGCGATGACCGAGGCCCGCTCCATTCACGGCGACGACGGTCCGGGCGGCGGGCGCGGAGAACGCGAGGCTCGCCGCGAGGCGTTCATGCGCGGCCATATCCGCGACGAACTGAAGAAGACGGACGGAGAAATCGCTGTCGTGGTCGGTGCATGGCACGTCGGCGGCCTTCGCAAGGACAGCACCGTCGCCGAAGACAAGGCGATCATCCGCGATCTTCCGAAGATCAAGGTCGAGGTCACGTGGTCTCCGTGGAGCGACGGTCGCCTGGCGGTTTCGTCCGGTTATGGCGCGGGTGTCGTTTCGCCCGGATGGTACAGGCACCTCTGGAGACTCTACTCGAGCGGTCGGCGCGACGGTGCGGAAGCATTCGCCGCCGTATGGCAGTCGAAAACCGCCGCCATCATGCGCGACAAGGGTTTTCCGGCTTCCACGGCCTCGGCGATCGAAGCCACCCGTCTCGCGGTCGGACTGGCTTCCATCCGCAACCTGGCGGTCCCCGGTCTGACCGAGATGCGGGACGCGTCGCTGGCGGCTCTGTGTTATGGCGAAGAGGCGGCGTTCGAGGCCATCGAAAAAGCGCTGTATATCGGCGACACGATCGGCGAGATCGACGACGCGGTTCCGTTGATGCCGCTTGCCCGCGACTTCGAGCTGTGGTGCCGCAAGACCCGCATGAAGCCGTCCGAGGACCAGACCGAACTCAAGCTCGATCTGCGAACCGATGTCGGTCTGGCGCGCTCCACGCTGCTCCATCGCCTCGATCTCATCAACGTCAGGTGGGGAAAGCTGATCGACGCCGAGGCGGGCCGTGGCACGTTCCGCGAAATCTGGAAGCTTGCTTGGTCTCCTGACATGACGGTCGGCCTCGCTGAAGCCGTCGTCTGGGGCCTTACCATCGAACAGGCGGCCGCAGGTGCCGTCCTCGAACGTGCGCGGGCGTCCGACAGCGTCGCCGAGCTCGCGGAACTTGTCCGTAGCGCGCTGATCGCCGGCCTTCCCGATGTCGCGACCCTATGCATCGAACGCCTGCAGGCGGCGGCCGTCAACGCGAACGACATTACCGACCTTATGTCGGCAGTCGTGCCATTGGCCCGCATCGCCCGTTACGGGACGTCACGCAAGCTGCCCGAGGCGGAATTGCGCGCGCTGATCACCGCCCTTGGTCACGAGATCAACGCGGGAGTCAGGACCGGATCGCACCAGCTCGACGACGAGCAGGCCGACAACCTGGTCAAGGCCATGCGCGCCTATGACGACGTTCTGGTTCCGTTTGGCGACGACCATCTTGTCGAAGGCTGGCAGCGCCAGCTGGGCCTCATCGTCGACGACGAACAGGTCGTGGCGCAGGTCAAGGGCGTCAGCCTCCGTCGCCTGCACGACCGTTCGGTATGGACCGAAGAACAAGTGTCGGCCGCCTTCTCCCGTCATGTCGTCGGCGAAACGGCGACCCGCGCCGGGGCCTTCATCGAGAACTTCGTTTCCGGCTCGGCCGAAATCCTGATCCAGGACCAGTCGCTGTTGTTCCTCATGGACGAGTGGCTGTGCGGTCTCGACGAAACGACCTTCATCGAAAGCCTGCCGTTGTTGCGCCGAGCGCTCTCCAGCTTCGACGAGCCGGGTCGCCGCCGTTTGATGCAACGCATCGCCGCAGGCCGCCAGACAGCCGCCTTGGTGACTTCCGAAACATCGGGAGAAGAGAACGCCGCCTTTGAGCGCGCTCTCCCGCTCCTGCACGCCATCCTGGGGATTGCCGCATGACCATTGACCTGAACCAGGAACGCCTGCGCCGCTGGAAGCTCGCCCTCGGTGACCAGGACACCAGCGGAATGTCTTCGGACGACCAGCGTATGGGGGCGGCCTTGTCGGCCCTTTACGACACCGACCAGAGCCAGAAGAAGGGGCAGCGCGGCGGGCTTGGCAAGTCGTCGCCCAAGGTGGCCAAGTGGCTCGGTGATATCCGCGAATTCTTCCCCTCTCGCGTCGTCCAGGTGATCCAGAAGGACGCCTTCGACCGTCTTGGCCTTGAAGCCCTGATGATGGAGCCTGAGTTCCTGGAGACGCTCGAGGCCGATGTCCACCTCGTGGCCCAGCTAATGAACCTGCGCGGCCAGATGCCGCCACGGACCGTCGAGACGGCGCGCGCGGTGATCGCCAAGGTCGTCGAGGAGCTGATGAAGCGGCTGCGTGGTCGCACCGAGGAGACATTGATCGGGGCGCTCAACCGTTCCAAGCGAACCCGACGTCCGCGCTTCTCGGATATCGACTGGCCGCGCACCATCAACGCCAACCTCAGGCACTGGCAGCCGGAGTACCAGACGATCGTCCCCGAAACCCTGATCGGGTTCTCCCGCAAGACGAAGACAAAGGCGGACCTCGACCACGTCATGCTGTGCGTCGACCAGTCCGGCTCGATGGCTCCTTCCGTCGTGTTCGCCTCGATCTTCGCGGCCGTCATGGCTTCGCTGCCTGTTCTTTCCACGCAACTGGTGTGCTTCGACACGGCGGTCGTGGACTGGACGGAGCAGCTTGCCGATCCCGTCAGCGTTCTCTTCGGCATCCAGCTCGGTGGCGGCACCGATATCGCCAGCGCGCTCAAGTACTGCCACGGCAAGATCGAGAACCCGTCGAAGACCCACATGGTCTTGATCAGCGACCTTTACGAGAACGGCAACTCGGTGGAGATGCTGAAACAGGCGGCCGCGATCAAGCAAGCGGGCATCAACCTGATCGTATTGCTGGCGCTGTCCGACGAAGGCCGTCCGGCCTACGACGCCAAGCATGCTTCCGTCCTCGCGTCGATGGGCTGCCCAGTCTTCGCTTGCACGCCCGATCTGTTCCCGGACATGATGGCGGCGGCGCTGGCGAAGCAGGACATCGCGGCATGGGCGAGTGCGAACGACGTCGAGGTCATCCGCGCTGCATAACCGCCCGTCCGCCATGGTAACATGCTCGGCTAGACTTTAGGATGCCATGAGACAATCGAGATTCGAACATGGCATTCTTCGACGACTGGACAATCGGTAGGGGCGGAAGCCTCGTGTATCAGGATGACAACGTCAACCTGCTGGTCCAGCCGAACGCAGACGGCTGGATGCTGGCCGTTACCGACGAGCGTGGAGAAATCCCCTACCATCCGACCTTCCAATGGAACGCTGAGAGCATAGAGATGCTCGAAGGAATGGCGGCGTTCGTCATCGACTACGCATCCAAGAAGGCAGAGCTCTCGTCGAGGCCTGACATCCAACGGGAAACGGAGATCGACGGTGGATGGAAGATCGTCGCCAAGCGCGAGCGCGGCACCAGTTTCATCGTCACGCTTCACGACGACGCCGGTGAAAGCATCGGCGAATACGCAGGCTTCCTCAACACGCTGCTTCCGACCTTCGTCCTCGGGGAAATGACGATCCAGGGGTCGCAGATGTTGTCCGACATCGCCCGCGGAAAGGGGATTGCGGATCGAATGCGGGACGCGGCCGAGGACGTGATGGGATTGAAGGCCGTTCCTCACGGCAGAAACTTCACGCAAGGTTCGCTTTCGGAAAGCGCCGCCAAGTCGTGGGCCAGGAGGGCCTCGCAAAGGCGAGTGCCGGGTCTCACGCCGGAGCTGGCCGTCAAAGTCCGCCTGGAACTGGCGAAGACCGTCGGCGATCATTTCGCGGAACTTCGTTATGCCGACAACCTGGCGGCCCCGGTGGAGATTTCGAAAGCAATCGGATGCGACGTCGTCGTCGGAATGGTCGACGGTGAACCCAAGTTTGCGTGGGCCGTATCTCCTGAAGGACTGGCGGTGTCGCCGGACGGCATACTGGATCAGGAGCTGCTGGCGGAAAAGCTCGTCGAGAGATGGACGCACCCCGGCTTCGGCGTGGAGGAATGCGTCGTGACCTTGCTCCGTCTCAATGCCGATCAGGTCAAGGAACGGATTTCGGAAGAATTGCTGGAGTTCCGACGCGAGAAGGAGACCATGTCGTTCGCCGCAAGAATGGTGGACAAAATGGGACGGGGAACGTTGCCGAAAATGCGTTTCGATGGCGAGGCGCATAGGATGGCGATGTCATCGGTAGCGATGATCGGCTGAAAAGGCAACTTTGCCTCTTTCCGCTGACGAGTTCGTACAGCAAAATTGTCGGCAACGATGTCCACTTTTATGACCCGAGCCAAGGCATGATTGATTTCGCAAAGCTGGAATTTGATGACCTTACGTCGAAGAGATTGTTCGATTTCTGCGTGGAAAACAGGCTTGGAATGGCGGAGGCCGACGATCGTTCCTCGTTGACGCCGAAAGACTTCAAATTTCATGTGACCGTGATGTACAGCAGGGTGACGAACCCTGCCTTCGAGGAAATCCAACAGTCGTACGGTCCGCACGTTCTGGTGCCGGAAGCATTCGAGCTGTTCGGACCAAATCGAAACATCCTAGCCTTGACATTGCGCGACGATCCGGTCCTGACGGAAATCTTCGATCACTATGGCGAAAAATTCGGACATGTCAGCGAGTTCACGTCGTACCGGCCGCATGTCTCCATTCGAGGCAGCAGTGCCGATGTTAAAGACAGGATCGCGTCTTTGCCGCTACCGGATTTCGAATTGCGGGTTGATCGACTAATCCAGAAACGCAAAATCAAGGCGACATAGAAAAGACCCCGGTCGCAATTTTGGCCGGGGTCTTCGTTTTCGGGGCAACACAAAGCGCCTTACTTGGATGCCGTCTTTCCGTTCCAGCCGCCGCCCAGCGCCTTGTTGAGCGCGATGAAGTCATTTGCGAGCGCCACCCTGCTCTGGATCAGGCCGTCCTCGGACGAATAGAGCGAGCGTTCTGCGGTCAGCACGTTGACGAACTCGGAAGCGCCTTCGCGGTAGAGCGTGCGCGACAGTTCTGCGGCCTGTCGGTAGGAGCCAACGGACGCCGAGAGCTTGGCATTGCGACGGCGCTGCTGCGTGAGGGAGACAGACGCGTTTTCGACGTCCTCCAGAGCGCCGAGAACGGCGGACTGATAGGCGATGAACGCCTGATCCTGCTGTGCCTTGGCGACCTCGGCCGCGGCCTTGAGCTTGCCGGCGTTGAAGATCGGTACGTTGATCGCGGGACCGAAACCCCATCCGATCGACGACCCCCTGGCGAGATCGCCGAAGTCGGCGGCAGAGGTGGAGATGCTGCCCGTGAGCGTCACGGACGGATAGCGGTTGGCATCGGCGACGCCCTTGCGCGCCTTTGCCTGCGAGAGCTTATATTCCGCCACGCGCACGTCCGGACGTGCGTTCAAAAGATCGGCCGGAATGCCCGTCTTCACGGCAAGGCGCGCCGTCGGCACTCTGCCCCTGCCCTTTTCCATGATCCGGTTCAGAGCGCCGGGAGCCTCGCCCGTCAGTACAGACAGACGGTTCACCGTTTCCGAGTAGGAGGCGGCAAGCTCCGGGATGTTGGCTTCCGTGCTGTAGGTCTGGCCTTCGGCGTTGGCGACGTCGAGACCGGTTCCGGCACCGAGGCTTTCCTTGTCCCTGGTGATCTGGAGCGTGTCTCGCTGGAGGTCGGCGGACTTGGCGGCAAGCGTGTGGCGGGCCTGGTATCCGCGCGCGGCGACGTAGTTGGAGGCGATGTCGCCGATCAGGGTGAGCGTCGTCGCGCGCAGGTCTTCTTCGGCGGCGTTGAGGCCGAAGCGGGCAGCCTCGACCGAACGCTGGTTCGCGCCGAACAGGTCGATCTCCCAGGAGGCGTCGAGGCCAGCCTGGAAGGCATTCGCCGTTCCCGCCTGAGACTTGGCGCGCTTGGCGGAACTGGAGCCGGCTGCCGAAGGATAGAGGTCGCCGCCAGCCTGCTTGAGGCTGGCGCGCGCTTCCGCGACGCGGGACCGCGCGGTGGCGACGTCGAGGTTTCCGTCGACGGCCTTGGCGACGAGGCTGTCGAGCGTCGGGTCGTTGAAGGACTTCCACCAATCCGCCAGTTCCGGCGGCTTCGGCGCGTCCTTCTTGCCCGCAAACGACCACGAGGAAGGCATCGTGAGCTTCGGTCGCGAGTAGTCTTGCGCGGTCGTGCAGCTTGCGAGCGTCGCGGCCATCACCGCCGCCCCGATGATCGAGGCGAGACGGCTTCTGGTTTCGGAGCGGGCGGTGTTCTTGTTGATCTTCATGTGTTACTCCGCTGGGGTTGCTTCGGTGGACTGGTGCTGATTCGCTTTTCCAGTCGTGAGCTGGCGAACGGCCACGAAGACAAGAGGAGCGAAGAAGACACCGAGGACGGTGGCGGCGATCATCCCGCCCATGACGCCGATGCCGATCGAGTTCTGAGCGCCTGAACCAGCACCCGAGGCGATTGCCAGAGGCAGCACGCCGAGGATGAAGGCGAAGGATGTCATCAGGATCGGGCGAAGACGCATGCGGGCCGCTTCGACGGTGGCGTCGATCAGGCCGAGGCCGTTTCGCTGCCTCTCGACGGCGAATTCAACGATCAAAATCGCGTTCTTCGCGGCAAGTCCGATCGTTGTCAAAAGACCGACCTTGAAGTAGACGTCGTTGGCCTGGCCGAAGGTCGAGGCGGCGATGAGAGCGCCGAAAATACCGACGGGAACCGCGAGAATGACGGCGAACGGGATCGACCAGCTTTCATAGAGAGCCGCGAGGCTGAGGAAGACCACGAGGACGGATATCGCATAGAGAGCGGCCGCCTGATTGCCGGAAAGCTTTTCCTGATGGGAAAGTCCTGTCCACTCATGCGAGTAGCCGGGGCCGAGCGATTTTACGATGCCGTCGATCTCGTTCATGGCGTCGCCGGAAGACGTACCGGCCGATGCCGCACCCTGGATTTCGACGGCGGGGCTGCCGTTGAAACGTTCGAGGCGGGGCGAACCGTAGGTCCACTTGGACGTCGCGAACGAGGAGAACGGAACCATCTTGCCAGACGCGCTGCGGACGTGCCAACGGTCGAGGTCGGACGGCTGCATGCGGCTCGGAGCGTCGGCCATCACGTAGACAGGCTTGATGCGGCCACGGTCTATGAAGTCGTTGACGTAGGCACTGCCCCAGGCGGCCGAGAGGGTGTTGTCGATGTCGGACAGGCTGATGCCCAATGCCGACGCCTTCTCTTGATCGACCGAGACCGAGAGCTGCGGGGTATCTTCCTGGCCGTTCGGACGGGTACCGGACAGCTTGGCGTTCTGGCCGGCCGCGCCGAGCAGCTGGTTGCGCGCCTGGATCAGGGCTTCGTGACCAGCGCCTGCGACGTCCTTGAGGTAGAAGGAGAAGCCGTTGGAGCTGCCCATGCCCTGGATCGCCGGAGGAGCGAGCGCGAAGACCATGGCGTCACGGAAGCCCATGAACTTGCCCATCGCGCGGCCGGCGATCGCCTGAGCCGACATGGAAGGGTCCTTGCGTTCGGCGAAGTCCTTGAGGCGGATGAAGGCGAGACCGACGTTCTGTCCCTGACCGCCGAAGCCGAAGCCGGAGACGTAGAACACGCCGTCGACCGCTGCCTTTTCGTCGGTCATGTAGTGGTCGCGGACCTTTTCGAGAACTTCGACCGTGCGGGCCTCGGTCGCTCCGACCGGAAGGGTGACGGCGGTAATCAGGATGCCTTGGTCTTCTTCGGGCAGGAACGAACCTGGAAGCGTCGTGAACATCCAACCGGTCGCGACGACGAGCGCCGTGAAGATGGCGAGGTAGCGCTTGCGCCGGGTGACGACGGCTCGGGTTCCCTTGGTGTAGCCGCCGACCAGACGGTCGAAGTTGCGGTTGAACCAGCCGAAGAAGCCCCTCTTCGAGCCATGGCCGTCCACGTTGCGGAGGAAGGTGGCGCAGAGAGCCGGCGTGAAAACGATCGCGACGACGACAGACAATGCCATCGCGGAAACGATCGTGACCGAGAACTGACGGTAGATGATGCCGACGGAACCGCCGAAGAATGCCATCGGGATGAAGACGGCGGACAGAACTGTCGCGATGCCGATCAGCGCTCCGGTGATCTCCTTCATCGACTTGAGTGTGGCTTCCTTGGGGGAAAGGCCCTCTTCGTCCATGACACGCTCGACGTTTTCGACAACGACGATGGCATCGTCCACGAGAAGGCCGATGGCGAGAACCATTGCGAACATGGTCAGCGTGTTGATGGAGTACCCGAAGACCGCGAGGATGCCGAACGTGCCGAGCAGGACGACCGGGATCGCGAGGGTCGGGATGATCGTGGCCCTGAAGTTCTGAAGGAACAGGAACATCACGAAGAAGACGAGGACGACGGCCTCGGCCAGGGTCTTGACCACTTCCTCGATGGAGAGCTTCACGAACGGGGTGGTGTCGTAGGGATAGGTGACTTCCATTCTGGCTGGGAAGCTCGGACGCATCGTCTCGACGGCGTCGCGGACGGCCTGCGCGGTGCTGATGGCGTTGGCACCCGTCGCGAGGTTGATCGCGAGACCGGCCGTCGGATGGCCGTTGTAGCTGGCGGACGTGGCGAAGCTTTCCGCTCCGACTTCCACCCTTGCGACGTCGCCAAGGCGAACCATGGAGCCGTCGGCATTGGACTTGACGATGATGTCGCGGAACTGGTCGGGATTGCTTAGCCGGCTACGCGCGGTAATCGTGGCGTTGAGCTGCTGACCGGGGACCGACGGCAACGCGCCAACCTGACCAGCCGAGACCTGGGCGTTCTGGGCGTTGATGGCGGCCGAGACGTCGCTTGGCATAAGGGAATACTTGGCGAGCTTTTCGGGGTCCATCCAGATGCGCATCGCGTAGCCGCTGCCGAACAGCTGCGTGTCGCCGACGCCCGCGACGCGCTTCAGCGTGTCGTTGAGGTTGTTGTCGACATAGTCGGCCAGATCGACCGAGGACATGCTTCCGTCGGCGGAGACGAAACCGATGACCATGAGGAATCCGGAAGACGACTTCGTGACCGTCACGCCGTTCTGCTGGACGGCCTGCGGCAACTGCGCCGTGACGAGCTGGAGCTTGTTCTGGACCTGCATCTGGGCGATGTCTGGGTCGGCCGCGCTCGTAAAGGTAAGCGTGATCTGGGCGTTGCCGGTCGACGTCGAATTCGAAGACATGAATTCGAGGTTGTCGATACCCGTGAGGCCCTGCTCGATCACCTTGGTGACCGAGTTTTCGACCGTCGCGGCATCAGCACCCGGATAGTTGGCCGATACGTTGACGGTCGTCGGCGCGATCTGCGGATACTGCGAAATCGAAAGATTCGAGATAGCCAGCAAACCAGCGAGCATGATGACGATCGCCACCACCCACGAGAAGATGGGTCGATTGATGAAGAAAACGGACATTTTAGATTAGTTTCCCTTCGATGCCTGCTGGATGCCGAGACCTGTTGCCGGGTCGATGGATGTCTCGACCGCCGTGACTTCCTGGCCCGCCTTCGCCTTCATGGAACCTTCGACGACAAGGCTCTCGCCCGCCTCGATGCCGTCGGTGACGATCCAGTCGTTGCCGACGTTTCCGTCCACGGTGAGCGTGCGCTCTTCCACCTTGCCGTCCTTGACGACGAGAGCGATCGGCTCGCCCTTGACGTTGCGGGTGACGGCGCGCTGCGGAACGAGGATGCTACCCTCCGAGACGCCCTCTTCGACGACCGCGCGGACGAACATGCCGGGCAACAGCGTGCGTTCTGGATTCGGGAAGGAGGCGCGGACCTGGAACATGCCGGTCGAAAGATCGACGTCGGTTTCCGAGAACTGGAGCGTTCCCTCATGCGGGTAGACGGTGCCGTCCTCGAGCTTCAGCTTCACCTTGACGGCCCCCTGCTCCGGCTTGACCCTGCCTTCGGCGACGGCCTTGCGGAGTTTCAGGAAGGCGGTGCTCGACTGGCCGACATCCACGTTGATCGGATCGATGCGGCGGATGGTGGTCAGCGCGTCGGCCTGGTTTGCCGAGACGAGCGCGCCTTCGGTCAGTGCCGAGCGGCCGGCGATGCCGGTGATCGGCGCTGCGACCGTCGTGCGGGAGAGATCGAGTTCGGCGGCCGCGACCTGCGCTTGCGCCGCGGTCACGTCGGCGCGGGCCTTCGCTTCGGCCGCGATGGCGTCATCCAGGTCCTGACCGGACGTCACGTTCTTTTCGTGAAGGCCCTTGGCGCGCTCGAGCTTGGCGATGGCCGCGGGAAGCTCGGCCTTTGCCTTCTCGAGAGACGCCAGAGCGCTCGACCGCGCCGTCTCGTAGCTGGTCGGGTCGATACGGTATAGCGGAGCTCCCTGCGCCACCTCGCCGCCTTCCGAGAACAGCCGTTCGCGTACGATGCCGCCGATCTGCGGCCTGACTTCGGCGGTCATGGAGGCTGCCGTGCGGCCCGTCATTTCCGAGACCACGGGAACGGTGGAAGGCTTGACGACGATGACGCCGACCTGGGCTTTGGGCATGGCGTGGCCGCCCCCTGCGGAGGCGCTGGACTTCTCGCCAGAGCATCCGGCCAGCGCCGTTGCGGATAGCAGTACGGCGAGGGCCGCGGTCGCAATCGAGTTCTTCATTTTTATTCCTTGAATTTGGAAACTGATTGGGTTTCGATAAGATTATGCCGTTAGGGCCGAGGCCGCTGTCAATTGGAGACTTGAATTTTGAGTGAAGGAATTTGCGGGAAGCTGTCCGAAGTCCTGAAATGCGGGGGAAAGCGCGGTCGCCCGAAGGTCATCGAGGACGACTGCCTGCGGGTGAAGATCGCCGGCGAAGCCACGCGCCTATTCAGCGAATGCGGATACGAGGGCATGAAGATGGACGATCTCGCGGCGCGGTGCCAGATGTCGAAGAAGACCTTGTACCGCCTCTTCCCTAGCAAGAGGGACATCTTCGCGTCGATCGCCGCGGGTCACCGCAAGGCGATGCTGAACCTTCCCTTCGACGACGACCGGGTCGACCTCGAGGTCGCCCTGCGCCACATATTCAGGCTCGATATCGAAGAGGATGAGCATGTCGAGCGCATGTGCATGATCAGGATGTTCAAAGATGAATGCCCGAATTCTGCGGAAATGTCGGAAATCCTCAAGGAACACGGACACGACGTCGCGCTGCGCTACTTCTCCGAATGGATCACCCGCCAGATCGATCTTGGCCGCATGAGGACGCTGTCGCCCGACCATGCGGCGAAGATCATGCTCGACATGTTCTTTGGCGCGCTGTTTACGCCGGACAAAAAGATCAGGGAGTGGGCATCCACCGAGGACAGGCGCGCCTATATGGAGGAGTGCATGCGCATATTCCTCAACGGTACCAGGGCATTCGGATATCCGAGCCTGAAGCGGATGAAAACGATCTGGATTTGCCAGTGCGGCAAGCAGACCGAGTGTTCGACGGCAGACACCCGCCTCGGGACCGTCTGGAACTGCGAGGAGTGCGGGAAGACGTTCGCTTGCGTCTACGCGAAGGGAGGTCCGCAGCGATGGATCGAGGTTTCGGAGGAGCAGGTCGAGTTTCACTCGTTGCTCGGGGACGATCGGTCGCGCTGAATTGACGTCTTGAATTACCCGTTGACCGTGACGAGGACTTCGATTAACTCGTGCGTCAAAGCGAGGTTTCGACAATGACGGCAGAAGCAGACATCAGCGAGTTTATCGCAGGTCTTGATGAGAACGACGACATACGACGTCTTCTCGATCTCTCCGTTGGGCGCGTACTTAGGGCAGCAGAGAAGCGCGGCGAAGAATTCCGTCCAGACCATCGGAAGGCGGCACATGTGGCCGACTGGTTGCGTGCGTCTTTCGTGAGAAACGAGACATGGCTTGCCAATGTCGACGACCTGAAACGGCCGCGAAAGCTTCTGAAATTCTCAAGGTTTGAGGATATCGTCAAAGAAGCGGACAAAGCCATGCGGGCCGCGAACGCACGGGACGGCGTGTCGTCTTCTGGTGGTGGCCAAACGCTCTACCGCGACCTCGAGCACGGCTATCGGCTCGTCCAGCTCCACACCCGCGACGCTCTCCAGCGGGAAAGCTCGAGAATGGGACACTGTGTCGGGAACGGCGGGTACGACTACGTGCTGGAGCGCAAAAACGAAGCGATCATTTCGCTGCGGGACAGGCATGACAAGCCACACGCGACACTTCACATCTCGGGTGATGCAATCCTCCAGATGAGAGGCAAGCAGAACAAGCAACCGAAGGCCGACTACATCACCGCAATGATGCCGGTGATCTCGACAATGCGAAATTCAAGTCTGTTCTTTGGTGAGTTCGGCTTTCTCGTTGATACAAAAGGTATCCGCCATCAACTGACGGAGCTGCCGGATGGTGTCGAGGTGGACGGCTCATTGGTCATCGTCGAGGGATCGGTAACGACCCTCCCGGACAACATGACCGTCCACGGAAGGCTTCGGATTGAAAACGGGAAGCTGGCCGCTCTCCCGAGGGGTCTGACGGTCAAAGGATCGTTGGAGATCGACTACAATCGAAAGATCAGAGATTTGCCGTCGGACCTTGTCGTGGAGGGAAGGCTCTCGATGCGCAGAACCCGGATCAAGAAGATTCCCGCTGGGCTGAAAGCAGAAGCACTGTACGCGACTGGCTCTGAACTGGAGGTTATTCCTGAAGGGTTTACCGTACAGGGCGATCTTTACCTCAGTCGCACGCGGGTAAAAGCGCTGCCCAGCGGGATTTTTGTCGGAGGTGTCTTGGGTATCGGCGAAACAAAGATCGAAGCCCTACCGGAAGACCTGTCATGCGGGGGGATTGACGCCCGCGAATCTGCTCTCAAGGCGATTCCTCCCAAGGTGGTGCGCGGTGGGCCAGTGGACGTTTCGCATACGAAACTGCATTTTATTCCATGTGACCTGAAGGCGGTCGGCCGACTGGACGTATCCGGCACCGAGATCAGTTCACTTCCATTCGACATAAGCCAAGTGGAACAACTCGTCCTCGCGCGGTCGGGTGTAACGGCTCTTCCAGAGGAGCTCGGGAGGAAGGAGCTGAAATTTCTGGACATCTCGGACACTTCGATCCGCAAAATTCCATCGGACATCATCAAGATCGGTGAACTCACAGCGAGGCGGTGCAATCTTGACACCATTTCGGCGGGGATCGAGATCGAAAGTTTGAATATCGAGGGTTCAACTACGGTACTACCCGACAATCTCAGTGTTCGCCATCTGCGTATGGGTGAGGCCAAGATCAAGAAGTTGCCAGACGGCCTAACCGTTTTTAGCAGTCTGTACGCTACAGGAAGCGATCTGACCGAAATCGGACAGAACGTCCGTGTCGGAACAGGGTTTTTCGACATCTCGAAAACCGACGTCGAATGTATTCCGGCATCTTTGAAAGTGGGGATCGGATATTGCGCGGGGATCGACGTATCGAAGACCAGGATGATTGCTTTGCCCGATCTGGGGGACGTGAAGGTCGACTGGCTGAGTATCGAGAAAACGAGCATTCGCGATGTCCCTGCTGGATGGTCGATCAAGAACATCCGCGCGCGCGGTGCGCCGCTGTCGTCCGTCTTCGGTAAAGTGGAGAAAGCATATGGGGTCTCCAGGAAACACGCCGCCGCATTTACCGCGCGAGGAGTGAACGTGGTTCCATGGGGAATTCGACATGCACTACTTGCACCGTATAGATTGGGATTGGAGATCGCCGCCGTGATTGCGATCGTCTACGCTAGCTTCGCGCCACCGCCGGAAAACGACCGTCCTGTATAAAACGGAGTCATCGATTAGATATGATACGATGCCTTGCCGGGGGGGCGCTTCCCGGCCTATGTAAGCCTCCGACAAACGGAGGTCTGAATGGCTGGCAAACGCTTTACTGGTATCACTATCGACGCTCAGCACTCCCGTGACCTCGACGACGCGATCTTCATCGAGAAGACGTCCGACGGTTGGTTTGTCGAAATCTGCGTGCCGTTCGTCTCAGGTGCTGTTCCGCGAAACTCTTCGGCTGACCACGCAGCCCGCGAACTCGGGTTTACCCGCTACAACGCCTACTCTGCCCGACGGTCGATGCTCGATCCCGTCCTCTCGGAGCAGGAACTGACGCTGGCACCCGGCAAGCCCCGCGATGTCATCGTGATGCGCATCACGCTTGACGCCGCCTTCGCCGTGACATCCTTCGAGTTCGATCGCGGCGTGTTCGAGAGCATGGCGAGGCTTTCCCACGAGGAGGCCGGCCACCTGATCAGCCATGGTAGCGGGCAGGTCCACGAAATGCTGGCGCGCGCGTGGGTCGTCGCGGTCGGGCTGTTGGAACTCCGCCGCCGATCAGGGTCCCTCACGTGGTTTTCCGAGCGGAGCGGCGTCATCATCGACGAAGACGGCCGCCCTGTGATCCTGGAAAATCACCACGCGGTCTCGCGCGCTTACCTGATCGTGCAGGAATTCATGATCCTCGCGAACTCGGCCGCCGCCGAATGGTGCGTCCGCAACGAGGTTCCGATCATCTTCCGCAACCAGCGGGGCAATTCGGCTGCGGATCGAGCAGCCCTCGCCCACGATCTCGAACTGATCTCCGAGGCGGACCCGCAGGCGGAGGCGGCCGGAAGACGACTGTCGATGATGCTCAATCGGGCCTTTCTCTCGAGGACCGCCGTCGGCCACTTCGCGCTCGGCCTTCCCGTTTACGCCTGGTTCTCGTCTCCGCTTCGGCGATACGCCGACTTGGTCAACCAGCGCGCGGTCATCGCCCATCTCGATGGACAGTCGGTCCCGGAGTACGACGCGGGGGAGCTGGAGGTCCTGTCCGAACACCTGAACGCACTTGTCACCGCACAGAAGGAGGAAACATCATCCTTCATGGTCTCAGTGTCGGAGGCGCGGGCGCGACGCCATAAAGAACAAGGCAGGCTGTCGAGCATCTCCGCGACTGAGATGACGGCCGTGATCAAGGCGGCAAAGCACGCGCATGAGTTCGATGACGCGCTCGTGTCTGAAATCGAAAAACGACTTTCGGTTGGCGGCCTGACCGACAAGGACAAGGGACGGCTGTTGCTCTCCCGTAGCGACGGCGCAAACGCAGCACAGACCGTGCTGTTCGGACACTTGGAGGGCGCGCCGCACGAGGCGATCAGCATCATCAACTATCTCGTCTCCGACCAGGAGATCGAGCAGCCATCGTTCAGCGAGAGTACCGTAGGGGACAAGTTCGTGTCGGAGGCGAGCCTCTCCACGAAAAACGGCACACTCTCGGCTAAGGGACAGGCCACAAGCAAGAAGGCAGCGTCACAACGGGCAGCGGTCGGTATTCTCGCGGCGCTTGCCGGCTTCGCGTGGACACCGCCGGAAGAATGGAACGACGGAAACGGAAACAAGCCGAAGGCGATTTCTTCAGCAGCTCCGGCGGCAAACGCCAAGGGAGACCTGATCAGTCATTGCCAGATCAGGAAGTTGCCTGCGCCGACATTTGACATGACCCGCGACGGACCGCCTCACGATCCGTTGTTCACCGCCGTCGCGTCGGTCGGCGTCGGCCCAGCCCGCATTTCCTCTTCGCCAATGGTCGCGTCTTCGAAGAAGGAAGCGGAGCAAAAGGCTGCCGCCGACCTGCTGGCGACCCTGAAGGGCAATGCGAAAGCCGAGCCGAAACCATTGGGGGCCAAAGCAACGACGCCGCAGAGCAACGCCAAGAACGCCCTGCAGGAGCTTTGTCAGAAAAGGAAATGGTCCCTGCCGACCTACGAAACGACGCAGTCCGGGTCGCCACCTGTCTTCACGGCAACAGCTTCCGTAAAGACAACGGGTGGGAAGTTGATCACGTCGGAACAGTTCGAAGGCTCGACCAAAAAGGCGGCGGAAATGCTGGCGGCCGAAGGTCTCATCGGGATGATTTGAGGTGCCGCGCGGGCCACGCCCGGAAGCTATCGTCTGCGTCGATGCGCGGATGGCTGGTCGGCAACGCCATCAGAATTCCGTTTTGTCCTGGTGCGCATCCCGAGAACGGCGACCCAGAGACCGATGGTTGCGATGACAAGCGCAGATGCATAAAGTTCGAAGAACAGCAGCAGGCCCTGCGCGAGGCTCGGCATGGATGACGGGGTCTGCATTTTTTGTTCGGCCTCTCATTATTGGTTGGAAACGATCGTCCCATCGGGCGACAATGGGGTCAACGGCGTCTTGTATTAAAGCACGCCGATTGCTATGACCGACCACGAGCGGCCGAACGAGGAATTCCAAGATGCCAATTCAGACCAGCGCAGAGACCGCACGCCTTTTCGACGGCGGCGGCAAGGACCCGATCGCGGTCCTCAAGGAGGTCTACGGATATCCGGCGTTCCGCGGCAAGCAGGAACCGCTGATCCGCCATGTCATCGACGGTGGCGACGCGCTCGCCCTGTTTCCGACAGGTGCGGGAAAATCGCTCTGCTACCAGATTCCGATGCTGTGCCGCGACGGCATGGGCATCGTCGTGTCGCCGCTGATCGCCTTGATGCGCGACCAGGTGGAGGCGCTTCTGTCGCTCGGGGTGCGCGCCGCCGCATGGAACTCCACGCTGACACAGGAAGAGGCCAGCGATCTGCGTGCCAACGTCCGCCGCGGACAGATTGACATCCTTTACGTCACGCCGGAACGTGTCGCTCTCGAGTCCTTTCATTCAATGCTGAATGGGGTCAAAATTTCGCTTTGGAGCGTGGACGAAGCGCACTGTTGTAGCCAGTGGGGACATGATTTCCGTCCAGAATATCGAGACCTCGGCAAGCTCAAGGACATGTATCCCGGTGTCCCGAGGATCGCGCTGACGGCCACCGCCGATCCGCACACCCGCGAAGACATCGTTCGCGTCCTTCGTCTGGAAGACGCTGAAGTGTTCCAGACAAGCTTCGACCGTCCGAACATCTCCTACACCATCGCCGAGCGAGACAAGCCGAAGCAGCAGCTGCTGGACTTCATCGGCCGCCACAAGGGCGAGAGCGGTATCGTCTACTGCCTGTCGCGCAAGAAGGTCGAGGAAACCGCGTCGATGCTCAACGCCGAGGGCGTTCGCGCGCTGCCTTACCACGCCGGCATGCATCCGGACCTCAAGAACGCCAACCAGGACGCCTTCCTCAAGGAGGAGAACCTGTGTCTCGTGGCGACCGTCGCATTCGGCATGGGAATCGACAAGCCGAACGTCCGTTATGTCGCCCACGCCGACATCCCGGGTTCGGTCGAGGCCTACTATCAGGAAACCGGTCGAGCCGGCCGCGACGGCATGCCGTCCGAGGTTTTCATGATGTACGGCATGGGCGATGTCGTGCAGCGCCGCCGCATGATCGACGAGGGCAACTCGCCGGAAGACGTCAAGCGGGTCGAGCGGTCCAAGCTCAACGCGCTGGTGGCGATCTGCGAGACGGCAGGCTGCCGCCGCAAGGCGATCCTCGGACACTTCGGGGAAGCCCACGAGGGAGGCTGCAATAACTGCGACACTTGCCTTCATCCGGTCGAATCCTGGGACGCCACCGATGCGGCGATCATTGCACTTGCGGCGGTGTTTAGGACGAACGAGCGCTTTGGTACCGGTCACCTGATCGATGTCATCACGGGCAAGGTCACGGACCGCCTCAAGCAGTTCAAGCACATGGAGCTGAAGGTGTTCGGTCAGGGTGTGCAGTATCCGGCGCAGACATGGCAGTCGATCTTCAGGCAGCTGATGGCGGCAGGTCTGGTGTGGGTCGATCACGAGAATTATGGAGCGATCAAGCTCGATCCGTCCGCGCAGGCCGTCTTCAAGAAAGAGCGCACGCTCCAATTCCGCAAGGACCGCCCGATGAAGGCGTTTTCGGCTCGCAAAGGTGCGGCGGCGGCCCAACGGCAGGACATGGACAGCGAGTCAGCGGTTCTCTTCGAACGCCTCAGGAGCGAGCGCTACACGATCTCCAAGGGCATGGGCGTCGCGCCATACGTCGTTTTCAACGACGCGACGCTGGTGGCCATGGCGACGACCCGGCCAAAGACGCTCGGGGAGATGGGACGCATCTCCGGCGTCGGTGCGCTGAAGCTCGACAAGTACGGCGAGCGGTTCCTCGAGATCATCAATGGGTAAGTCAATTTGTATCCTGCGGCGACGCGACGTTTAATCGTCGCAATCAACTGAGGAAGAACGCCAGAAGCCGTACGAAGGCCCGATCACGAGAGACGCCATCCGCGAGAACCTCAAGATGCGCTATGACCAGCAGTCGAGGACAACGCAAATCCTGCTGGGCGAAGAAGTCATCGGCCGTCTCGTCACCTACGGCAAGAAGGATGTCATGCGCGTCTCTAAGTCCGGTTTCCGGCCGACTGTCTACAACGGCAGGGTCACGGTGAACGGGCATCCCCTCAGCATAGAGGCGTCCAGTAACGCTTCCCTCCTCAACGCGCTCGCGACCCAGATCGGGAAGGCCCTTCGTGAGGACAAGAAGGCGTCGGCAAAGCTGGCAGAGCCTACCGACGGGCCGGCCGCCCCTGTGCCGAGGACAGCGCCGAAGTTTTAGTATCGCGCGGCGATCACGGGGCCACGGTCGTCGAAGCGCTCTTGTTCACGGTCCGACGGGTGGCAGTGGCGTCCCATCGCACCCGAATGAACTCGATTTGTTCGTTGACCTTGTCTTCGAAAGCCCTGTTGCCGCTGGCAAACGCATCCCAGGTATCTTGACCCATACTCTTCAGGGCCTCCTCTCGGACCGGGATCAATCCGCCTCGCCCACGCCGCGTCAACGACATTGCGCAGTCGAACGCGATGCCTGGCACCGCAAACCCATGTGAAGCGAGGTAGCCAACGAATGCGTCGGCGTCGACGGGGCGGTATGCGTCTCCGTCAGGTGCCCTCTTCCACGCCAGCAGCGACGCCCAGGTCCTGAATTCCAGACCGCGTGCAAGCGCCTCGACGCGATGGGAGGCACGGACTTCGGGGATAAGCTCAGAGAGACGGGCCTTTAGAGCGTCGATACGGTCGGGAGTGATGGAATGCTTGACGCGGATTCTGTCTGTATCGTTCGGCACAGCCGTTCCTATTCGCCGGAGTCCGCAGATTACACACCAGCGTCGGATGGAGGCTGTGTTGACAGTTCAAAGGCGGATCAGACCCTGCAGAAGGTCGGGCAACCGCATCCCGTGGATGAAGTCTTACATTGAACGCAGATCAATTGTCAACGGAATAAAAAGAACTCAGCGACAGAAATATCGAATATGGGGACGGCCGTCAGGATTGACCCCGTCGGCAACACGACGGATCATCCGATAGAGGCGTAAGAGCATCTCGGTCCGGATAAGCTGGATACAATCCCGGCCGTTCAGGACGGCGGACCTGTCAGCGGGTCCGTGGATAGGACGCCTCACTAGAGGCGGCAACCGACCCCTGATGAGCTAAGGTGGCGCTTCTACTGTCCACGCAAACGAAAAGCCCGTAGCGGTATAGCCACGGGCTTTTCGTCATTCATGCAATGAGATTGATCAAGCCGCCTCGGCTTCTGGCGCGTCGTCGCCGAGCGTGTTGAGGAGGTTCGTTACCGCCTTCTTGAACGCGCCGTTGCGGTTGTTGTCGTAGGCCACGCCGAGCTTGAACGCTTGGGCGCTCAGGACCGGGATCGGGCTTGATGCACCGGCCCGTGGGTCTTCGGCACCCTGGAAGAACGCTTCCACGCCGACGGCGAACACTTTTGCCAGTTCGTACAGCGAGCTCGCCGACACGCGGTTGGTGCCCTTCTCGTACTTCTGGACCTGCTGAAACGTAATGCCGAGCTTTTCGCCGAGAAGCGTCTGGGACATGCCGTTCATATTTCTGAGCGTGCGGATATTGTGGCCGACAAGGACGTCTATGTCGCGCGGTCCGCGCTTTCTGGTTTCATTCATGCGAATGCTCCCGTGGAGTAAGTAAAACGATTGTAGTTCGGGGTTGATATACATGTTTCGATAGCATGGATGGCGATCCGGTAGACCCGTCACCCCACAAGGTCAACCCCTTGGGACCGCGAGTTCGCGAATTTAATGTATGATACCGTACGGAGCAGCCTGTGCATCCTCCGGCAATTGAGGGGTTTTTCGCGGTGCGAATCCGTGCGAGCCTGTAAGGAGTATCTCGTCGGAAGGGCTTGGCATGCATGAGTTGAGCGCGTTCGTGGTGCAGGTTCTCCTGCTCTTGGTCGTTCCGGGGCCGACGAATACCCTGCTTTGCCTATCCGGACGCGAAAAGGGCTTCCTGCCATCCCTGAGGCTGCTCGTCGGGGAAACGGCGGGGTATCTTGCCGTGATCGTGCCATTGGTGACGTTTCTCGCCCCGGTCCTCGACGAACGGCCGTCGATTTCGCTTGGATTGAAAGCCGCTGCCGCGTTCTGGATTCTCTACATGGCGACCAAGCTGTGGAAGACGAGCAACGACAACGCGTCGAACATCTCGGTCACGGTCCTCCGGGTCTTCGTGACGACGATCCTCAATCCAAAGGCACTGGTTTTCGGTCTGGTGATCTTTCCGCGCGGTCAGGACGTCCCGCTTCATCTGGCCGCCTTTCTTGGAACGCTTGTTCCCGTGGCGATCCTCTGGATGGGTGGCGGTGCCGTCGCTGGTCGCTCAAGCCGATATCTGACGGGAAAGGTGTTCAGACGGCTCGCCTCGGCCTGCCTGGTCGTTTTCTCGGCCGTCCTCATCCGGTCGGTCGCTCTCGCCTAGAGCAAACCTATACTCCAATTGCGTGATGCGCGGGGAATGAAGGCGTGATCTGTTGCCGTTGGTAGGTTCTCAAAGGCGCAACACCGTGATTACAAGTTTCAGCAGATACGCAATCCTCGCAGGCGTTGCTCTCCTCGCCGCCGCCTGCGAATCCGTGCCGATCGACCAGGTTCCGGACGATGCCGTGGTGATCTCCGGACCCAGCGAGTATCAAGGAAGGACAAAGCAGCAAGTGGTGTCGGGTGACGACACTCCGGCACCCGTTTCGGTGCGGACGCCGGAGCCGACCAGGGTGGCGTCGCAGGCACCCGCGAGGGCCGCAGCAACATCTTCCGGAGGATTTCCCGCTCCCCCTCCGGACAGGCAGAGCGATTGCACCGACGAAAATTCCCCTTTCGTCCAGTGGATCAACCGGGTCCAGCAGCAAGCCTCACAGGGAGGTGCATGCCTGAATTCGCAGGGCGTCGTCCTGATCAACGCCGAAGGTGCCAAGAAATCCCGCTACTGCGCCCAGTTCTACTCGGGGACGGAACGGGAGCAATCCTTGCAGCAGGCCGAGGCCTACGAACAGACGGCGGCGCAAGCCCGACAAACGGCGGGCAACACCTGCGGATAGCCATGGCTCTTTCACCGAGTGAACGGAGACGGCAGACAAGGCCTTAAACCGTGGGCTGGAGCGTTATCGGGCGGACCTTCGCTTGCGGCGCTGTCGGGCCAAAAGACGAATCTCCGCGCTCGGTAGTCGGATAGGCGAGCTTGCGTACTTCGTCACCCGTGAGCGTCTCCCTGTCGAGCAAAGCCTCGGCGATGGCGACCAGTCCGGCCTTGTTGTCCCTGATCATGGCCCGTGCGTCGTCGTAGGCTTCCGCGACGATCGCCCGGATTTCGGAGTGGACGTCAGGATCGCGCTCGGCCCGCTCACGCGACACCTTCACCATGCCGATCTTCTCGCTGAAGCCCCAGTCCACCACCATTCGGGTCGCGTAGTCGGTCGCGAACTCGATGTCTGCCTGCGCGCCTGTCGTGATGGCGTTGATACCGAAGACGACCTCCTCGGCGGCCCGACCGGCCATGGCGACGTTGAGATCGTCTCTCAGCTTTGCCACTGTCACCGACACCCGATCCCCCTCGGGCAGTCGAACCACCATGCCCAGAGCGCCGCCGTGCGGAACGATGGTCGCCCTGTGGACGGGATCGGAATGCCGCGAGAGGGTCGCGACGAGCGCGTGGCCCGCTTCGTGGTAGGCCGTCAGGCGTCTTACCTCGGCGCTCATGACGAAGGTCTTGCGCTCAAGGCCCATGATGATCTTGTTCTTGGCGCTCTCGAGGTCGTTGTCCGAAATCTCGATCGATCCGCGTCGACCGGCGAAGATAGCCGCCTCGTTGATGACGTTTTCGAGTTCAGCGCCGGAGAAACCCGGAACCCCGCGAGCGACGGTCTCGAGGTCGACGCCATCGGCGAGCTTGTGCTTCTGCGCATGCACGCCGAGGATCGCGGCGCGACCTTTCTGATCGGGAAGGCCGACTTCGATACGGCGGTCCATACGGCCTGCCCGCTTTACCGCGGGATCGAGACTGTCGACAAGGTTCGTGGCGGCGATGACGAGAATGCCCTCGTTGTTCGAGAAACCGTCCATCTCGACGAGGAGCTGGTTGAGGGTGGCGTTGTTCTCCCTTGAAATCGCGTCCGACCGGTCGGAGCGCTTGGATGCAACGGCGTCGAACTCGTCGATGAATATGATGCAAGGCTTGTTCGCGCGTGCATGACGGAAGAGAGACCGGACCCGCTTCGAAGACCCTCCGTAGAACATCGACTGCATGTCGCTACCCGAGACGGCGATGAAGGACGTTCCGGCCTCGCCGGCCAGAGCCTTGGCCAACAGCGTCTTGCCGGTGCCGGGAGGGCCGGAGAGCAACACGCCGCGGGGCGTTCTGGCGGTAGCTCCTTCGAGCGCCGTCGTGCCCTTGAGGTATTCGAGGACTTCGTTGAGTTCCGCCTTAGCCTCGTCCGCGCCAGCGACATCCGAAAATCTCGTTTTCACCGTCTTGGCGAGGTTCATCCAGGACGAGGTGCTGTCCTTGGCCATCGCCAGTCCCATTCCGATCATGCACATGATGATGATGACAGGCGACAGGACAGCCATGAACACGCCAATGGTTTCCATTGCGCCAGCGGTGAACTTGATCTCAGCGCCGCTCGCCTGGAGTGCCTGGAGGATGTTCGTTCCGTCCTTGCCCTCCTGCTGGTCGATCGCGGTCATGGGCGCGCGGACGTAGAACCGCTCCTCGCCGATCATGGCGTAAATGCCGTATCCGGTCTGCTCGGTGATGACTTCGGCCGACACGACCTTCCTGTGGGAAATCTCCGTCAGGAGATTGGTCAGGCTGAGTTCGGCGGGCTTGGTGAAATACCATCCGGCCCACCCGGACGCGACGATGACGACGAGCAGCGCCATGGTCCTGGCGGCGTAAGCGTGAGGACGCTCGCGTTTGAACTGACCGATCCTGAAATACAGCGCCTTGATGGACTCGAAGATGCGGGAGGCGACTGAATTCATGATTTTGTTGCTCTCGAAGATTACTGACGTCTTGAATTGTCCGGTCAAGCTTTCATAGGTGTCAACGGCTTTGTCCCTCGCCGCCGGCATTTGAGGTTGCCTTCGGGGATCGATACTATCGTTGCAACGACCCGCAATCCTGCGGGTGGAGAGGATGATCCAATGTCGAGACTGGTGTTTTCAATTATCGCCATACTGCTCTGCGCAGGAGGCGCTCAAGCCGCCGAGAAATGCTACAAAGACGTCTTCGTGGAGGCAAAAATGGAATGCGCCGGAAACGGCTCGCATTCCGCCGACTTCACTTCCGGATGCCATGCGGTGCCCGCCCACACCGAGAAGCAGGAGGTCGCTTGCCAGGTAGGGCAGTGGGTTAACATCGCCGCCAGCACCAGGATGGGATCGACCGGCCAGCGCGTCACCCAGGCGCAGGTCTGCGCGACCGTCGGTCTGGCTCCCGCCAACATCAACGGCAAGGTATGCGCATCGGGCGAGCGTCCTGCCCGCCAAGGAAACGGCTGGGAGACCATTATCTACAAGTACGGGCTCAAGGGCGGCGGGAACGGCAACGACGGCGGCGACAAATTGGAATCGTACGCGAAGGACATCGCTCGCAACGGAGCGCTTCACTACGGCAGCTGCTCGAGCTGCGCGGGTCCCGCTCCGACCCCCGTCTACAACTACGGAACCATGTGCTACGACCGGAGCATGGGAAAGAAGAACAACACCCAACAGGATGCCGCGATCGCGGTATACTGTAAGTAACCGAGGATAAATCATGAATAGCGGACCTGAACTGACTAAGCGAGTTGGCGTGATGATGATAAAAGTCACCATCGTCTGATCTTCAATGTGGCGATCGGCGCTAAAGCGGCATGAGCTGCTGACCACGCCTTGAACCTGATGCGACATTCCCGTAAGGGGCTTGAAGGCCTGGTAAGGGTGGCACTCTTACCAGGCCTAAATCGTTTTTGGGACTTCGCCCTTTCCGGCCAGTGAGGAAGAACTGACGGTCATCTCGATGGGCTGAGTCCGGGATCACCATGTCGTACCGAGTTTCGTCGACCGAAGGTGTGCCAATAAGTGAGGCATTCCGAAATTGACGTTTGCTGTTGAAATAGATGACTCCATCGGCTATATGGAGCGGTGAATGACATGGAGTGCGTGATGGCGGACGAGCAGAATTACGAGACTTGGATTTCGGTCCACGAGGGCATCGAGGCGCTCGCGTGCATTCTCGGTGCCAAGATCAATGACGCCGAAGATTCCGACGGTCCGGTACGCTATACCGAGTTCGACGCCCACCCGGTGAAGTTCACGCTGTTCGCCTATCGCGACAACCCGGCGTATTCGCACCTTCTCTCGTCGCGGCCGTTCGACCAGGAAAGCATCGCCGCCTTCCTCTCGCGCCTCGGCGTGCAGGAAGACATGATCGACGTCGCCGTCGACGAGGAGCGGATGCCCCTACAGGATATCGACGCCATCCGCGAGCGTGTCGCCAAGCTGCGCGTTTCGACGCGGCACTGATACGCGGGTCTTTGCCGCCAAGTCTTCCAATATGCCTTGCCCGATCTCATACTGGGCGTGGCACTATCACAGGAGACTTGAATGCAATCCGACGCAGAAGCCATGATCCCGGTCATCATCGCAGCCGAGATCGGCTGTCGCCCCGACCAGGTCAAGGCGACCATCGCGCTGGTAGACGAAGGCGCTACCATCCCCTTCATCGCCCGCTACCGCAAGGAAATGACGGGCGGCCTCGACGACACCCAGCTTCGCAAACTGGACGAACGCCTGACATACCTCCGGGATTTCGCAAAGCGCCGCGACAGCGTCCTCAAGGCGATATCCGATCTCGGCAAGCTCACTCCCGAAATCGCCGAGCGGATCGCGAAAGCGGCAACCAAGGCCGAGCTCGACGACATCCACGCGCCCTTCCGCACCAAGGTCAAGACACGGGCGCAAACGGCGATCGAGAACGGCCTGCAGCCTCTGGCCGACGCCATCATGGCGAACCTCAAGGCCGATCCGGAAACCCTCGCCGACACTTTCATCGGCGAGAAGGTCGCCGACCGCAAGGCCGCCCTCGACGGTGCGCGCGACATCCTCTCCGAACGTTTCGCCTCGCATCCGGACACGCCCGCGAAGATAAGGGCCGCGGTAAAGCCGACGGCCCGCCTCAAGGCGAAGGTCGTCGACGGCAAGCAGAAAGACGGCGAGAAATTCGCCGACTACTTCGATCATACTGAAGCGCTCGCCAAGGCACCGGGACACCGTGTTCTGGCCATGCTGCGCGGAGCCGAGGCCGGCGTGCTGACCTTTGACGTCGAGATCGACGAACAGGCGGCCGTCCATGCCCGTTCGATGATCGCGGCCGACAACGGCGTGGCCAATGCCGGCGGCTTCATCACCAAGGTCGTCGACTGGTCGTGGCGCGTGAAGTTCGCCAACCGGATGATCTCGGAAATGACGTCCGAAGCCCGCGAACGCGCGGAAGCAGAAGCGATCAACGTCTTCGTCACCAACATGAAGGCCCTGCTTATGGCGGCACCAGCCGGCATGAAGACCACCATGGGTCTCGATCCGGGCATCCGCACGGGCGTGAAGGTGGCGGTCGTCGACGCGACTGGCAAGCTTTTGGAGACCTCGACCATCTACCCGTTTGCCCCGCGCAACGACATCCGCGGCGCGCTGGCGGAACTCTCGTCGCTGGTCCGCCGCCACGGCGTCGAACTCATCTCCATCGGCAACGGAACGGCTAGCCGTGAAACCGACGCCTTGGTGGGTGAACTTCTAAAGAACCTCACAGGAAACCGACCCACCAAGGTTGTCGTCAGCGAAGCGGGCGCTTCCGTGTACTCGGCATCGGAACTCGCTGCCCGCGAGTTCCCGGAGCTGGACGTGTCGCTGCGCGGAGCTGTCTCGATCGCCCGCCGCCTGCAGGACCCGTTGGCCGAGCTGGTGAAGATCGATCCGAAGTCGATCGGCGTCGGCCAGTATCAGCATGACGTGGACCAAGCCCGCCTGGCCAAGGCCCTTTCAGGCGCTGTCGAAGACGCGGTGAACGCCGTCGGGGTCGATCTGAACACGGCCTCCCCTGCGCTTCTCTCCTACGTCGCCGGTGTCGGACCGTCGCTCGCCGATTCCATCGTCCGCTACCGCGACGCCAACGGGGTGTTCAAGAGCCGCGCAGAACTCGCCAAGGTACCGCGCCTCGGAGACAAGGCCTTCGCCCAGTGCGCGGGCTTCCTTCGCGTCAACGGTGGCAGCGAGCCGCTCGACGCCTCGGCGGTCCACCCCGAAGCCTACGACGTCGCCCGCAAGATCGTGAAGGCATGCGGGCGTGATCTCCGCCAGATCATGGGCGACGAGAAGAGTCTCAAGGGTGTGAAGCCGGAGCAGTTCATCTCGGCCGAATTCGGGCTGCCGACTGTCCGCGACATCATCGAGGAGCTGAAAAAGCCAGGACGCGACCCGCGCCCCGAGTTCAAGACGGCGACCCTGATGGACGGCGTGAACGAGATCAAGGACCTTCGTCCTGGCATGAAGCTCGAGGGAACCGTGACCAACGTCACCGCCTTCGGTGCCTTCGTCGACATCGGCGTCCATCAGGACGGCCTCGTTCACGTTTCCCAGCTGTCCGACAGCTTCGTCGACGACCCGTCCAAGGTCGTGAAGGCCGGCCAGATCGTCAGGGTCACGGTGACGTCCGTCGATGTGAACGCAAAGCGCATCGGCCTGTCGATGAAGTCGAACCCTGAGATCGGAGACACCCGCGGACAGCGCGGAGGACAGGCGAAAGACAAGCCGCAGCAGCGTCCGATGTCGTCGTCCCCGCCGAAGAACGGAAATACAGGCCATGGAGCTCTTGCCGCCGCGCTTGCGAAGGCGATGAGCAGGTAAACAGACAAGAGGGCGAGGTCGCAAAACGTCTCGCCCTCTCCGCTTTGGCGTCATCAATTCAGCGTCAATCGATGTCCGAGCTGAAATCACGACTTCAGTGTTGACAGTTTTCGAGACGTCCATTAATCAGGACTCCGATTGAAACGGAGGCGATCCTATGGGCCTGATCCGCAGCAAGCTCAAGAAGGCGTTCGCGATTCTCTTTTTGGCAGGCTCTGGGATCGAGGTCGTCTCAGGCACAATCACAGTCTATCAGGTCAGCGGGAAAACGGCGGCGACGTTGTTTATGGTCGCGGCGACGGCCTTTGTCTTTTTCGCGGGTCGCAAGACTGGGGTGGTCCCCGCACGTAAATAGTCGGCGACGTAGTATAGGCCCAGACGTGGCCTGGAAATCGCGGCTTCCACCATCCGTTGCTCGGCATGATCTTCCGCCCCCTCGGAGTGATGGTTCCACGCCGGTTAAAGAGCGGCTTCTATAGGATCGCCCTTTGCGCTTGCGGTGCGCTTCGATATGGTTGGTCAGAAAGATTTAAAGGAAATGCTCATGGCCCGCACAGGAACGGTAAACCTATCGTCGATCGCCGCATTGAATGGCATGCCGTTGAACCCCGACTACCTGCTTCGGGTCAAGGAACGCATCGTTGCCCGCGGTGCAGACGAGACGCCGGAAGAGGCCCGCGAGGAAGCGGCGGCAATGGCCTACGAAGCGATGGACAGGATGGAGCGGGCGAAGGGCTTGCGCGCGGCCGGCAGAGCGCTGATGGCCGAGGCGGCGGCAGAGACCGCAGAAGCGGAAGAGCTCACCAACAAGTCCGCGGTGGCAATCTCGAGGCGCATGGGACTTTGAGGCCGATTGCTGAAGCCAGAGCTACCTGAGGCCGACTGCCTTCGGGGTTGGCTCAGCCGCTTCGAACTTTTCGTCGAAGTGCCACGGCGAGCGGACTAAAAGGTCATCCGCGACAAGCATGGCTTCGATGCTGTCCTTGATGGTGCCGAGCGTCGCCGTTCCGGTGGTGCCTCGCTCGACGACGTAGAGATCGCCGTCGAGCCTGAGGTTTGCAAGCAATTCGGAAAGCTTCTCCGCCGCCACGGACGGGCGATAGACCTGCCATGCTGCCAAGACACCGAGGGGATGACCTTTCGATGCTTTCATGTCGGCGAGAGCCTCGTCGATCGTCAGCTCGGTTACCGCCGCGATGACTGCTTCGGGCTCGCCGCTCGACCAGAGGACGTAGGCCCAGCCGTCGGACTCGGTGTGGGCAGTGGCATTCTGATGCTTCGTCGAGTTGACGTAGTTTTCCAGCATGTCGGGCAAGGCGTCGTCGGCCAGCTCGTCAAGAACGCGCCGTGCCGCCCGTTCGTCGCCTGTCGTCAACAGGGATCGTACCTCCAGGAGCTTGCTGCTGATTTCGAGGCAAAGCGTGGCGGACGGTTGACCAAGCGACTTGTGAACGGTGTACCAGTCGTTGGCGTCTTCCTGGCCCGCGATCCTGAAGAGATCGGCCGCATCGGCAAGTCCGTTGACCGTAGCCTTCGCCCTCGGGTCGGGAGTTTCGCCGTCCAACAGTCTCAAGGTGATCGAAGCCGCCATTCGGCGGATTTCCCGCAGGTTGCGGTGGACGGGTGCGCGGCCATATCCGTGTTCCAGAAAATCTCCCGTCGGAAGACCAAGCTTCCTGCTCACCTTGCCTGCCATTCGGTTCTCCCGTTTGATGCCAAAAGATGGATGCGGCTATCGCCAATTGCAATCTCCTGGGAACGCCGTCCCCAGGAGAAGTCGTCATTTCCGCAAGTAATCGTTTCGGTCAGAACCGAGGTTTTCGGTGGAGATCGGGCGCGTGTCGTCGGGCCGCCACTCGGGCAGCATCCGCTCCGCTTCCTTGTCCCGCTCGACTCCGATCCGCGACAAGGCGCGCCGTTGCGCCGCCGTCATGCGGTATCGCGATTGGTAACGGCCCCTCGAGACCTTCAGCCAACCTTTGCGCTCGGCTTCGTCGACGGTCATGTCCAGCCAGTAGGCAAGCTTGTCGTGCCAAGCCCAGTGGCAACCCCACATCTTGCCGTCCCGGTCCACCCAGCCTTCCTTGGCCCCAACGTACAAGAGGCCATTCGACAGGGCCCAATCCCATGCATGGTGAAGCTCGACGGCATCTTTGTAGCCGAACGGGCTCGGTTTGCTGACCATCGAGGTGATCAGGGCCGTCAGATCGGCTTCGTCGTGCGTCGGGGGATCACGGGGATCGCCGTTCTTGTCGGTCATGAACCACCGCACCACCGAGGCGACATCGGTGAAATCATCGTCGTATGGCATCCAAACCTCCTTTCTGTGGCTTGCGAGTTGTCAGGACGGGATCGTTCGCATGAAGACTTGGCTGCGCTCGTATTTCGCGTCCTCGAAGAGCTTCGTCACGTCGATACCGCTTTTCGCCATGTCGTTGAGGGTCACGCGCATGGTCCTTTCCAGAAGCTGTCGTGCGCTCGGGTGAGCGAGGCTGCCAGAGAGCCAGCAATCCGCGAGGACCTCGAAGTGTTCGGCGAACAACGTCTTTTGGTTGCCTCCATCGCCGGCGTGGCGGCCGAGGTCCATCAACTGGCTCAGTTGCGGAGCGAGTGAGGTGAACTCGCGGGACCTGCCAGCGAACCAGTCGTTGCGAGACGCCCACACATAAGTCACGACGAAAACGGCAGAGACGATCAGGACGCCGATCAGAAACCATTCAGGCATATTGACACTCCTTCGCTCAGATACCCGACCCGCACTCTGCGTCGTGCCTATTCGCGAGACCGATAGACCACTGTTTGCCATATTGCAAGACGTCACGGCGGAATTCGCAGCCGGGTCTTCAATTGCCGAGCGCATTCTTCATTGAGAAGCACATCTTCCCTCGTCGAGCGCCGAGCCCTCGACGGAGACCGATCAAGGCGCGGGAGTGCGATTGGGAGCCTGCGTGCGAGACAGCTCCCTCGCCATTTCGAGCGCGCGGACATGCAGGTCGTAGCCTTCCTGGCTGAAGCCCATGGCGCAGTCGGCCTTTATGCGCGCCTCCTTGAAGGCGTCGTCGCCGAAGTGGTCAGCGAAAGCGAAGATCATCTTGGTGGCGAGACCGTTTCCCCGGTGTTCCGGGTCGAGCCAGGCCATCATGTCGTAGTAGAAGCCGACAACGCTACCTTGGTGGAACAGCATCACCGTCGGCGTGTCGTAGTGGACGTCGGCGATGGCATAGTCGCCGTCTTCCCACACGATGTCCTCGGCCACCAGGAGTTCATCGAAGAAGAAGTGGTAATCTTCGCGCCCGTTCACCCCGAAATAGGGACCGACCTGTGCGACGTCGAGGATCGCGGCGTAATCGTCGGACAGGATGGCGTTGAGGTTCATCGGCGGTTCTCCATGACCGGACGTCTGTCGTCCATCGCCTCTTCGAGTTCGGGGTTCCATTCGTAGACATCGTCCATACCCCTTGCGGCGAACGATGACCAGATCGAACGCGACGCCCAGTCGGGATTGGCGCGGTCGGCGGGCGCGAACCGGTCGAGGGCGAACAAGACAGGGTTCCCCGTGGCAGGATGACGAGTCAGAAGACGGTAGACGTTCATGCCTCTGTGGAGATTGGAAGCGAAGGCGACCAGCAGGGGTTGCGCGTGCAGCTGCTCGACGGCCCGCTCCCTGAGCTGTGCGTTCGTCAGGCCGCGAATGTCGCCGCCCCGCTCGCCCCTGAGGAAGCTGCTTTCGCCGAGGCGATAGGCGACCTCCGGGATCACGTCCCAGACCAACTCCGCCTGGTAGCGGTGTTCCAGCTTGGCGTCGCGCCCGAAGATGTCATGCCCGATGTCGCGCGCGGCCCTTGCGTGGGAAAGAAGTTCGCGGGCGAGCCAACGGTCGGGAAGCGAGAACAGACGGTCGAGCTCGTCGTCGAGCTTCGCCAACCGCTCCGCCGCCTCCTTCGACATCACCAGACTCAATTCCATCGCCGCCCGCTCCCATGCGCGTTCTGTCTTTGCCCCGTCTCGTGGACCCCGATATCAACATCGACGCCCTTTGTTCGGAGTCCTTAATTCCGAATAAGGATCGCGCGCTGACGGGCAAGATTCAAAGAGCCGGCATCGCAAGCGTCGGGCCGTTTACGCGTGTCGCAGACTTCAGCCGCCCCGTATTTCGGTAAAATGAAGACTTCGATCCGGCCACAATAATGAACGAAACATTGATAAATCCCTTGGTTTTCAGGCTTTGTAAAGAATTTGAAGGTTCCGGCTAGTTCCCGCTTGACGACAGACCTTCGAACCAATATCTAGTTTCGCGGGTCTTCAAATCGCCCAAATACCCAGTTTCCCAATTCTACCTCCGGAGCAGCCTTTCATGACCGCACGTGCCGCCGAAATACTCTCAGCAGAACTTCAGCGCGGAACCATCACGGTCGAAGTCGAGCGCAGCCTGATGCCCGCCTCCGAAATGTTCGGTTTCGCGGAACGCATCAACCCCAAGCGCTCCTTCCTGTTCGTCTCCAAGGTACTCGGCCGTCATATACCCGTCCGCCCGTCGACCATGCGCAAGACCTTCCAGGTTCTCGCTTCGCAGATCGCGGCAGACCTTCCGGGTCCGGTCCTCTTCATCGGTATGGCCGAAACGGCAATCGGCCTCGGCGCGGGGGTACACCAGCAATACGTGACCGACACGGGCCGCGACGACGCCGTCTACCTCTGCACGACACGCTACCCGCTCGGGACCCCTCTGCTTTGCGTGTTCGAGGAAGAACACAGCCATGCGACGCGCCATCTCGTCCACGAGCCGACCGACCTGCGCATCCGCGATCTCGTCGCCAACGCCCGCTCGCTGGTCCTCGTCGACGACGAGGCCTCGACCGGCAAGACATTCTCCAACCTCTTCGCCGCCCTTCCGGAGACGATACGCTCAAACATCACCGACACCGTCCTCGTGACCCTCACCGACTGGTCCGACGGCGCTGCCGCCGCGAAGATGGCAGGCAATGTCACCGAAGCGTCGATCCTGTCTGGGCGTTACAGCTGGACGCCGCGCGAGGGTGTCGCGGCGGCTCCGCAGGTACCGACCTTCGACCGCCCCGCCCGCGAGGAAGTGTTCCCGCAGGTCGACCGCGACTGGGCGCGCCTCGGCGTCGTCGATCACGGACAGCATCTTCACGCAAAGGCAGCCGATAGCGGCGTGACCCTTGTCCTCGGGACGGGCGAACACGTCTGGCAGCCGTTCCTGCTCGCCGAGAAGCTCGAACAGGGCGGCGCGGAAGTGTTCTATTCGTCCGTCACACGCTCCCCCATCTCGGAAGGCCACGCCATCGGATCGAAATTCTCGTTCTCCGACAACTACGGCGGCACGGTCCCGAACTACCTCTATAACGTCGATCCGGCGCGCTACGGCAAGATCATCCTCTGCTCGGAGACGGGTATAGAGCATATCTGCGGCGACCTGATTTCCGCGCTCGGCCAGCCGGTCGTGGTGGTGGACCGCGAGGAGGGCGTATGAGCGGGCAGGATTTTCGACCCATCGTCTTCACCGACCTCGACGACACGATCTGCCAGAGCCTCCGCCAGGTCGAAAACAGCGACCGCGATGGCGTGGTTTCGATCTCGAAGGCGATGCTCCACAACACCTGCATGACGGTCAAGCAGCAGAACATGCTGCGCTGGCTCGCGCAGACGACGGAACTCGTTCCGGTCACCGCGCGCGGCATCGTGGACTTTTCCGACATCGATATCGATTTCGGGGCGTCGGAACACCGTATCGTGGCCAACGGAGCCGTCATTCTCGACCGCGCCGGACACCACGACCAAGAGTGGGCCAGCGTGATGGCGGCAGAAATGGCTCCATACCAGGAGCAGTTCGCGCAGATCGTCGAGACGATCGCCAATTTCTGCTCCGCGTGGGGTCATGAAGTCGAGTCGCGGATCACCAGCGAAAACGGCATGTCCATCAGCGCGTTGTTCCACGCCAAGGACGGCAGCAAAGGCGACGCGAGCGCCCTGATCGTCATCCGTGACGGTGTTGAAAATCGGGGCTGGCACACGCACCTTAACGGCAACACGCTCGCGTTCACGCCGCCACCCGTATCGAAACGCCGCGCCGTCGAGCATCTGCTCGGCCGCATAGAGGGCGCTCGTCATCGGCCCGTCATCGGAATGGGCGACAGCCTTTCCGATCTCGGCTTCATGACGCAGTGCGATTTCCTTTCCATCCCTCGCGGAAGCCAGATCAGCTCCGCTTTCGCCAACTGAGGAGAGAATGCATGGACAGCATGAACCACAAGGCTTCGACCGCACTCGGTTCCTACGCGCCAGAAGATGTCACTTTCCTCCTCAAGAAGGTGGAAATGCAGACGACCGACGTCGCCGCCAAGGAAGAAGCGATCCAGTCCGGCCTCCGCCACTATTCCGAAATGATCTCCATGGAAAAGGCTCCGACGGCCGAGTACATGGAACTGTTTGCCAAGGCAATGGAAACGGGAGCCGAACGCATGGGCGTCGAGTCCGCCCGCCTTGCCCACGCCATCGCCGCTTCCGTCGAAGGTCCGATCACGTTGGTCAGCCTCGTGCGCGCCGGCGTTCCGCTCGGCGTCGTCCTCAACCGCGCGATCAAGGCTCTCGGCCGTGACGTAGAACATTTCGGTGTCTCGATCATCCGCGACAAGGGCATCGACGACGAGGCAATGCGCGAAATCCTCGCCACCCGTCCCGTCGAAGGCATCGTCTTCGTGGACGGTTGGACGGGCAAGGGCGCGATCACCGGACAGCTGGAAGCCAGCTTCAAGGCATACTCGGACGAAGCTCCGAAATTCGTCGTCCTCGCCGATCCGTGCGGCCGTGCCTCGATCGCAGCCTCCGGCGATGACTGGCTGATCCCGTCTGGCATCCTCGGATGCACCGTATCGGGTCTGATCAGCCGCTCCATCCTGAACAAGGACGTCGTCGGTCCGGGAGACTATCATGCCTGCGTCCAGTGGGACCACCTCGCCGACCATGACATCTCTCGCTCGTTCGTGGACGAGGTCTGGAAATACACCCAGCCGGCGCTCGCCACCGAAATCCCGAGCGTATGGAACGAGGAGGCCCGTCGCCGCCACCGCGAGGCAGCCGATGCCGCGGTGGCATGGGTGGTGGAGGAAAACGTCGTCGCCAACATCAACCGCGTGAAGCCCGGCATCGCCGAGGCCACCCGCGCGATCCTGCGCCGCATGCCGGAGAAGGTCTACGTTTCCTCTCCGAACGACCCGGAACTGGCGGCCCTGATGCACCTGATCGAAGACCGCGGCGTTCCCTATGTCGTCGCCCCCGAGATGATCGCTCCGTACAGCGCAGTCACCCTTATCCAGAAGGTCTCCTGATGCTCAAGAACAAATCGCCTTACGAACTCGGCGCGACCCTCTACATGCCCGTCGTCCAGAAGGACGCCATGGCATACATCGCGGGCACCAAGCTGCCGAAACTCCGCTCCATGGTTCTCTGCCTCGAGGACGCGCTTCTCGAGACGCGGGTCAGCGAAGGTCTCGAAACCCTCGAGAAGACCCTGATCAGGATCGGCCAGATCAAGGCGGAAGCCGAAGACAAGCATTTCCCGCTGGTGTTCGTGCGGCCGCGCAACATCGAGATGGCAAAACGAATCGCGCAGATGACGGGAATCCACAACATCGACGGCTTCGTCGCTCCGAAGGTGCGGCCTGGAGACCACGAACATTGGGTGAGTGCCGTCCGCGACACCGACCTGTACATCATGCCGACGCTCGAAACGGCCGAGGCTTTCGACGTCGGAGCCATGACGGCGCTGCGTGACGAGTTCCTGGGCAACGCGCCGGATCGCGTTCTGGCGCTGCGCGTTGGCGGCAACGACCTGATGTCATGCCTCGGCCTGCGCCGCGTCGGCAACCTTACCCTTTACGACGGCCCCCTTTTCTACGCGATTTCCATGCTCATGAGCGTCATGAAGTCGAAGGGATTCGACCTGACGGCTCCGGTGTTCGAAATCATCGACGACAAGGAGACCCTCCTCAAGGAGGTGACGAGAGACGTGAACTCGGGCTTTGTCGGCAAGACGATCATCCATCCGAGCCAGATCGATATCGTGCAGAACGCATTCAGGGTGCAGGAAGTCGACCTCGAAGCCGCGAAGAAAATCCTCGACGTCGATGCCGAGGCGGTCTTCAAGTTCGGCGGTTCGATGTGCGAGCCGGCCACGCACCGTTCGTGGGCGCAGCGCATCCTGTCGCGCGCCAGCATCTACGGGACCGTCCCGTCGGCGTCTGAAAATTCATCCGATCTGGTCGGCACGGTGCCGCCTCGCGCACTCGATTGAGGGAGACTCCATGAAGAAAGAACCAGGCATCAACAGCCAGGCCGAGATCGGCGCTCCGATCGTTCCCGCGACCCTCTCCGAGTTCGCCGACGCGGCCTTGCAGCTGTCGAAAATGGCGGCGTCCATCAACTGGGATGGCAGTCCGAACACGCCTGAATATCTGGCGCAGCTCCAGGAGCGTATCGAGCTCGTGCAGGCCATGGTCGACGGCATCGGGCCGCTGGAAACGAAGCTCCGTTTCGCCCCGCTGTCCGACTGGAAGGATATCGCCAGCGCGCCGCGCAACAAGCATCTGATCGTGATCTCGAAGCGCTTCCCTGAACCCCACGAGGCCATGCTCTATGACGATGGTTGGTTTACGTGGGGGCCGAACGGATCATACAAGGACGATCCATACCTTTGGACCGAGCTTCCCGCCGCACCTGGCGCGGAACAGGTAGCCGTCGCGAAGACGCAGCCGGTCATCGTCGTTTGGGATTCCAACGGCAGGTTCTTCCAGAACTGGACAGCCGAGTTCAAGAACGGCGAAGGTATCGACCACGGCCGCAGGATCGCCGCGAACATGGGCGGAACCTATGCGATCGTCGGCGACTTCCCGTCCGCGCCCGCAAGCGAAGAGGTGAAGCTGGCAGTCGAGATCGAACGTCTCAAGAGCGATTATCCACACCTGACCCCGACCTTCAGCGGTCCGCACGGTGACGACTGGACGTGCAACCTGAACGCCGAAACGCGGATGTACGGCCAGTACGGCATCTTCGCGGGCGGCGGCAAGACCAAGGTCGAAGCCCTCCTCGACGCCCGCCGTGTCCCCGACAAACGCAAACAGGACGCCATGGACGAGATGTTCGCGGCCGAAGTGGCGAAAGCACGGCGGGAAGCCGACGAACGGCGTGCCGACGACGCTGTGTTCGAAGCGATCTGAAGATTCGGCCCAGTCATTGAACGAAAACGGGCGGGTCCAACACACCCGCCCGTTTTCGTTCAAACAGATTTAGGACCAGGATGGCCTAGACGGATTTCAGCCGGATGTCCTTGCCCCAAGCTTCCTTGAGTGCGCCGAGCGCCATGTCATGCGTGCCGTATAGCCTGCCGTTGTGGAGAAGGACACCGTCCACTCGGACGACGTGGCCCCCGACGAACCGTTGAACGCGAACGTGGTGACGCTCGTCTCGGCCGTCCGTCATCGTGTATCGGATTTCGTCCGCCAGCGTCGTCACCTGCGTCCATTGGGAACATCCTTGATAACACGTCTGCGTCACTTCGACGGATGGAATAATGGCGTGCGTTCAGATCGGTTCCAGCCGGATGTCGTTGCCCCATGCAAGCCTGATCGCGCCGAATGCCCGTTCGCGGGTCTCATAGACCTCGCCGTCGTAGAGCAGGTCGTCGTCGACCCGCACGGCGTAGCCGCCCATGAAACGCTGCAGGTGGACCTCGTGGCGTTCGCCGCGGCCGTCGACCATCGTGAACCGGTTCCCGGACTTCACCGTGATCTCCTCGCCTGTGTTCAGCTGGCCATGCGCTTCAGGATTTCGACCTTGAGTTCGGCGGTGTACGCCTCGTAGACGGTGCTTTGCGCGGATGATGTCGTCCAGTCGTCCGAATTGCAAACGCGGACGAACTCGTCCAGGAGTTCGCTGTCGCTGGCCGACGACACATCCATTTTCGGGAAGGTTTCCTTCCACTCCTTCTTGCGTGCCATGCGCCTCTCCTACTTACCCCAGACCGGCGCGCGCCATCCCGCTTCGATGGCCTCGTCCTCCGAGCAGAACCAGCGTTCGCCGTGCTTGAGGTTGATGCTGGTCTTGGCGTACCACGGAGACCAAGGCGTGTGGTAGATGTTGCCCTGCTTGGAGATATTGCCCTTGATCGGGCATCCGGAGGGCGCGTCCTGCTTGGCGACATCCCACTTGTGGGAGCGGTAGACCCACGGCTCTTCGGTCTTGGCCTGCCAGACACCGATCTGCGCTTCGCGTGCCGCCTGTTCGAGCGGCGCGTAGTCCTTCGAGTATTTCACGTAGGCCCAGGCGTTGCCCGTTTCGACCATCCGCGCGTTGACGACGGTGCCGTCGGTCGCCACGCAGACGCCGATGGTGCGGCCGTAATCGTCGTTGCCGCCGCGGTCGTCGCAGGTGACGCCGTTAGCCACGAGGTCTTCCATTTCGGCGATGGCTGCCGCGCCGCAAGCCCACTTGCCGCCGCCCTTCCTTTCGCAGGTCTGGCCGGCTTCCGGCGCGTCGATACCGTGAAGCCGGTATCTCACCCCTGCGATCTCGAGCGTGTCGCCGTCAACCACGCGCGCGGTCGCGCCGAATGACTGGGAGGCGAAAACGACGGTTCCGAGGGCGGCGGAGAGAAGAACGGACTTGATGCGCATCGTGGCTCCTTCGGGTCTTGCTTTCGCGATATCGCATACTCCGGGAGATCGGCGCTCGCAACTGCTATTTGGGGTTGACGCTCAATAAGGCGTGGCGAAACGTGAACGAGGTTCACGAAAGGTGAATGTCGGTGCCTTCGAAGGCCGTCACGACGGCTTTTTCGCGAAGCGAAGGGCATTCGGATCGATCGACTTCGCCCCGCGCATTTCGGCTTGCTCGATCTTACGGGCGACATAGGCCTTCGCTCTGGCGGTCATGGACCGAGGAACCGCGATATCGTGCTCGCGCATCTTCTCGTGCGCCCACTGCTCCGCCTCCATCTCCTCGACGTGGCGCTTCTTGCGCTTCTCGGCATGCAAGTGGGCGTGTGCGCATTCGTGCAGCCAGATGTAAAGGCTCTTTCGCGTGACAGGTCGGGGGCCGCAGAGATGTTTCTTCGTCGGACAGCACATTCCGGTCAGGCTCTTCCTGAACTCGGACGTCCAGCCCTCCGGCAGGTAGGACATGCCAACCGCATAGAAACGGTCGGCCGCAGTCCGGCGGGCCGCCTGGAGGTCTTCGGCGCTCATCGGCTTCATGGCGAAACTCCTTCCGGCGTTTATCTCAGATCGACGGGCGAAGGACAGTGGTTTTCGGCCAGTAATCGGTCTTCACCTTCTTTTTCAGGTGATCCGGAACCACCTCAAGCGGAGCGCCGTCGGCGATAATGTCCCCCCACACATCCAGGTCGGCGGGAAGCTCGCGGATCGCGGTGTTGGAGATGTCGAGGCTCTCGGTAACGGTCAGCCCCGGCGGAAGCTCCGTCAGGCCCTCGTGGCCGAGTTCGAGCTTGCCGTTGATCGTCATGTTCGGAGGGAGGACGACAGCGAACTCGCTTACGAGATCGGTATCCCTGGTGACGGTGATGCCTTCGGGGAGCTCGCTTAGAAGGTGGACACCGCCGTCGTCGTCGATGATGAAGCCCATTTCGCCGGGCGTTCCTCCAAGCTCGGCGTCAATCTCCTTGATAAACGCCTTCAGCATGTCGAGGTAGCGACGTACAGGCAGTGTGTTGCCCTTTCCCTGGAGCTGGGTGATCGACCGGTATTTCTTCATCTCCTCGATCTCGAGGGTGACATGACTGCCGCCTTTGGGATCGCGCAGCGAGAAGTAGCCGTTATCGTCATCGGCGAGCATCGCGTCGTAGGCACCGTTGCCGATGCAATGGCGCATCATGCGGGACTCTTCGTCCAGCGCGGCCGGCGTCAGCAGCCTGACGATCTTGTAGCCGTTGTCGAGTTCGGCGACGACCTGAACGTCTTTCTCCGTGAGTTGCGTGTGCGCGACCCTCGCCGCCGCCTGTTCCATCGCCTTGTTCGCCTCGTCGAAGATCGCGTCGATTGAACCGAATTTGAGGAGTTTCTTCGGTACGCCGTTGTCGTCCTTGCGCGCCAGCCAAGGCGCGGACCGAATGACCTCGGCCGTCAGCCAGTCGGTGATGTGCATGATCTTCCGGCGGTCCCGCCTGAAGTCGACCCGCGTGTCGCGGTCGTAGTCGCGAAGCGCGATCCGGCCGACGCAATGGGAAAGAAGAACCCGTACGGTCGTATCATCCGTGAAGGTGATGATCTGCGCCCTGACATCAAGTTCGTTTCGATCTTCCATCAGAAGGCTCCTTCGAGTTGGGGTCTTCATATATTTCCGTTTTGGCGCGCTGTCAAACGAAGACACGACTTGATGGCTGACATCTGTCGCTTTGTTCCATGCCGTAACGGATGCGCAAATGTCGGACAAGGAGAAGACCATGCGCCTCGATATCCGACTGCCGATCCGATTCCGCGCGGTGACCAAACGCAGCCCGCGCGAGCGCCACGTGTACTGCTCGAAGCGTCTGAACATCGCCGTCCCCGAACTATCGAGAAGCGAGGCCGAAGTCGCATTCCGGATGCGCGAACGCAACGGCGATCATCAGCTGATTACGGTAAATGAGCGGTTGTATCGTCCTCTGGTAACAGGGAACGCGACAGCCGAGACGGTCATGGCCAGGTTCGGGGCGGCTTTCTCCGTCCTACCTGCCGGTCCGATTTCGGTGATGCCTGCGACCGAAATCACCCGCCCAGACCTGTATATCCCGTCTCCCGTGCGGCTTCCGATCGAGTTCCACTATCATCGGCAGGCATTGCTTCGTCGAAGAGGTGCGCCAGGCGATTGGCCGAAGGGCGGAACGGAGCTGGTCAGGAACGACAACGACATTTTTCTCGAAGAAACGCGGTGGGCGAACACAAGAAATTCGCTCGACTTCGATGCCCTGATGGAAAAACTCGACACGGCGAACGAGGACGACCTCGAACTCGCCGAGCGGACGCACGATGCGCAACTCGCGAAACTGGTGATGATCGACGGAGAGCCGTGGTACGAGACACGGCCGCCATGCGTGAAGGTGAGAGCAGACGGTAGCGTCTACCACGTCGGGTTCCTGCCCGACTACGTTGATCATCACATAGGCTGGCAATATTTCGGCGTCGAGGAACTTGACGCTTTGCCATTCGAGTTCAAACCGGGTGTCCTACCAGACGGAGAGACGTTCGAATGCCATCGGCCGGATTTGCTGGCGTTCGACAGTCTCGGTCTGGCAGCACGCAGAACGACATCGGCCGTCTCCATATGGACGGCGCAGTCGTTGAACGATGTGAGGCGATGGGAGGCAAGGGAGCGGCAGGATATCGACGACGTGGCCGAGGATGCCGTTCGGTGGAACGAGCTTTTAGGCGAGGGAAACGACTTCGCACAGCATCTGGAAATGGCCGTGGACACGTGGAACGCGATGGGCAGTCCGGTCGATCATCTCGTTCGCGCCTACTCGGAAGGCCAGAGCCTGGCCGATGCAGCCAGGCTTGTATGCGAACGTTACCGTGACCGTCCGATATCCCTTGCGCTCGGAGCGCCTTGGACGCAGCCGAAGCCCTGATTACTCAGGCGGGAACGTAGGACGTCATGCGGCCGTCGTTGTCTAGCAGGATTTTTGCCCGCACCCCGCGTCTCCCCTTCACCTTGAACACGACGGCGTCGAGGCGGAAGTCTTCGAGGACGAGTTCGTTTCCTGACGGATCGAGCATGACATCCTCGTTGCCCCCAACGTCACGGAACCCGTTTCGATCAAGAAAGGCTTCGTTCTCCTTGTCGACGAGGAAAGCGAATTTTCTCTTTGGGCGCTGCTTCAGTCCGTAGACCAAGCCTCCGACCGCGAAAATGAGCTGGAGACCAAGGCCGACTAGGATCGGAGTGAGCGGGGGCGTCTGGCTGTTTTTTTCGGACAAGCCGGCCGCGACTACGGTTGCGGCGAACATGAAAAGGCCGAAGCTGAGGACGATCAGGAACAGGTTTGCCAGCACGGTGATAAAGAAGGTCGCGATTGGCCCACGATCATGTCCGCGCGACATGTTCCAGCAGCCGTAAGCGGTACCCGCGAGGGTCACCACGGCCACCACGATAAACAGGAAGTTGTCGCGTGTCTTGCGGTAGACATCGCGACCGAAGCTTAAACCGGCACCCGCAACGGCGGAGTGAACGAGAATGTCCATCAAGGACCCGCGGGAGTATCTGGCCATAGGTTTTCCGTTGTCTATGCTTGAAGTCCGGATAGCGGAACGGGGGCGCGTGGCCCCCGTTCCTTCTCAACGTCAACGCGGATCAGGCGAGGTTGACGCCGAAATCGGCTGCGAGCTTGGCGAGGCCGCCTTCGTAGCCCTGGCCGACAGCCTTAAGCTTCCAGTCGTCCGGGGTCGAGCCGCGGTAGACTTCGCCGAAGATCATCGCCGTCGAGACGGAAGCGTCTTCCGACAGGTCGAAGCGGGCGATCTCGGCATTGCCTTCCGTGTTGACGGTGCGGATGTAGGCGTCGCCGACCTGGCCGAAGTTCTGGCCCTTCGTAGCTGCTTCGTGGATGGTGACGGCGAAGATCAGACGCTTGACGTCGGCAGAAACCTTCGACAGGTCGATCTTGACGGCTTCGTCATCGCCGTCGCCTTCGCCGGTGCGGTTGTCGCCGGTGTGTTCGACTGCGCCGTTGTCGCCGAGCTTGTTGTTGTAGAAGACGAAGTCGGTGTCGTTGCGGACCTTGCCGTTCTCGTCGACGATGAAGACGGAAACGTCGAGGTCGAAGGCAGCGCCGTCGGTCGTGCGCGGCTTCCAGCCGAGGCCGACGAGGAGGTTCTTGAGGCCCGGTGCTTCCTTGGTGAGAGAGACGTTACCGCCCTTGGAGAGAGATACTGGCATGGGTGTGTTTCCTTTGACTTTGAGGGTGTCGTAACTGGTGGAGGGTGATCAGCGCCTTAGGAGGCGCTGATGCCGTACTGTGCGCAGACCGCGCCGAGACCGCCGGCGTAGCCCTGGCCGACCGCCTTGAACTTCCATTCGCCGTTGTGGCGGTAGAGTTCGCCGAACAGCATGGCAACTTCGGTGGAAGCGTCTTCCGACAGGTCAAACCGGGCGACTTCGCGACCGGTTTCGTCGTTCACGATGCGGATGAACGCACCGCCGACCTGGCCGAAGTTCTGGCGACGGGCCTGCGCTTCGTGGATCGTGACCACGAAGACCATCTTTTCGACGTCGGCCGGCACGAGCGGAAGGTTGATCTTGATGGCTTCGTCGTCGCCATCGCCCTGTCCAGAGCGGTTGTCGCCGGTGTGCTGGATGGAACCGTCAGCCGAGGCGAGGTTGTTGTAGAAGATGAAGTCCTTGTCGCCGCGGACCTTGCCGGTCGAAGCCAGAAGGAACACCGACGCGTCGAGGTCGAATTCAGCGCCGTCGGTCCCGCGTGGGTCCCAACCCAGACCGACCAGAACCTTCTTGAGGCTCGGGTCTTCCTTGGAGAGCGATACGTTCTGGCCTTTAGAGAGACTTACCATGGCTTTGCCTGATCCTTTTGTCTTGGTTTTACGTTCGGTGTCGGGTGCCGCCGCCCCAGCGGAGGCGACACCATCGCCCTGACCGGGCGCGCTTCAGGCGAGATTGAATTCCGCCGGGTCGAGGCCGAGTTCACGGGCGATCTCGGTCGCCGCCTTGATCTCGCTTGCGTCGAAGTTCTGATCGGCGTTCGCGACGAGAATGGCCACGCGCACCAGTGTGCGGGACGCGCCGGCGTCTGCCTTGTTCTTGCCGATGACCTGGAGGGCTTCCATGTCGGCGAAGTCCTTGTCGTTTTCGTACTTGGCCGCCCACTTCTTCCAGAGGGCGATATTGTCGTCCATCTTGAAGACGGAGAGAACGTCGGAGCTCTGGATGAAGCCCATCATCTTGATCTTTTCCTTGGGATCAACGATCCCGTCCGCGTAGGCCATCTTCGCGCATGCCGCGATGACGCCCTCGTGGAACTTCGCGTTCTTGAATTTGCCGACTTCGTCGAGCGCTGCCTTCTTGGCGGCGGCGAAGTTCGTCTTAAGCCATTCGAGTGCCATTTTACCTGATCCTTTTACTTACTTGCTTCCCGCGACCCAACGAAGACCCCAGGAATAATGCTTGTCCAGTTCCTGCGTGCTTTTGAAGTACTTGACCTCGCGGCGCACGCTGATTTCCCCGCCGATGTTCTCGAGCAGGACAATCCCGCAGTTTTTCATGCTGCTCGCACCTTCATCGAGTTTGATCTCGATCGGCGGATTATCAGGAACGTAGACCGTGACGACACCGTCCGTCTGCGTCCAGTTTGCCACACCCTCGTAGATGAAGGTGTAGATGATGATGCGCTGGATGTCGTTCCAGCGCGAACCGTTGATCCGCAACCACTCTCCGTCGGCGCTCGCGCCGGTCCGGTCGTCCGCCATCAGCTTGATGAACGGTTCGCGGTCCAGGTCGCCGAACGCGTTGCCGAGTGCCTGCACGGCGCTTTTCTGGCCGTTCTTCAGCTCGTACAGGCAACCGAGGTCGAGATCGATGTCTTTCGATCCACCAGCGAACCAGCCGCCCTTCTTGCCCTTGTTCCAGTTGAGGTTGATCTTGATCTCGCCGAAGGAGGACCCCTTCTTGGCGAGACTGATCTTGGGCTGCGTCTTCGTCAGCGTCACCTTGGAAAGGCTGACGGGTGGGGTTGCCGGAGGAACAGGCGGTGCGGCAGGCGTTGCCGGGCGCGGTGGCGCTGAGGGTGCCGGTGCCGGTGCGGGGGAAGGTGCCGGATCGTCGATGCGAACGCCGAAGCCCTCGGCCAGCGGCTTGAGGCCGCCGTTATACCCCTGCCCGACCGCGCGGAACTTCCACTGGCCGTTGCGGTTGTAGAGTTCGCCGAGAATGAGGGCGGCTTCCGACATTCCCGAAACCGGGACTTCGAAGGTCAGCGCCGCCACTCCGGAGCGAATGATCGAGACGACAAGCGTGGCGACGTCCTTGAAGGACACGCGCTTTTCCGCGGCCTTGTCGATGGTGCCGGTGATCGCGATCCTCTCGGACGACGCCGGAAGTCGGCGCAGGTCGAAAGCGAAGCACGCCTCGGCCGTGCCATCGGCCGCCTGACGGTTGGTCTCCGTCACCCGAACGGCACCGGACTTGTCGGCTGGCTGACCATAGAAGATCATGTCGTCGTCGCTGGCGACCTTGCCGGACGCCGTCAGAACGAACGCGGAGACGTCGATCTCACCGATCGAGTGGCTTTTCAGCTTCCACCTGACCGAAACCTCGAAGTCTTCACCTGGGAGCGGCGCGTTGCCGCCCATCGTCAAAGCCGTCATATGTCCCTCAGCCCCTCGTCAAAGAATTCCAGACCCTGCCAGCCTCAAATGAGGCTGAGCGCGGGCGCTGCGAGGTCCCTGACGGTGCGACCGTTGGTCGGAGCGCCGAGAGCCTTGACCGTCCAGCCGTTGCCGTCACGACTGATGGCAGCCATGACGAAACCGGTGTTCGAACCCTTTTCGCGGAGCTCGTACTTGCAGATTTCCTTGCCGGTCTTCTCGTCGACAAGACGGCAGAAGGCGTTGTCTACTTCGTTGAAGGTCTGGCCCCGGAAGGAGTTGACCGTGACGATGATGTGGGCCGCTTCCTTGGTCAGGCGCGTCAGATCGACACGGATATATTCGTCGTCGCCGTCGCCGTCCCCCGTGAGATTGTCGCCGGAATGCTTGATCGAACCGTCCTTGGACTTCAGGTTGTTGAACCAGACTTCGTCGATGACCTTCTTGTTGGCGTCTGCAACGATGACGGATGCGTCGAGGTCGATGCTGTCCGAACCGCCGCCACCAAAGATGCCACCCAGCAGGCCGGTCTTCTTCTTGACCGGGTCCCAGCCGAGGCCGATGTGGAGCGTTGTCAGCGACGGGGCCTCTTTGGCGAGGGAAACGGTCTGGTTCTTAGCGAGCGAAATGCTCATGGATGCTGCTTCCTCTTTGGCGTCGGCGGTGTGCACGACAAAATTGTGTTGACTGCGTGTTGCCAAACAAACATAGGTGGAGAAAATCCGTTGTCAAGCGCCTTGCCAACTTATTTGCTTGCCAACTTGGTGGGGGTGTGTCAGAAACTCGATTATGGCTGTGAAAAGAAACCCTTATACAATCAAGCTCCAGGTCGTCTACGCAATTGCCTCGGACGTCGCTCCTATCCTTGCTGATGAGATCGAGGTCCTGTCCGAAGCGTTCCGGTCGGCAGCCCGTAATTTCAAGTGCGACATCATCTCGACATCAACCGGAGAGCGGTGGTTCGAGGCGATCCTCGCCACCGAGGCAGGCTTCGGAATTCCGAAGGCGATGACCTCTTTGAAGACGGTTACCTCGCGCGCCATGAATACGGCGCGGGGAACCACGGCGGTTTTCTGGGCACCTGGATACATGGTGTTCAGCATCGGGGAGGCCGTCAACCCGGAAGAAGCCGCGCTGAAGCTCGAACCAAAAGGACACACGAAGTGACTCAATCCGCTATCTGGCTCAATCAAATGCATGCCTCGCAACGAGATATCGCGGAGCTCGTCCGTCGGGGGTCGAATGGCAATATCAAGGTCATCTCCTCGCACGGCTCCGATCGCGAGGACATCTTCATGACCGCCGATGAATATTTCGTTGAGCCGTCTTCGTCGTCGGCGACTGACTTCGACTATGCTGAATGGGCCCTTAATACGGCCACCGCCAAACGGATCGGCGGCATGGTGGCGATGCGCAACCGCAAAAAGCTTCTCGCCGTGCGCGAAAACTTCGCGGTCCGGGGCGTGCGCCTCGCCGCCGGCGCGCTCGATGAAGACACCATCGACCTTTGCGATCACAAGGACCGCTTCACCGTCGCGATGAAGGCGGCCGGCATTCCGGTCACCGAAACCATCGCCGCAGATACGCTGGACGAGCTGAGGTCCGCCATCGCCGATATCGCGGCGACGGGTACCGAAGTCTGCGTCAAGCCGTCGGTCGGTGTCTACGGACGCGGCTTCTGGCATTTCGTTCCGGGTCTCAATCCCTTCTCCCTGTTCTCGACGATCGACGCCAACCAGGTCGACCCCGAGGTCTACATGGAAGCCTACGCCAAGGCCGAGAATCCGGGGACGATGATCGTCATGCAGTATCTGCCCGGCATCGAAAGCAGCGTCGACTGCGTCTGCGACGGCGGCACGCTCGTAGCCCACGCCGTTCGCCAGAAGTCGAGCGACCGCCAGAACGTTTTCACGGGCGGACGCGAGGTGGAAGTCGCCCGTGCCGTCGTCGCCGAACTCAAGCTCGACGGCCTTGTCAACGTGCAGACAAAGGCGGACGCCGCAGGCAACCCGGTACTTCTCGAGGTCAATACACGCCCCAGCGGCGGAGTCGGCTATTCGGCGGCCGCAGGGGTTAATCTGCCGCTCGCCTGCGCCCGCATGCTTCTCGGCGAACGGGTCGGCGACACATCGATTGCGACACCCGTGGTCATCCGTAGATCGGACGCCACCTACGCCCTGCCGCGCGCGACGGCCGCGCTGAACGGGTGGGCCGCCTGATGGCATACGACCTCGTTGCAGGAGCCAACGCGCTGATCCGTGGCGACGAGGTCGCGGTGCGCGTCCACGCCAACAACGGCGGGGCGGTGACTTTCGCGGTCGCCGTCCTGCCGCTTCCTTTCGGAGCCGATCCATGGCTTCCGCTACAGGACGCGACGCCGGCATACATCGCGAACGAACGCAGTCAGACCGAGTTCTCGCTGAAGCTTTCCCGGTTCGGCGACTCCGTGCAGACGGTGGCTCTCGTCCTCTACGCGAGCGCAACATCCACCACGCTGAAGCCGCTTCTCGACGTTTCGGTGGACGTGGACGAAAACAACATCCGCCTCCTGCCGGAAGACCTGACGGTGCCGAGCATCGTCTTTGCCGAACTCTACAGGCGCAGCGGCCAATGGAAGGTGCGCGCGAAGAAGGACGGTGTCTTCGACGGCATCGGTGAACTCGGCCGCCGTCTCGGCGTGAACGTCGTCGATCGCAGACGCGAGGAGCCAGCCCGGCACACGCCTCCCACGCAGCCGCCTGAAGGTCGGCCAGCGCCGGCCCGCCCGGGTCGAGGCGGACACGCCGACTGGACCGGTTCCGGATGCATGATCGCGGACCGCTTCCTGATCACGAACGCCCATGTCGTGGACAATGCGGATGAAATCGTGGTCTCCAGCTTCTCCGGAAAGACCCGTGCCGAAACGGTCATCGTCGACAACACGAACGATCTCGCGCTTCTGCGGCTCGGCAATTCCTTCGGACCGTCGAGGATCACCTTCAGGGATGCGGGCATCCATCTTGGCGAGGTGGCATACGCGATCGGTTATCCGCTGGCAGGCCTTCTTGGAAGTGGCGCGCAGTTCACTAGCGGATCGGTTTCAAACCTACTTGGCCTGGGCAACGACACCCGTCTCATGCAGATCACTACTCCGATCCAGCCGGGTTCAAGCGGCGGCCCGGTGTTCGACGACTGCGGCAATTTGATCGGGGTGGTGACGGCCATGCTGAGGGACGCCCAGAACGTCAACTTCGCGATCAGGTCGGCTCTCGTGCTGCCGATGCTCGACGCCGCGAACATCGATTACAGACGGTGCGACAAGGGACAGCCCTTGCCGATTTCCGATCTGGTCCGGGCGAACTCACCCTTCGTCTGGCGCGTCGAGTGTTTCGGCTGAACGACCGGAGGGCGACCGCCTCGCGATCTCCCTATCCACGGCCACCTGCAGGAAGGCGGTGCGGGTTTCGCCTTCTTTCCTGACCTCGTCGATCCTTTCGATGGTCCCGTCGGGGAACCTGCCGGGAATATGATCGAAGTTTCGTTTGGGGCGACCTCGTTTCACGTTGTCGTCCATCAGCCGACCTTTTCCTTGAAGATCATCGAAAGGATGTCGGCGCACCGGTCGCGGTAGTGTTTCGTCATCGACCGGCCGTGGTCGTCCTTCCCGAGGCGGTCCGGATCGGCATTGTCGGCGTGGAAATTCGTGACCGCCACCCGCAACGCCATGGACTGACGGTCGTCGAGCTTCACGCCGTTGATTGTGATTTCGGCTTCTTCGAATGCCATGGCTCACCTTTTGGTCTGACTGCGGTTCAATTTCATTTCTGATATCAGAAAATATAAGTTGACTAATAACTGATATCAGATAATTGTCCAGCCAGTTTTTAACGGAGTACCGCTTGATGCAGCCTATCTCGCTCGTTGACCTCGACGACACCCTCTTCCAGACGAAGCGCAAGGTGCCGCACCTTTCTGAAGACGAGCTGGTACTGGCTTCGGTCGCCACCAACGGCAGCCACTCATACATGACGAAGACGCAGGATGTCTTCGCGAAGTGGTTGCTCGAAGCGACGCAGGCGATTCCGGTGACGGCCCGCAGCTCCGAAGCGCTGTCGCGCGTGACCATCCCCTTCAACAGCTACGCCATCGTCTCCAACGGCGCGGTCATCCTCGATCCGGACGGCAAGCCCGACGCCGAATGGGAAGGGATCGTGTCGGAACATCTGCGTCCGCTCGACGACTACTTCGGCGAGCTGCTGGCGGCAGGCAATTCGGCGGCCGAGAAGCTCGGCGTTTCGATCCGCTCCTGGAAGGTCATGGAGGGCGAACTCGCCACCTATGTCGTCTTCAAGGAAAACGACGGCGACGGCTCGCGTCTTCAGGAGATCGCTCCGATCGTCGAAAAGGACGGCTGGGTCCGCCACCACAACGGAAACAACCTCGCCCTCATCCCGCCTGTCATCTCGAAGCGCCTCGCGAGCGAGTTCCTCGTCAAGCGCCTGCGCGAAACCGAGCCGCATCGCCCGGTCATCGGTTACGGAGACAGCGTCAGCGACTTCTCCTACCTGTCGCTCTGCGATTGGTGGGGTGCGCCGGGCAAGTCGCAGATCACCGACCTCGTCGTCAAGGGTGCCGAGAAGTAAGACGCTTCCCAATCCCGTCTGTCTCGGATAGACCGGCGCGATGACAGATTACGAAGACATCCGCCCGCAGGCGTTCCATGCACGCCGGCGGGCGTTCGACATCATCGTCGACGACCTGATGCGCGACTGCAAACGCAAGAGTTTTACCATCCGGCACGGAGAGTGCGGTCTCGTGTGCCGGAAATCCACGTTCGACGACCTCCCAGAGTTCAAGTTCCGAACCATCACGATGTTCGTCACCCGGGACGGACGGTCCATCGCGGCGGCGCGGTTCCGCCACTGGAGGATGACAGGTGAGTTATTCCCGGGAGCCGAGAGCTTTATCGCGGCCGCGGAATCCCATTCACGCGACGACCACGAAATGTCCGAGTTCGTCTCCGCTCACTGGCCGGATGAAGTCCATCCGCTGGAATACGGCGACATCGTCGTCTTCGACCGCCTTTCCGTCCTCACTCCGTCGCCAGATGTTTGGCCGCTGCTCACTAAGGGCATCGAGCGCCAGTTCGGGAAGACGATGTCGCTTCTCGTCCTCAAGGCGTTCCCGTTTTGGGAACCGGAATCCGGTGGGCCGCGAACCGTCGAGTTCCATCGCCGCCAATGCGGCATGAAGCGGCGCTTGCGTCGACTGTTGGATGTGACGACCGTCCAAGGTGAAGACAGCGACTGGATGTGGCGCGCGTTCAACGGTCGCGTGGAGCTGGCGTTCATGGGCGGTTTCTAGGATCGAGGGATCGCATTGACACCATCACGGCGCGGGCATAGAAAACACTGCGTTAGTGGAGAGATCGATTCATGGCGGACGACGGCAGTGTCAACCTAGCGAGACTTATCAGAGCGCTACGGCGCTTCAATCAGTTCGACACGAAGATGCAGGTATCGACGATTCTGACGCTGCTGGAGTCGGCGAAGGCGTCGATGGATGGATCGCCTCTCAGCGTTTCCGATCTAACCGACCTGATCGGCATGCCGTCGGGGACGACATCTAGGAACGCTTACTACTGGGCAGAGGGGCACAAGGACAACACGGGCAGACACCTTATGTTGACGATCAGCCCAAACGCCGACGACCGTCGCCGCCGCGACATCGAGCTCACGGCGCGCGGCAAGGCGTTCGTGAATTCGATCGTCGACGACCTCCGCTGATTTCTTCTTACGGAGTTCTCTCCTTGTAGGCACCGTACACAGGATACGACGCCATCTCCCATTCCACGGCATCAAGGGTGGCGCGCAACCTGGTCGCCAATGCCGCGAGCTGGTCACCGGCGTTGTTCACGTACGCGGGTCCATAGGCGCGACGTGACGAAATACCCTGAACGGCGTTCTCGATGTCGTTCAGTTGAACTTCGGCTGCCTCGAAAAGGTTGTCGTGGCGGGTAAAGATCGAAGGCTCGAAATATCGGTTCAAAACACTGAGGCCGATGCAGAACCTCTGGAAATCGCCGAGCGCCTCGAACGTCTGCCGCAAGGCCGTTCCGTCCGTCAGGTGGGAATCGCGGTGCGCGCGGCCTATCGCATCCCGCGCGTAATGGCTGATCTCCCACGGCGCTGTCTCGGAGAAGACCCCGCTGACCATTGGAACAGGGACGGTTCTCCCGGAGAGGAGTTCGTAGTCACCTCTGCCATAAGGCTTGCCGAGCTTGGCGAGCGCGATGTAGTCAAGCTCCCTGTTCGCGACCCGCTCCGACGCATCCATGGCGATCAAAGCCGCTCGAGCAGCGGCCTCGGTGGGGTCTTCCTCAATGCCGGAAAGTCCCACGATGCAACAGAAGGTGCTTTGGTGCATGACCGACAACCCGGGGACCACCTGACGACGCAGGTTGAACCGGGTCGCCATTTCCGGATCGGGGTGCGACAGCTCGAACGAATTGTCTCGCGGGTTCATTGCCCGGCGGAAGTCGTGCCAGCTCTCGAACCTCGTGGTCGACAAAAGATGGCCGAGGCTCACCTGATTGTGATCGGGGATAAAGAAGCCATCGTCGTCCATACCGCCGACGAGCGGCAACGAAAGCGGCATGAACCGGTCATGCGGATAGCACGGGGGGTGGGCGGCGGACTTTCCCCCGTCCTTCCAGGCGGCTTCCGTTGGAATGATGACGAAAGCGACGATCCTCTCGCCCTCCCCGATGCTCCGGCCTGTAATGAAATCAGCAAGATAACCGCTCAACGTCGTTCTCCAATCTTGAGAAATCAGAATTCACGCTTCGACGGCATGCGACAAGAGGAGCGGCAGATTGCGTCGTGCATACCAATACGAAACCAATAACAACCGAAAAATTACGAGAGACAATTAATGGTGGCATAAAAAAGCCTCTGCCGATTGGACATATTCGATATCGGAGTCTACCATTTCTGTATCTGTGTAAGACGTGGGACCTTGTAATGCTGAGAAGAGCCATTGCCGCGATGACATCGCTGTCCATCCTCGTGGGATCAGCGCTCCCCGCGGGAGCCGGCATGAACGGCAATCCGGGAGAATTCTTCTATAGATACAAGGACGAGGTGGCTACGACCGTCACCACTCCCGACCCGCAATCGAAAGACGTCGTCGCCTTCTACATCGGTGGGGTCGATTTCCCGTTCTCGGAAATACTGCCGCTCAAGCCCGAATGGCAGGACGACGACTGGCGCGTCGTCGACGGATTCTCCCTGCCGGCCGGCATCACCTTCAACAAGGCCACCCGTACGTTCGAGGGAACCCCCACAGAGCCGACATCCGGCCTTTCGGCCGACATGGTCGGTGTCGACGCCAACGGGCAGACCGTCGCCACCGCGCGCGTGACTTTCGACATCGAGGTCGTCCAGGGCGTTCCGGTCAAGGCGGACATCTACGCCCACACGGGCAAATACAAGCTCGCTGAACTGGCGATCCCGGCAGGAATGACGGTCGACTATTGGGTCGCGTCCAAGCAGCTTCCGCCCCCTCCAGGGGTCACCAACAGCGGCCCCTACTTCGAAGGCGCGCCGACGGCGAAGGGCAACTACAACTATCGCATCTACGGTCAGAACTACATGCACGAGACGATCGTGACGTTCTGGGGAACCTATATCGTCGAAGACGGTCCGACGTTCCCGACGGTCGCCGACAACATCGTTCCGCTGCCGAGCCCCAAAACGAGCCCCGCTGGCTACACGTTCAATTTCGGACCGACGCCGATCAACCATGCGATTTCCGACCCGAGCAAGGTTCTGTACCAGATCGTCCTCGACAACGGCGAAGTGTATCCTGGAACGGTTAAGCCGAACTTCAAGCCTTTGGCGCTCAACGTCTACGGTCAGGTGAAGAACCCCTACGAGACGGCGAAAGTGAAGTGGAAGGCGACTGACACCGACGGAACCGTCGGAGAATCTAACTGGTTTACCTTCGGAACCAGCGACCCGACCCCGGAATGCACGAGCCAGCAGCCGTATTCGGCGCTCTATTTCAGTACGGATCAGGCCTACAAACGCAAGATCGGGAACATCTACGGTCCCGTTGACGGCACCGTTTCATATGCGCTCGCCTCCGGTGTCTTCCCTGACGGACTGAAGCTTGACACGACTACCGGTGAAGTGATCGGCACGCCCAAGACGGCGGAGCCTTCCCGTATCGTCGTCGTCACCGTCAACCAGACGACCTCCACGGGGCAGCAGCTCAGCGCGCAGTGCAATTATTACGTCATCTCGACCAACGGCGCGTTCACCATCAAGGACAAGACGGCGTTGCAGGACATGCACGTCCGCGTCGGAAAGTCTTACACCGGCCGCATGGAGGTCACGGGCGGCATTCCGAACTTCGACACGGCAATGGCTCCCCCGGCGACACTTTCCGCCTCCTCGGTGACGCCGTCTCCGACCCGGAACGAAAATGTTTTGACCGTGAGCGGAATTCCGACGGCGGCGGGAGACATCGTGATCCCGTTCTCCTCAACGAACGGAGACGGCAACACCGCGACCGGCGCTGCCAAGATCACGGCGCACGGCCCTCTCGACATTTACGACGCCCCGACTATCCACATCCAGCGCCTCGCGAAATCGAAGACATGGCACACCTTCGACTACGACATCGCGACCGTAATTCCCGACGTCGACGATCCTGTGGCCCAGCCGAAGTTCGTCATGAACAACGCACAGGCGCTGCCGCTCGACATAGCGCTGGCAAGCAACGGCGACCTGAACGGCATGACGGCCGCGAAGGAAGGCACTTACGGACCGCTCACCGTGACCATGTCGGACTATTCCGGCGACAAGGACACGACGCTGGACTTCAACGTCGTTGTCGATCCGCGCGAAGACATCAAGGTCAAGACGCTGACGGAGCCTTCGTTCACCGTCGAGATGCCCGGCGACCAGAAAGTTCAACCTGTCACGGTCGAGCAGCCGGAAGGCGCGGCCAATTTCAAGATCGAATGGACCCTGAACGACGTGTCCGGCAACGGCATTCCGTCGTGGCTTCATTTCGACAAGGACACGGGCGAGATGTGGGTCGATGCCAACATCGACTACAGCCTGATCAACGACTACGGCAAGTTCTCGATCACCGCGACCGACAGCGAAAACTCGACGGTCACGTCCGACGAATTCGATGTCCATGTCACCGACTGGCTGCCACCGTCCGCCACTGTTCCAGCAGGAGCCTGGAAGGGATCGGTCAACGGCAACCTCGCCATCGGTGAAACCCAGGTATCGAGCATCAATATCGCCAACCTCGCCAGCTACGTCGACGTCAAGAACACGATCATCGGCGGAGCGTCGGCCTTGAAGTTCGTCTCGATCGACCCTGCCGCTCCGGCGGGGCTGAAATTCGACGCCGCGAACGGCGTCATCTACGGCGTTCCGACAGCGGAGTACAAGGGCGACATCACGGTTACCTTCGAAGACGGCAAGAAGCGTCAGGGAACGATGGTCCTGCCTCTCGAGGTCAGGGACTATCCGACGGTGAAAACCGACCGGCCCGCCTTCGATCTGCCGCGCCTTTCCCAAGCGGCGACGGTTGCACCGCAGATCGCCGGAACGATGGTCAACGGCTTCTGGAACGCGCCGACCTGGAGCGTCGATACCGCCAACGGCACAGACATTTCCGCCTATGGCCTGGCTGTAAACGCGACCAACGGCAACATCACAGGCCGCACGGACGCAGCCGAGAACACGGTTATATCCAACGTCGTCCTCAAGGCGGTATCGGTCGGAGCCAACAACGAGCGCCTGGTGTCGCGCACGGCACCGTTCACGATCAACGTCGTGAAGCCGGTCCCGATGACCTTGGAGTACAAGCCGGACACGGCGACATACTACATGAGGCGCAACGAGGACGGCAGCTACACCTACGATCACCGATCGGCGGCGCTGCCGACGGTCAAGGGGTCGAACGTGCCGCCGCTGGCCTATTCGTTCACCAACAGGGCTCAGTTGATCACGGACGGCTTCCCAAGCTCGATGGACATCGGCACGCTGAACGGCGAGGTCACGGGTATCCCCGGCCCCCTGGACAAACTGGGAATTTGGACGGCGATCGTCGATGTCAGCGACAGCGAGCAACGCAAAGCCGTGCAGCCGTACTCGCTGACGATCAAGTCGACGCTCAACGGCACGCCGCAGTATTCCGAAAGGCCGAAGACGATCAAGCTGAGGCTGGAGGAGCCGTTCAAGATTCCTGCCATCGACATCAGCAACGAAATCCGACCGCTGATCTATTCGACGAACCCCGCAGCCCTCCCATCGACCGTCGCTCCCGGTTTCGAATCCCTGACAGGTGCATTCAACGACGCCGGCTATTTCGACGCGATAACGGGGGCGTACCAGATCGCTGTCAACGTCAAAGACGCACATGACCGCAAGTTCACGAACCCGCTGGTCTACACGTTCAACGTCGTCAAGCCGCTGCAGGTATCGGTACCCGTCGCGGCCCGCTCGGTCGTCGGCAAGCAATATTCGGCCGCTCAGGGCGGTGCCATCGACGCTGCCTTCTCGCCTGATCCGGTCTTCGTACTAGGCAAAATTACCTACGGCATTTCGGGCGATCTGCCTGGGACGCTCGTCAACAAGGTATTCGACGTCAACGACGCACTTGTCGGATACGCGTGGACCATTGACAGGGACGGCTACGAGATCGAGGTCAATCAGGCCGGAATAGTCACGGGCTATCGGGTAAACGGAAGCCCGACCGCGCTCAAGGGAACCTCCACGGACGACTACCTGCCGCTGGACGCGCTGGTGTTCGACAAGTTCGCCGCGACCCTCAAGGGTATCCCGTCGAAGACAGGCGTGTTCACGGCGAACCTGACCGCACACGACGACCACGCAGAAGGTTACGTGCGCTCGGTTCCTTCGCAGAAGGACTACAACAACGCAGTGTCCGAGGACATCACCTTCACCGTCTCGCCTGCGGACGACATGATCGTTTCCAATTCGGCGGAAACCGAAACGCTTTCGCAGTACACGACCAAGCCGTCGATCGTGACGTCGGTCCAGAACGCTGCCTACGGCCGACCGGTCACATGGACGGCCGTTGCCTCCAACCTCCCCGCGGGTGTCCAGCCTGCGAAGGGTGCGCTGTCGCTTTCCTATACCGGATACCCGACAGCCAAGGGGACGTTCTCCGGCAATAGCTGGAAGCTCGTCGATGCGGCCGGCCGCCCTGCGTCATCGACACCCGTCGAGTTCGTCGTCGGCGACCGCCAGGCGTTCGCCCTCAAGGTTCCTGAAAACCCGGTCGTCATGATCGTCAACGTCAGCGACGCCGATACGACCGTCACGGCCTCCAACGCCGCCTACGGCACGACCATTCCAGCCAAGGACTGGAAGGTCACAGGCGACGCCGGCCTGCCCCCGAACGTCACCTATGTGATCAAGGACGGCGGCGTTGTGTTCTCAGGCATCTCGGACGTGGTCGGCGACTACCCGGGCGTCACGGTATCGGCTACCGACAGCGTCGGCGCGCAGGCGTCCATCGCGCTGGTCTTCAAGGTAGCGGAGCCAAGTGGCGATATCGACCTGAAGGTCTCCGACATCACGACAAAGGCCGGATATCCGTTCCAGATGCAGGCGACCGCGACCAACACCTACGGCAAGGTCACGTTCTACTCGCATGACATCACCGGCGACCTCGCGACGCAGCTCAGCCTCGATGGATCGACCGGCCTCGTCACGGGGCAGTTCGATCAGCTCGGTGACAGGAACTTCGACGTCTACGTTACCGACAAGACGAACCGCGTCACCTCCAAGCCGGTCAAGGTTTCGGTCATCCCTGATCTCAGGATCACCGTTCCCGTCAACGTCGCTGCCACACAGGGTTCGGCCCTAAACCGCACCATCGACACCGCCTACTTCCTCGGCAAGGTGACGTATGAAAAGGGTAGCGGCAACTGGCCTGATGGCTTCGCAGTGAACCCGAACACGGGAGAGATCACCGGCTACGACATGTCTTCGGGCAGTCTCGTCAATCGCGTTACGGCTTCCGTCGGAACCTATCCAGGCCTGACGATCAAGGCGGTCGACACCTTCGACATCAACGGGGTGACCTATACAGACAGCCAGGTCTCGAATGCGTTCGCCTTCACGATCGCCCCGACGACCGCCGTTCCCGCGATCTCCAACGTGACGGGCAACAAGCTGATCCTCGGCACGCAGGGAAGCCAGATCACGGCGTGGACTCCTGCTGCCGTCGAGAAAGGAACGACCAAGAAGTGGGTCTACGGCGAATTCACGACCAACTACGATCTCGCCCAGTACGGCCTGACGTTGAACAAGAGCACGGGAACCATTTCCGGGACGCCGACCGCTCCGTTCATCATCCGCGATTTCGTCATCACGGTGACGTCCGCCACGGGGTCGGCTAAAACGGCTGCATTTTGGATCGGCGCGGCTCCATCTGCGGCTATGCAGGTCGCTTCAACGCAAAAGAAGTCTTATCTGTTGCGGCTGAACAAAGACTTCGCAACCGATCCGATCGTCGTTGACAACGCTATCGGAAACCTGACGTTCTCGAAGCCGTCCGCCGCTACCACATGGAATACAACGACCGGGGTTTGGAGCAACGCGGCGACAGGTCAGAGCGCCACGTGGGTGAACAAGCCCGCGACCCTGACGACCAATATCACCGACGAATTTGCGAGGACGACCTCCTTCTCGTTCGACAAGGATTTCGTCGCGGCATTGACCTTGGGATACTCGACGACGACATTCGTTTCGAACTCGCCTGCGACATCCGCCACTCCGACGGTTGGTGGAGGTAGAGGCACACTGTCGTTCGCGTTGCAAAACGCGCCTGACTATGTGTCTATCGACGCGAACACCGGCGCGGTTACCGCGACCTTGCCGACCGCCGCGGGACAGTCGTTCACGGCGTCCGTCACGGATAGCTGGGATGGCTGGAAGGCGACCGGAACCGTTTCCTTCACCAATATGGTTCCCGACATCGCCGACGTCGCCAACAAGAAGCTTGTTCTCGGGACGGAAGGAGTTGCTATATCGCCGTTCGTACCGACCGTGAGCAAGCCAGATGGAACGGTGTGGAATTATCCAGACACCGTCTACAGCCTGAATTACGACCTCTCTCAGTATGGTTTGTCGCTCAACACAAAGACTGGAGAAATCAGCGGAACGCCGACTAGCGCTTTCATCATCCGCGATGCGGTTATGACCGTGACGTCTGTCGACGGGAAAAGCGACAAGACCACGGCCTTCTGGCTGGGCGTGGCTCCGAGCGCTCCATTGCAGGTCGATCCGGCGCAGAAGAACTACTATCTCGTGCGTTCGAACAAGGGATTCACGAGTGACCCCGTTGTCGTCTTGAATTCGATCGGAAACCTGACGTTCACCGGTACAGCAGTCGCAGTCGGATTCGATTCCGCTACCGGCTCATACATCCTGACGCCGGCGAACATCAGCTGGTGGGACCTGTACGGAACCGACAGAACGGTTACCACGACGGCGCAGGACGAGTTTGGGCGGACGGTGCCGTTCACCATGTCTTACCAGGTGCGTAGGCCATTCGCCTTCAATTACGCCAACAAGACCATGAGAATGATTCCAAGCGCCACCTTGCCAAAGCCCGCCCCAAGCGCTGAGACTTTCGTGGGCAATGTTACGTGGTCGGCCGTTGGCTTGCCGTCTCCACTCGTCATGGCCCCATCCGGTGTAATCACCGGGACGGTTCCGGCAGGGTCGTATCCGAACGGTACAACCTTCACCATCACCATGACAGCTGTGGATGATGGCGATCCATCTCCGGACGGTACGCTCACCAAGACCTGGGTCCTGACCTTGAACAACTGACGCATTGTCGACGCGAACGATAAACGCCCCGGTCTTTTGAGATCGGGGCGTTTATCGTTCTATAGGACTGCTGCGAAAAGACGATTGTCGGTCAGCACCTCGCCCCGTTTATCGCAGGATTAAAGCGCACGAACATCTGGCGGTCACCTGGGACTATGGCAATCCGATCCATCTCCGCTTCGGATTGGTAGTCGGCCTGGACGTGTTTCGAAACCGGGAGGCCGATTTCGATGGCGGCACCGACTGCCCGTCGATGCGCGCGAAGCAAGACGTCGACCTCAGACCGGTCGGCTTTCACGCCCGTCCCTATGAACCCGTTAAATGATGACAGGTGACGTTCAATCAGTGCATCCACGAGGTCGGGGGTCTCGGCGGCGGGAGAGATGAGGAATCTTCCGTTATGGACGACTGCGACAACATCAACGTCAGTCGTACCGCCGGAGAAAAGCTCCACCGCTTCGGCGACGCGCTGGACGAACGGCTTGCGGCGGAAGGCCACGATCGCGCCTTGCTTCTCGGCCGTGACGTAGTCCGTTCCGGGGACACGCCGGAAGTCCGTCCAGTCGAGGGCCTTCCTGTCCAAGATAAGAGGCTCCGGTGCTTCGTCGGACACTTCGAAAGTCTCGACTGTCGCGCCGCCGTAGATCATCGAGAGGAATCGGTCGAAGGTATGGTCGAAAACCGACCTGCTGGTGGCCGTATCACGCCCTGTAAAGGCATCGAGGAAGGCGTCGTGCGGTTCGCGGTGGCTGGACATTGGATCGCTCCATTTTGATCGTCAAGGATTGCCACGGGGCAGAGCAACCGGCAAGCCAAACGGAAACGGCCCCCGGATCGTTCCGGGGGCCGTTCTGATGGTTGAGCTGTCAGGATTACTCGGCGGCGGCAGCGGTTCCCGCTTCTTCCGTCTCGGGGTTGGCCTTCTTCCAGCGGACGGAGGACCAGACCGAAAGGCCGATGAGGGCAGCGCCGAAGAGGCCGACGATGACTTCCGGGATGTGGGTCAGCGTCTGGGCGTACATGATGCCTGCCAGAACCAGGATCGCGTAGAACGCACCGTGTTCGAGGAAGCGGTATTCGGCGAGCGTACCCTTGTCGACCAGCATGATGGTCATCGAGCGGACGTACATGGCACCGATGCCGAGACCGATGGCGATGACGAAGAGGTTCTGCGACAGCGCGAAGGCACCGATGACGCCGTCGAACGAGAAGCTGGCGTCGAGGACTTCGAGGTAGAGGAACGCGCCCAGACCACCCTTTGCAGCGACGGACATGGTCTCCTGGCTCGCGTCGAGGACGCTACCGAGGATTTCGACGCCGATGAAGGTCAGGAGGCCCCAGATCGCCGAGTAGAAGAACACGCCTGCTTCTTCTTCCGGAAGGAGCGAGTACATGGAGAGGATCGCAACGAGGGTCACGCCGATCTCGACACCCTTGACACCGGCGACGCGGGCGAGGTTGCTCTCGATCCAATGAACCCAATGGACGTCCTTTTCCTCTTCGAAGAAGAACGACAGGCCGACCATCATGAGGAAGGTGCCGCCGAAGGCCGCGATGCTGACATGCGCACCCGTCAAGATACGGGCATATTCAGCGGGCTCGTTGATCGCCAGCGTGACGGCCGAGATCGGACCGAGGTGGGCGGCGATGGCGACGATGACGAGAGGGAAGACGATACGCATGCCGAAGACGGCGATGATGATCCCCCAGGTCAGGAAGCGGTGCTGCCACTTGGGGGTCATGTCCTTGAGCTTCGTCGCGTTGACGATGGCGTTGTCGAAGGACAGCGAGATTTCCAGGACGGCGAGAACGGCGCAGATGAAGAACACCTGACCCGCACCGGCCAAAGTACCGGTGGAGTTATAGCCAAGCAGGGCACCGAGAGCGAGACCAACAGCCGTAAAGGCAAAGGCCCAGTTGAAGTATTTGTAAGTAGGCATTCGTGTCCACTTCCATTCTGCGAAGAAACTGCCCCATCGACCAATCGACGGGATTCATGCATGTACCGAGACGCGAATCGGGAAAACCCGAAAAACATCTGCGGTTTCATTTCGAGAGCCTTTAATCCATATTTCCGAAGTGTTGGCAATAGCGGCACCCGTGAAAAATTGGTGACACCGCACTTTTCTGCAATTATGGACCCCAGATGTGGCGATTTCGTCGCAATTTGATTAACAGAATGCTGACGAAGCCAGCGTGACCGGGATAAATTAGCGATTGGTTGTCGCGAATCCGCTGGCAATTCGACGTCTTATATTGTCTAATGGCGGCATCGAAATATAAGACACGGAGTCTTGCAATGACCACCACGCAAGCCGAGTACGCCAAGCAGGTGAACACGATGAGGTCTTTCCTTCAGGGCAAGGACTACCATCTCGCCATCGAGGCGATGGAATTCGCGATGTCGTACCACTCGGGCAAAAGAAAGGACGGGGTCAGCCCGGAATTCTCTCACCAGATGTTCATCGCGCTCTACGTGCTGTCGATCACGCCGCTGCTGCTCTATCCTGAAGAGACCCTCGCGGCGGTGTTCCTGCACGACGTCTGCGAGGATTATCCGGTCACGTACGACGACATCGAACGCATGTTCGGCAAGCGGGTGCGCGACGCCGTCGAACTGCTCACGAAAAAGAAGGACGGAGTGAGAATTCCGGACGACGTCTACTACGCGCGCATGGCGTTGAACGAGATCGCCTCGATCGTGAAGGGCGTCGACCGCGCCCACAACATCCACTCGATGCATTCGGCCGACTGGTCGCTGGCAAAGCAGCAGGCCTATCTCGACTTCGTGTTCCAGTTCGTGCTGCCGATGCTCAAGAAAGCGCGCAAGAAGTTCTCGCGGCAGCGCCTCGCCTACGAGAACATCAAGTCGGTGCTGCTGATGCAGGCGCGTCCGATCCAGTTGCTCCTCGACGCGAAGGCCGCGCCGAAGGTGAGCGAAGAGATGGTCGAGGCCGCAATGACCGCTTCCACCGGCCTCGACTATTATCAGAAGACTCCGACCGGAGTGACGCATCGGACGAGCATCAGCTCCGACGAAGCGAGGGTCATGCTCGAAGCAGCGCTGGCCTGACCTCTTCGGCCGTCGCCCAGCCGAGCTTGCGCTCGGACCTGACGGCCGAGACCTTGGCTCCGACCTTCTCGAGGAAGCCGAGGAGCGTCGTGGTCCTGTGGCCAGCCGGATGTGTCTCCAATGCGTCGTACATCGGAAGCGTGAGGCAGAGCTCTTTCGCTGTCCGTTTGCGGTCAATCCGGCTCATCAGAATGCCGACGGCCGCACCAATGTCTTCTGATGTATAGGCCTCGTATTCTTCCCCGCCCGGCAATGTGATCCGCATCGCAGCTCCTGCGTTGCGCATTCGGTCGAAGAGTGCGGAAAGGTGGAGGTCTGGCCTGGAGCGGAACCCGTCAGCGCCCTCCGACGTAGCGATCCTCGCAAGCCCGTCGAAGAACTTGGCGTGAGCAGATTTCTTGCGCTCGCCACGCATTGCGGGAAGGACGCGCGCGCAGTTGGCGTAGGCCGAGTTCTCGGAAACGATCGCCAGCGCCATACGGGCCGTCGCTGCCGCCTCGGAAAGCGCCCGCAGGCTCGTGTCGACCGTGATCGGAGCGCCCACGGACTGGTAGGCCGCCCAGTCGTTGGCCGCCATGCGTGCCGCCGACGCGGCCTGGCCGAACGTGGATACGATTGCGGGCAGCGCCTTCCCCGCTTTTTCGGCCTGAACCTTCGGGGTCTGACCCGCTGGGGTGCGGTCTTCTTTCACCATCTGCGCCATCGCAGCGGGTACGAGCGTCAGGGTCAAGCCCTTGGTAGCGACTAGGCGCTGTACGTTTTCGAAGCTCGCGTTCGAAAGGTCGGCCATGACGGCGGCGGCATCGTCGGCGCTCATTCCGAGGGTAGCGGATGCTGTCACGGGATCGATAGCGAGGGCCGCCATGTTGAGGGACCTCGGGATAACGGCGTGTTGCCGCAGAATAATTTTGGTGGTCATGTTCCTTCTCCTCTGATGGAGAAAGCCTCGCCCCGTACAAGGCAAGCCACAAATCCATTCCTGCGACGGGGCGGACGGCAATAGCCGCCGGCCCCGTCGCAGGAATGGCGGCCGAACGTTCAGATTGTTTCGGGATGCTTCGCCGCGACGTGTTCGATGAATCGCATCGCGTTGCGAAGCTGCTCAGCAAGATGTCCGTCGCCGTTCTCCTCCGAGCGGTGTGCCGCCATTCTCACGGTATGGGCGTGGATCGCCGCATAGCCGAGGGACGCCGCATCGGTTACCGGCGTCAAAGGGACTAGGGAGTCGAAGACGTTATGGAGGTAGCGACCTTCCGCCTCCAGTTTTCGCGCGGCCAGTGTTTCGCCGCCTTCCACTTCCGCGCGGTAGGTGTAACCGGCTCCGACCGCCTCGGCTGCGGTAGGACCCTCCTCGTCGAACATCGACGGCTCGTCTACCCATTCGAGAGGCTTCACGGTGAACGCCTGCGAGAGACCGGGACCAGTGGATGCGTCGGTTGGATCGGCGGCCACCAGAACGGTCGTCTGGGCTGGCCAATCACCCTCGTCGAAGGCGAGGAGGTCGGGCTCGGTCCCTCCGTTGAGGAGCCAATCGTAGAGGGCGACATGGTAGGCTGCCTTGTATTCCTGGCGGAATACGTGCGGGTGGACCTGGCGGTCGTCGACTTTGATCGAGACGTAGTGATCCGCGAGACCATCGGAGAGACGCATGGTCTGAACCGCGACAATGGGCTTGGAAGACGCCTGTTCCGCCCTGTGGTCCTGCATGACGGAGCCTGCGAACGCCTGCCGCTTGTACGCTTCGATGGCCCCGCGAACGCGTGCCTCTTCATCGAGGTCGGCGCGGCTCATCGACTGCCGCCATTGGGCGATCGCCCGTTCGGTGCAAATGCCTTCGAGACGCTCGTAATCCTCGGCGGTGCCGACTTGCGCGTAGGGTTCAGTGGTCATTTTTCTCGACTCCAGATCAATCTTTCGGAGTCTTCGTATAGATGCCATCGAAGAAAATCAAGACCTCATACGAGGCCTACAGAAAGTCAGCCTCCGAAGGCCGTGCCTATGCGACCAAGGGCGGCGTGGACGGGATTGATGCCGGAACGGCCGTCGCTGCCCGCGGAATCGACCAGGCGGACCACCTCGAGGCGCAGAGCGTCACAGGCAATGGTTAGATCGAGGATGCCCTGCGGCAGGCCGTCCAGGCTTCCCGTGAACCCCGAAGGGGATTCCGTCATCTGCTGTTTTCTGATGTCCGCCATGCCGCTGGTGAAGGACATTTCGCCGTCCCTCACCGACCGCAAGGTCAGCATGGCGCTGGCTATGCGAAGCGCGCCTGCCGTCAACTGGCGGGTAAGGGCCGCATAATCGCGGGCAGCGGACGGAGACAGAAGTTTCGACTGTGCCCGGCCATCTTTGTCGAGGAAATAGGCGAGGTCCTCGACGTACTTCATCACGCTGCGATAGAGGGTGCTGAAGGAATCGGAACGCAGATGGCGCATGGCCAGATCGTTGCCCTGGAATTGCAATACGGTTTCTGCTGACATCGGCGACGTCCATCGGTTGGTGTGTCAACATAATATCGGCGGAAATCCATCCGTTTCAATCGTGACGTCTTTTATTCCTGTTTTTTGCTGTGTCTTGGTAAACAGCCGCGTTACGCTTGCCGATTGCCTTGTCGGACGATAGGGTTCCCCGAAGTCATGCGGATCGATCCGCTTACAGAAGGTCGCCACGTGAAAGTCGAACTGCGATATCCCGTCATTTTCCGGCACAGCCCCAATTCTCGCCAATTGGAGCGACACCACGTTCGTACCCGCACGGCCGTCGTCGAGGTGGAGGAGGTCGACGTCAATGACGCTCCCGTCGTGTTTTCATGGAGCAACGAAGGACGTGATCAATCCGGCTCCTATCGGCTTGTCGACGGCGTCCTATACGGTCAGGTCAGCGTCGCATCGAAAAGGGCGGCGTGCAAGAGCGCCCTGACCTATCCGACTGCTCCCATGGTCGAGCGAGCGGTATCGGTCCTTGCCGACATCGCCATGACGTCGGGTTCATCCATGGTGGTTCCGCCGACCGGCTTCTTCGATCCGTCCAAATGGACACACTTAGACGAGTTTCCTTCGAACTCACGCCTCGAAGACATCGCCGCATGGGAAGTTCTCTTCGCCGACTGCGCAAGGCGGATGGCGGTGATTGACGGCGGTCTCTGGCGGGAGTTTCCGGACCCGCTCGTACTGGTGTATCGAAACACGGCCGGATGGCAGACATCTGTCGTGCACGAGGTGTCTTATGCGCAGGACCTGCAGCGTTTTCACTTTTCGGCGGATCGATGGCAGGACGCCCAGGATTTCTGCCGGCAAATGGCGCAGGCGGCCGATCGCCCGGCATTCGAAGGGCGGTTTACCTACGACCCGATTTGGGGACCAAGCGGAGATGCGAACGCGGTCGAGATCAGAGAATTGGCCGAACGGCTCGAACACCATGTGAGCAAAACCACAAACGAACATGCGTCAACGAAACAATTGTACAATGGGGGGTGGCGTCCCAAGGTCACGTGGGGCGATCTGCCGACGGACCTGTTCTGCGCATATGCCGCGCTCCGTTCTCTCCTCGACGTCCCTGTCGATATGTTCGGAGAACGGGAGGCGGGCGAGGCTCTGGACTGTTTCGAAAGGCTGGTATCGATTTCGGAACGCAAGGGCCTCGGGTGGCTTGCGCTCCAGCCGGAAGCCTACAGGGCGCATATCGAGAAATGGCACGCCAGGCCAATCAAGTTTGAAATGACGGCGGCGCGCAGCCAGGCGGGAGAAAGGAGACCATGAGGATAAGGACGCGCCTACCTGTGGCCATACCAACCTTGAAGGGGAAATCGGTTCTTTGCGGCGTTGAAGTGACGGTCGAAATCGCCGACTACAGCGTATCGGACGCCCCGACCGTGTGTGTCATTGAAGACTCCCGTCCACGTCTGATGGTCACCGGATACGAGGCGAAGCTGGCGCAAGCTTCAGTGAAGGGATACAGGCACACCGACGGTCGGTTCCTCAAGATGCGTTGGCTTGGCCGCCTCGGAGAGCCAACGACCTCGGCGGCCGCGATCACGGGTTTTGCGGTCGAGGATACCCTGGGTAAAATTATCCGCGACGTTAGAAAAGGCAACAGTTCGGATAGCCTCGAGGAGGCCTATAGGGAAGCAATCGATTCACCTATAGGGTATGAGGTTCTTTACGCCGGGGTGATGGCCCTGCCTGCTATAAGATCGTTTCCGAACGGCAAGATCGATACAGACGCCGCGGAGGAAGCGGTTGCTCGTGCCGTATCGCGGGCAAGTTCGTTATGCCTGATCGACGGCATCTGGCACGAGGAATGCGGTGAACCCGCGATCGCCAACCTCTATAGTCCGAACGGCGTGCGCCGCATCTCGTGGGAATTGGGCGACCCGCTGGACATGCCTACAGGAAACTTCCACTGGACGATGTTTCCAGCGACCGAGTACGCGAACGCGGTCGCGGAACCGAACCAAATCGAGGGATGGCTTCCAACCAACTCCGTGGCGACGGAAATACGGCCGCCGCAGATTGGGTCGCCGGAGGTGTTTGGCTCGGACTTCATCGAGAGGGAAACCGTCAGGCATCTCCGCTGCCTTCCTGAAGCGATCAGTCAGGTAACGAAAAGAGGCCGACGAAACTCTCAGGAAGAAAGCGAAGTCCTCGTCGCGAGGGACACATTGTCCAAGACGCTTGTCTCGGAAGGACTTCTTCACGATCCTGCGCCCGCCGTGGAAGCCGCCAGACACCTGGTTGACGTCGTTCGACAAAGGGTCGAGCCGGAGTTTCGCACAATGATGGCTACGTTCGATCGGACCCTAGCGAGGTGGGACGACAGGCCTGTAGTCGTGAACGAGATCGTGCGTAGTTCTCAACTTCAGAAATAGGCGGTCGGTGGCGACAGGAACGGGAACAAGACGAGATGCTGATCGAATACGAATTGCCGGCCGCAATCAGGGCGACGCCGGCAAAGGCCTCGAAGGAAAGGCTCGTGCTTTGCCGTGTACAAGGCAGCTCGAATGTCCGGGAAGTCACTGGCACCGAAGCGCCGATTGCAGGCGTGATCCAGAGGACCAAGGGACACTCGAAATACCGCCTGTTCGACGGCCACCTCCACGCCGAGGTCGGTCGCATCTCCGACATGAGGAAGGGCGTCGGGAGCATGCGGTTTCTCCGAAGGACGGGGATCGAAAAGCGCTTGATGGAGCGCGCCCACGCAGAACTTGCCTCCCTTCCCAGCGGATCGGTAAACGACACGTGCCTTCGCCTGTCGAGCGTGCAGGCGTTCTCGCAGGTCGTCGCACATCGCCTGCCGGATGTATTCGAGAAGACCGAGAGGGACGTATGGCAGGCCATTCCCTCATCGGAGGAGCAACGGGTTTCAGTAGACGGTCAGGGCGACATGGAGCACTGGCGTCGGATGGCCGATACGGCCTTGGGAAACGTTATCGTTTGCGACCAGCGCGTATGGATCAGGGTTCCCGATCCTTGCGTCGCCATCGTTCCCGGTCGTACAAAGTCCTACCTCACACAAGGCGACGCCTCGTTCTATTCCGAGGCTGGGGATAGACCGCGTCCGTCCGCATTCGGTCAGAAATTGTACTGGCGGGACATCGAAGATGTCTGTTTTCCAATCACAGACTGGGAGGCTGCACAGTCCTTCCTGGAGCGGCATCGCAAGGAGCGGGCGATCGAAATAGGAGGTTGGCCGAACCTCGTGTCGGACATCGTGGGGATCAAGCTGTACGATCCATCCGCGTTTGCGTTCGAGTTCGAGACGCCCGAGTTCCGGCGACTCGCCGATCGCGTCTCCTATCTCGGCACGTCCGCCATGCGCGTGCCGAGCAAGCCGGCGGAATGGAAAAAGAAGGCACCAGAACCGTTCATCGGGGCCCTGCATCAACTCGACATCGCGCTTAAAGAGGAAGCGTGGCAAGGACACACGGAGAGCGCTCTAGAACACATCCTCGACGTCATAAGCCGCTTGGAAAAGCCCCTCACCGTCAGTGGGCTGAGGTGCGATGTTTTCAGCCGATCGATCGCCCGTGGCCTGGAGCGATGGGCGGACCGGCCAATCAATCTGGAGACCGTCCGCCGGGCGTCGAACGGCACGCCGTTCGGCCTGCAACGTTAGGCTTTGTCCCTGGCGGCCACCGGGGCTATGGTGGCTGAATTCGCGGAACGGAAGACGACATGCGCAGAAACGTGAAATTCCCGGCGCTCATGGCCGCAAGGCCGCCGAAACACAAGAACCCGAAAATCGCGGTCTGTGCCTTCGATACGGTCGTCGATCTCGCGGAGGTGTCTCCTTCGGAGTTCCCGGTCGCCATCGTGACCGAGCACGGGACATCGAAAACCGAATACAGGTTCGCCGGCGGCAAACTCTACCGCTCCTGCCACACCGACGTCGACCGTTTCATCGAAAGGCACCAACGGCAGTTCATCGACAGCCGGCGCGGCAACTATGTGACGGGCCATATCGTCCGCGGGATGTACCGCGACGTGAAAAACATCAACGACTATGCCGAGGACAAGTTCTGGCCGAAAAGCGCGTTGCATCTCCTCAAGAGCGGAATGAATTCGGAGTGGCAGGACGTGCGGGACATCGTCGAGCATTCTCCCAACCTCGACCTTTGGGGCGAATGGCAGAGGAAGCTTCCCGAGATCAAGCACATGCAGTTTCTTGTCGGCAATCCGGACCAAAGGCTCGCCAGATACGAACGCATGACGCAGGAAGCCTTCAATGCTTTTCGGGTGATGGACGGACACGTGTGGGCCGAGACGCACGAGCCTTGCTACGTGGCCCAGATGCTTCCGGAAGGGATTGGCCACCTGATGATCGGCAACGTCGAAAGCTACGTCAGAAATGACGATACCTCGCCTGAGAGGACGTGGTGGAATCACTTGGACAATAGGGTCTTTTCCGCGGCAGACCATGCCGATGTCGTCGAACAGATGACCCAATACGCCAGGCCGGTGACGCCGATCGAAGTCATCATCCCCGAGGCGCTGTCCGCCAACATCGCGGCGCTCGAGATCGATCGCTGTGCCAGACTGCTTGCCGAGACGGTCGCGGAAACCATCTCAAAGAGGAGCCGCGGTTCCAACGACAATCTCCGTCTCCCGTCGACGCGATGCGCAGCTGCGTGGACGGAGCTCATGACGTTCACCGAGGGGTACGACCCATTCGCCGGCGTTCCAGAAGAAGTGGAAGACCGCATTGCGGAGATGCTCGACAGCGTCGAGGCATGCGCCGCGGACGCCGACCTCATCCTCGACAGGGACAGGCCTTCGATCCGCAGGCATCTGGAAGACTGGGGAGACCGCGCCGTCGACTTAGGCTTCGGTGAAGAGAGGTCCATGCGCCGATGAAGAGAACCATCAAGTATCCCGTCGCCTTCGATGCCGAACTTCCGAGACACAAGGAGCCGAAGACCGTTCTCGCTTTCGTCGAGGGCGAAGTCGAGATTCCGGAAATCGACGCCAAGGATGCGCCCGTCGCGATCCGCGTCAGCGACGTCGACCAGATTTTCGGGGAAAAAGCCGGAACGGAGTTCCGAGTTCACGACGAGAGGCTGCTCGTAGATACGGGCATCGTGCCGGAGGAATTCGGTGGCATCGAGATCGACAACATCGAAAAACGGGGAAGCCTGATCCTTCCTTCCCTCGAACTCATGCGCAAGGAGTTCGGTTTCGGGGACGGAATGCACATCTTTCCGCAGAAAGCGTTTATCGTCATCGGCGGCCTCTGCTGGAACGGCGGTGTCGGAAAAGACGCGATGGACGCCTGGAACCAGATGGTGGAGGCGGGAAAGCTGGCAGCGCGCCATTTGGACGACGAGCGCGCGCGGGTGTGGAGCGACCGGGTCCAGCGCCATGCTGCAAGTTTTGCGGTCATTGGCGACAGCGTCTGGAAGGAATCACCCGAACCTTGCTACACGGTCACGCCTTCAATGGCCCCCGGCCTGACCACGAGGACATCCGGGTTCTTCAAAAAGTTGCGGGACGGACTGATGGACAGTTCGCGCTGGAACGACTTCCGTGCGGGGGGAAGGAACTTCTCCGCGCTCGACCGCGAACGCGCCTACAGATACGGCCGCCGCGCCGCGGCCGTCGCGGGATTCGAGGACGATCGCAATTTTCCGCGCATCGACCTGCGTTCCGCCGACCTGCCGCTTGTCGACTTCGATGCGCATGAGTTCGAGCGGGTCTCCCGCCTCCTGATATACGATATGGCGGACGCGTTCAGGAAAATCGCCCATGGCCGCGGGGTTGAGATGTTCCTGTCAGCGCCGAAGGACCTGATGAACGCCTTCTACGAGGCCAGGGACATGGTCGCGGGGATGGACGCGCGGACCGGGATCACGCTCGGGCAGGAGCAATCGATGCAGACGGTGGTGGACATGCTGAACGTCCTCGTGCCGAGAGGGCATCAATACCTCGTGAAGATGGACCTCGCCGAGATCAACGAAATTTACGACGACTGGCTCTCCAGGGAAGTGTCCCTGGAGAGCATGGTGCCGATGCAGATACCGGGAGTTAGCAAGTGAAAATTCGCACGAGATACCCTGCCCTGATCCACGGACGCGTAAAGCGCATGTCGAGCGACAAACTCATATTGTGCCTGCCGGAAGACGAGTTCGAGGTCCGCGAGACCACATCCGAACACGCTCCCGTGGGATTGGTCGTCTCCCAGCACGAAACCACGACGGAGTTCCGGCTGCACGACGGCGTGCTCTACACGCGCCTTCCCGAGACACCGGAAAAGATCGCCAAGGACACCGAGTTCAATCCGCTGGCGGCGTTCCTCAACAGGGGACATCCTCTGTTCGGTGCCATGGCCGAAGAAATCCACGCCGCCACGCACAACAAGGACGCGAGCGAGACGCGCCCGGAGAGGTTGCATGGCGTCCTGATTTCGAGAGCCATACCGCGCGACGTGATAGACAAGGCCGTGTCCAGCGCGACCGAGATCGTCGAAACCGAGACGTCGCGCGCGAGCATCGATCTTTGGAAAGAAAAGGCCACGAAGCGGATTTCTGAACTCATCATGATCGACGGTCAGTGTTGGCAGGCGACCCCGGAGCCCGTGTACAAACTCAGCCTGTTCTCGGGTCACGCATCGGCGCAGTTCAGCGACATCTATGACAATGGCACCAAGCATGGGCATTGGCGAGATTACGACTGGTTCAATTTGAGCAGCCGCTATTTCTCCGCGACCGATATCGATGGCATGAGGGAGGCTGCTCTAAGGCTGGGTCGCGAGGGCCGCAAAGAGCTGGTGTTGGACGGTACCATCGAGGTTCTTTTGCCGGAAGCGCTGCGGCATGACTACCGGGACATGGAACTAGACCGTGCGTCCCGGGTCGGCGTCCTCAAGATCGAGACGCAGCTCAACAAGTTCGCCCGTAGCGAGCGGGGAGAGATTCAAAAGTTCCCGCGGGGACCGCTGCTGGCGGCGTGCCAGCTTCGCGACGCGCTGGCCTATCGGACACCGTACGACAAAGTGGACGACAGTCTGGCTGCGGCTTTGGAAAACTTCATTGAAGTGCTCGACAACAACCCAGGTCTTGCATCCGACATGGATTTCGACGACCAGGTTCCCTCGCTAAGAGATATTCTGGATGTCTGGTGCGGACGTGACGTAACGCCCGCACCCGGCAACATAGCCGAGCGAAGGCCGACGATCTGAAATTCCGGGAATGGCGATGCCATCCGTCCCGGCCTAGTTGTTGCCATTTCGTCAACTTGCCGATAAACAGGCCTGAAACGGAGTCTTGGATTTTGATCGTCGAACTCGCATTCCCAGCCGTCGTCAAGGCCAAGCCGCCGAGATGCGCGTCGCAGAAGCAGGTCATCTGCCATTTCGAGACGCTGGCCCGCCTAAAGATCGTCGTCGACAGCGAGTTCCCGGTCGTCGCCCGTGTGAATCACTTGAACGGCGATACCGTGGACGTCAGGCATGATGGCGTTTCCTTCTACCGACCGATCTGCGCCGTCGAAGGAGGGAGAGACGAGTTCGCCAAGTGGATGCTCGAAAACAACTACCTGCGTCGCACATACTTCAAGCTGATGGACGACGAACAGAGGAACAGTCTCGAATACAGCGACCTCACGTGGCCTGTCAAAGGCAGTGGACGCAACAAGGAACGGCGATACGTCCCGTTTTCAGAGGTATCGACCTTCGAGTTTCTTGACGCAGACGACGTGTCGAGGTGCGAGGAGGAAGTCGCTCGGCTGACCGACGCGCTGCTGGTATGCGGGAACCGCCTTTGGATAAGATGCGGAGAGCCATGCTACCGTCTTGCGGACAGCAGCCACCTTCACCTCGGGATCGACCTGACCTTTTCGGATCAGAACGAGATGCGAAAACTGGACGAGATTTACATTTCGGCCAGAGACCCTGACAGGGTGCGGTCCGAGTGGGGAGTGGTCGCCGACAGGGACGATCGGATCAAGGGGTTTGCGCGCGGAACAATCGATGTCCTCGATCCTAAACTGTTCGCCACCGACTTCGACGACATCGGGTTCATGAAATACGCCGACATGGTCGCGCGCGGCATCGCCTACTACATTTCACGGGACGCATGGCGAAACGACGACGAAACGCTCATGGCGTCCGATCCAGACGACATCGACCTGTGGAACGCTCTGCGTCGCACGGTCAGTTCGATGCGGGCCGTCGGCACCGCGTCTTCCGGAGACGAAGACCTCGTCATGCGATCGGTGGAGCTGTGGGAACGTCTGGGTGGCGCTTACTACGTGGGGTCGCGGCATTTCCACAAAGAAGCGGTCGCCAAGTGGTTCGGCTCCACCGTCAGGAACTGGCTGGACAGGAAGATCGAGCTCCATGACATCGTCTCCAACGGCCGCGGCTTCCTCCCATCTCCATGACCAAGGCCATCACCGGTCGTTCTCGAAACGGTGAACGGTCTGTGAACGAATGCCGTCTTTCATTGAACAGCGAAGTCTTCTATTTGTTGAAGGGCAACAAAGCGGGGACTCGATGAAATTCAAGAACACGGAAACCGGCTATGGCTTGGTCGCCATGGCCTTCCACTGGACAAGCGCGGCTTTGGCCGTGGGAATGTTCGCCTCGGGCCTCTGGATGACATCGCTGTCCTACGCCAGCAGCTGGTATCACACGGCTCCGGAATATCACAAGGCCGTCGGCGTCATGTTCGCGGCGCTTGTCCTCGGACGGCTCGCATGGAAGGGCATCAACGCCTCGCCGGAAGAGATCGGCAAGCCATGGGAAGCCACGGCGGCGAAGGCCGTCCATGGCGTGCTGTACCTGCTGCTCGCGACCCTGTTCGTCTCGGGCTATCTGATCGCCACGGGCGGTGGCAGCGCCGTCCACCTCTTCGGCCTTGTCGAAGTTCCGTCTGTCGTGCGGATCGGCAAGTATACGAGTCTCGCCGGCATCGTTCACCTGTGGAGCGCCTACACGCTTGCCGCCATGACGGCCCTGCATGCCGGGGCCGCTCTTAAACACCATTTCCTCGACCGGGACAGGGTTCTTGTCCGCATGCTCGGTCGCTGAAACCTACCCCATCCAATCCATCGGAGTATCACATGAACAAGACAATCCGTTCGCTCGCTTTCGCGGCCCTCGCCCTCTCGACCGTGTCGGCACCTGCGCTGGCCGCCGACACCTACAAGATCGACCCGACCCACTCCTACGTCGGCTTCAAGGTCTCGCACATGGGCTTTTCGAACCTCATCGGCCGCTTCGAAGACGTCGACGGCTCGTTCACCTTCGACAAGGACGCGCCAGCCAAGTCGAGCGTCGCCGTCGACGTCTCGGTTGCCTCCGTCAACACGAACATGAGCGAGCGCGACAACCACATCCGCAGCGAAAAACTGCTGTCGGCGGACGCCAACCCGCAAGCCACCTTCCGCAGCACGTCGATCGAAGTCACGGGAGACCATACGGCCAAGATCACCGGCGACCTGACGGTCCTCGGCAAGACACTGCCGATCGTCGTGGACGCCGCGCATGTCGGCGGCGGCGACGATCCATGGGGCGGTGTCCGCCAGGGTTTCAGCGGCCGCGCCAAGCTGTCGATGAAGGAACTGGGCGTGCAGATGGACCTCGGCCCGGCCTCCGACGCGGTCGAGTTGGTCGTCGAGCTCGAAGGCGTAAAGCAGTGATCCGCCATTGGGGTTGACGGTGGTATCCGCCGACCCCACAATATCGATGAATGATGTGGCGGGAGGGGTCGCCCCCACGTAAAAAACTGAAGTCCCCAATTGCCTGATGTGGGTCGTAAGGGTTGCGCCACGTAAAAAAAAGAAGTCCTACCGAAAGACAAAACAAAAAGGCCAGCCGGATAACTCCGCTGGCCTTTTTGTTTGCGATGGCAGGTGTTCGAGACGGATCACCGTCTCGGGGCGGGCTTATTGATCACGCCGCTTCGGATACCTGCGTCGAATTCGGCGGCCCGCTCGACGATGCCGATGGCCTCCTCGAGGTCAGGACCTCCCCTGTCGCAGAAACGCCGGAGGTCAGGATTGTCCACGATCATGAAGCCTAGCGTGAAAATCTCGCGGTCGGCGTCCAGCGTCTCCGCGACGCGCTCGTCGCGAGGCATCGTCAGGATGATCCGCTCCGCCATCGACATACCGCCGTTCCGGATGAAATCACGGGTCTGCTCGGCGACATCCGCAGGATCGGCTCCGAACGCCTCGGACGCCTCGATGACGTAGGCGTGGGATAGTGTGATGTCCTTGCCGGACGCGAAATCGCGATAGCACTCGAGCAACGACGCGGGGCCGATCAGGCGGGGTTCGACGCCAGGCCTTGCCCACGAATAGTATTTGCCACGCGTGTCCGCGACAAAGGCGAATGTCTGGTGTTCGATGACGCTGATCGCGACGATCCGTCTGCCGTCGCCGAGATCGATATCGACATCGATCCTGTCACCGAGAACGCCGGAGCGATAGACCTTGATGGCCTCCTTCATCATCCTGGGGTTGGAGAGCCCAGCTTCGTAGTCGATTTCCATGGCGAGCGGTCGGATCACCGCCTCGAAGGTCTCGTTGAACTTCTTGCGGTCGTAGACCGGGGCCTTCGTCAGGGGGTCGACATCGTTGAAGTCGACAAGACGCACTTCGTCGCCGAACCGCGCGACCTGAGCGCCGTAGAAGTGGTCGGTCAATTCCTCGTCGGTCGGCGCGACGCCGCCAAACGGCTTATTGCCGGCGTACAGGACGACTGTCGCGTATGCACGCGAGGCACTCCAGAGCGCCTCGTCAGTGACGACGACCTTGCGGCTGTCACGGCCTTCGCGTCCGCCCGTCAGCATCAGGGCAAAAGGCTTGTCGTCGAAGTAGAGGGCGTAGATTGTCACGCCGCGTCTGCCGTCGATGTCGTGATCGAGCTTTTCATGGACGACAAGCCGACCAGTGTCGAGGCCGTCCTGAGCATCGATGTTATAGGGATCGGCTTCGAGTTCGAGGACATCGATGGCGATCTGGGTGCCTTGCTCGAGCCAGTCGTCAGCCGAAATGGCCGGAAGGGCGTAGAATTCGTTTGGCGTCATCTGGCAATCCCCGTTTCGAAACGTAAAGACGCAATGCCATCATTGACCGCAGAAATCAAGACGTCGCGCACCTCAAAGCGTCAGACGACGTCCTTTATTATCGAGCACCACGAGACGCTAGATCGAATGGGTGGAGATATTCTCGCGAGTCGCCTGTCGGCGATCCTGATCGGTCATTTCAACCGCTTGTTCCAGATCGGGAACACCGTGCTTGCAGAAACGTCTCAAGTCGGGGTTATCGAGGACCTTATAGGCGAGAGCTACGGTTTCGTACCAGTCGCCGCGTACGTGGACGCGTGGATCGGCAGGAGAAGCACAGACAATGCGCTCGGCAATCGGTGTATTGCCGGTGGCGAGATAATCGACGAGTTCTGCATGAACCACGACTGGATCAGCACCGAAAGCCTGCGCGGCCTCCGCGACGTATTCGCACTCAACCGTCACCGGCTCACCAGCCGCGAGAGCGCGATAACAGTCGAACATCGAGGCAGGACCGACCATTTGCAGGTCTAGTGCGCCCGGCATGGTGAAATCCGGATAGTGCCTGTTGATCACGTAGAGAAATGTTTGGCCGCATGAACTGCTGGCGGAAACCGCGAACTGGCCGCAGCCGAGATCAAGGTGGAGGTCGACGGCTTCGTCGATGATGGAGGATCGGACCGCGAGTGCGGCCGCCTCGAACACGTCCTGGGCCATGGAGCGACCGGTGTCGACCTCGCGGGAAACACCACGCCACAGATCGAAGGACGAGAAAATCTCCTCATACCTGAGGACACGCTTACCTGTGATCGGGCATGTGTGTCCCATGGCGATAACGTCTCACATACGGGCGGCGCGCGGTGCGGGGGTTCCCGCCGCTTCGCGCTCGCGGGCCTGGTTTGCCTCGATGGTCTCGATGGCGGCGCGGACCTTGGCCTCGTTCCACGGAATCTTGCTGCGTGCTTCGTCGCCGAGTTCCGCCTGCAGGCGCACCGTGACCTGTGCCACCTGGCGGACGCCGTCGCGGTTCACGGCGTAGATGCCGCCCTCGGTTGGCGTCACGACGTCCTGGACGCCGCAACTGCGGGCGAGCGCCGCATGGGCCTCGAGATGGGACGGGTTGCCGTGGACCGGGATGGCGCTCTTCGGCTTGACCATGTTGTACATCTGGACGATTTCGGTCGATGTCGCGTGACCGGTGACATGGAGCGGAGACCCGTCGAATTCGCGTTCGAGGATATCGGCCCCGAGCATGCGCAGGCGGTCGAATACCGCATAAAGGTCTTCTTCGTTTCCGGGGATGACCCTAGCGGAATGGACGATCGTGTCTCCGACCATGATCTGCGGAAGGCGGTAGTTTTCGCCCGTGGAGAGCTTCGAAAGCGCGGCATTCGCCTCGCCCTGAGCGCCGGTGCAGATGATCGCCATCTGGCGTCGATCCAGGCCCTTAAGATGGCTCGGGAAGGCCAACGGTTTCGGAATGCCTTCGAGCATACCGAGTTCGCGTGCGATCTTCTCGTTCTTGATGAGAGAGCGACCGCAGATCGCGACTTCACGGCCGGTCGCCGCGGCGGCGCGCATCGCCGAGGCCACGCGCGCGACATTGGTAGCGAAGCAGGACACCACGACCATGCCGCGGCTGGCGGAGAATACCTTCCTGAAGCCTTCGTAGACGTCGGCTTCGGAAGTGATCTTGCCGGGGCGCTGAGAGTTGGTGCTATCGCACACCATCGCCATGACGCCTTCTCGGCCGATACGCTTGATCGACTTGATGTCTGTCGGTCTGCCGACGAGGGGCGTCGGATCGAACTTCCAGTCGCCGGTGTGGAAGACCGTGCCGACATCGGTCTTGAACGCCAGGGAAACGCATTCCGGTACGGAGTGGGTCATCTGGATCGTCTTGATGCGGAAGGGGCCCACCGAAATGGTCGCTCCGGGTTGGAACCTCCTGAGCGTGACACGCCTGTCGGTCTGGCGTTCTTCGAAGCGGGACTGGAGGCATTTCGCGGCGAAGTGTGTCGCGTAGATCGGGCATTTGATCATCGGCCAGAGGCGGTGGATCGCGCCGATGTGGTCTTCGTGGGCGTGGGTAACGATCAGTCCCCTCAGCTTGGGGAGGATCGATTTGAGGATCGCGGGATCAGGGAAGATCGCATCGACGATCGGAAGGTCTCGAGGGGCGAACGCCGATCCGGCGTCCACGAGGACCCATTCGCCTTTGTGGCCGTAAAGGGTCCAGTTCATCCCGATCTGGGCTACTCCGCCGAGGGAGAAGACGAAGACCGACTTCTTGCCGGGTTCGGGAATTCCAGTGGTTAAGCTGTGGGTACTCTGGGGTCTTTTATTGATTTCTTTTTCCATGGACGACATATCGCAAATGGCGGAGAAATTGTCAAATCGAAAGACCCCGCCGTCTTCATTTAGAAGAAACGCCGCGGATCGCCGCATTTGCGACCAGAGCTGCAAGCCCCAAGCTGATGATCGCGTTCCAGACCGAGAGCGACAGACCGAACACCCAGAACGATGCCTTCGTGCAGGAAACGACCTTGGTCCGCTTCAGCGTTTCGAGAAGGTTGTCGATGTTGGAGGCGTCGAGCGATCCCGAGCAGTCCTTGGGACCTTCCCACCACGCGAACTCCACGCCCGCATGGAAGACGCCGAGGCCTGCCGACACCACGAGAATGGCGAGGAACGCGAAAAGGACCGGCCGATGGATGGAATGAAACCACGGCTTGCGGTGAAGCGCGACGTATCCGGCGAGCAGCAGGCAGCAACAATAATACGGCCACCTCTGCACCAGACACAGGTGACAAGGCGAATATCCGGCGTATTGGATCGCCAGCGCGCCGAGGATGGTGGAAGGGACGACGACTCCGACGGCGAGCATGGGACGGCGGAAAGGCAGGGAAAGAAACGACATCGGATGGCCTCGAATTGACGACTCCACGGTCACACGATCTTTCCGCGTCTTCAAGAATGAAAATCGGTTGACAAGATATCGTGATCAACGAACCATCGAGTTCTTGAATTTCAACAATGAGGAAACAGAATTGAACGACCCCGTCTTTGAAATCGCGATTTTTGTCGCCAAGCTGGTCGGCTACGGCTTCCTTGGCCTGTGGCTGCTTTCGATCTTCGTCGTCGTCCCGGAAAAGTCGTTCAAGACGACATCCTGGTTCGGCTCGAAGTTCATGCGCATCCTGAAGCCCGGCCTGCGCATCAAGCTCCCCTACCCGCTCGAAGTCGTCGACGTCAGCATGAGCACGAAGGTCCAGCCGATCGGCGTCAAGGTCACGTCGATGACCCTGGACAACGCGCAGATCAGCATCCAGGCCTCGGTCCATTACACCCCGAAGGAAGGCTCGTACTACCAGGCGGCCTACGCACTTGAAAACCCTGAGGGTCAGATGACCACGTATCTGGACAACTTCCTGCGCGCCCAGGTCAAGACCCTCAACGTCCAGCAGGTGTTCTCGTCGACCACCGAGTTCCAGCAGGACATCATGGAGAAGCTCTCCGAGAAGTTCGGCGAATACGGCTACAAGATCGAGAACGTCCTGGTCGGCGAGCCGGTTCTGAGCGAGCAGATGGCGAAATCCTACGAGCGCAAGCTGATCGCCGAGCAGGAACAGCAGGCCGCCGTCGCGGAGGGTGCCGCCCTCAAGACCCGGCTGACGATGAAGGCGGAAGCCGAAGGCGAGAGCCTCAAGATCAAGGCCCAGGCCTTCAAGGAGTTCCGCAAGCTCATCGCCGAAGGCAACACCGAAGCGATCAAGACCTTCCTCGAAGACCTGCACGACGGCTCCCTCAATGCGAAGTCCGTTCTGGACTTCTTCGCCGGGCTCGACGAGCGCGAAGCCTACCGCGACGCGGCGGCGCAGGGCGGCAAGTCGGTCTACATCGGCGGCAACGGCGGTGGCAACGCCGGCAACTTCAAGCAGGAAGTCGGATCGGCCGTCACCGCGGCGCTCCTCGCCTACGAGGACAGCAAGCCGAAGGGCATGGTTGCGGTCGCCGACACCTCCGCGAAGTAACCACCGACGCAACGCAGACGACCCGGGCGAGGCCATCGCTTCTCCCGGGTCCTCTTTTATGAAAGACCCCGAAATCCCGGAGACGGCAATGAAGCGCATCGAATTCCTGAAAAAGAAGTGGTCCAACGAGAAGATGATCTTCGCCACACGCAACGACCATTCGGTGGCCGACGCGGCGAAGATTTTCGATGTCCTGCTCGATGCCGATCCGACCCCGAAGAAGCTCTATGCCGAGTTCGTCTTCCGGTGCTACGCCAACAGGGAATTCCTCGTCGAGGACGTCGAGCGTATCCGGGATACGCTGACCGTCTTCCATTCGAACAAGCGTCGCCTGCCGGTAGAGCGGCGCGATATCGGTGGCTATGGCAGCGAGCGCGACGTCTGGCAGGTCTTGACCGAAGCCGGCCTCATCGACGCATCCGAGCTCTCCGGAAAGGCGTCGAAGCGGTCCGACCGCAACCGCGCGTATCTCGATTCCGACGTCTTCACCGCAGACGGTTGGACGATGGCCAAGCTCGGGTCCGCCTTCGCAGCCCAGTGGTGGGGTCTGGGTACGCGTTGGTGCACGACGGAGAAATCCGGAAACATGTACCATTCCTACGCCAAGCAGGGTCCGCTTCGCGTCTTCGTCTCGCCTGAAGGGGTGAAGCACCAGCTGCACATCGGTACCGTATCGCTCTGCGACGCAACGGACCGACGCGTGAACATGAGCGCGTTCTTCAAGACGCTTCCGCCGTCTTTCATTCCACTGATCCGCGAGGACGTAGGGGTGTTTTCGCCGGAAGTCGCGAGATTCGACGATCCCCACAGGGAGTTCAGGTACTTCCATCAGAAGATTTTGCAGTTGCCTTCCGAGTTTTTCTCGACCGAAGTCGAGGAGCTCGTGGCCCGTTTGCGAAAGGCGGGGATGGAAAGCCTCCACATGCAGTCGGAACGCGACGGCTGGACCATGGAGGTGCCGAAATCCGATCTCTCGTCCTGGGCGCTGCGGTTGGACGCAGGCGAGGTCTACGACTTCAACGACCGCCACAAGCCGCTGGCGCTGATCCGCACGCCGTCGGGAGAAAGGCTGCTCGTAGACTACGAAGAGGCCTCCATGGCCCATGCGCTTCGGCTGGTTCCGGACATGCCGCCGCAGTTCCGTGAAATGTTCCTGCAGAAAGGCGTCAAGGGGCCGTTCGACATCGAGAAGGTGCGCCCCCTGCACGCCGCCATCTTCTCGGCTCCCGCGGGAGAACTTTCCAGCCAATTCTGGAAGTCTTGGGCGAAGAAGGTGGCGGGCTACGACACCGCCTGCCTGAAGCGCCGCGAACCGCTCGGGCCGTGGGGCGTGTTGCCGGAAGAAGTGATGAACGAAGACATCGCCCTAATCTTCGCAAAGGAGGGCCTTCGCGCGCGTATCCCCGCGAGGCTGGTCACGCGCCCGGTCGCGCTTTCCCTCGCGAAGGCTGACGAGAGCAGCCGCAACGATCCGGCGACGACCGCGTTGCTCACCGACGACGACGTCGCGGACGTCTACGGGGGCAACAACGGCAAGAACCTCGCCGGACTACCTGCGCGGTACCGCACTCTCGACATGACGAAGCGCATCGTGCGCAAGCGCAGGGGAGCCTTGAAGGCCCTGGTCAGGATGGTGCGCGACGGCGACTTCGACTTGGCTGGAGAACCGATCGACCGCGTGGTCGAGCAACTCGTGCAAGGAGCGCTCGAGCAGAGCGCCGCATCCCTGATCGACATCGACATCCCGCTGCCGCGTCAAACCTACCTGGATATCGTACGGCGCGACGCGGGCATGATGAGCTGGGTGCCGCTCGAATATCGCGACGTCGAACTGTGTTCGGCCTCGATCGACCATAGCACGCATGGCCTTTGCCATTTCCCGGTCTGGGTCGTCGAGGCTATCCGCGAGGCGAACGCGGGCGGACACGGCATCACCCACAATTACAGGCCGTCGGTGAAGTACGCCCAGACGCTGAAGGGCCTTGCCAAGCCTGAAGGAGAGGTCGCGGCCGCTCTAAAGCCGTTCAGCGTCCAGGCGCAGGTCGCCGAGCTGGGACGGCGTCCGTGACGGCATCGGCCAGGTCGGGGATGCCTGCGGCGTAATCCGTGACTGTCTTGAGCGGGCCGCAAAGGCCTAGCCTGCGGTCGACGAGGACGATCACCGGAGGCCGACGGTTGAACCCGCAGAGGAAGGCGACGGCAATGTCTGCGAGGATTCCCTTGAAGCGGCTACCAAGAACTGGCGGCATCTGCCGCATTTCTCGCATGCGCGCCGACGCGCTAGGCTTCTCCCCATCAGTGGAGTTCTCAGCGTGCACAATCACTACTTCGAAACCGTCGACCCGATCTTCTACTTCGAAAAAGTAGGCATCAGCCTTTCCAACGTCAGCATCGGCCGCCTGCAGGCCTTCGACAACATATACGTCGGCCGCAACTCGAAGCCGGGAGACGTGTTCCACCTGTTGGTCGGTGGGAATTTTCTCATGGGTGCCGACGGGAAGCTGAGCGAGATCGACCTGTGGCATCCGAAGCCGCTGCTCGAAAGCTCGTACGGCCCGGGTCCAAACCCTGAAGCGCTCTTTACCCGCTACGAGAAGGCAGGGATTGCGCGGCGGGTTCCCGCCCCGGAACGGAAGGTCGACTACGCGTCGTGCCGCAAAACTCCGCAGCTCCCGGAAAACCATGTCCGCCTTCGCTATGACGGAGCCTCGGCCACGCTCGCGCGTTTGACAGAGGCTGGCGGTGCGGTGTCGGGAATGGCCGACGATCTGGGCCTTGCGGTCAAGATGGCTGACTTCCACATGGAACGGGTCGCGACGATGAGGATTGCCAAGGCCACAGGTGGCACTGTGCTCGACATGCGCATGAACGAGGCTGGCGAAGTTTTCGTCAGGACGTGGCCGGGATTTGTCGATGCATCGTCCTTCGTCGACGCGCAGCGCGACCACCCGTTGTTCAAGACGGGGTACGGCTCCGAAACGTCATTCTGGGTCACGGACGCCTCTTTTCTCGAGGATCAGACGTTTCTCGACCATCTGGCCGTCGGCTTCGGCAAGGAGGCCGAACTGGAGCCAGCCTCGCCAGCTCCACGGGGCTGAAGAAGCGGGGCCGATCAGGCCAGCCGATTAACGATTGCTGGCCTTGAATTCCACCACGTTGCTCGTGGCACCCGCCTGTTGGGCCAGACGGGCGGCGCGCAGCAGGTTGTCGGCCTCGTGCACGGGGACCGGACGGCCGAAGTAGTAGCCCTGCACCTCGTCGCAACCCAGTTCCGTCAGGATGGCCAGTTGCTCCTGATCCTCGACCCCTTCTGCCAAGACCTTGATGTTCAGCGGGCGGCCGACGCCGACCGTCGCGTTGACGATGGCGTTCGACTGCTTGTTGGTCGCCAGATCGCTGATGAAGGCCCGGTCGATCTTGATCTTGTCAAAGGGGAACTTCTTGAAGGTCGAGAGCGACGAGAACCCGGTTCCGAAGTCGTCCATGGCGATGGAGCAGCCAAGCGCCTTGATCCGGTTGAGGATGGCGAGCGCATGCCTTTCGTCGGCGACGATACCGGATTCGGTGATTTCCAGTTCGAGGCGCTTGGGGTCGATCCCCGACCGGGTAATCGCGTCGTAGACGATCTCCGGCAGGTCGTTGCGCATGATCTGGTTAGCCGAAACGTTCACGGCGACTTTGACGGATTCGTCCCAACGGGCGGCCTGGAGGCATGTCTCGCGGATCACCCACGCGCCGATCTCGTGGATCATGCCCGTCTTTTCGGCCAGCGGAATGAAGTCGGCCGGCGAGACCATGCCACGGACGGGATGGTGCCAACGGATCAGGGCTTCGAAGCCGATCAGCTGCCTGGTCGTCGCCGAATGCTGCGGCTGGAAGTAGATTTTGAATTCCTTGTCGTCGATCGCCTTGCGAAGGTCGATAGAGAGGGCGTTCAGGTCGCGCTTGGCCTTGTCGACGCTCGGATCGAAGAAGACAACCTCGTCGTCGGTGGTCGTCTGCGCCCTGCACATGGCGATGTCGGCCTGTCCGATCAGTTCGTCAACGCTTTCGGCGTTGTTCGGAAACAGAGCGCCACCGATACGGGCGGTAATGTCGAGCTTCGAGTTTTTCCACTGGATCGGTTCGCGGACGATCTCCAGCAGCTTTGTCGCGAAGGCGACGGCGTCAGCCTTGCGGTGGATGCCGGATTTGACGGCGTAGAACTCGTCGCCGCTCACGCGCGCAACGAACTCGCTCGGACCGAGCGCCGCTTGCAGACGGCCAGCGACGGTCTTGAGGATATGGTCGCCTGCCTCGCTGCCGTGAACGTCGTTGACCAGACGGAAACGATTGAGATTGAAAGCCAGCACGGTGAACTTGGCGGTGGCCCTGTCCGTCGTGTCGACAAGGTCGGAGATATGGCGCTTCAGCGCGTCGCGGTTGCTGAGACCGGTCAGGCTGTCGATGGCGGCGTAGTTGCGCAGCGTGTCGATGGCGTCCAACCGGCTATGGTGTTCGATGTTGTAGGTAGCGAGCGCCGTACCGAGGATGGCGCTCATGATGACGACTACCGACGTCAGGATGATGGTGCGCCCCGCTCCGACGAATTCGGGGGTCGCGACCTGATCGGGCAACGACATGAAGACGAGAGCGGCGAGAGAGCCGATCAGGAGAATGGAGCCGACGGCGCGTGTCGAGCGACGGTCGGTGCGAACCGCGACAGAGAACGCGCATGCGCTCAGGCATGCGCTCGCGATGTAACCGCCCGTGACCAGATCGACGCCATCGGGAAGCTCGATCCTGCGGCCTGCCGCTTCCAGGATCACGTTCAGGGAGGCGATATTGCCGAGGCCGATCAGCGCGCCGCCGATCTCGCCGCTGACGTTGCTTGCGCGGCGCAACGCGATGATGAAGCCGAGGGTCGAAAAAGCCAGCGATCCAAGGAGAGAGCCGAACAGCGTCTCGGGGACGAACGACGCGCCACGTGCGAGGACGACGAGAACCAACGTCGACCAGCAAGACGTGCCGCAGATGATGGAGATGAGGAACAGCCAGTTGAGCCTTGAACGTCCGATGCGATGGACGCGCGAGACGAAGTCGATCGTCAGGTAGCTGCCGACTGTTGCGAAGAGAAGCGCAAGCACGAGAGCGGACGGGTCACGTACGGCTGATGTCGGGAAGTCCATGTCACTCTCCATGCGCATGCGATTGCATCGAGTTCTTTAAAGAGCAGTTCTTACCCAAAAGTTAATTTCGCAACGAGTTCCTGTATTTTTGGTGGAAAAAATCAAAGACGAATTGGGTAAAAATTGAATTATTTAGAAGACGTCAAAAACGAAGCATCCGCGGGAACCTCAAGTCCCCGCGGATGCCGGCATTGGAGCGTGGACGGATGTCGGTTAGTAGCTGTCCGATGTCGTATAACCGCTGTCTCCACCGCCGTAGCTGTCCGAAGTGGAATACGTCGGACTGTCGTCGCTACGGCTACCGTAGTCGGACGTGCTGGAGCCGCCGTAGCCGGAGCTTCCGCCGGAATTCCCGTAGGAACTGCCGTAATCGTGGCGTCGTGGCTCCTCGTGGGCGTTGGTCAGCATCGCGATGACGACGGCGGCGCTGAAAGCGTCTGTGGACAGCTGGTTCGACAGCGTGTCGGAATTGACACCGTTGAAAGTGTGGTCGCGACCGTTCCAGCCGTTCGAGCGAAGGTGGCTTTCGACCTGTTCGAACGACTTGACCTTGCGTTCGAGGACGAAAAGCTCGGTCTTCTCCGCTTCCACGGACTTGGTGAGCGTCGCGAGTTCTTCCATCAGTTCTTGCAGCTTCGCGACGATCTGGTCGTCCTCGGGGTCTTTCGTTTCCGCCGCGAGACGCTTGAGGTCGTAGAACCCCTTCTTGGACAGGATCGCCGAGAAATCGGCGACGATACGCTTGAGTTCGGAATCCTCGGCCAAGGCCGCGTCGCTCAGGAACTTGTTGGCCACGGCAATGGCGTTGTTCTCGCCGTCGATGGAACGGTCGATCTCGTGCAGTTCCTCGTCCTTGGCCGCGAGCGCCTTCTTCTGGTCGGAAAGCTCGCCGAAGAACTCGGTTTCGATCGCCGCGAACTCCTTGTCCGCCTGTTCGCGGCTTGGCGTCAGAGCGGTGATACGCTCTTCGGCCCAGTCTGGGACAGCGACGAGAAGATCGTAGTTGTTGCGCTCTTCGAAGAAGTTCGTGGCCCTCGCCAGCGCGCCTTCGAGGAGGCGGGTCAGCGGAAACCAGGCCGAGTATGTGGACGTGCCATAGCCGCGACGGCGCAGGTAGCAGAAGAGTTCGTCGTTTTCGTAGGCACCGCGCTTCTCGGCGAGTTCGGCGGCCGCTCGCTGCTTCTTGTCGTCGTATTCGGACAAAGCGTGCGTGAGGCTCGCGAGGCGACGACGCAGGTCGACGATTCGCGGATCGGCTTCGAACCGGTTCTTGATCACGGCATGGTCGCGTTCGAGGCCCTGCGCGAGGTTGGCGCGCTGCTCGGCGGTCGCCGCGCGCATGCGCTTCAGCGAGGAGAGATTGGTCTTGATCCGTTCGACCTCGGTCTTCTTGACCTCGATCTTGTCGTGGCGGCCGTCCATGGACTTGCGAACGCCGGCGGGAAGTTCGAGGTTGGCGTTGATATGGATCGCCGCCATGCGTTTCCAGAGTTCGCCCTGCGCCTGCACGATGGTCTGCATCCGGCGCTCGTGCGTGTGGATCGCGTCGGCGTGGGCGCGTGCCTGCCGTTCGAGAACCGCGCGCGTGTCGGCGAAGGAATTGAGTGTCTGTGTGCCGCTCGTCATCGTCTACGTCCTACCTGCCCCGGTGCCGGCCACTCGTTGATTGTCTGGCCGTCGGTTTCGAAGTTCCAGTTGATTTTCATCGTTCCCGCCGGCTTGGAACCCGCGATGTTGTTGTCAAGCACTCCGTCGGACTGCTTGTCCGCCTTGCCTTTGAGGTAGACCGCTTCCGAGATGCGGATGCCCCATACCGTCACCGTCTTGGTCTTTCCGGTCTCGCGGTCCTTGATTTCAAGCGGATACACCGTCCCTGATGGGGAGACCGCTTCCACGATCTGATACCACGTCATCGCGCCGGTTTCGTTGTCCTTGAGCCTTACCCCGGCAGGAGTACCTGTGCGGTCGACGATCACGAGCTTGTATGGCGTCAGGATATAGCCCGCAAAGGACTTGAACCGGTCTGCCGCCTTCGTATAGGCGTTCTGGTCGCCACGCAGGGCGGCGTCGCGCATCTGTGACGCAAGGTCCACCAGGGTCGCGCGGGCATCGGCATCCGTGGTTTTCGAGATCGCGCCTTCGGTGAGGTCGTCGGCCTCGGCGACCAGACGGACCCCGTCCTCGCGGTGCTTGAGTTCCTGACCGACGGCCCGGATCGTGAGAATGCCCCGTTCGGCTTCCTCGGCGTCGCGGGCGGCAAGCGCCGCTTCGACGCTCTTGCGCTGCGAGTCGATCCGGTCCATTGCGGCATCGTCGCCGAGACGGCGCGCGAACCCGGCTGCGTATTCGACGGTCGACGCGAGATTGCGCGGAATGACTTGCTCGATCTGAATTGCAAGACGCCGCTCGGCTTCGAGCCGGGGCTTGACGACCAGCTGGTCGTAGCCGAAGGTCCAGCCGCCGTATGCGACACCGACGACGAGAGCCGCGGCGGCGGTATTGCGATAATAACGCCCGCGTCGGACGAACGCCGTCCAGAAGGCGAGGCGCGGGCCGCGACCCATGGTCTTGTGGACGAAGCGATCCTCGTCGAGCTTGACGATCGCGCGCTCGAGGACGCTGTCGGAGACGACATCGCCCTGCGCCTCGTAGGCCTTGCGCAGGCGTTCGATGGCGGCACGACGACGGTCGCCGTCGGTGACTTCGAATTCCCGCATGCGGTCGTCACGGCGGATCGTGTCCGCGATGTCCATCGCGAGCAGGGTGTCGGAGAGCGACATGCTCTCCGGCCGGTCCAGTTCTTGGACGTTTGCCATGGTGTATACCCTACCTTAGGCGGCCAGAGCGACGAAGCGGGCGACGCGCTGCTTGCCGTCCTCGACGTCCTTGCGGATCGTGGCTGCTTCGACGGTCGCGAGGTCGCGGCTTTCGCGGACGATGACATCGACTTCCTGCTGGAAGCTGACGGTGGCGTCGACCAGCATCTTCACCGAGGAAGCGCGGATCGCCGGACCGTGGGCGACACGAGCGCCTTCCTTGAGGACGGTTCCGCCGAGCGTGGCGAGCGTTTCGAGGCTCTTGTTGACGCCGTCCTGCATGGCGGTCTGCGTCTTGCTCATCTCGTTGACGAACATGAGGCCCGTGAAGGTGGCCTTCATCGCGGTCATGACCGGACGCTGCGTGTCGAAGAAGATCACGGCCTTCTGATGCAGGCGGTCGAGGACCATGTGGGCCTGGTTGTAGCGGCCGAAGATCGTTTCCGTGACACTGTAGGCCACGGTCAGCATTTCGGCGAGGTCCTTGGCGATCTGGTAGCGGTTGTCCTGGCGGCGCGCTTCGTTGACGGCGTCGTCGCGCTCGAGTTCGAGGCGTCCGCGGTCGGAAGCCGACATGTCGGCTGGCGCTGCCTCGACCTTCGCGCTCATTTCCTCGACCTTGGCCTTGGCGGCATCAGCCTGGACCTTGATCGCCTCGAACATTTCGCTGGCGGCAATCTCGCCTTCCTTGAGGGCCGCACGGGCGTCGACGTAGGCATCGAGGATGCCGCGCTGGATGTCGAGGGTCTTGCCGGATTCGGTGATGACATCGCGGTAGATTTTGTCGATTTTCTTGAAGCGGTCAGCCACGTCGCCTCGGCTCAATTTCATGTAGACGTTGCCGACGCGGTCGACGAAGCCAGCGCCGCCCTTTTCTTCCTGCTGGACCTGGCGGGTGGAGTCTTCGATGATCGAGTTGAAGCCGACGGTGACGGCGTTGAAACGGTCGCTGTAGTTCGAACCTTCGAGCTTTTCGGACACGAGATCGTCGAACGCCTGCATCGTGGAAAGCGTGCGGGCGATGACGACGGCCTTCGCCTGATCGACGTCTTCGATACGCTCGATGATCTTGGCGATGGGCTGGGCTTCCGGAACCGTCAGAGTGAGATTGAGGTCCTTGATTTTGTCGATGGCCTTCTGCAGGCGGCTACCGGTGATGGCGACGATCTGGTTCATGGGTGTGTTCCTTCTGGTTCGTTCTTAGAGTTCGCGGTTGAAGCCGGCTTCGAAAGCCGCGGCCGCGGTGCGTACATGTTCGGCGAAAGCCGCGTTTGCCTGGGCGCGGTCGACCGAGAAGCCCCCGATGGATTCCGCAAAGGAGTGCAATTGCCACGAAAGGACCCAAGCCAGTGGGTGTCCCGTGACGTAGTGGATGAATTTGTTGAGGTCGTCTTTGTCGATAAGCTGCATGCCTTCGACATCGGCGAAGCGTACGCAATCGGGGTGACGCGCGCGGTCGGCCATTGCCTGGCGCGCGATTTCCGGCGGCATCAGAGAGGCGCTTTGGTCGACGGCGACGGCGGCGACGAAGCGGCTGTAAGCATTCTGCATGTCGCGCGCGGCAAACCGCGGAGGCATCGGAACGTCGGAGATGCCCAGCTCACGGGCCGGGTTGCGGATCGGCTTGTTTGGGAAGCTATGTACCGTCATTCCAGACCTCGTTGCGTTTCGTTCGCCGTCTTGTATTTGGATGGAAGACTGTTGTCAACATAATTGAAGACCTCAAGTGGGATTATTTGCTGACCCCGCATTGTGCTGACGTCTTTCAATAACTCCTCAGTGTTGACAATCCGCAGCGAAGTGAATACATGTCTGGCGAGACATTGGTTTCGGTACGCGTAACGGAGTTGGCCATGGACGCTGTCAAGATTTGCGCGGGTATCGGGGGCTTCCTCAGCGTCTTCGTTTCCGTCGTGATGTTCTGTGACTTCTGGAAATACGTGCCGGGGCTGTATCCGGTATGGTTCGGCCTGCGCCGCTGGATCGGCCATGCCGCCTACGACGGCTCGCCGGAGACCTACGGTATGGTGTTCAGGGGCCACGACAGCGTCGAGCTGGTCAAGGACCCGTTGATGGCGCGGATCGTCCGCGACTACAAGTCGGCGTATCGGCGTCTCCGCGAGGAGGGAAAGGACAAACTCGCGGCCCGCGAGCAGGCTCTCCGTTGGGTGCGCGCGAACCTTCCCAAGAACCGACATCAGGATTGGCCGTACGGCGACATCGTTCAAGGAGAAAGCCCGTGAAGGTACAGCTCAAGCGCAAGGTCGGCGACGACATCGTCGAAAGCGAGGAGACGGTCCTGTCTCCCGGAGCAGAACTCGTGTGTCCCGAAATTTCGAAAGGACGCATCGTCCTCGAGCGTCTTCGTCAGGGCGATGGCCTTCTCGTGCTCAGGATCGCCGGGGTCCGCGTCCGTTCGAAATCCGTTCCCTCCCACTTCCTGTTGCTTTCGATCGTGGACAGCGATGACGGTGTGTGGGTGGAAAGCGATCCCGTCATGACCCTGCCTGCTCGAAAGAGCAACATGCTGCGAGACGTGCGGACCGTCGAAGAGGAGAAGGCCTGATGTCCAACTGGTCGAAACTCGTAGCCCTCGACCCTGTAGTGCGCCGAAACGAATACGGTAGAACCTTCAATGCATGGTTCCACGACATCGAGGAGGTTCTCAAGCCCGGCCGCAAGGTCTTGCGCGAAGGCGTTTCCGCAACCGACCTTTACGTGATCTCGGTGGACCGCGAGCGGAGCATCGTCGCCTTGATGGAAGACGGTCACAGCGTCCACATGAACTCGATCGAGGGCAGCAGATATTTCACCTCGAAGATCATGATCTACCGATACAAAACGGAAGTCGTCGGCAACGAAATCCATGTGATCCTGCCGTTCGAGCGCCTCTTCCAGTTTCCGCTCAAGGAAGGCGCGGGTTGAAGACCGCGTTGACCATGACATCGGCCTCCGCGATCATCGGACGAGGTCTGGAGTCAGGTGGATGAGCAAGCATTGGGATCATATAGCGGGAGTGATCGGTTTCGACCCGCGACCGTACGAGTTCGCTGTCAGGGGCGCGGAGGAATACCCGCAGCGCGCGGGTGTCGCACGCCGCCTCGACGAACTCTGTTCCCTTCCGGATGGCTGGGACGGATATCGGGGACGGGCCGTGTCGGCGAAGACGGCGGAGCGCGTCCACGCCATGCTTGCCGCCTTCCTCGCTCCCACCGGCCGTTACCCGTCGATCGTTCCTGGCGATTCCGGGGACGTCCAGGTCGAATGGCACTGGGGCGGGGTCGATCTCGAGATCGAGGTTTCCGATGACGAGCCAGTCGTCGTCTTCTGGTTTGCCTACAAGGACACGGATTCGGAAGGCATTTACGGAACTTTCCGGTTGAAGGATGAAGTCACATGTTGAGCCGCCGCGCTATCGAAGTGTTGAAGACCATGATCGAGGCCGAGAAGGCCGGCGAATACGACGAGGCGGAAATCGTCTGCGAGGGGCGGACCTGCTGGCTCGGTATTGAGCGCCTGAGCCGGAAGATGGTCGACTCTCTCGTCCAGCATGTCGCGGTCTCGCATGTCTCAGAACCAGGATCGCTCGAGCGTTACACCATCAATGGCACGGGCCGGAAGATCGCGGAAGACCCGTCCATCGCCGATCGTATAGTTTCAGCCATTCTTCGGGGAGAACCGATCGACGAGTCGGGAAATGCGGTCAATCATGCACCGAAGCCCTGAAAGGCGGCAGGCAAGCTCTAAGCGCGCGGTGGAGTGACCGTCTTTCGCTTACGGCCCCGAGGAGCCGCGGTTGCCCGCGCTCCGGCTAGCTCGTTCCACACGAAGAATTCACGCGTCACTCGGCCGACCTTTTGCTGGAAACGGACACCTAATCCGTCAGCGCTCAGCTTCACCACGACAGCCCACTGCCCTGCTCTTGGTCCTCCCACTCTCTCCGGGATCAGCAGGTGATCATCGAGTGCCACTTCCGTCCCGTCTCCGATAGCGTAGGACGGGCGGTTCAGCTCGTCGAGGCGTTCGCGCACCCCGTTGGAAAGGAAACCTTGCGCCAGTGCCTTGGCGAATTCGTCTGCGCTCGACATCTCTTCTCCTCACGCTCCCACGGCATCATTCGCCCGTCAAAATTTCGAGGCTCCGGCTTCCTGGCGATCACGGAGGCTATGAAGCAGAAGGTCTTCGGAGACGACGCAATTATGATCGAGAACGGCGGTCCGCGCGGCATCGCCGACCGCGATCAGCAGTTCCGCCTGGCTAAGGCCGTTGCCTGCGGCGACCACGTTGTCCCAGTCGACCTCGGAAAAGGTGCAACCCCCAACCGACCTCTGGATGACGCGCCTGATGTTGTCATCGGTCGGAAGTCCAAAGTGGAAGGCGGCGTCGAAGCGGCGGAAAATCGCGTCGTCGAGCAACCCTGGATGATTGGTGGCTGCGAGGATGATGCTGTCCGACTGATCCTCTTCCAGCATGACCAGGAGCGAATTCAGCATGCGTCTGGCCTCGCCGACGTCGTCGGATTTCCGGCTGGCGGCAAGAGCGTCGACCTCGTCGAAGAAATAGACGCCGGGCGACTTCTTGATGGCCTCGAAGATAAGCCGCAACTTGCCACCGGTTTCGCCGAGGAATTTGCTGATGACGCCGTCGAGGCGGATTTTGTAAAGCGGCAGGCCGAGTTCACCGGCGATGACGGCAGCGGTCATGCCTTTGCCTGTCCCGGGCGGTCCGGACATCAGGACTTTGCGGCGCACCTCCAGGCCTGCCCGCCTGAGACGGTCGCGCTCCCTGTGTTCGCGCAGGAACCGGGCGATCTTGCCCTGCAGGTTGTCATCGACGATCAGGTCGGTCAGGCGCATGTCGCTGGCGGAGCCGCTCACCAGACCCTGAAGTTCGGAGGATAGAGTGATAGGTAGCCCGATGGGCGTGAAGTTACCCTTCGTCTTGCGGATTTCGGCCTCCGCGTACTTCACCGCTTCCTCGACCTGCGAGGCGACCGTTTCCTTGCCTGCGGCCCTTGCGTCGCATGCGATGGCGGTCGCCACGGAGAAGAAACGCTGGTTGTCGTTCATTCCGAAACTGCGGATCAGCTCGCGGACATGGGAAATCTTTGTCATGAATGGTGTCTCGACGTAGAGCCTGAAGCGGCGTTTTGCATGCCGGTGGTCGAGCGCTGTCGCGACTGGCGTGCAAAACGCCGCTGCGCCAGAGCGAAAGTGACTGGCGCGGCGGCTGGGAGCGTAGATTAAGGGGCGATCGGAAGTTCGCGCTTGTGGCCCGTGGCGCGATAGGCAGCGAGGATTCGTTCCGCCGAGGCCGCGCTGATTTCCTTGCCCTCGAGGAAGTCGTCGATCTCGTTGTAGGTGACGCCGTAGGCGTCTTCGTCGGGCTTCTGCGGAACGTCAGATTCGAGGTCGGCCGTCGGGACCTTGAAGACGAGCGATTCAGGAGCGCCGAGGTGCTTCGCAACGGCGCGGACGCGGCGCTTGTTGAGGCCGGACAGCGGCAGGATGTCGGCAGCGCCGTCGCCGAACTTCGTGTAGAAGCCCATCAGCGCTTCGGCCGCATGGTCGGTCCCGATGACCAGACCGCCGGCCGCGCCAGCGAGAGCGTACTGCGCGATCATGCGCTGGCGCGCCTTGATGTTGCCGAGGTGGAAGTGGTGGCGAGGACCATTGACGAGGTCCGCAGCCTCGACTTGGACGGCGCTCATCATCGCGTCGGCGGCGGGCTTGATGTCGATGGTGACGATGCGGTCGGGCTTGATGGTTTCCAGCGAAAGCTGCGCGTCATGCTCGTCGGCCTGTTCGCCGTAAGGAAGACGGACCGCGATGAACTCGGCTGGGTGGCCCTCGCGCCTCAGGTGTTCCACGGCGCGTTGTGCCAGAAGACCGGCGGTCAACGAGTCGACGCCGCCGCTGATGCCCAGGACCAATGCGCGCGCACCGGACCGGAGCATGTAGTTTACAAGGAAGGCGGTGCGTGCGTCGGCTTCGACAGCGGCGTCGAATTCCTGCCTTACGCCAAGGGTTGCGATGATCGATGTCTGTTCGGCAGTCATTTGATTCTCCATTTGATTAGTCCATGAGACGACGACGCGCCATACCGGTCAACTGGGAGGATCAGGCGAAGTGGCAGGTCAGCGGCATGCGGCGGTCCTTTTTGGTCGGCGACTTGCGGTGGATTTTCGCGCCCGGTGCCGACTGGAAGCGCTTGAACTCGGGGTTCCTGCGTTTTGCGCGGATCATCGCGACGAACTCGACAGGCTCGCCGAGGAGTTCCGCGATCTGTTCGTCGGTCTGACTGACTTTGGCGTCCTCGATTTCCCACAAGACACGGTCGAGGCGCGGATATGGAGGGAGGCTGTCGGTGTCCTTCTGACCCGGCTTGAGTTCCGCCGACGGAGGCTCGTCGATCACTTCGCGCATGGCGGCACGGCAATCCTCGGTCCAGACCGCAGGCGAGCGACCGAAAGTCTGACGCCAGATATGGTCGAAGATCGGGTCGGGATCGATGGCGTGCGCCAAACGCATTTCTGCGAGAGGAAAGACGTCGATGGATTTATAGAGATCGAGCAGCCCGGCCCATCCGGCCCGGAGGTCACCGAAAAGGGTGCCATATCCCATAAGGATTTCGCTCTTGTTGCTGGTTCCGATAAGCGCCAGTTTGCCGCCGGCGTCGTTGGAGATCATCGACAGATGGTTGCCGCGGATTTGAGCTTGCAGGTTCTCGTCGGCGAGGCCGCCCGGGTCGCGCCCGAACGCGCGGCGGAAACTGGCCTTCGCCGCCTCGTATTCTTCGGTAATCGGGATCAACGTGGCCTTGAAGCCCTTGCCCATGCCGCGCGACAGGCGCTCCGCGCGGGTGTTGGAACCGACAGAGGTGTAAGGCGACGGCATCATCGCGGTGTTGACCATGTCCTCGCCGAACGTATCCACGGTCATCGCCGCGATCAGCGACGAGTCCATTCCGCCAGAAAGACCGAAGATCGTTCCAGTGAAGAAGTTTTTCTTGATGTAGTCGTGCATGCCGACGCACGCCATCAGGTAGCGTTCCTGCTGGTCGCTGAGGACCAGCGTCGGCTTGGAGACGACGTTGCGGAAGCCTTTGCCGGCATCGACGAGCGTGACGACCTCGACGCCTTCCTTGCACATCTCCATTTCGTAGAGGGTGCCGTCGGGATCGAGGACGGCCGAGCAACCGTCCCAAACCAAGTCGTCGTTGCCGCCCACCTGGTTCACGTAGACAAGCGGCAAACCCGTTTCCGAAACGCGGTCCTTGAAGACGATCCGACGGAAATTGCCCTTTGCGATGGCGTAAGGGCTGGAATTGATAGAGACGATGATCTCGGCTCCCATCGCGGCGAGTTCGGAGGTGACGTCGGTGAACCAGATGTCCTCGCAGATGCAGAACCCGATCCTGACGATGTCGTCTCCGATCTTGAACTCGAGGACCCTAATTTCTTTGTCGGTTCCCGTCTGTTCAAGACGGCTTTCGAACCAGCGGACATCGTCGAACACGTCGTAGTTCGGGAGGTGGGTCTTGAGATAACTATGGACTTCCTCGCCCTTCGAATACACGACGAGACCGTTGCCCATCTTGTTGCTGACCGCCTTGCCGCGAAGCGGTGTGCCCACCACGATCGTCGTGTCGAGGTCGGCCGAAAGCTGGCGGTAGCGTTCGCACCAGGCGGCCGTGGCGGCCTGGTACTGGGCGTCGAGGAAGTAGTCGCCGGATGCGTAGTTCGTGACGGCGCACTCGGGCAACACGTGGATGTCGGCGTCGAGCGAGCGCTCGATACTCGCCTTGGTCTTGAGAAAGTTCGCTTCGAACGCACCCGTGGTGTAGTTCATCTGGTGCATTGCGATGTTGATATTCCGGGTCATGACTTCCTCGTTTGTCTTTCCGTCTTTCAATCAGGCGACGGCGGGGCGCTTCCGGCAAACGGGGTCCCGCCGCGGCTTTTGTTCAGGCGGCGCGTTTGCCGGAAGCGTTCTGTGCCGCGGCCATCTCGCGCCATTTCTCCGCCTTCACACCGGTACGCATGTGAACCGCGTAATCCAGAGCCTGCTGAGGCTCCGGAGTGATGAAGGCGATCCCGGCGCGGTGGACGCTGCGGTCGATCTTCATCTTGCCGTTGCCGTCGGAGCAGAAGGCCACGCCGAAGAACATCGCGCCGCGGTTGATGTTGTTGCCGTCGAAGAACTTCGCACCCGGTGTCGTGTCGATGCGGGCGTTGAAGTTGGCGAAGTGAAGGCGCACGACGTAGTTCTGGCCGTCGGGCTTTCGGATCGTGATTGCCCCGAAACCGCAATAGCCGAGATGGGGGAGATTCTCCACCAGGCTGATGTAGCGGTAGTGGTCCAGATTGTAGTGGCGCGGCATGCCTTCCGCGAACCAGGTGTAGGCTTCGCTCGCCACCAGGCCGAGGAACCCGTCGGTCAGGTATGCGGCACGCTCCTTGCTGATGTAGTGGCGCTTGGTGCCGGGCGCTGGCGCGCGCTCGGCCGGCATTTCCAGCTTCTTCTGCTCGCCTTTGAGCCACTGCGTTGGCCCAACGAGATCGAACTTCTTCTGCTGCTGACCGCCGACGGTCTGCTCCTTGGAACGATCGTAGTACCTAACAGCCATCTCGACACCCGTCCTTTCAAAGACCTCGCATTACTGGGCGCGGTTTAGCACACCGGAGTCTTCAATTCCAGAGAAAAATTACGAAATTCAAATCAAAAAACGGCTTGGGGTCTTGCATTAAATGCTCACGCGCGTATTTTGCGGACGGATAAACCACGGACTCTCTTTATGATCAAGAAGACTACGATCACCTTCGGAAAGGTCGCTCTCGAAGCGGAACGCGCCAAGCTCGCGAGATCGGGAACGATCGGCGGCCAGGTCATGGCGTTCGAGCACATGGTCGAACGGCTGGCGGGCGGCTTCCTCAAGATCGTGGACATCATGACCTTGCGAGAAACCGTCAAGGCATGCCTAGCCGACGAGGAGACCGATCTCGGAGAACTCGACGTCATCAAATCGATGCCCGGAATGACGACCGCTTGCGCCGACTCGCTGATGGCGTGGTGGATGTCGGGTCTTTGCAATTCTGGCTTCGAACACCAGCCGCGCATGCAGGCTATCTTCGCGCTCGAGGAAGCGGTGGAGCGGCGGCTGCCTCCCCATCTCAGAAAGCCGGCCGACATCGTCGCGATGGCGTGCAGGAAAATCGCGTTCGCGCCGAAAATCCTCGGCGAAGTCACCTTCCTCGGAATGACCGATCTCCATCCCGTCTGGCGGCCCGTCCTCGAGGCGATGGCCTGTCTCGACGGCTACGGATTTTCATGGGACGGCGGTCCCTACCCCGTTCCAGAATGGCTGAAAGGCTTCCCCTACGGCGAGGTGAAGCGCATCGAGCGTACCGCCGAGAAACCCTCCCTGATCGCCGAGACGGCATCCGACGCGCGTCACGAAGTCCTCGAAGCTCTTCGTTGGGCCGTCGAACTGCTGGCGGCCGGCCACAAGGGCGAGGACATCGCCATCGCGGCCGTGTCCACGGGAGCGTACGAGGGTATCGTCCACACAATCGCCCGTGACAGCGACATCGAAATCCACATGCCGAACGGCATTCCCGCGTTGCAGACGCAGACGGGCCAGGAATGCGCGGCGCTTGCCGATATCCTCATCCGTGGCATCTCCCACAAGCGCGTGCGCCGTCTTTACGAGGTGGCGGCTAAGAGTAGGGCCTTCGAAGGCATTCCGGAGAACTGGGTGAAGCGCATTCCGCAGGACTCGTCGCTGCTCACGGTGGAGCGCTGGAAGCGCCTGCTGGCGCGCAACGACATGGCGGACGTCAAGCCATGCCTCGAAGCGGTCATCGACGGCGTTTCGAAGGGCGTGCAATACGCGGAAGAGGCCGGCCCGCTGTTCCTGTCCGAAGACGCGCAGCGGCTGTGGACCCGCGCCTTGCGCAGCGGTCCCGCCAGCGCGCTCGATCAGACCCTGCGTGGCATGCGGGTATCCACCAAGGGAACCGCTCTCGACAAAGTCTGCTTCATGTCGGCCCGTGACCTCGTGGCGGCACCCAGACGTTTCGTCCGTCTGCTTGGCCTCACCTCGCGTCAGTGGCCGCGACGGGACGGAGAAGACAGGCTGATCCCGAACTACATCGTCCCGACACGGCAGCTGTCCCCGATGTCGGTCTCGGAGATCGATCGCCGCGACTTCCATTCGATCTTGTCGACCACGGCGGAAAAGGTTGTCTTCTCGTGGCCCCGCATGGACGGAAACGGCAGGGAACTTCGTCCGAGTACGCTGGTGCCTTCCGCACTCGTGTCCGCGGCGACCCGCCTCGACCGCGCCCGCAAGACGCGCTACGCGATCTCCGAGGGCGACCGTCTGTTCATGCGCACCTCCGAGTTCGCGGACAGCAAGGCGGCCAAGCGCGCGAAGGCCGCTTCGGTGAACTGGTTCCGTCCGAGCCTGACGGCACATGACGGTCTTATCACTCCGAACCACCCCCGCATCGAAGCCGTCTTCGGGCAGGTCCAGTCGGCGACATCGCTCCAGAAGATGATCCGCGATCCGCTCGGTTTCGTGTGGCGCTACGCTCTCGGCTTCAACGCTCCTGAATTCGACGACGAGCCGATCCTCGTGGATGCCCGTGTCTTCGGCAACGTCGTTCACGCGATCCTCAAGCTGGCGGTCGAGAAGCTCAACCGCAAGGGCGGCTTCACCCGCGCGGCGCAAGCGGTCGTCAAGATGGAAGTCCACAAGGCCCGCCTCGAGGTCGGCCAGCGGATGGAGCAGAACCAGCCGGTCCCGCCGACCCTTGTCTGGTCCCAGACACTGGACCGCGCCGAAGACATCGCGGCGCGCACCCTCATGTTCGACTACGGCATGCCGGAAGACACCGTCAGCTTCGCGGAAATTCCCTTCGGCGATCAGCGCGAATGGATTCCCGAGGACCTGCCGTGGGCGGTCGACAAGCCCGTCTTCATTCCGGGAACCAACATCCGCATCCGCGGCAGCCTCGACCGCCTCGACCTGTCCGCGTCGACGTCGCTTGCGAACGTCCTCGACTACAAGACAGGAAAGACACCCAAGAACCCAGAGCAGATGGGCATCAACGGCGGCCTCGAACTCCAGCGCGCGCTTTACGGGTTCACCGTCGAAACGCTGCTCGACGGATGCGAACAGATCGTCGCCGCCCTCTACTACCCGCTGACGGACACCTACGTGCCGATGGACGACATCAAGAGCCATATGGCCGAGGTGTCGGCCGCCGTGGCGACCGCGCAGGAGACGCTCCGCGCGGGCCACGCCTTCCCCGGCATCGGCGCGGCCGAAGAATACAACGACATGATGTTCGGCTTCCCGGCGCGGGCGACCAGCGTCTATCTCGCCGAGAAAATGCAATTGATCGGGCCGGAACACGAAGGCCTCAGGAAGGTATGGGAAACGCCATGAACCAGCTCGTAGACCAGGCTGCCCGCCTCGTCGCCCTGACTGACCTCGACAAGTCATACCTGTTCGAAGCAGGGGCAGGCAGCGGCAAGACCTCTCTTCTGGCGGGCCGTGTCGTCGGACTGATGGTGAAGGGCGTCAAGCCGGCGAACATCGTGTCGGTGAGCTTCACCGAACTCGCCGCATCGGAACTCCTCGGTCGAATTTTCGATTTCGCGACGGGTCTCGCGGAGGGGCGGGTTCCTGCTGACATCAAGCAGGCCTATCCGAACGGCGTGAAGGGCAAGCAGCTTGAAAACCTGCGCTCCGCTATCGACACCATCGGCGACATGACCTGCACGACCATCCACGGCTTTTGCCAGAAGCTGCTGCGACCCTATCCTGTCGAAGCGGGTATCGACCCCGGCGCGTCCATTCTTGATCCCGACGACGCGATCCTGATTTTCGAGGACGTGCTGCGCAAGTGGATGCGCGAGCGCCTCTCCGGTCACGACATGGAACTCGACATCATCACCGCCATGGTCGGTCATGATCCGGCGCAGGCCGTGGCGGCGATCGAGGCCGTCGCCCACCGCCTGCGCAGCAATCCCGACCTGTGCTCCGCCGAAGTCTTCTTCACGCCCGACGCAGTCCAGCCGTTCGTGAACGCCGTCGAATCCTTCCAGGCGTGGACCGCCGTGCACGCCGACGCGCCTGCCGAACACGTCGCCATGTCGGAAGCATGGGCGAAGGTCGCCCGCGACGTCGCGGGGATCGCCGACAAGAAGCCGCATGTCGCCGTCGTCGCTCTCGGTGCACTCACTCCGGGCGATGCCGTCGTCGTCAAGACGGGTGGATATCGCAAGTACCGTCTCAAGACCGCATGGAAAGCCGTCAGCAAGGCGGACTGCGATCGTCTGAACGAGGAAGGCAACACCTACTACAGCGCTTGCTGTGACGCATTCGAGGCGTTGAGGGGCGTTGCCGCGGCAGCGGGCCTGAAAGACCTCGAGACGGCGGTTCGTCCTGTCCTGTCCAAGTACGACGAATACAAGCGCGAGTCCGCGCTGCTGGATTTCGACGACCTTCTCTACAGGACCCGCAGTCTTCTCAAACAGCACGAAGGCGTACGTCAGTCGCTGCGCGATTGGTACACCCACATCCTCGTCGACGAGTTCCAGGATACAGACCCTGTTCAGACCGAGATTTTCAAGCTGCTGAGCTTCGAGATTTTCGAAGGCGTCGAGCGGCCGCGACCGGGCGCGATCTTCTTCGTCGGCGACCCCAAGCAGAGCATCTACAGGTTCCGCGGGGCCGACGTGTCAACCTACGTGACGATGCGCGAGCTGATGCGATTGGTCGATCCCAATTCCGTCCGCTCGATCTTCGTCAACTTCCGCTCCACCTCGGGTATCATCGACTTCGTCAACGCCGCTTTCGAAAAACCTCTGGCCGAGCCACGCCAGCCAGGGTTTACGGCGCTTGCGTCCCATCGCGGCGCGGGTCTTCCGGGGCCGGCCGTCATGAAATACGCCGTTAACCCAGACGGAGGGGTCGACGACCGCCGAAAGCAGGAAGCAGATAACATCGCCGACGCGGTCTTCCATCTGATCACCAACCACCGGATCGCGACGAAAGACGGCAATGACCGCCCGTGCGTGGCGGGCGACATCGCGCTTCTTGCGCCCGTCAACACCAGCCTCTTCTGGCTCGAGAACGCGCTCGAGGATCGTGGCATTCCCGTCTCTACTCAGGCCGGCAAGGGCCTCTTTCAGCAGCAGGAGATCAAGGACCTGATCGCGCTGACCAGGGTGCTTGCGGACCATCGCGACACGCTGGCGCTCGGCGCGCTGCTGCGCGGCTCGTTCTTCGGTTACACCGACGACGAGCTGCTCGACATTTCGGCCGCCCTGCCCCCGACGGAAGACGGGAAACTGCCCTTCCTGACGCTCCAGACCACACCGTCCGACATCAAGGACTCGACGCTCGCGGACACCGTCGCGCAGCTGGCTTCCATGCGGACGTCCGCCACCTACACGACGCCGTTCGACACGCTTTGCCGCGCCATCGACATGTTCGACATCCGCCCCAAGACCCGCAACCGCGACCAGTCGAACGCGTCGCGCCGTCTCGCCAACATCGAGCGCTATCTCGATCTCAGCCGCGCATTCGACGTTCGCGGCATGCGCGCCTTCTCCGATTCGATGCGCGAGAAGTGGGAGAACGCCGAGCGGGTGCAGGAAGGCAAGCCGGGCGGACTCGAGAATTCGGTCTCGATCATCACCATCCACTCGTCCAAGGGCCTTGAGTGGCCGGTCGTGTTCACCGTCAACTGCGCGACCGAGTTCAACAACAAGCAGACGATGTTCTCGGACATCAGGGGCAACGGCTTCGCCATGAAGTTCCTCAAGCAGAAGCCGACTGGCTTCGAGGCGTTCGTGGCCGAGTGCCGCACCGAGGACCACGCCGAACGGGTGCGTCTGATGTATGTCGGCCTGACCCGCGCCCGCGACCTTCTGGTGGTTCCCGATATCCCGTCGCGGGCCGACGTCAAGGCATGGTCCGATCTCGTGGACCACGGCCTCGACGCGCTGCCGTACCTCGATGCCCCCAAGGGCGCGGCTCCGATCAAGACAATGCTCGAAAACGGCCCGACGGTCACCAAGGAACAGCATCGGGACATCCTTGACGGGATCGACGCCAACCGGACCGTCGTCAAGAAGCGCGTGCCGTCCAGCCACGAGTTCCATCTCGGTTTCAGCGAGACGGTCTCGTTCGACGACATGCTTTCCGCGGTTCCCGATCTCAACCCCTATGCCGGTATCGAAGGCGGTGTCGAGCGCGGTAACGTCCTCCACAAGCTGATGGAGGAAATCCTGACGGGTGAAACCGACGAGAAAGACGTCGAGGACCGCGCGCGGGAATTGATCGAACAGGTCGCCGCGGCCGCCGTCGGCAAAGTCCCGGAACTCCACGCGCGGGAGATCGCCGACTGCGTCAACCGCACCTTGGCGCTTCCGCAGATTGTTGCAATTCGGCCTCGGCTCGTTCCTGAAATGGGGACATCCGGTTCGAGGCGGGAAGGAAACGTTGAAATCCTCACCATGGGCGTGTCAGATGCCATGGCATTCGATCAGGGCAAGGCAGATGTCGTGGTGGACTGGAAGGGGGACCTCCGTCCGTCGACGCAGACTGTCGGCATGTACGAAGACCAGGTCGGTGACTACGTGAAGATGACGGGTGCCAATCGCGGCCTGATCGTCTTCATGTCCACGGGCAAGGTGGTCGAAGTTCGTGCAGCGTAGGGGGTAGGCGTAATGAGTGGACGGAACGTCGGATTTTCGACGAAGGAAGCGGTAGCGTCCATCATGGGCGCGTTCCGCGACCGCCATGGGGTCGAGGAAGAAAAAGCTTCCATCGCGAGGATCGGCGTCAAAGTCTCTTCGACCCTTATCACGGGCCTTCCTTCCGGATATTCCCTGCATGAGCTTTCCAGCGAAAGCGACCTTTTCACCGAGACGGCCCGCTGGCGTCTCGGAACGCCGGAACAGGCGGCGCTCGCTCGCGCCAAGGGACAACGGGCATTCTCCATCCGCTCGTCGGTCGGCATCAGCGAGTTCATCATGCTCGTGGACGCCGTGCATCCGGCCGTCGTCTCGATCGTAACCCAGATCGGCACCGTCTCCGCCATACCGAACCCGTGCCATGTCGGCCGCGCGCTCGTCGCCAAAGGCATATCCATCGACCAGCACCTCCATCGTTTCGCGGCGATCCGCGACAAGGAGGGGAGGAAGCACTTCATCGACGCCTGCCCCGACAAGATCGAGCTCGCAACGAACAACTACATCCACAGCACCGATCCTGCCGCCCTTCCCAAAGTGATCGTGGCCGACGGCGACTTCCATCTCATCGACACGGCGATCTCACGCAACGCCGTCAGCGCCAACGTGCGAGGCAGCCTCGGATTTCGCAACGTGACCGGACTGACGGTCCCGTCCCACCTCAACGTCGGCGTCGATCTCAGCCTGCAGATGTCGGACGCTGACCGCCTGCCCATGCGCTTCAGCGTCGGGCGCGATCTCGACATCGGCCTCACGCGGGTAACGGAGTTCCCCGACACGTTCCATGTCGGCCGCAACATCATCGCGAACGGCGCGTCGATATCGCGCCTGCGTGGCGGTCTGACCGTCAACGGAAATCTGGACCTGCGTGACTGTCCCCTCAAGGAAGTGGCTTGGGGCCTGGAAGTGCGCGGCGACCTCAACCTCGCCGGAACGAAGATCAAGGCGGTGCCGGGCGATTGCGCCGTCGGGGGCAACCTGATGGTCGAAGAGGGCGTCGTCGTTCCCTCCACAGTCAGGCTCGGCGGCAAGCTCATGTATGCCCGTCCGTATGGCTACGAAACGGTGCGACGCCCGTCAAATTGAAGGGGCTGGGAGGCGCTCGTGAGGGCGGGTTTCGTCGCTCGGGGCGATGTCGTCAGTCGCCTCGTATTTCGCCTTGAGCTGCCTGATGTCGTCGAGGACGGCTTTGAGAAAATGGATCAGGGCTTTCTTTTCGGTTCGCTCCGAGGTCATCGGATAACCGGTGGCTCCCTCTACCAAAGCCAGCATGCGCCGCATCTCGTGGAACAGCGACTTGTCGAGGTGGTCCGTGGCGCGGAAGGTCAGCCGTCTTTCGATGAAGTCGCCGAGGATGGCCGTATCCTTCTTGTCGAGGTCGTGGTCGCCCCTGCTTTGCTTGGCAGCCTGGATTCCCGCCTTGTAGCCGATATAGCGGACGAGGAGGGCAACATGCTTGGCGGCCACGTGCTGCTGGCGCGCGGGAGCCTTCGCGGGATCGATCCCGACGAGGACGAGCATGTTCGCGACTTCCGAGTTCCTGACCATCGTTTCCAACGCCGTAGCTTGATCCGATCGTCCGCCGCCGCTCCGCATTGTTCAAGCAACGAGGCCGGACGGTGGTCGGCCGTTGTGAAATTCCTGTCGCACCCATAGCGTTGGCTCAACAAAGCGAGACACGAAGACATGCGGTTAGAATTTCGACATCCGGCCATTGCCAGGGGCATCCATCAGCGCACGTTGCTCGAACGGACCATGGTCGGGATGGTCTCCACCCCTGTGGAAATTCCCGATCTCTCCAGGGAGGACGTCGTGAAGGCCTTCGAGATCGAAGGATCGGACCCCGAGGACGACTACGAAATCGTCCAGCATGACGGCTTGCTCTATCGCGAGGCGGCGTTCGATATCACCGAACTGCTCGGAGACACGGTTAGTTTTCCCGACATGCACGACAGGTTCGACCTCAAGCGGAATCCGTTTCGACCGCTCGGCGATGCCCTGGCGACGAGGATCAGGGAGATCGTCGACGCGGGAGATGTCGGCTCGCTCTTTCCAGCGCCAAGGTCGTCCATGGTGTACGACCGTAAAGAGCCACCGAGCCACGCGATTCTTCCGTACCTGTCGAGGTCAAACCCGATGCCTTCGACCGCCGACTCCCAGGAAGTCGAGTCGTGGCGCGAGGCGGCGCGGCGGTTCTTCTCCAACTTCATCCTGGTCGACGGCCGCACCTACAGCCGCACGGGAATTCCGCTGTACTGCGCCGGAAACACGAGGATACAGCCGGCTTCGACGAACGTTTACCAGAGATACCTCGACACCGTCCTGCCATCGCCATACGGCGGCACGCGCCCGGGACACAGTTTCCGCCATCTTCTCGGTGTCATGGTGCAGACTTCAGAATGGAACGAGGCCAGACGCATAAGGAGGGACATGGCGAAGATCACCGAGCAGAAAGGTCCAATGCTGGACAGCCCAAGGATCGTCAGCCATGTCGACGTCCACGTCGAAGACCTCGAACGCCTGGAAATGCTCAGGATCGCGAAAATCCACCTGTGGGAAGCCAGGGACTCGTTGCGCGATTTCGAGATGAAGTGGGGACAAACAGCCTTCGAGAGGGCGACGAGCAATCCGGCATCGGAGCAAAGCATCCTTGGTGCGGCTGCTGTTCGTCTGCGGCAGGCGCTGGATGCTCATGAACTCCACGGGGCTGATGTGGACGTCGTCGAAAGTGGGCTCAGGGCGATCGCACCGCTCACCATGAAGAGCCGGCTTGTTCATCACAGTAATACCGTGGAAAAACAGGCTCGCTGCAAATGCCTCGATGTCATGACGAAGATCGCGTTCGAGCGTTTCGAAGCCAAGCCGATCGATGTCCCGATCTTTTCAAGGCAGGTCACGCCGCCGAAGCCGTAACCTGCCTTGTCAGGTCGGCGAGCGGTATCATGCTCATGATCTTGCCGTCGGGAAACCTCGCGATGAAGGTCTCCGCGAAGTCACCGATCCGGACGGCCTCGTTGATCTTGCGACGGGAAGCGACGAGTTTTTGATTGTCCCATTCGCCCTTCAGACCCGTCTCCCAGAAGCTCCGGAAGGCGTGGCTGCTCGTTCGCAGGAGAATGCGGTCGTCCGGCTCGTCCTGGTAGACAGGCTTCGTCTCGTCGACCATGGTTCCGAACCCGTCGGCCTTCCGATAACGGCGATGCATCGTGGTCACGAAGGCCAAACCCTTGCGGTCGATCTTGAACCGGACACCAAGCTGGAACGAGGTGCCGTTTCTGCTGACGGAAATGCCGATGTTCGAGATGCCTCGGCTCAGAAGACCGTGGACTGTGACGTCAGGGAGACTACGGGAAATGACGACGCGCGCGAGTCCGCCGAGCATCTGCCCGGGAAATAGGACCCGATCGTCGAGCATCATCATTCGCACGCCATGCTCCCATTCATTCGGGACCTAGAAGTTGAGTGGAACCTACCCTGGCAATCGTTAAGCGTTCGTTAATTGAAGACCCCAATTTCTCTGATACATCAGCGTTTCAAGGCCTTTCCGACCTCACCTGGGGTGAGTATTTCGGGGAGGATCGTCCCCCTGTTCGCGTCTGGGGTGTATATAACGGTGAACGGAATGCCGAAGCGCCCGTTTTCCTTGAGGAATTCGGAAATCACAGGATCGGGGCGCGTCCAGTCGGCCTTCATGGCGACCGCAGACCGATTGACCAAACTCACTGTCGCGTCGTCACGCCATGTCGTCCGGTCGTTGACCTTGCAGGTGATGCACCAATCCGCCGTCATGTAGACGAGGACGGTCTTGCCTTCGGCTACGAGTCCTTGGATTTCGCCGGGACGGAAGCTCGTCCACGCGATGCCGTCGGACTGGCTGAAAGACATCTTGTCGACCATGATCGGACCGGAGAAGGAAAGCGCCGCGAGCATGACGAAGATGCCCCTGCCCCGCTTTCCGCTGTCGGCCCATCGGATGGAAGCGCCGACGATGGCACCGAAGGACAGCGAGAACACGACCACCGACACGGCCACGCTCCAGACGGACGAAAGGGTGAGTGCCAGCCAGCCGGCGGTCGCGAAGAGTGCGAGCGACAGCAACAGACGCGCCTTCTGCATCCAAGCGCCCGGCTTCGGCAGCAGACGTGACAGGCCGGGAGTGAGGGCGATCAAGAGATAGGGGAAGGCCATGCCAACGCCCATGGCCGCGAAGATGGCGATGATCGACCACGTTCCCGCCGCAAGCGCGAATCCGACGGCCGTGCCGACGAACGGGGCCGAGCAAGGGGTGGCAAGCAGGGTGGCGACGAACCCCTGGGCAAGGGAAGCGCCGAAGCCGTGGCCGTCGGTCAGATTGGTGGCCTTCGTCGCGACGCCTTGCGGGAGCGCGATCTCGAACAGCCCTGCTGTCCCGAGCGCGAAGGCGAGGACGACCACCGTCATCGTCGAGAGGAAGGCGGGGTTCTGGAACTGGATGCCCCAGCCGATCTCCGCGCCTGCCGCCTTCATGCCCGCCAGCACGGCCGCGATAGTGAGGAATGACCCGATGATGCCAAGGGACGAGGCCGCGAACCCGATCCTGACCGCCCTGGTGTCGCCAGCGGTCAACGCCATCAGCTTCAGCGACAGGACAGGGAAAACGCAGGGCATGACGTTGAGGACGAGGCCGCCGAGGAAGGCTGTCAGGATCATCGACCAATCGAAAGCGGGGGTGGTCACGGGTCTGTCGAAGGTCGCGGTGACGGCCTGACCGTCGGCGGTGGCGACGAACTCCAGCGATCCGGACTTCTCGAACTTCCCGTCCTGCGGGGTGACGACAAACCGGGTCTGCGTGGCGCTAAGGCGTTCGGCGTCGACCGTGTATGGCAAGTTGTCGGCGTTGGAGACGTGGAGCCAACCGGATGCGATGGGAGATGCCGACGTGACGTCGACCGAAAGGCGGCCGCCTGCGAGGCTTTCGGGTTGGCCTATCCGAAGCGCCTCGGACGCATTCCTCGGCACCCGCTTCAGCCACTCGGCGATCCTGCGCTGTTCAGACGGCGATGAAGACCCGGGCTTCACCGATGCGGTCAACTTGCGCTCGAAAGCCGCGCAGTAGTCCTTGCAGGCGTAGACCCGCAGGGATAGATCGACATCGATGTCCTTTGCCTTGTCGCCGGGACGGACGAGGATCGGTAGGATCACGCGGTGGAGGTAGCCGTTGGTCTGCCAATTTGGTTCGCCAGGCACCGTCGGCGTTTCGATCTTTTGTGGAGCTGGCCACTTCACCTCCAGAGAACCGAGGTTGGACGAGGCGGAACTGTCGATTTCAGGGCCGAAGCCGCCCTCGCCCGCCGTCTTCCAGTAAGTGTGCCAACCGTCGGGCATGCCGATCTCGAGGCCGAGCAAGGCGGTCCCGGTGCTACCGCTGTAGCCCCCATCGACGAGCCTGATGTCTAGCGGGTCTTCGGCGCGCGCCTGGAGCGAGAAAAGGGAAGTCACGAGTACGATGACGGCGGCCAGAAGACGCATGTCGTGTCCTTGAGAAATGCGAGGTCTCGTAAAAACGCTATGGTGCGTTTCGGTGTCTTCGATATATTATGAAGCTGCAAAAGAAATGGAAACCCCAAAGCGGGGAGACCTGTGCGATCACGGTCATTTGACGCCCCCGCTCCAGAACGAAAGACAGACATGGAATACGATATCATCGGAGATATCCACGGCCACTCCGAGCCGCTCATCAAGCTTCTCACCGATCTCGGCTACGTCGAGCGTGGCGGTGCGTTCAGAAGCCCCGATCCAAACCGCATGGCGATCTTCCTCGGCGACATCATCGACCGAGGCCCCGACCAGCTCGGATCGATCGACATCGTGCGTCGCATGATGGACGCGGGAACCGCGCACTGCCTCATGGGCAACCACGAACATGCCGCTATCGGATGGCTGCTTCCCGACCCACTCAATCCCGGGGAGTTCATGCGCGTCCACAGCGACAAGAACTTCCGCCAGCACAGCGTCTTCCTCGGCCAGATCGGCTCCGACCAGACCCTCAAGAAGGACCTCTCGCGCTGGATGGAAAGCCTGCCGCTTTATCTCGATCTTCCAGGCATCCGCTGCGTCCACGCCTGCTGGCAGCCGGAAGTGATCGAAGACGTCCGTCGCCTTTCACGCGGCACGGGCCTGCTTTCCGGCCAGATGCTGTTCGACAGCTATCGGAAGGGCCACGAGACCCGTGAACAGGTCGACATCACGATCCGCGGACGCGAGGTAGACCTTCCAGAAGGCGTCAGCTTCATCGACGGGGACGGCGCGGAACGCGACAAGTCGCGCGTGCGCTGGTGGCAGGGTGAAACTCCCCAGAAGCTCCGCGACCTGATCGTCGACGATATCGACACGGACGCGGACGTCGACGCCACCGACATCTTCGTCAATCTGGAAGATTCCGATCCGCGCCCGGTCTTTTTCGGGCATTACTGGATGCAGGGGTCGCCACGTCTGATGACCGACAAGGCTGCCTGCCTCGACTTCTCGGTCGCGGCGGGCGGCGAGCTCTGCGCCTACAGTTGGCGCGGCGAACCGGTCCTCACCCCCGACAACCTGTCATGGGTTTCGAACCGCTTCGAGATCAAGCACGGCGTGAAATTTGGATAAGTCCGCACGGTCGCCGCGGTCTTCGAACTGCGGTACGTGATACTCCTTGGCCACCTCGAAGAGCTTCCGGCCCTTCGGGGTGATCCCGAAATATTTCTCCCCGCCGCTCTCGCTTCTCTGCTCGACGAGATCGAGGTGCCAGAGCCTCGCGGCCGTCTTGCGCGCCTCGGCGTCGACAGGACGGTCTCCGGCGATGGCCGCGAACAGGTCCTTCTGCGTGAAAATCCGGTGTGAGTGGGCATACCCGAGCGCCGACAGATGCCGTGGCGACTGGATGAAGTGGAACTGCTCGACGTCCAGCCGTGGAGCGTGCGGGACGAGCCAGTCCTGGTTGCCCCATGTTTCGTAGGATGCCCTGCCCTGCCTGACATACGAGCGCATGAACTGCGAGGCCTTGGCAGCGGGGACATTCACGAGGATATCGCGCGGGCGCATCGGGAAACCGGTTTCCAGCGCGGTGTCGAACAGCGAGAAAGCCTGCTTTTCATTTATCACCGACATTGATGCAGCGTTCCCCGCGACAGACGGGAAAGGAAGTAGCGGCAACGCCGATTCCCGTCAACCTCAGGCGGCGGTCCGCTTGCTGGCGGCGATCCTCGCCTCGATGTCCGCCATGATCGCTCGCGCCGGGAGGCCGTCATAGGTGGACGCGTCCGAAAACTCGAACACCCTGCCCGGGACAGCCTCGGCCCGGATCAGGAGGTGCGCGGGATAGAGCCTACGATCAGCACCATGTCCGTGCATGACTTCGACGCGGTCGATCAACTCGTAGGGAATGATGTCGTGATATGGTTCGAAATATTCCCGCCCGAAGCGGGGAACGTAGATTCCAGCCTTCCCGACACCCCATGCGTGGGTTGCGCCGATCGAAACGCGCTCCCGCATCCATGGAAAGTAGCCTGTGAACGGAAGTCCCAGAACGCCGAGGAACGAGGAGAGGAAGCCGCCACGCGCGTTGTACTCGTAGACCATGGCGAAGAAGGTGGCGTAGGCGGCGAACGCGAAACCGTTGATGGCTCCGACGATCGTGGGGTGGAACGATCCGAGCGCGAGAGACGAGAGGTATGCGACAGACGCGGCGGTCATGACCGTGGCCAGAACGCACAGACGCCCGATCCAACGCGGGGCATTGGCGCTGATGTCATCGCGGGTCCAGGTCGCGGAAGCCCAGGCGATATCGATTGAATGTCTGGAGCCGGTGATCACGTAGTCGATCGTGTCTCCAGAGTACTTCGTGTCGTCCGCAAGCCTGCGCTCCGCTTCCTTGCGGCCGGCCAGCAGATCGGCGCGGATACTCGCCATTCCGATTTTCGTGACACCCGGAAAAGCCAGGTCATCAAATCCCGCATTCTGATTGGTCATGCCACACCTTGGTCTGAAGTCTTGGGTTAGAGCCTAAGGCGACGAAGCGGATCGTGTCAACGAGGTCTACAAAAAGGTTGACGATGTGCGGTAATCGCGACAGCCTCTGTTTAAATCAAGGGAGCATTCCGATGCAGTTCATGGACCTCAACCAGTTTCAGATGGTCGACACCGAGACCAAGGGCAACGAGCCGGGAAGCGGCATTCTCGTCATCGGGGCTGTCCGTTTCGACCCGTTCATGCCGTGGCCGGAGGAAGGCCAGCCGATCGCCGTCAAGGACCAGTTCCACGTCCGCATCGATCCGGAGAGCAACAACCGCTACGGCCTCGCCGAAGACCCAAAGACGATGAAGTTCTGGCGGGAGGACGCGTCTCCTGAGGCGAGAGAGGAAGCCTGGGGTGGCACCGTCGACCTCAAGAAGGCGCTCGAGATGTACAGCGAATGGTGCTTCGACACCTTCGGTACCGACGCCCGCGGCTGCGCCGACGTCAACACCTATTGCCATGGCGCGGAATACGACAAGCCGATGATTTCCTGGGCGATGAACCGTCTGGGCGTCAGGAACCCGTTCCCTTACAACCGCACGCGTTCGACCCGCAACATCTACGAGCTGGCCGGCATCGAATACAAGGGCGTCAAGCATCAGGCGGTACTGGACTGCTACGACCAGTGCGCGGCACTTTGCCGCTCGCATGACATCATCGGTTTCTCGCGTCTCGCGAACCGCCTGCCGGGCTGGATGCTGCCATATGAAGGACTTGGCTTCCCGATCCGTCTCTGACCCAGTTGAAGTTGATGCGCCCGCCGCTTAGGTATTGTCGGGAAACGGAACAGGGAACCGACAATGCTGATCTACGGGCGCATCAAGGACACAGGCGAAGGCATCGCCTCGTCGGTGAAGGGCATAGAGAAGGGTCCTTGGTTCGAAAAGAAGGAAGACGCCACCGCACGCGCGGGCGAAGTCCTGGTGACGGCCGAACTCGAGCATGGATGGGCGGACTGGATCGCGACACGTCATGCCTTCAATCCATCCGAGCCTACGTCCGAAATCAAATTGTTCCCCGGCGCGAAGTTCGAAGTCATATCCGTCGAGCGATAAGGCATTCACCTTGCGTGGGCGCTTAACGGTCGACCGTTCAGGCCGCGAGCGCGAACGAACGGTCGACGCAGGTTCCAAGACCGCGATCAAGGCGAACGGGTTCCACGGCGACGACCTTGCGCCCGGAGCCGTCGGTCTGCATGAAGCGCAGATCGCCGTTCTCAACCGCACATGCCGTCAGACGGCCGCTCAGATAGGCCCCCGTGTCGATAGAGACGCGGTTTTCCGTGACCACAGGCAAATCGCCGACGACCGAATGGCCGTGGATCACCACCTGCTCGAGGTGGCCGACGTGGTCAAGGAACGGCTTTCGCGTCCACATCAGGTCGCGGTCACGCTGGTCGCGGAACGACTTCGCCGGATCGACGCCGGCATGCGCGAACAGGAAGCCGCCTCGGGAAAGCGAGGTCGGGGCATCCGCCATCAGGCGGACGTGGTCGCCGTTCAGCGTTCGCATCATCTCGAAGCCGATCTCGCGATCGTGGTGGTAGCTTTCCAGCGTCTCGCCGCCGCCGTTTTCCAACCAGTTCTCGACCGCCGTTTCGTCGGGCTCGTCGGCCATCAAAACGGCCGTCGCGAGGTCCTCGTGGTTGCCCTTGAGGCAGACGCTGCCTTCGTGGGTCATGAGAATTTCCGAAACGACATCGAGGCAGTCGCGGCTCGTCGGGCCGCGGTCTATTATGTCGCCGATGAAGACGAAGCGCGATGCGGCACCCCGGGCGGCGGCATCCGAAAGGCATGCCACGACGAGAGGCATCAGGAGGTCTACACGGCCGTGGACGTCTGCGATCGCGTAGTCGATGGTCCTGCGCATGTCGGCCTCTCCTTCGTTGTTGAAGTCTTTTATTTCCGTCCGCGACGGTTGTCAACACATCGGCATCGAATCCCATTGAAAATAACGACTCCGGAGTCTTCTTTTTTGCTCACGAAGATCGTTGACGAAGAGTGAATATCGGGGCGTAATTATATTGTCGGCGACAGTAATAGACGCCGTAAACAGAGGTAATTCATGTTTCGAAAGACACTAGCCGGAGCGGCGTGGCCGCTCTCCGGACAGGATACCCTTATGCCCGGCGATGGGATAGCCATCGCCGCCTTCTCGATCAGCGGGAGGGACTGATTTGTTTCAGCTTATTGTAGCGTTCATTGCCATCGCATTGTTCGCCGCGCTGACGATGGCCGGAACCTTTTACGGTGGCGAGGCCTTCACGCGCGCCCAGGAAAAAGCGGAGGCCGCCGCCAGGTTGAAGAACGGCGGCATCGAACGGACCGACACGACGATCAGGTCTTCTGTTTCCGTCGCGCCCGCCGGTTGGGTCGTCACCGACTCGTACTGAGGAAAGCGCATGAAGCAGATCATCGCTCCCCTCGTCATATTCGCGGTCGGCGGATTTCTCGCTCTCAAGGCGGTCGATCTCGGCAACTCGGTCGCCACGGAGGGTATGGCGGCTCTCAACGCCAAGTACCAAGGGAAGTGCGTTCCCTTGGCCGATGGAACGCGCGGCACCATCCTCGGCATACGGTCGAAGACGATCCGTCTGGCCGTCACCGACGCCAAGGGCACAGAGAGGGTGCTCAACGTGAAACGTGTTCCACTGGACAATATGATCGTGCCCTGCCAAACCAAGTGAAGCGGCGGCATTGTCAAATGCTCCTCCCGGCGCGAAGCTCGGCTGAGCAAACGGAAAAACGACGTTGTCCAAGACGAACCACGAAGCAATCAGCGACTATCTATGCGGCCTCGATCCGGACGCCCGGGTTCAGCTGCTTCTCGCCTATTGCCTCGGCCGACTTTTCATCAAGGAAGACGGCAGGGGCGGAGACTGGCGGGCGCTGGCCAATTCCGTGGACGGTCGCCACATCGCGGACTGGCTGCGGGCCGCGGTCACCAACGGCGAACCTTGGCTTGGCAACGTGGACGAACACGGACGGCCGAAAAAACTGATGAAGTTCGGCAAGGTCGACCAGGTGGCCGCGGAAGCCGACAAGGCGATGGCCAAAGCCAACCAGTTGAAGATTGCCCATGTCGCCGATGGCAACGAGGAGTTCGTCATGGAACTCGGCAACGGCCTTTACGTGGTCCGCCTCCTGACGCCCGAAGCCCTCGACTACGAATCCTCGATGATGCAGCACTGCGTCGGCAACGGAGGCTACGACCAGGCTATCGCAAGCGGAGAGCGACAGGTCTTCTCGGTGCGCGGCGTGACGGGAAAACCGCATGTGACGATCGACATCGACACCGCCAGCGGATGGGTGGTCGAGATCAAGGGAAAACAGAACCAGTTCCCAAATTCGGTGTACACCGAGGCTCTCGCCCCCTTCTTCAGGTCGAGGCCGGGAATAAAGTTTCTGCGGACCTCGGGACTGATCCTGGACCAGCATCACAGGGTCGTTCACGTGCGCTCCCTTCCCGACGGAACGGTCGTCGACGGCGACCTGCGGATCAGCGGCGGAGACGAGCTGGTCCTCCCGAAGAACCTCACGGTGGAGGGCGATGTCGAGATCACCTTCGTCAAGAAGATCACTCTTCCGGAGACACTGTCGGTCGGCGGAACGCTTATGATAGAGTCAGCCCACCTCGAGGGCAGGATCGAACAGTTGACGGTTGGCGGATGGTCGACCTTCTTCGCGGACGTGACCCACGACAAGCCTTCATTCCTCGGCACCGTATCGGTCGAGCATCTCGGCTTCGACAATGCCGCGATTGAAGAACTGCCGACGATGAAGGTCGAATCCCTGTCGATCGACAATTGCGCGATATCCGATCTTTCGTCGCTGTCTTCACACGAAGGGCTGAAGGAACTTCGCCTGAACAACCTTCCGAACGTAACGGAAATCCCGGCGATCCGGCCAGTCGGCAAGCTGGAACTCCACGAGATGCCCATGCGTGATTACCCCGTGCTGCCGGACGTCGAGGACATCACGTTCAGCAAGATGCATATCGGCAAACTGCCGGAAAACCTGACAGTGCCGGGAATGCTCACGTTCAACTGCTGCAAGATGGAAGAGCTTCCGCGCGGCCTGTCGGTCGGAAACATCGCGTTCATCTCGACGCAGGCCCCGGAATTCCCGGAAGACATGGTTGTCAGAGCCGCACGGCCTGCCGGTCGGACCGCTGCCGTCTAACGGCGTGCTTTGGAAAGCCTGATCGTTGCCAGACGCCCTTCGATCTCGAGGAGATGCGGCGTCAAAGTCGCCAGGCAACGTTCGCTCATCTCGGTCGGGACATCGAACAGGGTCTCGGCTATCGCGCCTGCGATCAAGGCCTGTGTGTCGGCGTCTCCCCCGAGCGACACGGCGTTGCGGATGGCGTCCTCGAAGGACGTGGCGTCCAAAGCGCAGACGATGGCCTCTGGGACGCTCTTGGCGCAGTGGACCATGAAGCGCTTGTAGGTCGGCCGGATACCTTCCACGGTGCGATCGAGGTCGTATCCCGTCAGTGCCGCCACTTCACGGCGGATGTCCGTCTTGGTACCGCCTTCGATCCCCACTCGAACCGCGCAGACGACAGCCTGCGCGCCCTTGATGGCTTCGGGATGGGAATGGGTGGGCATGGCGCTTTCCCTCGCCATTTCGAGGGCTTCCTTCATGTCCCTTGCGATCCAGGCGAGGCTTCCGGAGCGCATGGCCGATCCGTTCGCCCAGGAGTCGCCCTGCACCCTCGCCTCGTTGGCGACCCAAGCCTCGAAACCCTTGGCGAACCCGACGTGCGCATAGCGCTTGCCGAACTCGACGAGCGTGTCCCAGAAGGAAAGTCCGTTCATCGCTGCGTGGGCGACGGCGAGGTAAAGGATCGTGTCGTCGGAGAACCGCATCCCCGGCGTGAAGAGTTCGAAGTCCTTTGTCCTGACCGGATGGTCGAACTCGTATGGACGCCCGATGACGTCTCCGATTATTGCTCCGCTCACAGACGATCTCCTGGCAACAGGAGCATTGTCACCTGCGAATGGATGGATTGGAAGACCTTACGCAGGCGTATTGGCGATCACCATTAGCTTGGCGGCCAGCACGACCAAGCCGACAGACGCAAGATAGAAAGCGAGGCTCAGGTTCTTTCGCGCGGCCTCGGCGGTGACGACCGCAAACCCCATGGAGGCGATACCGGACACGAGAGAAGCGGCGGCGGCTACGTAGAACGGGGTCATTGTTATCTCCTTGCATTACCCGCAGATGATGCCACGCATACGGCACGCCGGCAAATGGAAGACTTCGGCGTGGAGGTGGAGATTTTCGTTGACGCGAGGGCTCGGATTTCCTATGTGGAGTCATGAAATAGTTCTTTGCCTGATGGCAGGAAGGATCGGAAATGAAGGCTCTTCTCCTCGTCGATATCCAGAACGGTTTTTGCCCGGGCGGCAACCTGGCGGTCGCTGGCGGCCACGAAATCGTCCCGATCGCCAACGCGCTGATCGCCAGCGGCAAATACGACCTCGTCGTCGCCTCGCAGGACTGGCATCCGGCCGACCACGGCAGCTTCGCCTCGCAGCACGACGGCAAGAACGCCTTCGAAATGGGTACGCTCGGCGGACAACCGCAGATGATGTGGCCCGACCACTGCGTTCAGGGGACGGCGGATGCCGAACTCCACCCCGACCTGGCCGCCGACGCCATCCACTTCGTCCAGCGCAAGGGGGAAAACCCGCTGGTCGACAGCTACTCTGCCTTCAGGGACAACGCCGGCGACGCGCTGACGGGCCTCGACTCCTATCTCCGCGACAAGGGCGTCACCGAACTGGACGTCCTGGGCCTCGCGACCGATTACTGCGTGCGCTTCTCGGTCGAGGACGCCGTCGCGTTCCTGCCGGGCGTCAAGGTCCGCTTCGTGGAAGACGCGAGCCGCGGCATCACCGCCGAAGGCATCGAGCAGGCCGTCGCCTCGATGCGCGCCAAGGGCGTCGAGGTGGTCAACAGCACGGACATCCTGCGGTGAAAGCATCCGCGACCCCGACCGATCTCGCGTTCACGACGGCGGCGGGAGCGGTCGGCATTGAAGGTTCCTACGATCCCCTGAAAGCCGCCGTGCTGAAAGGGGTCGTGCGTGTCGATTTCACCGCCGCGCTCGCAGGTTCCGAGGGCGATCCGACGGATCGGCTGCGGGCGACCGAGAGGCAGATCGCCGCAGAGGTCCTCCATCGGCTGAGCGTCTACGAGGCGCTGGTCGCCGAGCGCGACAGCCTGCTCGAGAAGTTGGGCAAGCGGGCAAGTCGTCCAACGAGCAGCGGATACAGCACGGCAGAAATCATGTTCGCCGAGAATTTCCCCGTTCATCCGAACACTGACGGCTAGGACCGCAACGGCGCGCAGCCTGCACAAAAGATGATGCCCCGGAACGTCGATACGATCCGGGGCAGTTCTGTTAGAGGCGGCTGGCCGCAATCGCCCTGTTGTAGAGGCAGCGGTCGAGACCGATGGCGATCTCGAGGACGAGGACGTCGTATTCACGCGTTTCCTTGTTCTTGTTGACCGAGCGGTACTTGATAGGGAAGTCAGTCCGCTTGGAGATCGAGCAGACCTCCATCCATTTGTCGCCGTTGTCGACTTCGATATCCATCGTCACAGCCGAGTAAGCGGGCAATCGGTCCGACGGCACGATACGGGTCGGGAGATTGACTATCTGCGCGATCATGTTGCGGACGGGTTCCAGAGACTTGGAATGGTAGTCGTTACCCGTGTCGGCTGTGAACGCGCACTGGAACTCCAGCTGCCAGAACTCCTTGAGCCGGACATGCTTGGTGGGCTGTTCCTGCTCGCGGCGGTAGGAGCGGCCGGCCTGCCAGACGCAGAGAGGCAGCGTCGTTTTGGTGTGGTTTTCCAGGAGATGACGCATGTAGACGTAGGTCGACGGCGTCGTCTCTGGCCGGAGGACGAGTTCGGTCTCAGTTGGCGAGATGCGCTGCTGAACCCAGATGTCCTCGTCCGTGTAGGCATCGGAGACGAGCGCACGCGGCATCAGGGTCGGAGCCTCGATCCTCCGCATGTCCCATGCTGTGTTGGCGGAGCGCAGGAAATGGCGGACTTCATCGGAGAAGAACCGGATCATGTCATCGCGCATGGAGATGTCGCGCTCTTCCCAATGGACGAGCGAATTCACGTTGTAGATATTGAGCACTGGCCTGGTTTCCTTTGATGGCCTTCATTCGTGGTTCTTGGCTTTACGTCCGGCCGCATCGCGGCACGCGAACGGGCCACGAACTCACGACCGGACGCGGAAACCTCGTCCCGTGAATGCGCGCGACGGAGCGATCCGCAGGGCGCGGACTTCAAGGCTCGGGTCGTGGGCGTTCGTTTTGCTCATGGATTGAGGAAATACCGGAAGGTGTGATCCCGTCAAGCCTCAATTCTCACGTCACGGTTCCATCTTGCGCGCGGCAGGCAACACGGCGATCGGCATCGCGTCCCGCCGCAGGTCGAGGAACTCAAGCGCGCTCCGAAGAGACGAAATGCTTCGGTGTGTATTGGGATTCAGGATTTCATCCCTCTGTAAAGTTGCCGCGAGCCGCTTTGTGGCCAGATCGAGTATCTCGTCATCGGGCCGATCCGTCGCCTGGACGAGAGCGCGCAGGGTGCGTTCCGGTTCACCGATTTCATCGAGGCGGGCCGCCAGCGCGTCCCGGCCGGTGACGTTGGAGTAGGACAGCCCCGCGATGTCGTTCGCGACCGCATCGGCTAATCCGAGAGCGAAAACAGACAGACGGTATGTCTCCTCCTTGAGGAAATCGGCCGAGAGCGAGGAAGGATCGATGACCGTTGCGCCTACCGTGTAGTTGCTATCCTTCCATTCCCTCGCATAGCCGAGCTGTTCTGCCAGTTCGACGGCGCGCTCACGTTCGTTCAACGAGAAATACCGCTCGTCGAGCGCAGCCGAACCTTCACCGAGTTGCGGCACGCCGCGGCTGTCCAGAGGACGACCGCCGCCGAGCCGTTCTTCCATGAACTTCATCCGATCAATGGCCATAGTCCGTGTCTCGGGAGGCCGCAGGCCCATCCTGTAGCAGGGTTCGAAGCTTCGAACGTGGACGATGCCGTCGACGATGGCGATGTTCTCCATGAACTCGCCGAACCGCCGCGACCATGTGCCGAGTTCATCGTCCCTGGCCACCATGCCGACCTGTGGTGCTTTGTCGAAGGCTTTCAGCTGCGCTGTTAGTCCCTTGGGGTCGCGCCGGGACAGGGCGCGGTCGACGTAGGCGACATTTCCGAAACCTGTGCTAGCTTCGTTCGAGAGGTCTATAGCGGCGCTCTCCACAAGGGTCATGAACGCGCCGAAGTCGAAGACCGAGCTTCGGCCAACCAAGCTGCGCGCCATGTCGCTTTCCGGTTCCAGTGCCTGAGCGCGCATGTAGCTCATCTCCTTGTAGAGATGGTCGCCGATGCGGCGGTAAGTCGTATCGCCCCTACCGTGGTGAAGGATCGCCGCCGTCTGGGCGTCTCCGGACGCGTAGTCGGCAACGTCGACGGTCGAAGTGACCCGAACCATCATGAACGCCGGATGGCCGGAATCGCGTTGTCTTCGGCTGACGATGGCCGGATGTTGCATCTGAATGCGCATGAAAAGGCGGTCTCCGCTGGTCAGGCCGATTAGACCGCGCGGCCATGCAGAAGGCAAACGATCCGAATCCTATCGTTGTCCAGGCATGGCTTGTTGCCGGAGGTGCGTCACCGGTTGGTCGCGAAGTGCGTCGAGAGCTGACTCGTAGGTCAGCGCGTAGGGAAGCTGAGCGAGTCCGATGTCGACATCAGGTGCGTATTCTCGAAATTCCACGACCGCTTTTGAGACCGCGTCGGCGATCGCCAACTCGCCGATCTCGAGAGCGACGAGCTGGCGAAGCGAGAGGTCACCCGTTCGCACGGTTTCGGGGAGGTCAAGAGAAGCAGCGCCGAACGCTGTCCACATCTCCTCGAATCCTCGAGGGAGCGGCGCGCGGCCACGGGCGACGGCGGACATGGATGCACGACCCGCTTCGGAGGCTGCTGTCAGCGTGGCGGATAGCTTGCGCCCTGCCTCGACACTCGACGACAACCCGATCTCACAGGCCCTCGCGACAATCTCGTCGATCAGACGGTTTTCCCAATCCTCGTGACGGCGATCCGAGTCAAGAAGGGCGAGCGTCTCGTAAGCCATGACGGCGGCTTGACGGCCGTCCAAATGGGGGTCTGGGAATAGCAGGGAGACGGCATCGACCGGTGAAATTCCGTCTGCGATTGCAGCATCCGCCCGCACGAGAGATTCCTCGACATTGCGTTCGCGGACAGTTCGAAGGAAGGAGCGCGCCATGAAGCCGACATCGGCCCACTTGCGGGTCTTCCGTTCGCTCCATCTGGGTGGGCGAGTTGCTTCGCGGACCTCTTTGAGAAAGTCCTCGACCGTCGACAGTCCTACTTCCCTGCCGACCTCAGACAGGACGAAGTCGACCACCTCGGACTGCGTAGAGACACCGAGGAGCCGCAAGAGCGTCGGAACCACGGCGTGCGCCAGAACGTGATGCGGACCGCCGACGACTTGCAAATAGTGAAGGTATGCAATGAGGCGCGCGCCGACAGCGCTGTGATGGGACCCTTGTCGTCCGGCGGCGGTCGATACCGTCGATCCCCTGATCCAGTCGTTGCCACGCAATGCCTCCGCCAGGTCGCCGGTCTCCTGAAGACGTTCGAAGGCCTTCTCCATGCAAAAGGTGTTTTGGGCCCGGCTCAACGGTGTTTCCTGTCGATCCTGTTTCGACTCCTCGTCCCGCGGCGACAACGGCTCACTGATGGCCACACCGCCTTCGAACAGCACGACAGGGATGTAGACGAGGACATCCGCGCCTTCACGGTCGATCGCCGCGATCGATGTGGACCGTCTGGCCGTGGAGAGGAAGTCTTCGAAGCTAAGCATGGGTAATCCCCGAGTCCAACGTTGCTACCTAGCAGGATAGTCGGCCTGCAGCAAAACGCCGATGGCTGATCAAGCGAGACGCTTCTCCGCCACGAGAAGCGCTTCTCGGAAAAGTGCGGCCTCCTCCAGGAACTTGTCAGCCTTTCCGGCGTAGTGGTCCTGCGCCTCGATGTAGAGATCGTGCCACGGAGCGAAACGCCCGATGTCGGCGACGATAGGTCCGCCATGCGCGCCCATGGGAAGAATGTCGATGGCGACACGACGGTCGCCGACTCCGGCGGTCAGCCAGGAGTGGCACGTCCCCTTCCGAGCGAAGAAGCCGTCCTTCACTTCGTATGGGAGGCCGAGATGATCGCGGAAGCCACGGGTCGCGGCATGACACGACCAAAGATCGTCGCCGTTGTCGGGCATCGCAGCCAACAACGTCCGCATTCGGACGAGATGCGCCTCCATTTCCCGGTCGATGCAGCCGTAGAATTCGACGGCGCTTCTCATGCCGATTTCTCCAAGATCACCTTCAGTACATCGCGCATCGCATTCTCCCGTTCAGAGGCCGAAAACAAGTCCCCGGTCCTATGGCGACGCGAGAACGAAGTCTTCTAATCTGAATTTTTACGTCTTGCAATGCCAGACGCCAACAAGAGGTCACGCCGGAAAGCGTCCGATCTCCAAATCAATGGAAGGTTCCAGAGTCGCCGCGTACCGTAGCGCGACCACGGGAATGCGGAACCGTTCGTGCAGCGGATGAACTCCGGCCATGAAATCGGAAGCCTCTTCGAGAATATCCTCGATAAGGGTGGCTCCGGTGCCTGCGAGGTAATCCTGGAAACGGTCGCGGATATCGAGGAACCGTACGACGCGCTCCCGGTCCCAACGCCAGGCATCCTGGCCGACAAGCGCGAGGAACGCCTCGACGCTGCGGCGCATCGCGTTGCGCTCCTCGTCGAACGTGAATGCGTCAGGAATGATGATTTCGAGGGCACGGGATTTCACCTTGAGGCGTTCTCGACCGTCCGGCTCGCGGTAGCCTTCCCACCGATCGACCCTGTCGATCCTGTGCGCCGCAAAGTGGGGAGGCGCTCCGAATGAGTTGAAGGTCGGCTCGGTCGTTACGATCTTCCGGTGGATTTCGGGCCAGGCAATCAGCGGATCGTCGGCGTAGTTCACCAGCACCGGCTCATGACAGCGCTGCCATACACGGCCGTCTATGACGAGAATGCCTTCCAGATGGGTTTCGGCTTTACGCCTTGCTTCGGCCCCGTTGTCGCCGAGATCGAATTCCACTCCAGACTGTTTCGGAGGCTTGGAATTCGGTTTGCCTTGGAACGCATTGACGATTGCCGCATTGCTGCCGCCGCAATTGGCCATGAGCTGAATTGTCGCGCCGGGGCCGCTAGGATCGACCAGCTTGTCGGCGGACATGACCTTATCGCCTCTCCTCATCCAATCCCCGCCTTCGTAAGCGGCCGGCCGATAGAACTGACCGGCGTTGTATCGAACTTCGACGCCGTTCCACCTGTCGGTGCCGTGGTCGCATTCCTGCCATCTCGCGGCCAGCGGCGCTTCGCGGGAAGACACCTCGCGGAGATCGGCCTCGATCCAGTCGTACAGGTTCCGTGTCGAGATTTTCTTTCCGCCGACGTTAAAATACTCATGGGAGTAGGCGAACGGCAGACGTACTTGCATGGGGTGTCCTCGGAAAGTCGATGAATAAATGGTCGCCCGTCGGCGCAGTCGCCGCAAGTAAACCGCGGCATTTTGCGCGGGCATCGATCCGGAGTAACGTGCTCCAAGAAGGCAGGACAGCGAGCGATGAAGCGAACGAGATTGGAAGACACGGAAGTGGGACATGCAGTCCTCTTTCCCGACTACTGGCGCGGCAAGAAGGCGATCTGCGTCCTCGTCGGAACGGGCGGCGGTCCGGAAGGCGAAAGCGTCAGGATCGTCGGGACACCGCACCGAAAAGGCGGATTCACCGTGTCCTATGTCCGCAGCTACGAAGGTGAGAGCGGCAACGCCAGGCGGGCTTACGAATTTCTCGCGCGGCATTTCGGGCAACCGTTGAAGGCGACCGAGATCACCAGCGAGGAGGGTGTCGGCTTTCATCGGCACCTCCTGCTCGAGGGGGTGCTGGCGGCGATCTCCGTCGAAAGGCAAGGATACGATCCGGAGACCGGGGAGCCGGAAGATGTAGCGCCGCCGGCCCTTCCGCCGAAGCCATGATCACGCTTTTGTTGCCGCCATGGCCTTGAACGCCCTGCGCATCGAAGTCAGCATTTACATAAATGCAAATGGAGACTCCGGTGAGTACGAAGACCAAGAACACCAAGGAACTCGCGCTGGCGCGTGTCGCGGCTGAAAAGAAGAAACGCAGGCGAAAGAACATCGTCCTGTCGGCAGTCGCGGCGGTGGTCGTCATCGGCCTCGGATATGCCGCCGGACGCTATATCACGACCCCGTTGGAGGCGACGGCGACGGCCAACTGGGACACGGCAAAGGTCTATCCGACCGACATCGCATTCGGCGATCCCAAGGCACCCGTGCGCATCACCGAGTACGGCTCGCTCACCTGCGTTCACTGCTCTCAGTTCCATCGCGAGGCTTTGCCCGATTTCCTCAGGAACTACGTCGACACCGGCAAGGCTTACCTGGTCTTCCGCCACTTCCCCTATGACGCATCGGGCCTCGCGGGGGCGCAGGCGGTTTCGTGTCTTCCCGCCGCGGATCGAGCGCGCGCCGTGGCAACGCTCATGGACAAGCAACAAAGCTGGATTTTCTACGACAAGGCCGGACTTGCAGCCCTCGACCTTTTCGGTCTTTCCGTCGAAGAGCGCCAGAAGGCAGGGGCATGCGTCGAAAACCAGGTCCACGCCAAGGCCATCGGCGAGGTCGTGATGGAGGCGCAGAAGAACGGCATCAGCAGCACGCCCACTTTCGTCATCGGTGACAAGGTCTACCCGGGATTCATGGGCGCGACCGCGCTTGGTCGTCTGGTCGATGCGGCGGCGGACGCGCAGAACCCGCAGGTTGCCGTAGGCAAATGACCTGCTCGATGGCGGTCGGGTGAAATCTCGACCGCCATTCCGGCGAGGCCTCAATGCCGCCCTTCATCGACGAGGGTCAGACCGAAGGCAGGGGGAATGACGACCGAGGTCAAACCAGGTCCTTGAGGACCTCGCGCCAGCGGTCGCGCTTTCCGCCTGCCCCAAGTGGCGACCAACTCCATACATCCCGGTCCTCGATCACCTTCGCGCTGTGACTGAACGCGCCCTTGCGGAGAAACGCCAGGGTCTCCGTCCATACCTTGGGGTTGTGGGGCAGCATCGTGTGACTGCTGTCGACGACCAGATGGTCGGCCGCGCAGGCGAGCTTCGTACTGTCGACGGACACCTTGCCGTCCGAAGGCTTGCCGATGAGACGGCCCATGATCGAGTAGCTGCTGGAATCGCCGGCGATGATCCCGAGATCAAAGCCGTCGTTCGCGAAAATCGCCGCGAATTCCTTCTGGTCGGTCACGAGCTGCTGGCCAGCCGGGCCATAAAGATAGCGGAAGGGAAGGAAGGTCTTGAGGAAATCCGCGACCTCGCTGCCATGGTTCGGCGTTCCGATCATGACGACCTTGCCGAGGTTGAGCGGAACCCTGTTGCGGAGGAAGGCCCGGATGACGAGCCCGCCCATGGAAAACCCGACAAGGTGGAGCTTCCCGTCCACCGAAGCCCCATGTGCCTCGATGCGTTCCGCGACCATCTCGGCGATCTCCTCGATCGGATAACTGGTCGACGGGTAGTCCAGGTTGAGAACGGAGTAGCCTTCCTCTTCCAGAAAGCGACAAAGGGGAAGCATGGTGAAGGCGGGCTGAAAAATGCCGTGAAGAACGACGACGGCGTCTGTCATGCGAAAATCCCCGTCGATATACCGAATGATCCATAGCGGGCGTGCTGGTGGCGGAGAAGCTCGGTGAGTGGCGTCATGAGGTCTTCGTTTGTCCTTGTTCGTCCTAGTAAGTTAGGCCTGGAAACCGCCGGAGGTAAACCGGAGTTGGGTGATTTTCCGAACGTGGGTGTGACACCGGTGTTTCCGAGAACCACAGCGAACCCGTCAGGACGTCGTGAGCGGCGACGGAACAGGGTGTCGCAGAAACTGCGGCAAGACGCATGCGCGTTGCCTTGACATACCAGCGAACTTCGACGAGGCGGCCAAGATATTTCGTCTGCCGGCCGCCCGCGGACATCTGCCAACAAAGAAACGGGCAAATGATCCGCTTGGGCTCGACAATAAACGCCAGTCTCGACTGCGGACATGATCCGTGACCCGTCCGGTTAGGCCAAGACTTCGGACCGGAGAGCCAAGTCATTGGACAGAGAATTCAACAAAGTTAACCATCAGTTAACATACGCCCAACGTGGTCATTGCCAAGTAACTCGACCCTTGGTAGATCAGCAGTTGGAATTGACCGATATCGTATGTTTGTTGGTATGGCGGGGGCCAAATGCCAAAAGCTGGCAACGTTCATTTTATTGGATCGACTAAGGTTAGGTCGTCGGAACTTCTTTCCGTTGACGGAAATTCCCTTTGGTCTGGGTGCGACGCGACGTTCGCGGCCATAGACAGACTATGTGGCGACGGCGTTTCGCGCTTGTTCGCTGACCCGAACGTCAAGAGGCAGGACGGCAGCGACATCCTGAACGTCGCCTGGTTCGGAAGCTTCGACGACGACGCTGTCGAGCTGGATGCCACGGACCCGGCGAGGAACGCCCGCCTTCGAGATCAACTCGTTCACAGTTTAGCGGCGCTGAGGCCCGCACTCTCCGACCCGAAAATCGGCGATGTCGTCGCGGGAATGCTAAATCTTTACGACCACCGGTCCATCATGGCGGTCGGAGAGCAGGTCGTGCTCGTGAACTGGGGAGCGCTCCCCGTCGCCGCGACCGCTTCGGAAGCCGCCTTCGCCAAACACACAGACGGCACCATCGGGCGTTTCCTGCAAGGCGACCAGTCTCCCCGTATACCGGGCAAGCCATGGACGGCCCGCGGCTTGATCGAAGCGCCGCGCCGCGAGTTCGAATCCCCTCTGAGAACGCAGACCCCCGCCCAAGGCGCGGGGGTGGCGACCAAGACGGCCGAGACGATCCAGGTCCGTCGTCCCGCAAGGCTATGGCCTCCTGCCCTGCTGGCCGCGTTGTTCGCGCTGATCCTCGTCTATCTCCTGGTGCCGGGAAACCTGATCTACGAGAAGGAAGAGGCTCCCGACCCGACAGCCCTTGCCGCGCTCGAGACCTCCAACGGGGAACTCACCAAGAAGCTGACCATGTTCACGACGGAACTCGACAAGGAAGCGTGTGCCATTGACAGGACCCTTGTCGGGCTGCCTCCGCTTGCCGACGGCGCGACACCAGCCGCCGCTGGAGGCGCAAACCCATGAGCCAGAGGATCACCACCACAAGCCTCATCGGGCTGCGCGAAATAGGAACGCCTGCCGAGCGAGCGCTGCCTCGTGTCGACGAGGTGATGCGCCGGGCGCTGCAAGGCAGGGTCAACATTGTTCTTGCCGAGCCGATCCCGCGCTCGGACGGTCAGGGCATCGACTGGTACACGGAACATGACGAGCCGTTGACCCGACTGAACTCGCTCCCGCCCGAGCAGGCCGACTATTACAGGAGCCGCCTGCGGGCCGATATCGCGACCATGGCCGCCGTCACGGCGGACTACGAGGCACGCGGCGACAAGGCGTCCCGAGCGACGGCCGGTGCCCTGCGCGCCGCAATGACATATCCGGGCGACGATCACGTATGGCTCGCCGGAGACGTCGTATCGGGCAAGGCCGACATCATCCTGACGTCCTGGGGATACGACATGAATGTCGATACCCCGCTTCTTCCCTTGGAAATCAAGAAGCCAGGAGAACAAAAGAGGGAGCCGGGTGGCGATGATCCGGACACACCCAAAGTGCCTGAGGTGGTTCATCCCACTTCAAGGGACTGGGGGCGCTACGTTTCTTCGTTCCTATGGCTTCTCGCGTTTCTGCTTCCTCTCGTGATCGGATGGATTCTCATACCTGCGTGTGGTGTCCGGCTTCCGTTTACCGACCGATTCGTCTTCGGGAAGGGTGACGGCCTCTATTGCAGGCAGCTTCCAAATCCGCAGCTGGTCGCAGGCAGAGGCGAAGCCGAGCGGTTGACCACCCAGGTCGCCGACGTCACAGAAAAGGTACGGACGAAAATCGCGCAGTGCGTTCCACCAGCGCCGGTCGTGCAGCAGGGCGAAGACGCAGAACGGCTCAAAGACATCGCGGACGTAGACCCCATCGACCCGAACGAGAACAGCGTCAGCCTCACCTGGAACAACAGGAACGATCTCGACCTGTATATCGTGTGTCCCGACGGCAACCGCGTTCCGCTTGGCGGCAGCGGCTGCGGGTTCAAGCATGAGGTCGATATGAACATGGGCGGGTCGAATCTCGTATCCGATCCCGTCGAGTATATCCGCCAGCAGAGCGATCACCTCATGCCCGGCACCTACAAGGTAGAGGTCGTCTACTTTTCGAAGAACGACCCAAGTCCCGATGCGACGGATTTCGTGGTAACGCTGCGGCAGGACGGGCGGATGCGCAAGATACCCGGCTCCACGTCCAGCAGAGTTCCTCCCGATCCACGCGATCAGAAGGAAGTAATTCAAATTACGGAGTTTACGGTCCGGTGAGTATCAGTGGAAAAACAGGCCTTTCGGGAGTAACGCAATGCTGACAAACCTTGCCGACTTCAGCGAAGGCCTGACGCTCGTACCCGACAGCGGAATCCAGTTCGTGGAGCTGGGTTTCGATTTCGACTCGTCCCCGCGCCTGTCGCGGCCGTTTATCGAGCGCCGCTATCCGAACGAACTCGACGCCAACGGCAAGCCGGCCGTGCGCCTCCTCATGGACTGGAAGGACGAGGACCCGACGACCACCGTCTACACAAAGCACGCGGACGATGTCTCGAGCTACGAGATCAACAAGCAGCTTGCACTGAACACGTTCATGAACCGCTGGGTGCCGATGCCGTTCTTCCGCATCGAATCCGGCCGTGACGCTTTGGGCAACGAGATTTATGCTCCAGGGCCGACTGATTGGGTGCGCGCACGGGTCACCGAGACCCGCAAGGCATATGGTGACAAGGCCGGGAGTCATCGCATCATCCTCGCCTTCGACACCTCCCTCATCCCGCGCAAACCCAACAGGGCTTATTTAGCGCCGTCGCAGGAGGATGCGGGCCGCTCGGAATCCTTCCGCCTGATGAACCGCCGGGACGACATCGTTTCGTTCCTGTCGATGCGCAAGGAGATTCCCGGACAGGGCGAAGTCGACCTCCAGAAGTGGGTCGACGACTGGTTGGGAGACATCTTCCTCAAGGTGAAGAAGGCCGAGAAACGCGGGCGCGAGCTTCACGAGGACGACATCCCCTATCGCCACGAACATCTGGCCCGCTACATCACCTTCGTCCAGCTGATCGCGACGGTCGTCAAGCTCGGAAAGATAACGCTCATCGACACGACGAGCGAGGACGCTCCGCAGCCGATCGACGTCGACCTCGTTCTGGATATCGGCAACTCCCGCTCCTGCGGCCTGCTCATCCAGTCGTTCCCAGACGATTCCAACGTCGACCTGAACAACTCGCTGGTGATGGAACTGCGCGACCTTTCCCGGCCGGAACTGGTCTACCGCGATCCGTTCGAAAGCCAGTGCGAACTGATCTCCCCCGAATTCGGCGCGGAGGATATCGCGAGGCGCTCGGGACGCTCGCAGGCCTTCTTCTGGCCGAGCTTACTTCGCATCGGCCCGGAGGCGTCGCGGTTCCGCGGCGAGTCCGAGGGCAACGAGGCGGCGACGGGCATTTCCTCCCCCAAGCGATACCTCTGGAGTTCCGATCCGGTCGTACAGCCGTGGAAGTTCAGGACAACCACCGCCCACGGCCACGCGGGAAGCGTCCCGTTGGTCGAACGGTCGATCTACAGGTTCGTGAACGACCGGGGAGACGTGCTTGAGCAGGTCGAGAACGACAAACGCAAGTTCAAGCTCAAGATCATGGAGAACGAGCTTCAGACCGCCAGCAAGTTCTCCTTCTCCAAGTCGTCGTTCTTCTCCTTCATGCTCGCGGAGGTGATCGCGCAGGCGATGTCGATGATGAACAATCCGGGCGTCCGGGGAGAGCGGAAGCTTAAGGACACGCCGCGCCGTCTGCGCAGGATCATCATGACCATCCCCTCGGCCACCCCCGTTCAGGAGCAGAGGATTCTGAAGTCGAGGGCGGAGGCGGCGGTCAAGCTGGTCTGGTCCCTCGCCGGTTGGGGAGAAGACCAACGGACCATCAACGCCCAGCGCCCGGAGGTCCATTGCTCCTGGGACGAGGCAAGCTCTGTCCACCTCGTCTATCTCTACGGCGAGGCGGTCCACAAGCTCGGCGGATCGATCAAGACCCTGTTCGAAATGCTCGGCAAGGACCGCACGCGTCCGACCACGCTGCCTGCGGCCAAGGCGAACAAGGGACAACCCGAACACAGCCTGCGTATCGCGAGCGTCGATGTCGGCGGCGGTACGACCGACCTGATGGTAACCACCTACTACCAGACCGACAACATCGCGATCTATCCGGACCAGAACTTCCGCGAAGGCTTCCGCATCGCCGGCGACGACCTGCTCAAGACGGTCATCGAACGGCTCGTCATTCCTCGTCTGGAGGAAGGTCTCTTGGAGGCTGGCCTGCCGTCCGCCCGAAACTTCCTGAAGGACCGTTTCGCGGGCGACAACCCGACCATGTCCGAGCAGGAGAAGCACCTGCGGCGGCAGTTCGTTCTTCAGGTCCTGCAACCGATCGCCATCGGAATTCTCGGTGAATGCGAAGAGATGCAGCTCAACTCCCGCCAGACGACGATCATGAAGGTGTCGGAGTTCTTCGATCGCCGAGACGCGGCGGAAGGGGCCGAAATCCAGGTCGAAGAGCGGATTCTCGGCTACCTCAAGGACAAGGCGGTCAGTCTCGGGTCGGAGCCGTTCAAGATCGCGGACTTCGACATCCATATCGATCCCGCAGTGGTCGACGACTGCGTGCTGGCGACCTTCGACAGCGTGTTCGACAACATCGCCGAAGCCGTGAACCATCTCGACGCCGATGTCGTGCTGTTGACGGGACGGCCCATGCGTCTGCCGCAGATGATCAGCCTCTTCACGAACAAGCTGGCCGTCAGGCCGGACGCGATCATCCCGATCAGGGACTACCGCGTCGGAACCTGGTATCCGTTCCGAGGCGTCAGCAACACCCACATCGACGATCCCAAGACCACCGCCGTGGTCGGAGCGATGTTGTGCGCCCTGTCGGACAGCCAGATCACCAACTTCACGCTCTACTCGCAATATCTGCGGATGCGCTCCACGGCCCGTTACATCGGCATCCTCCAGAACGGCACCGCGCTGTCCGACGAGAAGCTCCTGTTCAGCGACGTCAACCTCGACGAACAGGACAAGACCGACGAGACGGCGTTCGATTTCCACGGGCCGATCAGGATCGGTTTCAGGCAGCTCCCGTTGGAACGCTGGGTGGCGACGCCTCTGTACAAGTTGACGCTTAGCCAGTCGCGGTCGGCGCGCAACATCCAGAAGCCGATCAAGGTGACGATAGCGAGGAATACGAGGGACGCCGACGAGGACGAGACAGACGAAACGGCCCTCCTGTCGAGCGAACTGACCCGCGAGGAGTTCGTGATCGAGGACGCGGAGGACGCCTCGGGTGCGCCGGTCAAACGGCTGATGGAATTGAAACTGGACACGCTGGCGAACGAGACCGGCGACTACTGGCTCGATTCCGGAATTCTCTCAATTCAATAGGTGTAGTCGATGCAGACCGATTTGAAAAAAATGTGCGGCAACGCGCTCGAGCTGGGACAACAGAGCCTCGCGTGGATCACCGATCCCGCCAACGCCGAGCGTGTAGGCACATCCCGCAAGTTCGCGGAGCAGCATCTGCGGAAGTCGATCATCGCCAGCCGGAAGAACCTCGAGGCCGTCGACCGTCCGATGTGCGTCGGCGTGTTCGGCCCGAGCCAGGCAGGCAAGTCATATCTCGTCTCGGTGCTGGCGAGGAGCAAGGACACGCCGCTGATGGCGCGGTTCGGCGATCTCGGAAGGGATGTCGATTTCATCCGCGAGATCAATCCGGGCGGCGACCGCGAATCCACCGGTCTCGTTACGAGGTTCTCGATCAACCAAGAGCCGAGCCCAGCCGGATCGCCCGTCGTCCTGCGGATGCTGAGCGCGGCGGATGTCGCCAAGGTCCTCGGCAACAGCTTCTTCTTCGACGGAGACCAGAAGAAGCGGCCGCCGCTGAAGTCCGAGACGGTTCTCGCGGTTCTCGACGCGGCTAGGAAGCGTATCGGCCCGAAGAACCCCGGCGTGACCGAAGAGGACATGTGGGACATCCAGGACTACTTCGAAAAGCAGTTCTCCGGCCTTTCCTATATCGAAACCCTGTCGGCTTACTGGGAAGAGGCATCGGAACTTGCTCCGATGCTGTCCGTGCGCGATCAGGCCGCGCTCTTCTCCATTCTCTGGGGCGGCGTCGAGCAGTTCACCAGCCTCTACGTCGAACTCGTTTCGGCACTCGAAAAGATCGGTTATCCGAAGGTGGCGTATTGCCCCATCGATGCCCTGATCCCGAGGGAGAAGAGCATCATCGACGTTGCGACCCTGCAGGGGCTCGGACAATCCGACGGTGACGGTCTGGCAATCCGCTCGATGAGCGGTCAAAACGTCACCCTTCCTCGCGCGGTGATCACGGCGCTCGCCGCCGAGCTGCGCATATCGATCACGGAGAAGCCTTGGCCTTTCTTCGACCATACAGACCTCCTCGACTTCCCGGGCGCTAGAAGCCGCCAGAAGGTCGACTTCGAGACGTTTTTCGAGGACAGCCAGGAAGGCCTTCAGGGTCTCTTCCGCCGCGGCAAGGTCGCCTTCCTGTTCGACCGCTATGTCGCGGAACAGGAAATCTCCAGCATCCTGCTCTGCATCAAGCCGTCCAACCAGGAAGTCGTCGAGCTTCCGGACATGATCGACCGCTGGATTCAGGTGACGCACGGAGCGACGCCGCAGGACCGCTTGCGGGCGACCACGGCCCTCTTCCTGATCCTCACCATGATGGACCAGCATTTCACCGAAAAGGCGGGCGACGAGGGCAACGATCCGGCCGACAGGTTCAAGGCCCGCATGGGTGCGTCGCTTACTGGCTTTTTCGGGAAGGCGCACAGATGGCCGTTCGAATGGACGCCTGGAAAATCGTTCGACAACACCTACTGGCTGCGCAACCCGAACTTCAAATCCGAGTTCCTGATCAAGTACGACGGTAACGAAGAAGTGGCGATCCTCCCCGACAAGGTGGACAAGGTCGCGATGTTGCGTGCGGCCTACCTTACCGTGGACGAGGTGCAACAGCACTTCCGCGATCCGGAAAAGGCGTTCGACGAGGCTCTTCGGCTAAACGACGGTGGCGTCACCTATCTCGCCGAAAACCTCGCTGTCGCTTGCAAGCCGGACATGAAGTTCAACCAGATCAGGGAGCGTGTTTCCTCCGTCGCCCAGGAAATACGGCGCGTGGTGTCGCCGTATTTCGTCGAGAGCGACATCAGCAAACGCCTCGAGGAACGCGAGGAAGTTTCCGGGAAAATCCTCTCGGGGCTTTCGCAGTCATGGGACCAGGGCCGCTTCGGCAGCGCGATCAAGCTTTTGCAGATTTCCCAGAACGGCATTTCGGAACACCTCCATATCAGCTATGGGCGGCGGTCACGCGCGGCCGCGGATGCCGAGTCGGTGGCGGGGAAAAACGGCAAGCCGGCGTTACCGGGTAAGCCGACCCTGCCAGGCAAGCCAAAGCTTCCAGGAGCGAAGGCAGAGCCTGCGATGGCGGCCAGCGTTTCCTCGCCGTCCGTATCGTCCAAGTCCATGGCGAGGGAGACCTATCTCGCGAAGGCCGCGGTCGGCCACTGGACGGAAAACCTTTTGGCCTTGCTGCGCAACGACGAAGCGCTGAACACCATGGCCCTCGACGTGGAAACCGCGGGTGAACTCGTCTCCGAGCTGATTGCCGGCGCACGGCGTTGCGATCTCGAAAAAAGCATTGCCATCGACCTCGAAAAGCTCGCAGGAAACGCCATCGAACGCACCGACATCCTGCTCGAGAAGGCAGGGTTCTTCGCGACCAGCCACATCAACCGTTTCGCCAGCACGCTCGGCTTTGACGCCGTGCCAGAGGACCAACGGCCGAAGGCACCTGACGGGACCGAGGACGGGATGATCACGGTGTTCGCGAAACGTCCGAACAATGCAAACTGCGACGGTCTCAAGCAGGAGCGCAGCAACTTCGCCTACCTGTCGCTTTCGGAGTGGATGTACGCCTTCCACCAGATGGTCATCGACAACGTCATGTCGGGCGAGGGCTTCACGGTCAACGTGGAGCAGAACGAGCGCCTTAGGACGATCATGACCGGACTGGAAAACCCAGGCGCAGCAATGGGAGCCTCGTGATGAGAAGGGTTTCAGTCGATGTGGCGGAGGATGACAGCACCTACGGCGGCTATGCCTTCGTCACGTTCCGCACCGCGCTCCCCGATGGTCCAATCCGGCTCGAGGTGTTCAGCAAGGTCGCGACCGACAAGCCCTATCTCGGAAAGGCGGGTTGGCAAGCGGGTTCGACGGCGGTCGACGTTGAACTGGTATCGCACGCGCCGGACAAGACCGTCATTCGCGTTGGGCCTGCGATCTGCGACAAGATCGGGTTCAGCACGCCCATCAAACTCTCAATCGCAGGGGCCGACGTTTACGGGGACGTCTACTGGCCGTCGATCGCCGTAAGCCCGACGGGATGGGGTGGCGGATCGATCGCGGGTGGGGTCGTTGAGGAGCCGCCCACGCCACCTACGCCACCTACTCCGCCTACGCCTCAACCTCCTGAGCCGCCACCCCCGCCACCACCACAACCACCGAGACCACCAGTTCTGCCGCCTCCCCCACCGGTGAAGGCGAAAAGCAGGATGTGGGTCTATCTCCTTTTGCTGGTGCTGATCGTCGGGGGAATGTTCGGCGGACTGTACGCATATCATTGGAACAAGACGCACCCGGATGCGCCGGAGGAAGCCGCCGTTCCGACCCCGCCTCCGGAATCGATGGCCGACAAGCTGGCCCGTCTGAAGCGCGAAGACCGGACCGGGAACGACCTTCTGGCGCTCAACGACGAGGCTTTCCAGGCGGGAGACCGCGCGGTCGCGCAGCAGGCCCTCGATGCTGCGATCGAGCTGGGCAACGACGAGGCCAAGCTCCGTCTGGCCCGCTGGTACGATCCGAGTTCGTTCGATCCGCAGCGTGTTCCGGCGAAGGACGCCAACAAGGCTGCCAGAACCTATTTCGAACTCGGGATGGGCGGAAATCAGGAAGCGCGCACGCGTCTGGCGGCGATCTGCCAAGCCGGCCGGGGCGGCGGTTCCGACTACCAAGGCTTCTTTGAAACGACCTACTGCCAGGGAAGTCTCGACCCATGAATGATACCCTGTGTCGACAGTCTGCGCCGGCAGCCCAGAACTTTCCGGGTGCGAGCCGTATCAGCAGAAAATCAATGATCACGGATTTGAGAGAAAACCCATGACACGCGTGGCGGAACAAATAATCGAGGGGCTGAAAATGCAGCGGTTCTGGAAAATGATGGTGGCGGCAATGGTTTTATCGGCTTCGGCCGTCACTGCCGTCGAGGCTCAGGAGAGCGAGTTCTTCAAGTATCCCGACACGGTCATCAACGGGGTGGACAGCGCGCAACTCCCCAAGAGCCTCGATGAATGCCGCAAGATTTGCACTTCCCGTTCCGGATGCGCCGGCTTCGACTACGCCGAGAAAGGGAACAAGTGCCGTATGTTCATGAGCGTAGGATCGGCGAAGGAATCCATCGGCTCGGTCGCGGAGACGCGAGCCCTGATTTCCGGATACAAGGAGCCATCGAACCCGCCGTTCGCAACCCGCTTCGAAAAGCTGAAGCAATCGGACGAACGGGGCGATCAACTACTGGCGCTTGGTCGGGAGGCGTTCGAACACGGAAACCGCACGATCGGTTCGCAGGCGATCAACCTCGCCGCCGAACGCAAGAACCAGGACGCGATCATCGAAATCGCGAAGTGGTACGACCCGAGGACTTATGCGGCGGACAAGGTCGCAGGCGTTGACGCAAACAAGGCGGCCCGTTCGTATTTCGAGCTGGCGATGCAGGGGAATGCCCAAGCCGACAGCCTCCTGACCTCTCTTTGCCGCGAAGCCAACGATTCCGGTTCGACCTATTCCAGCTCCTTCGGAAGCTTCCTCGGGAGCACGTATTGCGAGGGGTCCATCAACCCGTAAGCGGGTTGGACGACGGGGCTGATGATGGGTGTGCGTAGCGTGAGTACGAAGATGAGACTGGTTGGTTTGGCGGTCGCCGCTGTGTGGGCCGCATGCGCAAGCGTGCCGGCGATGGGGCAGAGCGTGCAGCAACCGACCATCCTCGAGTACCCGCAAACCTCGCTTAAAGGGTTCGTAAGCGCGGAAATTCCCAAGGGACAATCAGACTGCCGCAAGATTTGCGAGGAGCGTTCCGGTTGCGCCGGCTTCGACTTCTCTTCCGTCAGGAACATGTGCAGGCTGTACGCCGCCGTGCAGGGCGCTCAGTCCGATCCCTCGTTCTTCTCCGGTACCCGGAACCGAATTCCGAACTACAGCGATCCGGTCAACATCGCCCCGCCTCCGGAACAGGAGCAGTGGCACTACGCCCGCTACTCGAACGTCGACCTCTTCGGCGGCGACATCGTTGCCAAGGGCATCGAAATGTTCGATCCGAGCCAGTGCGAGGCGCGTTGCGACCAGGACAGGTCATGCAGGGCCTTCACGTTCAACCGCGAGCAGAACCGCTGCTTCCTGAAAAGCGGGTATCAGTTCGTGCAATCGGCAAACGGCGTCCTGTCGGGTCTCTACTTCCGCGCCAAGCCGTCCGAAGCGAGGATGGACCTCAACGCCGAATGGGAACTTTTCCTCAAGAGCGATCTACCGGGCAACGACCTCGGGGAAAGCGGCGCGCGCACATATCCGCAATGCATGCAGAGCTGCGAAGCGAACCGGAGCTGCTCGGGGTTCACCTGGGTCTACTTCACCAGGCAGGACCACTGCTACCTGAAAATGGGCCAAGGCCTCTATCCGCAGAGGAACGACAGAGGTGTTGTTTCCGCCCGCAAGACCACCCTCAGCATCACACCTGATTTCATCCGCCCCGTGACGAGCAGGGACTAGGCCCATGAAGCGAGCATTCAAAGCGCTATCGATGGCCGTCCTGCTCCTGCCTCTGTCCATCGGCGGCGCGCGGGCGCTGGAAGAGAACCCGCGCCCGCAGAACGCGAAAATCGGAGACCAACTGCTCAGACGGATGATCGGCCAGATGGTCATGGTCGGATACGTCGGCAACAAAGAGAGAGACGCCGGTTTCCAGACCGTCCTGGAACAGGCGGCGAAAGGCCGACTGACGGGTGTCCTGTATCTCGGAAGGAACATCCGCACGCTCGACGGCGTGAAGTCGATGAACCGAGAGCTCCAGGCGTCGGCAGACGGGCTTCCCCTTCTCATCGCGGTCGACCAGGAAGGCGGGCGGATCGAGCGCCTGACAAAGGCGGTGGGATTCCACGAAATTCCGAGCGCGGCATCGGTCGCCCAGTCGATGAACCCGTCGGAGGCGGAGGCGGCCTACGAGCGGATGGCCGAGCAGCTCGCCGGATTGGGGTTCAACCTCAATCTCGGCCCGGTCGTCGATCTGAACGTCAACCCTGACAACCCGATCATCGGCCGACTTGGGCGTAGCTTTTCGGCTGACGGCGAGAAGGCGACGGACTATGGCAGGGCGTTCGTCGAAGGCCATCGTCAGGCGGGTGTCCTGACCGCCCTCAAACATTTTCCCGGCCATGGCTCCAGCAACGGAGACACCCATAAAGAAGCGGTCGACGTCTCCCAGACATGGCATGAAAACGAGCTGGTCCCTTACGAAGAGCTGATCGACAGCGGCGATGCCGACATGGTCATGTCCGCGCACGTGATCAACCGCAATATCCCGGGGGCCGAAACCACGCCGGCGTCGATGTCTCCTGCCACGCTCGTCGGCCTCCTGCGCAAGAAGCTCCGCTTCAAGGGCGTCGTCATCAGCGACGATCTCCAGATGCAGGCGATAGCAAGCACGATGAGCTTCGACGATACCGTCGTACGCGCCGTCATGGCAGGCAACGACATCCTCGTATTCGCCAATGACAAGCATCCCGATCCGACGATACCGGACCGGATCAGCGACCTTCTAGTCAAGCGAGCCAGAGAAAATCCGGCGTTGATGACACGCATTCAAGAATCGTACGGCAGGGTCGTGCGGTTGAAGTCCAAGATCGAATCCAAACCGGTGTCGAGATGAATCACGATCTGAAATGGCGGAGTGAACATCGGGCGAGACGCGCGGGGACGCTGATGCCATCGTTTGGATTCATGGCGATCATCGTGATGGCGGGATCGGCGGCCGCACAAGACAGCGGGGGGCGGTTCAACGAGTATCCCGACACCACGTTGAAGGGGTTCGTCACGGCGGAACTTACGAAGGCCGATGCCGACAAGTGCAGGCACATCTGCGAGCAGCGGTCCGGATGCGCCGGGTTTGACATTCGTGCCGAGAGCAGGACATGCAGGCTGTTCGGCCAGATTTCTTCGGGCGAAAGCGAAATGGGTTCGGCCGCGGAGACCCGCCAACGAGTTCCGGGATACCGAGCGCCGTCGAACGCGGCCGTGGAAGCGCCCCCTGTCCCGGCAGGGCCAACTCAATCGACCTGGACCCACAACGGCAGCGTCATGTCGCTTCGGGTGAATCCTTCGGCCGACGGTAGATCGCGGGTCACAATCACCTACGACACGCCGAAGCCGGAGCTTTCCAAAGTCGGCATCCGGCACGGCACCACGCTGTTCGAAGGACAGCTTGACGGCAGCAGCTTGACCGGAAAGGCGAGGTTGACCGGAAAGTGCGGGATTATCCAGTACGACGTCAGCGGCCTTTTCGATACCCAGTCGGCGACTTCATTCTACCTCAGAGGAGCGTCCCCGAAGCGTGGAGACGACTGCACGATCCAGCGTTGGGACAGCACCGGAAGCAATGCGAACCTGCGTTTCGATCCGAATTAAACGGAGAATAGAGAATGAGCCAATCTGGGAAACGCGGGATACGGTATGGAACATACGGAGCGAAGGCGCTCCTGCTGGCGTTCTCGATCCTGTCGATCTTTGTCGTGGAGGGCACGACTGCCATGGCGCAGACAGCACAAAGCTCAGGACCGCTCATGAGCTATCCGTTTGCCATGTTGAATGGCCTTCAGTCTGCCGAGTTGAACAAGTCACTGGACGACTGCCGCAAGATTTGCAGCGACCGGTCCGGATGCGTCGGTTTCGACCACACGCCGTCCACTAACCAATGCCGCCTCTTCGCCGCCGTCAACTCGGGCCGCGACAACGCGGAGGCAACCGCGGAAACCAGGTATCCGATCAACGGCTTCAGGACGCCGTCGCCGCAGCAACAGCAGCCGCCCGTCGAAGAGCCGAAGCCGCAACGCGAGTTCGCGCTGTTCACAAACCACGACGTCTTCGGCAACGACCTCGACGTGTTTCCGTCGGACAGCCTCGATCAATGCCAGCAGGCCTGCGCGGACAACGGCCAATGCACGGTCTTCACCTTCAACGCGTGGAATAAGAAGTGCTTCCTCAAGGCGGGTGCGGGCGATCTTCGTCTCGATCCTCGGGCGACCACGGGCGTTTCCACGGAGCTGGGACAGCCTTCCTTCCGTGCCTCCGAGATCGTGATGGAATACTACCACTCCTATGTGATGAGCGGCAGGAAGATCGGACCGCCGAGGGTGGCGAACAACAGGCAGCAGTGCGAGAACATCTGCTGGCAGAACGACAGCTGCGTGGCGTTCAGTTTCGACGCCGGAGACAGGGCGTGTTCGATGTTCGACCAGGCCGACAACCGCTTCCCGCGGCGCGGTATCGAGAGTGGGTCGAAGGTACAGCCGAGGCCATGAGCCAGCATGGTGGAGGGTGATCGTAAGCTCACCGACACATGAAGTCTTGAATTCCTCTTGCGCAAACGGGAGTTTTTCGGTAAATCCGGCCTGGAAACGGAGACCCCGATGAAAGCAATTATCAAAGACATCATCGATCGGATCGAGGAACTCGAAGGTCCGTCCGTGGCCGTCGAAATGGAGATCATGGCCGCGAAAAAGAGGACTTTTCGCGACAGCACGAGTTCGCTCGACGGCGCGCTGGCGTTGGCGGTTCTGGCACCCGGATGGTATATCGAACATGCGGGCGACAACGCCCGCGGACATCCGGGAAACATGAAGGTGTTCGGCCACACGGTCGAGTATTCGAACGGTGTGGAAACGGTCCAGGGTGACGCTCCGACAAAGCCCCTCGCCTACTGCCTCGCGATCCTGAAAGCCCATCTTCACAGCTGGGAAGCGAGCGAAAAAGCGATCCTCGATGTACTCGACGGCGACGACCGCGTTACGGACGCGATCAAGGACGATGTGCGGGCTGCCATCTCCAATATCGTGATGCCGTTCGGACTGCCGGAAGCCGAAATCGACGAGGACGACCATTCGATCGTCCTCCGTTGGATCGGGAACAACGAGACGTTCAGCCTGACGTTCCTCGGCAAGGGTTTTGTCGCGGGATGCCTGAGCATGGAAAATGCGGTGACGCCCGCATGGCGCTATGCGGTCACAGAGGGACAACTGTTGAAGGACCGTTTTGGCGTTTCGGACGTGTCGAGGATCATGTCGACCATGACGCACGGATAAAGCCATGAAGCTGGTTCTGAGCAGGAAGGGTTTCGATCAGGGGAGCGGCGGCGCGCCATCCCCGATTTTCGAGGACGGCAGCCTGTTCTCGATCCCTATCCCAGATGGGAGGACGCGCCAGCGCTACGGTGACATGCGCCACGGCCTTCACGATATCGGCGAGGTGGTATCTCATCTCACAAAAGGACGATATACGGGCCGCTCGCCCGCCCATGTCGATCCAGACCTTCACAAGGAACGCATCGACAGGCGCGACGGCTGGCGGCCGGCTTTTGGCCAGACAGGGGCAGCGCAACGTCATCTCGAGAACCAAGGCGTCGGGACAGGCGACATCTTCCTGTTCTTCGGCTGGTTTCGCGACGTTTCGAGAAACGTCGACGGCATCTGGCGGCCGACACCCGGTGGCCGCGATATCCACGCTTTTCATGGTTGGATGCAGATCGGCGAGGTACTCGACCTGTCGTCCGGTCGCGCGACCGACTGGCTGCACTATCCGTGGCTCTGCGATCATCCCCATGTGAGCCGAGGTGCCGAACCGAACAACACGATCTATATCGCGTCCGAGACATTGGCTTTGCCGGGATGCATCGCATCGGCAGTGGCTGGTGGTGGTCGGATGTCCAGGCTCACCGAAGCGACAACGCTAACGGCGCAACGTCAACCGAAGAAATCCGTTTGGTCATTGCCGGACTGGTTCGCACCCGATAGCGGGCGGTCGTTGTCATATCACGTTGACCACAACAGATGGACGACGACCGAAACGGGCGTGAACCTCAAAACAGTCGGCCGCGGCCAGGAATTTGTCATCGACATCGGCGACGACAAAAGGGCGCTCGACTGGGTGAGCGCCCTGATTACCTCCGCGATTTAGCCTGCTTGCTTTAGAGCTTCGGTCCGCCGCCAACGGCAACTGTCGCGGACAACTTCGGCTCGAAATCCTTGAAACGGATGTGCATGTAGGCGTGCTCGCCGAATTTTTCGATCGTCTCGCCCGTGGCTTCCAGGGCGAACGGCTTTTTGCCGTCGTAGACGTCCTGTTCCTGGAGGCCGACCTCGTACAACTGGCCGTCCGCCGACTTCACCTTGAAGAACGGGTCGGCGATTTGGTGCGACCAACCGGTCAGGATGACCGAGACAGACAGGACGCGCGATATCATCTCCTTCGGGTCGGCGTCAGGATCGATGACCCGGCCGAGTTCGCTGAGAAGCAGGACTTCGCCCGGCTTGTCGGCAACCCATTCGAGGACCTTCATGAAGTCGTCGCGCTGCGGATAGTCGTCGATCTTCGGGACATAGTAATCGAAGTATTCTTCGTAGGTGCTGAAGGATGCCATGGCTCTCTCTATTGTTGCTTAAAATGTTGCCGCGATATCGAACGCCTGCTGCTGCCTCATCTGTCTCTGCGGCAATAGCGCCCTGATTTCCTCGAAGACGCGCGGATAGTCGTCTCGGTTCATGATGGCATCGGCGGCAAGCCGGTTCGGATCGCGTTGCACGGCCTCCATCACGCTTCCCGTCCATTCGAACCGCGACGCGATCTGGCCGATCGTCATGCGCGACAGGTCGCGGGCCGTGTGGTTGATGTCTTCCGACAGGAACTTCTCGGGGATATTGGGGACAAAGACGGGCTTGCCCTGGGCTGTGGCGTAGCGCACCGAGTGCATGCTGCCGGAATGCGTTTCGCCCTGGATGAAGACGGTCGCCAAGGATAGACCGGTGATGAGGCGGTCGCGGTCGATGTAGCTGCCCTTGTTCGCCTCCTGACCGAAGCCGAGTTCGGAGACGATCAGGCCGCCGTTTTCGCAGATGCGCCTGGCGAGGTCCATCGCCGCACCGGACGTGTAGACGTCAAGGCCGGACGGAAGGACCGCACAGGTCGTTCCGCCGACCTCGAGGGTGGCGCGATGGCAAAGGGCGTCGACACCGCGGGCCAGCCCGGAAACCACGCACCAGCCGTCTTCCGCGAATGCCGACGCCATGCCCCACGCGACCTTCTCGCCGAACTGTGTCGGCTCGCGAGTGCCGACGAACGCGACGGCGTTGTCGAGCAGAGAAAGATCGCCAGATGTGTAGAGGAGGAACGGAGGTTCCTCGAGCGCCTTGAGGCGCTCCGGGTAGTCAGCATCGTAGAGGGAGACGATATAGGCCCCGATCTGGGCCGCCCTCGACGTTTCCTTGAAAGCATGTTTGTAGGCCGCGTCGACGATCTTCTCGTCCCGGATGGCATCACGCTGCTTGGTGTTGAAGCAGGCCTTGATCGCCTCGTCGTCCGCCGTGATCAGTTCTCCGAACGTCTCGAACGTGTTCAGCGCCTTGTGGACGGCCACACGGCCAACGCCCTTGATGGCGTCGAGCATCATGAGGCCCATTGCGGAGCGCAACGGCGTATCGGCGAGCTTCGTGTCGAGCATGTGTTCCATCCATCAGGGTCTTCCATTCATGTTCAGTCGAGTTCCCGCATAGGGCAACCACCTGACTACCTTCGCTCGACGAGAATGCTGTATGCGCCCGCCCGCTCCTGCCCGACCGAAGAAACCACGCTGGCTGGAACCACGACATCGAGGCGGCTCTTGCGGACCGAGAACCTCGACACCGGAAGCAGCGCCTCGATGTCGTCGACAACCTCCGGATAGTCGACGATCAGGGTTTCGTCGCCTGCCACGAGATCGAAAAGCTCGGGATCGCGGTAGGCGTGCCTGTTTTCGCAAAACCAGAACGACGAGAGCGTCAGATCGGCCCGCGCCGGGAACGACGCTGGAAGGTCGCGCTTCGAAAAAGTGATGTCGCCCTGCAACTTGGCTAGCCCCAAGAGACGTTTGGCGATCCCGAGTTGAGAGTCAGACCCGTCGAACCCGGAAAGCACAAGGCGGGGATTGTCGGCCAGGAAGGCGAAGGCAAGGCTGAACGACCCGGAACCGCATCCGATGTCGAGAACACGCCCGTAGCGGGAGGCATCGATACCTGCAGCGCCGATGGAGGCGACGCACTTGAGGGCGTTCCGCATTCCATAAGCCCTAGTGAACGCCTCGGCGTGCGAAGCGTAATCGAAGACCTCGATTGCCTTCCGCGAATCGACCGCCATCCGCAACCGCAGTGCCTGTTCGTCGGGAGCGTAGACATCGCCGCAGCGCAGAAGGACATCCGCGAACGCGGCCAGAGTTTCCGTATCGCCTGCCTGCATGCGCACCTCCCCGGCCCATTGAGGCAATGGTGGGCGGCCCGGGGCGGGAACCGCAAGTTTTCGCCGGGATTTCCCGGATTTCAGGGCTCGCTAACGATACTCCGATCGCACCGCCATCAAGTGTTGACACGGTGCTCCGAGGTCTTTAATAACAGGCCAGAAAGAAAAGGAAGACATCATGCTCGACAAGCTCTCCAGCCACCACATCGCGGACAACGACTGGTACAACGCTGAGATGGCGAAGTCGCTCATCGACAAAATCTTCTTCCTCGACAAGGTCGACGACGCCGGCATGTTCGTGGACTTCGGATGCGCCAACGGCATCCTGCTGAGCTTCATCGAAAAGGTGTTCCCGGGCAGCAAGCTGGTCGGCTACGACGTCAATCCGGAAATGATCGCCGAGGCGAAGGCCCGCGACCCCAACAGCGAAGTGATCTATACGGATGACTGGAACGAGGTGAAGACCCTCTTCCGGGAATTCAAGAAAACCGCGCCCAAGGGCAATGACAAGGTCGTCGTTCTCGGTTCTTCGGTCGGCCACGAAATCGAGAGCTATTCGGACGACGGAGAAAAGGCGACAGCCTACGGCCGTATTTGGGGCACCGAAGACGACGCCATCGAGTTCGACTATGTCGCCTGGCGTGACATGATGGCCAGCCGGGCGGCCTCGCGCCCTTCCGACCCGATTGCCGTCGCCCGCGTCCAGCAGGTGTTCGAGGCGAAGCACCCAGGTCTTATCAGCCAGTGGGAGCAGCGATGGGGCCATCTCGGAGAGAACTGGTCGCTGATCCATTTTCTCATGACTTACAGATACTTAGCGAATTGGGAACGGGAATATCGGGAAAATTACCTTCCGGTGAACTACGAAGATTTCATGGCCTCGGTGCCGAACAAGTACTTTCCGATCTATCAGGATCGGTTCACTTTGCCGTTCCTTCGCCGACGGGTGATGGAAGATTTTGGCATCGCGCTCACCGACACGACCCACCTCAAGGTCGTGTTCGAACTCAAGCGTTGAGCCTCAGACGGCCAGTGCCATCGCCATAGCGGGGGTGGCTGCTTTCGGGAAGAACAGGCCAGACAGGGCGTCCTGTACGGCCTGCCATGAAACGGCGTTGCCGCCCTTTCCGGATTCCACGACACCCGCATTCCTCAGGGCCTCGGAAGCCGACGGAGCGAGATCGCTGTCCGCCACGTAAACGGTGGTCTCGGAACCCGTGCGGTTGATCGTCAGCAGCGGCACCTGCGACTCGATGTCGACGACCGAGAAGACCACCTTGCGCTCGAACCCGTAGTCGGAACAAGTGACCGCCCAGCCGCCGTCCTCGTCGCAGTTATGACGGAAGTCTTCCGTCGCATCCATCATCTCGACAAACGCAGGCGATAGCGCCTGTCTGACGATACCGGGGTGGCTGCCGTTGAAGCGGTCGGCCGGCACGGCGGGAACGCGCGCGGGCGTGTTGAGGATGCTCTTGAGAACCAGATCGTTCGCGCGCGTCAGGACGAAAGCCTCGCGGGTGTTGTCAGCAGAGCTGCCGCGTAGCGTGAGCGCTCCGGCGGACAGCTGGCCGTCGCGCCCTTCGTGAACCAAAGCGCCGTCGACAAGGTAAAAGCGATCGCCGGCGCGGGCCAGCGCGCTTTCGTAGACCGTGGTGGTCCGTTGGCCGAGATCGTCAAGACCGTCTGGCGCGGTCGTTCCGATTGCCTTGAACCAAAGGACGGGAGTCCTGACTTCGAATTGGCCGTTGTCGATCATTTGGATGGCTCCGATAGCTGTTATCGAAGCGTCGTGGCGGTGGTCGCATGGAACAACGGCCATTCAAAGAAAGACCATGGGGTCTTATGACCTTTATTTGTCAGCCGCGCTCGGCATCCTGCTGGGCTTGCTTGCGCGCAGCGGCGGCTTCCGGATCGTATTCACCATCCACCGAAGCGTCCGCCATGGTCAGCAGTTCATCCAAAAAGCCGGACACGTTCTCCCTCGAAGCGTCGTTGATCGGCTTCAGGAACTGCTCGTCCAGTCCGTCGTCCGTTGCCGTTGGCGCGTAGTGCCTTGGAGATGTCGTCATCGGTATAGCCTTCGTTTTTCGCGATCCTGATCATGGCCTCGTCATAGGACGTGTTCATGGCTTCCGGGGATCGGCCGGTCAGCACTCCGTAAATCGACTTCTCAGGGAACCAGAGGGACGCCTGCATGTCCGCCGCCGTCATACGGTAGCCTTGGCGTTCCATGATGTCGAGCGCCAGCGAAACGACTTCCCTGATCCATTTGCGATGCCCCGCGCTCTTCGGACTGTCGACCGGGTAGCCGAGGGACGACGCGATGGATTCCGCCGCCAGCGGCCAGCCGAGGTTTTGCTTGAGCGTCGAGGCCGCCTCGTTCGAACGCGTCACCCTGCGGGACTTGGAGCTCATGTCGTCCTTGACCTTGCCAGCGACGTAGGCGCGCCGGATGCCCTCCCAGAACAGACGCAGCGACCGAGCGTAGGAAAACAGCGACTGGCTGTCCATCGTGCGCAGCGTCTTGGGATCGATCGCGACACCCGCCTCTTCCATGAGCGCGCGCATCTCTGGCGAGCGCATCGACTTGGCGATACCCTTTTCCAGCTTCTCGAGCGCGCCGTCGACGATGCCTCCGCGAACCAGTGACCCCGTATAGCGGCCCCACGTGCGCATGAACCAGAGATCGATGGTGACGGGGGTATGGTTGCCGATCAGGTTCTGGAAGAAGCCGTTGCCGATCTTCGGCCCGAATATGACGCTTCCCCAGACCATCTCGTCGGCAAGCTCGGAAGCGGTGATCTTCATGCCGTACTTGGCAGCGACCGACTTGAGGTCGGCCATCCGCATCTTCATCGTGAGCAGGCGATGAACCCTTGTCAGGTCCTTGTTGGCGAGACCGTACAGCGTATTGAAACGCTCGAGGTTATACTTGATGGCCGCGCCGTTCGCACCGTAGATGCGGTCGACGGAGAAGGAACCGGTCTCGATGAAATGACGATACTGCTCGAGGGCGTATCTCATGTTCTCGTTCACTTTGTTGTTCTGGCTGGTGATCGCGATCGCCGCGAAGAACACGGTCTGGGCTTCCCTGGCGTCGCGGAACAGGCCGGACCGGTGGCTGGCTGCGGCGGCATCGCTCTTGATCTCGGGATGCATGAGGGCGGCGACGCCGATCATGTCCTCGATGCTCTGCGTATACCAGTTCAGCGAGGTCGGCTCGTCGGAATGGGTGACGTTCCAGATCGTCTCGGCCGCCATCATGCGCGCGATGGTCATATTGGCCTCGGGCGACGGCTCGGTGATCGGCTGTCCGCCGAGGTCCTTGATCGCGTTGGCGACGATATAGGCGCTGGCGTCCGCGTTGTCGGAGAAATTCAGCGAAGCGCCGTTCTCCAGGAGGTTAGCCACGAAAACGGACGGCAGAGGGGCCTTTAGGTCATGCATTTGGATGTGCCAGATGTCTTGAATTCTATTTGATGAGTATGAGTGAACCATCCCCGGGTGCAAGCGACTCGGAATTATTGCGGCGAGACACGATTCCTCCACAATTGTCATTCGCAATCGCGGATGAATTCGGAGACTTCACATGAAACTCGGCGTCTACATTTTGCTGGTGAGCCTCGTCACAGCCGAGAACGCGCGCGCCGAAATGCCGACACTCCACGACTGGACGGACGGCATCCTGTCCCGCCTCCCCTTCAAGGAAGGATCGCTCGACCGCGCCGGTTACAAGGGCTACGCGCACTCTTTCGTCGAAGACAAGAAACGCTATTTCGACGGCGTTTTCAGCCGACTTCTCGACAAAGCCGTGAAAAACGGGCTCACAGCACGGGCCGACGCGCTGCGGGAGAACCACGAGCGACGCATGCGCGACCTCTCCATCAATGTCGATCTCGCCACCGAATCCGTGTTCAGCGCGCTCGATCTCGACGGAGACGGGGTCGTTTGGCGGGCTGAGGCAAGGACGGCCGTTTACGGCTATGCGTCGGCGGCCGACCTCGACAGCAACGGCGTACTCGACGCCGACGAACAGGCTCTCGCCGAGTGGGCGCTATCGACAGGAAATGTCATTGCCGACAAAACAGACACCGCCGGAATTCGCAGACAATTCATGGAGCTGGACCGCGCCGCGTTGTTGCCGTGACCACGCCTGAGGTCTTTGTTTCCATCGCCAGAATGATGCTCGGCGGCAACACTCGAAGATAATTATTGACTTCACTGGCTGATCAAACCAACATTCAAATCATCTGAGGCAGGAAAGACACGGGCCGAGACGACAGAAGGCCGCCAATCGGAGACCAGGACATGTCAGTTTCGGAGAAGTCGCGCGCTGTCGCGTCGGCGATATGCCTATTTGTTTGCTCGTTGTCGTCGCACGCGGCGGCCGCGGATAAGCGCGAGCTGAACCTGCACAACGTGAACACCCATGAGGACCTCAGGATCGTCTTCAAGAAAGACGGGGTGTACGACCAGGCCGCGCTCCAGAAGCTAAACTGGTTCTTCAGGGACTGGCGTATGTCCGAGCCGACCCGTATGGACCCCAAGGTGTTCGATCTTCTCGAGCGAGTCTACTCAGAAACCGGCAGCGACCAGCAGATCAACGTCCACTCAGGTTACCGCTCGCCGAGGACCAACGCGATGCTCAGGGCCACCACCTTCGGTGTCGCCCGCGAAAGCCAGCACATGGAAGGCAAGGCGATCGACTTCCATATCCCCGGCGTGGCCACCAGCAAGGTCAGGGCCATCGCCCTGAAGCTTCAGGACGGTGGCGTCGGTTACTATCCGACATCCAGAAGCCCGTTTGTCCACATCGACGTGGCCGAGGTCCGCGCCTGGCCGCGCCCGACACGCCAACTCCTTGCGTCTATTTTCCCCGATGGAAAGACCGTTCACATACCGGCCGACGGCCGACCCTTGCCCCACTACGACGAGGCGATGGCCGAACTCAAGGGAAAGAAGCTCGGCATCCTTTCGGTTATCGGAGACATCGCCGGCTACGTGAAGCCGAAGAAGGTTAAACCGATGGAGGCCGAGCAGCCAAAGGTCGCGGCGCTCGCCTTCACCCCGCCAGTTCCAGTTTCACGGCCTCCGCTTGACCCGGCGACGTCCTTTATGGCCAATCCGATGGGGGAACTCGCCTTCGCGCCGACCCGGGCGGCATCGCCGAAGGGAAGCGTCTTCGACGATCCGTTCGCGTTCATCGAGTCCAGGAGGAAGGCGTTGCGCGAGGAAAACCAAATGGCCATCGTCGTAGAACAGCCGATAAACTTCAGGACCGTGGACATCGAAAAGTCGGGTAGGCACGGGACCGCGCCGGAACCCGCCGTGCGTTAGGCGGCGGCCACGTTGTCGTTGGCGGGGACAGGGTCTTCGCGCTCGGTTTTCTCCGTCACGATGGTCATGCACTCGCTGAAGTCAGCCACTTCGTCGAGGACGCGAAGAGCGTAGTTCGGCGTCTCGTCTGGAAGATCATCCAGTAGGTCTTCGACCAGCGACAGGAGCGTCTCGAACTTACGAGAGGTCGAGAGCCGCGAAGTTGTCTCGACCTTGAATTGGCGGATGACAGGGGACAACGGCCGCATCAGGGACGGAATGAGCCGGATTAGGCTCACCATGTCTCGATGGAAGTCGTCCATCACCTCCGAGACGGTGTCAGGGTATTGATGGAGGTAGAGCTGCTCGGACAACTCGTCGAGTCCTTCCATGATAAGGGACTCGTTTTGCTTCTCGGCCGCCGTCTTGTCGGCGCGGTCGTCGATGGTGAACCCGCCGGCGTGGACCACGATGTTGGCGATCTCGACCTTGGACAATCTCAGGGGTCCGATGCCGTCGGGGAGATCGGCGTCGTTCAGTTCCTTGCGGGCTTCGTCGAGGGCTTCCTCGACCGCCGCGAACTGGTCAACAAAATTCTCCATGAACTCTTCGACGCGCATCGACATCATCCGTTGTTCGGAATTCCAGTGTGCGCTCCTTGGCCGCTTTTTGCAAACGCCAATACCAAATATGTTGACGGAAAATAAAAGACCCTGATAGCCTGAAGCAAAGGTCGCGAAGTAAGCACTCGTGCCAGGGGTCGCCGCATCGGCGGCCCCTTTTTCACTACCTGAAACGCATGGATGGATCGGATGAAAAGCCTTGGAAAACGCCTTCTAGCCGGAGCCACGACGGAGGTGAAAGTCCCCCTCACGATAGAGTTCGACGTCTCAATTTACAGTGTGGCGACCAAACAGCCGCAACAGGAAGTTCTGGACCTCTTGAAGGCGCGATTCGTTTCCGCGAACAGGCCGGGGAGTTACGAGCCGCGCATCGTCAATATTTCTGGGAAAGCACAAAAGGCGCTCGCGTTGTTCGCAGGCCTCTCGAAGCCTGACTTGGTAAGCGCGGAGCGGTTCTCTGCGTCGGACGGCGCGCAAGTGACTGTGACCGCCACGAGGAGCTGGACATACACGTCATCGAAAACGACTGAAACCGCAATGGACGGCTCGACACGTGTTCTGCACGAGGAGGCGGGCGAAATGAAGTTCGGCGTCTCCCTGAACCTCAGGGCGGTTGCCGTGGTGAAGCGAGACGAGGTGGAGGTCATCTGCTACAGGTCGACCTCAAGGCCGAGGGACGTGGCCACAGGGTTGCTTCGTCCGGTGATCGTTCATACGTCCAGCGCGGCGAAAGGTCTACTGGCGCGGCATGACGCGATGGTGCATGTCGAGTTCCTGCCCGCCGAACAACCGACGGGCCGTTTTTCGGGGGAGGCAATTATCACCGTGATCCTGGCTAAAACCGTTTCGCCGACCCGAGATTAGGCGAAGCCCATTGGACCGCCAACCCGGCCGCGACTAGAGCGCAGGGCCTGCGGGAGCGGTAGTGGCAGGCTCGGGAACGCCGGCCCACTCAGGCAGTTCGTCGGTTTCGATAAGGGCCGTCGGCTCTTCGAGCCAGAGCTTGCGCTCGATGCTCTCCTGAAGTGCCGCGCCCTTGTCGTCCGGCAGCTCTTCCCAGATTTCCTTTGGCCTTCTGTCCTCGACGGCGTGTCCTACACGCACGAGCGCCACCTTGAGTTCTTCCAGCTCCCTGTCGTAAACGAAGCGCACGGGTGTCTCACCGTCGCCGCGCTCGAAAATCTGGTTCCACAGTTCGTTCCGGTATTCTTCTGTTTCGAGAGGATAGTCTGAAACGAGATAGCGGGCCATTAGGTTCTCCTGTCTTGTTGTCGCGGGAGAGCCTAGCGGTCGCCGTAGCGAGGGACAAACCGCTACGCGCCAGAAGCAACTCCGACCAACCAATAGAGCGCGGCCGCACCGCCGAAGGCGAGGAGGATGTCGCCGAGGAAGGCTCTCCTGCGCTCGCTCGGCTTCATCGCGTCCCAAACCTCGCCGAAAGAGCCTGGACGCAGGCCCTGCGGCCAGCGCGGGACGTCGCTTTCTTTCTTCATGGTCCGCCTCCTATGGCGTCAGTGAGATGCCGCCGGCCGGAACGATCCGGCGCGTCGGCAATGCCAGTGCGGGGATCAAGGCAGGCGCGTCGTCGCCGGGACGAACGAAACCGTTGCGCTTGATCTTGCCGTGCATCCAGTGCTGGTCCGTCTGGACGTGTCCTTCGCGGACGCATTTGGCGACGGACTCCGAGAATTCCCGATAGGGAATCGGATCGGCGACCCTGAATACCGTGCCTTCGTGCCCAGCGGCGATCACTTCCGCCGAGACGCGCTTCATCGCGGCCTCGTCGAAGATGCCGTCGTACACCTTTTCGACGGGCTGGATGGTGAGCAGCTCGAACCAATCGAGCGTATTCTCCTTGCCTTCGTCCCAGGCAAGCGCGACGTTCTTGTCGTCCCACACGGAGAATCCGTAGAAGACATGCGCGAGGTCCTGGTATTCGATCGAATGCACGCCCCACATGTTTTCGCCGCAGATGCGCCAGTATTCCGGAATCTCGTGTTGGATAGAACTCCAGAACCGCTTCACCTCGTCGCGGCTGTAGTTGTGCTTGCTGTCCAGGCTGCGGGCGTGCATGTGATCGGTGTAGAGACTGGTGTTCTCGCCGTCCATCTTGATGGTGCCGATGATGCGACGGCCGCTCATGGCGCTCGTCGAGCGCAGCATCTTGTCGTCGCTCTGAACGCCGTTCGACCAGCCGAAATGGAAGGTCCTCGGGTACTTGCGGTAGGGCTTGCCCGTGAAAAGTTCGAGCTTGCCGCCAAGCGCAAGGGCCTTCTGCACCTCGGGGCGATCAAACATTTCGCCGCGCAGGCGCGTACCGTCGGCAAGGACGGGGTTGCCCCATTTGTCGATCTTCTCCGCGGCGGGAAGATGCCCTGGATAGACTGGCTTGGCGATCCCGATCTTGGAGAGGAGCGTCTCGACCTCGAGTTCGGTCGTCTCAGCGAGCATATGGCACTCGGCACAGACGAGCGCCCCGTTGTCGAGGTAGTAGCCGCCGTCATTGAACAGCTTGCGGTCGATGATGTGATGCGCGTCGACGCCAGGCTCACCGCAATTGACACAGCAATTGCGGTCGCGCTTGAAAACGCCGTCTCTGAATTGGTCTCGGGTCAGAAGGACCCTTCCCTTGGACATCGAACGCACTCCAGTAAACCTTGCTGGCGTCCTTATATCACGGGTCGACGCGTCGTCAACCGCGAAGTCTTCAATTACGCAGCCGAACGAGCGGAATGGCGCACTAGGCGGCGCGGCGGCGATCCTTGACGCGCTTGTCGACCCAGGCTCGGAACACCTCGTCTTCCGTCATGTGACGCTCCAGTTGAGCGCGCGACATCTGTCCGCTCGTGAAGCATTCGAACAGGAGCTCGTAGTTCGTTTCGTTGGCCATCGGGTCTGCTCACGCTGAATTTATGACTTCATGGTAGGATCGCGCCCATGGCCGGGTCAAAAGCCGGCCATGGGCGTCACATCGCCTTGGCCGACATCGGCCGCAGGAACTGCTTGTGGTCGTTGCGAGGTGCCTCGATCTTCCGCATGGCGTTCGCGGCATCCTCCACGATTTCCCCGTAGACCTCCCGCAGGACGACGTCGTCGGAATGAAGACGATAATAGGAAGACGCCTCGAACGACGGCCCCGGGAGCGGGTGGGTTTCGCCCGACAGGAGTTCGAGCGCCTCGGCGGCGGTTTGTCCGCGCGGACGCCAGCACCGTTCCTCGAAGTCGACGATGTCCCTGAACCCCGCCTCGATCAGCAGCCCCAGGCGCTCGCGCGGATTGAACGATGACAGGCCGGGGGCAAAGGTCCCCGCGAACGCGATGGCGTCTCCGTGCCAGCCGTCAAAGGTTGGAGCCTGCGCGGTGTCGACGCAAGCCCGCTGCCAGACAGGGCCGATCGCCTCGCGGGCCGAAACCTCGTCCGACGAAGCCGCCGCCAGGAATTCTTCTGTCACGTCTTCGAAGACACCGACGAACGATGGCACCGTCTCGTTCGCGAGTTCGACCGCCGGTGCCTCACCGAAGGTGGACGGAGCATAGTAGCCGCCGACATCGACGGACGGAGACGGGGATGCCAGGACGAGTAGACGGGAGAGCCATCCGCCCCTGCCCGTCTGTCCGGAAATCCTGGCCGCGACGGGATCGTGGATTCCGGCGATGCGGGTGCTTGCTCCGTGCGTCTTAGCGGTTGGAGCTGCACATTCGACGACCGTGTCGACATCGCCGTTGGTCAGGCAGCCTGAACCGGGCAGGACCGAATAGCTGTATCCGTCGCGGCGAAGCACGAAATGCTCCGGCTGGCCGGGTTCGTCGACGTGCTCTATTTCGATGTCAGGGGATATCTTCGACGTCAGCTTCATTCCGGCATTCCTTTCAAGTCAAAGGAATGGTGACGGGCGTGGTTGCAAGGAACACTCTTAGTGGACCTGGAAGATCGGCTTGCGTTCGATCAGCCCCTCGAAGTGCTTTCCTGTCAGCGGCAGCTGTCCGCGGTCGTCTTCGGGCATCTGATAGAGCGACACGCGTTCGAACGTCACGAGGTCGTGGCTGTAGTAGACGTAGCCCCCGGCAAGTTCAACAGCCCGGCCAAGGGAAAGGTCGCCAGCCAGGTAGGCATCGATGCCAGCGACGGTAAAGGGGACGAGGAAGTAGGTACACCGCTTCGGGTGCCGTTCGTTGGCCTCGAAGCCCAGATACGGCTCCGCGCGGTTGCCCATCGCGAACAGCAGCGGACCGTCGTACCAGACGAGGCTTTGAAATCCGTCCGGGGACGGGTTCGGATTGGGGGTTTTGCTGCCGTGTGGCGGGACCAGAGCCGCCGAATTGTAATCTTTGTTTTCCATGTCTTTATTTCCTTGTTTTTTGTTCATTTCGTCAAGTTCGGCCTTTCCGATTTCCACGCCGAGGAAGACAATCCAAGACATCGGAACGGCGGTGTGCAGATGGGCGTTGGCAAAGGTTTGAAAAGGCGGTTTCTTGTGGCGTCGATCGGCCTCTTCGGAGCCATGTCCGCGCAGGCGCTTCCGCTGCCCCGCGTCGGTCTTTCGATACCCGTCACAAGTGACTGGACGGACCCAGACGATCCAGCCGCGCGGTACGGCATCCCATCTTTTGCCGCCACGCTTTATACGCCGTCGGTCGAGCGCCCGTTCGTTGATCCAGGCGAAAGGCTCGAATACGAGCGTCGGATAAAGGCACTCGGCGGTCTGTCCGAGCGCATTCAGGCGCTGATCGATTGCCTCGGTTTCGTCGCCAGCGACATCCTCGAGCGCTATGCGGCCGCTCAGGGGACAGCGGGCGCAAGGATTGCGGCCATCAAGGACGCGATCGCCGATCATGGGGACCTCGTGCATCAGCACGGCCAGACCGCCGGGCTGGAAGCAGCCGAAGCGTCCCAAGACGACGCGGGCGACACCATCCAGTCTCCGGAAACGGTCCAGGAGGCGAAGGCGACCATTGCGGGACTCAAGCAATACGTCGAAGTCCAGCAGTCGGTGCTGAACTCGTTCGAGATCGCGATCGGAGCTATCCATGCGATGGACAGCGTCACCGTCAGCGACGAAGCGCTTGGAAACGCCATGGACACGCTGCGGGAACTCGTCGGCTACTGGCAGATGCCAGAACCAGCGGTCCCAGCGGCCTACACGGACAGCTCTCTTCCGGTATCGTTTCGCCGCTGACCACCTCAAGCGAGCGGCACCGAGGTATGCCCGGTCCCTTCGTGCCTGTCGAGAAGGTCGACCATGGTTCTCAAAAGGGCTGCTTCGTGCGGATATCTGAGGTCGGCCCCTTTGCGCCCGATCGTCGTCCCCGTCTCCATGTCCTCCCCCTCCCAGTCGATGCCATTCGGGCCGACTGCGGCATGGAAACGGGCTTGAGCGGTGGTCACCGACGCCTCGCGGAACGGTGCGTCGGAATAGAAGGACGACCAGTTCTCACGGTAGCGTCTGCCATGCGACAGTTCTTCCACGAGGAGCGCGGCGTGGGCCTGGTCTTCGACGGGAAACGGCGTGTGGGTTTCGCTTTCGAGGAGTTCCTGGACGGCGGCGTCCCACATGGCGCTGACCAGCATGGCGGACCGTTCCTCGTCGTCGAAGTAATGGTCTTTCGTATAGCCTGGAACGTAGGGGAGCTTCGCGTGATCAACGAGTTCCTCGAACGAACCGAAGAGCAGCGTCGTGGTTTCACGCTGTCTCGCCCTCAGGGCCATGATGCCGAGGCAGAGCGACGGGCCTGGCCACGTCGCGTTCCTGTCGAGTTCCCACCAGCCGAACCCGTCCTGCGGGACAGTCCTCGTATCGGCGGACTTCGCATGGGTTTCATGCGCCGCCGTGGCGGCTTCCTTGGTTTCTGGCCAGCCTCCTTCGGGACACGCTGTGGGCAGCGCCCTTAGCCATGATGCCACAAACGGAGTTGCACCCTCTCGTCCCCGCCGCTCCGTCCATTCCCGGAACCCTTTCATGCAACCGGCCCAGGCATCCGCGAGCACGCACAAGACGAAGGCCATTTGCCTGCCATGGGCCTCCTCGAGAGCGGTAGGCAGTACGGGAGGTTTGTCGTCGGGTTCGAAGTCCCAGGCGACGATATAGTCCGCCAACCGATCACCAGGGCGGTAGACGCCGGAGCGGTTGGCGGCAGCAAGCATCATCTCGACGCTCGGGACGACAGGCAGGCCGAGGAACCGGGGGGCGTCGCCGAGCCTGGCGTTGAATTGGCGCAGTTTTGCGTAGTCGATCATCGTGATCCTCTCAGTTTTCACCGGAAAGGGCGTTTTCAACGGTCGGTGAAAACGGCCCTCTCGGTGAAATCAGCCATTAGGCGGCCTTGGCGCGGGTCGCTTCTGCGTGGGCGCGGGCGCATGCCTTGAGGGCATGGCGGACCGCCATGAACTCGCGTGCCGTGCGCTTGAGGGTCTGAACCCTGTCGGCGGCGACTGTGTTGCCGCCCTTGCGCTGCGGCTTCGTGCGCCGGCTTTCTTCGCTGATTTCGCGGTAGCGGGTGCGCCACAGGGAACGCAGGGCGAGGTATTCGTCGCGGCCCATCGTTCCGACGACGGCGACGATCCTGGCGACACGCTCGGCGTCGTCGGTCTTTGTGAACCAGCCGTTGGAGGCGTTCAGCGCCTTTTCGAGGATTTCGGATGCGGTATTGAGATTTTCCATGTTCATTTCTCCGTTGGGCTATCGGCCCGTTTCGATGTCGTTTTCATGCGTAGGCGTGAAATGCTGACATCGCGGAGGTCCGCGTACATGGATCGCGGCGCGGCGAATGGGAACCGGTCCCTTCACCGTGATAATGGGGTTACCGGATTTCTCCGGACGGACGGCCCGTTTGGCAGAGCTACATCATGGATGGGGTTCCAGCGTTCGACATAATGATAGGATGGGAGTTCCCGAATTCCGTTTCAAGCGCCGATTTGATTTCCGTCAATTTTTAGAACTCGCTTATGATGACAACCCGTCGCGGCGGGGTATTTGATCGAAATTTTGCGAATTCGCCTCAACGGAAAATTCATCAATTTCCGAAGTCCGCGCCGATCTCCTTGATAAATCCACATTCGGGGGTAAATACCAACACCGCTATGTGTCCATGATGGGCGCTGAGCGGACCGAATGCATTCCAGGGTTGGTTAAAGCGGCATGAGCCACGATCCACTGTTTGTCGTCACGTCGGTGATATATGCCGTCGTTGGCAGCATAATGACCACGTTGCTGTTTGGGCGAGCCCTTGCGAGGAAAGGGACGGCACGCACGATGTGGGCGGTGCTGGCGGGCATCATCGGCGGATCGACGATCTGGACGTCGCACTTCATTTCGCTTCTCGGCCTCGAAACGACCGACGACCAGTTCTTCTTCCTGTTCATCAGCCTTGGTGCGCTGCTGATCTCCATCCTTCTCAGTTCCACCGGCTTCGTCATCGCGGCCGCGAGTCCCACGAACAGACTGGTGGAAGCCGGCGGGGCGATACTCGGCATCGCGTTCGCCGCCAACCATGTCATCAGCATCTTCGCGCTCAACGTTGCGGGTGTCCGTTCTTTCGATTCCGCGACACTCGCGCTGGCGGTCGGACTGTCGATTTTATGCGGCGGCATGATGACGAACAGCCAGGTCAGGCACAGGGCGCACTACGGCAAGTCCTACGCGGCCCTGGCCATGGCCATCGGCATCCTTTCGGTGCACTACATCGGCACCAACGGCCTGACCATCAGCGAAGGGGTGCCTACGTGGCAGTCCGACATAGGCATTCCCGATCGCTACCTGTTCGCGATGGTTGTATTCTTCGGAAGCATGACGCTTGCGATTGGTGGCGTGGTGTCGATGATCGACCATCAGAGCCGCTTGGACAGGGTGAAGGCCCTCGAATTCCTCGCCTTCCACGACCCGCTCACAGGTCTTCCAAATCGCGCCTTCCTCGAAGACAAGCTGCGGTCCATGAACGGAACGACCACCCGTATAGCCCTCGTCAGCTTCGACCTGAACCGCTTCAAGAACATCAACGACGTCCACGGCTACCAGGCAGGCGACCACGTGCTGAAGACCGTTTCGGAGCGGTTGAAAGCGGTCCTTGGTCCCGGCGAACTACTGTGCCGGATCGGCAGCGACGAGTTCGTCGGCCTCAAGGACAGTCTGCGCTCGCGTGACGAAGCGACCGAGTTCGCGATCAGGATAAGGGAAGCCGTTGTGGGCGACCTCGAATGGGAAGGGTACAGGCTATCGGTCGGATCGTCGCTGGGGGTCGCGTGCATCCCCGAGGACGGAACATCCCCAGAAGACCTGCTCATCAAGGCGGACCTCGCAATGTACCGCTCGAAGCGTGGCGGCTCGGGATGCCCGGCCTTCTACGATGTTTCGCTCGACGAACCGAACAGGGCGAAGAGCCTCATCTCGATCGAGATGCGACACGCCATAGAGGACAACCAGTTCGAGCTCTGCTACCAGCGCCAGAACCGCATCACCGACGGCCGCCTCATGGGGTACGAGGTGTTGCTGCGTTGGAACCACCCTGACCGCGGCTACATCAGCCCCGACGTGTTCATCCCCATTGCCGAGAGGGAGGGCTACATCAACGAGATCGGCGAGTGGGTGCTGCGTCGGGCGTGCATGGAGGCCGCCGCCTGGACGAACCCGATGAAGATCGCGGTCAACGTCGCGGCTCGGCAACTGGTCGGAGACGCCCTTCCCGGCATCGTCCGTAGCGCTCTGGAGACTTCCGGCCTGCAGGCATCGCGACTTGAGCTGGAGATAACCGAATCCGGCATTATTTCCGACTATGACCACGCTCTCAGCATCGTCGGAGAACTCAAGGCCACCGGGGTTTCCATCGCCATGGACGACTTCGGCACCGGCTATTCGTCGCTGTCGACGCTACAGTCGTTCCCGTTCGACAAGATCAAGATCGACAAGGCCTTCGTCCGCGACATCATCCACAACCCGCAATCGGCCGAGATCGTCCGTTCGACGGTGCTGCTCGGACGCAACCTGAACATCGACGTGCTGGCCGAGGGCGTGGAAACGAAGGAGCAGCTGGAGTTCCTGAGAAGTATCGGATGCGGACAGGTCCAGGGGTTTTACTTCGGAAAGCCGATTCCTTCGGAGAACTTCGCGTCTGCGGAGGCTCCCGCAAACGTCGTCTCCTTCCCGCTGTAACTCCTCATTGCCGGACGGAGCGCCTCCAGCGCTCGAGTAGCTTGAGCAGCCGCTTGCGGGTCGTCGGATAGTCGCCCTGGGTGATCGGCAGCAGGCCTCGGTCGATCAGCGCGCGGTTCATCTGCGCCACGAATTCAGAGACGCTCCCAGCACCGACGAGCGCCAGCTCCTCGCGGGTCGCCTCGCAGGGATGGAGCCGCGAGTAGTCGGGGACCGACCGTGGGCTGGCGGCGGTGCGGCGAGCCATACGTTCCGCGCGCAAGGCGGCCGCATCACGCAGTCCCGTCGTTTCTCCTATCAATTCCTGCTTTGCTTCTTCTGCCATTTCTGTCGCCCTCAAAGTCCGAACCATGCCTGGTTCCGTGCAGATGGAGTCGCTGCGCTTCCCAGTCAAGCCCCCGCCATCTCCACGGCCTGGAAACCGAGGCGAGGAAGGTGGTTCTCGTACAAGTCCAGCATGATAGCATCCCAAGTCAGGATGTCAGTGCGGTACGATACGACGTCGACACCGAGGTTTTCTACGCGGGCCACCTGATTGCCGACCCGCTCGTTGATGTTGGCGATGAACGGGACGTCATGTCCCTGTTCGAAGTCGCGGCCCCTCTTGCGGATGCGTTCAAGCTGCGCTTCCGGTGCGCATTCGAGATGGATGACGAGGTCCGGCAGTCCGAGATCGGCTTCCGACTGGTCCATCAGCGCCATCAGCGAGCCGATCCAGTCGGGGCGGTGGGAGACGTAGTGGCTTACATAGGCCCGTTCGGCCGCGATGCTGAAATCGGTGATATGCGGCTTTCCCGCTTCACTCGCCTGCCTGAGGGAGGCGATCTTGTCGAGGACGAACTGCTGCTGGCAGAGGAAGTCGTACTTCTCCGGGTCCACGACGCGAAGATCGAGATAGGGATTGGTCGTGAGGTCTTCGTAGACAATGAGGTGGCCGTCTCTTGCCAGCTTTCCGGCCAGTGTCGACTTTCCGCAGGACAGCGCGCCGGCTATCTCGATCCTCATTGCAATTCTCCGATAATACTCTGGTGTCATGAAAATGATGTCAGCGCAGGAGACGGCCTGTCAACGGAATTAAAGACGTCGAACCGCTATTGACCGCATTGGGGCGGCCAGCTATTGAGGTCTTCGAATTAAATGGAGAACCGGGATGACCGCGAAATTCACCAGATCGGGCAAGGTAATCCTCGACGAAGAGAACGGCGAGTTCGCGGACGCGGGCAACCCGTTCGAAATCCTGTCGTGGATGGACAGCCACGCCGAGTTCGAGGACGGCATCACCTTCCGCGAACTTCTCGATTGCCTCGCTCCCTGGTCGGTCGTCATCGACGCCATGCTCGGCATGGACTTCAACTCCTGGAAGGCCGCCGCAGGCCTGCCCGCTCCTCCGGTTTCCGACGACCCTCGGGAGCGCATCGTGCGCATCGAGGTCAAACCGTCGCTCCTGGTCGACCGTGACGACGAGACGCTCGTTGCGAACGTCTCCATCGAATGGGACGTTTCGGGCGTTCTCGAGCAACCCGACGAAGCCGACGGCCGGACCTTCGAGGTGACGGGGATTTCGCTGCGTCACCCGAGCGAATACGCGAACCTGCCGCTTGTATTCGTCAGCTCCGCGGAAGTCAGCGACATCATGACCATCGGCGTGACGCCGCCGTTTAATTCCGAGCCGGCCATCCATCCGACGGCGGACGGCCAGGTGAAGGGTTTCGCCGTTTCCACGACGGTGTTGTCGGCGGTTCTCTACGGGTTTCTTGGCGACCTCGCGTCGACCGGATCGCCGGAGGACCGCGCCGAAAAGATCGAAACCATCGTCGGCAAGATCGAAGAGATCAGAGCGGCCTCCGCCGGATGACCTGAAAGAGGTCGGCGTCTGTTCTTAACGCCCGACCCGAACGGCATTCACGGCGACGGCTCCCTCGGGACTGAAGCGGTGCGCGAATGCTTCGCTTACCGCTTCCTCGATAAAAGCGACTTCCTCCGCCGTCAACGGCGCGAACTGCCGCTGCCTGTCGGCATCGGGAAGCCGGCCGCCGTTTGCCCAGACCAGATTGATGAGCAGACTGAGAATGTTGTCGGGCATCTGGATGGCCTCGCCGACCGTCACCTTGGCGCGGTCGTACGATTTCAGATAAGCGAGACGGTCGGGCAGCGTTTCCGTGATCGCGGTTTCGACGCAACCGTACAGGAATTCGGCCAGAGCGGTGTAGTCGCCGAACCGATAGAGGTCGGCCGTTTCGTTGAGAACCTCGACGTTGCCGTCTTCCGTGGGCGTCCAGCTGATGAACGGAAGCAGCGGAGCCGTATGGCTTCTGAGAACGCGCCCGTAGTCGGACAGCCTTTCCTGGATGACGAGCGACACCGGCAACGGCAGTTCTCGCGGAGAAAAACCTGTCGCAGCGAGAACGTGCTGCGTCAGGTGGCGGTGGAGCCGCCCGTTGCCGTCGTTGAAGGGATGGACGAAGAGGAACCCGAACGACAGGCAGGCAGCCCTGACAACGGGATCGACACCATCGGCAGCCATGCGCTCGTCAGCCTTCAGGAAACCGTCGACAAGGCTGGAGATATCTTCGGCCTTGGCCGAAACGAATTCCGGGACGGGCTTGTTCTCGTGATCGCGGTCACCGATGAAGCCTCCGGCGCGGCGAAGGCCGGGGGTGATGAACCGATCCCCATCGACGATGGCCAGCTGCAGGCTCTCCAGCTCGTCGATGCCCAGTGTTCTTGCTCCGGCGTTCTTGAAGACACGCGCCAGGCGATCAATGCGATCGGGACGCAGACGCTCTCCCTCGATCTGCCAGGACGCCTTGATGTCTTCCCGGGCGAGCAGTCTCGCGGCCCGTTCGACGAACGCGGTTGGAACATCATCCACGTGAGCCGCGGCTTGAGCGCCGAGACGTGCTTCCGCGAAGCGTTTCAAAGCCGTCGTGCGTCGAACGACGGGGCAGAAATCAGGAGAGCCGAGCAGGTTGTCTCGCACGCGATGCCGCTGGGACATCCTGGCGGCCGCGGTGACGTACTGCGCCGGATCGAGAATGGAGACGTAATTGCCGGCGTTGGCGTCAGGAAGGTCGAGGCTGCGGCCCGCGAATGTCTCGTACAGGTACCAGAGCTTGCGGCTCGTGCGACCGGTCGGATGGGCAGTGACGATCGCCTCGATCGGATCGCCCCCGACGGCGTCGAACAATCGCTTGAGAAACAGCAGATCGAACGGTTCGTGGCGAAGCGCGAACGTCAGGTGGCCTTCGAGGGTATCGTCGGGCGCATAGCGGTTGTCGAACACCGTCCACGGGCCTTGCCGGCGCTTCGAACCACGGACGGAACCTTCCGAGACGACGCTGGCCATTGTAACGGGAACCCGAAGGGCATGGACCTCCACGAGCTTCGCCATCCCCACCAGACTGGTGCCCGCTGGCTGGCGCGAGCTCTGGAAACGTTCAGACATAATCGGCCTCCATAGTCACCTCATTCCAGTCATTATCGAAAACAAATTACATCCAGACGTCAATGTCGAAAAACGATTACAAATGAAGTTCGGTCTCCCTGTCGGTCGCATCGATGTCGAAAATCGATTACGAGTGGGATTTTCGAAGGCGCTTTCGGATTCGCCGGGAGATTCAATGGCTTCGCCAAAATTCCGACACGACCAACCCGCATGGACACCGGGCGACACATATCAGAATCACGTTATATTGACTGCCATCCGGCTTTTTGATTTATCCCAGCTCTTGAACACAGGGGGGACCCATGGGCCTGAAACTCGCCCGGACCAAAGAACTCGATGCCGTAATCGGACAGAACATCAGAAACATTCGGACACGCGGCGGCATCACCCAGGAGTCTCTCGGCGTTTCCCTCGGGATCACGTTCCAGCAAATCCAGAAGTACGAAAAAGGAGCGAACCGCGTGTCGGCGGCCGCCCTCATCCACTTCCAGGCGGTACTCGGTTGCGAGATCAAGGACTTCTTCGCCGGCATCGACATCGACGGCGTGAAAAACCAAAGTCCCGTCATGAGCGACGATGCGGTGAAGGTATCCATGGTCGTCAATGCCATGCCGCCGTGGAAGCAGACACTGGTCCTCGCGCTTACCCGTCAGGTCGACAAGATAGACGCGGACCAGCCGGAATGACCCTTATCTGTCCTTGGTCGCGATCCTGATTTCCGTGCGGATACGCGACCCGAGATAGGCGAGCATCGTCAAGCCGAACGCCACCAGCGGAAGCCACGTGTAGAGCGACAAGTACGAGTAGCGGCCGAAGTCCCACATCGGCGAGCGCACCAGCGCGCCGAGATCGCGGTAGAGCGAGAAGTGGAACTGCGGGGCGATGGCGGGACTGATGGGCAGACGCACGCCCTCGAGAAGCGTCGGCATGAAGACGTTTGCGATCAGCCGCTCCACGGTTCCGGATGTCACGAAGATCGCGAACATTGCTTTTGCGAAGGTCCGCGCGACCGGCTTGTCCTTGTAGGAACGGACGATGATACGGTACATGCCGATCAGGATGAAGGCAGCGACGATGCCCAGCGTCCAGAACACGGACAGCCAGAAAAAACCGTAGAACGCCTTGTTGGATACGGCGAAGGTTATCGTCTCGGCCGCGGCGTTGGTCTGGTAGTCGCTTCCGAAGATGTCGCGAAGGACGTAGGCGAAGATGCCGAACGGCAGGACCACGAAGTGCAGCAGCGGCGCGAAGCATCCGATCGTACTGACGCGCTCTGTGTAGCGCCGCATCGCCTCGAAGCCGAACGTTCTCGCCAGAAACCCTTTTACGCCGCCAGTCATCGTGTTCTCCGAAAATTCAACACTCCAATCGTGACTTCTTCCGCCGAACGATGTCAAACGGTATTGACAGACTTCGTCTGGTGACCTCTTCTTGAGTTCCTGAATTATTCTGGAGCCGGCAACCGCGGCAAGAAAAGCACGGGCGTCTCCGACGTCTTCAATTGAAGCAAAAGCCGACGCGCCCAAAGGACAGTCCATTGGCAAAATTGTACTTCAACTACTCGGTCATGAACGCCGGAAAGTCCGCGCACCTGCTGCTTGTCCGGCACAACTACATCGAAAACGGCGACAAGGTCCTGCTTTTCACCAGCGTGAAGGACGACCGCAGCGGCATCGGCAAAGTGGCCTCGCGCATCGGCATCTCGGCCGACGCCATCGCCGTTTCGCCCGAGGACGACATTTTCGACATCGCCCAGAAACTCAACGCGGAGTCGCCCGTAACCGCCGTCCTCGTCGACGAAGTCCAGTTCATGACCCCGGAACAGGTCTATCAGATGTCGGAGATCGTCGACACGCTGGAGCTGCCCTGTCTGACGTGGGGTCTGAAGAACAATTTCCAAGGCCAGCTCTTCAGCCCGGCCGTCGAGAACATGCTGGCGCTCGCCGACGAGATCAACCTCATCAAGACCGTCTGCCATTGCGGCAAACGCGCGACGATGATCCTCAAGTACAATCCGGACGGATCGATCGTTCAGGGCGGCGAGGTGGTCGAGACGGGCGGCGAAAGCAGGTACGTCAGCGTCTGCCGGAAGCACTGGAAGGAAGGCAACATCGGACCCCGCGCAAGACAAGCCGTGTTCGAAGCGGGCTACGGAACGAAGGTCGTCTGCCAGTCGTGCGAGACGGTATTCCCGTCCATCTTCGGCGATCCGGAACAGGCAAACGACTGCGCGGCCAAGCTCGAGGGCGACAAGATCAGCGGGTTCTTCGGCAGCACGGTCGCGGACGCCTGCGAATTCCATTTCGCCAGGGGTGTGCCGGAAGAAGCCAAGCAGGGCGTGATCTGCGACGCCTGCATCCGCGGACACCTGCAGGAAGGCAGGCTGCTGCGCACGTCGAGTTGGTTCGACAACGACCCGCCGCGCAACGCCGCGCCATTGGCTGCGCTGTCGGTGGCCACCAACGACGACATCCGCGAGGCGATCGCGAAATCCATGGAGGAACAGGAATGAAGGCGGCTCTCTATTTTCTCGGCGTATGCTTCCTTGTGTGGGCGGCAGTCATCTACTGGGTGGTCAGCCTGATGCTCGGCGCGGTCGACGACATGAAGCTGATCATCTCGAAGGCTCCCGTGGTCATCGAGAAGGCCGAAGGTGTCGTAACCGAAATCAAGACGGCGACGGCCGAGTTCGGCGCGCAGGTCGACCGGGCCAAGGCGGCGCTGCCGCAGGTCGCGGTCCCGGACACTGTGAAGAAGTACGGAGCGGCCGGTATCGACGCCGTGAAGTCCTTCACGTTCGGACACGAGAAGCCAGCAGAAGCGGAAGCACCTCCGGAAACCGACGCGCCTAAGTCCCCCTGAGGCGTTTGTCGCATTCCTCCGCGCTTGCTATGACTTTCCGGTCGCTGGGGAAAACGCATGCCGGTAAAGATTGTCGCAAGCAAGCAATACACGCTCTTGAACGCGCCGTTCGCGTGGGGGTTCGACGTCAAAGACCGACGGGCGATCACCCCTGCCGACCAGCGCGGCGTCTCTCCGGTTTCCACGCCGTCCAAAGTCCTTTTGGAACGTCTGGCGAAGGCGGGGTGGGATGTTCCCGAACTCGACGTCTCGCTGTCCATCTGGGACTGTCGCGAAAGGGGTCTGTTTCGCTACGTGTCGCGCGTCGACGGAGTTCACGCAGGAACCCCCTTTCAACTCGAGTTCAACGAGTCGATCACGGGAGACCAATATCGGTTCATTCCGGGTGCGATGAGCCGGTTTACGCTGGGCGGCGACCAATTCCCCTCCGACCTTCGAGAATGGTCACCTGACCAGGTCGACCTTTTCGAAGACGCGATGCTCTCCGTGTCCGCGAAGCTTTTGAAGCTGCCGCCGTCGCCATGGGCCAGGAACATCAAGGAGACGGGGGATGCCAACATCCGCCGCTTCTTCAGTACGCGGTCCATTCCGGCGGCCCAAGGATTTCCCGTCCTCTATTGCTGGCTTCCGAGCGACGAAAAGAAGAGTTTGCCGCAAGGCACGGTGGTCGCTGGCCACGGCGGCCGCCTGGTGAACGACTCGACAAAGGAAGACCGCGCATTGCTTCCGCCGAGAAACTTCGACTGTTTCGATTTCGCTTCGACGGATGTCAACGTCAAGGCCGATCAGGGGACATGGTCGGTAAACGAGAAGGCGCTTCCCGTCGAGGTCAGGCTAAAGCACCTCAACGAAATCTACGTCATGGACATGGCACCGATGGACGATGCCAGACGTGCGGTGACAGCGGCCATCGTGGCTGACGGGCGCAAGCAGTCGTCGAGGGAAGAGCAAAGCAAGATCGCCACGGCGGCTGCGAAGACCATGGTTCCGGTAACCGAGTACCGTGGAGATTTCCGCAGGCCGGTCTATTGCATCGGAAGGCATCTTTTGGACGACGAGGCCCGCATCATGTCGGGAAAAGTCACGGTGGACTACGACGGGTCGGTTGTATCGGTGACGATGCTGGACAACATCACGGGCGTTGTCGTTCCGATCTTCTCGAACGGAAACGCCGGGGTCGGGATGCTGAACCACGCGGTCGAGATCGGGCGGAGCATCGCCGCCAACATCAGCTGCGGGTTCCAGGTCAAAGAATCGGTGGTCGAGGCAATCAGGAACCGCGAGGAGACCAATCGCCGCCGTTGGGAAGCGCAGCAGCAGCAGGGGCCAGCGCCGACGATGTAAGTAGCGGGTGCCTGTCAAACCTTGTCCATCAGCTCGCGCCAGGCCTTGACCGACGGAGCGAGCGGTCCGTTCATGATGTCGACGCGGTGGATGCGGTCGAGCTTCAGCTCTCGCTCCATCAGCGTGGCGGTCTCCTTGGTCTCCCACTGACGGCCTTCGACGCCGTCGCGTAGTTCGAGGTAGCGGGCCGCGAGCTTGACCATCTCGGCGCGTGTGTTGTCGAGGTCGAAGAGGGTATTCTTCGCCGCATCGAGCCGCGCGTCGACGTCGATCCCTTCGACGGCCTTAGGCACGTTATAGCCACCCATGACGGGGATGCCGTCCTCCTCGATCACGATGCGGACCGCCAGCGCGATCTCGTCGAGCGTGCTCGCCATGTCACGCGGCGAAGCGGAGATGTCGGCCAGGTCGGTGAGGCCGTTGGCACGGCGCAGCGCGCGCGGGCTTGGCTTCCTCGGAACGAGCCAGTAGCCGTCCCGGCCCTCGTGACGGCCGAGACCAGAAACCCTTGCCCGTTTGGCCCGCCAGAATTCGAGCTCGGACTGAAGCATTTCCGCCTCGACGTTCCATGCGTCCTTCTTCCTCGCCGTGACGGCGCTTGCCACCTTGGCGTGGAGCTTCGCGAGCTTTGTCTCGAGAGAGGCGATCCGCTTGTCGCAACGCGCCGCGACGGCCTTCTCATGCTTGGTGGGTCCGAACCCGTCTACGAAAGGTGCCATCAGTGTGTCCCTCCGTTTTCCGGCTCGTCGTCGCCCGTGTTGATGCCGCACTCCTTGACCATGTCGTGAAGCAACATGGTGCCGTCGTCTTCCCAGTCGCCCGTCTTGAGGTGGGCGCAGTAGCCGAACGTCGCGTCATCGATCTGACGGCTGCCCCAGTAGGGACAGGTGGTGATCTTCATCCTCGGCCGGCCATCGGCCTCGTATTCGATCCTGTCGGTCCGGTAGCAATAAAGGCCGGCGGGAACCAATCCTGTATCGCCGCCGTGATGCCTGTGGTTGGCGTCGGCGTCCATCACGTTCCTGGTCATAAGGCTGCGGATTCCCTGTTCGGCGTCGTTTCCTCTACGAGGATGGTCGCCGGTCTTCGTCCGTGCAACCCCCGGTGACTCCAGGCGTTTGAGGTTTTCGTCGCGGGAAGATAAGGTGTTGCCATATGGACACCTGAGAGGTCGAACGATGGATACCGAGGCACTACTGAAGGCGAAACTCGAGGAATGGGACGTAGACCTTTCCGACGCGGACCAAACCATCTGGTCCAGCATCCAGTCCTACGAAGACGGGTACATGACGCTGCACGCGCTCGCCGTCGACGAAGCTCGCAATTTCAGGGTCTATCGGGTTTTCCCGGTCGGCAACAAGGCGGAACTCAGCGTCGACCTCGAACTGTCGGCGAAGGCTATCGCGACCTCGAAGCGGGACGAACTCAAGTTCGAAAACGGCGAGCGCGGCGATTTCTCCGAGTGGCGAAAGGCGATCAAGGACGAGCTGGGCGGCGATTTCGCCTTCCTGTGGGCCGACGAGGGCGAGCCTCTCCTGTCGTTCGTCGGCAGGACGATCCGCCTCGATACCGGAGAGCGGCTCGTTTGCGGCCAGTGCGAACGTACGGAAAACGGCATCAAGGTAACCGTCGATTTCGAACGGCTGATGACCGATGTCGTCAATCCTGCACCGAAGCCGACGGGTTACGTCGCCCGCTACGCCTGATTCGCTTGCGAGTGGCCTGATGGCATTCAAAGGAATGTCGGTGGCTCTCGAGAAATGCGGAAATCCGCCATTTTGGGCGGATTTTGGCCAGTTTCCTGTGATCCAACCCCGTTACGTAACACAAAAAGGTTGACGCTTCCCTAACACGAGTGGGAAGTGACGGCATTGGTGATTCACGTAGTCGAAGGTTTCAATGGGTCTGTTTGACGTCCTGCCGGACGAATTGTTCAAACCGCTCGCCTCGCCGAGCCGACGTTTCTACGCCGACGCCCTTCTTTCGCTGCACGAGAAGACGTTCGGCATGTCCGTCGAAGCGCCGCGACGTTCGGCCGTCATCCACGAAATAACCGACTTCATGGCCAGGTGGGAAACCGCCAACGGCAACATCGGGGAAGACGACCCGAGGACCCCGAGGGAAGAGCGGGCGCGCGCCGTATACCAGCGGCTTCTCGAGACCGGCTGGCTCATGGAGCATCGCGACCGCTATCTGCGTTTCGTGGACCTCGATCCAGACGCCTCCGGTCTCCTCCATGTCCTTTCGGCGACCGTACGCGGCGAGACCCGTACCTATGGCGGCGCGGTCATCGGCGTTCTTTCGGCGCTCGAAAGCGCCGCGTCGAACCCGGCCGAACGATCCGAAAACGTCAGGAACGCGATCATCGCCTCCAAGGACTTCCTGGCGCACATGCGCATGGTTTCGGTGTCGCTGCGCAAGGTCGAGGAGAAAATCCTCAGGCAGACCAACCTTCACGACGTGTTCAGAAGCTTCTTCGAGGACTTCGTCCAGCAGCACCTGATCGCCGACTTCAAAACCCTGCATACCAAGAACAACCCCTTCCGCTTCCGTTCGAGGATCATCCAGCAGGCGCGCGCGATATCGTCGTCGTCCCTGACGGTCATGCATCTCGGCGAGGCCTATTTCCGCGAAGGCCGTGCGGTTTCGCCAGCCATGGGGCAAGTCGCCGTTCTCGACGACCTCGCGGTCATCGTCGACGTGTTCGAAAGCACGGAAGCGCATCTCACGGCGATCGACGCGACCGCGACCCGTATCGAGCGTCGGATCGCCAACACGGCGAAGTACATGGACCGTGTCGGGAGAACGGCGGAATCGTCGATCCTCGATGCCATGAAGGCGGTGGCGGCCGCCCCCGCCGGAACGCTCAACGTCGCGACCTCGATGCTCTTCCGTGGCCTTCCCGTGGGACCGCCGCATATGGCGACCCCGCGCCGCGAACGGCCGCCGATCGACACCACGACAGTCCGCGCGCCCGTCAAGGACGTGGCTTACGAACGGTTCCTGGCCGCGAAGACGGACTATCTGCGCCGTACAAAGGTCACGCCCAACGCCTATATCGCCTTCATCGACAAGGCACTCGGAACGTCCATCGCCGTGCGGGGAAGCGCCATCGTGGTCAACTCCGTCGAGGATGTCGACGACTTCCTGGTCTTCCAGCGCCTTCGCGAGCTTCCGACCATATTCGGAGGCGTCGCGTCACGGAAATACGAGATCGAGATGCTCGAGGAGCGGATCACCAACGACTGGATCGACTGCCAGGATTTCCTCATCAGACGCAAGCAAGGTGCCCGACATGGATGAACTCAGGGAATTCTCGCAGATCGTGGACGGAGAATGGCCGGAAACGCCGGTCGGCGCTAAGACGCCCAGCGCTGACGAACTGACGGGCGCGATACAGGTGATGATCACGAGACAGGTCATCTACTCGCATACCAAAGGACTCGGCGGGGCCTACGAGGTCGTCAACACCTACGGTTCGTTCTTCGCCCGCTATTTCAAGGCCATGGGCCTGCGCCTGATCGTTTCCCCGCGCGACCAGATGGTGGCGCTTTCTGTGCCGCAGGGCGAAAGCCGTTACGACGCCGTTTACGAGCGACTGACAAAGGAAGAAAGCCTCGTCCTGCTCGCTCTCCGTCTCGTATGGGAAGAAGCGATGGCCAACCAGGATATCGCCGAGGCCGGCGTCTGCGAGACCACCACAGGCGACGTCATCGACCGCTACAAGTCCGCGACCCAACTCGACCCGCCGAACGAGGGTCGTCTCATGGACATCCTGCGCCTGTTCCAGAGGCGGGGGGCCGTCAGGGTCGGCAACAGAGACAGCATCGAGAAGGTGACGCCCATGTCGATCCTTCCGGGTGTCGTCGTTCTTGCCCCCGACACGTTCCTCGACGATCTCAAGCTGCTGGGCGCTGGGCCTTCCTCGACCATGGAAGAACCCGCAAACCAGAACGACGGCTAACCGCGCACCGACCGCGCAGGAAAGGAAAAGACATGCACCTTTTAACCAGGGTATGCCTTCAGAACTGGTATCTCGTCGACGCGATCGACGTCGAGATCGTCGGTTCGACGGCGCTGGTCGGTCCGACTGGAGCGGGCAAGTCGTCCTTCGCGGACGCGATCCAGACGGTCCTGACCGGGGCAAACATGAACCGCCTCAACCTCAACCCGAGCGCCAGCGGCAAGTCGGCGCGCTCGGTCCTCGAATACTGCCTCGGCATGACGAGAGACCCGGCCGAAGGCGGAGAGCCGCTGAGACGCAGCTGCGAGACGGTCATCGCGCTTGTGTTCCGCGACGAGGAAACGGCCGAGCCGCTCACGGTGGGTATCGCGCTGTCGGCGCGTTTCGGGGATTCCCGGGAGGAAGTACTGTCGCGCTTCATCGCGCCGAACTTCGCCTATTCGGTCGGCGACGCCAAGCGCCGCGGCCCGAACGGAGGCGTGACGCTCGCACCGTGGTCTGAAACCGTCGCGCATCTGCGCCGTTCGTCCGAGCAGTTCGAAGAGTACCGCTCGTCGGCAGAGAAGTTCACGACCGACATGCTGCGGCGCATGCGCGGCTTTCACAACCAGGCCCCGAACGCACGCCATTTCCTGCGATCCTTCTCGAATGCGCTGGCCTTCAAGCCGATCTTCGATTCCACGCTGTTCGTCCGCGAATTCGTGCTGGAGCCGGAGGCCCTCGATCTGGACCGCGTCCGCACCTCGATCGACACCTGGAAGCAGCTGGAAGCGGCCATCGAGCAGATCGAGGCCAAGCTGAAGCGCGTCGTTCGCATGGAAACGCGGTTCGGCACCTGGGCCGAAACCAAGCTCAAGGGGGCCGAAGCCCGCTTCGTCGCGGCCCAGGCGGAGATGCGTCGGACGGCCCATGACTACCGCTCGTCCTTGCAGGTTTTACGATCGAAGACCGCCGACCTCGAGCAGACGAGACAGGCGCTCTCCACCCGCCGCCGCTGGGTCGCCGAGTTCGACGAGGAAATCCGGTCGAAGCGCATCCTGGCCGATGCTGGAGACGCCGGCGCGCGCATGCGCCAGCTCGAGAACGAACGGCGATACGAGGAACGCGAGGTCGCCACCAGATCGGAGCGGTACCGTAAGGTCCGCAACGCGATCTCGCTGATCGCCCGCCTGTCTCCCGTCGCCCAGAAGCTCACGCCGTCCCAACGCCGCGCGATCGAGGCCGCGGCCGAGGCGCTTCGCATGCTGCCGGATGCCATGGACCCGGCGGACGCGCTTCATGGCAAGGGCGAACGCCTCCAGCCGCTGCTCGACGAGATCGCCGCCGCCGAGGGCCTGGTCGACATCATGAACGGCCTGGCGGACCAGATCGCCGATGACCTGCGCGACCTCCAGGCACGGGCCGAGAGCATCACGTCCAACATCGGACCTGCCGGAAGCGACCGCGCCATCCTGTCGCCTTCCACGAGAAAACTGATCCAAGGGCTGGAACGCAAAGGCTGGGAGGCCATTCCGGTGTGCGACGTCGTCGAGGTCATCGACGAGGATTGGCGGGAAGCCGTGGAAAGCCTGCTTGGCTGGGCACGGGAGTCGATCATCGTCGATCCCAAGGTTCTACATCAGGCCTACGCTTTCGCGAACGCCGACCGCGAGTCCTTCGGCGGCACCAACTTTGTCTCGACCGTCCAGACGCCTGGTTCCCGCGCGTCGATCCGCAAGGGGTCGATACTGGAGGCTGTCACCACGGACAACGACCACGCTTTCGCGTTCATGGAAACCCGCATCGGCTCCTTCATCAAGGCCGGGTCCGACGAGGAAATGGCGAAGATGTCACGGGGGGTCACAAGGGACGGAAAGACTTCGTCGGGAATGGCACTCTCTGTCAACCGCCGCCTGACGACCTTCATGCTGGGCAAGGCCGCCCGTCGCAAGACGGGAGACGCGTTACGTAACGAACTCGCTCCCCTGCTCGAACGGCTGGCCGCGGCCCGGGAAGAAGTGAAGATGCTGAGGGAGGCCGCCCGTGTCATCGGGCCGGCGATCGACGTCCTGCGGGACGGGGAAAGCCTCTTCGACATGGAGCATTCGGCGCGGATGTCGCGCCAGCGCCTCAAGGCCATCTCCGAAGACATGCTCAAGGGAGACACTTCCGACGCGGCCGCCATCCTCGACGAAATCAGGGCGATGGAGCAGGACCGGGCGAACCACATCGAGGAGATCGACCAGGAATACCAGCCGCGCATGGACGCTCTCGTTCGGGACGTGGCCCGCGCGGAATCCAAAGAGAACGTGGCGCGCGACGCGCTGCGCAAGGCGGTCAAGGACCGGTCCGTCGCGTGGCGCTTGTTCCGCTCGCCGCTGATGACCGAACTAGGGATCATGCGGGGCATCTCCGACATCGACTCCAAGCTCGTCCTCAAGCGCACGAGACGGACCATATCGGAAGCCGAGCGCGAACGTGACGACGTCATGGGCTTCCTGTCGACGCTTAGAAACGACAGCAGGACGATCGCCGATCAGGCGGACCGAGACTCAGGTCGGGAGCAGGCGAACGCCATCCGCGAGTTCGGGGAGTACGCAGCCAACTGGGATATGGATGTCCCGAGGATCGAACCGGACACCATGATCGACGCCTACCGCTGGACGGCGGGCGAACGGGCGCGGCTCGAGGGCAACGAGCTTCGCAGGCACCGCGAGGCATGCCTCAACGCCGCCAGCGAGATGCGCAAGATGCTGCGGGAAGACCTGCTCGCGCGCCTGTCCGAGAAGCTGGAGAAAGTCCATCACAAGATGGAGGCCTTGAACGAGCGGATGCAGCGCCATCACTTCACGGGGCAGGTTTACTCCTACACCTGGACCGTCAACGGCCGGTTCGCGCGCATGTACGAGCTTGCGATGCGTGTCGGGTCGTCTGACGGCATCGAGGCGCTCGAGATCGAGGCGGAACTCGACGAGGCCCTGGTGGAACTGGACGATCTTATCGCGGGCAAGGACGGATCGGCGCTTTTGGCGGACTACCGTCAATACTTCACCTTCGAGATCGTCATGACGGACGCACAGGGTCGGCGGACCTCGATGTCGTCTCGCGCGGTCAAGGGGTCCGGCGGCGAGGCGCAGGCTCCGTTCTACGTCGCGATGGCGGCATCGCTCGCCGCGGCTTACTTCCCCGGACATTCGACGGGTAGACCGACGGGGATGGGGCTGGCCATGTTCGACGAGGCCTTCAACAAGCTCGACGTGGTCAACACCCAGGCGCTGCTCAACTTCTTTACCGACATGGGCCTCCAGCTGATGATCGCGGGACCGGAGGAAAAGCGGGCCGCCTACACCGAGGTTCTCGACACCATCGTACTGGTGAACAAGTCGCTCGACGGCACCTCGGTCCTGATCGATGCCGAACATCCCGGCGCTCGCGCTAGGGCGGCGCTTGGCGAAATCAACCCAGACCACGTGGGCGTCGAGGCATTCAGGACAGGAACAGGGGCATGAAATCGGCGTGCCTGACCCCCTCCATCGGATACCCCGGGGCCCTCATCCTAAAGGCCGAGCCGCCCTGGCCTGTGCCGGATTGGACAGGCCATTCATTGACTGTTAACCAAACTCTGTAAAAGCTTTTTCAAGTGGCGCAACCCCCGCCACGCCGTACTTTTCGACTGCTTAAACACTGAAGTAAACAGATAATGTCAACTACCACCACCGCGCGCTCCGGCTTTGTCGAGAGTATAGTCGGCCTGATGCCGAGGCTGGAGTTCAGGCGCATAAAGAGCGCCGAGGACTTCGCGGCCGTGTTCGCGCTCCGCTACCGCGCCTATATCGCCAACGACCTCATCGAACCCAACAAGACAGGAATGAGCGTCGACAGTTACGACCTCCTCGAGAACTGCCAGATTTTCGGCCTTTACCTCGACGGAGAACTATCCGCCTCGCTCCGCATTCACCGCGTCACTCCCGACACTCCATGGTGCCCCGCGATAAAGAGCTTCAAGGAGTATCTCGGTCCTGAACTCGAGGAAGGCAACACCTTCGTCGACGGCTCCCGTTTCTGCGTGGAACCGACCCGCGCTCCGGAACTGAGCGCCCTGCCGTTCTTGACCGTCCGCTTCGCCTACATGGCGTCGATACACTTCGCCTCCACCTACAATATCTCGGTCGTCCGCAGCGAACACGCCGCCTTCTACCGCCGCTACTACGGGTTCGAGCGTTGGGCGGGCGGCGTGAACCTCGACTGGTACAAGCTTCCCGTCGACCTCTACGTCGGCGACATGCGCACCAACAGGAGCCGGATCGACGAGCGGCTCCCGTTCATGCAATCGAATTTCGAAGAGCGGCTGATGCTGTTCACCGACGATCTGCCGCATCAGGGCATCAAGTCGGTCAAAGGCCTGTTCGGCAATCTCGCGACCAACAGCGTCGCGGACCACACACCGGACTCGAACCTGCGCGAGTGGATGTCGAAAGCCGCGATAGGCTAGAACGCCTTCTCCTTCCATCTTGTGTTCCTGAAGCGTTTCCAGTTCACGTCCTTGGGCCTGGGCCGCTCGAAGCGGTACTCGCTAAACAGACGACGACACGGCCTCGCCCTGAGGCCGTGTTCCTCAAGCTCTTCATCGTGTCGCAAGCCAGCGTTCGCACGCCGCTCGCATCCGATCCTGGCCGATCCGAACTCTCCGCGCAGGCTCCATTTCTTGACCGGGACAGGACGGCATCTGAAACCGTCCGCCTCCCAGGCCATGACCTTCTTGTCTGCTGCGACCGTTTCCCGGTAGAGCGCGAGGACGATCTTCGCCGACACGTGCAGCACGCCGTCGACATGGAACACGGCGGCCCTGCGCCGCGACCATGTTCCCCGCCAAGACCGCTCCTCAATGACGACCCTGTCGCCGCCGTCGCTTGCCCTCACCCACCGACCGCCGGACAGTCCCAGTCTCCGGAAGGCATCGGCAAACGAGCGGACGTCGAACGTCTCCCCGCCGCTGACGCTGAGGCGGATGAACTCGATGTCTTTGTGTCTCATTCGACCACCCTCCACTGATGGCGGCGCGTGGCTTTCCAGGAGCGCGTCTGGCAGCGGGCGATGTCGTCGCGGCCGGAGGGAAGGTTGGCGCGGTTGCGCGCGGGACGGTAGGCGGGAACGTCTCCGCAATCGTCGGCGGGATAGGCACCCTCGCGGTGGCTGTCGGCGGTGCGGATGCGGCGGCGGAAAAACCGGAAGCGCGTGCGCTTACCCGTTCCGTCGACCGGGCCGTCGCGAAAAGGACGGTGGGGATTTGGCTTGACCGGGCGCGCGGAAATCAGCGCGAGGACTTCGTCACCGGAAAGGTGGGCCGATCCGACATAGGCGTTGAGGCGCAACCCGCCTGACGCGCGCTCGTAGCCCGTGTATGGGCGAAGCGGGCGGTTATAACGTGGATGAGGCGCGAACAGCTCGCCGCCGGCACCGACCTCGACCCACCAGCTGGCGAGCCAGGAGAGCATCACCCGCAGGCTGACGAATTCTATGGTGTGTACGGCGGTTCCGCCGGGGGCGAGAACCGATACATGGAAACGAGAGGCGTGCGCCGTCTCGACATGGACTTTCATTTTTCAACTCCGTTAGGTGGTTACCTAACGGAAAACGCTGTCCTCGATACGCATGTGGCGCTCCTTGAATTGCATATTAAACCTAGACCGGAACGGAAGCGAATTCAAGATCGGTGTCTTGCATTCGGCGAAGCTGGCGGGGACAATTCTACGACACGGAGAAAAAACCATGACGTCGAGCGCAAACGAGAGAGTTGTCCTGACCGCGAGGCCCGCCACGTCGGCTGCCATTTTCCAGTTGAGGAACGTCATCAGGCTCGGATTGGCCGCGTGGTTGGCGGCACCCCAGACGCTGGCGACCATGGCGGCGTTTCTCGACCGCTTCAGAATTCCGGGAATCAGGTACGACACTGGCCTTCTCTTCATCCCGTCGGCCCTCCTCGTTGCCAGCGTCATTTCGTGGATCGTCTACCAGAAGACCTGCTCCTTCACGCTGACGGACGAGCGCCTGATCGTCCGCTACGGCCTGCTGCTGCGGGTGGAAGACGAAGTCGAACTCTATCGCGTGGTCGACGTGACACAGACGATCGGCATCTTCCAGAGGATTTTCGGCGTCGGCAACATCCAGGTGACGTCCACCGACCGCACGGGAACCGTGACGCTGCCGCTCATCAGATCGCCGTCGGCGGTCCGCAACGCCATCCGAACGGAGGCCGAGCGGTGCAAGAGCCGCCGCGGGTCCGTCAGAATCCTCGAGTAGCGGTGGCGGCCGGCCGCATGAGCAGCGCGCCGAGTTTCTCTTTGTAGTCGTCGATCTCTTCCTTGACCGTCTCCCAGCACTCGAAGTCGTCGGGATCGTGGTCAATGCTCGGTACGAGGCCGGGATCGTCGCGATCAAAGCTCCCCGCATACGCCCCCTTCACGGTTTCGGCCCGCCAGACGATGACGGAGTCGTACGGCGTTCCGGCATGCTCGGTTTCGTTGGTGTACACGACGCAGTCGTAGCCCGCCATCTCGATGGCCGCGAACAGCGCGTATTCGTTATAGCCGTTGACAATCAGATCGTGCTGGTCGGCATTGACGATCCCGAGGTCAAAGAGTTCGCCGCAGACGTTGGCGATGTCCCAGGTATGGTGGTCCATCAAGCGTAGCGGCCTTCGGGCGTTGCAGTAGACGGGGATAACCGCACCCCACGCGCCGGCGTCATCTCCGTGGGTCATGTTGTCGATACGCTTGTGGGCGGCGGCAAGGTCGCCGAAATGGAAGCCGATCGAGCCCTCCTCCGTCCTCGCGAAGATGTTGAAGTCCGATCCGGTGTCCGTGCCGTGATAAAGGACGACAGGCTTGCCGTGGCGGTCCGCGAACGCGCTTCCTTCAATCCAGTCGGACAATCCGGGTCTTTGGAACATTGACTTCTTCCATTAATTCGTCGATACACTATCCATGGCGTCACGGAATTCAACAACAGACGCCGAAAAGGACGATGTAATGTTCGGGATCACCACGTCTTTCGTGGCTTATTACTACGGCTCGCGTACAGCGCGGTAGCCGTCGATCCCCCATGTCGATGTCGCCGCAGGTCGGCGGCGTCCCTGTTCCCTTCCTGCGGTATCACACCCGAAAACCAAGGAAGGAATGAAAATGACCCACAAGCCGCAGTCCAGGTTCCTGATCGAGATGATCGAGCGTGGCTTCTTCAACCAGTGCACCGACATCGGAGCGCTCGACGATCTGCTATGCCGCGAGGAAGTGACCGCCTACGCCGGTTTCGACGCCACGGCCGACAGCCTGCATGTAGGCCACCTGGTGACGCTCATGTCGATGCGTCGTCTCGCTGCCTCCGGCCACCGCGTCATCGCGCTTGTCGGCGGGGCGACCAGCCGGATCGGCGATCCGAGCTTCAGAAACTCCGCGCGCCAGTTGCTCGACGACGATACCGTCGACCGTAACCTCGCGGGCATCTCTTCCAACATCCGGCAGGTGCTGGGAGAGTTCGCCGACCGCGTGACGTTCGTGGACAACAACGACTGGCTAGGCAATGTCGGCTTCCTCGACTTCATGCGCAACGTCGGCACTCACTTCACGGTCGCCAGGATGCTCGCCATGGATTCGGTGAAGAGCAGGCTCGAGGAGAACAACCCGCTTTCGGTGCTGGAATTCAGCTACATGATGTTGCAGTCGGCCGACTTCGCCGAATTGGCGCGACGCCATGGCTGCCGCCTGCAGCTCGGAGGATCGGACCAGTGGGGCAACATCGTCAACGGCATCGACCTCGCCCGCAGGACGGACGGAGTCGAGCTGTTCGGCCTGACGACCAAGCTGCTGACGACGGCCGACGGCAAGAAGATGGGCAAGACCGCCGACGGGGCCGTTTGGCTTTCCGCCGACAAGCTCCCGCCGTTCGACTTCTGGCAATTCTGGCGGAACGTGGAGGACGCCGACACAGTGCGGTTCCTGATGATGTTCACCGACATGCCGTCCGACTGGATCGAGGAAACGGTTTCCTGTGAGAAAACCGTCAACGCAGCGAAAATCGCGTTGGCCAACGCCGTCACCGCCCTCGTCCACGGGAAGGAAGTCGCCGGAGAATGCGAAGCCAAGGCGGCGGCCCTATTCTCCGGGAGGCTGGAGGAACCGACGCATACGGTCGAGATGGAGGTCAGCACGGGCGTTCTCGACCTCCTCATCCGGATCGGCATGGCGAACACGAAGAACGAGGCGAAGCGGCTCGTCGAGGGCAACGGCGTCAGGGTGAACGGACAGACGGAAAACGACTGGCGGGCGACCTTCGGCCGAGAGGCCTTTCCACTGCGGGTCGATGTCGGCAAGCGACGCAAGGCGCTGGTCGCTCTTGCGTCGTAAAAATGCGGAGGGACCGATCCGGTTCGATTGGCCCCTCCGCTCACGCGAGCAATGACGCTATCGTTATTGTCGCCGCCGCCTTTTTTACGGCCGAGGTCTTTATTTAAATTGATATTCAAGGTCATAATAAGTTGACACGGGCCATCGGTGCCCCTCCATACGAAATCAAAGACTCCGATCAAGGAAAGGGAATAGATGTCGATCATCCAGGTTGCAGCCATCCTTGTTGTTCTCTCGGCGCTGCTGGGATGGGTCAACAAGGTCTTCATCGGGCTTCCGCACGCCATCGCGCTTCTGGTCATGGGCATGGTCGGCACGCTCGGCATCCTCGCGGCGGACTACCTCATTCCGCAGTTCGAATTCGCTCGCTACGCCCACCAGCTTTTGACGAGCGTGAATTTTTTTGAAACGGTTGTAAATTACATGCTGTCGTTCCTGCTTTTCGCGGGGGCGCTGCACGTCAATCTCGACCGCATGCGAGAGCAGAGGATGCCGATCATCCTGATGGCAAGCGTCGGCGTCTTGATTTCGACGTTCGTCGTCGGACTCGGGTTTTACGGCGTATGCTGGCTGTTCGGAGTCGAGATTTCCCTGATCTGGTGCCTTGTCTTCGGCGCGCTGATCTCCCCGACCGACCCGGTCGCGGTCCTCGCAGTCATGAAGACCATCAAGGTCGACAAGAACCTCGAGACCAAGATCGCGGGTGAATCGTTGTTCAACGACGGCGTCGGCGTTATCGCCTTCACGGTCCTTGTCGGCATCGCGGTCGCTGCGGACGGCCTCGGCGGGCATGGCGGCGTTGTGAACCACGCGGGCAGCATCGACTGGTGGCACATTCTCGAGGTCTTCTCGGTCGAAGTCTTCGGGGCCATTGCGTTCGGCCTCGTCGCCGGAGCAACCGTTATCGCGATGATGAAGCGCGTCGACGACGCAGCCGTCGAGACCCTGATGTCTTTGGCGCTCGTCCTTGGGATTTCGGTCTTCTGCTCGAGCTTCCATATGTCGGCACCCATCGCGGTCGTGGTCGCGGGCCTGCTTATCGGGAACATCGGCGCGAAGCGCGTGATGTCGGAACGCACCAGAAACCACCTCCTGCCCTTCTGGGAAATGACCGACGAAATCCTGAACAGCGTCCTCTTCCTTTTGATCGGAATGGAAGTCCTCATCATCCAGTTCGCGCCTGCCTACATGGGACCCGTCCTGCTGTGCATTCCGATCGTTCTGGCGGCCCGCTTCGCCTCCGTCGCGATCCCGATCAGGATGTTGCACCGCCTGCGCCACCAGTTCGCCAAGGGATCGATCCGGATCATGACCTGGGGCGGCGTTCGCGGCGGCGTGTCCGTGGCTTTGGCGCTGTCGCTGCCATACACCGAGGCGAAGCCGCTGATCATGATGGCGACATACGTGATCGTGGTCTTCAGCATCATCGTGCAGGGACTGACCGTCGGACCGCTGGTGAAGAAGATTTCGCATGAACCGGGCTGCATGAAGGACATGTCGACGGCGATGTGATCGCCGCTCGTCCAACGAAGAGGAAAATCGCATGGGGACTGAATACGGGATTGGAACCGGCACCGAAGGCGGACTTGATATGACAGTCCGCCGCGAGCGGACAACGCCAGCGACGACAAAGGGATTTTCCGAGCGCGACATGGGCAAATTTATTGCCGATGAATGCGAGCGGGTCACAGAGCAACTACTCCCGACAATGGCAATCAACGGCGATGCCATGGAGGACAGAATCCTGCTGAACCCGCTCAAGTTGGCGAAGGAAATCTTGGATGAGCGGAATTCGACTATCGCAAACATCGAGACAAGACTGAAGTCCAACGGACGTTTTCTGACCGTCGTTTCAATCTTGTCGATCTCGTTTTATGCTTGGTTCGTCTTTACGACGGGTGTCGCCGCTCTACCGGTCGGTCTCCTGCTGCTGTTTTCCCTTGCAGTAATGACCATCTCGTCCTTTTTGGTCCCCAAGGACGAGATGGGCGCACTTGTCAGCCGAACCGCGGAAGAAGCGTACGCGCGGTTCCGCTCAGACCATCAGGATTCGCCGATCCAGCCGGAGGTGGTTCTCCTCGGACAGAAGGGCCTTCTCTACAAGACTGAGAAGGGTCTCCCCCGTTTCGTGGATTACACTCGTGTGACATCCGTCATCAGGCAGCCGCAAGGCGTGAGGGTGTTGGTCGACGATGAGATTGCTGTGCATTTCGATACCGACGCTCCTGGTCCGGATGCACTCGACAAGGTCTTGACAAAGGTCGTCAAGGCGAAGGGCCAAGCTACCGGCGAGGCGTCCCCATGAGCGACTTACCCGAACGCGCCCCCGATTGGGTTCTGTTCCTCGACGCCGAGCGCGATCCGCCGAAGTCGGCCGACGTGTTCGGCAAGGAAGTCATCCATGCCAAGAACATCCGCGAGTTCATCGCCGCCGTCGAGGCGCGCGGCGAACCGTTCATGGTGATGTTCGACTGGCATCTCGGGGCCGGCGAACCTGACGGTCTCGACGCCGCGCGTTGGCTGGTCGCCTATGATCGCAGGCATGACATCCTCAAGGAAGGATTCATCTACGACAGCCAGTCGTCGGACCGGGAGAAGGCTAGGGATATCGTCCGTCTCCTTGCCGACCATCTCGCCGACAAGTTCGACACCGATCCGGAGCAGACGGCGCGCGCCGCCCACAGGCGTGCACGGACTGTCACGGCGTCGATCACCAAGCCGAAGGCGATGCCATCGCGCTTCAGGTTCAGCGACCGATAGGTTTCGGCACTGCCGAGCCTCGGCCGGCGCTTGCCGGACCATCCACACCCGAAGACCATTGAAGGAAGGCCATAGAGGCCTATTCCGAGGCCAAAGATGCTTGTCCGAGCGCCATTCGCATACTCCGTAAGCTACTTCGTCAACACAGACTGGAGGCATACCTGGCTGACAGGCGTAAGACTGAGATAGAGGATATCTTCGACGACGCATGGCCGATCATCGACGGTGTCAGGGGAAGAACCGTCGCTTACCGGACGGTCAAGCAGGCCTTCGCGCACGCAGGCAAGGAAGAGGCGGATATCTTGATAGCCTTCGCCTGAGAAGAGCACTGGAATTCGCCAACCCCAAAAAACGAGCAAGGCCGCCGTAAACCGATGATCGGTCCGGCGGCCTTGCTGCATCGTCAGTCGGTTTGTGATCAGGCAGCTTTTTCGAGCGCCACTTCGTCGGCATCCTTCTTGGTCATGTCGACAAGGACCTTGCCGAAGAAAGTGGACAGCAGCGGCGGAACGGCGTTGCCGACCATCTTCGCGGTCTTCTGGATGCTGTTGGCGTAGAACTTGTAGGTGTCGGGGAAGGTCTGGATCGCGGCCGCCTCGCGCACCGACAGCGCCCTCACCTGCTCGGTGTCCGGATGGCCGTAGCGGCCGTTGGAGAAGCTGAAGCACTTCGTGGTGATCGTCGGTGCCGGCCGGTCCTTGAACATGCGGGTGTAGGAATCCGAGAACCCCGTCGCGTTTTCCTTGGAGCCGTTGCGCAGGCGAGCATGGCAGGCGAGCTCGAGGTCCGTACCCATGAACGCGAGGTTCGACTGGCCAGGCTGGAGCATTTCCAGACGGCGGCGGTTGGCGTCACTGAGGTTCGAGCAATTGTGGTTGGCGATGGTCGGGTGGGCTTCGCCCGCCTTCAGCGCCGGAAGGTGCTTGATGGCGTCCCAAGCGGTTTTGACGACGCCCGTGCCGTCGCTGGTAGGAACTGCCAGACGTACGCCGTCCTCGACAGCGACCTCGTTCAGGCCGTTGTAGATCGACTTGTGGACGGCCAGCATGATCGAACGCTTGCGCATCTGCGGAATGCCGTATTTCGAGGTGTCGGCGATCGTCGATCCGACGATGTAGCCGCGCTCCTCCAGACCTCGCTCGAAATTCGCCCACTGGCCGCCGTACTTGGGATTCTGGATGCCCTGGACGTTTTCCGAAAGGATGAGTTCCGGCTGGAAGCGGTCGATGAAGTCCATGGTTTGCGTCAGCAGGTCGCGGTCGCGCTGGCGGCCTTCGGCGCGCTCTTCGGTCAGCTGGTTGCGGGCGATGTTGGTGAACGGCTGACACGGCGCGCAGATCGCGAACAGCGTCGGCACGCCGGGATAACGCGCCTTGAGCGGTGAAATGACGCCTTCGATTTCGTCCATCAGGACGTCCTGTTCGCCGTCCGGGTATGTCTCGGTCTTGACGAAGATGTCGCGCTGGAGGAAGCGCGCTTCCTCGCCGTCGACGTTGACGTTGTTTTTCTCGAACGTCTCGCGGCAATCGCCGACCTTGTCGACGCCGGCGGCGACATACCCGCCAGCGTCGATCAGTCCGCGCGTGGTGCCGCCCGCTCCGCAGAAGAAATCGACCGCGATGAAGCTAGGCGTTTGGGTGTCGCTGGAAGACAATGGGGACCTCTGGAGATTTAATTATGGACTTCGTTACACCAAGGATGGCCGGATTAATTACAATCGTCAAAGCCCTGGAGCGCGAGTTCTTCAATTTTTTGAATGACGCACGAAATTGAAGTTGTGGAGCCTGCGATTGGAAACAGATATTGCAGCAACAACCACTGGGTCTCGCTCCGCCATGCCTTCTAAAAAGAGCGGGTAACGCAGGCGATTCCGATCACTAGGCCGCTACACTCACTTCGGAATCCGCGCAGGCGTCACCTGCGGAGACGATTCCCAGCAGGTATCGTGCGTAGAATTCAGCAAGTTTCGGAGGGACTGCGTTGCCGACCATCTTCGCGGCGACCGAGATCGATGGCGTAATGAACCTGTAGTCCTCCGGAAACGATTGCAGGCACGCCGCCTCCCTGATAGAGAGGGCGCGGTTCTGACTGCGGTCGAAGTGACCAAAACGACCGTTCGAGAAGCTGAAGCACTTGGTGGTGATGGTCGGTGCAGGGCGATCGGCGTAGAGCCTGGAATATGCGTTAGTATATCCGCCACTCTTCCTTCCGTCGCGGTCCATACGATCTCTGAGGCGCGAATGGCAGCCGACCTCGAGGTCCGTTCCCCTGTAATGCTCGTTAGTGCCACCCTCAGGGGCCGCCTCAAGGCGCTGACGGTTGATGTCGGATACCTTCGATGCGCGGTGGTCGGGATCGTCGGGATGGGTTTCTCCCGCTTTCAAAGGCGGCAGGTGGCCGATGGCCTGCCGAGCGGTCATCCGTTCCGCGAGCTGATCGACGGAGGGTACAACCAACATGCCATCCTCCCTCAACATCGTCGGGTCGCCACAGAAGACGTCACGGCGGACCGCGAGCAGGACCGATCTGCGTCTGACCTGAGGGATGCCGAAGTCTGCCGTGTTCACAACGGCACTCCCGACGACATAGCCAAGAGCCGCGACACCGGCCTCGAAGTGCTGCCACACTCCGCCGAACTTCCGATCCTGGATACCAGACACGTTTTCGCAGAGGATCGCCTCGGGGCGAAAGGTGTCGATGTAGTCCAACGAGTGATAGAGAAGCCCCTTGTCCTGCTTACGGCTTTCCTCCATGTCGGCGGACAGCTTGCCGCGGTTGACCGAGGTGAACGGTTGGCAGGGCGGGCAGAAGACGAAGAGCACCGGCCGCCTGGCCTCGGCCTGCGCGGTGTCGATGATCCGCGCGATCTCCGCCATGGCTTCGTCCCGCTGACCGCCAGGATTGCGGTCGGACCGGGGCAAAAGGTCGAGGTTCAGGAACTCGGCGGGCCGGCCAAGGGCATCGGCGTTGTTGGCGACGAAGGTCGATCGGTATTCGGGATCGCGGTCGATGCCCGCGAGAACACGGCATCCGGCGGAGACGAGTCCACGCGAACTCCCGCCCGCCCCGCAGAAGAAATCGACGGCGTGAAAGCCGGCCACTGTAGCGGCGTCATCCATTTTTGAGCTCCGATCGCTGCCCTTTGTAACAGGGTAGTCCGGCGGCGCGCAGAAATAAAAGACCTCGTTAGAACTTGCGGAAATTCGGTGTCTGATGTACCGATCGACCCAACTAAGGAGGACGGACCATGAGGCCGTTCATCAGTCACGCCGACCAAGGCGTCGAAGCCTATCTGAGCGGCAAGACAGAAGCCGACAACCCGTACCGGGAAGGCAGCGTCGCCCACATCGAATGGCTCAAAGGACACCTGTTCCAGAAGGTGGACTCTGGCGACCTCAACGAGGACGATCAGGACTGCGCGCGGGTCTACCACGATGATATTGTCCACGAGGCCAGACGCACGGCTTCCAGGCTGCAACTCGATCTTCCAAGCGCGTCGGCCGTGGCGGAGGCCATCGACATGCCTGTGGAGCGCTGGAGGGGCAATTGCTTCGCCGTCTCGGTCGCGGCGCTTGAAAGCGGCATCCTCGACGAATTCCAGGAGAAGCACGGCACGCTTTTCCCGGCCTACGGCATTTATGACGGGCCGCTCTCTTCAGGAAGGCGCGGCATGAACCGCCATGGTTGGTTAGAAAGCGTGGATGGAATAGTTGTCGATCCAACCCGATGGGTATTCGTCAACGAGTATCCTCATCTATGGGCAGGGCCGCTGGATGACTACGACCTTGCGGGAATGCGGCTGCGGTCTGTCTATCGCACGGAAACCGCCCCGAAGCCAGAAGGGCAGCAGATTGCGCTCGGCATCAACGATCCCCGTGTCCTTCGCGCTTTCGACAGGGCTCTGGGTGACGGCGATGTCAGCCGCACGGGCATGATCACTCCGAACAGGCTCCATTGGCTCCTGAACTCGCCGCTCGAGAAACTCGGGGCGGATGCGGCCATGTTCATCAAGACAGCCGACCGGCTACAGAGAGGTGTCCTCGTTCCGATCGACACAAGGCTGTGGCTCGAGTTCTCGCAGAACGGTTACGACCCGGCGAGGATCAGGGAAAATCACTCGGGATTGCCGGAGGCACCTTCGGCACGGCCTGCCGTCACCACGTTCTCGCCGTTCTAGCCGCTTCAGCGACTTGGTTTGATCGGCGGAGCGGTCAGTACGCCCCGCCCCTGCCGAGGACCACGGGGACCGTCTTGGCCAAAATGGCGATGTCGTGCCATGGCGACCAGTTTTCGACATACCACGTGTCGAGCGCCACTCTTCGAGCATAGGTCAGGTCGCTGCGGCCGGAGACCTGCCACATGCCCGTGAGACCGGGCTTCACGGCGGTGTAGAGCTGCCGCGCGTCGCCGTAGTTGTCGAGTTCGGACTCCGTGACGGGGCGCGGCCCCACCAAAGTCATCTCGCCTCTGATAACGTTGACCAGCTGCGGCAACTCGTCGATCGAAGCCTTTCGGATGAACCGGCCAATGCGGGTTATCCGAGGGTCCGCTGGCAGCTTGCGGGTGGCCTCCCAAGACGCGCGGGCCTCGGGGTCCTTGGCGAGGTATTCCTCGAGCTTAGCCTCGGCGTCGACCCGCATCGACCTGAACTTGAGGCAACCAAAGGCTTTCCCGTCCTTGCCGATCCGTTTGTGACTGAAGAAGGGTGAGCCGCCGTCCAGCGCCACCACTCCGGCCACCATCGCCATCGGAACACCGAGCGTGAGAAGAAGGCCACCGGCGACGACGATATCGAACGCCCGTTTGGCGGCGCGGTTGAGGCGCGGCGTGATTTCGGGCCTGCTGACAAGAAGCATGGCGTCCCGCCCGAGGATGTACTGGACGTTCATGCTGGCGGACATGCCCATGGCGGGCGGTATGACGCAGATGGCGTAACCGCGTCGGCGCAGGTCGGCCGCGAGCCTGATCTCGGCCTCGTCGGCACAGGAAAGCGCGATCACCGCATCCGAGGCTCCAACCGCGGCAAGCGCGGCTTCGGCCTCGGCCAAATCCGTCGTCTCGCGGGAACCACACACGGAAAACGCCAGATGGCTGTCGGCCATGATCAGGTCGGTGGCCCGCTCGATCTCGGTCTGTCGACCGAACACCACGGCCCTGTAGTGACCGATCCCGCGCTTGGAGAGGGTCCTGCGCGCCAGGCCTCGAAGCCACATGATGACGAAGGGCGCGATGATCCACGAGAGGAACATCGACGAACGCGAGACGTCGGCCTTGTTGGCGAAGACGAGAAACCCTTCGAACACCAAGCCGAAGAGCCCGGCCGCCGCCACCGAGCGGGTTTCCTCCCAGAAGGGAATGCGCATGTGGTAGTGACCCGCGAACAAGAAGTAGGCGCAGGCGAATGCCGCTGCCGAGACAAGGGCAGTCCCGCGTTCTGCGAGCAAGCGGTGGAACGAGACGAAATCGAAGCCGAGCAATCCCGTAATGAAACTGAGGATGCCGAAAGCGAAGCCGGACGCAAAGAGGATCGCGACGAGGTCGCAAACGACGAGGATCGCCTTGACCCGCGTGTCAGCGCCGTGGCCGTTTGCCTGCCGGGAGGCCTGAATTTGTCCGTGGTTCATGGTCATCGCCATGCCTTCCCGCCCAGACGCCGTATTTCGGCGACGAGATCACTGGACGGATCGCGCTTCTGGAGCTGGCCGTGCGACACCATCGCAAGGAAGTCGCCGATGGCGCGGAACGGAACCGCTGGATTTTTGGAATCGAGCAGGGTCTTGAGGAACCACGCAGCGCCGGACGCCAGGAAGAGGCGAGCTGGAAGGTGCATCCAGCCGACCGAAAGCTTATTGGCGTACATCCGCCTGATGACCGCGGACGACGGCAGCCGGCCGGCATTGGCCTTCATGTGCTGGACGCGAAACTCGGGCCTGAACTCGATCCGATAGCCCAATTTAAGCGCACGGTAGGAAAGGTCGAATTCTTCCATCCCGTAGAAGAACGAAGCGCAGTAGAGACCCGTTTGGTTCAACAGAGACCGCCTGATCGCATGTGCTACGCCTATGAAGCGGAAGGTGTCGAACCGGCTATCGTGGTCTTTCGACTTGTCGGTATGCGGAAACTCGATAGGGTCTTCAATTCGCTGTGCGCCGACGAAACTCCTGAACGCCACGACACCGAGCTTGGGATCATGGTCGAACAAATCCGTGAGCCTTGTCGTGAAATCCGCGGGAACTTCCAGCAGCGCGTCGTCGTCGAGGAACAGCAGGACATCGCCAGTCGCGACCGAGATACCTTTGTTGCGCCCTGCCGCGACGCCCATGTTGTAGCGTTCGTCGACGAGCACGGCGTCCTCGAATCTATCGATCATCGTACGTCGGTTCTTGCCGTCCGCGTTGTTGTCAACGAGGACCAGCTGAAAACCGGAGGTGCCAAGAGCGGAAGAAATGCGTTCAAGCGTGTCGAGCAGCGCATCGTCGCGCCGGAATGTCAGGACCACGATCGAAAGGCTGGTCCGGTAGGCATCTACGTCGCGATGTTCCATGGAGTACAAACTCAAAAATAAAGACTTCGTACACCATGGTTCGCCGACTTGAACTATCAGTCAAGAAGCGGGGTCTTCAAATACTTCAAGATTTAAGAAGAGCTTTCGCGTAAAGCCAGTCCGGAAACGCAGCGATCGTTTTCTTGTATCCAGCTGTGCGATAGGCCCGGCAAATGTCGCCAGAAAAGCGGTAGACGGGTGCTGACGACTTCAGGAACGTCCTGTCGAAGAATTTGGAAACACAGAAAAACGGAGTGCCGTTTGCCTGCGTGATGAAGTCCGACAATTTCTGGCTATCGCTGCTTTTCACGTAGATGGGCATGTCGCCGACCAACGCCTGCGGGTATCCGGGTTCGAAGGCGAAGCTGGTGTCATCCTTGCCGACCGTCTCGAACACGCTGATCGGCAGCACGCCCTCCCTGACGAAGAACGAGGTCAGCTGCGGCTTGTGATCTCCGTACACCAACAGGACTGCATTCGGGTCCCTGCGATAGACCTGATCGACGAACTCGGCCATCCGGGAAATCGAAAGGCGCAACCTTTCTGCGTATTCGGATTCTCCGAGGTCGCCGCGCCTCTCATAACTGCCGTGCGTATAGACCGTCGTCAGATGCATGAACAAGGGTGTCCTTGGAAACTCGTCCATCTCCTTGAGCGCCGCGTCATAGAGATACTCGTCGTCTGCCCAACCCGATGGCGGGGTCGGCGTCATGTCCTCAATCCCTAGAAATTCGTCATATCCGAACTTAGGAGCAACGATATCGCGGTTCCAGAAGCGTTTGGTGTGGTTGTGCATGGCGACTGTGCGGTACCCCTCCTTGTCGAGGTAGCGAGGCAAGACGTGGGCCGTGTCCGAGATTACGGGCGCGTATTCCTGGTAGATGATGCCGGTCAGCGCCTCGCCGTTCGCAGGCAGTCCCGTCGTCATTTCGAAGGCGGCATTCACGGTGCCGCCGCCATAGGCAGGCGAAACCCCGCGTAGAGGCACGAGACCTCTGTCGGTCAGTGGGGAGAACACGTCTTTAAAGTGACGGTCGTCGTTCCAGCAAGCCTCGCAAAGGATCATGATCACCGTCTTCGGACGCTGGAAATCAGTCCTGGCAGGTTTGACGAGGCTGTTGAACTCGATTGTCTCAGCCGCGGTCGGCTCCTCCGGCATATGACGAACGCTGGTCTGGATCAGGTGAATGCCGAGGCCGTTCAACTTCACGTTTTCGGGCCAGTCGTAGGACAGGTAGGCCATCCCGAGCTCGGCGAAAACATCAGAGCCAAAGGTCGAAAGGTCGTCCACGACGGAACGGCCGCTGGCGACACCTGCCAGGAAAACGAGAGACAGCGCCGCGATCGGAATACGCCTGCGTGAAAGCCTGCCGCGAAGCCCTGGGTATTCGTAGCGGTGAAATAGGACACTTCCAATTGCGAAAACACCCATGGCCGCGACGATTTGATAGACGTTCGTGTAGTGAGAGACGATCGAGATGTTCGCCGTCCCCGAAATGTCGGTAAACGAGAGCGGATCGCCCGTCAGTCCGAATTTTACGTGGTTGGCATAGGACAGAACACATGTAGCGGCAACCGTCACGGCGGCGGAGGCATACCTGGATAGGAAAAGGCGAAAGATCGCGTAGGCCGCGATGACCGGAAGCGGCGAAGCGACGATTGCCCAGAACCGATAGATGCCAGCGCCAGGATACTTGAAATAGAAGAGGACGAAGAGCTTTTCGCACAGGAAGAAGGCCATGGTGACGCAGGCAATAACGGCAAGCTCGGCTCCGACCTTTCGGAAGGCGCAATCCGCTGATTTTCTATTCATTAAAATATTCCGGCGAACGATGTTGTCTTGAAATTGTCGCCCATTCCGACAGCCAGTCAACGCTCTTTGGGGTCTTGTTTTTGAGTTCCAGTTGCACCAGCCTCGTACTGAATTATCACGGGCGGGACTTCGATGGCCGACACGGGCAAAACAGAGCGACTTGGGTTTCTTGACGGGCTGCGTGGCTGGGGTGCCATCCTCGTTTTCGTCTATCACTTGGTCTACCGCTTCCTCGCGAAAGATCAGCCATGGCTTGCTCCCGACTCGATCAAACTCCTGATGGACGGACAGTTCGCTGTTTTCGTCTTCTTCGTGATCTCCGGATATGCGCTCAGCCACGCCAATCTCGACCCTGCGCGCAGAGACCTGCAGATGGCAGCTACGTCGAGGTACTTCCGGCTGGCGATCCCGATTCTCGTCACGACCTTCATCGGCTACCTGCTCCTGAAGGCGGGCTTGCTGATCAGCGCCGACGTCAGCAGGGAGACCGGTGTGTCGGGAGATTGGCTCGGGACATTCTACACGTTCCCGGCTTCGGGGTACGACTTCGTGAAATTCTCGCTGTTCAACTCGTTTTTCTATTACTACTCGCGGGAAAGCTACAACTCTTCGCTCTGGACGATCTCGTATGAATTCCTCGGATCGATGATCGTTTACGGATACCTGGCGGTGTTTAGATCGCACGGTCGGGGCCAATGGATCATCGCGGTCGCAGCTTTCCTCGTCTGCATCAAGGTCGCCCCGATCTACGCCTGCTTCTTCGGTGGGTATCTGGCGGCGGAGGCACGTTATTCGATCGCTATCCGGGCCGATTGGAAATGGGTTGTCGAGCTTCTTGCCTTGCTGACCTTCTACTCGATCGGGGTTGTCATGACCTTCGCCAGACCCGGAAACGAGGATTTTGGCGCGCTCGCGCTCCTTGCGACGTCGTTGGTCTTCGCTGTCACGTTCTCGAGGTACCTGCGCAGCTTCTTCTCGAACCGCCTCTCTTCCTTCCTCGGCAGAGTGTCGTTCCCGCTTTATCTGTTCCACATCTTCGTCATCTGCTCGTGGTCGTCCTATCTGTTCGTCTGGCTCCCGACAACTGGACTTGCCGTTCCGGCGCAAATGGCGATCAACATCGTTTCGACAGCGGCGATCTGCCTTGTCTGCGCAACGGCGTTGTTGCCAGTCGAAAAATTCAGCGTCCGATATTCCAAGAAGATCGCCGCGCTGATCCTCCGCCGTACTTAAAAATAAAGAACTCGCCGACCACGTTGACACTCCGGCGAGTTCAACAATACGCTTTTACTGGCAATAAATTCAGGACTTCAGAATGGCGATATCGGCTTCCTACGACCGGCCTACGGACCAACGACGGGCCTCATCGGAACCGATTGGCACGGCTATTCACCGCAGGGCGCTATCGGTCCTGTCTAGCGACAGTCTCTGGGATCGTCTAGCTGGCGACATTGGGCCAATCCTTTGCCATTTCGCGCTGTCGGTTGTCGAGAAAACGAAGGGCCAGGACAGGGTTTGGTTCATGGCGCGCGACGGATACATTCCGATGCGCCTCTACGACCTGCTTGCTGCTCCGACATCGCCGAAGTCGGGTTATCTCCATGTGTCGCGCAAATCTCTCATGTCAGCTTCGAGCCGATCATACGGCATGCGCGAAGCCTACCTTGCGCAATGGAACGGCGGAGACGACCGGCTCGGCACGTTGCTGACACCACTGTCGTCGCCAGCGTCCGAGCTGGAGGAGCTGGTTCGGCACCACGGGTTCTCGTCATTGGCGGAAAACGTAGATTATCGCACCGACCCCCGTTTCCACGCCCTCGTCGCGGACAGTTGGGTGCGCGCGCGGATGGAGAGCCTGAACAAAAGAGCGGTTGCAGGACTCCACGAATACCTCGAAAAGTCAGGCTTTCTCGCCGACGCCAATGTGGCGGTCGTGGATGTCGGTTGGGCCGGCCAGATTCAGGAGGCCCTAGAACTCTCGCTTGGGCAGGTTCGGCGGAAGCCGAAGATCAAAGGTCTCTACCTCGCGCTCAGGGAACTAGGCGGACAGAGGCGCGCTGCCGGCCTCGACATGGAAGGACTGCTCTCTGACTGCGGGTCTCAGCGATGGAGGGCGGAAGCGGTTCTATCGGCCGTCGACATTTTCGAGGACACCTGCCGCGCGCACCATGGGACGGTGACCGGGTATCACGATGGCGAGCCACTGCTGGCGTCAGATACCCCATCGCGTCGATCGGAACTCGCAGACGAGCCGAGGCTCGCTAAACTCCACGACGCGATCCTTCGTTACGCCACCGCCTTCGCAACCGCCGTGAGGGAAATGGGAGCCAAGGCCGACGACATCAGGGACGTGGCTGAATCCGCTGCGCTGACGCTCGTCCGTTTCCCGGATGCCGAACTATACGGGTTCTTCGGCACGATCGGGCATTCGCTCGACTTCGGCGTCGACGTGGCGCTGCCAACCGAGAGCCGGGCCTCACGGCTGAACCCCCTAGCCGCCATCAAGGGCATGAGACGCGCTCGATGGAAAGAAGGCTACGTCACTGGCTCAGTCTTTCGCCTGCCGCTCCAGGCCGCTCTGACGGTCGCTCGGTTGCGTCGACGGGGATGGGTTCGCGGTGGCTCGTTCGTTCCGGTCGGGAAGAGGCGCGGACCACTTGAAAACTTTGTTATCGCGCTGATCCACCGCCTGGCATGGCGGTGACGAACATGGAACATCAGATGAAAGACAAGATCAGGATCGCCGTCGTCAGTAGGGGAGACGAAACCTGCGGGGGTGCGAGCCGCGTCGCCGAAGACCTGGCGCGCCAGATGGCCGCCAGAGGCCACGAAGCGACCCACTTCGTAACGTGGACCAGCAAGGGGTTCACCGACACGAGGAAGTCTCTCTACGGCCCGGGGATGTTGCGCCCCGTCACTACTCTCGCTCACCGGGCAGCCAGAAAATTCGGACTGGCCGAGATGGTCCCCTTCGAGCTGCCGGCCGCAATGGTGGGGCTGCGAGGTTTCGACGTCATCCACTTCCATGACACATCCGGTAGCATTTCCCCATTGACCCTGTCAGCGGCAGCGCGGATCGCTCCGGTGGCATGGACGTTCCACGATTGCTCCCCTTTCACGGGTGGATGCCTCTATCCCCAAATGGCTGGCTGCCAAAAATACAAGGACGGCTGCGGCGACTGTCCACTGTCGAACGAATGGCCGATCTACGGTTGGTCCGACCGAACTCCGAACGCCCTCGCGATGCGCCGCAGGTTGCATCGGAAGGGACGGGTATCGGTGATCACGCCCTCCCAGTGGATGGCGGACACCGCATGGGCATCCGGCAATCTTTCCGAGCAACCGACCGTCATCTCCAATATGGTCGATACGGCGGTGTTTGCGGAGCCGGAAGACCGAGCTGGGCTTAGGGCAAGGCTGGGACTGCCGCAGGACCGCCCGGTGATCGCGATTTCTGCGGCGAGCATCGGCGACGAGCGGAAGAACGTAGGGGCGGCGATCGCCGGAGCGGTCGCGGCATCGAGCGTTTTCCCGACCGTGGTTCTGATCGGCAAGCCCGATCCCAAGGTGCATGCGATCATGGGGCCGATCGACTTCATGGCCACGGGATATGTATCCGACAGGAAACACCTCGCCGAATGGCTTTCCGCTGCCGATGCGTTCATGGCGACGCCGATGGCGGACAACCAGCCACTGGCGATCATGGAAGCACTGGCATGCGGCACCCCGGTGTACGGCTGGCCGACGGGCGGCATCGCGGAAATGGTCGTGGACGGGGTCACCGGCCGGATGATCCGCGACGGATCGGCTAGCGCGCTGGGAGAAGCGATTTCGTCCGACTGGTCGTCCAAGGCGATGTCCGGCATGAGGTCCGCGACAAGGCGTAAGGCAGTCCGCAACTTCTCGCCGTCCGCGTTCGCAGAAAATCACGAAAAACACTACCGAGCGATGATGGGCATGGAGACGGGCGCATGAAGACTTACTATTCGTGGTCGTGCGCCGTCCGCGCTGCAATCCGAAGCATGGATCGTGGTGACGTAGGTGTTCTTTCCCTCGACATTTTCGACACGATCCTGCTGCGGACAACCGATCCGGAGCTGGTGATCGACGCGACTTCGCACTGGCTGGCACAATGCCTTGGCTTGTCGGCATCCGATGTCAGAAGCGCACGGAACAGGGCTTGGAGCCTCGAGAGCGCGACGGCGGTGTCCAAGGGACACGATCCTGAAACACCCGCCGAAGCGTATTTCAGGACATGGATACGGCTTCTTGTGGGCGAGAGGCTCTCTGCCGAAGACATCGCGGAAGCGGCCAACGACACCATCGCTTACGAGATCGAACTCGAAAAGCGATGCCTGATCGCCAACGCCGCCATACTCCCGTTGTTGAAAGCCGCCAGGACGCGCGGGATACCTGTAGTCGGCGTCTCCGACATGTATCTCGAGTCGTCGAGGATCAAACAGCTGCTCGAACATCACGACATGATGGAATTCCTGAGCCAGGTGGTATCGAGCGCGGATTTCGGATTCCAGAAGCGAACCGGGAAAATCTTCGGGATAGGACTGGCCGACACCGGATTTTACCAGGGAGTGGAGGCACCGAAGGTCCTGCACCTCGGAGACGACATGACGGCCGACGGCATTATGCCGATGCGCACGGGCATCAAGTCGATGCCCGTGTACGACGTCACCGCCATGAAATCCAGGAACCGATCGTTCTATCTTCGCCGAGACCACAACGCCGCTCTGGCGATTGCCAATCCGGTCGACCCCAGTACTGTGACCATTGACCATGACGGGATGTCGTCGATGGATGCCGCGAAGCTGAAAATGCGGTCGATCCGAAGAATGATCCTGAAGTCGCCCCGGGTGGAAGCACTGAAAAACTTCGTCAGAGCCGCCTGAACGCAGGGACAATAAGGTCCATCAAAAAAGGCCACAGCGCGGTTCGCACTGTGGCCTTTTTTGTATCGGTCCGTCGCAATTGTCTGGAGAGCGACGCTACCGATCATACGGCGTGCGGCTGACCCTCGATGAATTCGTACTCGAGAGGAACGTTGAATAGCCCATGCGACGGCTCTTCGAGAACACCCCTGATCTCTATGACGTTGTTGGCCCAGCATTCGATCACGAGGAGGCCGTTCGTTGCCGAGGAAACGCCGGGAGTCAGATAATAAGAACCGGACGCGACCCGCGGCCACGGCACGCGCATGACAACGCGGCTCGACCCTGGCGGCAGGCTGATCGGCGGGCCGTTGGCCGTGTTCTGCCCGAAAATCCTCTGGCCGCGAAGGTCTCCGAGCGCGATCCCCGTGACGGCGTCGATACGTTCGCCGCGATTGAAAAGCTCGAGGTCGACTTCCAGAACGTCACCGGTCGTAATCACCGAAGCAGGGTTGCCGTTGACGGTGGTCCTGACAGACGTGATATCGATGCGGCCCTGCCCGCTCTTGATGTCCATCGGGACAACGTCGTCAGCGGCGATCTTAGGGGCATGCGCTCCGTGGGCGATGCGGTTGTAGATCGGCATCGCCTCATGGGGATTGCCGTCGAATACGACCTTGCCACCGTCGAGGATGATCGCGCGGGTGCAGAGCGCCGAAACGGCGACCATGTCATGGCTGATGAGGACCAGCGTCGAAGCGGAAAGCGCACCCTGAAGGTGCTGGTAGCATTTCTGCTGGAAGGCGCTGTCCCCGACCGCGAGGGCCTCGTCGACGATGAAGATGTCAGGTGTCCCGCTTGTGGCCACCGCAAAGGCCAGGCGGACGAGCATTCCGCTCGAATAGGTCCTCGTCTTCACGTCGATGTCGTCGCCGAGGCCCGAGAACTCGATGACGTCGTCGATACGCAGGCTCAGTTCGCTTCGCGGCGTGCCGTTTAGCAGAAGCAGTGTCTCCGCGTTCTGGCGTCCGGTCAGTTCCGAATGAAACCCCGCACCGAGTTCGAGGATGGACCCAATCGATCCGTTCATTTCCAGAACGCCTGACGTCGGTTGCGACATCCCTGCCATGATCTGCAGCAGCGTGGATTTCCCGGCTCCGTTGACACCGAGGATGCCGACCTTCTCGCCCTTGGATATCTCGAAGTCCAACCCTCGAAGCACCTTTTTTCTGCGGACGATCCGTTCTGGGGCGACTCCGAAGACACTCAGAAGCTGCGTCACCGGGCTGGCGAGGTTCTTGAATTCCTTCGTCAGGCCCTGGCATCGAATTGCAATGTTGTTAGACGACATCGGCGAACTCCCCGCTTCGAGCGGCGAACAGACGCGCGCTGGCGATCATGAAAACAAGGCCGGCGAGGGTCGCAACCGCAAGACCTGGCACATCTCCCTCACGGCCGGAAATCGCGGCTTTGAGGTATTCGAAATGGTAGCCAAGCGGATTGAGGTACATCAGCGGCTTCAGCGGACCAGGAGCCTGTTCGCTCGAATAGAGGATGGGCGACACGAACAGTCCGACGTTGAAACACAGCGGCATCGCGTACTTGGCGTCGCGCAGGAACGTCCCGAGGACGGAAGCGAAGAGCGCAAGACCGATGAACCACGGGAGGATCGAAACGACCCCGAGGCCAAGACGCGCGAACGAACTGGGATCGACGCCGATAGATACCATCAGGGCGCACGAAATCGCCAGCGGCAGAACGAAACCGACGGAGGAGACGATAACGTTGGCAAGAGGAAGGAGAACCAGCTTCAGCGGAGTCCTCTTCACCATCGCGGCGTTGTCGTGAAAGGTAGACCCTGCTCGGTTCGTGCTTTCGTTCAGCCATTGCCACAGGCCAAGGCAAACCCAAAGACCAGCCAATCCAGCGAAACTCTGGAGGCCGCTTCCGAGGTTTCGGACGATACCGAACATGAAGAAGCTGTAAGTGGCAATCATCAGCAGCGGCGCGCCGAAAACCCAAAGCACCCCGAGGAACGAATCCTTGTAGCGTATCCTGAACTCTCGCCTCACAAGTGTCCGCAGGACATCGAAGTCTTTCGACAAGTCCATTTCAGTGACTTCTCTCATCGTTAAAAAATAAAGACATCAAAAATGATGCCATGACGTGCGCCATTGGCAAGTGACATCGCCGAGGTTTGCCGAACTATTGTTCCTCTGCTCACAGCATCCGTTGGCGGTGTGCCTTCCACGATCCGTAGACGAAGCCGACAGCCCACGACATATGCATGATCACGAGCGCCGCCGCCGCTTTCACTGCGACAAAGCCGTCGTTCGCGATCCCGGAAGCCTTTCTTGCTCGATCGGAACCGACAAGGCACGCAACAAGGTAGGCCGCTGGCACGATCAGCAGCGGAGTCCAGAAAATCGATCCGAGCACCGCGACGGCATTCGCGCCCAATGCGGCGACCGGAAACATCTGCCGCGGCTTCGGGGCGAGACGGTGCTTGAAAAGGGTCGATGCCCGCCCGATGCCATAGCGGAAATATTGGCGGCCAAGGGAAGATGCGCTTTCCCGGGGAGAATACCAGACGGTGCAAGCGGGCTCGAACCAGATTTTCCCTCCGGCTTCCGCCACCCTGACGTCATATTCGGCGTCTTCGTTTGTCGCGAAGCTTTCGTCATATCCTCCTATTGAACGGAAGAAGTCGAGATCGAAGCCGGCATGGTGGCCGTGGTCGACCCATTTGGCCGGGGTCGACTCCATTCTGTGTGCGGAGCCGCCGTTGCCGAGTACGGATCGCTGCGCGACCGTGACGGCCCACACGAAGCCTTTGGCATCGTCGTGAGGCCTTGTGATCAGCGGAACGACAACCGATGCGGCAGCCGTTTCCATCAGCGCCCTCGCGACTCGTTCGACGAAGCCCTTGTCATAGATCGCGTGGGCATCGATCCGAATAAGGTATCTCGACGCCGGATTCGCCTCGCTTGCGGCGAGGTTCACGCCCGCAGACTGGATGCGGGCGCGGTTGTCGATCACCCGGATGCCCGTCTCCGTGCTGATCCCTGCCAGGATGTCCAAGGTTCGGTCGGTACTTCCGCCGTCCGCGACGATCACCTCGTGCGGCCAAGGCAGACACCTGTTGCCGCCGAGGCAGCCGAGGCTCTCCAGCAACGGAACGATGAATCGCTCCTCGTTGAGGACAGGTATGACGACCGTGACGAATGGCGGTTCGTGTGCCTCTGCCATCGTCACTTGCCCCGCACCCGCTTGACCTCCTCCTCGGAGACCGGCCACAGGTTCGCGAAGCCGAGATCGAGCGCTCGAGCGTAGTGGACGCGGTATTGCTCATCGTCACCGAACAGCTTTGCGCGCTGGGACAGCAGGTAATGCTTGACTGGGTCGGTGTCCTTCAATCGCGGAACGAACCGATCAATTTCCATGATCGCCTTTTGATGGGCGCGACCGCTGAGGATGGCGATATACGGTGGCAGGAATTCCGTACGCTCAGGAAGGATGGTGAGAAGGCGGTCGATGTCGTCCCCCCACTTGATGATCTCGGTACGAAGAGAGCCATAGCTCGCTGGACCTAGAGCGATTAGTGACGTGCGCCCTGAGAGGGATGCCGTGAGCGCCCTTATACTGCCGTCCCGATCGAAATAGCGACGAAGCATGCAGTTGATCGAGATGACGTTCGTGCTGCGGTCGAACAACTCACGGGGAGGGTTATCCGATTGCGAGACGCGGTTTTTCAAAACCGAATAGAGGTCGATGACGATTTCCTGCTCCGGGAAGAACTGAGTCCTGATGAAGCCGCAGGTGTTCGCGTCCGTGTTGACCTGAACCGCCGGGAAGCCGCGCTCGCTGCGCTCGACAATGCCGAGGACCGTTGCCGCTACGCCGACGTATCCGAGAAGGGCAGCGCCGAGGATGGCAACGAGTGGTCCGACACCAGAGAGAAGGGTTTCCGCCTTCGCGCTGGGCTGGCGAGGAACCACGGTGGCGGCGGTCAACAGCGCGAGAGCACCCAGCATGTGGTTGATCGGGAACCAGAAGCTCCCGACAACGATGATGCCCAGCGCCACCGCGAGGCCTGCCCTCGATGCCCATGCCATGGCGGCGAAGGTCCCGAGCCAGAGGATCGCACCGATGACACCGACGGACGCCACCGTTTCGGCAAGCATGTTGTGGGAGTGGAAGTTCGCGGAGGTGTGGACGTCCCAGAAAGTGGTCGAGGCCGTCGGCGTCGGCTGAGCGAAAAAGCGACCTGGCACGTCACGGGCATGGTGTTCGTAGGCCGTCGAGAACGACCCGAACCCGTTGCCGACGAGCGCCGTGACAGGGTTTTCGAGCATGTCGTCGACGAGAATGCGGACCATGTAGGAGCGCGACCAGATCGTGCCGAGCGCACCGTCCTGGATCAGCGCCTTGTCGACGGGAGCCGTGGAGGCAACCGACGGGAAATCGCCGGGTTTCACTGCGGCAACTGAGCGGGCCTCGATGATCGGGCCGGCGAAGTACACCGCCGTCGTCGAGGCGATGGCCACGACAACAACCGTTGCCGCCCTGAGAACCGGGACACGGACCAACCCACGCAGGAACGGGATCGCATCGACGGCGTGGAGGACGGTGAGAGCGGCAAGGGCGAGGAGGATGGTCCTGTTTTCCGAGACAAGGAAGCCCGCCCCGCAGACAACGCCGGCGACCGCGATCTTGAGCGGTGCAACGCCGATACGAGAAACGCGTGGGCCTGTCACAAGCAAGCCAGCGACCGCGAGCGTCACGACGCCGACCCACTCCTGAAACCCCAATGGCACACCAAGAGGCTGCCCGGGAATGGCGTAAAGGGCGATGATCGCGAGTGCGGCAAGGGTGGCGGCGACGAGAGCGATGCGGCGCATGACTGTGGTTTGCCAGATGGCGGAGGCTGCGAGGACGGCAAGACCCATTTCGAACTGCCAAAGGACACCGACACCATGTTTCAGGGTTCCCTGGATGCTACGGACAGGCTCCGGGGTGAAAGGGGCGAGGACGGCCGAGAAGACCGCGAAGGCGAGCAGCGCCAAGACGACGGGCGACGAGAGAGCCTTGATGTACTTGGGGTCCTTGAAAGCGACTTGAAGTCCGGTGAAAAGAGCAAGGACCGCGGAGAACAGATGAATGGCGGCGCTTGGCCCCTCCGTCTGCGGCCAAAGGCCGTTGTCGAGCCAAGGCATACCGAAAACGAAGGCGAACTGAAGCAGACAGAGCGACGTGAGGACGGCGATGTCAGCGAGTTGCCCCAAGGGCGAAACGGAGGATTTTGTTTGCACGGAGAGCCCTTTTTATGACTTGGCGTCTTTTAAAAAAGGCTAGCCCCGAACCTTGGGGCTGTGCAAGCGCGAGTTCTTGAATTTAATGCTTGCTTAACTGTCGCTTAGTGGACCGTGATGATGTCAGGAGAATAGACACCGGGAATGTGGATGTCATGGTGAGGCTGATAGAACTCGTAGTGAGCGTTTGACTCCATGAACAGAACAAGAGATCGGTAGTCCATCGCCTTGACTACGAGTTCTTTGCCTGTGAGGCCGACCACGACAAGACGCGTCGGATCGGAGAACGACGACGGAAGTTGGTCGGATTCCTCGCGCTTGACGACGAGGGTCGTGCCGTGTTCACGGCGATACCAGATAAGCTCGCCCGACTTGAGTTTGCCGACGTCGTAACCGCGCTTGATCATCTCAAGATCGATGACCGAGTGACCGTCGTCGAGCCACGTCGCGTCGAAATGCAGCGACGCCATCGCGAACAGGAGGCGCTTTTCGAGTTCCTCGGTGTGGATCGGGCTTGTCACCCGCTCGCCGAGGACAACGCCGGGGACTGTCTCGCCCTCGATGAATTCGACGATCAGGTTGCCGTCCTTGTTGACGCGAAGCTTGAGGCGTTTGCCCCTGCCCTTGCCCTTGCGTTCCAGATGATACTCGACAAGCCGCTCGCCCTCGGGGGTCGTTCCTGCCTTGCTGACGAAGCCTTCCAATTCCATGCTGCGTTCCTTTTCGAACTCATGGAATGATAGGTCCCGCGCCCCGCACCAAGCAAGTTGTCGACCTCCATGCCAGGATTTAATTCGCGTTGACCGACATGTTCATCGTCGTGTCCAATACCTGAAGCTAAGACCAAGGAAGAATTAATGGACACGAGTGGTGTTGCGAAGAGGCTGCCAGTCCTCGACATGTTGAGGTTCGTCGCCGCTCTCGGCGTCCTCCTCTACCATTTCCTATATGCAGGTTCGAAGGAGGGCATATACCCCGGGGTTCCGGCCGTCGGGTTGTTTTCCATCGGATGGTTGGGGGTCGACGTGTTCTTCGTCATTAGCGGCCTGGTAATTGCCATTTCCACAGAAGGGCGGACAGGGGCAGAGTTCGCGAGAGCCAGGTTTATGCGCCTGTTCCCTGCGTTTTTTGTTTGCTCGTGGGAACGACTGTCTGGGCGGCAGTATCCCCAGACAAACTCCAGATGTTCGTGAACTGGCTCGTTGGTCTCACGTTCCTGCCGTCCGTCTTCGGCTACGAACCTCGTCTTTCTGTATACTGGACGCTCACGATCGAGGTCACGTTCTACATCTGGGTATTCGCGTTCATCGTTCTCGGCGTTTGGAAACGCCACCTCAGCACGATCATGATCGCATGGCTCACGATCTCCATGCTGAACCAATTTGCGATACAGAGCGAACTGCTGGCGAAGGTCTTCATCACGGGTTTCGCGGGCCATTTTTGCGCTGGCATGACACTTTATCAGGTGGTCCGCCGACGACAAACAGCCGTCACTCCACTTGTTCTGATCATGTCCTGGATTTGCTTTTACAACGCTAACATCGCCTATTTCGTCTATATGCAAAAGGCGTTCGGATTCACGGTCGACCAGCGTTTCGTTCCGTTCATCGGCCCGTTGATCGTAGCCGCCGTCTATGCCAGTTCGAAGGTGGAGCTCGAGGCCAAGGCATTCGCCAAGGCTTGTAATGTTCTTGGACTGGCCAGTTACCCACTCTACCTGATCCATACCGATGTCGGTCATGGCGGCAGGATGTATCTGGACCGATTTGGTTACAGATATCCTTCATTGCTGGAGGTCGTCACCCCGTGGATTCACATGAGCATCGCTGTCGGCCTGTCGATTGCTATTTCAATCATCTTTGCAATGGTTATAGAGCCGCCGGCGCGGAAGACGCTGCGTGCAGCATTGGCGTGCATCGCGAGTGTGACGCGTCGTTCCAAGAAAAGCAGAGGCCTAGCTCAGTCGAAGTGAGTGGGGATGACGACACCTACGCGTGGCGGAGCCGGCGAATTGCTGATGGCAATAAGGGCGAGCTCGTGCATATCCTCTCCACACGCATCCCAGAAATATCCCTGCGCCGGCCCACGGCTATGGCGCAGGAATACAGCCGTACCGTCCTCGTAGAAGTATCGGACCTGGCACGTCGGCTTCGTGTTTTCACTCGGGACCGGCGGCATGTACTAGTGAGATGCAACCCAGGAAGCGTTGCGCAAGCGACACGTTGGTAGGGCGGACACCGGGTCCCTTTACCAACTGCTGATCATCGGGACAGCGTTGACGTTTCGACAACGTTCGATACTAATCTGCAACCGACATAGACAAGGGACAAAAATGGCGAACCCAACGATCAACGTCTGGCGCGCGAAGGTAGGAAACAGGGTCCGGATTTACGTGAAGAACCTCCCCATGGAGGGACAGGCATGGATAGAACCACGTGGGACAGGGCTGAGAGGCGGTTTCGATGGCGACCCGTCAGGGATGTCGGAAGCCGAACTGATCGAGATCGTGGAGAACATCACGGAATGCCGGACCGGCAACTGGGCCGATCTCTTGGCCGCAGCCGATTCGATGCCGAAAAGCGGTCGAGGCCGCGCCGAGGGGAAAATGGCCGCCAGCAGGCGGAGTGGCATACCGTCAGCGAAATCGTGGACGGATAATGACGCGCTCAAGCTTGACCCGAACGCGATGACGCATCCCCTCAAAAGCGAGGCCACGATCATCGTCGACGACCGTGAACCGGCGGAATTCGTCGATCGTTTACGGAACGTGCGACACCTGAAGGTTGAGATCGCCTCACTGGAAACCGGTGACTTCCTGATCCCCGGAAAAGCGATCATCGAGCGCAAGACTGGCGCGGACCTCGTGGCGTCGATACTCGAGCGGAGACTTTTCACCCAGGCTGACAGGTTGGCGGAGGCGGGCTTGCGCGGAGTTCTCATGCTCGAAGGCAATGTCTATCAGCAAGGAAACATCAGTCTGGAATCCATAACGGGAACGCTCAGCCATCTATCGACGCTCGGGATATCGATCATTCCGACGCTATCGTTGGAACATTCTGCCTACACGCTGGTAACCTTCGTCAAACACATGACGCAAGGCCTTGGCTATGAAATCAACTTGCACGGATCGAAGCCCAAGGACGACCTCGTCGAGGAAGCCAGATACGCATTGGCCAGCTTTGGAGGCATATCCGCCAATCTGGCTAAAGTCCTCCACGATCATTTCGGGTCGATTGCGGAATTCGCCAACGCGAGCGTAGCGGATTTAAGCGCCGTCCCGGGTATCGGCCCGGCGCGAGCCAAAAAGGTATTCGATATCCTTCATGCCAAAAGCAAAAAGGGCGCGTGATGACGTCATACCTGTCAGTGGCCGATAACCAGCCTTATCGGCCACTGACAGGACGCATTGCGGCCGACGGCCGTCGACGTGAAAATCGTATGATATCCCATGGAATAGTACCGAATGCCACTGAACGATGACGAGCGCAGGCTTATGGCGGAAATTCCGCCCCAACACCTGGGTTGCGCAGTCCCTTTCCAATACGCCGCCGAGCGTGCCGGCTTCGACTGGGAAACCGGAAAGAAAATGCTCCAGAGCTTTCTGGATCGGAAGCTGATCTGGGACCTGAACGAGGACACCCTAACAGACACGCTCGGGATTTGTGATAGGACCAGGCTCGGTGACCTTGAGATGGGTGTATACATCTCGATATCGAGGGAGAGGAATGGAACTCACCGTGTCCATAGGCCGTCCACGGGGCATGAACGCAGAGAAGGCAATTTTGACGGCAAGGAAGTGTACCTCGACACCCGAAAGGAAGCCGTCGACCTCGCATTTGAAGGAATGCGGTTGAAGGGCATTAACATCGTCTCCATCAGGAGAGATGGACACGTGGATGTCATCGGCTACATCGAGTCAGACTTCGAGAACCTTCCGCGAGTCGCCAATCAGAGGCCGCCGATGCCGGAGTTCGTCTTTCCGGACGTGTGGCCGGCTTGAACACGAGAGAGACACCCGGTACAACTGGGTGAAATCTTGATCGGCGTCTGTCTTTTGAGATCGGAACCCACACGAACGGACTTGGTACCAGAAGATGCGCTTTTAATTACCCTATCCATATCCCGCTTCTCGTAGCCGAGACGGCATCGACCGTCTTCAACTGAACGATCACGCTTGATCGAACGGTTTTCAACAATGCTACAGGAGACAGCGATGAGTTATCGCAAAATCGAAGTGAATGGTACAACGTACGAGTACGTCGTAGGCAGAAGTCATGTCAAAATTCGGGGACCGAACTTCTCGAAGGTACTGACAAAGGCCGAAGTCGGCCAGCCTATAGGCGACGATCGCTATGTGGTGTCGCCAGCGAACATCAAGAATATCGTCCTCGGTAGGCCGGGAGCGCAAATATTCGTTTGCAGGAACCATGGGGCGGCGACGACTACGCTCAGCTACGACCCATACGATCTGGAAATCTACGGCAAGAAGCGCCTGATGATGGACTGCGGTCGATGCCTGGATGAACTCGGCTGGGACATCTGATGACAAGAGAAAATCCCCGTTCGGTTTCCATTGAGCGGGGATTTTCGCGAATACCTCTTTTTATGCTTTTTATGGTGATCGAGGAGAGTAAGCGTCAGCGCCGGCTACCGCAGCGCCATAAGCCCTTTTCTTATCCGCTCGACCGTCGACCGCCGTTCGTCGTCGGAAGGCGTGCGTGGATCGCGGACAGGCCAAGGAGGAGCGCCCCAGTTCGGGTCGCCCGCGTATCTCGGAATGATATGCCAATGGAGCTGGGCGACGACGTTGCCAAGAGTCGCGTAGTTCATCCGGTCGGCCTTGAATTCGCTTTTGATGTGGCGGCCGATCTGCGCGACCTCCAACATCAGCGGGCCGACGTCGTCTGGGTCAAGGCTTTCCATGTCGGAAGCCTCGGCTTTCGGGACGAGGATGGACCGACCAGGGTAGCACTGGTCAAAATTCAGGATCAGGTAAGACAGCTTCGTTTCACCGATGAACCACGGATCGTCGTTGCTGAAAATCGTCGGATCGAACTTCATCGGGGTCTCCACCTGCCTATTTCCACCAAGGGATACAGAAGTCGACGCATTCCGGCAACGGCCAGCGCCGAAATAGAAGATTTCGCGCTATAGGCCGATGGGACGATCGACCCAGCTTTCGAGAATGGACCGAACCCTTCCCTCTTCCGCAATTGTCAGCAAGACCTCGACGACATCGTCAAGGTGATCCTCGTCAAGCGAAGGTCCGTTCGATTTCCAGACGTCGTGAAGGCGGGAGACCTTCTTGGCGGCCTTGGACTTGGTAATGGTTTCCTGTTGCGAAAGCCACGACTTCTGACGAAACAGGTCCATGAACACCGCGCGCGCTGATCTCGCGATGGGATCGACGTCGTTCCGGTCGAGTTCATACAGTTCTTCGGACGAGATTTCCCATTTCCAATTGCCGGTGCTCATGTACTTGGGGTCAAGGCTCATTTTCTGGAGTGCTGCGTAGTCCAGAACCGGATCGCCATAGCCACCGAACGGGGTGAAAACGGTGATGGCGCGCCACCGGCCGGTGAAGCACGGCCGCTCGATACGACACAGGATCACACCGTCGACGTTGACGGTGTTCTCGCCGAGGTACTGGGCGTACCTGTTGCCGATGAACGCCGTTTCGTCCCACTCAACCTTCGTTCCTGGGCGGTAGTTTTTTAGGTTGGACGGAACCAGCGTGTAGTAATGGCCAGCAGGAGGACGGTCGAAGAACCGGATTCCAAACGTATTCCAGAAAAACCTCCGCTGCTCCCGGCCCTGAAAGTTGTGGAGGTCCTTGATCTCCTTGTGTGGCCAGTAAGCCGTGAAGCCGCCCATACTTCCCACGTGGCCATGATGGGAGAGATTGGTACTGTCAGCCTCGATCCAGTAATTCATTCCATCATGATAGACGGTCCCACTGTAGCCACCGGCCGACTTGCTGAGGACAGGACGAAATTCGTCGGCCATCCGGTCTTCGATCTCAACCTCGACAGCGGTCCATCCAAAACGGTCGGTGACCTTTGCACTTTGCTTGGTGTTACCGCGGTACTGCGTCAGAAACTGCGCGTCAAATTTCATCGGCCACTCTCAAAGGGCGGAAAACGAAAGATGCCAGCTTCGGCGCAAAGCCGTTGCAGGAGTTCAGAGCGAAAGACGGGTTCTGTCAGCTCCCTGTATCGGTCAATGAAGGCCAACGCTGAATCATCGGGGGACCAGGGAATGACCTCAAAATCGAAAGGAGCGATGCCGTCACCTTGGTCGACGCCCCAGTCTTCGCCGTTCCAGGCAGTGAGGTCTCGACGCTCGGTCACGAGCATCCTGACATCTGCAAGCTTGATCTCGACCTTGTGTTTCATCTCAAGGCCGAATTTCGACAGGATCGAGCGTTCGCAGTTCTTCTCGATGGCTTTATAGTCCGGCGAAAGGGATTTGAGCGGCCCAGTCATGTCACCGCAAACTGCCTCTCCCGCCTCGTGCATAAGAGCTTCCATTTCGAGGCCGTCATCGACGGCATAGCTCATGAGGACGCTATGCTGCGCGGATGAATACAATGCACGGCGCTTCAGGATGCGGCTATAGCACTGCCCAGCGAAGCGCCCTTCGTAGCCAAGGCCGTAGGCCACGTCTTCAAGGGTGATCTCGCTTCCGTCGGGATCGAGATAGTCGAAGTAATTACCGGAACCGAGGATGATGGTCGGACCGATGGCGGTCTTGATTGTGCTCGCGGTCAGGCGCGCGACTTCGTGGTCATCGTTCATGGAATGGGGTCTATGTTTAATGACTCCATTGTCCGCTGAAAAACGGCAACAGGGCAACCAGATTCGATTGACATGGCGAGCTGCCTCGCCTTCGATAGAGAGATACCGAACACTACTCAAGGTTTATCCATGCATATTCTCAGCGTTTCGACATCCCAGCTTCTCGACCTATGGGACGAACTCCATAGCGCCATGCAGGGCGAAAACGGCTACGGCGGCGACGTTATCGAGTTCTATTTTTACAGGCTAATGCCGAGCAATCCGTGGGTCTGGAACAATCCAAATTCGGAGCATGCGGACGAAGATTATTATTTTGCCGCCTGTAATCTGCACGCGATCTGCCGCCTGTTCGAGGGAAAGCATAACGTCGACATCACTTTCGAAGACGGAAGCAATATCGATGCCCTTCTCGATAAGGATAACTTGAACCGCCACCGCACCCATTTGAAAGTGGCGCACCGCGAAGAGGCACAGAACTGAACACCGACGGGTATGCATCCAACCGCATATGCAGATGAATGCATACCTCATAACACCCGTTGTGGCCGAAATCGTCAAATATCGGCCACAACGGGTGTTCCTGACGTTCAGAGATTGCTTTGGGCTGTCGCTGTTCCAGCCTTCGGGAGGCTGGCGGACCTGATGAGGCATGCGGGGTCGGAAAAGATCGATCCGAAATCTCTTTCTGCATCTTCCCGACGCATTTTACCTTCGATTACAAGCTGAGAAACCTCGAGGAGCAGTCCGCTTGGCAAGTTCATCGCGATCCGCTCCTCGAGTTCGGCCGCCGTCACGCATTCGCTGACGACGAATCTCGTGAACTTCCTTTTGCACTGGCACTCCGGTCGAAACGCCCCGCACTGATCGCATTTCTGAGGCACCAAGGTCTGCCAGAGAACGCCGTTGACCAGCGATTTCGCCTCCGGGCCGATCTTTTCGACAACGCGCTTGTAGGCAGTTACGGCGGAGTCTCCCCATGCGGTGATGAACACCGGGGCGATCTTGGCTGCTTCTACCGCAAAGTCGAATTGGGATCGGTCCCGCAATTCGTCGCTAAACAAAACCACAGGTTTCACGGCAGGGTGGAGTTCATCCAACTCCACCCGCAGAGGCCTTAACGCACCCTGATCGGGCACGATGAGCCTCACGGGGCCACTCGCATAGTCTCCGAACAACTCGCCGACTGTGACCTGCATCGTGGTCGACTTGCCACTGCCGGTTCCGCCTGCGGCGATGTTGATCCCCTTGGGCATTCGCGCAAGCGTCCGCCATTTTTCAGAAGGAAGAATTCCAAGCCTTTCCAGGTTCATTGGCGCGCCCAGTTTCGGCCTAGCCAAGGAGGCGTTGGAACCCAAGTGACCGGTTGTTTTCTTGAGATGGTTCATCAACGCATCCGGCTTCCACGAAAGGGATTCGGCGATCATGGCGAGGCGCTGAGTATTTTTCATCGCCGCCATGTCGTTTTTCTGAACGACATCGACCAACTTGAAGAACGCTTCCTTGGAAACGTGAACCCCGACTTCGCTCCGAGGTACTCCCTTCCAGATGCCGTTGATCAAGTCGTTGTCGCGCATGTTCAAAGACTTCGCGACGAAGGAAATCCCGCTCATCAACGTCCGGTCCAACGGACGAGACTTTCCCAGCCCTGAAAGCAGATTCCTGACGTCGGCGTGATTGAGAAAAATAGAAGACATTATCCTACCTCTGGATCGGGACATTACGAGGTGCTTCCACTAGCCTCTTCGTCCCCGAGAGAAGGATCGGGATCGAGAAATCAGGCCGGTGTTTAGCATGCCAAGATGGCGGAAGCTGCCACGGTTCCGGCGACCTGAAGACAACTTAACGAAGACGTCATCTTTGTCAACGGATTTCAAAATCGATCGTTGATCTGGACATTATGTGGACATTAAAAGGGAGGGAAAATTCCTTACAGCCCCAGCAAATAGGGAATTTGGTAGCATTATGCGGACATTATGCGGACATTGATTGACTGATGTGGACATCTACAGCCGCACTAATGTGGCACCTTTTCAGATGCGTTACGGGCCGTCAAAACAACCCGCATTGCCGGCGGGACTGCCTTTCATGTGCAATGTCCCCATAATCCCGTGTATCTATGTCGAGGTTGAGAGAAATGGAGGACAAGGAACAACGTGGGACGTTGATATTGATTTGCCTTGCGATTCTGGCGTGGATGTTTCGCGGATACGTATACCCGCCACAAATCCAGACGAAGATCAGCGGGGAATATGCCCCGGTTACAGTCGAGATCGTCGGAGACACCTATTTTACGGATCGCATCGCGAGATGCATCAAATTGGATGCATTCAATACCTTTGGCCCGGGAAACAACGGATTGGAGGTCGACTGGGGCGATGGCAAAGATGTTCTGAAGTCCGGAAAGCCTGTTGAGAGCTGCGTTAGCGCTCAGCGGGTTCACACATACACAGTTCCCGGCGTTTACCTTTTGACCATGACAGGGTTGGGTGCATGCGGCGATAATAGTGCCGACTGTTTTGCACCGGAGTATGTGGTCCGCCAAACGATCGTGGTGAAAGACAAGGCAGAACCCAGTGGTGGCCGATAAGGGCAGTTATCGGCCGTTACTTTGTCCGCTCGCAAGACACGGCTGACGAGTACCCTGACGCCACTAAGGAAGGCGGCAGACAACCAGATGGGTTTCACCGACCTGACAAGTGAGCAAAGTTTTCATTTCATCCGCCGTGACTGCGCGATACGAAGCGGGCGTCGAGCTCTCGACCACTGCCGGGACCATGTCAGTGAGGAAAGCGCCGAAAACTGCGAAGATCAGCACCAGCATCCATCCTGCAACTCCGCTATAGAACACGCTGTTGAGTGCTGCTGCTCGCCAGCGCGTCTCGATCTTGCCGGGCGCAGTGAAGGCTTAGGCGAAGCAGCAGAGAATTGTCGCCGCAACGACGTAGAGCGCCGTATTCAAGGCGATCGGTGCCAGAGGCGTCGTCACACCCTCAAATCCACCCCAGACCATGTTAATCCACGCCACTGCCGAAAACGCCGTCAGCCCCAACGAATGAACGTCGCCGTGTACCGAGCGGCGTGCGGAGGGAAAAAACACCATCGCGCCAGCGAAGGCGCAACATCCAACCACCACGATGGCGGTCGACCAAATCAGCGAATTCGGCTCCATATCGGTCAGAAGAAACTGGATCACGTATTGGAGAGCCACTGCGTTGGCCAGTGCCAAGCAAAGCACCCAGATCGCAACGAAAAGGGCCGCAGATCGCAACTTGGGATTTGTCAGGAACTGGCCAATGAGGTGGCCGATGCTTTCCTTTTCCTGAATTGGCGAAACAGGGGTATCGTCAGCGCCTAGATGCATTGTTGGTGTCCTGTTATATGGACACCAATTCACCGTGCCTAACCGCGTGCGACAACAAAGCCACTAATGTCGAAATACCGCTTCAGCCGAATTTGAGGACTGGAGTTCGCCCGTCAGCGCCGGGGAAACTGGATTCTTCTGCCGTGGTGCGTAGCAACTCTGGCCAGGAACGGACCGTTTCGCGGCGAAGTGTGCGCCTATAAATTTCGTCATCCCGATGCGAAAGGAAGGCATGCCTTACCGTGACATCGTCGGAAATCTCGTATAGGCACGAACCCTCGGCATACAGGCAATTCACCTCCAATCCCGCTGGCAATTCGACGATATCGGTGTCCTGAATATATAGGTCAGTGACCCGTAAACCGATGGGAATCTCAAGAATCGGCGTGGACGAAACGTTGAGAGTTCCGCCGACATTGAGATTGTCGGGAAGCCACCTGAGGCGAGACTCCCTCATATCCATGCCGGCACCTACCTTGATGTCGTCCGGAACCTCCGCGATACGTGTTTCGCGGAGGTCCAAACGGCCTCCAACGGAGATTCCACGTCCGATCTTTTCCAACGACGACTTGTCCGCCCGGAGGTTCCCATCAACTTTCAGGCCGGAAGGCAATTCCCTGACAGGAGCATAGGTCATTTGCAAGTCGCCTTTGACATGAAGCAGGCCATCCAGCGACCTGATGGAACCCTCCCATAGCGTAATGTCGGTTGCGACCTCCATATCGGCCGGGAACCTGGAGAGTTCCGTTTTGCTCATCTCGAGGCGTCCAACAGAGACACCAGGAGGGAACGTCTTTATCGGCGTGCCGTGTATCTCGAGAGGACCATCCAAGGTCAGGCCGGCCGGCAATTCTGTGATCCCCGTGCCGTGCAGTGTCAGAGCATGGGTAATGGTGATCCCTTGCATACTGCATAGTGCGGGCATGCCGCTCAGATGCAGCTCTTTGAATGTGCCGTTCTGAGGAACTACTTCGGTCGACATGTCGGCGATGGAGAGCCGTTCGACACCATCGAGATTTCCGAGGCTAGTGAGATTTGGACATCCCGACACCGTCAGGCCGTTCACCTCCATTTCGTCCGGGAAGGACGTCCAATCCATTTCGACCAGTTCGAATTGCCATGCCTTGAGGCGCGAGATCGCAACGGTTCCGCGGACGCCCTCCAGATGGAATGTGCCGCCTACCGTTAGATGTTCGATGTCCGCGTTGATCCTGCAATTCGCGACAGACAGGTCGCCGCCTACTACAAGGCTGCTTGGGAACGTCGCCAACTCCCGCTGCTTGGCGAGGACCTCCTCGTACCATTCATCGGGCGCATCTCCTTCCTGGTCGAGGAACTGCCCCCAGTCGTCCTTGAACGTAAGGCTCCCGCGAACCTCGAGTTTGGTTGGCAACTCCAGGAGTGGATGCCACCGCACCGTGAGACCTCCGAGGACCGTCAAGTCATCGGGTAGCTTGAGGCAGTCTCTCCATTCGATGTCCAAGCTTCCTTGAACCACCAGCTTTGATGGCAAAGCGCTAATGTGATGGAGCGTCCCCTCGTGGTCGACTATCCACTCGCTCCCCATCACACCATCGAAGCTTATCCCTGCCTCGTTCCATTGCTGGCACAGAGGACCCAATAGCCTGAGGTACTTGGGCAGCGGGCGGTCGTTCTGCTTGCCAGCGACCTGGAGCACTCTCTTGGCTTCCTTTGCGACTTCGATCGTCGCATGGGGTTTCCCTGTGGCATCCCGGAGAGAGAGATATTCGTATTTGCCGGAGGCAATCCTCGCGTCGTAGCCGCCATTGCCTATGCAATGCTGCATATAGCTAGATTCTCGGTCGAGAGATTCGGGGGTCAGAAGCCGAACGACAGAGAACCCGTTGGCAAGCGCCGCCACGAAATCCTCCTGACCCTCTTCAAGGACGGCCGCGGAGCGCTGAGACTGGATGCGCATATGCTTGTCGGCTTCGGCGATCATGGCTCCAAGATCGGAGAATTTCAGAAGCTTCTTGGGGCGACCCCGTTCGTCGACGTTGCCCAACCATTCGCTTCTGGTTGCGACCGCGGCGCGGAGCCAATCCACGATGTGATCCATGTCGACCTGACGAGCGGCCGCCCGCCAGTTTCGTTCAGCACGATGGGTGTTCATAAGGACCCGGCCTACTGAATAAGACAGCAGAACGGTGACCTCTGGATCGTCGTCCAGCGAGGTGATGTAGTCGGCGATCTCTTCGATGTGATGCTTGGTCATGGCGCTATACCCGTCGATGACCGAGCATCACGCCGTGGCGCGCATTCTACAAAAATCGCATGTCCAACAGTGGGGACGCCATCAAAGCCTGCCGTGGGATCGCCCCTTCCTCAACCGTAATCCGCATGCCCGTTGTCTGCTCCATCCGCCGTCTGCCAGCTCCTGTGGCCGGCAATCGGGTTTCAGCCACACACGATGATCCAGAGGCGGAGGACTGCATACCGCTCTTCTCTGATGCAGACCTCCGTCCTAACCTGCGGCGACAGGGAGATTTGCATGCCAAAAGACGAAACCTATAACGTCGATGCCAAACCGGGTTCCTTCAGGACAAACCTGGATTTCGATGCCGTCGAGAAGCGCTTGATGGAGATGCTCGATACGATGTCCATCGCGTCGACCAACCTGGCGATCGCGAAGGAAATGCGCAGTAATGCCAAGGCCGACAGCCGGAGGGCGCTCGACAAAACACCGCTTTCAGATGCCGAATACAAAGACATCATAGATGCCGAGTTCAGATTGAGTTCACGTCTGGGTACGCCCGACCCGCAACAGGTTTTCTCGAATTCCCGAGCGCGAATATCAGCTATTCAAGGTCAACAAGCCCCTGATTTAAGCGACGCAAAGATAAAATCCAGCGCCGCTAAAATCGGAAAAGTCGCTGGCACATTGGTCGTCGACCCGTCAGGGGTAAAGGCCTTCTTGGACGCGGGGATGGACCTGTGGTCGGAAATAGTGAATATCCGCGATGCGCTGAAGAAAGATGCCTTTAGCCCAGCTGATGCGGTCAAGATGCACGACCTCATCGTAAACGAATACCAGAAAGCGGCCGACGACGCCTCCTCGTCGTTTACCAATGAGATTTCCATTCTCGTCGGAAAGGTCTCGTTTGGGATACTCCGACATCAAGCCCAAAACGGAATATCGGGCCTTGGCGACGATGTCGAAAATCCGCTCGAGAGGAATGCTCTCAACCAACACAAGGAAAGTTTTGAGTTGGCAGGCGAGAGAGCCATCAAAAGGCTCTACGATTATGCTGCGAAATCGCCCCTTCATATCAAAGCCACGATCTCCCAAAAGTTTTCAGAACAGTTCAAACGTTCGGCAGGTTCCTCTCCAGAAAAGCGTGAGGGCCTCCGGGTAGTGGACGCCAAGGCTCGATGGCTCAGTGATCTGAGTGCTCCATCGTTCAGTGCCAAAAAGGCATTTGAACAAGCTTCTGCGACATCGCCTGAAAAGCTGAAGCAAGATGTCAAAGACACCATAGACGTGGTGAAAGCGGCCTCGCTGGATGTTGAAATCCCCCATCGGCTCGTCGCCTTGATATCCAAAACGTATCGGAGCAGGAAATCGGTGGGCATCAACCCCACTGCATTGTTCCCTCATAGCAAATTTATAGACATCGTAGGAGGACGGCCTTCATCGTTCGCGCCGGTAAATCAGGCGATTACCGTCGATCTAAGCCAAATAGACGAGGAACTACAGCTGTGCGAAATGATATTGGCGAAAGAAGCCATTTCCCATCCCCTGCGGAAGGATGAGTTTGATGAGACGAAGGCGGATATCGCCTCGGTTCGAGCCGACATGAAGCAGATTATCGACGTGGACAGCGTCACCATTGAGATGGGTATGGATGCCACTTCAGGCCACTTTGCCAATCTCCGCAAATCCATCCTACGCGACGTCAAGGCACAGGAAGAAGACCGTATCGCGGCTAGGATGCTTCAAATGCATTCTTCCAGATCGGATGCCGACCTGTCAGATGGTCGAGCGTTTGTCGAAAGCGAAGGTCAGGCGCGGACGCCGAGACCGAGCTGAGCCACGCCGTTATTTGGCAAGCGTATCGTATGACGGGTGATGTCTGTTTGCGGTCCGGTGCCAGGTGGCTCCGAGAGTTTCAATGGCTGATAATGCGCGTTATCGGCCACTGTCACGAGACCTAGCACTCGGCCTCGCCGCAGCTTGTACTGGCCCAGCTTGTTGGAAATGATTTCAAGGTTGCGTCTCCGGATGCATAATCGGGAGAAACACCAGGGACCGCCATGAAGCTCGATATCCGTTACCCGATGATGTTCAAGTCAACGATCAAGGGCGACCGTTCATCCCGAGCGACCAAGTTCGTCGATGTCCATCATGTCGTTAGGGCCGAAATCCTCGAAGTCTCCGTGCAGGAGACGGGGGTCGCCCTCGGAACGATAACGGAGGGTGCATCTCACGAACGCCCAGCTGGAGCGACGTTGCCTCCGATACGGTCATACGGCGGCAAGTTTTATCGCAAGCTCGAACTCGCGCCTGACATGTTCAACAAGTGTTACATCGGCGAGCTCAACAAATCCCGTGGACACATCGCCATCGGCGACGGCGCTAAAGGAGACAGCTCCAACGGCTGGCATCCAGGCGGCTACAATATCCGTTCACGCAACGCCTGGCTTGCGCAGGTCCTCGGCATCGTCACCAAAAGAAACGACAGGATTTGGCCGGTCATCCATTGGCACGACGCCATCCACGTACCCGGAAGCACGCGCGATTTCATTACTCTCGACCGCGTGCGGCCTCAGTTGAAGGATATCGACGCCGATAGCTTCGCCTACGCCACGAGCATGATGGACATGGAGACCGATCGGCTCCTTCGTATCGGTAGGGAAGTCTGGATGGAGACGACCATGCCTTGCGTGACTGTCAAACCCGAAGGCCTGAATATCGAATTTCTCCCGAGGGGTGTCGACACGCGACTCGATATCAAGCGGTTTCCGCTGTCGAAATTCGACGATGCCGTGGACTATATGGGTGGGATCAGAGGACAAATGGTCGAGATGCCCGTGGTGGACACGGGAGGGGAGGACGTCACTCCGTTCGACTTCGACGAAGAGGACGAGGAACTGTACCGTCTTTGCTTCGCCGTCGCCTCGGCGGTCGCACGCCGATCTGAGCAACAGGATTTCCACCCGATATACGAGGGCAAGGGCGCATTGTTCGACGGACACGACAGGGAGACGTTCGACGCAATCCGTGACGAGCTTCTCGCCAGTAACGACATCCTCGGGCATCGAGGTTCTTTACAGTCGATGCTACCGGAAATCGCCGACCTCTGGAGGAAGTGCGACTACCCCCTCTACAATCCGCTTCTCACCGTGAAGACCAAAAGGGTAGAGGCGATGATCGAGCGGTGTCTCGATGCGATGCCGATCAATATACAGACCGCGCCTATCTCGACGCCTTCAATGCGGAGATGACGCCCTGATTGACGGGCAATGCCGGAACGCGCTCGTGGCAACGGCGTTCCGGCACCCACTTTCTATCGCAGGGGTCGACTTGACTTGGACGGGAAGTGCTTTCTGGCCATTTCGGCGCAGGCCTCTTCCATCTCGTTGATTTCCTCGAGCGCCCTCTCCAAAGAAATTGGTTCGTAGAGCAGCTTCTCGGCCACGTCGCCGACTTCCGGGCTGTAGCCGCCGTCGCACAAGAAATACTGGCCATTCTTGGTGAAAATCGCCGTCCAAGCGTCGCACTCGAAGTCGGACCAGCTGCCGTGATACTCCAGCTTGTAACTCGCGTCGTAGCCGGGAATCTGTGACAGTTCGTCAATGACCTCGATTAGATCGAGATTGTAGCAGGGAAGCGTCGTCATTTTCTCTGGTCTCTTTTCTGATGGGATCAACGTATCGGCATTGGCCGCAATGGAAAACGGTCAACGGGCGGCGATCAGTCCGAAGTTTTCGATCCTGCGAGGTTCGGCCGACCGTTGTAGCGCTCTCACGGCCGTCTGCGCCTGCCGGATCGCCTCGAGCGCGGCATCGGTCTTGGTGAGCCACTCGGAGATCACGGTTTCATCCTGATCGATAAGCTCGGAACCGAAAACCTGCCTGTAGATCGGGGCGTCGTACAGTTCGAGTTCCAAGACATCCATGATCGCCGCCAGCTCGTCGATCGTCGTCTCCACGAGCTCGTGGTTGGCGAGGATATCGTCTGGCGTGGACCAACGGATGCTGCGCCACATCGGCGACGGCACGTGGCCGCGCTCGATCGCGCCGTGAACCTTCTTGGCGAGGGCCGGGGCGCGCGCGGAAGCTTTCCCCTGAAACGGGTAGTCGTGGTGGGAGCCAACCATCGCCAGATTGAGAGTATCGCCACCCATCGTGTAAAACATGACGACATCGGGATTGACCGAAAGCTTGCAATGCCAGATGCCGGCGAGCGTCGCGTTGCTGCCCACGAAGGCGGCGTCGTTGTTGTTTGAATACTGGCGGTTTTCACGCTTTCGCTGAACGCTGTAGGCGATCTTCGCCCTCATGTCCTGATAGCGCGCGTGGTTGCGGTGCTTTTCGAGCGTGTCCCAGAACAGCTGTGTGAACGTGACGAATTTGAGTTCGGCCATGACATCCCCTCTAGGGGGAAGCATGGCCGACGCTGTCGCAAGTTTGAACCGTCAGGAAGCCTGGGAGGCTGCATCTTCGCGGTCGCCATCGGAGAGAAGGAATTCGACGGCCTTGCCGATTTCCATCCGGGTCTCGACTTCCGTGTCTAGGATCGCAGCTCCGGTCTCCGCAGCCCGCTCGGCCAGCATTTCGCTGCGGCGGACCGACTGACGATCCTGGAACGTCTGGAAGACGGCCTGCTTGCTCTGAACGGTGGACATGGCGATCTCCTTTGCTCACTCGAGCGCAGGTATATTCCGGTCGCCGAAAATTGTCAACACTGAGGTCTTGCATTAGGTGGCCGCGGAACCACGGACATGCGAGCAGGTGGACCCGCATTATATTCGCGAATAGCCCCGCAGGCGATCTTGCAATCGATGTCTTCCTTAATTATTTCGGTCAATGAAATCAAAACCTCAACCGGGATGGGAGTATCGAATGAGCAAGATCATCGGAATTGACCTTGGCACAACAAATTCCTGCGTCGCCGTCATGGACGGAAGCGATGCCAAGGTAATTGAAAACGCAGAAGGCGCGCGCACGACCCCGTCGATCATCGCGTTCGCCGACGACGGCGAGCGCCTGGTCGGGCAACCTGCCAAACGCCAGGCAGTGACCAACCCAACCAATACGCTGTTTGCGGTGAAGCGTCTGATCGGGCGTCGGTTCGACGATCCCGCTGTCACCAAGGACAAGGAACTTGTACCCTACGAAATCGCCAAGGGCGACAATGGAGACGCATGGGTTAAGGCCAGCGGCAAGGGCTACTCTCCAGCCCAGATTTCGTCATTCGTCCTTCAGAAAATGAAGGAGACGGCCGAAAGCTATCTCGGCGAGAAGGTCGAAAAGGCCGTCATCACCGTGCCTGCGTACTTCAACGACGCACAGCGCCAGGCGACCAAGGATGCAGGCCGCATCGCCGGTCTTGAAGTGCTGCGCATCATCAACGAGCCGACCGCTGCCGCTCTCGCCTACGGTCTCGACAAAACCGCCGCCAAGACCATCGCCGTTTTCGATCTCGGCGGCGGGACGTTCGATATTTCGGTCCTCGATATCGGCGACGGACTGTTCGAGGTGAAGTCCACCAACGGCGACACCTTCCTCGGCGGTGAGGATTTCGACATGCGTCTCGTCGAATACCTCGTTGCAGAGTTCAAAAGGGACAACGGCGTCGATCTGAAGAACGACAAGCTTGCCCTTCAGCGCCTCAAGGAAGCAGCCGAAAAGGCAAAGATCGAGCTGTCTTCGGCGCACCAGACTGAAATCAACCTGCCGTTCATCACGGCCGACGCTTCCGGTCCGAAGCACCTGACGCTGAAGCTGACCCGCGCCAAGCTGGAAAGCCTCGTCGACGACTTGATCCAGCGTACCGTCGCTCCCTGCAAGGCCGCCCTCAAGGATGCCGGACTTGTGGCCGGAGACATCGATGAGGTCGTCCTCGTCGGCGGCATGAGCCGCATGCCCAAAGTTCAGGAAGTCGTCAAACAGCTGTTCGGCAAGGAGCCGCACAAGGGCGTAAACCCGGACGAAGTCGTCGCTCTCGGCGCGGCCATCCAGGGAGGCGTCCTTCAGGGAGACGTCAAGGACGTTCTGCTTCTCGACGTTACTCCGCTGTCTCTCGGCATCGAAACACTCGGTGGCGTTTTCACCCGTCTCATCGAGCGCAATACCACGATCCCGACGAAGAAGAGCCAGACATTCTCGACCGCCGACGACAACCAGCAGGCCGTCACCATCCGCGTTTCGCAGGGCGAGCGCGAGATGGCCGCCGACAACAAGCTGCTCGGCCAGTTCGATCTCGTTGGCCTGCCCCCTGCCCCGCGTGGGGTCCCGCAGATCGAAGTCACCTTCGACATCGACGCCAACGGAATCGTGCAGGTCTCGGCCAAGGACAAAGGAACCGGCAAGGAACAGCAAATCCGCATCCAGTCGTCCGGTGGTCTCTCGGACGAAGACATCGAGAAGATGGTGAAGGACGCAGAGACGCATGCGGCCGACGACAAGAAGCGGCGCGAGGCGATCGAAGCAAAAAACCACGCCGAGAGCCTGATCCACTCCACGGAGAAATCGCTGAAGGATTACGGGGACAAGGTCAGCGATGAAGACCGCTCAGAGATTTCCCGCGCGCTTGGGGTTCTGAAGACCGCAGTCGAAGCCAGCGAGTTGGACGGTGACGACATCAAGGCGAAGACCCAGGCACTCGTGGAAGTCTCCATGAAGCTCGGCCAAGCGATCTATGCGGCGCAACAGGCGGAAGGAGATGACAAGCCTGGTGACGGCGTCATCGACGCGGACTACTCGGATGTCAACGACGCGAAGTAATATCTACGGAAGGCGGCGCGACGAAGCCATCGCGCCGCCAAACGCTGCGTTGTCGGTCAAGGTCGATTGACGGGACATCTACAAATGTGGGGGCTACTCCTTCTTCGTCGGCCGTCCGAAGTAATAGCCCTGCGCGGCATCGCATCCAGTGGCGCGCACGAACTCCATCTGCTCCGCCGTCTCGACACCTTCGGCGGTGACCCTCATGTTGAGGGCGTGCGCCAGTTGCGTGACCGCCGTGACGATTGGGGCTGAGGTTTCGTTCGAGGCGATGTCAGCAACGAAACTCCGATCGATTTTGACCCGATCAAACGGAAACAGCTTGAGGTAGCTCAACGACGAGTAGCCAGTCCCGAAGTCGTCCAAGGCGGTACCGAAGCCGAGTTCCTTGAGCGAGTGGAGCACGGTCAGCATCTTGGGATTGCTGTCGAGGAGGACGGTCTCCGTTACCTCGAACTCCACCCTGTTCGGTTCGATGCCAGCGGCCTCAAATCTCTTAGCGACCTCTTCGACGAAATGGTCGTCCTCGAGTTGCTTAGGGGAGATGTTGACGGCAATGACGTGGGAGATCGGCCAAGACCTCATGTCCGCGAGGACCTTGTCAACGACCAGCATGCCAAGCTCCGCGATGTGTCCCGTTTCCTCGGCGATGGGCACGAAAGTGGATGGCGGCACATCGCCCAAAGCGGGATGCTGCCAATGGCACAACGCCTCTGCACCGATCACCTCACCAGACTTCAACTCCACCACCGGCTGGTACGCCACATCGAGCAGACCCTTGCGGATCGCGGCCGAAAGTTCCTTCTCGATCCGGCGACGCATGGTGACTGCGTCAAGAAGGACCGTGTCGAAAATCCGGTAGGCGTTTTTGCCGTTCTCCTTGACGTGGTAAAGCGCGGTGTCGGCATCGCGGAGCACGTCGCTGACAGTGGCACCACCGTGAGTGACGGCCACGCCGACGGACGCGCCGATTGAAACCGTTATGTCGCCGAGCTCGAAGGGGCGTTGGAGTTCCGCAACGATGCGAGACGCTGCCGATCTCACAGCGACATCCGGATCGTCGTCGGTCTTGAGGCAGACAGCGAATTCGTCACCTCCGAGCCGAACCAGAAGGTCGTCCACGCGCAACGATTCCGAGAGCCTCGAAGCGACCTGCACCAGGAGTGCGTCGCCCGCGGCATGCCCGAACGTGTCGTTGACGGACTTGAAGCCGTCGAGGTCGACAAGCATAACCGCCAGAGCGGCCTCCATTGTGGCCTGGGAGCACATTTCCCCAAGTCGCTCTTCCATCCCCGCCCGGTTCACCAGTCCGGTGAGAACGTCGTGGTACGCCGCATACTCGACCTCGGACTGGCGTGCTTCCTCGAAATGTTTACGCTGCGTTATGTCGGTAGCGAATTTGACCACCTTGTACGGTACGCCCGACGGGTCGAGGATCGGGTTGTAGGTCGCCTCGATCCAGACCTCCTTGCCGTTCTTTCCGTACCGCAGAAATTGGGCGGACTGGTGGAGGCCGGCGCGCAGGCTGCTCCAGAAAGACCGATAGTCGGAACTGCCCGCGACCTCGTCCCCGACAAACATCGAGTGATGCTTACCTTTGACGTCCTCGAGGTCATAGGCAAATGCGGACAGGAAGTTCTCATTGGCACCAAGGATTGTGCCATCGAGATCAAACTCGGCGACAGCGAGCGACTTCTGGATCGCGGCGATCTGACTCTCCCGATCGGAATCCTTGATCTTCTGCGCGGTGATTTCGGTGGAGAACTTGACGATCTTGAACGGTTCACCTGTGGGAGTGCAGATGGGGCTATACGAGGCCTGCAGCCAGATTTCCCGTCCGTCTTTTCCGAGCCGCTTGAACTGCGATACCTGATGGAATCCGTTCTGCAAGCTTGTCCAGAAGACAGAGTATTCCCGCGACGAAGCGAATTCCTCGTCGACGAAAATCGAGTGATGCTTGCCCTTCACGTCGTCGAGATCATAGCCAAAGATAGCCAGGAAGGTGTCGTTGGCGTCAATGATCGTCCCGTCGAGCGCGAACTCAGTGACCGCCATAGCCTTCCGGATTGCCTCGACATGCCCTTCCCGCTCGACATCACGGGCCGTTTCACCAGTCACGTCACGTGCCACGCAGGCGACCTTGGCAACGCCACCATGCTTGTCAAAAATCGGGACCGCGGTGACTTCGAGCCATATCGACTCGCCGGATTGATCTGCATACCGACGCTGGAAGCAGGCAGGCACGCCTTCGAGTACCTGGTTCCAATAGTCGACGTCGTCACGAGGCGCATCGAAGTCGGCCGGTTTCCAGAAGGCCGACCTGTGCTTTCCGACCATGTCTTCGATCTTCCCGTAAGAGAATATCCTCAGCATCGCCGCATCGACATCGAGCACCTGTCCGTCGGGCGACATCGTGATCATCCCGATCATGCCGGGGGCGCTGATCGACCTGGCGATCCGCCGTTCGCGGCGCATGATTCCGAAGCGATCACCCGGCGGTATCGCGCTGGCGGTGGGGCGGTACGAGGGAGAGCGATTGCCTGTTTTGGTGTGCTTCTGGTTCACGGAGAGACGATCTGGAAAACATGGTTTTTGGGACGGATGACCGTCAGAATCGGCAAGGCCGGAACGGCATCCTTGATGGCACCATTGGATGCGAGTTCCATTAAAACATGATGGGCGAGTTCCAGAATAACCTGTTGGATGTGGTAGTCATTGGCGATGCTTCCGTTTAGACCGCCGCCTTATTTCGGATATTTCTGAATAAAGCGTGAAGACCGAGTCCCAAGGTTTCTGGACGAAGATGGGAACCGCTTCTGCCTGTCCGCCCGACGGGAAGACAGGCCAATGCGTGGCCGCCCGACGTGCCAATGAGGTACGGTCGCCTGAGGTTGGTTTCGGACTAGGCGGCCGGTTTCTTCGCGTCGTAGAAGACGTAGTTCGGTGGAAACAGCGGATGGATCGCCGGATAGATGCGGGCGTCGTCGTCAGAGATCAGATCGCGGTCCCTCAGTTCAGCGACATAGCTCGCGTACAGGCCGCGCATGGCATCGATGTCCTCGCTCGTAAGAAGGTCGGTCGTCTTCAACTTGCGAAGAAGCTTTCCACTCACCGAAGGCATCGGACAGATATCGCCATAGCGGGCGAAAATGCTCATCTGGCCGATCATGTAACGCTTGAAGGCGTTCGAGATCGTTCGATCCAGATCGTGCGTGCGACTGTAGGACATGTTCGGCACGACGATCGTATCGAACATGTCCTCGAAGACCGACGCGACCGAAATTTTCCCATAGTCCCGGTTCACGCGCTTGGTGAAATCGCTGAGAATGGTGAGGCCGCTGTCCTGAATGGTTTGGCGGCCGACCACCTCGATCCACCGCTGCACGTAGTCGGACTGTGCCGACATCGTGTCGAAGTTTCGGCGCGTCCACACCAAATCCTCGGTGAAGAAGCGGCCGTACTTCTCCTTGAAGGCGCTGAGCGCGTCGTGGCCCTCAGGCGAGCCGTCCAAGAGAGCGCGGAAGCCGCTGTCGTCCCCGTTCACGGCAAAGAGCGAACTGGCGCGCAGGACCTCCTTGAGGCCCCAGACCGGGTCGATGCCGTCGAGCTTGAGATGCCGGAAGAGCGGATAGATTTTCCGCTTCGAGAAATCGTACTCGATGCCGACGCGCGTGAGGCCGTCGATGAAATACATGTCCGCCAGCACGAGCGTGAAGGCTTCGCTCATCATCCGATAGTAGATATAGGCGTCCCTCTGGTCCTTGTCGTCCTTGGCACCGTCATAGACGAGATCGGGAATCTGGAAGTGCATGAGGTCATGAAAGAAGAAGGTCGCCTCGTGGACCTCGTCCTTCTTCGCCGTCAGCGGAATGCCGGCGTTCAAACCAGGCAACCAGTAGTTCTTCTCCCGTCGATTGCTGGACGAGCGGAAGAAGATGCCGCTGTCGACGACCTTGTCGACCATGTTCTTGAGGAACGATCCGTCGATACCTGATTGGACCAATCGGTTTCCAGCGACGTACCGCGCAGCCAGGCCGTCGAACTCAACGCTCTCGGCCATGGCCTGTCGGTTGAAGTTCAGATCGAGGCGGCTCTCGTATGTCAGGGAGTCTACGATGAAGCGGCTGATCGCGATCTGGCGGGCTGAATTCTTAAGCCCCAAGAGCTTCAGGGTATGGAAATCGGTGTTGGTCGACGTGGCGACGAACACGTCATCCCATCCGAATACATCGGCACCGTCCTTTTTAAGGTCGAGATCGATGAAGCCGCGGACGCTGGCGCTGTACTCGGTCTCGCGAATGCCACCAGCGGCGTCGACACTACGGACGGCGAGGCGCGAGCAATGGTGGAGGACCTGCATGTCTTGCGGCTCGACCACGAAGGAGGCGTGGTCTGGATGGGTTCGGAGCCTGCTCTCTTCGCTGAACACTGCGACTACGCCTTCGCCGCGCACGATGGATTCGTAGTCGCTGTCGCATAACGTCTCCGGGGCGACTGGAACGACCTCCACGCGCTTGCCGTACAGATCAAACGAACGGGAAAATTCCTCTGCTTTCCTGAAGTTCGACGTGACCAGAACGTAATGCATACCGACTACTCCTTGGCTGTCACGGGGCCGAGAAGCCCCTTCAGCAACTGGTCGACCTTCGCCAGGACGTCGCGGAACTCACGCTCCTTGCCGTCGTCCGACACGGCCCCCGTCAGCTTGAAGAGGTTCCGCAACGTTCCGGTCATGATGAATGCCGTCGCCTTGGCGGCCGGGAAGAGCTGGTTGGCACATTCCTGGAAATCGCGCCCCGCGCCAGAGAGTAGCGCGCGCTCGGCGGCCGCGACCTTCGCGACGCGGCGGTAGGCGTCGAGCAGCGCTGGATCGCGTACGACGATGGGCGGATTGGACTGGATGGATGTCCTCGCGACGGTGACGCGGGACAGGTGAACAAGATCGCGCTGCGAATTGAATTCGTTTTCAACCGCCGTCGTCACTCCAGACACCAATATGCTCACCTGAACGGTATGGGCGACCGAGCCATGTCCCTTGGAGTTCATCGCGTCGGAGATTTCATCGACGGAGAGGCGGCCGCTGTTCAGGTAGGACATCATGCCGGAATAGGCCATCATGCTCCGGATCGCCGCCTGGTACGACAGGAGATCGAACCGCTGGTGCGGCGTGTTCGCCAATGCAAGCTCTCCGCCCGCCATACGGACGAAGGGAATGCCACCAAGGGCCGCGATATTGACGGAAAAGTCTTTGACGAAACGTGGATCGTCGTAGGCCGTGGTATCGTGCCAGGAAACACCAGTGAGGTCCAGGAATTCGGCAAGGAGCTGTGTGTGTGGAACATCGATCAGCGCGTCGAAGACGGAGCCAAGACTGATGAAATCCGGCATGGACATTCTGGAAGGCTCCACAGAGACGCAATCACAACGAGAGGTATTTACAGACTTCGACGTCACAGCGCAAGCGGCATTCAAGCGTTATTCATGACCCCATCAGCAGCACGGCAGCCAACGTTTGTCGAGTGCGATATCGGGAATTAGTTTGTTGGCATCAGGATTGGACACCCGCTTCATGAAACTGGACTTCGAACTGCCATACGCCTTCAGAGGCCGACCAAAGGCATGCCGCGACGTCAAGGATATCTTTTTGACGAAGAGGGTGTCAGGCGATATCCCGCAGGTCTCCATGAAAGAGACAGATGTTGTGTTCTCGGTCGTCGATCGAAGGCGCGACGGGATAGTCCAGCAGCAAGGGCGGTGGGTGCAGCCGCGCATCGATGCGGCGAACTCATCGAAGAACGAGACGTTCGAGCTCAGAACATTCCAAGGAAACCTCTACAGAAAAGTCGCGAACTCGGCTGCCGAGGCGAGAAAGCTCGGCCTCTTCGCAACGCCGTTCGAGGAGACAAACAGCGGCCGCCGCAACAAACTGACCGATGTCCATCTCCCGTGGCAACCGGAATATGGCGCAGACATTTCGCCCATTCGGACAATGCCCGACAACGCGCCGCTGGCGCGCCCACTCATGGAGGAGATGACGTGGATTCTCGACCGGGATAAGCCGCATTCCGACGGCGCACGATCAGCATGGCCACCTGCCCTGGCTCTCTGGGATCGGCGCAATCAACCGACCCATGCTCATCGCAACGCCCGGAGTCTCGAAAAGGAAATCCAGAACATCGTCGACATTGACTGGCAATCCATGGCTGCTGCCGACGCGATGATCCAGGCGCAAGTGGATCGCCTGTTGATCGTCGGGGGACAAGTCTGGTTGAAAAGTCGGCCACCCGCGATCGCTGTCGACGATGACTTCAAGTGGGGCAGTCACCATCAGCTACACATCAGGCTTGTCACGGCACCGGAGGTGTACGTCTCGAAACTGTTTTGCGCCCATTTTTCGCTCGGCGACCTGGAGGAAGCGCGCGAATACGCAAAAGAGCATAGCGGAGGTCAATGCCTCTTGTTCGATTACACCGTGCCATACGAATGCAGCGATCCCACGCTTCTCGAATACGAGTGGCGCAGCGAAGCGGTCAATCGATTTTGCTATACGGCCGCTGTCGAGTCCAGGAACTACCTGCTGCGCAATCCAGGAAACGCCGACAAGATCACTCCCGAGCAGCACGCGATCGTTCAGGCGGCATTCGACGAGACGATGCAAGTCAACCACATCCTCGGCATTCACCGCGATATGTCGGCGTATGCCATGGACCTGAAGGCGATCTGGAGGAAGCTGTCGTACCGCCAATGCCTCGCCGTCGGTATCACGGCAGGTTGCAGCGGTCCTGAGCCGGCCGCCAAAAACCTCGAGCGGTATCTCGACGACGCACCGATCTCGGTTTCTGTAAACCACGGCAGGCCGCTGTCGCGCTGACCGGGTTTCGCTGCACGAGGGGGAACTATGGCCGGGATTTGGCAACATCCTCCGCGGGTGTTTTCCGGGATAGTAGGTCTTTGAGGCGATAACCTGTCTCGATCGATGCCTGCAAAGGCTCGACAAGCCTATGGTCCAGCCACAGGCCGACGAGATAGGTTCCATCTCTCTGCGGCTCTCTGGATGTCTGCTGGACCTGCATTCCGCTATAGCAAGCATCCTGATAGGCATCGCAGTAGCGTTGCTGCTCTTCGTCGGTCTGAAGAGAAAGCCTCAGGAATACGCCTGGAATTTCATCAACGACGTTCATGGGCCTACACTCGCTGTTGGCAAAGTCGGCATCGGACGCTGACTGGATGAAGAATAAACCTTGTCGAAGTCGAAATCATCGAAGGTGGAAAGCGTAATCTCGAATCCCGGCGGCAGCTTCTGTCTGACGGCAGGCAAAAGGCGATCGATGAAAGCATGATCGGGTTCCACGATGCCGTACTCGGCCAGATAATTGGCTGCGTCGAAATTTGTCATCGCCTCTCCTTTGTCGAACTTGAAGGAGCCTGCGAATGCTTCGACATTCTCGGCGTCTGCCGGCGCGGAAAACTCGGTGATGCCCTGCGAGGTCACGATCAGGCCGGTGAGTTCAACGGGACGGGTAGACAACCGATTGAGTGTGGACAGCTCCAAGAAGTCAGCGCCGCTTGGCAGGGCGGTCAAGAAGCTGACAAGCTTCTTCTGAAGCTGCGGGAACGCGAGTGAATCCCGGTTGGGCGAAATGAACACCTCGTTGCCCTTCGGGTGGACGTGTACGAAAACCGGGTTCAGGCTCAGAGCGGAGACATCATAGGGAAAGAAATCATGACGGACGCGGCTAGGACGGACCTCTGTCCGTCCGCCAAGCGAGTACCACGTCTCGGTTTCCGGGGCAAAGACCCACGAACCCTCAGGAAACGCCGTCTCCATCAACTGACGAAGATCGGACAACCCGTCACGGAGACTTCGGTTCACACGATAAGGGAGAACGCCGTGGACGAGGGCATCCAAGCCCAATTCCGGGAAATAATCGTCCACGTCCTTCGTCACGACGGGTCCGTCGCTCGCGGAGGGCACCAGAAGGGCGACAAGCTTATCCACAGGGTCGGAAGATTCGACAATCGCGTTTGAACCGCGACGGGCCAAGGCTGTTCCTTCGGTATCGGCAGCGCCGTCATCGGCAAGTCTCAAGACACCGTCGATCTTCTCGAAAATCTCACGATGGGAATAGGCCGTGTGCGTCGCTGCCGAATGAATGATGGCAGAGAAGGTAGAGAAACCGATTCTGTTCGCGTGTGCCGCCTTCAGCGCCCTGTAGAACAAATCTCCACCAGCACCGTGAACGCCAAGGGTCTCGAGTTCGTCATAGAGGTCCCTGAAAACGTAGCCGGCGATCCCGGGGCCGTCATAGATTGCCTGCACGATGTCGAGGCTCTGCTCGACCGACATGCCGGCCACCATTCCGAGACGAGCGATACCGAACGCGCGGTCGACCTCGCCGTCCTTCTTGGCCTCGACCAGGAACCGATTGTACCCCGCGAGAGAAGGATGGAACGCGACACCGCGCTTGTTGGAAATTTCGATCATGTCTGCGGTGCTTTTGATGAGATCATCAACGCCGCCGAAATCGTACCTGTTCGTATCGACGACGGCGCGCAGAAGCTCTACGCTTTCGGCGTATGACAGCCCACCGACCGAGGCCGCAGTCATGAACATCGGGATCGCCGCGCAGTCCTTGCGTAGGTGCCACCAATGGACAATGCGACCGGAATTCATGTTGATCAGGTATTCGCCCGGATAGGATTCCGTGATCTGTACGGGCCGCTCGTCGAAACGCTTCACCGCCACGATATAGGCAGCAATGTCGTCTCCAGTGAGATGCTGCGCCAAGCCGTCAAGGAGCTGTTTTAGTTCTGCGTCTGGCAGCGGAGAGAGGCCGCTGGCCTCGAACATCTTGTCGAAATCAATCACGATGCCTGTCCTCCGAAGCCGAATTGTTGTCTGCCTGCTTACGAGCGAGATGCCGATCGTAATATGTCCGCGCTGTTTCGCCATCCCAACCGATCCTGCGGCCGATCTCCTTCCAGTCAACGCCCTCGTTGAGCGCCGCCTCGACGGTCGGAATATGGCCTTGGGCTTCGAGCCCGAAGAGGATTGGACCGTCTGGAATGTCAAGGCGGGTAGTTACTGTCGTCTGTACGTCTGGACTTTTCCACCACTTGCGGAAGTCTTCCGTGACGGTGTTGCCTTCGAAATAGACGTGAAGCCGTGGAGTTCCGTCCAACACAAGCCATTGAACGTCGGCGGCAGGATCGGACAGGAGTTCCGAAGCGATCTTCCCAAAAAGAGCGTCCACCGTCGAAGCGATTACGCCCCCGGCTACGTGTTTGCCGACAGCCGCCTGCGCGTGGAGGTCCTTTGCCGTGAAGCAGCTGTCGTCGCCGAGCAGGCGATGGAAAACGTTGAGGGATGAATCGTGACGCCACATGCCAACGAGCACCTTGTCCTTGGACGCAGTGTCAATTGGCCGGTTCTCTTCCGGCGTTTCAGCCATCCATAGACGTGGCGCAGTGCCGTCTGGAAGAGCGGCTTCGATTTTCCTTAGGAGCGCCCCGGGTCCAAATACGACCGTTGACGGGCCGTTCTGTTCGATCTGGGCCTTTGCAAAGAAGTCGGCGAGATAGGCTACGAGGCGGTCCTCTCCCCCTGCGGCGATCACCGTGATGCAGCCAGGATCAGCAGAGATTGGTCCAGACAAGCTTCGTGAGGTCGGCTCGGCGACTTCGTTTTCAGCAGGCATTTTCGGGTCCTCAATAGATACTAGCTTCGTACCGACGTCTTTAATTAATGTCAACTTCGATCGATAGGTTCATGGAAGCTCGGCAAGTCCTAAACGGCGCTATGGCCGATAAGGGCAATTATCGGCCATGGAAAATCAGCCCCAAGGGCTTGTATTCTGGGGATCGAGTCCCTCGATGGCACCGATCAACTTCTGTAGATCGGCATCGTAGTAGCCAGAGGCATTTATGCAGTTGGTCTCGATGATCCGCAGACCGTCCTCGGTCCGGCAAACGTCGATGACGTAGGCATCGGAATAGTCGGGGTTGACCTTGATCATCGAGCGCACGAATTCCAGCGCATCCTCGTCGATCTCCTGACGAACGACCATCTGCCCTGCCATCTTGTACAGGGACCATGTGACGACGTCACCAGCGACCACCCACACGCGCCATTCCTTCTGGATGGTCGTCGGCGTGGACAGAAGAAGTTCGGTATTCGGCGCTAGCCTGCCAGCAACGAGACGCTCTGGCGGCAGCTCCATCACGGCCGCCGCCTTGGCGCGGAGTTCCGTGCCAGTGAGGACGGTTCCCGACATGGTCTTGCTGTCTTCGACAGGGCGAACGAAATACCGCTTTTCGTCGTCCGACACGCGGTCCCCGATGTCACTCACCTTGACGATAGTAGCTGCGGCGCGCGGATTCAGCAGGTATGGCTGCCACGCCTCCTCCAATACATAGGGTCGGAGTTCGAAGACGCCGGGCTTGTAGCCACGATCCCGGGAGAAGGTCTGCGCCGAGTAATATCCGAAGACGACGACGCGATTGGGGTCGTCGACCACAACATCGGGGACCGCGACATCACGCAGCTTCGAGTGGACGGAATAGGCGATGCCCATCCGGCCCAGCAATTCGGCCATCGGAATGTTGTCTTTGTCTTCCTGCAAAATCCACTGCATGACTATCTCGATAACTGCCCGCGCCTACCGCGTGGCGAATGGGTTCAGGATTTGGGATTATGTGGGCAATCCACGACCTTGAGGTCATCCAGATGGTAGGACGCCTGGGGTCCTTCCTGGAAATCGAGATCAAGGCTGTTTGGCACATAGAAGTGGCTGAAGTTGCTCGCCAGTGGATATCCGATCTTGCCAGCCGGTGTACGAGCGCACCTAGCTTCCCACGTTGCTTTGAACGTCGCCTGCTGCTGGGCCAGATACTGCTCATGTGCGCGTTGCGGCGCTTTCATCTGGTCCCAGACGATCCCCAAGAGGACATTGGCAGGTGAGAAAAACACGAGATAGACGGTGGCAGCCAAAACTAGGGCCGCTGCGGTCGCGCCGGCTGCAGTCGATACCTTATAAGATGGTTTGACGTTCATCGTTTTCTCCGTGACCGAGCCGCAAGGCTGCGCTGAGGTTTATCCGCAGACTCCGTAGCATCTGGGATGAAACGGATCAACTGCTGTACGACGAAATTCATGACCCCGAATTGGACTTGAAAGGAAATTGTTGACGCCGTTTTGCGTCCAGCGAACCGGGTTACCTCGGACCCTTGGCCGATAACGTGGGTTATCGGCCAGCGGCGGCTCGGAGCCTTTCCTCAAGAACGTCGTGCATGTGGTCGATCGCCTCTCGACCAAACCATGATTGCTTCTCGGTCACAAAAACAACGGCCATGCACTCCGTCAGTTGCTCAGGCGTGAAGCCTTCACTTTCCCGCGCTAAGTCACCGAATGCCGCCGCCAACAGCGTTGGTGTCGTGTGCGCATCCAAATCGACCCTGACGTACCGATCTTCCAATATCGCCTGTCTAAGAGTCGGGGTGAGCCTTTCCCTACGGAACCGTTCGCCGACGTCACGGGCGTCGACCTCCCCGTCATCATCAAGAGCATTGAGAAAATCTTGAAGCCTGATCGTGATTACTCGGCCTCTGTCCTGTTCGTCGTGAAGACGGAACAGGTGGCGCATTGACCAGATATCCGTTCCAAAAAACGGACCTTCTCCATCAAGGTCAGTCTTTCTCAGGAAGTCTCGAAGACCTCCAGCGGTGTACGGCGAGGGCATTCCAGTCGACATATTTCTACTCCTTGGGCAGGTGATCGGCCGCATTTGCCGCGGCGCTGATATCTCGTGTCGACATCAGCGTATCAAGAAACACCTCGACTTGAGCGCGGCTGTAGCCATCAATCAGTTTCTGGTATTCGGAATTCGCATCAAGTCCTAGCCTGTTCACCAGTTTTGAGCAGAAAGACCTCATGCCATCAAGCTCGCCTTGGGAGGATGCTTGATCGAAAAGTGAACGGAGAAGGGGCGAGCTTTCGACGTTGACGATAAGAGACATAAAACTGCCCTATGCAAATAGACCAAAGACATCGTTTTCACGAGAAGGCGCTACGGCGCAACTGCCGAGGTAATCTCACGATACATTCCTCAGATTGACGCAATTTCGCAATCCTGTGGTCGTCGCAAACCCATCAGAAGTTGCTCCTTCTGGACATCATCTCGTTGTAATCCGCGAGCGATCCCGCGTGAAATCCTGATGGCCCGAAGAATGATCGGAAGTTCCCAGACATCAAGTTGGAGTCTCCGAAAAGTAGCACTTTGTCGTACATGCTGGGCATTTCACCACGACACCGAAGACCAATGCCATACAGCCCTTGGCTGACATTCACGATTCTCGGGGATGTCCCCTTGATCATCCGATCCACGAAAACGACGGCGACGCCTTCTCCTACATCTCCAAACATGGAACTAAGGTACGCAATCGTCAGAGGCACCGGAACGCCATATATCTGGCCATAGCTTGCAAGGACTCTCCCTTCCACGACATTCGCGGAGGTTTCGGGTGTTCTAATGTTGCCGGGAATGCAGGCGACTGCCTTAGCGGTGCCCGCGATTAGTACCAGTGCAGACACTAAGTACATCGTCAGACATGAATTTTTCATCGTCTCAATACCTCTAAGTCCAAGGGTTTATGGTGATGATGGCTCGGCGGACGGAGCCTAACAATAAGTTTGGCCGATAGCTTAGGTCGCCGTCCAGCGGACCCACCTAATGGAGGTCCTGCCCAGGTATGCTCTTCAAGTCACCGCCACCCCCTATGGTCGATAACGACTGTTATCGACCACGGATATTCGCGATTGGCTCGTTTCGCGCCAAACCGAAAAGGTATATGACTTCCGGATAGGCGTGAACGGAGTGGGCAATGGGACTAGCAGCGCCGTCAGACGACTGAGGGAACAGGCAGGACTTTCGCAGGGCCAACTCGCCGAGAAGGCCGGCGTCAGCCAGGCGGAGATAAGCCGCATCGTGGCAGGACCCAATACTCAAGGGCCATGCCGGAGCTTGCGAGAGCCCTCGGCTGTCAGGTCTCCGACCTCAGCCCCGAGTATGCAAGCGCGGGCCGGGACGCCAGCCTGCCGTCGATACCGATCGTTGGTTGGGGAGACCTGGTCGGCGGCTCGGCGGCCGCCACTCCCAAGGAACATGTCCAGCTCAGTATGCTCGACGGTCGCTTCGTCATCGCCGTCATCATGCCGGACGGATCGGCGGACCGCATCGCGGCCGAAGGAGACACGGTCTTCGTGGACACCGCCGACATCGGCCTGAGGCATGGCGAACCATACCTGTTCGTCCACGAGGGCGCGCCGACGCTCCGCATCTATCGGAAACTGCCCGACAGGATGCAGCCCGCATCCACGAGCCTCGATTTCGAGACGCAGTACTGCACGGCGACGACGAGGGTTGTCGGACGGGTCAGGCTGTCCGTGAAAGTTCTATGAGCATTCAGGGCAGGCTGTATGGCTGACGAAAACCGGAAGCCGCCGACAATCTGCGATTAGACGAACGGTCGAAACGAGGCTTCAGGTGATTTCCGACTAGCTTTCTTGCTTGGAAACATTTCGACCATTTCGTAGATAGAAAGCCAGACTGGCAGTGATTCGGGGGACTGGCCGTTCCGCTCTGTCATTGCAAAACACTTGGCGTCGGATACATCGATATCGCCAGGGTGCATCAGGCAACCAGGCCTTCTAGCTCGGACGTCGTTATCCAAATGCATAGAGTTTACTTTGATCTGGATGATCACAGGTACCGATCCGTCCTTACGAAGCTGGAACGTCCTCGTCAAAGCGGTAGCCTGCGCCCAAGACACTGCCCCGCGCCAAGACGGGGTCAGGAAAACGCCCGCCGAGAGATAGTCGTCGTCAACGATGCCAGACCACGGGGACTTCCCGCCGTTCGGAATGAGCCCGTGATCAACGATCGATGACAGAGCCTTCGATGAGGTGCCGTGATATACATAGTGCGGCCAGGAGGGGAAGGCCGATTTCATCGTTGCAGCGGCATCTTCTGCCGCCCGGTTACGAGAGAACAAAAATCTCTCCGGCTCATGTCCGCGACGAGAAACGAAGATGGAGTGCGCCTTATCAAGCGCGTCCATCATTTCGCTGTCTGAGAGAGTGCTCTTGCAGCGCTCTACGACAGCAATAAGCTGATCCGCGCTGTTCGTCACCACTGGAATTTCGAGTGCCTCGATAATCTCGCAGAGATCGACGGCCAGAGCTTCAGTCATTTTGATCGCCATGTTCCCAGCCCCCATGTGATGACTGCACCGAGCATCGATGTCTTTAAATCGCAAGGGCGTCGTATTTCACAGCGAGTGCCGAAGTCAAGACTTTAATAGGCGATATTCGCCGTACGAAAGCGATATGGCTGCGGGAGATGCGTGAATGGTTGGATCGGCCGGCAGTTGTCGGCCGGCAGTTGTCGGCCGATCCAAGGTCTACATGAGCCTTAGTCAGTTGGCCTCGATCTTCACGCCATTCTCGCCGACACTGAGCTGGATGCCTTCTGGCTTCTGTTCCTCGTGGTACTTGTATACGCCGAACCCAACGGCGGCGGTGATTACCACGCCGACGATGAAATAAACTATGTTGTTGCGCGTCATGGATGGTCCCCCTTTGTGTTGAAGAGAAATGGCAACCACGGCCGTTTCGTTCCCGCCGACGGAAATATTCCATCCTTGTTACCTTGATCGAGGTCTTCTCCACTACCACGGTTTTGAGGTCATGGAGACGTGGGCTATTGGCCAGTGAGGTGCGACCTCTCCCATCTTAGCGTTCCCTCTAAACTCCTGACGCCACTTGGAATGACCATAAGGTAATCTAACTTGTCGATGGTCATCCCAAACACGGTCGGAACAATATTCACCCGCTCGTGGGGACCAGATTTGTGTCGATATCAATCTTCAGAATCGTAGCCGCCTCGTCGATGAGTTCGATCAAGCGCTTCCGCTTGTCTATTTCGGAAATGAACTTCTTTTCATGATGATCAAGGAGGTCGGCGCTATCCTGCGTCGCTTCTGTCAGAATTTGGTGAACCTCCTCTTCGGTTTTTCCTGTGAGGGAATTTAGAACTTCATCGCTGATGAGATAGCTCTCAACTTCAGAAATCGCCTCCAAGATGGACTTCTTTCCATCGGCAACGGGGACTAGGTCCAGCTTCAGCCGTTCAACTCCGAGTTCAAGAACGAGGAGTTCCAACTCTTCTTCATGTTGAAATACATCGCGACTTTTGAGGTCCGCGATTGCCCTGAGCTTCACCGCAGCAGGATGGTCAGAAAGCATGAATTCAAATTCGCTAATACGCATGGGTAAGACCTCCGGATCATGAAATTTGATGCTGGCACGACAAGCAGGCCATTCCAAGCGAAAACCCGTAGTTAGTGAAGGACAGGCCCTCTAATACCCTTTTCACATTTCATTTAAGGTCAACGCTGTTAGCGTCGTGACAATCAAAGAATATTATGTTCCGCATAGTTTGAAGTCTTCTATTGCAAAACAAATTCTGATGTATTAGAGGACATCGATAATGATCAGGAGGTTAAGGTGTCCACATCACAAGCGATGAACCTTTTGACCAACGATGAAGGCCTCAGATTTCGCTCGTACTTCCTTCGCTTCGTTTCTCCTCTCTACTACCTGCAAGAGGGAAATCGCAGAGCAACGGTCAAGGCCAATGGAACCTGTTTCTTCATGCAAGGACCCTCATCATTTTTCGGGGTTACAGCACGCCACGTCATCTCGGATGCGCCTAAAGGTGACCTTCCTATCCTCGTTGGCAATCTGAAGATGGATGTTCGTGATCGCGATATCAGCGGCAGCAGTGGACTAGACGTTTTCACTTTCTCGATTTCAGGAAATGAGATTCACAAACTAGGTAAAACGCCTTTTGGATACGAAGACCTCGCACCAGCTGATCTTGGCGGCTTCGTTATGCCTTGCGGCTTCCCGGGTAATCTACGTAGCAGACTGGGGCCGTATGAGACCGATTTTGTTGCGACTGATTACAGTGGCGTAATTACGAGTGTGGGGGACGACACCGCTACTATTAGATTCGCATCAGATGACGAGCTGAAAAGGTTTAACACTAAAATCGGCTCTAATGGAAACTGGTTCAAACCTGGTGGCATGAGTGGTGGCCCTGTCTTCCGTGTGAAGTCGGAATACGGTGCTTTGACATCAAAACTTGTCGGTGTGATCAGTCAAGGCCACGATTTTCAAACGGGCCGACAAATGGTTTTCACACAATCTAGCGTGATTTCTTCCTCCGGAAGAGTGGCGCACGCCCGTAACAAACGCTTTTGATGCCCCTGTGGCCGATAAGGGTCATTATCGGCCAAAGAAATAGGGTCGCGAACTCCACGTCATCGATCCGACACGCCGGTAATTCGAGATCGTATTGTAGATGGCATCCGAGCAATCAGAAGGATGCCAATTTGCGAAGACAGGACGATAGCCGAACTCTGATCGCAATATGCGTCGCCTTGCTAGTTTGCTTCTACGTCACGGGCATTGCCCATCAGAATGTCACGACGAAGGTAAGTGGCGAGAAAGCACCTGTTGCTGTTCAGATCACTGGTTCGGACTTCATTGTGAGCCGGATCAACAGTTGCCGCTACAGCGATGACTTTTTCACGTTTGGCACTGGAAATAACGGACTGTATGTCGATTGGGATGACGGCACAGACGTTTTCCAAGGTCTTCAAAATGGCCAAAGTTGCGCCGATGCCCAACGGAATCACACGTTTGACGTCCCAGGTATCTACAATGTCAGAATTTCAACATTGCGGGCGGGCAATGACAAATGCGCTGACTGCATAACCACCGAATCTGTCACGTCCAAGACCTTTGTCGTCAACGGCGCGACACCCCAGGACTCACTAAACCTCGAGAATGTTTCGTCGCAAGAAATCGCATATCACGGTGGATTGTACGTTAGTTGGAACGCATCTGCTGCATCCAGATCGACCATAATTGTTGAGGCAGTGGATGATAAGGGAGCGGTCATCACAAAGAGCGAAGAAATGACGTGGTCCAGGTTGGGTAGTCGCAAAGTGTGGTTCACCATGCAGGGCAAGGAGTATGAAACGGCAGTTGGGCGCGGTGACACTTCCGTCAGGATCAGGATTAGAATGTTGAGAGGAAACAAAGTGATCCGCGAAGTTTTTTCGGAACCGGTATTGATGTCGAGGTAGACGGCTTGTCACCTCCGCCAAGAAGCGATGAGACAGGAAGCCTGTCGCCAAGACAGACCGCGCAGGAGTAATGGGCGGGCATTCACCTCGGTCGAGTACCAAAATGGGGTCTTGCAATAACCTGCCTTCCTCAGTAAACAGATAGGTAGGTCGCTGGGAACCGTGGCCGCTTCCGCCCTCGTGGTCGAGCTGAACCCCAGCCAATCGAACCTGTTTTCCAGAGCCAGTCCGGATCGCAGAGGTTGATGGAAGCACCTCGTCAGGTCCGGCTATAGGTAATGGAAATGTCCCAGATTTTCCTGAATTACGACGACGTGCGCGGATTGGTATCCTGGCTGGGCAAACATCGGCCGCGTGCCCGCGACCCGCTGGGTTGCCAAGCCTTCATTTCCGCTGCGCTGAATACCGGCAACGGACTGTTTGTCGCACGACTGAGGTTCGAAACTCCGATCGAGCAAATCGGCATCCAGATGACCCTCGAGCACGTCACAAAGTTGAGCCGAGCGATGACCGCCAAGGACCTCACGGTTCTTCGGCATACCGACCGCCTCGAGATCGTCGCCAATTGCTTCGGATGGCGCGCCGACGCCCTCATGCATCATCTCAAGTCGACAACGGGTAAGCTCGGTAGGAATCCGAGCCTTCAGTACGAGATCAACCTCGTTGAGAACTTCAGTCGCCTGGCAGGCGCGCAACGTCTCGATAAGTGGAAATCCATCCTGCGCGGGGGCAATGGGCTTTATGTCGTGACAGGCAGGCCGGGAAATGGGGTCGTCCACTCATACACGGCGAGCTTCCTGCTGGCGGGAGCGGAAGGAATCACAGATCAGGAAAAAGGTCTGATCGTCGGCAGGTCGAAACATACCGGCGAGCGGGTTTATGGCATGGCAGTGCGCAATGCGGACGACATCAGGGTTTGTGGCGAGATTGCCACTCGCTCGCCCGTCATCATATCCCTCGCCAGCCGCGGCGTGGAAGACGCGATCGGCCAACTTCGAGGCACCGCAGGCTTCAATATGTCCGTCGTGAGAGGAGTGCTTCACCAGACCCTCGACCACAAAAACGGCGAATGGACAGCAGAGATGGATATCGTCGACGCGGCCGGCCTAACCTCTACAACGACAGAGCCAACCGGCGTTCACTTTCCCCACAATGTTCACGACCCTGACCTGTTATCGCGCCTTGTCGAATTTGCGACCTCGAGGAAGGCGTCTGAAATCCACATCGTCACGGACGGCTCCACTGGAACTATGAGATTGCGAGCCGAATTCGAGGAGCGCGAAAACCAAGATGCGCCACGGTACACGACACGGCGCTTCGCCGATAATGTTCCCGATTCCGTAATCTGCGATATTCGAGCGAACCTTATCACACTTGAAGACACATCGATCCAGTCGGCGAACCGACGCATCGACCTGAGCAAAATCCCAAACGTCGCTCGGCACGATGAGATCAGAGCCATCGTCTTCCAAGACAATGGGTTCTCGAAGGGAAGATACCTAGTGATCAGGTTTCTCTATGTCGTTCCCGAGCGGAAAGAAGGCGACGACGTGGAACCGCATTGACGACGTTTAAAACAGGCGTGAGGCTTAGACAAACAGAATTCTGGAAGAAGCATGATCATCGAATGGCATCAAAATCCCCTAAAGACCACGGTCCGTCTCACGCCCGACGAGCGTACGATTTTCCTGCTGAAGGCCAAGATCAAGGACTTCGAGGACGCAGCACGTATGGCGGTCTTCTACCTGGACGAAAAGGGCAAGGAGAAGGGGCGCTACAGTCCTGAAAAGGCGCTGGTCCGCCTGAGGTGCCAGCTCGACGACAAGTCAGACGAGAACGATCCGGAGGAGTCAGGTGCGGCGGCGATGCTCCAGGCTGTCGAGTGCAAGGAACACCTCGGGGACTGCGTCTGTGTCGCCACGACGTGTGACAAGTGCATGGGCGAGGACCTGATCGGCATCAACACCATCGCCGGCCTGAGCCAGCATGGCCGGGCAAAGCTTCGCGGCGCATACGGAGAGAACGGCGATCGGTCGATCCACGAGGTGATCGAAGCCCTCCGGAACTACCAGCCTTCGCGGACAGGTCACTGGGCCACCATGGATGACGCAACCTTCGAGCGGCATGCCGTACAGTGGCGAGCAGAGGCCAAGGAGGCTCACGACTGGCTGGTTAGCTACAGGGACACCAGGCTGGCCTAAAACGAGCCGACAACACCCCACAAAAAGGCCGCCTGCGACGAACAGGCGGCCTTTCGTTTGAGAGGACGTCTCTGGCCGATAAAGAGGGTTATCGGCCAGCTACCTCTACGAGTTACGTTCCGGTGACAGAGACCGCAGTCGTCGACTGTGTTGTGGTCGAGTTGCCGAGCTGACCGTAACCGTTGCCGCCCCAGCATTTGACGGAACCCTGAGCGGTGATGGCGCAGCTATGCTGGTATCCCGTTGCAATCGCCGTGTTGCCAGTCGAAAACCCATGGACGCTCACCGGCAGGCTCGAGTTCGTTGTAGTGCCATTGCCGAGCTGACCGTTGGAGTTCCAGCCCCAGCAATTTACGGCACCGGAGGACAATGTCGCGCAGGTATGACGGTTGCCCGTCGCAACGTTAACGACGCTGGATGTCAGCCCGCTTACGTCAACAGGAACGTTCGATGCGGTAGTCGTACCGTTGCCGAGCTGACCGTCGCTGTTGCTGCCCCAGCACTTCAGGCCGCCCGAGCCGGTGACTGCGCATGTCGCCATTTTGCTGGTGTTGTCGCCGCCTGCCTTCAGGGCCACGATACCGGTCAGCCCCTTGATGACAACGGGAACGGAGGAGTTTGTGTTGAGACCGTTGCCGAGCTGGCCGGCATCGTTACGGCCCCAGCATCTCCCTGTTCCGTCTGCAAGCACTGCGCACGTATGCATGCTGCCAGCCGCGACGATGGAAACTCCGGAACCAAGTCCGCTGACGTCCACCGGAACAGTCGAGGAAGCCGTCAGACCATTGCCGAGCTGGCCGTAAGCGTTGATCCCCCAGCACTTGACGCCGCCCGTGTTCATCACGACACACGTATGGCCGTTATTACCATTGCCGTGGGCGGCCGTAATGTAGACAGCGCCAGACGAAAGGCCACTGAAGTCGGTCGGAACGCTCGCATTGGCAGTCGACCCAGTTCCAAGCTGACCGGAGGTGGCCGTTCACAACAGCCACCTCCGAATTTAGAAGCTCGGGCGGTTCGGTCCAACTGACAATGGCGACACGAACAACTCGTCGATCTCCTCGATACGATCGTCGTCGAAATCGATATCCATCACTTCCAGCGTCCTTTCGTCGACATGCCAGGTTTTGATCCCATCTGCCAGGCGGTGACCGATCAGCGGGCCGTAGTGTTCCTTGATGTGCTGGATAAGGGGACCTGTGAAGTAGGACAGCGACGACAGCCCGTAGCTTGAGCGTGACCAGCCGGGAGACCAGAGTATACAGCCGACAACTGCATAGGTTTTGTCGCGGGATTTCGCGAGAGTGAACGAAAAATATCGCGGGTCTCGGGGTGTGGTTCGCTGAGATCGCATCTGGCCAATGAGCTTTATAGCTGTCGGGTCAAAGTCCGACAGGTCGTCGATCGGTATGCGCCACCCTCGAACAACGGGGCTCGAGCTCATATCCATAAGCGCCTGTTCCAACGATCTCGATCCCTCTCCGCTCACCCGACTTTTCGGTGCCGGATCGTCGTTCTGGGCTTCGTTCAGGTGAAAGTTCCGCTCATGCGTCGAGCCAACAGATATCACCTGCCGATCCGATGGAAACAACCGTTTCATCCAGTTAGGAAGCGCATGGAAGGCGGCGGAAGCCTTCGTCTCCATATCAGGCAACGCGGGCGGTTCATCCTTCGCCCATCCTGGACCGACGCCAAGCGGACAGCCGTACCAAATCCCGATGCGGTTCATCGATCCAGTTCCACTGTAGCTGCGGACAGGGCCGTGGTTCAACGTCCACCATGGCTGGTCGGCTGCGCGAACATCGGCTTCGTCCAGGCATTGCACCAGCTTCACCCTCTCATCCTCGTCGAGGTCAAGGTCGCCGAAATCGAGGTAACTACCATAGGCATACCTGTTCCACGAGCGCGGAGGACCACCGGAGCCTCCCGCTTCAGTGAAGGCAAACGGCTTGAGATCGGCGACCTTGCGTTTGGTCTCGCGGAGGAATTTGTTCAGCCAGCGATCCATTGCCGGAATATCGGATTGTGTCCCGTTAGTCCCGTCTTCGGTTCGCCAACGGAGCAAGACATCGGGATCGTTCCCGCTCCTGCCTAGAAACTGGGTCAGCTTGAGGCCAAGCTCTGTAATCGCGACTGTTCCGTCGACCTTGAACGACAGGAGGCGCAAATTTCCAAGATCGTAGTAGAGACTGTTTAGCTGGTGGAGTTCATAGCCGTCCTCGATGACCAATGGCCGGTACTTGCCACTACCCCTCCAGACAAACCTCGGATTTCCGTCCGCTGTGAGGCCTTCAACGTGGCCAGACGCGTGGATCAGTGATTCCCGCATTTGTGTCCAATTATCCCAGAACGCCCTTGTTTGCGGCGGAGCCGAGTTGCGCCATTGCTCGACGTCAGAAACACCTTTCGCAGCTGCTTCGAACAAAATTTGCAACGCTAAAGGGTCGCCGAACACGGAGAAGCGGCTTCGGTTGACGGCGACGGCGCTATCGATCCGCTCTGCGGACGGCAAATGGTGCAATGCCCGGCCCAGGAAGATTGAAGCATTCTGGTCATGACTGGCCTGAAAACGCTCCTGCGCTTCGAACTTTTCCCTCAGCCTCATGACTTCGCCAGAAGACAGCCCTGAGAGCGACCCTTCCTTAGCGATGTAGAACGACGGCAGCGCCGCTTCGTCCAGGTGATCGAAAGCACAAGTATGTTTTCTGATCTCGCTGTCTGATGGCGTCCGCAGGTCGAGGATAACGATCTCCGCAGTCGCGATTACATCCTTCGAAAGGAAAGTCCTGGAATCTGCATCGGCATATGAAATCTGGACGCTAAACCCATCTTGATCGAGAACCTGATTTCTGACGTCGGACGCCCTTCCCCTCGCGTAGACACAGCGACCTTCTGCTGCGTACTCGAACAGAGGCTTCACCACGACGGGCAACGACTTCCACGGAAGATTTCGTGATTTCTTGGTGGCAACGCCGATGTCGGGATGGATGCCATAGCCGGCGACGTCTTCAGGAACGTAGCCAATGGAGTAAAGCCATTGCCAGAAACCGGGTGTGCTGTGAGGTCCTTGACCTGTATACGGCTCGCCGTACTTTCCGTTCTTCCATACACGCCCTTGGTCGAGTAGCAACACCTTGCGGGATTTAAAGGGCGGCAAAATCTTTGTATGACGCACGACATAATTGGTCATCACAATCTCCATTTTCTCTTGGATAAGGCGGTGTCCGAATTCTGTTCGGGTCCAGCACGGCCGGACTATGTACCTTGATGGTCGTATCGTACGCCTAGCGTGTCAATCAATGAAGTCCCGATATTTTTGTCAAATTCGCCGTTTTTTTCCGATCTCAAGATTGAAGATGTCGATTACATATCAATGGCTTCGGGGAAGAATCTCTCATTCATTTCCGATGTTCGCTTCCGATCTTTTGGAAGGCAATTAATTGACGACTCTGCTTGACAGCCTTTGCCCGCTGCCGCAAATTGGCGACGGTTTTGGCCCGCCTATCTTCCCCGCCGCAAGGCATGGTGAAGTGGTCAGAAATACGAAGTCCTATGCGTCCAGCAACCACAGATCGAATGGCGGCGACACAGAGGGTAATGGGGAAGCCTTGGTATTATGTCGGCCGCACAGGAGAGATCATGTCTGGAATGCATCAGCACGCTTCGATGACGTCGGAGCAGGCCAAATCTGCGGCTAAGAACATCAAGTCCCGCCTCAAAGCCATCGGCGTTGAAATGAGCATGGGTCACGCCTACGAGGCGCTGGCCGGCTCTCGAGGATACGCCAACTGGTCGACCATGAAGGCCGATTTGCGAGCAAGTACACTCAACTCGTCCATTCATGCGTCGGTGGCCGTCACGGCGATAGAAACCCTCAAGGAAAAGCTCCGCGAAGCTGTCAGGGCTGCCCCATCGAGAAGGAAACATCGCCAGCTCTTCCTCGACGTCAAGCGGGAGCTTCACAACACGCTCCATGAAGCCACGTCCAACATGGAGGCAGTCCAGACTTTGATGGGGACTCTTGCGACAATCACCGAGACGAGGGACACCGAGGCCCAGAGGTCGTTTGCCGAACTGTTCCGCGGTTATCTCGGCAAGCAGCTAATTCCGGAGATCGGCGACACGATCGCCGAGGTGTTCGCCGAAGACACCAAAGACTATCTCGCGAGAACTCTGATCGCAGTGGAGCTTCTTATCTGCGACAGCATGCCTTCCGATAGTCGACGGTCCCTCCTCGTCGAAGAACTGTCCTTCGAGAAGTTCATGTCTTGCACCAATTACATCATGAGCAACGAGCGCATCACTCTCGATTCCGCCAAAAGGCATGGTCATGTCGTTCGATTCGCGACGGGAGAAATCGACGCGATGAAGGCTTCGGAAATGATCCTGTCGATCACCCATCTCCTCAACTACGGACCGCGTCTGGCTTTTGAGACGTTCATGGAGGAGCGCTCTAAGATTATCGGTCGGAAGATGGCCGTGATTCATCGTGCGAACAAAGCTGCGTAGATGGGAGACCGCGAAGAGAGTTCACTGGCCGGTAAGGGTAGTTATCGGTCAGTGCGGCCTCTACTAATCGGATCGCAATGCAAGACCTCAAGAAGCCTCAGGTCCACGGCGCGCCGTACATGACGTCTTGCATTATCTGGCGATCACCGATAGCTGAAGCCGCGGATACGAGACCTTTGGAAGATGAGCTGACCGGTAGACCGAGATGCCTGCTAGTGCCAAGCGGAAACCAGACGGAAAGTCTGCGGAAACCGCAAAAAACCACTTCGATCTCAGGCGGGATCGAGCCATTGATTGGTCACCCCCATCAAACGGAGCCAACAGAGAATGTCGCAAATCAAATCCGAACGTATAAAGCAGTCCATGAGCCAGAAGAGGCTCGCCAGCCTTGCGGGCATTGACGCCAGAACGCTCCGCAAGATCGAAAAGGGAGAGGTCGTTTCCGCGGAGTCTTTTAGATCGGCATGTCTGGCGCTGGGACTTGATCCGTCCCTCCCGGAGCGGAAAATCGACGATCTCGTCTCGGGAGAGGCACAGGATGGAGCGCCTTCTTCTAACCGCTGGCGCGATAGCATTGAAGCTGTCGTGCTTGGTGTTCTTGTGACAGCGCTACTCGTTTCGATCCCGCTTGTTGGAGGTCCTATGGCCAGCCGCTACTACTTCGACCGATATCCGAATTTGAGGATCGAGGCGAACGTACCCGGCACTTGCGCGGAGACAACGGGGAGCGAGGTAGCGAACAAAGTGGAACGCGCCCTCGGAGGCTCGAAGCTTACCACTTCCTCAACGAGAAGCGGTACAAATGCCTGCACTGTGGTCATCAACACGTTCCTCGCCGGAAGCAACGAAGCCGAAATTATCGCGCGCCTGAAGGCTGTCCCAATTGACGCGACCATCCTGCGATATCGTCCGTCTGCCTGAGGCGGGCGGCGACGCGAATTGCACACGGGTCGTTGACGCAACCGTTCGATAGAGCGGGCATTGATTGCAGATATTGGAGAAAACAATGACCCAAGAATCGGGCCGGAGGGTACTTCGTCCCGCCTACAGCCACTGTTGGCCGATAAGGGGCTTTATCGGCCAACAGTGAAGGAAAGGCCGCGACTAGAAGGGCATTCCAGCAGATAGAGGCCAGTGCTGGATCGCGTTGTTCTCCAGGTAGTCATCTGGATTATTGTGCCTGCCTTTCAAATAGTCGGGATCGTCCTCGAGCCTGCCGTCAATGTGCAGTTGGTCGATGACCAATTGAATGATTTCCGGCTTTAAGAATCGGTATAGGGCGTTGGACAACCTCCCCAACCTGACCAACGTCGACTCGTCCTGCGGGCCATCGTCATCGGAGACCAGGTTAATTTCGTTGATCAGCCGATCTGTGACCCAGGCCTGCATCATGCCTACGGTACGGTCGCCTTCGCGCGGAAACCTGGCCTCGGCGGCGTATCGGTGGAGAGTTCCCTGCCAGCTCAGATGCGCGCCAGTCGAGTAGTTGTCCCAGCGCCTCTCTTCGGACGCCTCTCTCTCGAAATTTGATGCCTTGCGTTCGAGCTTGTCACGGTCGTCACCCCAAGGGACCTGCCTCAGCAGATGGACCATCGCGTCTCTCACCACGTTGTCGACAATCGTCATTTTCAGGACATCCATTTTTATCACTGTGCGTCCGTCGAACTTCACCGATCACCAAGCAAGAAGCCAGAGACCCGACAAGGGTTGCCAACGGTCCGGTTCCAGGCGACAGTCTACAGGCCGTCCTAGTTCGCGACTGAGCCGATAAGATCGGTGGAAACGCCATCTTCGAGAAAGAGGATGCCGACGCAGGTGAAACGTCACACCCAATGCGGGTTCGACCAGCTCGGACTTTGCGGAGGGGTCCGCGCCAAACGGTGCGGTGTTTCGGGTAAACGAAGACAGGGAAAGTAGGCGGCGACGGACTGCAGATACCGTCGCCGCCTTTTCGTATCAGGGCCGCGGCGGCGCGGTCGGAGCAACTGTTGTGGCGGGAGATTCCGAGAACAGGCTTCCCTTGATGCGCGCGACGACAGCGAAATACCGAAGGGAACCGTCGTCGTTCAGCTTCAAACCGAGTGATTTGGCCGGGATTCCCTCGAAGTCCGCCTCCATGATCGTGTACGGACCGCCCTTAGCGTACATCGTCTCGAGAACCTCTTCCGCAGCGTCTCTCGACGTGAACAACGCCGGATGCAGCGTCATACCGAAACCGGAAAGCGGCTCCATCCCTGCCCTTGTCTGAAGCCGCATCAGTGTCATCTGGTCGACCACTGCGAAGACCTTCTCGACGGCATAGTCAGCCACGTTGCCTTCATCCACCGTCAGGCAGGCGAAGCTCTCGTCAGGAACGAAAGGTGCCGGATTTGCGGCTAGGCCGCGCAAGACGCTTGTGACTTCCTGGGAGCTGACTTTCGAGATTGGACGCATCGATTTTTCCTATGTTCGGCGGATAGTACGCAGCGGCGGCGCAAGCAACTATGTTGTCTTGCGTAGTCGTTTTCCTCAGTGTCCCTGCATAGGGCCGCGCCAAGTCGGAACGGATGTCAGATCGGTCGAGAAATCGGGTTCCCAGGAAAGCAGCTGCTTGATCGCCGCCAGTCTCGGATTGTGGGCGTCCTTGAGGCCGTTCGATTCCAGTTCGGCAAGCGTCATATCGATGCCGTCGACTTCGAAAAACGCATCGAACCCGAAGCCGCCCTCGCCTCTCGGTTCCACAATGCGCCCGGATACCCTGCCCTTGAAGACATGGATTGCCGATCCGTCGTTGACGCCGAGCCTGACCTCGAAGTCGATAGGCTTACCGACCAAGGCCCCAAGTTCAGCTCGCTTCCAACGGATGTCCACCATAGGCTCGCCGTCGATCAGAACGACGCTGTCTTCAACGATGCACATGCCCCCGGCAGCGATCGCCTTGTAGACGATGACTTCGTCAGGTGTGCCGTCGACTTCCTCGATGTCCTGCCCTTTCGCGAACGTCAGGTTCGAAAGTCCGAACCTCGAGAATTCCCTGATTTTGTCGGCGTTGCTGGTCAGCAGCGTGAAGTCTGCGAGATCGGGCATTTCATTGGGCATCATAGCTCCCCTTCAGCGGCGTGTCAGATCGTATAGTGGCCTCCACGGGAGCTGGAAACCAGCCAATTGTAACTAGGCAATTGTCGGCGAGATTTCGAACCGGAGTCTTCCATTGACACAGCATGCGAAGGTGAATACCAATCGAGGTCTTGATTTTCAACGCGCGCGAGGATAGCGTATGCAGATTTTCCCAGGAGCGGTTCTCGAAAACTCGGCTGGTCGGCGGTGTGCCGTCGGCCCCGTTATTCGATGCGAAGGCAACTGGTACACCTTCGTGCCGGCCTATGTCTTCGAGGGAGAGAAGAAAGTATTCCAGGCGGGTACGGGACTGCTCGTGGGCGAGATCGTGGCCGATCATCGACCAGGAGACGACAATGCGCGCGTCGATGTCACCGAAATAGTCCGTCTTGTACGGTTCTTTGCCTACGCACCGGTTCAGGTCGAGAAAAGCCTTCGCGTTCGACAGGCCGATCCAATGGACTTTCTCGGTCAAAAGGTGCTGAAGCGTGACGGCATGGCAACGACCGCGGGACGTGTCGTATCCGTCGACGGCCCCTTCTCCTTGGCAACACCGGATGGCGGCGTAAAAACGTACGACGGTGCCGTCTCGGTCAAGTCGGAACACGAAGAGGTCGTCATCGCCCAGAAAGGCGACGGCGGCGCATCGATCATTTCTCCTCTGGCCAATGCCTTGGTCGGTGTACTGATCGGTGTCGCAGGCGGCGAGTGTTACTGCGTACCTGGCAACGCTCTGATCGCCCGATACTTCCCTGGCTTCGACAATTTGGACATGGTTGCCTAAGGCCCGGGCGTGAGCGGCGCAGGCCGTGGCATCACGTTGACCGGAACCGTATCCTCGAGGGTTTTCTCGAGATACTGGTCCAAGAGCTTTGCGGGGACCAGTTGCAGCACCTCTCCAGCCTTCGGCCGTCCGAGGTGCCGCCAGATTTCAAGCAGGTCGAGACCACGGTCGACCACGTCGAAACGCTCTCCGAGCAGGTAGTTCTCTGCCAACAGGCTCTGTTTACAGCGGACGAGCAGCTGATGCTGATCGTCCGAGAACCCATCCGCCAGGTCTGGCTTCTTGAAGGCCGTCGTGACGCACGCGTGGGCTAGGTCGCGGGAAATCCGGCGGGGATGCTCGTAGTCTTCGTTGAGATCGACAGCGGGGCCGAGACGGGAAACTTCTGGCAATGGCGGATTGTCCATCGACGTTTTGGGGTCGCCTCTCGTATCGAAGAGTTCCCGCATGTACGCTTCGCTTCCTGCGTAATCGTCGATCTGGAAGCGACGGCAAGTTGCTCCGTAGTGGAAGCCGGGAATCTCCCAGGCGAAATCCGCCTGCCTGTAGACTTGGTGTCGTCCTGGATACCATTCGACGATCCCGACCGCCAGGCATGGAGGCGGCGTCTCGCACCACAATTCACCATCGATGACGGCCAGCGCGGAAGCGACGCGGCCGGTCGTCAGGACGGCCTCCCCGTACTCCGCGACGTTGATCTCTTGGAACGAAGCGATCACGTCTTCGAGGTACGTGTCGTTGCGGCTGTCACCGCCTGCGGCCGGTGGCGGCCAGGTCTTGCGACTGCGTAGTCCCAGTTGCTGTTGCAGGCGGAGCCGACCCTCGAACTGGACGTTGATCCCGAAGCTGGCGTAGTGGTCTTCGAGCAAGGACGAAAACGGCGCGGAGAAGTAGCGATCCAACGCTTCATCGGCCGGGCCGAGGTTGCGGAGAAGACGCCCGCCGACCGACAGCAGATCGAACTTGCCAGTGCCAGCGCCGGAGCTGTCTATCATCCTGTAAGCCTGATCGCACTCACGCCGACTGTCTTCGCGGATTTCGAACTCGCGCCGGCTCGTCAAGTGGATATCCCGGACGGTCCTAGAACCTGGGGGCCGCGCCGACAGCAGGACCGGTAGATTGAGGGCGAGTTTCATTGGCATCCTGTGAATCTATTCGATGTCCGACACGATCCTGGACCCCTCATCTTATGTCAACGGGTCAGAGTCGGCGTCTTGAGCCTGGAGGTATGGCGGCCGACAGCGCCTGAGCACATCGCACAGCCGACCGCCTAGCCAACGGATTGTTTGGCTGGACGGAAACATGCTGTCGGGTTAGATTTTGATTCAGTGGGAACGATCAGCAAGCGAAGCAGAGCTGGTTGTCGACCTTCTGCGGCTTGGGCTTCTTCGCACCTTTCGGAAGCGGTCCAGACAGATCGACCTCAAGTCCGATAAGGGCGAGCGGAAACTCGAGAGTCAGGTCCAAATACTTTTCGTAAAACATCCATTGGGCGGTTTGCCAGTTGGCTGGGCCAGTCGACATGAGAGACTGTGTGGACGGCATGGGAACAAGAACACAGCCGCCTATGATCCGGTTGCGCCGGAAAAACTGGATGGACTTGTCGATGTCCCAGTCGACGAACGGATACTTGCCGAACTGGACCTCCAGCAGAAGACCCTTCTTGAAGAAGTCGCCTTCTATCCAGCCTTCCTGATAAGGGATCGCCTCCTGTGCGAGAAACGCCTTCCGATCCTTGTGCGGGATGTCGCGCAGCCGCTTGGAGTCGGCCGTGGTCTCGGGATAGTAGTTTTCCGAGGTGAGCTTCTTTTCGAAACCGCGCAGCACCAGCGTGTTTTCTATCTGCTGGTTCATGATGACCGGAGAGAGGACCTTTTGGCCGACCTTCGTGGCCTCTTCGGAATCCTTGTCGAAGCAGGTCGCGAAGTCCATCCGACGGAGGGCTAGTTCGAGATTGGGCATAAATTCGGGGTCGATGCGGTCGATGGCTTCGCGCCATCCGTCGGTCGAGCAGATGTCGGGGTGAATGCTGAAGCGGGGCAAATTAAAGACTTCGATTGAGCTGATGCTCTTATTTGGCGTCTACAAATTTGAAGTCGTCAACTGAGTTCTTGAATTAAAACGACACGTCGCGTTTCAGGCATGGCTGAACACAAGAATATTGACGGCGGGCGGGCAACCCGTCAGAATTAAATAAAGACGTCAGTTCGGCTGCTGCGCGAACCAAACTCATGAGATAGTGAAATGTCCGAAGATCACGACCTTTTCTACCGGGAGCCTTGGATGTCCGACGATCAGTGGTGTTGCGCGAAGATGCTCGCGGACCTTTTTTACGGATTTCACCATATCGACGGGAAGATCAAACCGGACCGTCACGGCATCAAGATCGGCGTGCCGGAGGGGAATTGGGCGATGTCCTACGACTACGACGGACTGACCCGTGCGGTGGTGATGGCGCACGACCGATCGATCCGCTTCCGGATTTCCCCGGCCGGCGTGGATCGGCTGAAGCTTCATTTCGAAAAGCGGCATCATCGAGATGGAAAGATGACCGAAAGCCATCCGACCATCGAGGACGCCATCACGCGCATCAGGAACGGTCGGGAGGCCGCGTAGTATCGCCTACCAAGCCCGGTAGGAGTAGGACGGACGCTCGAACATCTTCATGTTTGCAGCCGCCTCAGCGACCAGCCTGTCGGTGACGTCGTCCCGTTCCCGGGCGAAATCGGCATGTTCCCACATCGTGTGGCCGCCGGGGTTCGCGTGATTGTCGGAAAGGTGTCGGCAGGCGGCATCATAAGTCGGGAAAGGACCATAGGCGCTTGCCTGTTCACGCCAATCGAATTCGTCGCCATCGCTGAACGCGCTCTCGAGCGCGTAGTACCACTCGCCGGGTTCGTGTTCGAATATCATACATTCCTGGCCCGTACTCATGGCGTTCTCCCGCGGTTCGTCACTGTGCCGCCCGATGGTATCGAGTTTCCATGCGGCAATGGCAAAGGACAACCCGGTGCCGCCAGCCGGATAGTGACGGAACCTTGCCGCCAGATCAAGTTCCCGGTCTTTTATCGAGCGGAGACGTCATCGAACCAGATGAACCGTTCCTCCGTTCGATTTCCGCATCGATTTCGGCCTGAGCCGCGAGTAGTCGGGCGTCGCGTTCACGGGCGTATCCCCCGAGTGTATCGGCGAGGGTAGCGGCTCCACGGCCGGTGGGCTTTTCTTTGCGGAGATGAATGACCGCCAATCTTCGCCAAGGCGCTCGCAGGTCTTAGGCGGCGAGCGCCTTCCTTGTTTTGCTCACGGCTGCCCTGGTGGGTCCTTCGGAGACGAAGGAAACGCCGAGCCCAGTCGCATCACAGACAGCTTCCAGAAGACCGTTCGCCGAGACCGTCTTCCGCTCGTCGCCGGCGTACAGGGCTGCCGCTCCATCTACCTGATCGAGGCAGGTGACGGCGATCGAGGCGCTGAGGTCGATACCTTCGGCGCGCGCCATGTCGTACCGGATCGCGCCAGCCAGGACATCCAGGTCGAGAGGGGCAGCCCTGATTGTCCCCTGCCAGTCGTTGTGGATGTTGGTCGGATCGACGATCTCGACGTAGTCCATGACATCGCCGTCGTGCGCGAGCGGACCCGCTCCATGCCGAGTGGTATAGGCTCGTGTCGCGTAGGTAGCGTCGATGGTGCCGATGCCGGCCTCGCGGGCGACACTCGCCATGTTGAGGATGCCCGTGTTCGAACGGGTCACATGCGGGAACGCGCCGTAGTCCTGATCGAGCAGCAATCCCTGTGCGCCCTCGAAGACGATACCGTCGCCGATGTCGGCATCGCCCATAACGTCGACTGCTTCCACGAAGGCATCGCAGTCGTCGAGAAAGCGACGCATGACGGCATCGTCTTTCAGGATGTCCTTGAAGCGCTCGGGCATTTCGAGAATGCCCAGAGCCAGCAAACGTTCTGGAACCCAGTTCCTCCTGATCCGCTCGAGCTTCGACACAATGCCAAGTCGGCTCGCGGTGAGATCGGCGACAGACAGGGCCAGATCGGGTCGGAGGTTCCGTTCGATCGTTTCGCCAAAACCCATTCCGCAGCTACCGTGGCGGGCGATCCCGCGGGCCTCTTCCACGATCTGGTTGACCAGGATGTCGAAGGGGGTCGTCACGACCACCCGGGGATCGGCAGACATTCCGACTTCGCCGCCAAGCGACAAGACACGCTCCCGCTCGCCGAGGAAGAACATCGGATGAGCGACAAAGTACTGTGCGAGATGGGTCCTCGCTCCCGCAAGAGCGCCGGAACCGAGGTGACTGAAGACATGGCGTTTTCCGTCCGGCGTCGTCACGGTGTGGCCTGCCTGCGCACCGCCGTTTGTCCGCACGACCAGACGCGCGCCGCATTCCCATACAAGCTTGTCTGTCATGAGGCCCTTGCCTTCGTCGCCGTACGCGGCTCCGATGACCGCCAATGCCTTCTTCGTCTTCGCCATTGTCCCGTTCCTTTCGCTATCGCGGAACCGGACACGGCTCCGCCGTCACCCGGGCGGACCACCCGTCCGGGTCTTGTCGTCAATCGGTGCTGTCAATGCGTCAGGCGAGGCGCGCGACGCCTCCCGAAGGCGTGCCACGTTCGACCAGTGAGCCGACCGCGTTTGCGACGGCGACCGACTTGCAGGTCGAGGCCTTAGAGGCTCCGTCGGCGATGCGGATGGCCGCGACGACGGCTTCCGAAAGCTTCGTGATGTCGTCGAGAAGGATCAGTCGCTGCGGGAGAACCTTCTCCCAGGCCTTCAGGACGGCTTCCCGGCCGCCGCTGGCGCAGTAGCCTTCATTGGTCAGGATCACGTGGTACACGGCCCAATCCGACATCGCGAGCGCAGCGCATTGGGCAGCCGACAGATCGGACACGATATCGATCCCGAGGAAGTCCTTTGCCTGCTTCTTGGTGACGCCGACCGGGGGTTCGTCGCCGATGGTGAAGAGAAAGCCCTTCTGTCCGCGCTTGAAGGCGTCGGCCACAACCTTCTTGGCGGCGAACAGGTGGGCAAGCGCGTAGGACTCCCCGCTGTTGATACCGCCGCCCTTTTCAAGCCAGATGTCCCCTGTCTGCTGCGCGATCCGGATATCCGCCTCGAACTGGGTGACCTGCAACGGTGCCTTGTCCGAGTATGCGTCGCCGATCGCCATGACCATGACGTGGGGATCGCCGATCCCCTTCGTCGCCTGGATGTCCGTGGCGAGATCGTTGATGCCGCCGCGGATCAGGGTGTCCGCAACCATGCCCATCGATCCCGTGACGTCGCATCCGAGGATGATCGGACGCGATTTCGGATTGTCGACCGAATCCCGGCTTTCGCGGAACTGTACGATGGCCGGGTCGAATTCCGGCTTCATGCCGGTTGCCGTGAACACCTGCGACGTGGTCTTTCCGCTGACCTTCGCCGTCGAGTAGGTGTTCCAATCAGTCGCTGTCCATCTTCCACCACCCATTGTCGTCTCCTTTCTTTGAGAATCTGGGAATGCCGGGGCTCAGGCGAGCCTCGACACTCCCTTGTTGCGCTTGGTGACGGCGAGGTCCTTGATGGCGTTGAAGATGACCATCGAACTGCCGCTGCCCCACGACGCCGCGACGTCTTCCTTCCGCTCGCCGTTGATCACCTGCAGGATCGAGACGATGGCCTCTGACAGCTTGGTGACATCGGCGAGCTGGATGACACGCTGCGGTAGGATTTCGTTCCAGGTTTCGAGGACGCGACGCAGGCCGCGGCTTGCATACCCTTCGTTCGCCAGGACGATATGAAAGACTTCGTAAGTTTGGCTTGCGAGATCGACGCATTGGCGCTTGGTCATCGATTGCGAGAACTGCGCGCCCATGATCCTGGCGAGGTGGTCGCCGTCGATGTCGTCGTGGATAGGTTCGTCACCGATCGTAATCAAGACGCCTTTTGTGCCCCGTTTTTCGATCGAATCCGATACCGTCTTCGTGGCGGCGAAAAGGTGTGCGAGCGAGTAACTTTCACCATCGTTGCCGCCCCCGTTCCCCTCCAGGTAGAGGCCCTGAAGCTGCGATCCAAGCGCGACCGAAGCTTCGAACTGCGTCGCCTGAAGTGGGGCCCTGTCGGTCTCGGCATCACCGATCGCGAGGACAGCGATATGGGGGTCGGGAATGGGTTTGCGGTCGTAGATACCCTCGGCGATCTTGATGAGGTCTGTACGCACGAGCTGATCGGCGATCATGCCCATCGAGCCGGTTACGTCGCATCCGAGGATAATCGGCGTGGAGTTCGGATTGGCCGCCGAGTCCCGGCTTTCGCGAACCGAAATCTTCGCAGGATTGTAGGCATCCTGCATTTCCCTGACGCCGAATGCCTGCGACCTTGTCTTTCCCGCAGTGTGCGTCGAGTTATAGCTCGCCCAATCCTGCGAATTCATTCTGCTGTTACCCATTTCAAAGCTCCTTTTTCACTTGGCCGCGTAGACGTCGGCCGGATTGACTTCCAGTTTCACGAACTTCCGTGGCCCGAAGGATTCCACGAGGCACCTCTCCCAGGATTGGTAGTCCTCGACGGCGTTTTCCCCGGGAGGCAGGGAAAGCCACATGCGCAGGGCATCCGGAACGTCCTTCATCAGCGTGAGACCGCCGCCACCCGACGTTCCCAGGAGTTCCATCGCCGTTGCCCTGATCAGGGCCAGGTCGACCTTGGGGTCGGCCGTCTCACCCGCCACCGCAAGGCGCGGGACGAGGGAAAGTGTCCGCTCCGGCAGGGCCTTGGGCCGCTTGCCGAAGGGTGTCGCATATCCCCATCCGCCGACGAGGATGATCGAATGCATGGCGGGGCTGACGAGGACGTTCTCCGCCGATATCGCGCCGTGGCAGACACCGAGGTAATTCAGGTAGCAGGCCATGTTTTCGAGCGACGAAACGATCCAGGCGACATGCTTTGGCGGGACACGCCCTCCCATGTGCCGGGCGAGGTCCGTCAGCAGGACGGTGTCGGCGGGCCTGTGGAAGACGTTGACCCTCATCCCGACGGCGTCGATCCGGCGCTTGAAGCGGGGCAGGAAGTGTTCCATCGCCTTCTTCATCGCGTCCGATGCGTAGCGGAACGACCCGACGGCAGCCTCTTCGGCGTCCGCGACGTCTTCGAAGCCCGTCACCGTCTCGTACGCGACGGTTCCAGAGGTCACGATCACGTCACCGAGCGGCCCCTTGTGGACCGCCTTGGCGCGAACCGCGATCTCGCCCGTATCCATAAGCTTCCAGGTCTTCGCAGCGGCCGGCCGCGGCGCTGTGGCCGAGGTTTTCGCGCGGCCCGTCGCGATATCGTGCAGACGGCTGATGTGGGCGAAGACCTCAAGGGCCTTGGGATGCCTGTTGACGTCCGGATGCCATGCCTGGGCAAGCTCGCGGAAGCGCTTTTTAATCGAAGACTTCGGCCCAGGGAAAAGCGACAAAGCTTCGCCCTCGCCGATCGAGAGTATCTCGACAGCGTCCATCATTGTGTTCCTTGGGTGATCTTGGTTTCCCGGCGACGTGCGGACCTTGACGGACGGCTTTCTCGCTGCGGCTTACCTTTGGTGATTACAGACTTGCATACGGCGAAGCGCTTGTAAAGTGCAAAGTGTATTTTAAACTTTGCTTTGCGGACCACCCCATGCTACACCCTTGGAACGGAATTTTTTTGGGAAAAGGAAACGTCATGTCACTTGCGTCGGAAGCTACTGCCCACGGGTTCGGAACAACGCCGGACAAAGCCAGCACGGAGCCGCGCAGCGGACACGGCGAAGTCAAGGTCAACGTGGATACGGTCCTGATCACCTTGAAGGAAGACGGACTGCATATCGCCTTGGCTCCCCGCGAAGCCGCGTTCGAACACGGCCGGCTCGCGCTCGTCGGCGCGATCATGGACGGAAACAAGGACGCCAATCTCGAAGCGGTGGTGACGCGCTCGCTACGCGACAAAGCCGGGCTGTCCGACATCTACTTCGAACAGCTCTATAGCTTCTCGGGGGCGACCAACAAAAAGGGTGGACCGCGCGACACGCGATGGCCGTCGATCAGCGTCACCTATATCGCACTGGTGCCGCTGGCGAAACTGATCGCCGCCGACGCCCTCTCCCACGGACTGGTGCTCGTTCCCGTGGACAAGGTCCCCGATCTGCCCTTCGACCACAACGACATGGTCGAGGCGGCCGTCGAGCGTCTGCGCGGCAAGGGAGCATGGTCCGTGCTGCCAGCCTACTTGCTCGAAGACGAGTTCACGATCCCCGAGCTCAACGAGGTCTACTCCAAGGTGGTCGGTACGAAATCCCTTGGACAGAACTTCCGCCGCAAGGTGATCGAGAACGAGATGCTGGAGCTGGTCGGAATCAAGCCCAATCCACGGTCGTCGCGACCGTCCGAACACTACCGCATCAAGCCTGGCGTCAGCACCGTCAACGCGAGGCTCTGACGCGATGGCACCGCGACGCCAGCGGAAAGCGAAGGCCGCTGCCGAAGACGGCGGCTTTCTCGTCAGGTTCGTGCCGGGCGGCTGCTACCACCTCGCAGGCGGGCGACTTCTCACGGGTGTGCATAGGCGGGAGGCGGGAGCGACGATCGTGGCGAAACTCCTGCCGCTGGCCGTCAAGGCATCTGAGACACGCGACCAGTGGGTGACGCTTTAACGGTACGTTACCCGGCTAAGGTCTTCTCAAGGCCGGCGACCAGCGACGTGACGATCAAGGTCAGCTGGCGCTTCAATTCTTCCACCGGAACTTCACCCAGTCTGGTTTCTATACTCAGAGAGACGACCCCGTGGACGGCCGAGTATATCGCCCGCGCCAACGAATAGCGTTCCCCCTCAGAGAGTTTCGGTGCCAGCTCACGCAGCGGCTCGGCGATATGTCTGAACATGCGAAGATGTTCCTCCAGATGCCATTCGGGGAGCGACTTCCCCTCCGCCATCCGATGCTCGAAGAGAGCCGCCCACTGACGTCGATGCTCCAGGCCGACCCGCAGATATGTGAGCGCCAACGCCACATATGTGTCAGTCACGGACGCCGAGGGGATTGACGCTTCGGCCAGTGCCGCATCAAGCTTGGCGATGAAACGGGAGTTCGCCCGCAGGATGACCTCGTCGAAATCATCGAAGTGGGCGTAGATCAGGCCCGTCGAGAAACCGACGTTCTTGGCCACCGTGCGGGCGGAAACAGACGCCAGGCCAGATTGCGCGATCTGCGCCTCGGCGGCATCGATTATCATCCGCCTCCTGGCGTCGATTTGCTCCTGACTCATCGCGGGCATTTCCGTACTCCAAAAATAGAGATCACACTGTTATTTTTTATCTTGCGGCCGATGGGGTCTGGTCACAGACTGATGGATAACGCTGTTACCGTTAATTTAACGCCCGACAGCGACGAGCAGTCAACAGGGTCCAAACGAATATGTCCGACAGTACGATTTTCTCGAAGAGGTTCATGCCCCTCTTCCTTACGCAGGCTCTTGCCGCCTTCAATGATAACTACCTAAAGTCCTTCCTAACCTTCTTCGTATTGGCCACCATCGGCCACCAGTCGGGCGCGGTTTATATCACCGCCGCAGGCGCGATCTTCATGCTTCCCTTTGTCCTTCTCTCCGGCCTCGGCGGCGAGCTGGGCGACAAGTTCGACAAGGCATGGGTCGCCCGCAAGCTGAAGTTCCTCGAGATCGGCGCTGCCATCGTCGCCGCGGTTGGCTTCTCGATGCATTCGGTTCCGGTCATGATGACCGCTGTGTTCCTGTTCGGTGTCGGATCGGCGTTGTTCGGTCCGCTCAAGTACGGAATCCTCCCGGACCACCTACCGCTCGACAAGCTTAGCAAGGCGAACGCCTGGATCGAAGGAGCGACGTTCGTGGCCATTCTCGTCGGCACCGTGTTCGCGGGAGTGACCTTCAAGGTCGCCCAAACGGCAACAGCCCCGTTCGCGACGCTGATCGTCGTGTTCGCCATCGGATGCTACGCCGTCAGCCGCATGATACCGTCGACCAAGGCCGCCGATCCGACTTTGACGATCGACCTCAACGTCCTCCGTTCCTCGATCCGCTATCTGCGGGAACTGGGCCGCGACAGCCGCCTGCTGCGCGCGTCGCTGATGGTGTCGTTCTTCTGGTTCGTCGGCGCGATCACGCTTTCCATCCTGCCCCCGGCCGTTCAGTCGCTCGGTGGAGATGAAACGGCCGTCACCGCATACATGGCGATCTTCGCCGTCTCCATCGCGCTCGGCTCGGCTGCCGCCGCATGGCTCTCCGGTGGCCGCATCATCCTTCTTCCCGCAGTCTTCGGAACCTTCATCGCCGGCCTCTTCGCGCTGGACTTCGGCTACGCCACAAGCCTCGCGCCGGAAGCCGCCAAGACAATCGGCCTCGTCGACTTCTTCTCCATGTCGACGTCGATCCGTCTCGCCTTCGACATCTCGATGATGGCTTTCTTCGGCGCGTTCGTGTCGGTTCCGACTTTCGCGGCCATCCAGGCGTGGGCAGGCAACGAACGTCGAGCGCGCGTCGTGGCAGCCAATAATATCTTGAACGCTGCCTTCATCGCGGCGGGTGCCGCCCTGATCGGCGGTCTTCAGGCAGCCGGCGCGTCGATCGGCTTCGTCTCCGCCGTCCTCGGCGTCCTCTGCATCGCCGCTTCGGTCGCCATGTTCGTATTCCTGCCGACCAAGGCGCTGCGCGACTTCCTGTTCGTTCTCTTCAGGGTCCTCTACCGTCTGGAAGTGAAGGGTATCGAAAACCTCGACAACGCAGGCCTCAATCCGGTTCTCGCTCTCACCCACGTTTCCTTCCTCGACGCCGCGCTCGCCATGGCCCTTACCGACCTCAACCCGGTATTCGCCATCAACGCCGACATCGCCAAGAAGTGGTGGGTCAAGCCGTTCCTCAAGATCGTCAACGCCCTGCCGCTCGATCCGTCGAAGCCGATGGCGACACGCAGCCTGATCCGCGTCGTCGAAAGCGGACGCCCGGTCGCGATCTTCCCCGAGGGCCGCATCACGGTCACCGGAACGCTCATGAAAATCTATGACGGCGCGGCGCTTGTTGCCGACAAAACGGGCGTCCCGATCGTGCCGATCCGCATCGACGGCCTCGAGCGGACCCACTTCTCCCGCCTCAAGCCCGACCAGATCGCCAAGAGCCTGTTCCCGAAGGTCAAAGTGACCATCCTGTCGCCGGCACCTCTGTCCGTCGATCCGCAGCTCAAGGGCCGCCGCCGCCGTCAGGAAGCCGGCTCAGCGCTCTACGACGTCATGTCCGATCTGGTCTTCCAGACATCGCGCAAGACCGGCACGATCATCGAAGAGGTCATCAAGGCCGCCGACGCCTATGGTCACAAGAAGGTCATCCTTCAAGACCCGCTGTCCGGAGACATGACCTACGGCACGCTGCTGACCGCCGCGCGTCTTCTGGGCGCAAAGTTCAGCAAGATGTTCGCGAAGGAACAGCTCGTCGGCGTCATGTTGCCGAACTCCACAGGTTCTGCCGCGGTCTTCCTCGGCGTGATTTCGTCGGGCAAGGTTCCGTCGATGATCAACTTCACCGCCGGCACGAACGGCGTCCTTGCCGCCTGCCGAGCTTCGCAGACAAGGGTTGTCCTGACCTCGCGCGCCTTTGTCGAGAAGGCCAAGCTCGAGGGCCTCGTCGCCGAAATGTCCAAGATCGTCGAGATCGTCTACACGGAGGACGTCCGCGCTTCGGTCTCGCTGGTCGACAAGCTGGTGGCCGCTGTGATGAAGCGCCGTCCGCTCGTGGCCCGCAAAGCGGACGACATGGCGGTCGTCCTCTACACTTCCGGTTCGGAAAGCCTGCCAAAGGGCGTCGCGCTTTCCCATGCCAACGTGCTGGCCAACGAGACCCAGGCATCGGCGCGGATCGACTTCTCGCCCGCCGACAAGCTGTTCAATGTTCTCCCTTTGTTCCATGCCTTCGGCCTCACGGGGGGGCTCGTTCTGCCGGTCGTTTCGGGTGTCTGCGTCTACCTCTACCCGTCGCCGCTTCACTACCGCATCGTTCCCGAGCTGATCTACTCGTCCAATGCCACGATCATCTTCGGGACCGACACGTTCCTGAACGGATACGCGAAGACCGCCAACGCCTACGACTTCCGCTCGATCCGCTACATCTTCGCCGGCGCAGAGAAGGTCTACGACTCGACCCGCCAGACCTACATGTCGAAGTTCGGCATCCGCATCCTCGAAGGTTACGGCGTCACCGAGGCGGCCCCGATCGTCGCGATCAACACCCCCATGTTCAACAAGCCGGGGTCGGTCGGCAGGCTCATGCCGGGCATCGAACATCGCCTCGAGCCGTTTGACGGCTGGCCGACGGGTGGTCAGCTTCTCATCCGCGGCCCGAACGTCATGATGGGCTACCTCAAGGAGTCGGAACCGGGCGTCCTCCAGCCGCCGAAGGATGGCTGGCACGACACGGGTGACGTCGTGGTGATCGACGCCGAGGGCTTCGTGACCATCGTCGACCGCGCCGGCCGCTTCGCCAACATCGCGGGCGAAAAGGTATCGCTGGCCGAAGTGCAGACGCTGGTGAACTCCATCTGGCCCGGTACGCTCTCGGTCGCCGTGAACCTGCTGGACGCCAAGAAGGGCGAAAAGATCGTCGTCCTGACCGAAAAGTCAGACGCGACGCTCCAGGAGATCAAGACGGCGGCCAAGGCGAAGGGTCTCCAGGAACTGGTGGTTCCGTCGGCTGTGATCATCGGCAAGGTCCCCGTCCTCGGCACCGGCAAGGTCGACTTCCAGAGTTCGAAGAAGGCGGCCGTCGCCAACTGACCGACCAGTCACTAAGATCGAGACCCCGGCATCGTCCGGGGTCTCTTTGCGTTGGGGGGACCCTCCGCACATTATGCCAGCTACGGAACCAGGGGGTCACCTGAAGGGCGCAATGTCGCCCCCGATTGTTTTCAATTATCTAATATGCCATTCTCCCCCCGTAAACATCCGTGATGGAGGAACAAATGGTTTCGAAATCGCATGCGCCCACCAAAAAAGCACCAGCATCCAAGTCAAAATCGACCGCAGCCGCCAAGATCAAGACCAAGGCTCCGGTCAAAGCCAAGATGAAGTCGGTATCCGAACTCAAGATGCCGAAAGCCTCATCGAAGCCAGCGAAAAACCCTTCCGCCTACCATTTCCACGTACCGCTGCCCAACGGCTTCCATACCAAGCTTCTGGAGACCCAGGCAGAACACGCAACCGGAGAAAGGGCAATCAAGCTCCGGGTGATGGCCTCTTTGTATTCGGGACACGATTACAATCAGGCGGCCGAGGAAAACAAGGTGCCGCTCGGGAACGTCTATCTCTGGCTGGCGGACTTCCGAAAAGGAGGACTGGCAGCGCTCTGACGTCTCCGCCAGTCATACTCGCAGTCGCATGAGAAAAGGCCTCGCCAGCACTCGTCGTCGAGTTGTCGGTGGGGCCTTTCGCCATACTCGATACTCCATGGACCGCCCTCACCGGCCCTGCTTCTCGTGTCTTCATTTTCAGGGGCAACCTTGTTGACATAGCAACGTCTCCCAAGACACCATTGGTGGATATTGAAAGACACGGTCAGCCATGAACCAACAGAAGCCTGTGAAATCTCCAGTGCCGCCGCCGCCAAGCGTCGATGACTTTGCTCCGCATCGTCCGCTCAAGGGCGTTAGACGTCTCGTCGCCCTTGCCGCGATCAAACGGGTTCCGCAATTCGCGGCAGTATCAGTGGTCGGACTTGGGGTCTTGGCTGGCGCGATGACGTTGGAGCGAAGCGGCAAGGTCTCGGGCGAAGAGGCGAAGGTCGCGGTCGCTCCGGCGGCGACAGAGACCGAAGTCGAGATTTCCGACGTTGCGCATGAACCTCCTCCGCTCGCCGTACCGGTGACTGTCGTGAAGACGGTGCCGTTGCCATCTGTCGTCGCGCCGAAGGAAGAAAGCGCCGCTCCGGACGTCGCAGCCACGGCGAAAGAACCCCTCATCGAAAAGCAAGCCGACGCGCCCTTGCCAGCGGTTCCGGGGGTTACAGCCGACATGAACGCGGTGGATATCGGCGAAATCGCCGCCGCCGTGGACACGCTTGGTATTCGCGCGGACAGCATCGAAACGGCATTGGGCGAGGCAAAGCCCGATGTCGTCGCCAAGCCGGAGATTTCGGTGGCAGCTGCGATCTCCGATACGCCGAAGGCCCTGGAATTGTCGGCGGAAGACGCCAAGGTCCGTGGCCGACTGGAAGCCAGGCTCAAGGAATTCACGGCCAAGGGCGACAAAACGGGGAGCAAGGCCGCCAAGGCGGAACTCGACATGTTCGACGCGACCCTTTCGACGCTCATCGAGTTCAAGATTGTCGATCGCAAGGGAGAGAAGCCGGGATTCTGGCGTTCCCTCGTCGACGACCCCAAGACCAAGCAGTTCTTCGTCGTCGTCGAAGCGGTGGTAGACGGCGAGCCCGTCAACTGGGCCGTCCGCGATGCCGACAGCGGCAAGATCGTCTCGGGCGCGAAGTTCGCGCTCCAGGTGGACGAGAAGACCTTCGCCGAGCTGTCCGCCGACAAGAAGGACGATGGACGCATAGCAAACATGGTCGTCGGATTGAAGCCGGTCGGCCGCATAACGCCGGTCTGGAGCATAAAGACCGACGGCGAAACGATCACGGGATTCTGATACGATGACGGACATCATTGTCGACATGAAAAGACACGGAGCTTTCCTCGGCAAAGGCGGCATCGACGCGAACGCCAAGGCCAAGGCGTTGGCCGTGTTCGACGCCGCGACCGCTCTGGTAGACACACGGATCGCGGCCATTCGCCAGTGCGTCGACGTCGAGGACACGGAAGTGGTGATCGACACCGAGGCATTGGCGGCAAGAGCCGTCGCGTGGCGAAACGAGGTCCATGAGACGATCCGGGTGATCGAGGAAGCTTCGGCAGTGGCGAGGGCGGAGACGCCAAGGAGTTCGGCCGACGACCGCCACGATGCGGTGGTCGGAGAATGGGGGCCTTATATCTACCACCTCAAGGCCAGCGTCCAGAAGATCGAACGGGACGGCGGGGAAGAACTGGCTGCGGTCAGGAGGGCGGGCTTCGAAAGCGACCCGATCTTCTCCCATCTCCTCAGAAGGAACGCGAAGCGGCCGGAAAAGAGGTTCTCCTTCTCGGACCGTCTCGTGGCGAAATGGTCGAGATTTGGAGAGGGACTGGACAACTACAAGCGGACCCTCGCTTATCCGGCCGAGCGGGATGCATGGCTTACGGGAGCGCGCGAGGCGATCTCCGAAGCGGAAGCCAAGATCGACGCTTCCCGGCGAGCGCTTGAGGATGCCGCAATGGCGGCGCGAGCCGTACACGACGAGGCGGCGGCAGTCGTCGAGCGTGGCTGGATGACGCTTCTCGATCTCCTGTCCGAAGACGCGCCCGCATTTTCCGACCTCGACCTAGATGCCGCCTGTGGGGTGGCACGGGAAGCGGCAGCCGCTGGATTGAGGACAGGAACGACAGAAGTTCCCCTTGCAGCGGAGCAGGAAGAGCGTCTCGCAGCGCTTGCGGCCAGCCGCAAGGAACTCAAACAGCACATGGAGTGGTTGGACGCTATCGTGTGACCATATGAACGGTCCTCGGGGCATTGCTTGCGGGACCACCACGGCGCAGATGTCCGCTCCACCAATAGACCCCTGTTCGTCGTACTTTGAAATGTCCGACGACAAGACCTCCGGAAATCTGGACTCCGGAGTAGCCGTTCTGTTCGTACATCCGCCTCACTTTCGGCCGCAGCTTCAGCTTGACGATGTGGTACGGACCGATCTCTGGCCTCCCTTTGGCGCGCCGCGCCTTGTTGAGTTTGGCGGGCGCGGGGACGAATTCCTGTTCGACGGCGTTGCGGCAATTCATCAGGATCAGCGACGGCAAAACCTGGGTAGAGAACATGTTGAAGATGTCGCTGATGTGACCGGATAACGTCGTTCGGAGCTGGCTTTCAATACCGGGGATCATGGATACCAGAGCGACCCAGTCCGCATGCAACGAGCCGCTGAACCGTCTTCGCAACTCGTCTTTCGCAGCCAGTTCGTTTTCGTCGCGCGCGAGAAGATCGTAGTATTTCTTGGCTTGCCCTGTTGCTCCGTGATCCGTTTTCATGGGTGTCCGACGTTCCGTTGGATCGCTCTTTATGCCTGGCGTGGTGTCGAACCTGCACTTGGCCGTCAGCAGCTCGATGATACGGCCGTCGTCTTTCCTGAACTGCGCCAGCGCCTCCATGTCGATCGCGCCGTCCTTCTGCGTCAACAGCAGCCCGGATCGCTCGATCAATACACTGCCTTCCGCCCATTTGTTGTCGTTTCCGAGCTTGGCGAACGCTTCCCTCGTCGCGATGTTGGAATACTCAATCCAAACCGTCTCCATAGGGAGTCGGACAAAGCCAAGCGCGTTTAGAATGGAAGACGGCCGCGAGAAGAAGACGTTGGCGCACATCGCCGTTGCGTTCTGGTCGAGAACGTACGCGCTAGCCTTGCCGATCCGCGACAGCACGCCCGACATGACGGACGAGTAAAAATCGCCCATCGGCTGCCTTTCCATAGATTTCAGACTTTCCTCGGCATCGACAAACAGCATACGCGCACTCCGGTTGGAGGCCCGTGGTACACCGAGGGTAGCCGGAAGTAAACGAAGACGGAGGTGCTAGAGCCGGATGGTCTGCACGGGGTTGCCACGTTCGACATCCTTGTTTAACATGAAGACCGAGCGTTTGCCCTTTTCCGCCTTCTCCGTGGCCGCTGCCGCCAGGATGCGGGTCAGCATGCGGATGGCCTCTTTCTTGTTCTGATGTTGCGAACGTTCCTTCCGCGACACCACCGCGATCCCGGTCGGGATATGCCGTACCCGCACCGCGCTGTCTGTTTTGTTCTGGTGTTGGCCGCCAGGTCCGCCTGCACGGAACGACTCGAACTCGAGATCACGCTCATCTGGTTCTGCGGCTGTCGTATCGGGGAGGTCGAGACGCGAGCAGCCGACGAACCAGTTCTTGCGGCCGTGCGAGGGACGCAGCGGGCTTTCGAACACGAATTTCAGAGAGCCGACATATTCGGCCACCATCGTCTCGGCGTTCTCGCCAGCGATGTTGACGATCGCCGACTTTGGACCGTGCTTGTCGCCTTCGAAAAGTGTCTGGACCTCGAAAAGGCACCCGAGGACACCAGCGCGCGATTCCATGATGTCCAGACACCGCGACAGGGCGATCCGGCACTCTGCGGGGCCGACGCCGGCCGTGATGTAGATGTTAACGTCGCGCATCGCGGTCCCTGCCCTTCTTTCGCTCGTCTGCCCGTCGCTGAGCGGCGGGGTCGGTTTCCGACGCCTTCTTGTATGTGACGATCGGCCTGAGGGAGCAGATCGGTTCGACAAGGCCAGCTGCGACGAGGTCGTCGAGGATGTGGCGTGGGTTCTTGTAAGCGGAGGCCTGCTCTTCAACGAGCAAGGTGTTGTCGTCGCAGATGACACGGCCGCCGAACTGGGTTCTTTGCAGCGCCTCGCGTTCGGAGCGCTTCAGTCCGTTGCGGCTGTGCATCGACGCCCGGTCTTTCTTGCGACCGGACCCGTGCGCGATCCCGAAGTCGGAGGCGGCGGTGCCACTCGCACGCACTAAATGGCTGAGGCTGTCTCGTGATCCGGCGACAGGAGCGCTTTCTCCGGGACGCAGACGGGACGCGCCTTTGTAATGCCGATAGACGGTTTCACCCTCTGCCGTATCGGCCACCACGAGATTGTGGGGGACATCGCAGATCGTCTCGCAGTCGCCGCGCAGGGCGTCGGCGATGGTCTCGGCGATCAGGCGTCGGTTGAGGGCGGCCCAGACAACACACTGGTCGTGGCGGGCGAACCAGTCGGCTCCGAGTTCCGAGGAGGCCTCGAGGCCGGCCATGATGTCGTCAGACAGGCCCAGCACGTGTTCCCAAACGGCGGTTCCAAGCGAACGCGATCCCGTATGGACAAGAAGCATGACGTTTCCTCCGAGCGCCGTGTCGCCGAAGGTCTCATCGACACATGTCAGTTCTGCGAAGTGGTTGCCGCCGCCAATGGAGCCAAGGGCGGACGGATAGAGGTCGGATGGCAGTCCGACCGCGGCGAGACGTTCAGCCGCGTCGTCCGGGGCGGAGAAGTCGATGCCGCGCATCCGCTCTTCCGCCTTCTCGACCTTGAGCTTTCGCACCGGGATGCCGAGATCGTAGAGGCCGAATCCGCAACCGAGGTCGTTGCCGACCAGATGCGGGTAAAGCCGCGTCGCGGTCGCGGCCATGCCGACCGGCCCGTTCTTGCCAGGATGAAGATCGGGGAAACCGGACACGGATAGGATGCCAGCGAGCGAAGCCACTTCTTCGAGCTGCTTTTCCGACGAGCCTTCGATCCACGCGCGCTCGCTATAATGTTTCTTGACCGTCGCCATGGCCACCTTTCCTGTTCGCGCCCACATATACACGGTTCCACAGATATTTAAAGACCAGAACCGATCATTGCGTTGACGTTTACCTATTTTTTCAGAAATTAAAGAACTCGATTGCAAGACTCCAATTCGGTCTATAATGTTTACACAACGCCAAACGGAAGCGAGTTTCCATGTCCGATATTTACATCACCAGCACCAACAAGGTCATCCTTGGCGGGAAGGTCGTCGGCAAGCCCCAGTTTGCCAAGAGCGCCAGCGGGCAGGAAACCTGCCGCCTGTCGTTGCAAACCGACAAGTTCATGATCGTCAAGGGCGAGAGCAAGGTCTTCTCGACCGTCCACGAAGTTCTTGTCTCCAACAAGTATTCCGTGCCTGCCTTCAAGGCGAGACTGCGCGAAGGCGACTTCATCCAGGTCATCGGCGAGCTCGGAAGCATCGGCGGCAAGACGGTCGTCACCGTTTCCGACTTCGGCCACGAGGCCGGCTTCCTGTACGTGCCGTCCGACAGCGGTGGCCGGACGCCGGCTCCGAAACAGACGGCAGCCAAAGGCGGAACGTTTGACATGAGCGATCTGCCGGGGAAGTCTTCTAATAACGGCGGTGACGACGACGGATATTTCACCAAGACCGCCGCCTTCGAGCGATCCGCTCCGTCCAAGGCTCCGGAAGGTTTCTCGGACGACGACATACCGTTCTAATAAAGAATGGGACACATTCTGTAAACTAAGACGTCGAGAGCGTTTCAATGGTTTATGCCTTGGGGGACCACTTCCAGGGAACATTAAAAATCGGCTGGATATCGGGAAAGGACCCGATGTCTGGTCGCAACAAGGCCGCGACGCGGCAGTAAAGGCGAGTAAAACATGGCAGGCAGCGTAAACAAGGTCATTCTGATCGGCAATCTCGGCGCGGACCCTGAAATCCGCAAGACTCAGGACGGCAGATCGATCGCCAACCTGCGTATCGCGACGTCCGAAAGCTGGAAGGACCGCAACAGCGGCGAGCGCAAGTCGAAGACGGAATGGCATTCCGTGGTGATCTTCAACGAAGGCCTCTGCAAGATCGCCGAGCAGTACCTGAAGAAGGGTTCCACCGTCTACATCGAAGGCGCGCTCCAGACCCGCAAGTGGCAGGACCAGCAGGGTCAGGACCGTTACTCGACCGAAATCGTCCTCCAGGGCTTCAACAGCTCGCTGACGATGCTCAACGGCCGTGGTGACAACGCGCAGGGCGGCGGCGATGACGGCGACTACCAGAACGACGGCGGCGGATCGCAGCGCAGCGGCAATTCCGGCGGTAACGGCGGCGGTAATTTCTCGCGTGACCTTGGTGACGACGACATTCCGTTCTAAAAGTCAATTTTTTCAATTACTTAGCAAAAATCCGCCGGAGGAATTCCCTTCGGCGGATTTTTGCTTTTGGCCACAGTCGGTTGTGACCAGCATGGCGCGATGGTAGGAATTCGTTATTCCATGGAGACATCCCGATGCCGCGCAGGTACGACTTCTCGAACAACCCCACCACTTCAATAGAAGACGGCTATTTCCATGCCTACCGCGAGGCGCGGAGCGGAGCTGGAGAGGTCTCGTATCTCAGCCTCTGGGGTCCGCACGGCATCTTCCTGTTCAGCGGCATCCACCACCAATTCGATCTCAAGACCCCAACAGGTCAGTCGCCGTACGACAATGCGCTCGTGGACCCGGTGTTCGATTGGCTGTCCGCCAACGCCAAGGGAGACTGGCATTGGCACGAGGGACAGACCAACAACTACCGGAGCGTCTCCACAGGGGTTTATCTGGCCGACCGGTCCGATATCGAGGCGTTCAAGGCCAAGTGGGGCGGCATCTTCCAGTACGACGAGACGAGAACTGTTCGAAACGAGGCCTACCGCGAAAAGAACAGGGAAGCGGAGGCAGCGAACGTCGTGCCGCCCTACCTCTCCGCGGAACGAATAAAATACATGCTCGCTCAGATGGATCAGGAGACCGGCGACTATTTCGACACGATTTCAAGCCGCGACGGCTTCGACACCATGTTTGCCGAAGCCTTCGACCTGGTCGTCGCCTATATCCTGGAGGAGGGCAAGCCTTCGAAACACGGGCCGCGCATGCTCGACGGAACGTGGCACGAAGGGATCACCAACAGTGTCCGCGCGATCGGCGAATGGGTTCGCACGGGCGCTTCCGACGCCCTGCGGGCCGAGATGGCCGAGAGGGACATCGCAGACGAGGGACTGGCGGATGCCTTCAGGGCGGGCCTTGTGACGCCTCCTGCTACGGCGCAGAACTCCCCAACTCCTTAATCGGGGAGATCAGGCCGCTTCCGGTCTAGCCAACACCTGCGCCAGGTGCGGCAGCATGTGCCGCGCCACCGCCGCGAAGGCGGGCACGGCGACCGAGTTGCCGAACTGTTTGTACGCCTGGGTGTCGGACACGGGGATGCGGAAGCTCTCCGGATAGCCCATGAGGCGCGCGCACTCGCGGGGCGTCAGGCGGCGCGGGACAAGGCCTTCGCCGCGCGATACCAGGATTTCCGATCCGTCCTTGTAATAGCGCGCGGACAGCGTGCGGGTGACGTCGTTCGCGCCCACCAGCCCGAAGCCGAAACCGTTGCCCTTGGCGCGGTGCTTTTCGGCGTAGCCCTGCAGATAGCGCCAGAGGCCGTCGGTCAGGATGTACTTGGGATTGACCGTGGCAAGCGGACCCTCGGTGAACGGCGCTTCCGCCTTCTCGCTCCCGTCTTCGGGATGCAGGATATCGCCGAGCTTGCGGCTGCCCTTCTCGGGTAGTACGAGATCGGCGAAGCTGAACGCCGTCTTGTCGCGGAAACCGACGATGACCATGCGCTCGCGGTGCTGCGGAACGAAGCCGTTGCCGTCGATGATGGCGAATTCCACGTGGTACCCGAGTTCTTCGCGTAGCGTCCGAAGGATGACGTCGAAAGTCCGGCCCTTGTCGTGGCTCTTGAGGTTCTTCACGTTCTCCAGCAGGAACGCCGCCGGACGCTTGGCCTTGATCACCCTCGCCACGTCGAAGAACAGCGTGCCTTGCGTCTCGTCTTCGAAGCCGTGCTTGCGGCCGAGGGAGTTCTTCTTCGAAACGCCGGCGATCGAGAAGGGCTGGCACGGGAAACCCGCGACCAAGACGTCGTGGTCCGGAATGTCGTCGGTGTCGACCTTGGTGATGTCGCCTTCGACGGGCCTGTTGTCGCGGTGGTTGGCCGCATAGGTCTGCTGGGCGAACTTGTTCCATTCCGACGTGAAAACGCAGCGACCGCCAACGGAATCGAAAGCCAGTCTCATGCCGCCGATCCCGGCGAAGAGGTCGATGAAGGTAAAGGGGACGGACTGCGCGGCGGATTTCGCGCGAAGGGACTTCGTGGCCAAGGTTCGATCCTGAATTCAAGAACTCGTTTACACAATGATGACCGCGATACGTGGACCTCACAACCCGCAAAGAGCCTTGGTGTCTTGAATTTATAGGGCGTTGCCGTGCCGTCTGTCGAAGTCTTCATTTCAATGTTGACAACACCGCGGGAGGGGCATAAGCCAGGCCACGAAAGAAAAGGAGAATGCCGAATGGAACTGACCATCATCAAAGGCGACGGCATCGGCCCGGAAATCATGGACGTGACGCTGGAGGTCCTAAAGGCCGTCTGCGCTGACTTCACCTACGACTTCGTCGCCGCTGGCGAAGGCGCTATCGCGACCCACGGCGACACCCTGCCAGCCGAGACGCTCGCCAGTATCGAGCGTACCGGACTTGCCCTCAAGGGTCCGCTCTCGACGCCGTCGGGCGGCGGCTACACATCGGTGAACGTCCGCCTGCGTAAGCACTTCGACCTCTATGCCAACGTACGTCCCGCCAAGACGCTGGTTCCGGGTGGTCGCTTCACGGGCGTCGACCTCGTGCTGTTCCGCGAGAACGTCGAGGGTCTCTACAGCGGCGACGAGCGCTGGGAAGAAGTCGACGGCCACCCGCACGGCCGCGGTGTCCTGACGGCCAGCAACAGCCGCGCGGGCATGCTCCGCTTCGTCGACTACAGTTACCGCGCCGCCATCGCCATGGGCCGCCAGCGGGTGACGCTGGTCCACAAGGCGAACATCATGAAGGCGCTTTCGGGCATCTTCCTCGAGGCGGGTCTCGAAGTCGCGGAGCGCTACAAGGACGTCATCGCGACCGACACGCTGATCGCCGACGACTGCGGCCAGAAGCTGGTCCGCTGGCCTGAACGCTTCGATGTCATCGTCACCACGAACCTCTTGGGCGACATCCTGTCGGACGTCGCGGCCGGCACCGTGGGTGGCCTCGGTCTCGCCCCCGGAGCCAACATGGGCGACAAGGCATGCGTCTTCGAAGCGGTCCACGGGTCGGCACCGGACATCGCCGGCAAGCTGATCGCCAACCCGACCGCGCTGCTTCTCTCGGCCGCCATGATGCTCGACCACGTCGGCTGGAAGGACAAGGGAGACGCGATCCGCCACGCCGTGGTCTCGGCCATCGAGGCGGGAGAGCGGACGGGCGAAATCGGCGGCAAGCTCAATACCTACGGGTTCATGAAGGCCGTGTTGGCACGACTCTAAACGATTTGGGCGGAGGACACGAAAGCCCTCCGCCGTCCCAACATCCCTCGGCTATGTTGCCGCTAGTTTGGCACTCTGACGTCCAACCAACGTCCACGACCAACGCTGTCGTGTACATTGACGTTCACCCATACATTTCCAATCACGATCATGCGTGCCGCCGAGGCGGAAATCGATCCGTTGCGAACCATCGCCTCGAGGTCCTCGCGGTTGATTGGATCGGAGAACAGCCCGTCCGACTGGTCCCCGCGATCTCGAAACCCGAACTGATGGAAGTTCGCCAGGTCCTGCCTGATGATCTGCCACGGCTTCGTCAGACGATCGCCTCTGGAATTGTAAAGATCGGAATCGCCGATGTAGGCCCGATAGCGGGCGATGATCCGATCCGCGCCAGGGGTCGTGGTCACGCTCGATCGGGGAAGCGGCTGAACAGGTTGTTGCTGCGTAACCGCCGGCTGTGCTGGCATGTTCAAGGGTGGATGGTAGCTCGAAATAAGCGAGCGGGTGGCGGCCACGCCGTGCCTGTCCTCCCTCGCCGACGCGACCGAACTGAACATCCGGCAAACATTCGTCGTGTGGAAGTAGTCGTAGCCAACGCAGCCGCGTCGGTCGACGCATAGTTTTCGGCAATCGGCAGGAGGAAACTGTACCTCGGCGGAAACATCGCCATTCAGCAAGGTCGCAGCGTAGTCGAAGAAGTTTCCGTCCGGGCGTGTCTGCGCCGCGGCGATTGAGGCCGTGAACAAACAGACGAGAAACAATGCCGCGGAGATTTTGGTCAAGGAGAAGGAGCTGGCGATTGCTCCAGTAGCCAGGCGTCGCAGATGTCCGCGATGTTTCATCTTCGTTTCTCGGCTGCACGGGCGAAAACGCCCGGATCGTCTCCCGGGCGCACTATCGGTCTTATCGCCGACGTGTGCCAATCCGCCTTTCGGCCATCAGCCGATAGTGGCAGTCGGAGCCTGCGGTTGCACCGACGAAGCGCGTACGATGCGAGCGCCGTTCTCGTCGATCACCACCGCCTCGTTGTCGTCGAGACCGTAGTATTCGGTTCCGGCGGCGTCGAAGGCATCGGCGATCGCGCAGACGTAAGGCGCGAAGGCGACGTGATCCATGTGCGGTAACACCGGCCGGTCGATGAAGCCAAGCCCGACGTTGTCGTTACCATCCCCCTTTGAAGGATCGTCCACCGAAGCAGCGTAAGTGATATCGGGCGTCGCGGCGACGGAACCCGCGCTCGAACCGATGTAGACAAGGCCATTTTCGACCCGACCGCCGATCTCTTCGGCGAATCCTGAGGTTTTCATTGCTCCGACGAGGTAGAACGTGTTCCCGCCCCCGACGAAAACGACGTCGGTTCTGTCAAGCGCGGCAACCGTTTCCTCGCGGGTCTTTCCGGCGAGGTCGAACATCTCCACGACGAAACCTGCGTCCTCGAACGGCACGATGTCTGTCTCTGGAACGGGTTCCCAGCCCTCGCCATAGGCCGCCGTCGGAATGTAGAGCAAGCGGTTGCCGAGCGCCCTGTCACGCGCGGTGGCGATGATCGTCGGAAAACATCCCGTCATCTGGGAGGCCAGGATAATCGTCTGCATGGTTATCCAATTCTGGGTTAGGGCGAAAACGGACGGGATGCGGTGTTGGCGGGGCGCTCGACGACCGACAAGTCGCTGACGTTGTAGGAGTTGTCCTTCGCGGCGTAGTCGACCAGCACGAGAACCAGTCCATCCGGATTCTGTTTCGGATCGAGCGGCCAGGTTTCCGGCAACGGCACGGCATGGAGGACCTCGCCGATCTTCGCATCGACATAGGTTTCCGCCAGCACAGAATTCGCCGGGCGCGATAGTCTCGTTGTCGCCGTTGAAGACGAGAAATTCCGGGTCCATTCCGTCCAGCCTCGAAAGGAGGTCGGCGGGGATGTAGGACTTGAGAAGATTGCGAGGCGTTCCGGAGAAGTCCCTCGAGCGGACGATCCTCGGCGTGCGAAGGTTTTCCAGTTCGACCCTGACTAGATCGGTCGACAGGAGAACGCTGTCGCCGCCCTGAACCACCGCGCCGTAGCGCTTGACCGCCGCAACAGGGAAGAACTCGTCTTTGACGCGGTCGATGGAGGGAAGGCCATAAGGTGTTCTGTCGCCCTCGCCGAGGCGCATCAGCCTGTGGATGTCCGCGATGTCGGCAGTGGCAAACGCGGGACCATCGCCATCGACTGCCAGGAAGGTCCTGGATTCGTCGGGATTGCCGTACTGGCGCAGGAAGCGGCCGGTCGCCGCGTCCATGAGGTGGAATGTCGTCTCGGTCATCAGCCGTTTTCCCGTTGCGTCGCCCGCAAGATGTCACGGGCGACGGCAAGCGGCAACAAATCCGATTACTTCAGTTCCTTGAAAAAGCTGACGTCGTTGTCGAGCCAGTCGACCATGGCGCGGGCATCGTCGAGGTTCTTCTTGGAGACGCATGTCGCGAGATCGTCGAGACCCTTGACGAACTCGCCCTTCGCAAGCTCGCGCTCCGCCTTGTTGCGGTGGGCGTCGATGTCGCTGGCGATGATCTTGGTCGTCTTGGCGGCCGTGAACGAGATGTGTTTGATCTGCGGCTTCGCCTCGTATTCCTCGGCGAGCAGGGCCGCCTTGATAACGGCGGCGCGGCCGGCCTTGTCGAAGGTGCCGGGAAGGCTCGAATAGACGTCGTAGCCGTCGTCGAGAAGGATGTCGCGGGTCGCGCCGACGCTCGCCGCGCAACGGAAGTAGCCGAGCGCGTCCGCATCCATGGACGACAGGTAGGAAAGCTTTTCGGCAGCCGAGGCCGGAAGGGCCGCAATCAGCGCGGCGCTGGCGATGACGAGGGCTTTGATGGACTTCATCTTACGTTTCCTTTCGATTTCATTGGCTGGAAATTAAGGCACGGGGTCTTGTTTTGTCAACCAGAATTGAGTTCGAGGTCTTGAAAAACGCAATGATCGAGTTCTTTATTTTTATGCGCTAAAGCCCCCACTCAACCTGCCGATGCTCGGGCCAAACAGGAATGGCACCGCTCAGTTCATTTTTGGGGACAGCAGATGGATACCTTTCCGATCCTTCCGCCGTCGGTTCCGCGTCGCAGCGCGCGCGGCCGATCGTCATGACCTCCATCGCGATGGGTGCAGGAATGCTTCCGATCACGCTCGGGATCGGTGCCGATGCGACAGCAGCCCCCAATCACGGTGACCCCCATCGGCGCGTGGCTTTGGCCGTCGACCGTGCTGAGCCTCGTCTACATTCCTGTCGTCTACACCTTCGTGGACGACGTCGAGCGGTTCCTGTGTCGCCAGTTGTCGAAGCTGCGGTCCGCGGCCGTGTTAGAACTGGTTGTAGCCTGGGTGACCAGCGGGAAAGAGGATGAAGTTCTGGACTTCCTCCGGGGCGATATCGAGGGGATCGACGGATTCGTGAACGTCGTCTGCCACGAGGATATCGAAGTCATCGTCGAGGTCGATGTCATGGAGGCCGCCGTGAGTGCCAAAGAAGTCGGCTTCCACGCCGGAAGGGGAAATGACGACCAACGAGCTGGCGGCGGCCATCAGAATTCACCGTACCTTCCCTGCGAGCGGGGCGCTGGAATGTCGAAGTAGAGAGGTATGGTGCCGATCGGCGTCGCGACCGAAACGTGGAGCGTCGGCGTGATGGCGTCTATGATCACGTTGATGCTGTGCGACTGCACGAGCTCCTGCGGACTCTTCGCGAAATTCGGCGGCAGCGGCGGCAACGATGGGAGAACTGACGGGACGTCCATGTCTTCGATTCCTTTCGGGCGGGACCGTATCGAACGACGGTTTCTCCGACAACCAGAGTGTCGGGGAAACGTTAACGGACGGTTAATTCCGGATTTCGTTTGACAAGTTGACCGCATGCACGAGACTTTGGGGACGAAAGGACGACGGTCGCCATGATCACCTGCCATTGCAACTACATCACCGAGAGGGAAATCGAGGACGTCGTTATCGGCTTCTTGCGCGAAGACCCTTGGCAGCTGGTCGTTCCGAACAAGGTCTACCACGAGATGGGCAGACGCGGGCGGTGTTGCGGATGTTTTCCGTCGGTCATCGACATCATCATCAGGACAACCGTCGAGTTCCACCGGCACTTGAAGGGCGGCGCGTCCGAAGAACTGGAAACCGTCGTCTCGAAGCTCGACGAACTCAGAACACGATTGACAGCGGCCCGCAATAAGGTATTTGTCGCCTGAAATTAAAGACCTCAACGGAGTAGCCCATGAACGTCGAACCAAGCGCCATGTCCAAGGCACAGGCGAAAGAGGAACTTGCCCGTCTCGACGCCGAGATCGCGCGCCACAACCGCCTCTACCACGACGACGACGCGCCGGAGATCGACGACGGCACCTACGATGCCCTGCGCCGCAGGTTCAACGCCATCGCGGAACTGTTTCCCGATGTCTCGGAGGACCTGAAGGCGAACAAGTCGGTCGGCGCGCGCGGCACCCGAGGCTTCGAAGAAGTCCGCCATTCCCGCAGGATGCTGTCGCTCGCCAACGCCTTCACCGACGAAGACGTCCATGGCTTCGTCGAGGCAGTCCGCAAGTACCTCGCGCTCGCTCCGGGAACTGCCGTGCGCATCGTCGCCGAACCCAAGATGGACGGCCTCTCGATGAGCCTGCGCTACGAGCGCGGACTTCTGGTACGCGCGGTGACGCGTGGCGACGGCGACGTGGGGGAAGACGTGACCGCGAATGTTCGCGGGATCGCGGACGTGCCTCAGGACATCCGCGCGGCGACGACCCTCCCCGTTCTCGAGGTCCGCGGCGAAGTATATATGACCAAGGCGAACTTCTTCGCCCTCAACGAGGCGCTGGAGGCAGCAGGCAAGCCCGTGAAGGCGAACCCGCGCAACACCGCCGCCGGCTCGCTCCGCCAGCGTGACCCCGCCGTGACGGCGAGCCGCAAGCTCAACTTCATGGCCTATGGCTGGGGCGAGGTGTCGGAGTTCGCGAGCCGCACCCAGACGGGGATGCTCGAGTTCCTTGGCAAGGCCGGCTTCAAGACCAATAGCCTGACGGTCGCGTTCGACGACGTGGACTTGATCCTCGAAAACCATCGCGGCATCTCGGCGATCCGCGCGTCGCTTCCATATGACATCGATGGCGTGGTCTACAAGGTGGACGACCTCGACCTCCAGGACCGTCTCGGGGCTCTGTCGAACACGCCCCGCTGGGCCGTGGCCCACAAGTTCGACGCCGAGGAAGCGACCACGGTTCTCCGCGACATCGAAATCCAGGTGGGCCGCACGGGCGCTCTCAGCCCGGTGGCGAGGCTAGAACCTGTCACCGTCGGCGGCGTCGTGGTCTCAAACGTTACCCTGCACAATGAAGAATACATCGCGGGCATCGACCCGGACGGCGAGGCGATCCGCACGGGCGGCGACCTGCGTGTCGGCGACACCGTCATCGTCTACCGCTCAGGCGATGTCATCCCCAAGATCAAGGACCTCGTTCCGGAGAAGCGGCCGACCGGTGCCAGGCCGTACGTCTTCCCGACAAACTGCCCCGTCTGCGGCAGCGACGCCGTGCGCGAGGCCAACAAGTCGGGCAAGATCGACTCCGTGCGCCGTTGCACGGGCGGCATCACCTGTTCGGCGCAGGGAGTGGAGAAGCTGAAGTACTTCGTCTCCCGCGAGGCGTTCGACATCGACGGCCTCGGCGAGAAGCAGATCGAATACTTCTTCAACGACGCCGAGCTGCCGGTGCGCGAGCCGGCCGACATCTTCACGCTGCGCGCCCGCAACGAACAGGCCGTCAAGCCGATCAACTCGCGCGAGGGGTTCGGAACGTCATCGGAAGCCAAGCTGCTTGACGCCATCGACGAGCGCCGCGACATCAAGCTCGACCGCTTCATCGTCGCCCTCGGCATCCGCCACGTCGGTCAGTCGACATCGAAGACGCTGGCGCGCCACTACCGCAGCCTCGACGCGTTCCTTGAGGCCGCTCATTCCGTCAGGGCAGACGCGCAGGGTTCGGCAGCCACGGAGATGACCGCCCTTCCGGATATCGGCAAGGCGGTGGTCGAAAGCCTTGCGGGCTTCTTTTCCAACCAGCGCAACGCCGACGCCGTCGCACGTCTTGCCGCAGAACTGCGGGTCAGCGACGCGGAGCAGCCCGCGGCGGCGCAAAGCCCCGTCTCCGGCCTTACGGTCGTCTTCACGGGCAGCCTCGCGCGCATGAGCAGGGACGAGGCCAAGGCCATGGCGGAAAACCTCGGCGCGAAGGTCTCTGGTTCGATCTCCGCGAAAACCAACCTGCTTGTCGCGGGTCCGGGAGCGGGATCGAAGCTCAAGAAGGCGGACGAACTCGGCATCGAGACGATCTCGGAAGACGAATGGTTCGCGCGGGTGGGCGCAGGCTGATACCCAATCACGCTACCACGAGCAAAATGAGCCGACCGCGACGCGCGCGGCGGCTCATTTTGTTTATTTAAGACGTCAGCTCTGCTACGTCCGCAAGCGTGCTTTCGCAGGCACGGAAACACTAATTTTTTGGAAGGAACTCGACCACCAGGAGACGGGTGACTAGTGGTAACCGCGAGTTCATCAATTGTTTGCCATACCCCGACATTGGCCGGGGCAGGAAAACCCGCGCTGACCGATTATGTAGAGCACTACCTATTATCAATTGAAAACAATGTTTTAGCCGAAAGCAACCTCAGGTCGATTTCGGTCGTTAACAATTTTAATCAATGGAATCATTGGGATACCGCGCGGTTGTCAACATTCGGCAAATCCGCAACACTCACGACAAGGCACGCATAAATTAGTAATTGCCGGGGAAAAACCGGTTGACGCGGATCACCCGGATATGCTGAATAGCCCTCGAACTCAAGGGCAACAACTGAGTTCATTTCACTCTAAGTGGGGGCATCATGACTGACAATAGCATTCCGGTTGGTTCGAACATCAAGACGATCGCCGGTCATACCACGCCTAACCGTCGCCGTATGGTTTCCCTGTTCGCAGGTTGGTCATTTATCCGGTTCCGTGAAGGCAATGACGAGTCCTTCCCCGTATGGCCCGTCTACACCTACGACTGCCCGACGTTCGAATTCAATCCGGCGTGCGCCAGTCTCGAACATCTCGAAAATCCGCACATCGCTCCCTTCTGGCTTCCCCTCGCGCTTTCGCAAATCTGCACACGCGTTCTCGCTCAGGCAATGAACGACCAGAACGAGGGCGAAATCGATCTTGGCGACGAAGACAAAGGCGAACGCCTGATCGGCGAAGGCTGGGATAATTTCCGTGCCGAACTCTGCAAGCAATGTGACATGACCATGGATCAGATGATGATCAACGCACGCGTCCATGGCTTCGAGAATGCCGTTGCATACCTGACGCAGTGCATCTACTACGAAACGGGCCTCCACGCCGCCATCGAGGCGCGCCAGGCCGGCCGTCCCGTTCTCAGGTCAGCCTGATACTTTCGGCATCCTGAATTTCCATCCCCGGGTCGGAGAAAGATACGGTCGCTTTCGACCGTCCTCCCCCGGGAAGGTGTACGGTGCGGACATCCGCATCCCCGGTTCGCGAAGTCATCGAATTCCGCGATCAGTTCCCAACGCCAAGCCCCGCGGCTTCGGACACAGGATGCGACAACGCGCCGACCCATGTCCTCTTGGCGATCGTGTTGGCTATCTGCGGCTCCGCCAGAATACCCTCGAGTTCTTCTGCGTGCCGCGAATGGTAGTCGATAGGCTTGACGGGTACCAGCTTGCGGCCGGGCCACAGTAAGTCCGCCATTTCCGCGTCGTAGGCCGCCCTGTTGCGATCCCTCCATGCGCACAACTCCTGCCGCACGTGGTCCCGCGAAGGATTTCGGATCGCCTCGCCGTAGTAGGTGCTGGCATCGAATAGCGATGTCTCCAGCGGATGGCGCGGGATTGCCGTTTCCAAGACGCCGTCGGCGGAGATAGTCGTCAGCACGCCCTGTGCGAGCGCGTAGTCGGGCTTGTATTGCCCGCAAAGTAGACCGCCTTCGCCGAAAGCAGGCAGGAACATTCGTTCATTTAGGTCTTCGAGCGACGTCTTTTCGGCCAGGCTGAGCATGGCCGACCAGCCGACCAGGTCCATACCGACCTGACGCATGACGGCGGTCGCCGCTTTGTTGCGTTCGAGGAGGCGGGCGACCGCATGCAACCGGAAGGCCAAAGGCAGGGGAAGGCATTCGGTTTCGACACGCTCGCCCGTCAGAAGCACGCGCATGGAATGGAGCTGGTAGACAGTCTCGCGGTTGTTCGATTCCGCCGAGACCGGCAGGAAGACGACATGGCAGCTCTCGTGGTGGCTTAGTCCTTCCGCCACGGTATGCTTGTAGTAGCGGCTGTAGAGCGGCTGCAGCGTCTCGCAGATCAGCGAGTCGGACTTTTCGAAGCATTTGCGCAACGAGCGGCCGCCGACGGATGGCTGGTTCCTGAAGGAGCCGGCGACGGAGTCATGGACGAACTTGTAGGCGGTTCTCATCCTCGACAGGTTCCACCAGGTGTCCTTTGTCAGGTTGATGGCTTCCTGGTAGCACGGCAGCTCGTTGTGCGCGAGGCCTCGACGGACCGTCGGTTCGTTGAAATCTCCAATTTCGTCGTCTGAAATCCTGTCGTCCATATGGTTATTGCCCCCTCACGGGTTAAGGGTAATCATGGAGTCATGAATTAATCAAAGCGCCGACCAGTCCGATGATCGATATCAAATCACTTGCAAGAGCCCGCAGGAGCAGACGCAGATACGAGGCCGTGATCTCGATCGAAGACCCATGCGCCCGCAGAAAGCTGCGGTTCCACCGCACGCCGCATCCCGACCACCTCGTCCTCAGGCTGGAGGATATCGATCAACACGATCCCGACCTGGCAGGCCCTGACATCCACCACGTCGACCGGGCTATCGCTTTCGCCAGGGAACACCTGGACAAGAGGATTCTCGTCCATTGCCACGTCGGTGTCTGCCGTTCGACGGCGACTGGCCTTGCGATCATCGCCGACAGGCTTGGTCCCGGGAACGAGCGTTTAGCGGTCGAAGCCCTTCTCGCGTCGAATCCCGACGCCGTTCCGAACCTGTTGATGATCGGGATGGCAGACGAGGTTCTTCAGAGAAACGGCGCGCTGGTAGATGCATGGGCGGAGGTGGAGAGCGGAAACGTCGCCATCGCCGAGTACCGTCGCAAGAAGGAAAAGCTTCTCAAGGACGACCGGGCGCTCTTCGCCGCCCGGCCCGAAGGTGGATATCATACCGCCGCACGGTGCAGGCCACAGACGCTGGGCCTCACGCTGGTTTAAAGCGAGGGAACGCTGGCGCGACCCGAGAACAAGTGGCTGTCGTCGTAGTCAAATCCCATCGGCTGATTGCGCACGACGCTCTTGATCCGCCCTGCGACCGAGTTGAGGACGCCGTTGCGCTCTTCCTGAGCGACGCTCTCTGCCGTCTGGCGAAGGGTTTCGGCCAACGGGGTCGTCATTTCGGAGAACATCCTTTCCATGCGGTCCGGAACGTGGATCGCACCGAATGTCAGAAGGCGATGTGCGGCGACCGGATGAACCTTGTGTTCCTGGACCAGCGCGTCGAGATCGTCGCAGTACTTAACGCCTAGATGCTCGATGTAGTCGGGGGTGGACGACTGAAGGTCGGCCGCGATGAGGTTTGCCGAATTGACGGCTCCAAGCAGCTCCTGCTCGGTGACCGCCGACGCGTCGGCGAAGCGAAGGCCTTCGTAGGCCGTCGCCTTGGCGATACGGACGGCGCGGGTCACGAGGTCCTTGACCGACAGTTCGGCGTCGCCCTGCTCCGCATACCATTCTATCGCCGCGCGCACGGAGCGATGGGTGGCCTGCTCGAGAACGCCGTTCTTGAGGCCGCCCCTGCTTTCATCGTAGCCGAAATAGATGGAGGCTTCGCGCAGATGGGCGTATTCCTCGATCACCTCGGGCCTGCCGCCCCTTGCGAGAAACACAAGGCTCGCGGCGGCGTCGGCGAAGCAGTTGCTGAGATGGCGGACGCGAGGATGGGTGTCTAGGTCGGCCTGGAATCCCTTGCCGACGCTAAGGCGGTTGTGGGCGATGGCGAGCGCCATCTGCCGCGCCGACGAAAGCCTGCGCGTCTCGGAAATGTTCATGGAACACAGCGGGAAAATGCCGATGTGCATGCCGGCGACGTCACGGGCGAACCCGACCGATCCCGAGAACGGCGAATAGGGAATGACGAAGTTGACAGAAATCTCGTTGCTGCCCGTGAACTTCTCGACGATACGAGAGCAGGCCGGATGAAAGCCGGAGCGCAGGATGTTGGTCAGCTCGTCCTTGGAACGGCGGCTCCCCTCGATGTCGGCCGGCAGCGAAAAGTTCTGAAGCGACTTCATGTCCCAAGGGGATCGGGTCACGGCTTTCACGTCGATGACGTTCAACGCCAGACCGAGACGCTCGGCCTCGGGCTTGAAGTTGTCCATCGCCCAGCGGATATCCGGATCGTCGCTGTGCGGCATACGCTCGATCGACATGCCGCCGCCCGGCTTGAAGACGGCGGACTTGGCGCGCTCGAACATCTTGGCGAGGATGCGGGCCGTCAGGTCGGGTCGCTTGGAGAGCGGGATGATCTTGACGTTGCCGTCGAGCATGGCGTCGAGGACGCTCGGATAGAGCGTCATCTCGACACGCCCTTCCTCGCCGGCCGAAAGGTTGCCGATCACGTCGGAACCGATCATCGGCGAGCCGCCGCGGAAGAACACGTTTTCACGACGGCCGTCGCGCTGAACGACGACGTGGCTGCCGTCCTTGTTCTTTCCCCTGACGGTTCCGACGATGATGTCCGACATGTTAGCCCCTGTAACCTGCCACCTGCGCGATCACCGGCGGCTTGATCTCGTATTCTCGCCCCATATCTCCGCGGGAATCAAATTCGCGGATCATGTGGACGCTGCAGGCCGACGGCTCTGCGTAGTCCTGGTAGATGCTCTCGGGAAAGGTCACTTCCCGACCGGTGTCCGTGTACATCGTGACGGTGTCGCCATCGAAAGAGATGTCCTGGAAGGTCTCTCCGTCGGTCTCGGCCGAGTGCTTGATGGCCCATTCGGCCACGTTGCCGCTGACGAGGCAGACGACCAGTACGGGATGCTGTTCAACTTGGGCATGCATGGTGAAGTCTCCGGATATGCGCGTTCCAATCTCGAGTCTATAAATTTCGTTTGCAAGGAACGAACAGGGCAGGCTTTGTCCGCTTTTGAAGTCTTAAAAACTGTAAACAAATCTCGTCGAGGTCTTTAATTAAGTTGACGAGGCGTTACGATTCGTGGAAATTGGCGATACGAAAAGAAGAACCAAACCCTCATCGCGAAGGAACAACCATGACCCAGATTTCGAACGTGCCGAGGGAGACGGCCGTCAAGGTGTTCGGAACCGTGTGGCTGGCCGAAGATTTCGGCGGTGACAGCCTGGTGGAACACCTCGGCACCCACAAGCCGGCCCTGCATTTCGGCGAAGCGTTTCCGGACCTGGAAACCGCACGGGCGGCTCGCCCGGCCTATAAGGTCGTCTATCTCGGTGATCGCATCGCGCTGCCGAATGTCACGCCCGTCCCGATGCCGCGGACGGCACAGAGCGGCAACGTCGTTCCCCGGGAGATTTTCGTCGTCGAGTTCGACAACATCCTTGAACGCGGGCTTCGCGTGGCGACGGCCCAGATCGAAAAGGTCGAATTCGATTCCGCTCCGGCGCATCTGGTCGGCAAGGTGGACTTCGTCGTCGGTGCCGTCGTCGCCGGACCGCATGGAAAGTACCGCGTCCTCGTCCAGTACGACGAAAACCTCGGCCTCAACATCGTCGAAAACCCGATGGTGTTGTCCGAGCGCGGCAACTACGTCGCATCCGGTCAGGTAATGGCGTTCTTCCGCGCCGAAGACGCCGCCGCAGAGGCCGACCGCTTCGCAAGGGGTCTGGTCGAAGCGGCGGACTGGCGATCCCGCAGCGACGCGCTGGCCGCCTGATCGACTACCAACCGGGCTGCCTCATGACAGTGGCCCCGTTTCCCCTCGCATAGGCTTCCTGACGGGCGTCGTATTCGTCGAGCGCCGTCAGGTCCGCGAGCCACCACCCTCGCCCCCTCTCGTCGAGGAGACGGTCTTGCTCGTCGCAGTCCGTGTTTCCGGCGTAGGTGTCGAGCCAAGCCGCCATGCATCCGTCTCCGTCGTCTGGATGGCCGGGATGAAAATCCTCGTAGAACTCAGGTCGGTACCGACCGATCTCGGCTGACTGCGCACCCACGAACGAAACAGAGTGTCCATCTCCGAACTGGTCTCTCGTCCAGTCGATAATCGATCCGTCCGGTAGAAGGGAAACGACGTGCGCCGCGCAGATGACGTCGCCGTCGGTTGAGAGATACGCGACCGACAGCATCGGCCAACCGTGACGACCTCCCATGATCTCGCTGACAACGTGGCACATGCCTCCGCCGCCTTCGTACGCTCGGACGTCTTCGCGCAACGTCTCGGCTTCCAGAACGAATTCCGGCGTCATGTCGGCCGCGGAAAACGCACGTCCGCCGGCGACCGATTTGAAATAGGCGACTGACGCTTGCGGTTCGATTTTGGCCATGCCGGTTCCCGTGAATGATCGCATGGATCGTTACGGAAAATCCGGCATGGATCAAGGCTACATCCGCTCCGGAACCTCTATGCCGAGGAGGTCGAGCGCGGACGAGATCGCACTTCCGGCCCACTTCAACAAGGCAAGACGGCCTTCGCGTTCGCCGTCGGGGGCGCGAAGGATTTCGACCTCGGCATAGAGACGGGAAAGAGCCGTCGCGATGTCGTAGGCGGCGTCGCAGATCGCCTTGGGCTGGAGTTCGACCGCCGCGCGATGGACGGCGGCGGGCAAGCCCAGAACCTCGACCGCGAGGTCACGGTCGGCGGGATGCGAGATGGCGATGTCGCCAGGTCCGCCGCGACCGTCTTCGTCCGCCTTGCGCAGGAGCGAATTCACGCGGGCGCAGGCGTACTGGAGATACGGACCCGTGCGGCCGGTGAACGACATCATGCGCTCCGGGTCGAACACGTAGCCGGAACGGCGGTCGGTCGAGAGATCGGCGAACTTCAGCGCGGCGATGGCGACTTTGCGGGCCGTTTCGCCGTCGGTGTCGTCGGTGATGACCTCGCGGGCCTTCTCCAGCGCCTCCCCGATCAGGTCCTCGAGCAGCGCGGGCTTTCCCTCGCGGGTGCTGTAGGGCTTGCCGGATGCGTCGTTGACCGTCCCGAAGTCGGCGTGGACGAGGCGCGGCAGCGGAGAGAAACCTTCCACGCCTGCGGCCGCCGCCTTTTCAGCCAGCATGAAGCATGTCTTGAGATGGACGCCCTGACGGCCGTCGACGCAGTAGACCACGGTGTCGGGTGCGTACTTGGCGATACGGTCGACGATGGTCGCCAGGTCGGTCGTCCCGTAGAGATAGCTTCCGTCGCTCTTGCGCAGGAGCACGGGCGGCAGGCTGTCGTCTTCGACCACATGGCCGACCAGAGCGCCGTCGCTTTCGACGGCGAGGCCAGCCTCCGCGAGCGAGCGAAGCATCGCCGGGATCAGCGGATCGACGTCGGACTCCCCGTCCAGCGTGTCGAAATGCGCGCCGAGGGTCTCGATATGCTGCGAGATGCCCGCAAGCGAGACCTCGCGCATCCGGGTCCACAGCGCCACGAGGTTGAGATGGCGAAGGTGCATGAACCCAGCGCCGCCCTTCTGCAGGTTGACGGTGTTCGCCTTGGCCTTTTCGTAAGCCGCGGGATCGTCGTTCGTCAGGGCGTTGCCAGCACGGTAGTATTCGCCGAGGCTGTCGAGCGTGAGATCGAGACCGGCCACCTCCTCGGCGTCGACCTCGTGTCCAAGTGCTGTCTCGATGCCGAGAACGAGCTTGCCGATCGGCAGGCCCCAGTCGCCGTAGTGGATATCCGACACCACCTTGTGGCCGACGGCCTTGAGGATACGGCGCAGGCTCTCCCCGATCACGAAGGAACGGAGATGTCCGACATGCAGGGCCTTGGCGATGTTGGGTCCGCCGTAGTCGATGACGACGGCCTCCGGTTCCGCGACGGGTTCGACCATCGACGGAGCGGCCGCGGTTTCGCGCGCCACCGTCGCGACGTAGCCGTCTGCGAGGATGAAGTTGAGGTAGCCGGGGCCGGTTACTGTGACGTCCGCGATGCCCGTAAGGTCAATCGCCCCGGCGATTTCGCGGGCCAGATCGGCCGGCTTCATGCGCATGCGCCCGGCGAGCTGGAGGACGGAGTTGCACTGGAAGTCACCGCCGCCGTTCTTGTTCGGTGGCGAAAGCACGGGCGTTACGGATACGGGATACTTGGCGAAGGCAGCGATAAGCGCCTTCTCGATGGCGGACGTGTACATGGGTATTCTCCGGTTGGGAAATGACAGGCGCTCAGTGCGTGGTGGTCATCGCCGTCTTCGGAGTTCCATGTCCATATTTCCTTCACCAAGCCATCTTCTGGAAAAATTATTTATAGACTTCGTGAATTCAAGTCAATCGCCTTGCTTGAACGTTTCTCCCGCCGGGACACAATGGATGGAAGCAGTTGAGTGACAATGGGCGTCTTCGTTTTCGGCTACGGATCACTGATGTGGAACCCGGGCTTCCGTCATGCGGGAACCAGGCCGGCGCTGCTCGACGGCTGGCGGCGGGCATGGTGCGTTCGTTCTACCTATTACCGGGGATGCGAAAACACGCCGGGGCTTGTGCTTGGCCTCAAGAGGGGCGGGAGCTGCGTCGGCGTCCTCTTCGAGATACCGGACGATTTGGTTAGCGAAACCATCGGAACGCTGGACGCCCGGGAAATGCGGGAGTGCGGATACCGGAGGCAGACCTTGCCGGTCCTCCACGCAGACGGCTCCGCGGAAGCCATAGCCTATACCACCGACAGCCTGCCTGACCCGCATGAGGCGGACTTCGACATCGCCTACAGAGGTGCCAAGGGCATCGCCGGCAGGACCAGCGAATACATCGAGCGCACAAGGGATTTCATCAAGGGGATGGCGATTCCCGCCCATTGGCCGCCAGCGCAAGACGGCCTGCCACCTCGCCTCACGGCCGTGGAAAAGCGAACTGGATTCGCACCGTTATCTCGGGAACCGTGACGGAGACGTCGCATGGGCTTCCGCTGTCGTCCTCGCCGACGATCAGTCCCCTGCCCGCGAAAACCTGATGGGCGTGAATGCAGAAGCATGTCGCCTTGTCGTTAGGGCCTGGCGTCAGGTCTTTCGTCAGTCCCTCCTCATCGACGTAAAGGACATCGCCGGACGGGAAGACATGGGCGATTTCAAGATCGCCACCGATCAGCTCCTGCATCGCGCCGAACGACGGCGCGCAATCGACGTAGCGAACGGACAGGTCGCGGGGGTCGATGAGGATGGCTTTCGTCATAGATTGCAGGTCTCCCCGTTAAAGTCCGTTTAACCGGATGTCGGGAACGGTGTTGACGGCGTCATCCATAGCTGAGAGTAGTGGTTGTAGCAAACGAAAGGAGGCAGACATGGACAGCAGACTTGAAGAGCGCCGGCAGGCATTCATAACCGAGGAAGCCAAGCGCGCCGCCTCCGAGATCGGCGATTTGCGCCGGAAGGGCCAGTTCGTGTGCGACATAGCGTACATAGAAGGCGCTATGATCGAGGCGGCGAAAATGTTCGACCGAGTCAATTCTAAGACCTGAGGGTCTTCCGGGTTTCCGTTTCGCGGGTTAGCATCTGCCCTCGGGAACCAACCCGCAGGCACTGGATAGCATCGAAATGGAAAACATCGTACTCGCCCGCATCACGCACGGCTCCACCCTCTTCGGCCTTTCGACTCCGAAGTCGGACAAGGATTACGTGTCCGTCGTCCTGCCGTCGGCCGCCCAGATTCTGATGAGCGAAGGCTACTTCGTGACCGACGAAGGCTCGACAAGCGACAGCACGCGCAAGAACACGAGTTCCGACGTCGACGACAAGCAGTTCAGCCTCGCGACGTTCTTGGAACTCTGCGCATCGGGTACGCTGGATTCCATCGAGCTGCTCAACGCGCCGCTGGAGTATCATGTTATCGAGCCGCACCCGCTGTTCCTCGAGCTGATTGCCAACAAGCACAGGCTCGTCAGCCGGAATTTCGACAAGATCGTCGGCTTCTGCAGCAATCAGGCAGTGACCTACAGTCCGCGCAAGGAACGGTATCTGGCGGCGATGGCGGCCCGTGACGCCTTGCTGGCGCTCGGCGTCACCGAGACGACCAAGACGCTGGCCGGAGAATACTTCGACCGCGTCGTTGAAGCTTGTGGGACGGACTACGTCGTCGTGAAGAACATCCCGAACGCCAACGGGCGCGACATGCTGCATCTCGACATCTGCGGCAAGATGGTGCCGGCTAGCGTTCACGCCAGCATGGCGCTGGCCGTCGCCGCTTCGGCGTCGAAAAGATACGGCAGGCGTGTCAAGGAGGTGGCGAACGCCACGGACCACGACTGGAAGTCCCTGAGCCACGCGCTCAGGATCGCCTACGAGGGCATCGAGTACATGCAGACCGGGGCGGTCACTCTCCCCGTACCCAATCGCGCGCACCTGCTCGACGTCAAGCTGGGGCGCTTGCCGCTCGAGCAGGTCGCCAACGAGGTCGACGAGGCGGTCAAGACGCTGATCGTAGAGTCGAAGAGAAGCACGTTACCCGAAACGCACGACAGCCAATTCGTCCGAGAATTCGTGATCTCGGCGTACGGCCGTCGCGTGATCGCCGATTTCGAAGACCTCGAGGCCGATCTTGAGACCCGTCGGCCCTTGAAGCTTTCCGGAGATGCCGCCATGCTCGGGCCATCCAAGCTCACCATCAGATAGAAAATGGCCACGAGAAGCACGAGCACCAAGGAAAAGATCGCAGAAACAGTGACGTCCATACTCGAGGGGGAAATGGCGGACGACGTGGCGTCCTTCATTCGCGCCCTCTCATACCGGCGGTTCTCTCCCGACACGACGCTGGAAAAGCGCGTCGTCTTGCACGAGGCCGTCAGAACCTACCTGGCGACCGGCGACAGGCAGGCGGCAAGCCTGGAGATTTCAGAGCGTCTCGGCGATGCGACAGACATCGATCTCGCGAGCATCCTGAGCGACACAGAGGTGTTCGACACATTCTCAGCGAAGGTCCGCTCGGTGATCGAGGCGTCATTCCCGGAACTCGTTGTCGAGGGCATCGGTGCGGTGGTGGGCCGCACGACCCTGCTTCATCTCGTAGAAGAGGCCCGCCGCGCCGACACCAGCAACCCTTTCGACATCGCGGCAGGAAAGGACGTCACCGTCTGCTTCATTCCAGGGTCCTCCAGCGTGCAGAACTACTGGGAAACAGCGACCCGCAGCTGGCTGGAACGCAGCGATTCCATTTCGATCTATCCCGACCGGACGTTTCTCGATTTCCTCGGCGTGGTCGGTGTCACGAAGGCCGACTGGCTCGCGGCCGTCGAGCGCAACACGACGATGTCCGCGGCCGCGAGGATGCGCGCGCATCTTGCGGAACGTACAGCCGCATGGAACGCGGTGCCTGAATGGGAGACGGCAGGATCGCTCGATATCGATGACGACGACCTCGTCGCGGCAGTGGACGGCTGCCCCTTCGGCTTCACGCCGATGATCGCCTTCACCATGGACGCCGAAGAGGTGTTTTCGCTGGATTTCGCCGAAACGCTCGAAGTCACCGGCGGCATCGTCGGACTGCACGATTTCACCACCGGCTCCGGAGACCCGATCCGTTTCGAGGGAACGTTGCGCTTTTCGCCGGGTGTCGGCGACATGCACTTGGCCGACGACCAGCCGCTCGGACTGATCGCGACCCACGGTTTCCTGAGCTCGGCGTTCGTCTCGACGGTCAAGCGTCTTTCGCTCCGACCGACACCGGATTTCCAGACGACCGCCCATCTGACACCCTGACGGAGTTTGTGCCGGCCACGACGCGCTGTATCCTTTGGGAATCGGCGGTCGTGGAGTGGCGCATTGAAGGTTCAGGCAAGGCACCTCGTGTTCGCGGCACCCATGTCGCATCGCGAACTTCTCGTCCGCGAGATTTCGAGCCGTCTTCTCGAGGCGGGAATACGCGCGTATCCGCCCGAGTTCCCCTACGGCGTACACCACGAATATTACAGGACAAGGCTGCGTCACGGCGGCAGGCATTCGAAGCTGTCCGATATCGCCAAGGCGCTGGAGAACTGGGCCGCGACCCGCGAAAACGACGACGACTACGTCTGGCAGGCGGTATGCGGCTTCCTGCTCTCCTATTTCGCGGAAAAGCCCGATCACAGGCGTTGGCTTCCCGCCGACATCGAAGGCCGGATGGACATCCTGCGGTGGGGCGACGATTTCCTGGAGTTCTCGCGCTCGGCGATCAGCCAGCCAGCTTGAGCTGTTCCGGACCTTCGCCGTCCGTTTCGGCGGCAGGTGCCAGCGCTCCGACGCGCCGTGAAGCGACGACGATCTCCGAGGTCGTCCGTTCGACGAGCGAGACAAGCGTTTCGAGACGGTGACGTTCGCGTTCGATCTTGCGCGCGCCGTCCTCGGAGATCGAATAGGCGGCCGACTGGTTGAGACCGACGACGACACGCTTGATCGTGTAAGAAGCGTGCTGGAGGGAGGCGCGACGTTCGTTGAGGTCCTCGGTGAACGACAGGACCAGATGGACGAGCCTGGAGTCCTGAAGGCGGGCTTCCGCGGCGCTCGGGTCTTCCTCTTCGACGAGGACGTCAGCCTGCCGGCGCAGCGGGAACCAGGACTGCTTCTGTGGCGTGACCGAGACTGTCCGCACCCCTTCCCCGGCATAGCCCGGGAACTCGCCAGCAAGACGCGCGAACTCGTCGATAACGGAAGTCTCCTCGACCATCACGACGCGCTCGACGCCGACGGCGATGTCGTCCGGCACGTCGCCGATGGAGATCGCCTCGAGGCGGCCCGCCTGAAGTTCGCAGATTTCCCTGTACCTGTTGCGCAGGGCGACCAGTTGGCTCAGTTGCTCGTCTCGTCTCGCAATCGTCTCGTTCATCTTGAATGTCTCCGTGCAATTTGAAGTCTGGTATTTCGCACGCGGTAATTCAAGACAAAAAATGTTCACGGACGGGAAGACGGAACGGTATTCGGCGACGGCTCCCAGTCGACGGCGAGCCTCGCCATCCGAAGCGCCGTTTCCAGTGACCGGGTCGCGCAGGTGAAGCGCTTGACGTGGCAGAAGACGGCGTCTTCGATGCCTGTCACCTCAGCCAGGTCGCCGTCGCGCAGGCCCGCCCATTCCAGCGGCAGCGGCTTGCGCTGACCAAATGGCTCGCCGTCCGGCCTGACGCAGGTGACGAACCACTCGCCGCTGCGGCTTCTCTCGACCGTATAGAGAGCCTCGTCGAAGCCGTGCTTTCGGATGACGGACCCGATCGGCATGTAATCGGGGATCACCACGATCCGCGGGTCCTCCGCCGTCCGGAAGGCATCGAGGACCGCCGCCTCCGCCCGCGCCAGAGAAACGGTACGGGCGACCCGCTTGCGGAAAATCCCGCCGAAGACGGAGACGGCTTCATAGAAGCGGGCCTCGTTGTCGCCGACCGGGTCGTCCCACGGAGCGACGAAGTCCTCGACCAGCAGAGACAGCGTCGTTTCCGAGGAAGAGGCGACGCTTCCAGGTGGAACGTAGCCGTTGTCGGCCCGATCGATGTCGATGACGAAACGGCGGTCGATGTTGCCCCATACCGCCCGCAAGATCGCCTCGGATTCGCGGGGGAAGAGCGTCTTGAGGAAATCCGCGCCGTGGTGACGCCACACGAGACCGAACGACGAGTACGGGGTCCCGTCCTCGCGCAGCGGGTGGCCGGGCTGATGGTGGTCGTAACGGCCGCGTTCCGCGTCGTATTCGAAACCGACGTCGTAGACGATGTCGGAGGCCGTCGTCGCCGTCAGGACCGACGGATCACGGGTGCGCAGGACGGAAGCCTCGGGGAAGAGTTTGCTCAGCACGACCGTGGCCAAGACGTCGTCGGCATGGAAGGAGCCGGAGTGGGTGATCAGTCTCTGAATCGGCGTCTTCATTTTGCCCCCAACGTTAATCGTCCGTTAATTTTAAAAGTTGACCCCACCGTCAAACTAAGGGAACACTATCCAAGAGTAAAGAAAGACGTGGAGGGAAGTTCCTGTGAGTATAGTGCGCAAGATCGTGGAAGCACTGAGGAACACGAAACCCTGGAAAATCCTCGCTTTCGCCTGCGCGTTGTCGGCGGTCTCGGTGACCGCGGGAAGCCTGAGCCTGACCTCGATCCTGCTCGCTCCCGGCCCCGAAGCCGTCAAGTCGGAACCGGTCAAGGAACCCAAGACGGTGGACTTCACCGAGTTCCTGAAATTGCTCGACGCCAACACCTTCAAGAAGGTCGAATTCTCGACGACCAGGCTCGTCGCCGAGGACGCCAAGGGCGACACGTTCATCCTGAACCACGACAGGCGCTTCTCCGGCGAAACCTTCCCGCAGCAGCTGGCCCGCAAGGGAATTCAGGTCACGTTCCCGGACCTCAACACCACGACGGTCGGCGATTACGTGCTGATGGCCGTCCAGATCGGCATTCAGGTCCTCCTTCTCATGGTGTTCGTGTCGATCGGTGCCTTCATGCTGATGAACGCGCGGCGCTTCATCAATCCGAGCTGGCCAGCGGTCGCAAAAAACGTCGGCGTCCGTTTTTCGGATGTCGCAGGTCAGGAAGAGAGCAAGTTCGAACTCGAGGAAATCAGGACCTTCCTGCGCAATCCCGAAGCCTACGAAAAGTCGGGTGCAAAGGCACCGCGCGGGGTACTGCTCGTCGGCCCTCCCGGCACCGGAAAGACGCTGCTCGCAGAGGCTCTGGCCGGTGAGGCGGGGGTATCATACATCTACACGACAGGCAGCGAGTTCTCGAACATGTTCGTCGGCACCGGCCGCGACCGAGTCGAGAAGCTCTTCAAGAAGGCGCGGAAGATGGCCCCGTGCATCATCTTCATTGACGAGATCGACAGCCTTGCCCGCGCCCGCGGTGCCTCCGGTTCCGACGTCTCCCGCGAACAGGACACGACCCTCAACCAGCTTCTCACCGAGATGAACGGCTTCGGCAAGCGTTCGGGCGTGATCGTCGTCGGCGCGACCAACCGCATAGACGTCCTCGATCCCGCGATCCTGCGTCCAGGCCGTTTCGACCGCCATGTCTACATGGGCCTGCCGAACCTCGGCGACCGCCGCAAAATCCTCGACGTCCACATCAAGGGCAAGCAGATCGCCAAGGACGTCGACCTCGACGTGGTTGCACGGGGCGCGCCGGGCTTTTCCGGTGCCGAGATCGAGAACATCGTCAACGAAGCGGCGGCGTTCGCGGCCCGCGACGGTCGCGTCGAGCTGACCCAGTCAGACTTCTCCGAGGCCCGCGACAAGGTGTTCATGGGTGCCAAGCGCAGCACGGCCATCCTCGACGACTTCGAAAAGAAGCTGACGGCCTACCACGAAGCGGGTCACGCCGTCGTCGCCACGCTGACGAAGGGAACCGATCCGGTGCATCAGGCAACGATCATTCCGCGCGCCCAGTCGCTCGGCCACGTCATGCAGTTGCCGGAGAAGGAATGGAAGGCCATTCCGATGTCGCGCCTGCTCGCCCGTCTCGATGTCATGGTCGCAGGCCGCATGGCCGAGGAGAAGATTTTCGGCGCGTCCGAAATCACCACAGGTGCCGCATCCGACATCGAGGAAGCGACGAAGACGGCGACCGCCATGGTCACGGTCTACGGCATGAGCGAGCGGATCGGCATGCGCAAGGTCATCCAGACAGAGCGCGGCTTCGGAGAGGTCGCCGAAACGGAGATCGACCGCCTCATCTGCGAAGCATGCGACCGCGCCCGGCGGCTGCTTGACGAACGCGGTGCCGCGCTGGAAGCTGTGGCACAAGCCTTGCTGGACCGCGAGACCCTGACGGGACCGGAGATCAAGGTACTCGTCGAGGCATAGAGGGAACAAGCGCCATGGACCGCATCAATACACTCCACAAGGACGTCACAAAAGCGCTCGAGGGTTTCAATGTGGATGTTTCCATGTCGCGTGGACCGGACCAGGACTACCTGGATGTCAGGGCCTACTTCCAGGCCGATCCGGTCCACGACTTCGAATGCACGTGGTCGCTGGACGGCCTGTCCTGGAGCGAGCCTTCCGTTCTCGCGGCCGCCAAGGACGGTGCCTACGGCGATGTCGAAGGCATCGAGACGCCGGTCGCGGCGCAGCGGTTCTTCGACGCCGTGGGCCAGCGCGTCGTCGGCTACGGCCGCCTCTCTTCATCGGAGATGGCGCTTCTGTCGGTCCTGACCGACCAGGAGTTCGACTTCAACGACGTGTCGGGCGGGAAGCTGCGGGAAGCGATCGAGGTCCTGCATCGCGAGCTGGCGTTTAGAACGCCGGCGCGCCTCGTCGAGTCGATTCACGATTCCAGACGGACGAACGAATACAGGGCCGCCGAAGCAGCCCTCTAAACAAGAAGCCCATTCCAGGAAGCCCGCTCTTTCAGGCGGCGAGCGATGGCGCGGCGCTCGCCGGAACCGTATTTCGCTCGTCTTCGACAGACTCCCTGAAGCCTTCCGGATCGACGGCGTTCAGATGAACCAGGTCGGCCGCACGGTCGGCAAGGCGGACAAGACGTTCCAGCGGCTCGCCGAGCCTTGCAATGAGGGCCTTGTCCTTGCGGCGGTCGGCGAGGCCGCGCATCGCCACAGGCAGGTAGGACAGCGGGTTGGTGTAGTCGGCAGGCAGTCCGGAAGAAGCAACCGACGACGCGAACTGGGCGGCGTCGCGCAGCGCGCCGTGATCGAGACCAGGATCGTTTTCGAGCGATGCGCGCTCGAGGACAGCGCCGATGTCGGCGAGTGTCTCGATGACCCTGCCCCTATTGAAGGCGCGGCCCATCTCGATCATCTTGGGACGCATGCGGTCCATCAGGGCCTCGTAGGTGGCGGAGGCGATGACTGTCGCGACATTGCGGGTATCGACCGGCTTGTCGGCGAGAGACACGGAGCGTGTCGTTTCGTCCGAAAGGATCGCGAGCTGGCCGGCGGTGCCGACCGCCGCGACGTGTTTGTAGATCGCCGAGCTGAAGGAATTGGAGAGGAAATCGAGGCTGAGGTTCTTCTCGCCGCAGGCGATGATGTCTTCCCTGATCAGGGCGTTGATCTTCGCGACGGCCCTGTCCAGGTTTGTTTTGACGTTGTCCTGCATTGTTCCTCCGAATGCGGAACGGCAAGTTCCGCTCAAGTAATATTCGAATAAATACTCGATTAATACTTGGAACGCAAATCTATTTTCGTTTACATCTTCGGAACTATTGTTTTCGATGCCTTCAAAGGCGGAGCAGCCGACATGTCCGGGACAAAGTCGGCGACAAGACCGATCAGGTCGTCGAAGCTTGTCCTCAACCGCGCGAGGTCGTCGCCGGAGGGATAGGGATTGCCCTTGTAGAGTTCCTCCGGGTAGAAGCGCGCGTCGGCCCAGGCGACCAGATAGGTCGAGGACGACGACGTTTCCTTGAGCGTTTCCGTGACCACGGCCTCGAAGGCACGCGCGAAGAGCTCGTTCGGCCGCGCCCAGTATCCGCCGCTGCCGCTGATCTTGGCGGCCTCCGTATAGAATTGGTTCGGTTCGTCGCCGAAGTCGTGGAATTCCGAGCGGGACAGGGCGAAGTCGCGTGTCGCCTCCCACTGCTTGAGGCCCTTCTCCTGACCGCTTTTGCCCTTCACGAGCTTTTTGACGTGCGCGGCGTTGGGTTTCACTCCGGCTTCCTCGGCCTTTGCGAGGTAGGAATCTATCGACTTCTCCCATGAAGCAACACTCTGCTGGAAGCCTGCGATGTTCTTCTCGGCTTCCGCTAGCGCCTCTTGCCTCGTTTTCGGACGGAAATAGAGAGACCTGAGGACTCCCTGAGCGGCTGTCGCGAGCGCTTCTCCGCGATGGGCCAGAACCCCACGGCAGTTGTGGATACGGGTGCGCCAGCCGGTGAGGCTCGGTATTTCGAGCGCCGCCTTGGAGCCGTCGCCGAGCATGTGGTCGAGGGCATGGCCCCATTCATGCGCCAGAGCGCCAGCGCCGCTTAGTCTTGTCAGATTGACCACCCGTTGGCCGGGTTCGTAGTGCGCGGAATGCGCGCCGCCAAGACCGCGCGCGCCGAAGGCGATGGCGAGCGTGCCATCGAGAGAGAGCTGGCCCGGCGTGAAGCCGATGGCCTCGGCGAGGTCCATAAGGGCATCGTATCCGTGGTTGAGAACGAGCTGTCTCTCGTCGTCAGGCAACCAATCCCCGAACTGTACGCCTCTGAAGCCGAAGACGTCGAGGAAGGTCTGCGGGGAGACATCCTCCCCTCCGCGCCTGTCCGAGAGACCGACACGCTCGACGCGATCAAGGTGCGGACGATCAGGGGTCTTCTTGGTTCCGGTCCTGGTCGCGGCCCTGGCCTCTTCCCAGTTGTTCTTCAACCAGTCGAGAGCCTCTTGCTCGGAAGAAAAGCCCTTTCCGACGATCCACTTGCCCTTGACGACGATGAAATCGTCGCGGCTGCTGCCGTGTTTCTTGACCACATGTCCCCTGCGCCATGGCGGAACGTCACCAGGAAAACCTTGGTTCAGAAGGGCGGCGATCTTTGTCTTGTCGTCGAGCGGGCAATAGAGCGGGTTGTGCCGACCACGCCTGATGACGTCGAAACGGTCTCGCCCTTCAGCGGAATGATACTGCCTGTCCGAGCGACGGGCGATGGTCTCGTCGAGGACGCGTTGAGCGCCCATCACCTCGTCGAGCGTCTTGCAACCTTCGAGATACGCGCCGACGGCCGAAAGGGTCTCGTAGTACCAGACGAGCGTGGTGGAGTGCTCGCGGCGGCGCGACACAGCAGGGGCCTTGGCGATCCTGTCGCGGATCACCTTGATCTGGGCGGCGGCTTCGGGCGACATCCCCGCTTCCACGAGCGCGGCGTAATCGGGTTTCGGCCAGACGTTGTCCTTCTGGATGTGCTCGACGCGCTCGACGTCGGTCATCTCGTCGACATCGGCCTTCGCCATGCGCTCGCGCGCCCAGTCCTTCCTTGCTCCGCCGATCTTCTCGCCGGCGTCGTCGATCTTGCGCTTGCGCTCTTCCTCCATGACGTCCGTCCTTAGAATTTGAAGCCGCCGATCTGCAGTCCGGTCGTCGCGGCCGGCATCTCGAGCTTGCCGCCTTCTTCGGTCGGCCAGGCATAGGCATAGGTCCCCATGAAGTCGTTGAACACCACGACATCGACGCCCTTCGCCCTGTGGAACGCCACGTCGCCGGTCCTGTATCCGGTCAGCGCGTTACGCCCCTCGAAGGGAGGCAGCATTCCGGCGAGATCGAAGCCGGCTTCCTCGAGCTTCTCCGAGAAGTGCGCTTCCTCCGTTCCGGACTGTGCGCAGATCATCGTGACGCGGTCGTCCGGAAAGTTGCCGAGCATGTCGCGCATGAACATGTCGAACAGGTAACGGACCTGGGTTTTCATGTAATTCGGATGTTCGCGGACCTCGTGCCAGCCTTCCACCACCTGGTCCAGACCGAAGCGCTTGTGGGTCGGACCGGCCGGATTGCCGATGGCGCTGATCTTCGCCATGACCGCCATGAAATCGAGCCCGTCTGACAGTTCACCGCTGTCGACGTTGTACATGTGGTGTTCCAGGAGTTCGAAACGGTCCGTGGAATCTCCGTAAACGGTGGCCATCTCCCGGATGTCCATAAGGTGGTCGTCCGCAAGCCTGCTTTCCTTGCACTTGTCCATCTGCTTGCTGAGGGTTTCGGCGAACGAAGCGAGAATTCGACCGTCCGCAGTCGCGCGCACCGCCATCTTGCGGAATTCGTCGAGCGCGATCGGTTCCTCGAACCCCTCGAGAGAGACCGTCTTGTCTTCGGTATTCAGGACGTACTTCCTGACGACGCCAAGTTCCGTCGGCGCGACGATGGAATAGACGCCCTCGCCGTGGTCTGCGGCGGCGATCAACTGGCAACGGCGGTTGAAGTCGGCCTCCGTGAGCACGCTGACGTCGCCGCCGTCGTTGGTGGCCTGCCAGCGGCCACCAACGATCGGGTTGACGTAGGCGAGAGAAGCCAGAGTGCAGTGAGGGGCGAACCTGAACTTGCGATCGTCGATCGGCATGAGTAACTCCGTTTGCCGCTCGGCGGCCGTTTCCTATCAATACCATCGGGCGGGACAATGCAACGAGCAAGAGGAGGACGCCACCGGGATGGCATCGCGCGGTCTTGCGGGAAAATCCAATGGCGTCTATATTTATCCAGGGTTCGAAGGAGGACCCGTCGATGGCAACTGAGACCTCGAAGGCCTCGAAATTGAAGAGCCGGATCGCATCCGCCACCTCGCTGCTACCGAGCGCCGACAGTGTCGCGAAGGCGATGAAGCGCGCGACCGGCCGTATGCCATTCATGGACGACGTCCTGGCGATGTATTACTGCGCGGCCGATAAAAAGACCCCGTCGAAAGTCAGGATCGGGATCGGTGCCACCCTTCTCTACCTCGTGTTGCCGCTCGACGTCATACCCGACTTCCTGGCGGTGATCGGCTATACCGACGACGTCACCGCGCTGATGGTCGTCCTCAAGCTCGTCTCGTCGCACGTGACCGACGACCACAGACAGAAAGCCGCCGCCTCGCTGGCTTCCTTACGGGGAGAGCCTGCCGGCAACGCTCCGCAGGCGGTGTCCGCATGAGCTGGAAGCTGTTTATCGACGACGACTGCGACGGCGCGCGCAACCCCGCGATTTCCGTCGAGGACGGCGGCTGGCGGCGACGCATGAACCTGCCATCATCGGTTCCGGAGACGGCGTATCTGGGAGACTGGGTGCTTGCCCGTAGCGCCGACGAGGCGATCGCGATCGTGGAAGAACTCGGCATGCCGTCGTTCATTTCCTTCGACCACGACCTCGGAGACGGAAAGGACGCCATCGCGGTCGCGCACTGGCTGATCGAGCGCGACATGGACGGCGCTCCCTTCCCTGCTGACTTCGCTTTCGAAGTCCACTCCGGAAACCCCATCGGCCGCGCCAACATCCGCGGACTCATCGACAACTACCTAGAATTCAAAGCCAGGAACGCAGCGCCCGGCAACGGCCCATGAGATATCTCCGCAAGGCATTCGCAGACGCCCTCTCCTCCAAGGTTCCCGGAGCACCGGAAACCTTTTCGACCGAATGGCCATCCAGACCGGGTTGGACAAGCGCCAACCTCGACATCCACGAGGTCTACTACGAATTCGACGAACCGGTTTTCTTCTCCGTCAACGCCGGCCCTATGCTCCTTCTCCTGCAGAAAGCAGCGGAGCGCGGCGGCAACCTGATGTTCGGCCCGATGGTCGCACCGGAGGTCGCAGAGGCGATGATGGAGAACCGGATTTCGGTACGGGCCGCCATGATGGCAGGACCGATCCACGTGCTTGAGATGGACGGCCTGCGGGTGGTCCGCCATTGGCACGTGCCGCAGGCGAGCGTTCCGTCCTCCTGGTGGCCGACGACCGGAACATGCCTGTCCTCTTACGGGAAGATCGCGACCGACACGCCGTCGTTCGCCCACGGGCGGACCGGCCTGCGTCTCGTGGAAGGAAAAGCCGCGCCGGGCGACGGTGCTCTCGAAATCCGCGGCGATGGGTTCGATCTGCGGATCGCACCTGGCGCGTCCGGGTGCCAATCCCTATGGGGTTTCATGGCTGGTCTGCTCCCCGGCGTCCGCAAGGTGAGACATCTCAATCGCGGGAGCGATTACGACGTCATGCGCGAAGAGGTCAGCGTCCAGACGTCCCGGCCGATTCAGGAGGGCGATGTCCTGACGGTCTATGTCGAGCCTGACGGCAGGGGATGGGCTCGCCTCAGGGACGAGTTCAACGACGGCCGCTTCGAAACACTTTAGCCGTCCGTGTCTGCCGTCGACGGCGCGGCTATCCCACCGATCGAAAGCCCACGTTCGGCGCTAAGGAGGCCGGCCGACGCCATCTCCTCGCGGTCGGGCAACGCCTCCAGCGAACTGATGTTGAAGTGCAACAGGAAGTGTTCAGTGGTCAGGAACGTCATCGGATTGCCAGGGGAGGCCCTGCGCGGTCCGAGACGAACAAATCCCGCGTAGATCAGCACTTCCAGCGTGCCAGGCGACAGCGACACCCCCCTGACCCGTTCGATCTCGCTGCGCGTGACAGGCTGGAACAGGGCGATGACGGCCAGTGTCTCGTAACCGGCCCTCGACATCTTCAGCAGCCTGTTGGCGAACGCGCGCGAGAGATCGGAGCATTCTGGCCGTGTCCGCGCCGCCCAGCGGCCGTTGGCGACCTCGACGATCGAGATGCCCCGCTCCTCGTAGTCGTCGTTGAGCTCGTCCACGATCCTTCTGATGTCGGGGCTGTAACCGAGCCGCGCGGCGATCTCCGGTTCGCCGACGGGAGCCGACGAGGAAAGGATCAGGGTCTCGATGAGGGTCTTGTCGGACAGAAGGGACGAAGGATCGATCATGCGCGCTTCCTCTTTCGAACCATGACCGGGTCGACGCCAGAAGCCTGCTCGACCTCGGCGTGGCCGTCGCGCGCCATCTCGAGCGACGCGATCAGGTTCGACGCGATGTTGGAACGCAGCCGGATTCCCTCGGCGTAGGGTACAAGACGCAGCAGCTCGATCCAGTCCGCGGGCATTCTTTCGGCAAGGTAGGTGAGAGCCGCGTCGACCGACGCGAGATCGAACGGCTTGAGGTCGGGAGCGACGTCGGTGACGGCATCCACCCTTTTGACGACGGGGTAGCTCGAAAGGAAGGCGTGGAAATCGGATGTCAGGGTGTTCCCCCTGACGGCCTGCTCGGACGCGCCGGACGGGCCGAACCAGTCCCTTCCAAGGACAAGGCCGGCGGGAAGTTTCTCAGCCAATGTCCTGACGGCGTTCAGGCGCTTGAGATGGAAGGCGAGGACATCGTCGTCCTCGATGGCACGCTCGCGCTCCCTGGGACGGCGCAGCAACAGGCGTGACTTGAGGTAGGCCAGCCATGCGGCCATGACCAGCCAGTCGGCGGCAAGCTCGATGCGCAGCGACAGCGCCCGGCCGATGACGGCGTCGAACTGGGCGACGAGGTTGAGGATATCGATTTTCGACAGGTCGACCTTCTGTGCCTTGGCGAGATCGAGCAAAGCCTCGATCGGGCCTTCCCAGGTCTCGAAGCGCAGGACGAAAACGTCGTCTGGCGACTGCTGCGTGTCTTCCGAAAAATCCATGTCACCCCCTGAAACCGAAAAGGGGGAAGCCAAAGCCTCCCCCTCGCCATCGCGGACGCGTCCGTCCGACTAGAAGTGGTATGCGACGCCGAGGCTGGTGCGCCACTCGCCATCACCCGGGAGGCCCTTCTCGCCCTGCCAGTCGATGTAGTCCACCTGGCCGCGAACCGTGACATTGTCCTTCACGAAAGTTTCGACACCGACGCCGTATTTGTAGCCCCAGTCGCGGGCCGAAGACGGACCGTTGTCGAACTTGGCACCTTCGAGTCCGAGGACACCGTAGGCGAGGACCTTGTCGGTGGCCTTGTAACCGAGGCGGGCAGCGCCGGAGTAGTAGTACTTCTTCTCGACGTCGTTGCCGTCGGCCTTGCTGAGACCGCCGCCGAGTTCGCCGCCGATGTACCACTTGCCCATCTCGACACCGTAGCCGGCCGTGATGCCGCCGTCGAAGCCCTTGACGTCGTCGGCCTTGGAATAGCCGAGTTCACCGCCAACGTATGCGCCACCGAAGTCCGCAGCATGGACGTTCAACGCGCCGACGACGGCGAATACCGAAGCGAGAAGCAGTTTCTTCATGAATTGGACCCTTTCGTGGGATAAATGGAAGACATGACGATCATGTATTGAAAAGTCTGGGACCAATACTTCAGCAAGTCAATCACCAAATTGAAGACTCTATACTTGCCTCTAGCGAACGACGACGAAGTCTTCGGGCCACCATGACCAGCGGTCGGCGAGCAGGGAGCGCACCAGTTCGCGAGCGGAATCGAGGAACTCGTCACCCCAGTAGACGGCGTCTTCCGATCTGGCCCAGAGCGCGGGAACGAGGACATCCCGGTTGGGCATCCTGATCGAGACGTCCTGGAGCGCGTTCCAGTCGGCGACGGCGATCCTGAACGCCTCGACGTCACGGTCGGCCGCAAGCCGCAGGAGAGACGCCTCGAGCGCCGATATGTCCTTGAACCATTTCGAAGGCTGACGGATCACCGTTTCGAGGAAGGCCTCCGCGTCTGGCGAGCCGCTGCCGACCGCGAAATCAACGAAAGCCTTCGGGTTGACGCCTTTCCAGCGGGCGACGGAAACGGCGAAGCCGAACGGCATGTTGACGTCCGGTGCCTCGGCATCCGCGAGCGGGTGAAGCGCCGGGCCGCCGGGATCGGCGACCGCGGCGTTGCGGATCGCGTCGACGAGGCCCGTCGCGAGGTCCATGACCGAGACCGCCGCCTCGAGGACGGCGTAATCGCGCGCTACCAGTTCGAGGTCTGTCGCCGCCATCGTCCGCGAAAAACGATCGATCCAGGCCCCGGAGCCTGAGACCGCCAGAAGGCCGTCCCAAGCGGCTTCGCGGCAATCGTGATCGACGCGGCGGCAAAGCTCGTAGCTGGCGGGGATCGCGGTCGGCCACCGACACAGGGTGCCGTCGGCCAGGGCGTTGACGGCCGGAAGGAAAAGGTCCCACTGGCCAAGCGGCACCGGACGCTGGCCGCCTGTCCTTGAGAGTGCAAGCTTCAGCGTCGGTGCCGCCACTCTCAGGCCTCGCCCTGTGCGTCCATGCCGGCCAGACCGGAATCCGGACCGACATAGCGGGCATCTGTGTTCTGCGAATAGATTTCGCTGAAGAGCACGCCCATCGGGATTTCGATGACTTCCAGGCCGTGGACGGAAACGAAGCGTTCCTCGCCGTCGTCCTCGGTCTCGACCTGGAAGAACGGCGGCAGGTCGCGGCCGTTCAGAGCCGCGTCAAGGAGGGTGGCGAACGGGCGATCACCCTCGCCGTCTTCGCCGCCGTCCGGATGCAGACCCACAACCTCAGGACGCGCGCTTCCCTCGAAGACCATCGTGGCCGCGTAGGCACGCTCGCGGGAGCTGAACTGCGCATAGGAGGCTCCCACGACGAAGGCCACTTCCGAGATGGCGTTCTTCTTGATGATGACCTGCTGGCAATCGGAGTAGAAGCAGATGTAGCCGTCGGCATCCTTCGCGGAGACAAGCGCGTTCTTCACCTTGTCCATTTCCATGGAAGACAGGCGGTAACGGCGTTCGTTGGCCGAGCGCAGGTCCACGATCATGATCCAGTCGCGCAGGTCCGGATCGAGGCCAGCCGAGCGGATCGCCATCTTGTTGGCGGGTTCGAAGAAGAGCTCCTGAACTTCGGCCTCAGTGTCGAGGGCATCGGAGAGCGTCAGGATTTCGGAGATGGACGGAAACATCTCCGTCAGGGAGACATCCATCGCCTGGCACATCGCGTCGGCGTGGTCGTAGTGAACGGGGACGATGCCATGCTCGACCATGTGGATGGTGACGATGTCTATGCCCGTCGATTCCGCCAACATCGAGCTATCGTATTCGCTGATTTCCTTCATGGCGGTCAGTTTGGTCATCGGGGTCTCCGTTTCATTTCACCTCCAATGGTCAGTTGGATGAACAGGGTCGTCAATCGGGGTCTTGCGAAACCGGCGACTTTTTCACCCTTCGATCCGGGCAGGCGGGAAGGCGGGGCGCGCAACGCAGGCTGAGGCCATGAGCAGGGCGGCGCACAGCGCGGCAGCGCCCGAAATGACCGACTCCCCGACGTGCGTCCCCGCGCTGCCGTCTGTCAGCGTCGCACGATGGAGGATCGCGCCGCCGCCCGTGCTCAGGTCAAGCGTGGCTTCGGGAAACCACAGCGAGAAAATCCGGTAAGCCGCGCCGATGTCGGCCGTCAGCGCGGGGACCGAGAAGGCGCTGTGGACGCCGTGGTAGCCAAGGTCCATGGCCCTTGCCATCGTGAAGCCGTTGACCGGATGGTTGGGGTCTATGGGTGACGCCTGCCAGCGCACCATCGGATAGTCGCATCCGAGATGCAGCCAGACCAGCGCGTCGAGAACGCGGACGTCTTCGTCGCTGTCGCGCAGCCTCTGTACGATGCCGAGTATGCTGCGGTCGCCGTAGTCCATGATTGTCATCGATTTGCCACCACTTTGAATGTCGGTTCAGGTTGGGTGATCCAGCGCGAGGCTGTTTCCTGATATAACCGTTCCGGGTTTACGGTAGGATGTACACGACCGGATTCGTCCAGGAACGTGATGCCGGCCAGCTGCGAAGCCTTCACGCCCGCCGGGTTCGAGGAAAGGAGAATCGGAGTCTGGCCATACATATAATCCTGCTTTGCGAGCTTCGACAGGTCGACAATCCAGGTGGTGACGTCCTTGTGGTCGGCAAGCCGTTCCTGCTCCGCCCGCATCTCCAGTTTGACGTCCTCCTGGCTGGCGTGCGTAAGGCCAGCTCGACGCTCGACGAGATAATCCGCGATTTCACGTTCGAGTTTCTCGTCTCCGACCTTCAGAGCCTTGGCTCTCGCGATGTCATCGTGGAAGCACATATGGCAGTCGAAGCAAACGACAATAAGGCGCTGCAAAACCTGCAACCCTACCGGAATATCGGGATCGGGGCGGGAGAAACTCCACACTTCGTGGCACTCGACAGTACCGACCTTGTTCGGCTTGTCGGGCTCGAGCTTGCGAACGAGATTGCCGCTTTGCTTGCCGCAGAGGATGCAGCGCCGACCGGTCATGGAATAGTTGACGTTGCGGATATGGTCCCAGCTCAAGCTGTCCATGAACGAGTGGATATTCTGGCGGTGGGCCGTGGCGCGTATCGTCGAGAACGACAGTTTCGGCGGGTTCGCCCGGAAGGAATGCGGCAGCAGCGAATTGAAGCGCGCGAGGGGTTCTCCGACGTTGACGAAGAAACGGCTGGCACCCTTGATGCTCATGTCCTGCTTCGCTCCAAGGGCGACGGCCTGGGACTGCATGGAGAAGGGGATGGGCAACCAGATTCGTCCGGCCGCGTTGTCGGCTGCGCCGGACTGTCGGGCGATCTTGCCGGCTTTCGACCAGGCGTCGACGCAAACGACCAGCTCGCGAGCGGCTTCGACGATCGCCTTGGCGTCTTTCTTCCTCACCAAGCCCGCGATCTTGGCGGCGACGACCGCGAGCTTTGCCGAGATTTCCCGCGGCGGGTGGTCGAGGTCCGCGATTTCACCATGCATCCGCTTCAGACGGCCGGAAACCGCGGCCATCGCCTTGCGCGACTGCTCGGCCGTCCGACCCGTCGCGATCAGCTTGCGCACCTCGTCCTCGAACCCGTTGGCCTTTTCCGCCAGTTTCGACGCCTTGCCCTTGAAGAGAACCGCCCACAGCTTACGCACCAGCACGAGTTCTTTCATTATCGGAGGAAACAACGCCGCCGACGCGAGCGCGCGCGTATCATTGAGTTCTTTCTTTTTCGCCTTCAGAACGCCCGCAATCTCGTCGCGACGCCTTGTGAATTCGCGCTCTTTTACGACAGCATGCGCAGACAACACACTGATATCGCTACGCAATTGATCAACGGTATTCATTCGGTAATGTTCCGTCACCTTTGAGGCATCGAATTGGCCAAATTATTTGACACCGGAGTGCTTGACCGCGATGGCGAGTTCTAACCATCATCATGGAATGGGAAAGCAGAGAGAGGCAAGTTCCGACCCATGAAAAATTATCGCAAGACATGGGCGGCGGCCTTTCTAGCTGCGACCGTGTTCCAGACAGGCTTTTCGACAGCCCAGGAGATCGAGCGGGGAAACCCGTTCGTAGCACCTCCGTCGTGGGCTGAAGAACAAGCCCGCCTTGATGAACGCACGCGCATCATATTTCGGGAACTGGAACCCGAACTGAAGAACGACATCATGAAGAGGGTCAACGAGTCCCAGGCGACCCTCGAGATCAAGCTGCGCAAGCGCATCGATCTCGTCGCCCAGAACATCGGCACGGCGGCAGCGCCGGGCGCGAACGGGCAACCAGCCAACGGCCAGACCAAGAAAACGGAAGAGGAAGTCAAGGCTTCATCCATCCCGGAAGGCTCGACATTCATCTCCTGCGTAAACAAAGAGGCTTTGTACCGTGACTCGAACGACATTCTTTTCAAGGTTCCGAAAGACGATCCACAAAGCGTCGCTCGCTGCACTCGCTAGCACCTCTCTCCTGACGAGCTGCGCCTCGCAGCTGCCGAAGGCGAAGGAACTGCCGGACATCCGTCAGGCGCAGGCGTCCGCGATCGCGAAGTTCACGGAAGACGCGACGATCCCGGTCGAGCGCATCGTCGTTCCGGCGTCTTCGATGAAGGCCGTCGCCGACCGTCCGCCGATCCCGGCGCACATCGAGCGCATGCCGATCGACCTGCTTTTTCCGAGCAACCACGAATCGACGCTCGCCGGCCTTTCGCAGGCCCTGAGCTCGGTCGGTCTCCAGGTCACCTTCCAGTGGTCGAACCCGACCCAGGAAGACACGATCCTCCAGAAGAAGCTCCCCTTCCTCAGCTTCCAGGGGAATGTCGGCGAGCTGATGTCGGCTCTGAAGAACGGCATGGGCCTCGTCGCCTGGTATCAGGACGGCATGATCTACCTGTCCGACCAGCAGCGCTACTCTCTCTCGCTGCCGCAGAACAAGGACGTCCTCGAGTCCGTCTCCAAGGAAATCGAATCGCTCGGTGCCAAGAACATCGTGACCTCGCTGCGCGGCGGCAAGATCATGTACACGGCCTCTCCGAGCACGCAGGAGGACCTCATCGGTCCGTTCCTCGACCGCATGTCCCGCAACCTCGCGGTCGTCAACATGCAGGTCGCCGTGGTCTCGCTGTCGCTCAACGACTCCTCAGAAGTCGGCTTCGACTGGGACGCCTTCAAGATCGCGTTCGACTCGACGAGCGCAGGAACCTCGCCGTCGACGGGAACGGGCACCGGCACGGGCACATCAACGTCTACTGGAACGACCACCGGCACCGGCACGTCAACGGGAACCGACGGAAGCACAAGCGACTCGGTCACCGGCGTCCCGGGTACCGTCATCTCGCTGGTCGGCAAGGGCCTGTCGCTTAACCGCACCAACCTTGGCAACGTCTTCGGCACCTACGGCGCGTTGACGATCGGCAGCGCCGTGAAGTTCCTGTCCACCTTCGGACACACGAACGTCACCCAGCACGTCAGCCTCAAGACCCTTTCAGGATCGGAAGTCACCCTCCAGTCCGGTCAGGAAGTCCCCTACGTCAAGGGCGTCTCCTCTACCAACACGGGCGGCGACAACACCGTGGGATCGAGCGACACCGACACCGTCGAAACGGGCCTGAAGCTCACGCTCAACCCGCTCTACGATAGCGACGCCCAGGTCGTGACCGTGGATGTCGAAGTCGACCTCAACCAGATTCTGTCCTTCGTCGAGCTGAAGGCCGGCAACGACATCGGCACGCTGACCCAACCGCTGGTCCAGAAGCAGAACATGAAGGACCTGGTTCAGGTGCAGGCAGGCAAGACGGTCGTCATCGGCGGTCTCCAGTACGACAGCGACACGACGAACGGCAACGAGCCGACCGTTATCCGCAACGCGCTGGAAGGCACCGGAAAGCGGTTCGGCAGCGACAGCAAGCAGGTCCAGCGCAACGCGCTGTTCATCATCCTGCGCCCGACCGTGACGGTCTACGACAGGGAGCACTGATCGATGGCGAAGGAAAAAAAGGACAAGCCGCCGAAGGCCGCCAAGGCCCAGAAGAAGTCGCGTGCGGTGCAGCCGATGAGCATCCAGCTCGGCTGGCTCGAGGCCGACAGCGCCAAGGACGCCCGCTCCTATGCGCGTGGGATCATCCAGCAGCGCTTCAAGGCCACCGACGAGAGCTACTACGCCATCCTGCCGTTCCATGGCGGCTTCCTCTGGGAAGCCCATCAGGGCGGCGACGGCAAGGGCTATATCAAGTCGGCCGCCAAGGCGCTGGAAGACGATCCGGGTGGCGAATACTGGTTCAAGGCAGGCGACCGCGCTTACCGCGTCGTCATGCAGGACGGCAAGCCGTTCCCGCACCTTCTGCCGCCGGAAAAGTCGGTCGAAATCCTCAACAGCGGGACCGAAAGCCTTCAGCGCACCTATTCCATGACCCCCTATGTCCGCAAGGGCACGGGTTGGCTTGTGACCGGCGGCATCATGGCCGGATCGTCGGCGCTGTTCTTCATCGGCTCGATCGCCTTCTACGCCTTCGCCTACAATCCAGGTCCATCCGTCCGCGCAACCGACATCGGCTCGCTTCCGCACACGAAGTGGCCGATGGTCGCGAGCGTCGGCATCGAGGAAATCGTCCAGAAGCTTCAGATGAAGAACGGCAAGGACTGGTCGGTCGACCGCCGCGCCCACGTCGTCGAAGGACTGGACCAGCTCCGCAAGCAGCGGGCCGATCTCGAGCGTGCGAACCGCGAGCGTGACACCATCGACGAATCCGCCGCCAAGGCAGCAGCAGACGCCGCAGACGCCGCGGACGAAGCGGAACTGAAGAAGACCATCGACGCCGCCAAGGCAAAGGACGGATCGGCTCCGGCGACACAGCAAACGGCTCCGACGGCTGATGCCCCGAAACCCGCTCCTTCCGACGCGATCCCGGTCGCGACGCCGGTACAGACCGTTCCGGCCGGAACACCGCAAACTCCGACGGGAGCACAACGATGAAAATCAGAACGGCCAGCGGACTGGCCCTCATCCTCTCCTCTCTCGCGCTTTACGCCGGCGGCGCGTTCGTCGCCATGCAGGCGATCGACGAGCAGAACCGTCAGGAGGCGCAGAGACGCGCAACCGAAACGCAATGCCTTCGCCAGCTCGAGCAAATTCCGAACGCACAGGTGCAGAACGCCGGCAAGCTCACGGTCACCGTCGCCCCGGTCACGGTGCCGATGGAAGCCCTCACCACCGCCAGCATGGCCGTGATGATGTGTCCGACCCGCGACCTCGTCGACCTCTGCCTCGGAGACCAGTGCGACAACAACAAAAAGGGGACGGTCACCCTCGTCCTCCGTTTCGACCCGACAAAGGACAGATGACATGGACAACCACCCGAACGCCGCCATCAACAACCTGATCACCAAGTTCCTCACCGCCAATTTCGACACCCCGAGCCTGCGCGCGGGTGACTGGCTGGTCGCCATCGTCAGTCTCGCCGTCGGCGTCTGGTTTTCCTGGACATTGTGGATCGTTGTGGGGATCATTGGACTATTCCTCGCGTGGTGGCGTCCGATGACCCGACTGCAGCAGTTCGCCGGCGGCATCCTGCGCAGCGTTCACGGTCGCCGTCGCTAATTCAAGACCTCATCACAAACGAAGCGCCCAAGCCCCGGGAACCGGTATGAAAAAAATCTTCAAAATCTCGAGCCTGTTCTCCAGGTCCGGCCGCAAGTCGCCGGCGGAGACCATGCCGCGACTCGAGGTCGAGACGATGGATGCCGCGGAAGCGGCATCCGATGCGGCTACGGGCGAAGACGCGCTGTCCCGCGACCTTTCGTCGGCCGTAGCCGAGGCGGTGGCGCGGCCGTTCAAGACTGAAATCTCGGACTCCAATGACGCCGCCTCGGAAGTTCGACCGAAAATTCTGGACGCCATAGCCGTCGACGCCGTTGAAATCGAAGTCGACGGGATCGAAGTATCCGTTTCCGAAGAAAACTTCGTGGACGAAGAGGCCGTCGGCACCGTCGTTCTGGAAAAGCAGGACTCCGAGTCCGCAACGCCGAACCTTCCCGTCGACGCAGGTCCTGTCGTCCAGGCGTTCCGCACCGGCGGCGAGAAGCGCCACCGCTTCGGCGAATACGTCTTCCGCAAGGGCCTGATCTCCAAGGACGCACTCCATGCGGCGTCGCTGGAACAGGACGTCACGAACGCCAAGATCGGCCAGATTCTCGTCGCCAACGGCTTCCTGTCCGACAAGGACAGGGTCGAGGCGATCCTCGCCACCGAACATTCGCGTATCGCCCAGGAAAAGGTATCGCGCTGCCTGATCCCGGTGGACGTGCTGGCCGAACACAACATCATGATTTCCGCCGAGCAGGAGGACAAAATCTACGTCGCTTCGGCGGAAGACGAGCGTCTGGTGAAGATGGTCGTCCAGGAATACTACCCGACGAAGGAAATCGTCATGGTGGCGTACGACGCCTCCGCGATGAACCTCTTCCTCGCCCAGATGCGCAAGATGTCCAGCATCGACGACCCAGCAAACGCCGAGGAACTGATGCTCGACCGCATCGTATACAACGCGCTGACCGACGGGGCGTCCGACATCCACATCGAGCCGCGCGCGGCATCCTACAGCATCCTTTACCGCAAGGACGGCGTGCGCCGGCTCATCCATACCGGAGCGCTCGCCGAGTACCAGGTCCTGATCGCCAAGATCAAGGACCGCGCGGCGATGGACCTCGCCGAACGCAGAAAGCCGCAGGACGGCGGTTTCCAGATGGAGTTCGCGGGCCGCATGATCGATCTGCGTATCGCGACGATCCCGTCGGCCGACGGCGGCGAGAAATGCACGATCCGTCTGCTCGATTCAGACCGCGTTACACCGAGCCTCGAGAAACTCGGTATTTCGGAAGTGACGAAGTGGCGCAGGGGAATGCGCCACCAGTTCGGTATATGCCTTATCTGCGGCCCGACCGGCTCCGGGAAGACAACGACCATGAACGCGTCGATCCGCGAGATGGACCGCTTCGGCAAGGCGATCAACTCGATCGAAGACCCCGTCGAATACCGTATCCCTTACGTCACACAGGTAAGCGTCAACAAGCAGGTCGGCCTCGACTTCCCGAACGCCATCCGTTCGTTCATGCGACACGACCCGGACGTGATCATCGTCGGCGAAGTGCGCGACGAGGAGACGGCCCGCAACGCCATCAAGGCGGCTGAAACGGGCCACCTTGTCATCGCGACCCTGCACACCGGATCGATCGTCGGCGCGATCACCCGTCTCAAGGAGCTGGGGATCGAGCCCCACGAGCTGCGCTATCTCGTGCGCGCCATCATGGTCCAGTCGCTCGTCCGAACGACTTGCAAGGCATGCGGCGGCACGGACGATGGCAAGGCGGAATGCCGCGAATGCGGCGGCAGCGGCTATCGCGGCCGTACCGTTGCATCCGAATGCGAGTATTTCGCGACGGCCGCCGACGTCCAGAAAATCATTCCGGAACCAGGAAAACACATCGAGGAAACCTGGATGACGAAAGAACAGGACGCGGTCAACAAGATGTACGCGGGAATGACAGACCTCGCGGAGCTAGACCGCGTTTTCGGCCCGGCCGTCGAGCAGTATCTACGCGAGGAAGACCGTCCATGATGCATATCCTCTACGCGGTCATCGCCATCGCGCTGACCTGCCTCGTCACCTTCGGCGGCGTGAGCTACATCCACTCCGAAGCGCCTGTGCGCGCTGTGGCGTCGCGCGCCCTGACAGGCCAGTACGAGGCGATTCTCCTTGGGGTCTCGTCTTATCGCACCGAGAACAACGGCATCGCGCCGCAGTCCATCGAAGCTTTTTCCGGATTCCTGCCGAATGGTGCGGTCCCGTCGTTCGGTGCCCCCTCGCAGGGCTTTGATTGGTCGATGGCCAAGCTGGACGGCGAACAGTCGCCGGCTCTCTGCCTGCAAGTCGACACGTCCCAGATCGCCCACTTCGATTCCGCGTCGATGTTCGCGCGCGAAACCCTTCGCCGTGGAAACGGCCGTGTCACCGTCACGGTCGGAGCGGCTTGCGGCGAAGGACAGGCTTTCGACGGCGTCTCCGCACCGCCCGCCGGCGGCGTGGTCGTGTTTACCATCCGAGGGTTCTGACCGATGGCACTTTATATCGTCAAGGTGATGACCGAAGACGGCATCCGCACGACCCGTGTCGAGGCCCCCGACGACAGCTCAGCCGAGCGCATCGCGTCCAGAAAGGGAACGGTGCTGTCCAAAAAGCGCCAGATGAAGACCGACCTCTCACGGGGCATGTCCTCCAGCGACCGCAACACCTTCATGCTCCGTCTCGCGGCCATGGTTGGATCGAAGGTTCCCGCATCGTCCGCGCTCAAGCTTCTGTCCGAGACATTCTCCGGAAAGATCAAGCAGTGCGCCACCCAGATGGGAGAGCGCATCGCCCAGGGAATGAGCCTTGCAGACGCCATCGCCGCCGACACCAAGAATTTCCCGCCGGCGACCGCGGCCCTGGTCAAGGCTGGCGTCGCAGGCGGCGAAACCTCGAAAGCGCTGCGCGAGGCCGCGGAGTTCGAGTACATGATCACCGGCATCCAGAAGGGTGCCATGAAGGATATCGCGGCCGCCGTCGGGACGTTTTTCATCGCCTTCGGCCTGATGATCATGACGGTCTACTACCTCGGACCGACGGTGACCGAAAACCCGATCTTCAAGAACAACCCGAACATCGACGTCTATTGGCCGAAGCTTCTGGGCGTGATCCTCGTGTGGGTTATGGGCTTCAAGGCGTTGCTGTTCATGATTTTCTTCTGGATCGGAACAGCAGGGAGACTGATTTCGCCGGATCAGGCCGACAAGCTCATTCTGCGAATTCCCTACTACAAAGACCTCGTCCTTTCGAGAAACAGCTACGTCGTCCTCTACAAGCTGTCCCTGCTCGTCAACTCCGGGATCAGGATCGAAGAGTGCTTGGCGCTGACCGCCGACGGCAGTCCCAAGGGTGCGATGCGGACGGACATGTATCGAGCGCTCGGTTTTATTCGCCAGGGAAAGAACTGGTCTAACGGCATGGAAACGCTCCACCCGACCGACCGGGCTGCCCTGTCCTGTTCGACGGACCGCGACGATACGGCACGAACCCTGGACATGCTGGCCAGCCAGTACCGCGATCTGTACATGTCACGCATCAAGTCTTTTGCGCCCGTCATGCAGACGATGGCAGCACTATACATGTCGATCGCGGGTGCGGAGATGTTCTTCCTGACCATGTTGCCAATGCTCCAGTTCTCCGCCTCCGTCTAACCAGAACCGCGAGAGCCAACGCCAGAAGCCCCGTCGCGCCTGCCACGGGGCTTCTGGCGTTTCTGGGCAACGGCGACCGGCAGAGCCACCGAACTCGTCGTGGAAGCTCTCCGGAACGCCGAACCGCAAGCGCAAGCAGCCTACCTTCGCGCCGTCTTCCTGCTTGCGCTCATCACCGGATCGCGGAAAAGACCCGCGGCCGACGCCACGTCGAACAACAGGTTCCAGTCGGTGTCTAGAAATATGTCATCCGCCACCGAGAGAAACGAGAGCTGGCTCGGCCGAGGAACGGAAGCGTCGGAATGATGGACGCCGAGGTCAGAAATATTTCGGCGAATTCTTCGAAATGCAGGACATCCATTCAGCTCGAAGATGGTCGAAATCGGGCCATCGGCGGCTGTGGAGAAATAAATCCGAAATATTTCTCAATGTTCGCAAAGAAAAGTTTGCTGACGAACGCAGTCATGACAAAAGCAATACTTTCGGAACCAAAACTATACTTAATTTTGTCTTAACAGACCCGTTGACCCGAAGTCATGCGTGGCCAATCATCGAAAGTGTCAGCAGGAAATGAAGACCTCAAGTTCCTCTGAACGCAGCCAACAAAGGCCCCAAAGGGGCGACAAAAGGAAGGAAATACCCACATGTTTCAGCTGATCGTTGCAGTCATCGCCATCGCTCTCGTGATCGCCCTGACCCTCGCATCCATCTTCTACGGCGGTGAAGCGTTCACCCGTTCGAGCCTGAAGGCCAACGTTGCTGCCATGGTCAACCAGGCCCAGCAGATTTCCGGCGCTCACACGCTCTACAAGACCGACTACTCCACGGCTGCTCCGACGGGTCAGACCGGTCTGGCTGAGCTGAAGAAGCAGGGCTACCTGGCCGAAATCCCGAATGCTCCGAAGATCGCCAAGATCGACTCGGTTACCGGCGATGTCGCCAAGTGGGACTACCGCCCGGATGACAAGGCCGTCTACCTCGAGCTCGGCGCTGAGCCGGAAGAAACCTGCAAGGCCGTCGCTCAGAACGGCGCTGGCGAGTGCCAGGACGCAACCGGTAACGCCGGCACCGAGTTCTACGCATTCCCGCTCTAATCCAGGCGGTTTCTGGATCGCATGACAAAAAGGGGCGGGGGTAACCTCGCCCCTTTTTGCTTAGACCTCAGCCTTCGGGGGAACGCGAGGGTCACAAACCAAATAAAAGAAGGACACAGGACAGATGTTTCAATTGATTATCGCCATCGTGGCCATCGCGCTCGTGCTGCTGCTGGTTCTCGCCGCCATGTATTTCGGCGGTTCGATTTACGACGAAAGCAACGCCCGCGCGGCCTACGCCAAGAACGTGAACTCGGCGACCCAGATCGAGGCCGCGATGCAGCTTTACTTCCAGGACAAGAGTGCAAACCCGGCAGGCGAAGACATGCCACTTCTCCGGAACCTGCTCTCGTGGGGTTACCTCAAGGAAATTCCGGAGGGCGACTGGAAGGTCAACTCCGCGGCCCTCTACAAGCCGATCAAAATTCAGGACGTCGCCCAGTGCAGCGCGATGAACAAGGCCGCAGGCTTCAATCTTTCGCAGGTTCCGTCGCAGTACGAAGGTTGCCCGCCGTGCAACGGCGCGGAAGGTTCGCAGCAACTGGCCGACGCCGAGACGTTCAAGAAGTGGCCTGGTTGCCAGTTCATCTCGACCGCCGCGACACCGTAACACGGAAAAACAGAAGATACCGAAAGGCTGGGACGAAAAGCCCAGCCTTTTCATTTTTAGGAATCAGTCTCGTAGCAGGACCACGACCTCCCACGCCAAAAATGGTCTAGTTCGCGTTTTGCGGCCAGAATAACAATCTCCAAACATCCGTTTTGAATCCCGATTAAAAAGACAGCGGCCGTCCAAGGGGCCCACTGTCGGTAAACGGAGACGGTAATGATCCCTGGAGCCGTACTAGCCCGCGTTTCGCATTGGTAACGAGGTGATACTCGCAGGACTGACTAGATCAGTTCTCCGAGTATCACTCACCTATCCCATGTCGCTACCCTACGTCACACGAAGCTAAAGTGGTCTTGTGAAAGAGTGTGGCCGTCGGTCGCAATGGACAGCGTCGTGGAACCGCTCCTAAACGTGTAAGATGAGCCGGATTGGGCGGTTAGTTTGCTGAGAAGAACGTCAAAGTTCGACGCGAACCCAGTGCCGATCTCAATTAAGTCGCTTTTGTCGAAATCAAAGATGCTGATTGCTCTGGTGCTTGAGAAAGGGCCTATAAGCTGGAACAAATCAGCTCCGGCTCCCCCGTACACAGCGGCGCTTCCACTTTGGAAAACAAAGGTGTCGTCATCATCCCCGCCATATGCATATGAAGGCCCTATAGCGGAACTGAATACGAATTTGTCTGATCCGCTATCCCCGTAGTAGTGGTAATTCGGGCCACTCTTGATGAAAAAGCTGTCATTTCCATCACCCCCGTGGGCCGTCGTGTATTTTCCACTATTGAAAATGTCGTCACCAGTCGTTCCCGTGATCTGGGTCGGGTATCCGGCGATTGTATCGATGTAAGTCGCCCCATTGATATATTGCACGACCTTTGAATCGCTGCGCACTTCAATTCTACCGGAATCTTCATAGTGGATACTCAGGCTTCCGTTAAAAGTATCATTCCCTTCACCTCCCCAGACATGGCTGTCCGCTCCTCCGGAGAACATGTCATCGCCAGCACCGCCATAGGCAAAATCGTAGCTAAGGGTGAAGGTATCGTTTCCATCGTCACCGTAGAAGACGGATCGTCTCCCATCCACTGATGCGTTTGGATTTTCAAGGGTGCCGTCGAACACGTCGTTTCCTGAGCCGCCATGCGCTTCATCCTGGCCGTTCAAGAAAACGGTGTCGCTCCCACCTCCCATGTATACGACCTCGCGCCCCCCAAAGCCAGTGTAAGTTTCATTCGCTTCGGTCCCTGTGACTCGTACCTGAAGACCCTTCATTTGGTACCGCTCACCTATTTGGACGCCAGACAGACTTCCTTCGAAGGTATCGAAAGAATCATACTGACCACCAGAAAAGTATGTTGCGGCATTCAGATACTCGTAGACCTTCCGATCAAGGAGGTTGATATCGAGAAACCCTGAATCACCAAACGAATCCCCCACAAAGAGAGTATTATTGCCCGAGCCGAAGTCCAATCGATCAAAGCCGCCGCCGCCGCTCATTCGATCATCGCCGTCCCCGCCCAAGATATAATCGTTACCCGCACCACCTCGAAGGTAATCGTTGCCTGCACCACCCTCCAGTCTGCTGCTGGACGCATTGCCGGACTCGAGCCAATCGTCACCGCCGCCACCGATCAGTGTCAGAACACCGTAGTAACCCCATCCACGGACATCGTCCTTCAGATTGGAACCTAGAAACTCGTACTCATTGGCTCCCTTCAAGCGTTCGAATCCGACTGCTCCAGTCCACGCCTTAGCCCAATCGTTGTCATACCTGAACACCATCGCCTGTGAAGCTAAGGTGTAATCGATCGTGAGCTTTCCACCAGTCTTTTCGACGTAGTCGAGTCCGAAGCTGAACAATACACGATCGTTTCCACCGGCGAGGTACATGCGGTCGTTCCCGGAACCACCATCCGCGATGTCATTTCCAGCGGTGCCATAAATTACGTCGTTTCCGCCAAGTGCGTTGATGCTACCAGGTGTTAGGAGGGAGAGAGTGTCGTTGAACTGGGTGGCAGTGAGACCTTCGAAATTTTTGAGGGAGAGCGTCACTCCGTTGATAATAAGACCTGCCTGAATCGACCCGCTGATCGAGACACCGGTTGATAGACCAGATAAATCGATGATGTCATTGCCGTCGCCAGCATCGAAGACCATGGTTCCGGAGGCGGCTTGCGTGGGAATGAAGTCAAAGTAGAGTTTATCATCGTTCGCCGTCCCGAACACATTTTCGAAACCAGCGGCGTAAAAGGTTCCACTGGAACCCGTACCGGACAAAACGAACGATCCAATGTCGATCATTATGTCTTTGAATACCGAAGCGAGGGCCGCGGTATAAGAGGCAATGTGGACCGCCACGAAACCGATCGTTGACGTGAAATTGATCGTGTCGAAGCCAACGTTTCCGAAGTACACCAGTCCGAGGTCGGTGGTAATATTAGCAACGTCATCGCCCCACCCAAAGTCGACGATCCTGGTGGCCGGAAGCACACTCGACGTCGTCGCTGAGAACGTCACCGTGTCGGCCGATGCACCAAACTGGAATACCTCGACATTCCTGATATTGTCGGTTCCATCGGCGGCGGCTACCATGAAGAGGTCTTCACCCGTTCTCGAGAAGCCGAAGCTGAGGGCTTGGCCGTCAATACCTTTAAAGAGCGCTATGTCCCAACCGGTCCCGCCGTCAATTCGGTCGCTCCCGGCACCGCCATACATGGAATTAGAGCCGGCATCGCCTGTAATATCGTCATCGTATGATGAGCCAAGGATGTTCTCGATTTCGAGAAGGGTCGCCTCCCCATCGTGCCATTTAACACTACCGCGCCCGAGATCGACAACGTAACCGTTGCGGGTGTCCACCGGATCATCTTGCTCAGATGCAGCAGAGAGGTCGAGCGTATCGATACCATCTCCCCCGATGAAGTGATCGCCTGATCCGGCCGAACCATCGCCGTCGATAAAAAAACGGTCGTTGCCTTTTCCTCCATAGAGCCAATTTACACCTGTATCGCCGCGAAGCTTGTCATTCCAATCAGAACCAACGACATTCTCGATGCCTACTAGCAAATCGCCCTCGGCGTCACCGCCAATTTGGACGACGTCACCAAGATGAATATCTACCGCCGCCCGCGACCCGCGATAAGACACCGTATCCCCCAAGGTCGAATGTGCGCCCCCTACTATAAGGTCAGCTCCTGACCCACCCTCGATAATGTCGTCTCCATCGCCTCCGTAAATGTAGTCCTTGCCGTTGGATGTGCGGATGCGATCATCGCCCGATCCGCCAAATACAATATGATTTAACGATTGTTCGTCCTGTTGAAGGAGGAGACCTTCGGCACTCATTCCATATCGCAAAGTGCCATTTCCACTCTGGGCCACTGCAACGGTCCAGTTTAGGTCAATTTTACTTGCCCAAGTGAGTCCCCAGTCGTTCGCCTGGGATGGACTTAAAACATCTGCGACATAGTATTGGAATGCCTGATCAAGCTCGGCTTTTCCGAGGGTTACCCCATCGATGGCTGTTAGTTCGGAGATGTTACGAAGATCAACAGCGACACCATTGGCGAGACCGTCGCGTTCGAAAAGATGCCATGCCGCCTGCGATACAGAGCCAGTTCCATCTCGAGCTATCGCGTCTCGAACAGTTTCCAAGCCGAGATTCACGAAACCAGAATGCAGGAGCGCCGTTGATGAGTAGGGCGTGAGGCTGCTTTGTGATACGGCACCATCCTTTAGATCGTCGCCGAAGCTCTTGTAAAACTTTTCGTAAAATCCGTCTTGGTTTACCAAGGATTTCCAGAGTACACGATATAAAATGTGCGTTCCAGCTCCTGATGATGGGAGGCCACTACCTCCGATACCTTCCATTCCATAATCCGCTCTATTGCCCTCGATCGGGCCACTTATCTCAGGATGTTCGAACAGTCCATTTCGCAAATAGACGTCGTTTCGAGAGAGTTCGGAAAACTTGTGGTCAGTACTCTCAGCTAGCAACACAAGGGCATGCAGTGTTGGGCTATGCAGGCTAACGCTGGTGTTATCGGTGAGCCCTCCCGTTATCGATGGCTCGACGCCTAAGTCGTACTGGGTACGGGGCACGTCAAATTTGGTGCCGAGAATGCCCCCAGCGCCGTCGCTGAGCATCTCTCCTTCAATGGTATTGATCGTCGTGTTGAGGGAAAGGTTCGTTTGGAACTGGGCGATATATTGATTCCGAAGGGCAATAAAATCCGCAATCTTTCCTTCGTCCCAATCAAGGTTGTTCTTCAGTGCTGCTTCCAGGTATTCGCCGGTCTGGAACACGTAGAAAAGAACCCCCCCTTCCCAGTGGCCTACCTCCCCCCTTGCAATTCCATATTCAGCCAATGCTTTGAATGTGGCTTCAATATTTAGTTGTGCTTGGAAAGGCGCTGGGGCCACCAAGAAGCTCTTCAAGTCCATCACCGCGCCAACCAAGCCAGCAAGACCACCACCAAGTGATTGACCGACTACCTTGACAGTCTTTCCTGTCGCATCAGCAAACTCGACCGCTTTCTGAGCCAATGAGAGAGCGTAGTCGAGTTGCGTGAAGCCAACGCTGCCCTTCCCAAGCGCGACGTCTGTATATAGGTCTCCCAGGTCAAATGTGTGGTCGCTGCTCTGAGCAGTCTGGTCGCTAATGCTTCCATTCACCAAAGCCTGGTACGATCCCCATTTAAAAGAGGACGCGGCATCGGTTCCGCGAAATATCACATATACTGTGTTCTCCGCTTCAACGACTTGACCGCAAAATCCGTTGTCGGCGTAGTAGAGCCCAAGGCCCCTATCGTCACGTACCAAGCCGTCAGCGGATAGACTCGTAACCGAGCTTACATTGAGTTCGGCGAGGGTGATGCCGACATCGTCCGTTCCATTGGCTCCGTCTGTCGATCTGCGGTATACTTCCTCTGCGAGTGCGGCGGTCAATTGGACTTCGGTAAGTGCAAGCGTCATGAAACCCTCGAAATTCGTTGTGCCGGACTACTATTGTACTCGGTATACGTTTTTGGAAATCCGCCGACGGAAAACTTGATCGCATGCATAGCCGAATGCTCTCGAACGAGTTTGCGTCATTGGTTCGGTCTTTATTACCTAATAAAACGTGGATTTTTACTTGAACCACCATCTGCCAGTGGCATGCTTGTTCTATTCCAAAGCAATGGACGGTATACTTGGCGACCCCTAGACTTCCCCCACTGACGGCCGCACGTAAGCAATTCCTCAAGGCGCTAATCCCAACGTCTATATTCAGCCTCGCGATCAACACTCTATTGTTCGTTAGTCCGATCTACATGCTCCAGATTTACGACCGGGTGCTGTCCAATCGCAGTGTGCCTACACTTGTGGCGATCTCGATCATCGCTTTCTCGCTCCTCGCGATCTATGGTGTCATCGAATTCATTCGTTCCAGGTGCTTGGCTCGCGTTTCGGTCGGTATCGACGAAGCGTTAACGAAAGACCTCATGGTCAAGATGGTTAAGACCAAAGTAGCTGCGCCGAACGGGTCCGTCGAAACAGTCGTGTCAGACGTAGATCGTCTTCGGGAATTCATCGCCGGACCGCTTTTGGTCACAATGGTCGATATGCCTTGGGTGCCACTGTATCTGGCGCTCTGCTATCTGTTTGACCCATGGCTCGGCGTCGTCGCCACGGTCGGGGCAATCCTGCTGGTCGTGCTGGCTCTCCTGAACGAATTCCGTACTCACAAGCTGGTGAAGGAATCAACGATAGGATCAATTAGGGCGTCCGCGTCGATGGCGGCGGCACTGCGTAATTCGGATACTCTTTACGCGATGGGAATGGACCGCGCTGTCGGTGAGCGCTGGTCGACCGCACGAAACATAGTTTTAGACATCCAGATCGAGGCCGGAGATCGCAGCGGCTTCTATTTATCCGCCACAAAATTCGTTCGAATGGCGTTACAGTCAGCGATCCTTGGGGTCGGTGCTTATCTGGCCATCCACCAACGGATATCCCCTGGGATGATCCTTGCTACATCGATCATGATGGGGAAGGCTCTGTCGCCGATCGAGCTGGCGATGGGCCAGTGGAAGCAGTTCGTTGCCGCGAGACAGGGCTACGGCCGCATGACGCAGCTGCTGGCGATGAAGGATGATGAAGACCGCCTCGTCCTTCCCGCCCTGAAGGGTGATCTCTCGGTCGAGCAGTTGCACTGCTTCGTCCCTGGGACCCAGAGCCGTGTGATCAAGGGGGTCGATCTCAAGCTACCGGCCGGCGAGACGATGGTCGTGATCGGCCCAAGCGGCGCAGGCAAGACCAGCTTCACGAAGGCGCTGATGGGTCTATGGCCGTCGATGAGCGGACACGTCCGCCTTGACGGCGCTGATCTGAGGCAATGGAACCGGGAACAGCTAGGACGGTCCGTCGGCTACCTTCCGCAGAACGTACAACTGTTCCCAGGAACGGTCGCCGAGAATATATCGCGGTTCTCCGCTCCAGATCACGAGGCGATCGTTAAGGCCGCCTCGCTGGCGGGTGTCCACGAGATGATCCTCGCTTTGCCGAACGGCTACGAGACCGAGGTGGGTGAAGACGGATCGTCACTTTCTGGTGGACAGCGGCAGCGGATCGGCTTGGCACGCGCGTTTTACGGCGATCCTAAGTTCATCGTCCTCGACGAGCCGAATTCCAATCTCGACACAGACGGCGACAACGCACTCATCAGAGCGCTTACTACAGCCCGCCGCGATGGAGCCACGGTGGTCATCGTCTCCCACCGGAACAACATCCTTCAACACTGCGACAAGCTCCTCGTCCTGAAGGACGGCGCTATGCAGGCGTTCGGACCGCCGCAGGAGGTGTTCGGCAAGCCGCAAGCTGTCGCCAAGCCAGCCGGACGGCCATATACGCTGAGCTACGGCGGCAAGCAGGAGACCAGACAATGACCCGCAAGAACGATCCGCGCGGCTTCGTCATCGCGGGCTACGCAACCATCTTCATGACCTTCGTTGTCGGTGGTACGTGGGCGTGCTTGGCCAAGGTCGACGAAGCCGTCATAGCACCTGGTCATATAGACGTCGCCTCCAACAAAAAGGTCATCCAGCATCTCGAGGGTGGGATCGTCAAGGAGATCGCTGTCAAGGACGGGTCGGCCGTCAAGAAGGGCGACCTGCTGATCCGGCTCGAGCGACAGAGTTCCGTGTCCAACCTCGAAGTCTTGCGCCAGCGCGTCGCCAGACTCAGGGCAGACGAGTACCGCCTGATCAATGAGAGAGACCTCTCGACCTCCCTTGAGTACCCCCGCGACCTGCTAGACCAATCCTTCCCTGGATCAATCGACGAGAACGAACGCATCTTTCGAGAACGCCGAAACGTTCTGGATACGCAGGTCGAAATCCTGGCCAGCCAGATCGAACAGCTCGAGAAGCAGCAGGCCGTCATCACAGGAGAGCGGCGTTCTTTCGAAGCTCGTGTTGCTGTCTTGGGGGCGCAGCTTGATCGGCTGAGGGTAGGTAAAGCGAAGGGGATCATTCAGGCTAACGTCGTCAGTGTCCGAGAGGACGAGTTCCTCGAAACCAAAGCCAACGTCGAGCGCCTCGACGGTGAGTATGCGAAGACCCAGAAGGGTATCTCCGAGAAGACCCTCCAGAAGCTCCTGGCCTCCAAGCAATACACCGAGCGGGCGGCAAACGAGCTGAAGGACGTTCGTGACAAACTTCAGGAGGCGATCCAGAGCCTCAAGGTAGCCGAGGACACGGAAGACAGGAATGCGATCCGCGCGCCGTCTGACGGTTTCGTACAGAACCTGGCGGTCCATACCGTCGGCGGAGTGGTGCAGCCGGCTCAGGCTCTCATGGAAATAGTACCGGACAGAGATGCGCTGGTGGTAAAGGCTCGTGTCGCGCCGAACGACATCGACAACGTGACTGCGGGACTGAAAGCTGAAATCCGGTTCTCGTCGATACCTGGACGGTTCGTGCCCATCATCGAGGAAACGGTTGAAGATGTGTCGAAGGGCGTGACGGCCCAACAAGGTCAGCAAGGGCAGGAGGCCTTCTACACTGCGCGGATTGACCTAAACCGCTCCCATTTGCCAAAGTCCGTTCAAGACCGCCTGAGCGTCGATATTCCGGTCGAGGTCATGATTTCGAAAGGGGAGCGGACCGTTCTTGAGTTCCTGACGTCCCCGTTGTCCGATGCGATACGGAAGAGCATGCGCGAAGAATGAAAATATCTTGAAACAGTGACTTATCGACCGCCAGAAACTGCGTACCCAAAAACTTTCTTACTGATCGCACATTAATCGGCACGACCCAAAATTGGGAAGAGTCGAAGCATACATAGTGGATTGTCATCTTGAGTGGCGCGGCAGTGCTACACCACTCAGACGCACCTGGTCAACGGAAATCACAGACCGCTGTGGCCTTGGGGTCGGTCGTCGCCGGAAGCGAAGAGAACTCGCAAGCGAACGCGTTGTCATCGTTAGGTCCGAAGGAAAGCAAAGGCGTACCGCTGGAGCTTGAGCATCCGCCCGTGACGACGACCCGGTCCGCCGGGCAGACGGCGGCGCAGCTGCTGCCACCGTCGGGGCAGGCCTGCGTCACCGTCTCGCGCGCCGATGCGACGGCTTCCTCGTTCGAGACACCGTCCCTGCTGACCATCAGCCTCGGCGCGGCGACACCATCGGTCGGGACCACGATCCTGCCGCCGTTCTGGACAGCCGACAGCGAGGCCGTCGCGCTCGTGGAGACCTTCATGTTCTGTGGCAGGTTGATGGTGCCGCCGTTGGAGCGGAAGACCATGACCGCGCTCGGAGCGACAACGGCGGCCACGTCGGAGGAAGAACGGAGCAGAATGTCTCCTCCCTGCGCGTAAACGGGATTGTTGCCCGTGTCGTCACCCTTGTCGGGAGCGACGACCGTGCCTCCGGAGGTCGCGATCCGCCCGCCGGAGGTTTTCAGGCCTGCCACCGTGGTGTCCTCGAGAACGACGTCTGCCGATGCCTTCGCGTCGATCGCGATGTCGAAGCCGCCCGCGTTGCCCGTCCCGGCGAAGGTGATCCCTTCCACATGGAGGCTGCCCTTCACGGGGACGTAGTAGTTGGAGGATTCCACGGACGCGGTGCCGGCATCGATGGTAAGCGTCGCATGTCCGGCAGCGTTGCCGTTCGAGTCGGTGCCTGGAACGAGGCGGAGCGTGCGCGAGGTTCCGGCGGCTACGAAGGCCTGGAAGTCGGCGAGGCTGACGGTCAGTTCCTTGGGAACGCGCACGGTGATGTCGGACAGCTGGTACTGGTTGATGAAGTTGGCGACGTCGCCAAGCGTACGGACCACGCGGTCCGTGCCGTTGTATCCCGAAGGCGTCTGCCCGTCTGCCGACAGGACGAAGACGGAACCGCGGGCGTCGGTGGTGATCGTGTAGATCGGAACGACGGTGCCGCCGTCGACCAGAAGCGTGTAGTTGTCGGGAGCGAGCTGCACGTTGCCGCAGGCGAGCGGCCCCTTGTAGTTCGGTTGCGGCGACAGGAGGTAGGCGATCACGCCCATATCCGAAAGCCGCGACGCCACGTTGCCATCCTGGTAGTCGGGATGCCCCTTGCGCGCATAGGTCTTGCCAGCGAGCGTCGTTGTCTCGACCGCGAAACTCTCGGAGCCACCGCCGACGAGAGGATTGACGAGGGTTCCGGAAGACGCTTCCGACGGAAACGCAGGGCAGAAAACGATGTCGGCCCCGGAGGTGGTCGTCGCGAACGGCGAGGAAGCCGGAAGTCTTGCCACGACGTTGTTGCCGTCGACGAGGACTGGCAGAAGGACGTTGCCGCCGTCGCTCGTCAGTCCGGCGCGCACCGAGTTGGCGATGTTCTGCAGGCGGACCTGGTTCGCCTGGACCGTCAACGACGTCTGCGCCGTGTTGATCAGCGTCACGATGGAATAGCCGATGCCGGCCGCCACTCCGATCGCGACGAAAAGCATGATGAAGATTGAAAGCATTCGAAGTCTCCGGGACCCGGGATGGTGTCTTGTAAGACCATGATGGGGTCAAAGAACTCCGAACACAACAAAGACCCCGCCGATTAGGGCACGGGCAAATTGGAAGGTTCCGGTCCGATCGACGGCAGGCGGATGAGGCCTCCGAGCGCGCACCAGACCTCCGCGAGAACGTCGGCGTCGGCACCCGCGTCGTGAGGTCTTCCCTCGAACGAAATCCCGAACCTCTCGGCCGCCTCGTCCAATCCGATCGAGCGGCCGTCGCTGGCGACCATGCTGTAGAGGAGGCCGACGTTGAAGAAGGCGTTCGAGAAAAACGCTTCGACGTTCTTGGAGGCGCAGTCCCTGTCGATCGCCGCTTTGTCGCTTCCCCAGGCAAGCCAGCCCTTGTTTTTAGAGCCGTACTTCTTTGCGATGATCCGACCGGCTTCCGCAAGCGTGATACCGCGACGGCGAAGGATGGCGGGGGTAATTCCTGTCAGCGCCGTGCAGTAGGGAGAGACCTCCGAATACTGGTTGCGGACATACCAGCTTTCCGACCTCAGCCGGGTCATGCTTTCGTTGTCGATCTCCGTGATCCCGATCTGGATGATTTCGGGAAACTGACCGGGAGGCGGTTCGCCTTCCCAGCACGTCATTTCGAAATCGACGGAGAGGACCCTGTCGAGCCTGACTTTGTATTTGGCGGTCATCGGATTGTGTTCTTCGAGTACGTTGGAATTCAAAGGATAGTCCGTAAACGTACAGACCGCAACAAATCACCAAATTGTTGATAGAACAACCAATTTTGGGCGGCAAGCGCCGTTGACGGCTTCTTCCGCTTAGTTGTAATGACTTCCGGAACAGAAACGGGGTTGCAAAGGGGGCATGATGATCGGGGGCGAAGGGGGTGCAACTGGAGAGGCCGTAGAGGCCTGCCCAGAACTGTCGGAAGTGTACAATTTCAAGTGCGTCAGGGACACATTGCGCATCAGGGCACCAGACAGAACGACAGTCTCGGTTTCCTCGGATTGCGATCGGGCTTTGACGGCGCTGTCTGTCTTCGCGCCATCTGGCCTAGCGACAGTGGATCGACATTCGAACCTCTCCCTCGTCGATACGGCTACTGGGCGGGCGGTCGAATTTCCGGCGCGCCACGTCAAGGACATCGCCAGCCTCATTTCGGCCTTCGCGGTGATCCGCGAGGCGAAGACAGAAGAACTCATGGGCAGCAAGCCGCTGTCATTGCCGGATGCCGTATTCGATCCTCCGTCGCGGGACCTGTCGTTGGTGCCGGACTGGATCGCGTCGAACTCGGATTTCAAGCCGACGCTGGTCGAGGACGACGGGCGGATCGTTCTGTCGTTCACGGCGCTGAGAATGAACCAGAAGTCCAAGTACCTCGTCGAAGGACGATGCGAGGGCGGCATCCCGGATCAATGGGGATACGAGGTCACGGCGGACAGGCAGCCGTTCGGCTGGGTCGTCCTCATGGAACCGGGGGTCGTACTGGTCACGGGAGCGGGCAACAACAAGTACTCGAAGCACCGCACCGTCACTTCCGCCATGTTCCGGCTGTCGTCCCACCTGCGCGGGATGGAACGATCAGAATAGAGAGAACTCGGCGACCGCCGCGTCCTTGCCGGCTTCACGGCCGGCAAATGGACCGATAAGCAGGTCGGCGTACTCGCGAGCCGTTTCCGCATCAAGTCCGGGGACGGCCTCCAGCTCTTCCTCGCTTTCGGGCATCGCCGCGACAAGCCTCTCGACCGTCCGGTCGTCCATGACCTCGATCGGCGGCACGCCGCGCTCCGCGGCGATGGTAGCCCTCGCCTCGATGATCGCTCTCGTCGCCTCGAGGACTCCCTCCGGCAGGTCGGTGGCGACTGACCTCACGATAGAAGCCGCCTGACGCGGGGCGATACCGGCCACCCTGACACGCCCCGACCCCGTCAGAACAGGGAACGCCGCTTCGTCCAGCCTCAAGGTCCCCTGCCCCGGCTCGACCGAAATATAGCCGTTCACCCGCAGCTGCCGGATCAGCGACATCAGCCTTTTGCGCCCGACCTCCCCTCCCTTGCCGAACACCGAAACCGTGTCGTGTTCGTTGGCGGCGATGCGCTCGGTGCGCAGACCGTGAAGGACGTCGACGATATAGGACGCCCCGTGCGCCTCTCCGGTCGCGGAGATCGCCTTGATCACGAGCTGGGCGATGTCCGTCGCGTCCATGTCGGGCGTCGGGGCAAGGCACCGGTCGCAGTTGCCGCATGCGCCGGGGTGCCGTTCCCCGAAGGCCCGCAGCAGCGTCTGCCGCCTGCATCTCGAGCTTTCGAAGATGCCATGCATCTCCTGCAGCTTGACGACACGGTTCATCAGGAAGTCCTTCTGCCCCTCTTCCGTCTCTTCGATTGCCCGCATCAGGTTGCGCATGGACGCGGCCGCGTCGCTGTCAGACCCGAAAACAACGGCTTCGGACGGCTTGCCGTCACGTCCTGCGCGGCCGATCTCCTGATAGTACGCCTCTACCGCCGTCGGCATTTCCATATGGAGGACGAACCGGACATCGGGTTTATCGATACCCATTCCGAAGGCGATCGTCGCCACCGCCACGATCGGAGACTCCGCGAGGAACCGCTCCTGGTTTTCCTTTTTGACCTCTTCGGGCATGGCGGCATGGTAGGGAACGGCGTTGACCCCGCGCGACAACAGGAACGCGGCCGTTTCCTCGACCTTCTTGCGCGTCGAGCAGAACACGATGCCGCTGTCGCCTTCCCTGGACGAGATGAAATTCATGAGGTCGGATTTGGCGTCGCCGCGCTGGCGCATGGAGATCGAGATATTCGGACGGTCGAACCCGCCGCAGAAAACACGGCATCCCTTGATTCCGAGCCGCTCGGCGATGTCTTCCTGCGTGGCCGGATCGGCCGTCGCCGTCAGTGCGATTACCGGGACTCCGGGCCAGTCTGAAATGAAATCCCTGATTTCAAGATAACTCGGCCGGAAGTCGTGGCCCCACTGGGAAATCGCGTGCGCCTCGTCCACGGCGATCAGGGAAAGTCCCTGCGGAGCCTGTCGAAGCAGTTGCCTGAACCCGCGGGTCGCAAGACGCTCGGGCGCGACGTAGATGATTTCCAGACTGCCGTCGCGGACGGCGGTCTGCGCCTCGTCGGCTTCCCAGGGAGACATCATGGACTTGAGCGCGGTCGCCCTCACTCCCTTGGCGCGCAGCGCGTCCACCTGGTCCTTCATCAGCGATACGAGAGGAGACACGACGACGCAGAGGCCGGACCTGGCCAGCGCCGGGACCTGATAGCACAGCGATTTTCCGCCTCCCGTCGGCATGATGGCAAGCGCGCTCTGGCCCGACGCGACCGTCGAAACGACGGCGCTCTGATCCCCGCGAAACGCCGGATACCCGAAGACCTCGCCGAGGATGTCCTCCGGTTTTCTGCCTGTCATCCGCCTGCCCGAAGCGGGCATCGGCACGGAAAACATGGAATCGTCGGCGTTCGGGCGCATGGTCTCTCTTGTATTCAGTCGGTGGTTTTTCGCCAAATCCCTTGCGGATTGGCCATTCCGATGATGGTCCGCATGGCCGCTTCGGTCAACGACATCGCCGGGTTGCGGCCATTACAAAGACACGAAATGCGCGCCGAACAGGCGGTTTCAGAGACCCCGGGACCTTCAAAAAAGGCCAAGTGCATAAAATAAAAGCACGAAATACCCTTATTGACGCAAAAGATGTTTGCAAATTTGACAAGACTTCATTAGATAGACGGGAATTCATTACCCCAACGAAACGGTCACGGCCAATTCAAGACGTAGTGAAGTCGAGGAATCGAAGTCAGGTAAACGCAGCCGATTAGAAGTTCCCACCCAACTGAGGATAACGAGATGTCAAACGCACCGAAGAGTCAGATAATGGATCAGGTACTGTCCATTGTCGACCGACTGGCAGGAAATCCAAACAGCAAGCTCGACGCCACCAACCTCGTCGACGTCATCAACAAGCTCACCGATACTGTCTCGGCCGGATACCAGAAGGTCGCCGCCCTCGAAGCCTCCACCAGTTTAACCGCAGCGGAAACGCCCGCTGTTAGGACTGCCGCCGCACCCGCCGCAACCGAGACCGCCCAGGCCGAAGCCCCGGTCGTCGCCGAGACGGCTCCGGCATCAGCGCCGGCACCGGCACCTGCACCTGTCGTGAGCGCGCCGGTCGCGCAGCCCACCAGGTCGGCGGCCAAGAAGACGGCAAGCGCCACCATAAAGTCGGCCCCGGCCGTGGCGGCTCCGACGGCTCCGGCCGCAAAGGCTCCGGCAGCGACCAAGGCAGCAGCGCCGAAGACGGCGGCGAAGTCCACCGCCAGGGCTGCCAAAAAGGCACCTGCGCCCGCCCCGGTTCCGCAAGCGCCGATGACGGCGGAAGAAAAGGACCAGTCGATCGCCGAAAGCATGATCGCGGAACACGGTTCGGCACGCGCGGCGGCAGCCTACGTCGAAAAGAACCGCACCCGCGGCCGCAAGACGGCTTGGCAGAAGATCATCGAAGAGAGAGCCGACCAGGAACTCAGGAGCGCCGCAAAGAACCACAAGAAGATCAACGCCGAGGGACTGGCCGCCGCCATCGCCGCCAAGCCGACGGGTGTTTCCGAGGCGCAGGCCAAGAAGGCATACAGCCTCGAAACCACCGGTTACGCGTTCTCCCACATTGATCGCAAGCCGGTCATGGACCCGGAGAAGGCCCTCGGTGCCAAGATCACCTGCCTCATCGACGGCGTCGAGAAGACGATGATGTCCCGCTACATCGCGGCCGAGTTCGCGATGAGCCCCGAGGAGTACATCGCGCACTTCGACCTCCGCCCCGACTACCCGATGACCGCAGACGGCTACAAGGGCGAAAAGCGTCGCCTCGCCGCGGTCCAGGGTCTCGGCAAGGGCAAGCGCACGACGGCTGAAGAAGCCGCGCCGGCACCGGTCGAGGAAGCGACCCCGGCAACTGTCAGCAACCGCCGCAGCCGCAAGCGCGCCGCCTGATAAACCGCCCTCAGGGCAACGCGAATGGACAAGGCCTCCCGAGGACATCAAAATCCTCGGGAGGCCTTGTCGCGTTCCTCGGCTCCGAGCACACTTTTCAAATAGGACGTGTGTGGGAGGGGCCATGATGACGAATGCCGTGGAAGTCGAGGAGGAGGAAGTCATCTCCCCCGCGATCGAAAAGCAGCGCAGGGAGCGCGCGCTGGCCATCGTCAAGAAGGCGGTCCGCAACAGCCTCATCCGTCTCAACAACAAGGATGTCGCCCATCGGCTGCTGCCGGGATTGTGGGCGACGGCCGTCAACACCTTGATCGCGTGCTTCGACGTCAAGGACGTCATGAAGATTCTGACCAACCGGGCGGCCGCGCTCGCCCATGCAGCCGAGAACGCCGACGTGCCTGCGTTCGACCTGTCCGGATCGCAGCTCGCCCGCTACGCCAAGGAAGTCGCGACAGCCGGCCAGGCGATCAGCGACGCCATCGACGAGATCATTCCGCTGCTCGAAAAAGAAGGTTTGGACGACCGCCTTCCGGAGTCCGTCCTCGACTGCGCCATCTATCTCCTCGAGGCCAGCTGGGGACCTGTCCATCTGAGACGAGCGATGGTCGAACAGGTGTCGACGTTCCTGTCCGGCAAGGCGGCCTCCGCCCTGTTCATGGAACCGATCGAACAGATCAAGATCAAGCAGGAACACGAACACCACCAGCCCGAGGTTGAGCCGAAACCGCAGGAAGCGCCGCCGATGCCTGCGCGGGGCGAGAAGCTCGTGCGCGTGTTTTCCGACTACAGGCTCGAGGGGACGAAGGGCGAATGGGCCTACGCGATCCACAAGTCGGGGCCGGGAAGCGCCGAAGAACTGCACATGATGAAGGGCGAGGCCTCCGATTCCAACGGACGATCGACACCGCTCGTGGCGATCGTCGAAGCGCTCAAGGCCGTCTCGCACGAAAATCCCGCGACGGTTATCATCGTCGAGACCTGCCACGAGTTCGTCCTCAAGGGGATGGAAGGCATCGGCGACGAACGCCTGGCCTTCCGCCACGACAAGGAAGCCCCCCTGTGGAGGGACTTCGACGCTCTGACGCACGGCCGCGACATCCGATACCGCTCGATCCAGCCGAACCTGTCCGAATATCTCCAGCACGCCTGCGACATGGTCATGAAGCGCGGCGTGTCGAAACTCCTTTGAGGATCGCGCCGTGGCCGACGAACACAGATACGTCCTGATGCTCGACAAGGACCGGGATTTCATCCGGGTGTTCCGCGCCGACAGTCCGATGCGGCCATCGGGCAAAACCCTGTGGGAAGGCGACGGCCTGAGGCGGACCTACGACGCGATGGTCAGGCTCAACGAGGCGCGTCGCCCGGCCATCTGTTACTACGTGTGCGTCGCGCGCAACGCCAACGGGCGTGCCACGTACCGCGTTTTCAAGTCGACCCACCCGAAGGTCTGGGAACGCGTCTCGATGCAGACCGCCTACAAGACCGCGGTGGAAGACGCAAAACGGCTCCGAGGTCTTGAAAAGGATCGCATCGCCGCCGAAATGGGCGTACGGAAAGCCGAGCGCGCGGCGGCGAAAGCAGAAAAGGACGCCATCCTCGCGAGACTTCGAATGGCGGGCGTGGTCCGCAAAAAGGTGCCGAAACTGACGGCCAAGGACCTGAGATACCTGGAATGGCTGGAGGCCCGCCGCGAATTAATTAAAGATGCCGCTTGAGGTGCCATAATTTCCCGATGTAAGATTTTCATGACTTCAAATGCGTCACGAAGGATTTGACATGCGCGGCATCCTGCTGGTTTCCCTATTTGCGACTTCTGCCATCCTGGCGTCGTGCTCCACCTCCGTCTACCCGATCTTCCCGGCCGAAACGACCAACCGCGACACCGGCACCTACGACGCGGCAAACCGCTACCAGACCGGCGAGGGCGTGCCGCGCGACTACGCGAAGGCCACCAAGCTCTACGGCAGGGCTTCGGCCAGGGGCGACGCGCGCGCCGAGAACAATCTCGGCGTCATGGCCATGCGCGGCGAAGGACGCGGCGTGAACTACTCGACCGCCGCCTCGCATTTCCGCAAGGCCGCCGAGAACGGCAGCGCCGCCGCCCACTACAACCTCGGCCTGATGTACGACAGCGGAATCGGTTTCTCGCACAATCCGGAAGCGGCCGTGCGGGAGTACCGCATCGCAGCCGAACAAGGCCTCGCGGAAGCGCAGTACCGCCTTGCGATCATGTTCGAGAACGGCTACGGCACACGTCCCGACCCGGCCGAGGCCAAGCGCCTCTATGAAATGGCAGCCGTCGGCGGAAAGTCGGAAGCGTATCGCAACGTGGCCGCGCTCGCGGGCAAGGATATCCGCAACGAAAGCGTCCTGCTCACCCTGATCGCCGTCGACAACTGCGATGACTGCGCCAACGACGCGGCCGCAGCCGGCGTCGCCGCGCGCGACTACAACGGCCTCAAGGAACTGGCCGACAAGGGAGACGCTCCGGCTCGCTACAACCTCGCGGTCCGCCTGCTGAACGGCGACAACGTCAACCAGGACCCATCGGAAGCGGCCCGCCTGTTCACCCTCGCCGCCCGTCAGGGTTACGCGCCGGCGCAGCGCCAGCTCGCCCAGATGCACCTGCGCGGCCAGGCGGTCGCCAAGAGCAAGGTGCTTGCGCATTCGTGGCTGAACCTCGCCTCCAAGACCGACGGTGCCGAGGCCGACAAGGCCCGCGCCCAGATGGAGGAGCTCGAGGTGTCGATGACGACGGCAGAAATCGCCGAGGCGCAGAAGATCGCCGCGAGCGGATACTCAAAGGGACGGTAAGGCATCATGAAGGGCTTTCTCGCTGCTGTGGCGATCACGCTGGTCGCCACGACGGGATTGGCGCGCGCCACGGACGCCACCGACTGGATCAGGAACACGCTCGAAAGCAGCCGCGCCGCCGCCGACAGCTGCACCTCGGAAGCCGCCGCCCTCGACGGCACGCTCTCGCGCATCGGCAAAATCCGGCTTCCGGAGACGGGCAAGGTCATCGTCGTCAATATCCCGTCGGGTGTCGTGACGGCGTACGAGAACGGCGTTCCGGTCATCGAGAGCAAGGCGGTCGTCGGCAAGGCGAGCACGCCGACGCCGGAACTGGATACCCATGTCACCTATGTCAGGCCGAACCCGACATGGACGGTGCCGCGCAGTATCATCAAGCGCAACAAGTGGCTGGACAAGCTGGCGTCCCAGCCGGAATTCTTCGAAGACAACAACTTCAAGGTCATCTCCGGAGGAGTCGAGATTTCCCCGTACGACGCGGCCGAGAACCCGGAAGCGGTCGAAAGCTTCGTCCAGAAGCCGGGTCCAGGCAACGCTCTCGGCGCGATCAAGATCGGCATCGAGAATTCGCAGGCAATCTATCTCCACGACACCAACGATCCCGGAAAATTCGATTCCGAAGTGAGGGCGGCGAGCGCCGGATGCGTCAGGATCGAGCGCGTCGCCGAGATCGCCGCATGGATCATGGACATCTCGCCGGACCAGATGCAGGGCCTTGTGGACGGCGGTTCGACGCAGAACCTCACGCCGCCCGAGGCGGTGAAGGTGATCCTCGGTTACTGGACCGCGTGGCCCGACGCCGGAGGCACGACGAGGTATTACCCCGATATCTACAGCAAGGACCGGACCTGCGGCCGTCCGTCCGTCACAACGGCTGAACACGAGGACGTCGAACAGCCGGAACACGAGGACCACCAGGCCCCCTCTCCTGGCCCGCGGTTCATTCCAGCGGAAGCCAATGACGACCAGAACACCAGACCGCAGCCGGTCTGGACCGAATCCGAAGCACGATAATGGAACGGAACGCAATGCAACACATCGCCAACGCGCTCAGGGCAGCAGGCGACATCGCCAACGTCGTCGCCATGCTGTTCTTCGGATGGGCCGCCTTGTCCCTCAAGGCGGCGGCTGTCGAACAATACCATGCGGCAGGCGGAACGCCGTCGATTTCGCAGGCCGCGGTCGCCGCCATCGTAGCCGATCCGACGTCGGCGCTGCGGTACGGCCACCTCGTGGCAGCCTGGGGACTTTTCATCGCGTCGGCAGGATGCGCCTGGATGCTGATCCTCGGAATTCGGTGGAACTACCACCTCATCCTCAGGTTAACGAACCGCTAATTCAGAACCCGAAGGCCATCTGTCCCGCAGCGGGGGCCTTCATCATGGCGCGGGGAACGGCGTCGAATACGGGGTGATCTCCGTAACGTTCCCTCGCCCAGTCGGTCCAGGCGTCGTCCGCGCCGTCTTCCATGCACTTCGAAATGGTCGTGTATCGCGCGTCCGACGCCGCGAAGGGCCGGCACAGAGCCTCCGCGCAATCCAGCGTCAGGGTACGGATCACATCCGGCGGCAGAGCGGCTTCGCCGTTCGCAACCGCGTCCAGAATAATCCGCGCCGAGAAGTCGCGGAGTCTTTTATCTGTGAATGGAACCCTTGCCCGGTCGATCCAGTTCCCGGATGAGTTGAAGGTGGCCATTCGGCTCTCGTCGTCTCTGGAGATTCGGTCGCCGTAGATCAGTTCCTCGCTGGTGGAATCGTTAACCTTTTCGAACGTATTTAGAGACACCGCGTCCTTAGCCGCCGCCAAGAACGCCGTTTTGTTGTTGATTTCGTTCGCCCTTTCGACTAAAGACTCCGGAAGTTCATATCCTCTGACATCGCGCATCTGCGCTCGGGTCAACAGGAGCGGGAACTTGTTGGATGTCACGACCTGAAAGGGTGTTCCAGACTTGTATAGCTGCTCCGCGATCCTGCCGCAGTCCTCGGCATACGTGTCAGTACGCAAGTCCAAACCGATATACTTTTTCTGGTGGGTTGCCATGATGGCAAGAGGCGCGAAATCCGGAGTACCGAAACTGGTGAACGAGAAGATCGGTTCGCCTGTCTTGATGGCGTTCGCCAGTAGGTCGTCCATCCGGCTCGCAGAACCGCACTGCATCGCCAGATCGATCGCCCAGGGAGCCTTCGCTTGAACGAGGCGGAACAAGGCCATCGTAGCGACGGAGTCATGGTAGGCGTCATGCGCCTGAAGCTGGATGCCGTTGGCGGGGCAGAGCGCCTCGAGCCTCAGGCTCATTTTCCCTTCCGCGTCGCGCGGTACGACCAGCGCTTCGGGATCGGCCGCCACGACCAGTCTCACCACCGACAGCAGGTCGATCTTGATCGCGTCTCTTCCCGTGTTGAAATAAGGGTTCCGCAGGTTACGGAACAACGTGGTCCTCAGGAGTTCGTCGTCGTAGCGGATGCCGTTGTAGGTCACGAACACGCGCGTTACCCCGCGCGCGGGCGTCAGGAAGCGGGAAATATTGCCGGCCGCGGCGTAATCGCTGATCAGCGATGGATCGCAAAGTTCGCCTGCCGTCTTGCGAACCACCCGAAGCGCCGTCGGATGGGGCACAACATAAGGAAGAAGCCGTACGAACTGGGATATCGAGTCCTTGACCCCGAAGGATGCATCGCAGGTAACGCCACCGAACTGCGTCACTTGATCGTGACGCTTGGAGAGGCCGGTCGCCTCGTTATCGTAGAAGGTATATTCTAACATGGAAAATCTCCTGATCACCAATAGTCGGTCCAGCAGAGGCAACGAGCAAGTGATGGTTTCCAAAGCAACGCCGACAACGACCTACAATATCGTCGCCAAACTCGTTGGCTGGGGCGCGCAAGGCGTGGCGAACGTCCAGGTCCTTACCAGCGTCCCCGGCGCGCCTGCCGGCACCGAAATTCAGGCCCGGGTCGCCGAGGACCGCAAGCGGCTCAAGATGAAGGATTTCAAATTCTGGAAGGACAAGGGACTCAGGGTCGGCGGTGTCGTTTTACTGCGCTGGTCGGTGATCGATCCCGAACTCGGCATCGTGTGCAAGGAAATGGACATGATGCGGAAGAACGAGAAGGACGGTCCCTGCCTCGTCAAGCCGAACTCCGCAGTCTATCTTCACGCGCCGGAAACAGTGGGTAGCTACACGGTCAGTCATGCGACAATCGCCGTCGTCGGGGATGCGAAGAAGGTCAAAAAGGTCGACCAGTGCGTCACCTTCGCAAAGAGAATGATCGAGGACACATCGATCCTCGGCAAGGCATCGCTCCTCCTCACCGTCGCGGACGCGAGTGGACGGATCGAGGAACTCCCCATCAACATCCCGGAGAAGGCGGACGCCGATGCGGTCGAGAAAGCCGTCAGGAGCGGTATAGACCCGGAGAGCGCCAAGCTGATGGCGACGTCGCCGGACGGTTGGTGGCTGGTTCCGATGTTCGACGCCGAGTTGGAAACCGATCCCTACATCCAGGGCAAGCACAATGCCCAGTACGTCAAGATCAAGTACGGCCCGTTCGACGAACCGATGTTCACGCGAACAAACGTCGTGTTGCGGGGATCGTTCAGCGATTTCATCATCGCCGACGTCAGCCCGGCTTCGGAGCCGCAGGACATCGAGCCACGCCTGCTCGTCGATCTTCTGGGTTGATCGGTTTTTCCAGAGACGGCCGCCTACAGGCGGCCTGCTACTTCGGTGCCAGCGGCACCTGATCCATCTGCGCCGCAGACAGCCGCAAGCGGTTGCCATCGGAGGACGGTGTCCACATCGTCCTGCCGTTATCCCATCCCCTCCCCCGGTCCCTCGCCGCGATATAGCGGGCGCATATGTCGTCGTGGGCGTTTTCGGGCGGTGACAACCGATCAAGCGCGATGAAGAGCGGATTGCCTTCGGAAGGGTCGTGGAGCAGCAGCTTCCACGCTTCATGCCGATCCCCGTTTGCCGCGGCTACGAAAGCGGAAGCGGTCTTCTGCAGGCAGGTCCACGTCCAGAAGCGTAGATCGGCGTCGCTGACGCGCCTGACCTGCTGCCTGATCTCCCCGGCGCGTATGTCGCTCTCTCCCAGTCTCCTGGCGATCTCGGGAGCGATGTCCCAAACCAGCGCCGCGGCGTGCCTGAGCTCGCGGGTAACCGAATGATGGGCAAAACCGTCCTGCCTGACGGACCGCGCCGAACGCGCCGTCCCGACAATCGCCCGAGCCAGGAACCTGTCTGAAAGATGGTACAGCCGATCAACCGCCTCGGTTACAAGGTGGTCCTCGCCATCAGCCGTCCTATCCTCAAGAGCATAAGGCATCATGCCGTTCCGGTTTCCTATGAGGAAATTGTAGCGACATGAAAGCACCTTGAGCGGCAATGGACAAGTTGGCCTATGGGATTACCGTCAGATGGATTAGGCGGGGCGGCGGCTACCCGGCGTGCCGCCTCGTGAAACCGTGTTTCAGGCGGCCTGGTGGGATATCGAGAGGTCGTTCCGGCGTCGCGGTGGCTTGGCAAGTGAACGGACCGTTGGTCCAAGGATTTGGTGGCTACCCGTCTCGATTGTCCTTCAACATCGGCTCCAGACAATCTCGGCGACAATCGCCGCCGCAGCCCCGCTATCCCTCGCCCCACCGTCCAGTTAATCGGACAGGCTCCCATCAAACCCACTCGGCGGGGAACCAGGAAACCAGGCAGGCAGGTAAAGGACACCGGATGTAGCCGGATCAACGATGCGCCAGTCTGAGAAGCAGGCATCAACTCAAGTCAATGATCCACCGAACGAAGAACCCGGGGAATAGCCGAAGCCGTCAATCCGCTTATTGACGCTTCGTGGCGTACCCGGAGCGGCTGTATGGCGACGCGTGAATTTAGTGGAACGACATCTTCATGTTATCCGCGCTCCACATCTCCCTGGATGATCGTTCCAACAGCAGAATACCCCGTGGCTCCGTCTGGCTCGCAACAGGTCGTACTGTTGGGCGCGCTACACCGCGGTCCACCGAATTGCGTTTCCATTCAGATATCGCAACCGCGCCCTGCGATGATCCCGGCGACAGGGCGTCCGACATAGGCCTCGATTTGGCCAGCGCGCGCGACCCGTGATCGACATCTGGCATCGCAGGATGAACCAGCGGGCGACCGAGAAACCCGTAGTCGCCGCCAATTCAAATAGTGACACTTGCTCCCAAAAACCGCGAAACACAGCAAAAACAATGCCTTAAAGTTTCCTCATAGAAAACCGTGTCGGCATAGCAGCAGAATGTCGGCCCGAGGTGACCGTGGAGACGACGGGCAACCAACGCGGCTTCCCAATATGAAACCATCACGTCTTGTTACCATAAAGATAGAACGTCGCAACGGTTGGGCATGCCAATCACATCCTCCTGCTTTGCGTTCCCGGCGTCCCCATTTTTCCACGACCAGCGGACCCACCGAAGCCGCGAACCGGCGATGTGGCGAATTAAAAGAGCCTCGTCAAATGGACACAGGAAGACGCCGGAACCGTCTGGCGGCGGAATGTCACCAAACCGTGGAGGTTGTTCGGGAGATTAGCGAGATGACAATACAGCAGACGACCGAAGAAACGTCCGCGCACCTCCGCTACCCGACGTCACGATCACCCGCCAGAAGCCGATCTTATCGTCCAGCCGCTGCGCCAAGCCCCCGAAACGTCGGGCCGGTTTTCCGACGACCTTCCATTTAGCCGATCCGGCGGGAAGGTATTGCGCCGACGAGGCGGTGCGAGGAGCCATGAATACGGTTGCCTCCCAAGAAGCCGAGGCACCGTCTCGGTATGGAACGGAGACCTCGGCTTGCGACTGCGACAGGGCGATTGGACGCCTTCTCGCCGTGACGCAAGGCTGCCGAACCGCCAACCGATGACGACGGCGACACCGCGAGGCCTCGTCACATGTTCCAGTTGGATACACGTCCCGGCCGAAAAATAATCGGTGAATAAGGGGGCTTAACGTTCTGTAAACTATTTGGCATATGATGACGACGGAAAGACACAGCTGATTCGCAGTTTTCTCTCGTTCGACCCAGCAGCATCCGAAACGCCAACACGAACTTGAATTGGGCTCGCCGATGTCAAACCAAAGCTTCAAATCAGACTCGCCGGCAGTGAACGACTTCCTTGCCAGGAAGACCGCCAATCCCGCGGAGAAATTCGCGGCTCTTGGCGAAACCCTCGCCAGCGCGCTCGAAAAGCCGGACGGTCCGCCGTCGACGCCGGGACCGGTACTGGTGCGCAACAATCCCGCGCCAGCCACGATCGATCACAGGGAAGAGGAAGACAACGCCGACGAACCGGGCGCGAGAATGTCGCTCGAGGTTCCCGAACACAATCCTGGCGGCCGGCCGCGCCATGGCAAGAAGCCGAAGGTCGAAAAGACATTCGCGATCCCGCCCGAAATCCATCAGCGCCTCGTGAGCATCTCCAACCACGAAGGCATCCGTCACGACAAGAAGTTCTCGGTGTCTTACATCATGGGACACCTCCTCGACTTCGCGCTCTCCCATGTGGACGGCACGAAGGTCATACCCGACGCCAACGGCGACGGACTTGTCATCAAGAAGAGGGAAGCAGTCCAATGAAAGTCATAGCCTGCCTCGGCCGCAAGGGCGGTTCCGGTAAAACCATGACGGCGCATCTTCTGGCGCATGGTCTGTCCAAGGGATACGGACTTCCCGTCAACGTCGTCATGACCGACGTACGCGAAGAAAGCCCGATGAACTTCCACCCCGACCGGTCCTATTACCTGTCGGCGATCACCAACAAGGACGTCAAATCGGACCTCGAGGCCCTCGACCGCATCTTCACGCAGACGCAGAAAATCCCCGACTCCGTCCTCATCATCGACGGCGGCGCGAACCGCGCGAACGTCGACCGCGCCTTCGCGCAACTCGCCGACTTCATCATGATCCCCGTCGCCTGCGGCGAAGAAGACGTGAAGGTGGCCGAAGCGGATTTCTGGGGTCTTGCCCAGTCGATGAAGGAAAACAACGCGACCGGCGACCTTTGCGTGATCCGCAACCGTTGGCCTGGACCGCAGCGGGAGCGGGAGCGCCTCGGCAACAAGCCGTACATCAAGAACTTCCTTGCCAAGGGAGAGCGTACGGGAATGTTCTTCCCGGACTTCATTCCCGATATGCCGTCGCTCCTCGACATGGCGAACGCCAACGACCCCAAGACGACGCCGTTGATCGACGGCGTGTCGTGCCGCTTCGCCGAAGTCGTCGCCCGCAAGGTCGGTATCGAATTGCCTGAACGGCAGAAGCTGATCAAGTATCCGTCCGCTGCGGATATCAAGGCACTCGAGGCGGCGCGTCGCGAGCCGACCGCCGTGAACCACGAAGCCGCATAATCGGCCGGCGTTTGCCTCCCATCATGCGGCCGTGGGTATACTGGCAGCATGATGCCGAACATGACCCTCATCGAGACCGCTCTGGCGCGCCTGCAAGGCCACGCGCCGGAGCTTGCGCCACAGGCAAACAACGCCCTGTCGGCAATCCGCGCCTCGTGGAAGAGGGCAGAGCTTCCTGAAAAGCGGCTGGCGAATACCGCACGCCACAACATCGCCGCCTACATCATGGGTTTCGTCGCGTCGGCCTACGACACCGGCAACATATCGAGAGACTTCGTTACCCATCTGGCGATGCTGATAAAGCACGCCACGTCCATCGAGGCGCACCCGACGGACAGACATGTTTCGGCCCCGGACCATTCACCGGGAAAACCGTGGCATGGCAAGCAAGGCGGACCGTGGAACCGCAAGGCAGGGGAGGGGAGGGTCCTCACGCTCGTTCACCAACCCAACATGCCAGGCGGCCAATGGACGATCTCGATCGAGGGCATCCCCTGCCTGTTCGGCACCGATCCGCTGGAGGTGGAGGAGAGGACCGTGCGCTTGCTCGCTCTCGTCGACGCCGCCTCGAAGACGGCCGTGCCGCCGGTCCGACGCGCGGTCAGCTGGTCCTGAATTCCACCTATTTTAGGACGTAGGCGACATTTGCCGTGTCCGGTCGCTCATATTCGCGCGCCGTGGCGTGTGCGGTTTCCTGCCGGTCATGGCGCTCAATAGTCGGTCAGCGACGGCATCGCCGGGGCGTAATCGTAGGTCTTCTCGCGCGTCGCCCGCATGATGTCGTCGACGGTGGTCGTCTTGCGGAACGCCGCGGTCGGATCGTCCTTCGGATGACGGGGAACCGCGTCGATCGCGTCGTACAAAGGCTGCTGGATTTCCGGGGGCAGCACAGAGACGATCCGCTCGGCCAGGATTTCCCACGGCTCGCGTTCAGGATGGTCCATCATCCCGGACAGGGTCTTTTCGCAGGCGTCTTCGATGTAGGCCGAAATCCTCGGGTCGAGGAGCAGCGGAGGGCTGGCCGCGACCCACTTCTTGCCCTTCTCGGTCAGCTGGAAATCCTTGTCGACGAGATTGCGCGAGATGAACTTGTCGATGATACCGGTCGGTTTCCTGACACCGTCGACGATCACCTCGCCGGCCCATGTGCTCGGACGACCGAGCCCGTGGTTCTTGGCCAGCTCCAACAGCACCGTGTCGTGCCTGCGTTCGATGACGGTGCTTTTCGGCCAGGCTTCCTGACCGGGGTAACGCTGCCCGACCTCCCGCCGCCAATGAAGCTTCGCGACGAAATCGCAGACGGCGTTCGAAAAGCCCAGCGTCGCCAGATGCCGTCCCGCCACCTCGCCGACACCGAGCTGCACGGCATGCGACTGTCCGGAGCGCACCAGATCACGCGCGACCAGCGTCCTCAAACCCTCGTCGAAGCCTTGCTTGGTCGGGTCGAGCTGGACATCGAGCTTGCCGATCGGGTGCGGCGCGTCGTGGACGTCCGTCTCCTTCTTCTCCGCGACCTTGTCGGCCGAGAACTCGTAGCCGGACTTCTTGAGGACATCGTGGATTTTGCGAAGCGCGCTCTTCGAGATGCCCCTTGAACCCGCGCGCGGATAGGTCATGCGGCCGGCTTCATACAGGCGCTGGAGCGAACCCGACGCCTCGGCGGGCGACATCCCTAGTTCGTCGCCCGCCCTGACCATGATGTCTCCCATGTTACCAGGCGCTCGCGTGTAGGGCTTCGAAGCCGTCGCTCCGACCGCAAGCGCCGGAAAGCGGACCTTAGCGAGCCTCGCCGCGATGCCGGCGTCCAGGGGCTTGATCACGTCCGTCTCCGCGACCCAAGGTCGGCCGCCGTCCTGTGCGGGCGCGACGAGGCGGACCCTCAGGGCGCAAGGCGGGTTGTCCTTCACGAGGCCGAGAAGCCCGGTGGACACCCGTCCGACGGCGATGCCGTTCTGCGAGAACACCGAGCCGATCATCCGGTCGACGATCGCCCGTGTGCGGCCTGGCACCGCGTCGCGCTTGTTGACGAGCGTGGTCTCGTCGAGAGCCGCGCGAATGGAATCCTCGTCCATGCCCTTGAGGCGCACGCGATAGGGATCGGGATGGATGTCGGCGATGAGTTCGGCCACGTCCCAGGCGATGACGTCGCCTTCCTGGTCGGCGTCGGTGGCGACGTAGACGTGCTTGGCCTCGGCCGCCAGCTCGCGGATGTAGCGCGCGATGTCCGGGATGATCAGCTTGCGTTCGAAGTCACGGAAACCCTTGTCGATGCCGAGCTCCTGGAGACCCGGCATGTCGTAGAGATGGCCCTTGGTGGCGGCCACCTTGGCGGTGACGCCGATCTTCTCGAGCAGCTCCTGCAGGGTCTTGCATTTCTTGGGAGCTTCGATGATGAAGAGATTTGACATTGTGGTTCCCGTAATCCTCTGTCCGATTCTAGCCGGCAGGCACGGGAGCGCGGGCTATCGCCGGCGGAAAAGTCCGCGCGGGCGAACCCACGCGGACCGTGTTCGTCACTTCGGCTGGAACAGCGACGCTACCTTGTCGATCGTCTTGCGGATGGCTTCCTTGATCGCGTTGGCCATCTTCTCGATGTCGTCCATGATCTTCTTGACCTTGGCGCTTGCCTTGCTGACGTCGTCGCCCTTCATGCCGTCGGCCAGGTTGGCGAGTTCGTTCTTCACCATCTGCGTGTCGGCCTTACCGGGGAACGAGTTCTCGAGCGTCGCCATCTTGGCGAGAGCGGCTTCCTGTTTCTGACCGAACGTCTCGCCAGCGGAAACGATCTTGCTTTCCGCCGCCTTGAAGTCGGTGGACTGCTCGAGGGTCTGTACGGCCGTCGTCGCGGCCGCGGAGACGATCTTGCCGCTCTTCACGTCATGGATGTAGTCGCCGATGCTGGAGTCGGCCGCGTCGGCTAGGGCCTTGACGTCGGAATTGTTCAGGATGTCACGCATTTCGCCGACGCCTTCCTGGAACAGCGCTTCCGCCGCCTTGGCCTCTACGAAATTGTCGTGCATGCCGTGGTAAGCATCGCGGTAGATGCGGTTGGAGACGACCTTGTCGCCCGCGCGCGAGTAGTACGCCTCCGCGTTGTTGGGATCGCGGGTCGCGAGGAACTCGCCGATGGTCTTGCGCGCCGGGCGCGACGGATCATGGCCGTTGATCGCCTTGACGCCGTTCGAAAGCATCTTGAAGCCACCGACGGTCAGCGCGGCCGCGCCCGATCCAGCCGCCATCACAAGACCGCTCAGGCCAGGGCTTCCGCCGCCACCGCCGCCCTGACGCTGACCGGCCTGCTCGGCCGCCTTCTGCTGGGCCATGTACTGCGCCATGCGCGGATCGACCTGGCCGCCAGCGCCGTCGTGACCGGCGTCGTTGCCTGCGTCATTGTCGGCGTTGTTGTCGGAACCGTCGTTGTCGGCCGTGTTGCCGTTGTCCGTGTCGCCAGTGCCAGCGGCCGAACCGCCGGCGTTGCCGGTCGTCGCGGCTACGGGAGCCTGGGGAGCGGTGGTCTGCGAAGCGCCGGAGGTCTGGTCGAGAGGCTGACCGACCACCAGATCGTCGTCGTCTTCCTCGACAGGCGTGGCCGGTGTCGTGGACTTCGGCTGCGCGGGGACCCCGCTGTCCACCGGCGGGACATACCCGTCGTCCGGCACCGTTGTAGCGGTCGTCGAGTTCATGGAACCCATGCCCGCGAAATCGAACGCCTGTGATGCTGGTTTCGCGGCCGAGGCCTGGGCATTGGGTTCCATTCTATACTCTCCTGGTCGTTACTTTTTCGAAGCCAACCCGAAAATACCGTCGGTTCGGGTCTGTTCGTTGAGTATCGCCGTCTGCATTGCAAGTTGCACATTCATTTTCTGCTGCTGCTCGAGCTGCTCGAATGCGACGTAGTTCAGAACCGCCATCATGTTCTTGATGTCCTTGATCGCGGTGACCGGGTTCTGGTCGGATGACGCCAGTCCTTGCGTGTCGAGTAGGAAGCCCTTCGCGTAGATCGCCAGCCACTGCTGGTAGGACAGCTTGTTGACATCGACGCCAGAGTAGCCCTGCATCTTCGAAACGCGGTCCTTCGCCCAGCTTGCAAGCGTCGAACCAGAAGACTGCGGATCGCGGGACTTGGCGAACTCTACGACAAGCTGGCGGCCGACGGATTCACGGGCCATCTGCGTCTTGTAACGGGCGGCCTGCTTGCGGCCTTCGGGAGACTGGGCCTCGGCTTCGGACTGGGGCGTGTAGGTGTTCGGAGCAAGGGCGTTCAGGATGAAGGCGTTCGCGGCTTCCGCACGTTCCTTGTCGTAGGTATCGGAAGACCCCGAAGTGCCCTTGTAGAACAGCGAGTCCGAGGCGTTCACCGAAGCGCCGGCGAGTTCGCCCTTCGACTTGCAGAGCTTGGCCTTGACGTCGGCATCCGTGGCGTAGGTGTTGCAGTACGCCTCGAGACGGTAGTACTCGGCGGCGTCCTGACCCTTTTCGCTGTAGGTCGATTCACCGCGAACCCACTTGTCGAGTTCTCCGGCGTAGGCGACGCTCGACTTGTTCACGGTTCCCTGGAGGCTGCCGCCCGTCGCGCCGGTGATCACGTAGCACGAGGTCGTACCGGAGGTCGCGTCGACCAGCGCCTTGAGGCGGGCCTCTTCCACGGCCTTGACGGTCGCACGGTCGTCCTGCTGGTCGGCCAGGGTGTGTTCCGCACCGGTCTGCTCGCGCATGTTGCCGGAGAGCTGCCCGGTCCCGAGGCGAAGGGCCTCGATGATGGCGAGCTGCATGGCCGCGAGCTTCTGGTTGAAGTTCTTCATCACGATCGTCGCGTTTTCGTTCGCGTTGGCGTGGTCGTAGTACCCTTTGCAGCATGTTTTGTCCGCTGCCGCGGGTATCTGGTAGTTGTACGCGCTACCGAGACCGGACGGATCGGAGCTCGAAGACGCCGTCGTCGTCGACCCGGTCGCCGTTCCGTCCGCCGCCGATGCCATCATCGGGGAGAGGGCGACGGAGAACGCGATCGCCGCGGCCGTCACCAGTTTGAAAATCTGTCTACGCATAAGGTCCACTCCCCGTTAATTCTTGCCGAACACCGAAGCGATGCTCGAAAGGCCGGCGTCAGCCGTGCCGTTGCTTTCGTTGAAGGTGTCGCCGAAGACGTCGCTCAGCGTTTTCCCGATCCCGGGTTGCACCGCCCCAGCGCCATCGTTGGCTTCGCCGAAGACGCCGGAGGGGAAGAAGCCGCCCATCGACGTCGTGTTGAAGTTGCTCATGTCGCCGAACTGGCCCGCCACCTGGTCGGCGACGCTGACGGCCTTGTCGCAGGACCAGCCGGCCAGCATCGTCGTCAGGCTGCCGAGGCTCGGCGGCTTGAACAGGATGTCGGAGCCTGCGTTCTGGAAGAGCTTGTCGAGGCAACCGCGAGCCGCGAAACCGGAGTTCTGCGTCATGCCGCCGAGCTTCGAGTTCTGGCTGAAGCCGAAGCTGTCGCTCATCGCCGAATTCACGACGTTGTTGACGCCCTGGATGCCGACAGCGACCTGTTGGGCGGCGACCGCGGAATCGCACTGTCCGGCGCTGGACGCTCCGCCCGAGGTGGAGGTCAGCGAGCCGGTCGTCGTGAACGGCAGGCCGTTGATCGACCCGCCGCCGGACGTGAAGCTGCCTGTCAGATAGGACAGGTCAACCCCGGCCGCGCCGCTCATCGCCGAAGAAAGAGCCGACCCGAGACCCGAAGAAGAAATGCTCAGCGATCCGGTCTTGAGGAAGTTGTCGAGTTCGGTCACTCCGATCGAGAGCGCGCCCGCGATCAGGGACGACTCGTCGAGCTTGAAGTTGCCGATCATGCCGCCGACGTAGGAATCGGTGCCGAGCGCCTTGAGGGCGTTCCACGTCGTCTGGATTTCGCCTTCGGTCGTGCTGATGCCGCTTCCCGATGTGAAGTTGGTGATCGCGATCGGATTGGAAGCGGCCGCGAGCGCGGGAGTGCCCGAGAGCATCGCCATAACCGAAACCGCTGCGAGCGCCTTGATCAGGTGCTTGGTCATTTCGTCGTCCCTTCAATTCGGTCGGCGACCGCATAGGCGCTGCCGGTCCAGCCCATCTGCAACGCGCCGTCCTTCGTTTCGAGAAGGATGTCGTGGTATCCCTGGCGGGACATCTTCGACGTCAGAACGCTGCCGGTCGTCGCCGACGACAGCACCGGACGCCAAGTCTCGCCTTCCTTCTTGAGGATGCGGACTGGGCAGCCGTTCAGCTTGCCGCAGACGACGGAACCTTCCATTTTCACCAGCATCAGGTCGTTGCCCTTCGAAAGGCCTTCCTGTGTGTAGCTGTAGGTGACGGGAATTCCCGCCGCGGAGAGCTTGGAGGCCTGGCCGAAAGCCTTGGCGACGGAGTCGCGTGCCTTCTCGGTGACGGGTTTGAACGTCAGGGGGTTGCCAAGGGTCGCCACTTCGGGGCGGTACCGCGATCCGTCCCACTTCCACGCCGTGGCATCCACTTTGATGGGCGCGGGAACGTCGCGGTAGCCGCTTCCGACATCGATCTTGTCGGCGAAACGGTCGAGGATGATCTTCCAGTCTCCGCCCATGTGACGCAGCACAACCGTGCGACACGCCTTGGTGCCGTCGCGGCAGGAGCTGCTGTGGACGAAGCGGGCGACGATCTCGCCCTTGCCGTCGCCGTCGAGGTCGACGACACCGCTCTGGACCTGAACGCCAGTCAGGTTGCGGACGTAATTGCCGAACACGACGTTGATGACGGAACGGGCCTGCGCGTAAGGCGAATCCGACAGTTCGACGGGAACGGCCGAGGCCGATACCGTCGTGGCGAGAAGCGCTGCGAATGCGAGTGCGATTTTCATGTGGCCCCTCATTGGAAGACGTTCTTGAGCGAGGTCGAAATGTCCGACGTCGAAGAGCCGGCCGAGGTCGAACCGGAACCGATCAGCGACGAGATCAGGCTCGAGACGCCGCTGGACGATCCGGACGACGACGACAGCAGATTGCCGCCGAGATTGATACCCGCGAGGATTTCGCCCGGCTGGAGAGAACCGGCGTTGAGGCCGCCGCCACCGACGAGGCTCTCGAAAATCTGCGAGGCCTGCTCGCAGGCAAGGTTCTTCACCATACCGAGAAGGGTGTCGAGGCTGGGCGGCTTGAAGAAGATATCGAGACCGCCCGAGGTCATGAGATTGTCGAGGCAGGTCGTCGACGCGAAAGACCCCGGCCTCTTGGAGAAGTTCTGCGACGCCATGTCGGCCTGCGCCTCGATGTAGCGCTGACGCTGCTGGTCGAGGGCCGACGAGACGCCGGTCGCGCATTCGCCTGCCGCATAGACCGACTGCACGCTCAGTCCTATGACGAAGGCGGCGACCGCTGCTTTCTTAAACGAAGACTTCAACATCACATACCACCTTTCATTTCGAATTCGGACGCGACTTCGAGGCTCGCTCCCGCCACTGCGTCCAGAGTCTGTGCATCAACGATCTGCGCGGCGATCCGCGGGCCGAGGGCCTCTGCGAAGGCGAGAATGTCGGAGTAGAAAAACGGAGCGATCTTGTCGCGTCCGTCCCCGCCCTCGACAGCGCCGCCTTCGTCTTCCTCGCCGGGCAGCCTGTCTGTCACCAGCGCGCCCATGAACGACCCGATGTCATTATAATTCCGGGCCTGGACCCAGGCAAGGAAACGCAGCCGGCCGGCGCGGCCGATCTTTATGAAGTCCTCGGCATGCTCGCCGGCGAAATCGAGGGCGGCCACGGCGGTTTTCAGCGTCGGAAGACGCTTCGCCACGAGGTCCACGAAAGCCTGATCGACTGAATCGGGGTCTTCGGTAACGGCGGCCACGTCACGTGGCTGGACCGATCGCCATTTCACCAGTCTGTCCTTGCTCAGGAAATCCATGCGTTGTCCTTTGCGCAACACGCGTATAATCTAAGTATTGAAACATCTTGTTCTAAGTCAAAGCAAGCATCGAGGAGAATAATAATGACGACCCAAGCACAGATCGCAGCAACCCCGGCACACGGTCTCGACATGGATTTCACGGCGCTCGGCACCGACTTCCATATGCCGGGCCTCGGCATGATCGGCGAACTGATGGACAGCCTGTCCGGCCCGTCCAACGACATCGCACCGGCCAAGGTCGCCAAGCTCGACCACACTCCTGCCTTCCAGCCGGCCCCGGTTCCGGGCATGCGCATGTAATCCACAGCCCGACGGCGTCTTGCAAAACCCCCTGCCACCCGAAGGTGCGCAGGGGGTTTTGCATTCAAAGAGACGAGTTCTTGAATTTTTCTGACGCAAGCTTGTTGACACGAGCCAAGCCGCACCCAAAACTTATGACATCAACATCGATTGGAGAATTTGATTATGAGTGACGAACAGGCAACTTCCGGCACCGTGGCCCCCGACATGCTGCGTGGATACATCGAGCGTATTCAGCGCCTTGAGACTGAGAAGGCGGAAACGGCGTCTGCAATTAAAGAGGTCTACGGCGAGGCAAAAGGCAACGGTCTTAACGTGGCCATCATGAAGAAACTGATTTCTATCCTCAAACAGGCGGATGGCAACAGCAAGCGCGAAGAATTCGAGAGCGAACTCGACGTCTACCTTGCTGCGCTCGGTGTCATCGAACACGGATAAATCAGGATGGCGTGACCCCGCCGAAGCGGGGTCAGCTGACCTTCAAGGGGAGCTTGCGGAAGGGGGAGGCGGACATCACCGCTTCCCCTTTTGCGTTGAGCGTCATGGGGCCGATGGCGAGCTCCTTCGGCATGACGTCCTTCCAGGCGGAAAGGCGGCCCCGGGAAACCGGAATGAACAGCCGCAGCGGAACCGGGTTCATCGCCTGGGTGGTGTCCATGCGCGCGTCGGCGCTCGAAAGCGCGATCCAGTCCTTGTCCGGCTTGTCGAAGAGAAGAGCGGCCGTGGTCCACTTCACCGTCTCCACAGCCTCCTGGTCGCGCTCGACGTAGCCGAGGTACGGCAAACCGTCCACGGACGCGATGCCGAAGCGCCTGCCGCCCTGCACGCCGAGGATGACGTCCTTGACGCCCGTCTGGGGGTTGGACTTCACGTCGACGGCGTTGACGTTGTTGAGGAGGAGTACCCAGAGCAGGAACGGATTGTCACCGGCAAGCTTAGCGTACGACATGTATTGGCCTCGATTATTTTTTGTTCGTTAAAGAAAGCTTGCGGCATAGGCGGGCGGCTGTAAAGATTTAATGGATCATTTCGGAGTATAGACATGGCAACAGCCCCCGATCAGCTTTCGGTAATCGCAGATATGCTTGCCGAGGACCTCAAAGGACTTCCATTCGCGGTCCTGAAGAACGACAGATACATCGTGCTGATCAGCGACCAGTTCGGGGTTGCCACCGTGGTCGGCGACCGCGATGCCGGCGGCGCGCACAAGGCCGCGCTGGAAATCGCAAGGCAGGCAGGACTCCTCGGCATCAACGTGACGGTCCACCCCTATGTCGTGTCCGACAGGTCCGACGGCGACGGCGACATCTTCGTGCGCCCGCACGCGATCGCGCTCGACATCCGCAGCTCGATGACGGGCAAGGCCGGCGGAAAGCCGCCGATATCGAACGAAGACGCCAACAGGTTGATCGACTTCCTCAACGGCCGCGTCCACAAGACGAAGGCGGAACCCGGAAAACCCGCGAACATCCCGCCGCTGACACCTGAATTCAAGCGGCTGCTGACCGCCTGCGCCGAAAAGGCTCTGTCCGACCACAAGCCATGGGTGGCGGGCGTGCAGATTTCGGTGGACCACCTGATCGCCGAAGACTTCATGCTGGCACCTCTGCTGCTCGTGGCGGCGGAGAACTGGACGCCGCCCTATCTCGCCTCCAAGCGTCAGGGCGGCTTCGCGTTCTCGGTCTCCGTGGCCGACCAGACCATCCTCGGCTACAAGGTGACGGGATTGACGGCGGCATCGCCGATGATCGTACTCGTCGCCATCGCGGCCGCGATCCGCAAGTGCTGCAAGGACGGCGCGTGCGTGCTTGATCCCTACCTGTTGCGCTTTGCGGACTTCATCGGCGAAATCAAGGGAAGCGCCGACATCTTCGGCGAAACGGACATGGACGCGATGCTGATCGCGTCGCAGGAGTGATGGAGCGGAACGATGAGTGGCACGGGTTTTGATTTTTCGGCGATGGAGGGGATGTCCCGCTCTACCTCCACGTCCACCTCCCATTCGCCGAGCTCCGTTCCGGATATGAACGAGCGCGAGGAGACCTTCCGCGTGAAGGTCAGCATGCAGCAGTTCATGAACCACAACGGTCCGATCTTCAAAGCCTTCGCCTACAAGGGAATCGAGGTGAGGGAAGTGACGGACGGCCAGGTCCTGATAGGGCCGACGGAGGCCGCCGCGAACCTGACGCATCTCGTCACCAAGGCGATCCTCGACAAGCGCCAGGCGGACCTGACCGCCAAGGACCTGTCGTTCTTCCGAACCGAAGCCGCCAACTGGGTTTCGGAACGATGGATCAGGGACGAGGACTACGACATCGAGAAGGCCGCCGCTTCGATCTCGGCAGCGGTGCTTCAGGCCGGAAAGGAATGGGATCACGATCCGTACAAGGACGACCGCATCACAAACGACACCTCGTTGATGATGTCGGCGGCCGGCGTGACGGCGAAGCTGATGAAACAGGTCGAGGTCTACGACTTCCGCCTCGGCAGGAACGAAGTGCTGAAGACGCTGCTGGACGCGGTGATCGGCACCGCCGTCCAGGTGTCGGGTGACATGCTTCCGCGCTCGGCCTCGAAGAACGACGTCGCGAACCTCATCCAGACCGTGTCGAGAAACTTCGCCTCGATCATGGAAGCGATCTACGAGCGCAAGGCGCGCGATGTCGTCGGCCTGCTCACTGACCGCAAGACCGAGCAGCGCACCGCATGGCTCGACACCAACCGTCCGCTGGACAGCATCGTCGCCGAGTTCCACGAATGGGCGCTGTGTTTCGTCGGATTCGCGGTGGCGACGTCGGCGCGCATAGCCGCGCCGGCACCGTCGGCCGAAGCGCCGTCGAGAACCGTTTTGAGATAATTGAAGACTTCACATCGCTTCGGGTCGGTGCCACCATCGGAGGACACCCGGAGTAAATGAAATGCAAGACGCCGCTATCGGCATCATCTGCTGGGCGGCACCGTCCGTGGTGGCCGCCATCATCGGAGCGGCCGCCGCCTACGCCACCGCGTTCGCGGCCGATGTCGCCGAGACCCTGCCGGAAGACGGACACCTTCTGCCCGAGATGGGACGCGCGCTGCTGCGCGGCGGCGTCGCGAACGGCGGCAGGCTCCGCTACGGCTTGGTCTCCGCGCTGATCTGCGCGGCCGTTCCTTTGCTCGCCGCCATCCCGCTTCCGGTGCTTGCGGTCCTGATCGCGCTTGCGGTGCCAGCCAGCGTCATGGACGCGCGGCTGCTGATCATCCCCGAAGAATTCACCTGGGCCCTGCTCTTTGCGGGCGCTCTCCTATCGCCGTGGCATTTCGGGGCCGAGGATGCCGTGGTCGGCGCGGCGATCGCATGCGGCGTGACGTGGATGACCATGACGCTCATGGAATACCGCACGGGCCTGCCGATGCGTTCAGGCGGCGACATCGCCGCGGCCGCCGCTGGCGGTGCCTGGGTGGGAATGGCCTCCTCGGGTGTCTACGTCATGTCAGCCTGCGTCATCTTCACCGTCTGTGCGGCGCTGTCGGGCGCGCTCTCGGAGAAGCGGTTCCTCCCGATGGGACCGGCGTTGCTCGCGGCCATCCCCGTTGCGCCAGTCCTCAACGCCTGGATCGAGACCTTCGTCGCCAATGGTTTGTGATTTGCATGCGTCCGCCGCAAAAAAGTTGATGACAACGTAACGAAGACCGAAATCCGGCCCCGCTCGCGCGCGGCGACGGACAGGCATTACAGGCGGAACAGGCTGTTTCGATGGAAGAATACCGGGGATATATCTCCAAGATCGGAAAGACGCTCCCAAGCGGAGACGTCGCGTGCGACGCGGAGATCGAGAGCCAGAAGGGCGCGGGAATGCTGCCGATGAAGGTCGTCGGCGCATTCAACCGCTACTGCAGAGAAGGCGATTGGTTCATCGCGACCGGACAGACCGTCGAGAGGACCTGGGGCGAGCCGAAGAGAACGGTCAGAGAGTTCAAGGCGAAGACCATCAAGCCGGACCTGCCGCGCACCGAAGCCGGCGCGTTGGCCATGCTCGACAAGACTTTCAACATGCGTGACCACGGTATCGCGCCGGAGGCGCGCCGGGCGTTCGCGAAGAAGCACGGCGCTGGCACCGCATCCAAGATCGAGCAGAACCCGGACCTGCTTCTGGAAATGACCGAGGACCCGAAAAGGTTCGCCAAGGCAATTCGCAACAGCTGGTCTTCCAGACTGTACAACCTCCAGCCGATCAGGATCATGGAGGAAGCCGGTGCCAAGGACGACGTCGTCGGCGCGGTGATGAAGAAGTACGGCGATCAGACGCTCGACATCATCAAGACCAATCCGTACCAGCTGATGTCGATCAAGGGCGTGGGCTTCGAGCTCGCCGACAAGATGGCCGGTGCGATCGGCATCGGCAAGAACGACCAACGACGCGTTAGCGCGGCGGTGACCGAGCTTGTGGCCCAGGGACTGTCGAAGGGCGACACCTACATCAACGCGAGCAAGGCAGGAATGACCTCCGCGCTCGAGCCATTGGGCATTGAATGGGAATCGTTCAAGAAGCTCGCGTCGACCGTCGCCATGGCAGAGCATGCGGAACGCCTTGGCGTGACGATTTTCCAGTCGAAAGTCGGCAACGTCATCCAGAAAATCGAGACATACCGTCAGGAACGATCCATCGCGAAATCGGTCGCAGAGCTCGTCGCGAGGGGCGACAAGCTCGACCGCGCGAAAATCGAGGACGCCACCAGACGGGTGCTTTCGCAGAAAAAGTATTCCCACCTTTCCGACGAGCAACGCGCCGCGGTCGAAACGTCTAGCCGCGAGAGCATCGCGATCCTGACGGGCGGGCCTGGAACCGGCAAATCGACCGTCTCGGAAGCCATCGCGGAAATCGCGGCGATGACCATATCCGGACCGCTCCATCTGGTCGCCCCGACCGGAAAGGCGGCACGACGCCTGTCGGAGGCCACCGGCCGCGAGGCGAAGACCGTGCACAAGCTGCTTGGCTCGATGGGAGAAGCCGGCTTCAAGCGCGGACTGGACAACAAGCTCGAACCCGGCTGCTTCGTGCTTGTCGACGAGTCGTCGATGCTCGACACCGCCCTCACCAAGGCTCTGCTCGACGCCCTGCCTGACGATGGACGTATCCTTCTGGTCGGGGACAAGGATCAGTTGCCGAGTGTCGACGCAGGCTACGTGATCGGCGACATGCTCACCGCGCGCGCCCCGAACGGCAACACCGTCCCAAGCTCGGAACTGACCAAGGTGTTCCGTTCCCTGGGGTCGAAGAACATGATTGCCGAGTGGGCAAAGGACATGAAGGAGGGACGCTTCGACGTGTCGCCGCTATCGCCCAATTCGATCTGGCAAACAGGCGTCTCGTTTTTCACCTTCCCGGACGACGGCATCGTCACGCAGGTCGCCCACATCTATTGCGACCTGATGCCAAACGATCCTTTCAACATCTCCGACAAGGACATCGTCGTCTTGTGTCCGCAGCGGTCCGGAAGGGGTGGAACACACGAAATCAACACCCGTCTTCAGGCGAAGGCCAATCCCAATGGCGCGGTCATCAAGGGCTGGGTGCGTCCGGCGGGAATGGACAAAGCCGAACCCACTCCCAAGAAGGGAGACCGGGTCATGCTGACGGCAAACGACGACACTTTGAACATCCGCAACGGCGACGTCGGCTACATCCTCGACGTCGTGGACCATTGGGACGACAAGAAACGGAAGGTCGAGAAGGTCAAGATCAAACTCGAAAGCGGCGACATCGTCTATATCCCGCTGTCTATGGCCCCTTACAACACCATCGTCGCCTACGCGATCACGGGTCACAAGTCTCAAGGCTCCCAGTACCAGTGCGTGATCATGCCTATCTCCCCCGACCACACGGCGATGATGGAGAGAACCCTTCTCTACACCGAGTGGACGAGGGCTAAGCGTTATGTCGTCATGGTCGGCAACAAGGACGTCTTCACCGCGGGCATCGAGAACACCTCGTCGTCACAGCGTATGACGCTCCTGAAGACGCACATCGAGGAAGAGCTCGACAAGCTGCCAGCCCGTCCTCGCCGCCGCCCCATGGCTTCGGCGACCGATATCCACCGGGCGGCCCAGCCGACTCCTGCTCCGGCAACGGTCAACGCTTCGCCGGCTCCGGCAGCGCCCGCGTCATCCGGCCCTCCGCCGCTCGTACGGCCGAGCTTCGCGCGTCCGACCTTCGAACAACCGAAAGCCGCGCCTCCGACGAGGGTCGTCCCCAATTTCGCCGGCGCGAGCCAGCCTTTCAGCACTCCTTTCAAACGGTAGACTCCGAAAACGCCCACGGGCCGGAGTCTTCCATTTCTTTCTGCCGCGTTCCTTGACCGGGGTCTGTACTTGGGAAATCATGATTAACTAACCCACTATACTTGTAGCGGAAGTATTCATGGCCATCACGAGCATCCTTTCCAACATCACCGGCGCGTTCAACTCCCTGACGAAGAAGAGCCTCGCCTCCTTCTGCTTCCTGGAGACGTCGGACGGCAACGAGATGCTTGTCGCCAAAGACGGTTCGCTTGCGACCATGATCCGCGTCGACGGCAGCAAGCAGGTGATGGGCGACACCGAGCTCGAACACATTACGACGAGCCTGAACCGCCAGCTCGGTCCGTACCTCGGCGGCGAAGGCCATGCGATCCAGGTCTGGTTCTCGCGGGACAAGGACCTCGCGACGCAGATGATCCGCGACCAGATGAGCACGCCCCGCGAGGTGGCCGCGCAGATCGGGATGAACCTCGACGACGTGTTCGACGAACGCGAACGCCACCTCCCCAAGTACATCACCTGGGAAGGCTTCTACATCATGCTGTGGACCAGGATGTCGGCCCTGACCAAGAAGGAGCGGGAGAACGCGCGCCTCGAACTGAAGCCGCCGGCGCTGATGCCGACCGTTTCCGACGCCCAGGACCCGTTCCGGGTCGGCGCTATGCTGCGAGACAGGCACTGGTCGTTCGTGCGCAGCTTCGTGAGCGACCTTCGCGACGTTTCGATCCGCGCCGAGTCCATGAACGTCCACGAAGCGATCAAGGCCATCCGCAACAGCGTCTATCCCGACCTGATCGGATCGGACTGGGAAGCAACGATGCCTGGCGACCCGCTGCGGGTTCGCATCCCCGAGATCACCAATTTCGACGCGTCGCACCTGCTCTGGCCGAAGATCGAAGAACAGATTTTCACCCGCGAGGCCGAAAGGGTCAGCCCGCGCATCATCAAACTCGGATCGAAGTACTTCGCCTGCATGGACATGGTCGTCGGGCCGACCGAGACGATGGAATTCGAGACCCTGATCAACCGCATGATCGAAATGGACGAATTCCCGTGGCGGTGTTCGTTCATGATCGAGGGCGGCGGCCTGCGTTCGCTCGGCATCAAGAAGTTCCTAGCGTCCATCTTCCAGTTTACAAACGGCGACAACAAGATGATCCGGCAGGCGATCGAAGCCCTGCAGGAGAGCCAGCAGAACAACACGACGGTCACCCGCCTGCGCATGTCGTTCGCGACGTGGGCGGACGCCGGCGCGCCGGACAGCATGAAGCAGATCGAAGAGCGCGGAGCGAGGCTCCAGAGGGCGGTCGAGAACTGGGGTAACTGCACGGTCTCGCCGCTGGTCGGCGACCCGGTCGAAGGAACGATGTCGAGCGTGCTCGGCCTCGATGTCGCCTCGACCGCGCCCGCCGGTGCGGTGCCGCTTCCCGACGTCATCACCATGCTGCCGCTCAACCGCGACGCTTCGCCGTGGGCGCGCGGCCCCGTGCTGTTCAGAACGGCGGACGGCCGTCCGTGGCCGTACCAGCCGGGCTCCAGCCTTCAGGACACCTTCATCGACCTCGTCTTCGCGCCTCCAGGCAAAGGAAAGTCAGTGTGGATGAACACCGTGAACCTCGCGCGCTGCGTCAGCCCCATGGCTGTGCAGGCGTCGGGCGGAGCCGAGCTGCCGCGCATCGCCATCATCGACGTCGGTCCGTCGTCGGCGGGTCTCATCTCGCTCCTTCAGGAGGCGCTCCCGCCGCACCTGCGGCACAAGGCGGCCTACCACCGCCTGCGCATGACCCACCGCCACGCGATCAATCCGTTCGACACCCAGCTCGGATGCCGCACGCCGCTGCCGCTCGAGCGCTCCTTCCTCCAGAACTTCCTGTCGGCGCTCGGTACCGACATCGGCGAGACCAAGCCGCCCGGCGGCTTCTCGCAGTTGATGGGCGCGGCGATCGACGCGCTTTACGCCAAGTTCTCGGACGCCGACCGCAAAGGCATGCCGCTGCGCTACAACGAAGGCGTCTCGCCCGAGGTGGACAAGGCTATCCATTCCTACAACTTCACCATCAACAAGAACGAGACGACGTGGTGGGACATCGTCGACAACTTCTTCGCCAAGGGTGACATACACTACGCGACGCTCGCGCAGCGCCATGCCGTGCCGCGCCTAGAGCACATGATGACCATCCTCAGCGACGAGCAAGTCCTCGACGTGTTCGGCACCGCCAAGCACAACGGCGAACTGGTCGTCGACATCGCCAAGCGCGCGATCTCGTCGGCGATCCGCGAGTATCCGATCCTCCAGCGCCCGACCGCCTTCGACATCGGCGACAGCCGTGTCGTGGCGCTCGACCTCGACGAAGTCGCGCCGAAGGGCGGCGGACCGGCCGACAAGCAGACGGCATTGATGTACATGCTCGCGCGCTTCGTGCTGGCGAAGGACTTCTATCTGGGCCCGGAAATCCTCGCCGAGATGAACGCAGACTACCATTCCTTCCACGGCCCGCGCCTCAAGAAGATGAAGGAACAGCCGAAGTGCCTCGTCTACGACGAGTTCCACCGCACCTCGAAGGCGTCCGCCGTCCGAGACCAGGTCGTCGTCGACATGCGCGAAGGCCGAAAGTGGGGTGTCCACATCACGCTCGCCTCGCAGCTGCTCGCCGACTTCGACAAGGAAATGGCGTCGATGGCGTCCGGCATCTGGATCATGGGCGTCGGCAACGAACGCGACGTCAAGGAAACGACCGAGATGTTCGGCCTGTCGGCGACCGCCGAGGAAATCATCCGCACCAGACTGACGGGTCCGGGGCGCGGCGGCGCGCCGTTCTTCAACGTCTCGAACCTCAAGGAAGGCCAGCACGAACACTTCCTGATCAACACGTTGGGGCCGACCGAAATCTGGGCCTTCTCGACCACGGCCGAGGACCAGGCGCTTCGGAACCGGCTTTACGAACTGCTCGGAGCCGTCAGGGCGAGACAGGTCCTGTCACGGCGGTTCCCGGGAGGCAGCGCCAAGTCCGAGATCGAGTCCCGCGCTTCGCGGATGGAGAACCGCCACTCCAGATCGGACAGCGACGTCAACGCGAGCATCATCGACCAGCTGGTCAAGGAACTCGTCGCCATGGCCAAGTAGCCCGACAGGCCCGCGCATTCCCGTCGGGATGCGCGGGCGCTTCGTCATGATCAGCGTCCGACGACGAATTGCGTCATGCGAAGCCAGTGGATAGGGTCTGTCCAGAAAACGGAGACCCACGCGAATGCCAGGAACCAATGCGAACAAGCCGACCGATCTCGCCGTCAAGTACGGCTTGGGCGAAACCACGCGGTGGGTCGACTTCAGCCCATATGGAATGAGCATGAAGCTTTGCGTCTTCAAGGACGCAAAGGCCCTTGTGATGGAAAACGGAGACAAACATCCGGAAATCGTCGAGGCGCTTGGCTTTGTTAAGGTCGGAGGCGAGTGGATCAGGGAAGACGTCTCCATGCAGCCAAGGGAATTTATCAAGATCGCCACAGACGCGGTGATGAAGCGCGAAATGCCCATCAATGACATGCTGATCGAACGTGATGAATTCGTCCTTCCTCTCTTCACGGACGAGACGGCGCTCGCGAGAAAGTCGGCATTCAGCTCGCGGGTGTCCGCGGTGGTGTCCAAAGACAAGGGAACCGATCTCGCATCGATGTTGGGTGGACCTGAGACCACCCGTTGGATGGATTTCAGCGCTTATGGAATGTCGCTGAAACGCTGTGTCTACGCGGATGGACAAGTACTCGTCATGGAGGGCGGCGACAGCAACCCGGAACTCGTTCAGGCGCTCGGCTTTGTCAAGACAGGCGACGAATGGGTCAGGGACCAAATTGAATTCAGGCCGATCGCCTTCCGTGCTATCGCGACCGAAGCGGTTGTCGACCGCTACACTCCGACCCGCGATGTCGTTGTCGACCGGCGCGGTATGAACCGCCCGGTAACTCATTGGTTTGCGAGCTTCGAGACAGGCGGCAACGAAGTCCAAGCGTTCGGAGCGACACCCGAAGCGGCCGTCAAGGCACTCGCCGACGCATGGGACGGCCTCGCCGAAAACGAACGGATCGACCGGGGACTGCTCGGGAAATTCCGTGGAGGCATTTCCGTCGTTCCCTTCGTGTCCGGCAAGGCATACGCGAAGGGTATCGGCGATCGTGACTGGTACAAGGGTGGATTGAACGGAGACGACGAGAGGTTCGACGATCTTCTCCCCGCGCCGACAAGGGAGCTTGGAGCCACTCCAGAATACCTTTGAGCATCGAAATGGAGCTTGTCGTTGCCACGGAAGCCGACGACAAGCTCCCGATCCGTCCCCATCGGTGAGGGACCATCGGGTGCCCGACAAAGCGTTTCAGAGCAGACTTCCGTAAAGGCTCCGCGAATTCAGGTCGGCAGCGCTTCATGGCCTCTACCGACGATACGTCCAGTCAGAGCCGCAGGCCGCCGATGGCCGCGACGTTGATGGTGGTGTTCTCGGACATCTCGACGGCCTTGGCGATGAGATGCGGCGTGATGGCGGCCGGCGGCAGGCCGAGACCGCTGTAGCGGGGCGATTTCACCGACTGCCACAGCTCGAGGATATCGGGCGTCATATCGATGAGGTTGCTGCGCGCGCCGACGATGTCGTTGTTCGCGAGGACGGCTTCCTTCACCGCCTCGAAACGCTGTAGCGTCGCACCGGTGAACAACGGCGCGGATTCGGCGTGTACCGAATGGAACTCGTGCTGCACCGAGCGGCGGACGAGGTTGGACCCGACGACCAGCGCCATCGTATGCGCCGCTTCCTCGTTGTGGTCGAAGTCGACGGCCGAAACGTCGATGTCGGCGATGTCCGCATGCCCGATGTCGACCTCCCCGGCGCGCCAGACCTGCCGCATCTGCTGCGCGAATTCATGGGCCTCGTCGAACGCCGAAAGCGGAAACCGCATCCAGGTGGAACCCGCGTGACCGAGCGGGAGAAAGCCCATGTCCAGCGTGACGCCATTGCCCCGGCCGCGCTCGAAGACCACGACGTTCAGACAGGGCATCGTCGTTTCCATCCAGTATTTTCCGCCGATCACCAGAAGACGGTCGGCCTGCGCCTCGAACATCCGCATCGAGACCGCTACGTCGTCCTCGTTGACCTGCTTCAGGTCCGCTTCGGAGAACAGGAAGTCGTTGCGGGAAACCGGGGGCTTCGGGTGGCGGTTCTCCTCAGGCCAGAGCTTGTAGTTCCGCTGCGTGTCCGCGCCGTGGAGATCGATCATCCATTGCGCCCGCTTCTCGACGGGTTGCGCCAGCGGGCGGCGCGCCATGTCGGCTTGCGCCGGACTTGTCACATAGTAGTCGCCGCCCCCGGGAGACGCCTTGTCCTTGTGGCCGGCGCTGAAAAGACCGTCCGGGTTGCCGAGCGGGCGATACAGGCGACCGTCATAGGCCCTGAGCTGCGGGAAAATCCGCCTCGCGCCGCTTCCCGCCGTGAAGGTCACGGCATCGAGACCGATTTCCGTTTCGGACAGGGAAATCTCCGGCACCTCGACCTTGTGGATGTGGCTTCCGTAGAAATACCGTTCGCTCTTCTTAGACGACGCGGGCGTCGCGCGCACGAGCATTGGAAACTTGATGTCGATCTGCATTGAGGGTTCCTCTTCGTCCGTCCACATATCCCGTAGGCGCAGCAAGATGCAACACCGGGGCCACGTGAAGCCGGAATCAAATTCAAGAACTCGATGGTAGAATTTGTTGACAGTGGCGTAAGCCGCAAACACACTCGATTGATAAACAGAGACTCCAGACAGAATGTCATCGCTCAACGAAGACCAGAAAAGGGCCGCCGCGCATCAGCGGGGGCATGCCGTCGTCCTCGCCGGGCCGGGAACGGGCAAAACGAGCACGCTCATCGCGCGGCACGCCGTCCTCGTTTCCCGCGGGGTCTCGCCTCAGAACATTTTCGTCGTCACCTTCACGCAGAAGGCGGCCGAGGAAATCCGCAACAGGCTCGGCGACCGCGCGGGCGGACGGCCGTGGATCGGAACGTTCCATTCGCACTGCCTGCGACTGCTGAAAAGGTTCAACGAGGAAGCCGGGCTTCCGAAGACGTTCAAGGTCATCGACTCGGGCGGGCAGCAACGCGCGCTGCGTGAAATGGGCGTCGACTGGAACCAGGACGACGGCGACCTCCTCGAGATGTTCTCCCGCTGGAAGGACGCCATGGTCTCTCCCGATCAGGCGATATCCGACGCGCAGGGAAAATCCAATCCGACGGAAAAGCGCGCCGCCGAACACTACCGCGACTACGAGGAACACCTCGCGCGCAAGGGCAATCTCGACTTCTCCGATCTCGTCATCCGCGGCCTCGACCTCATGAAGCGGTCGGACGAGGCGAAGCGCTACATCCGCGAAAACCTTCCCTACGCGCTGGTCGACGAGTTCCAGGACGTCAACAGGGTGCAGGTTGAGTTCCTTCAGGCGATGACGGCGGCCGGCACGATGATCTGGGCCGTCGGCGACGACGACCAGGCGCTCTACGGATGGCGGGGATCGAACGTCTTCTACACGGTCCAGTTCGAGAACTACTTCTCGCCTGCCGCCAGATACACGCTCAAGGCAAACTACCGATGCGACCCGGCGATCCTGCGGGCGGCGCTCGTCCTCATCGGCAACAACAGGCACCGGGTCCGCAAGGAGCTGGTGGCGACCAGGCCGCACGGCCAGAACAACCTCGTGCGCGTCAGCGCCTTCAAGGACGAGCGCGAGGAAGCGTCGTGGATCGCGACCTCGATCGAGGGATACCTCGCCAAGGGCGCGAAGGCGAAGGACATCGGCATCCTCGTCAGGACGTCGTCGCTGACCGCCCATATCCAGCAGGCGCTCGAGCTCAAGAAGATATCCATGTCGCTGACAGGCTCCATGAATTTCTGGGACACGCCGGAAGTGAAGGCCGTCTGCGATCTGCTCGAGGCCGTCGAGAACGGCGACGAGCGTGTCGGCTACCGCTACAAGGGCGGTGCTGACTTCATCCGCACGATGGAGGGCCTCGGCCCGGAGCGCACGGCCGTGCCGGTGGCCCAGTTCCTCGCCATGCAGCCGCCGCAGAACTCGAACTCGGAAAAGATCGCGTCGTGGGCCGACTCGGTGGAAGCCATCGCCTCGATGTCGGCGGTGTTCCCGACCGCGGCCGCGTTCAAGGTCCATGTCTCGACCATGTCGGCCATGGTTTCGACCCAGGCGACCGACGGCGTATCCCTGACGACGATCCACTCCTCCAAGGGCCTCGAATACCGCCACGTGTTCATCCCCGGATGCGAGGCGGCGATCATGCCGCACCGCAAGTCGACGGACCAGGAAGAGGAACGGCGTCTGTTCTACGTCGCGCTGACGAGGTCCAAGGGTGCCGTCGACGCCAGCTTCTGCCGCTCCCGCGCCGCCAGGAAACAACAGCCGTCGCCGTTCCTCGCCGAAATCAACGCCGCAGGTCCGCAATGCGTCGTCTGGGCGAAGGGTTCGAAGGACGACCCGGCCAAGGACGAGGCAAAACCGGCGTCGCGCGCACCGGAGCGCTCGGCTCCGACGGGCAGGGTCGCCGAACGGCCCAAGGGACTTCCGACGGTCTATTACCGCAAGGACGGCAGCCGCACGCTGGTGCCGCCGGAGGAATGACGATGCGGACGCTCAGGAACTCGAGGAAGTTCAAGATATACAAACAGGCGCGCCGGGAACTCACCACGAGATTTCCGCAGGCCTTCCCCCGCTCTGGAAAACGACCGGCCCTCAAAGTCGGCATTCTCGACGACATCAGACGCTCCGGCGACATCGGCATATCGATGACCCATTGCCGTCGGTTCCTGAGCATATGGACGAGTTCGACCGCCTATCTCGTGAACATGACGACCGGAAAGCCGAGGGTCGGACTGGACGGCGGACAGCACGGATGCGTCAGCGACGGACACGATCGCGAGGCCAGGGCAACGCTGATCAGACGGAAGTCGGCGAGCCGACGGACAAGCCCATCTAATTAAAGACCCCAACGATTGACGCGACGGAAACGAAGACATAAAGTGCCGTCAACAAATTGGAATGGAAGACATGACCGCAACAACCGAGTTCTGCAACGATCTATCCGTACGTGGCCGCGAGTGGAAGCTGAAGGACCAGGCGGAGGGCGGGCCTGCTATCGAGGGAATCCATCCGTCCGCGGTATCGGTCGCCGTTGCCCGCGGCTTCGATCCGGAGCGTTTTTTCTCGCCGAAACTGCGTGACGAGCTGCCCAATCCGTCGATCATGAAGGGTATGGACGAGGCGGTCGCGATCTTCTGCAACGCCGTGCAAGCGCGCAAGCGCATCGCGGTCTACGGCGACTACGACGTCGACGGCGCGACCTCGACCTCCCTTCTCGTTCGTTGGCTGACCAGCATCGGACAGCCGCCGATCTTCTACATTCCCGACCGCATCGCCGAAGGCTACGGCCCGAACGCCAACGCGATCCGCCGGCTCAAGGAAGAACACGACATCGAGTTCATCCTTTTTCTCGACTGCGGTACGCGCGCGCACGCGCCGCTGGCCGTCGGGGTCGAACTCGGCATCGAGATGGCGATCCTCGACCATCACGAACCGGACGACAAGGACCCTCCGGCCGTCCTCGTCAATCCAAAGCGCCGCGACGAAACGGGCGACTACGCCTACCTGTGCGCGGCGGGTCTTGCTTTCGTGTTCCTGGTCGCGCTCAACAGGGAGATGCGCAACCGCGGATTCTTCAACGAGGACCGACCGGAACCCGATCTCAGGAAGTGGCTCGGTATCGTCGCGCTCGGAACGGTCTGCGACATGGTCCCGCTGGTCAATCTCAATCGCGCCTTCGTGAAGATCGGCCTGCCGCTGATGGGGGAAATCCCCGGCATCCGCGCGCTCCAGTCCGTGAACGCGACAACGAAAGGCCTTCCGGATTTCAACGAACACACCTGCGGCTTCGTCTTCGGGCCGTGCATCAACGCCGAAGGGCGTATCGGCGACACGCGCTCCGGCACCACGCTCCTCGCGGCCGACGACGAGAACGTCGCCATGGAGATGGCCGTCAAACTCGTCGAGACCAACAAGGAAAGACAAGAAATCACCAAGGCCGCCGAGACGCTTGCCATCGAGATCGCCACCACGCAGATGGCCGGAGACAGCACGATCGTCATCTACAACGAGGACTGGCATCCGGGTATCGTCGGAATCGTCGCGGGTCGGGTGAAGGATGCCGTCAACAAGCCGGCCGTCGTCATCGGCAGGGGCGGCACCGGATCGTGCCGATCGGTCACCGGATACAGCATCGGCGCTGCGGTCGACGCCGCGCTGGCGGCAGGCGTGATCGACAAGGGTGGCGGCCACATGATGGCGGCGGGCCTGCACGTGAAGCCGGAAAACGTCGGCGAGCTGCGGCGCGTGATGTGCGAACAGTCGAACGACTTCAAGATGCTTCCCGTCGAAGTCGACATGACCATCGGCTGCGGCGGACTGACGGTGCCGCTCGTCGAGGGAATGGAAGCCCTGCGCCCGTTCGGCATGGGTAACCCGCAACCGAGGATCGTCGTCCACGGCGGCTACGTCACCCGCGTCCAGATCATGACCGGCGTCCACATCAAGCTCCACCTGGCGGGCCGTTTCGGGTCTTGCAAGGCGGTGCTTTTCAACGCGGTCGGGACCCCGCTCGGCGACGCGCTGGCACTCTGCGAAGACAAGTTCGTCGATATCTACGGACGATCGCGTATCGACTTCCACGCCGGCAAGAACAACGCGGTCATCCTCATAGATGACGCCATGGTGAGGCCGGACGTGGCGGAAGAGGCTGCCTGAGCCGTTCAGGCGCGTCCTCGATCAGGGAGAGGGAAGCTTCCGGGTCGGCGCGTTGCCGCCGATCCTGTAGCGTTCCCGCAGGCTGTCCTCCATCGCGAACGGGATAGCCGAGTAGGGATCGTTGAAGACCAGCTGATCGCCGCGGCGCAGGAAGTTTGTGGGCCGCAGGTCAAGCCTACCCGCCAGCTTAGAGCAGAAGGCGCGGAACCCGGGCGCGTCACGCTCGACATCGAGCCACCGCTCTTCGTCGCCTGAAAGCGCGGCCATGGCCGCCTCCACGGCCGTGGCCAAGGGAGTTCCGGAATCTATAGGTTCCAGTCGCTCCGTGACGGCCACCAGTATTCCGTCGATGTCGCCCATCCAGTGGACCACGGGCCTGAAGGAACACCTGTTTGCCTCTTCCACATCGAGGCTCAAGGTCTCGTCGGCATAACGGAACCAACCGTCGGGATAATCGCTCACCCGCAGGACAAGACCGGGTTCGTTCGGATGATCGAAGATCGAGGCCGCGGTTCCGGAATCGACATGGGTCAGGTTGGCGAACGCCCATTCGATCGGACACTCGGCGGAAATCAGTTCTGACAACACCTCTTCGTGCGGCATCTTGGCGGTTCCGTTCGGTCGACGACCAAAGCTTTGCATCCAGCGCCGCCGGATGCAATTGCCATGGCGCGGCTGTTACGCGGCCTGCTCACCGCGATCTTCGGCGGGCGGAAGGCTGTAGGCCAGATCGCCATCGGCGATGAAACGGGCGGTCGGCACGATCGTCTGGTAGCGCGGACTACCGTCTCTTGCAAACAGCATCGTGCGTTCGCTGGGCAGCGTTTTGAAGAAGGGAAACCTGGTGAGGAGCTTCGCCCCTGTGCGCCGGGTGTTGGTTGACATCAGCGAGAGGTCGTTGCCGTAGCGCGGGCAGTAGCGGGACGGAACGATCGTCTCGGCGTAGAAGAAGCGCTTGTAGAAGCTCACATGGCTCGTGTGGACGTGCTGCATGACCAGGTCGGCATTGAAGTAGGCGGCCGCCGCGATCGCCGGGCGAAGCGTGATCAAGGGAAGCCACGAATGCTCGCTGCCCGTCGCGGGATCGGCCGCGAAGCGCGCGGGATCGATAAACGAGTAGCCTTCCTCCAGCAGCTTGTCGATCTCTTCGCCGAAATCGCTCGAGGCTTGGCAGAGCGGGTGTTCCCGTGTCACGTGATGAAGCCTTACGGAGCTGACGAGCTCCCCGTCGTAGTAGACGGCCAGAACGTGTGCATGCGGATCGAAATCGGCGTCGTCGATCATGTGACGGGATTTGGGCGCGAGCTTGCCGCTGGTCGAATACGCCTTGTAGCGCATCTTCCCGATCATCTCGATGTCTTCGAAACACTCGGCGCGGCGGTATTCGATCCTTGAAAGAACGTCCATCATTCTCGCCGGGAAGGACTGCCCGCCATCGCTGTCGCTCATGTATCGACTGCCGAAACCGATTGTATAAAATCAAGTATTCGGCAGTCGATCGCCGGCGGCAACGAATCTAATTATGGACTCCGAATGGGAGTCTGGTCCGATCCGATCGAGGTCTACCGGCAGTCGTAGGCGGTGCCGCGGGCGACGACGGGAAGTCCCCCGCTGGTGGTGACGGTCACTTCGACCACCGAGCAGCCTCCCTCGCGGCCGACAGCCTCGCCGTAATAGATGCGCCCCGCCTCGTCCTCGAAGCTTCCCTGACCGCGCGAGGCGCTCTCGCGGACCATCCGGTCGAAGGCTGGTCGGTTGTCGACGCGCACGGCCTTGTCGGCCCACTCGGAGCGGACGCCGCGCGGAGCCGCTGCCTGGCCGGAGGCTCCGGAAGAAGGCTTGCCGAAGGCGGAATCGTCCGCCGTCGGCTTCGGATTGCGGTCGGGCCGCGAGGAATAGGTGCGGCGCGTGGAAAGATCGGACGGCGGGTCCCGAGGCTCGGCGCGCGGAAACGTGCCCTTGACCGTGGGCGCGGCCGGAACAGTGCGAGGCTCGGCTTGCGGCATGTCGGTTTCGACGCGTGGAGCGGAAAGAGCCTCTCGGCGAACCGATGGCTCGGGCCGTTCGCGGCCCCAATCCGGGTTCGAAGGCCGCCATTCGCGGTCTTCGGGGCGCGCCGGTTCCGACGGTTCGTAGGGACTCCAGTCGCCGCCCGGGCTTCCGACGTCGGCGCGCGGAATGAGGGGCTGGTAATAGGAGCCGGGAGAAGTACAGGCCGACAGAAGCGCGGCGGCCGCGAGGGCAAACAAGGCGTGTCTTGATCTCATGATGTGAAGGTTCCGAAGGGGTTCGTCAAAATGATGAACTCCCGCAGGCAATGCGTCCAGAGTTTTTAAAGACCCCGCACGAGCGTCGTCACCTGTCCCATGGCCTTTCCCGCGGCTTTCCGAAGGGGTCGGGAGCTGCCACCGGTTTCGCCGGCGTGGAAAGTCCGAGGCGTTCGAGAAAGGCGAGGACGGAATACTCGGGGTGGATCGCGCGCCGCAGGTTCTTCGCGGCGTCTTCCAGGGCTTCGCGGCGTCGCGCCTCGGGGACCCTGTCCCACAATTCCTGCGGCACAGATGGTGGACAGGGCGGCGGCGGCTCTGGCGCTATCTGATCGGGTTCCGAAACGTCCATTTTTTAGCCTTTGACGATGCCATTTGCGGGGCGCAAAATCCAATTACTGCGCTGTTTAAGTCCGATATCAAGACGTTGATCTGTTGACAAGGGCCAGCCGAGCATATTTAAAGAACTCGCAATTGCATAGAGGGGCATCCGGTCTTGGCCGACGGCGACAGCAATATCGAAAACGAAGACTTCGCGTCCATCTTTGGCGGCGAAGTCGTGGCTGACGTCGTCCGCGACACGCAGGTCGTCGAGCACATGTACAAACCGACCGAATCCGTCTTCGGCGCGGTGGCGGAAAAGATGGTCGAGGCAGGATGGTCGATCTTCCCGCAGGAAATCTCGGGCGGCCGCCGTCCCGGCAAGGTCGACGGAGAAATGATCAAGTGGTCGGAACAGCACGACCTCGCCAACAAGAAGCCGACGCGGCAGTTCCTGAAGAAGTGCATCGTCCAGTGCGCGCCGCTCAACGTCGCCGTCGTCCTCGGACCGGCGTCGGGCAACACGTTCGTACTCGACATAGACGTCGTCGAAGAGGAACTCAGCCAGCAAATCCAGAAGCTCGCGACCCGCATCCTCGGGAACACCCCGCTGAAGCGTGTCGGACGCTGGCCGAAGATGGCTTTCGTGTACCGTCATGCGCCGGAAGACGAAATCCCGAGCCGGACACTGCATTTCGTGAAGACCGACCATCCGGAGAATCCCGAAGGCGACGACCAGCTGGTCGAAATCATCAGCTCCGGAAAGGCCATGACCTTTTACGGAAAACACCACAAGACCGGCCGCTACTTCAACTGGATCGAAGGACCTCCGCACGTCCACGGCCCGGAGACGGTGCCGGTCGTGACATCCTCGCAGGTGGGCGATTTCCTCGACGCCGTCGACAGCATCCGTCCGTTCAGCAAGTCGGCGTCGTTCGACCTTTCGTCGGTGTCATGGGAATGGGACGAGAACGCCAAGGTCCACGTTCCGCGCCTGCGCTCGCACGGAACCGCCAACGACTGGACCGAAAACGAGGAGGGCAAGGTATCCGACGGCCGCGAAGCCTACCTGACGCGTCTGGCGCTCCGTATCGTGACGGCCAACCCCGGCATGATCGGCAACGTCGTCGGCATCGAAACACTCGTGAAGACTGTCGTCGAAACCTTCACCGAAACCGCCGAGCTGACGGGGCGCTGGCGCGGGCAGGGTCTCGTGCGCGAAGCGAAGTCGAAGGTCTACCGCTTCGCAAAGCGCATGGCGTCGGGCGAACTGAAGCCGTCATCTCCCGTGCAGAACGAGAAGGGCGAATACGTGTCGTCCGCCTCGGCGCGTGGTTTCGTGCCGCCGCAGCCGCGCGACCCTTCGGGCGACAGTCTCGACTTCCTACCCCCGTTTGTCGATCCGACCGTACCGGGTTTCGATTTCAACGCCAGGCACCAGCGCCGTCCGATGCGGATCGAGGTTATCGAGTCCAGCAAGGAAGAGATCGAGAAACGCCGCAAGGAGCGAGCGATCTCGAGGGACCGCACCCAGATCGCCAAGGCCGTGGCCGAAGGCGTGGACACGGCGTTCACGACCGTCTGGAACCATGTCTACGACCGCGACCGACAGGACTCGCGCGTCGACATCATCAAGGCACCCACGGGAGCCGGCAAGACGTCGCGCAGTATCGCGTTCATCGCCGCCGATCCGAGGACCTACGAGGACTTCTGGACCCGCGACGAGAACGGCGTCCTGACGAACATGGGACGCGCGCCGATCCTCGTCCTCATGCCGACCTACACGAACATCGAGGAGTTGCGCCACCGCGCCCAGATTTTGAACCTCGACGGCTCTCTGTCGGACCGGGACCTGATGAAACAGGCCGCCGACATGGGCCTTTACAAGGAAGACGAGCTGGCCGGACGGCTTGCCGACCTGAGGCGCGACGCGAGGAACGCCGGACTGAATTCGATGATCTACAGCGGCAAGCTCAAGGCGGGCTGCAAGATGATCGACAAGGTCCAGATGGCGATGGCGGCCGGTCTCGGCACGAGCAGCTTCTGCCACACGGACGAGAAGAAGGACCCCAAGACCGGCGAGGTCACCACCGAGGAAAAGTTCTGCCCGTTCTACCATCAGTACGAACAGCTTCCGGACGGTTCATGGAAAGGCTGCCCGGCGATCGAGCAGAAGAAGGAAATCGAAAACTGCCATGTGGTGTTCCTGCCGCATGCCTTCCTCGCGCTCCAGATTCCCGAAGAACTCAAGAACGTGCGCGCGGTCGTCGCCGACGAGCGCATCCATCACCTGTTCCTGCATACCATCACCTTCGACATGGACGTTTTCGCCTCGCCGCGAAAGCCGCCGAGGCTCACCAAGAAGGAAGTCGAAGCGGGCGTTCTGGCGGAAGAATTCCAGTCCGACCGTCTGTCGGCCGTGGCGGAGGCGATCTACGCGCTCAAGACCAACAACGATCCTGCCGAGATGCTGCTGAAGAAGGCCGACACGCTCGGGCCGAACGGCGGCAACACGGTATCCCGCTGGATCAGCGCTGCGCTGCGCTCCTGCGGCGCGTCGATGGCGAAGGACGATTCGATTTCGCCCGACATCAGCATGGAAGACCTCGCCGAAATCTGCGCGAGGCCGACCGGCGTTGCGGTGCGCGAGGAATACCGGTTCTGGAAGATCGTCGAGGAACGTTTCGAGGCGAGAAAGACGGAAAAGGTCCTCGAGGAGCTGATGCACGAAGCGGGTCGCGAATACGATCCGAAGTCGCGCACGACCCGCGGAGACCGGGACATGCGCATCCAGCTTTACGTCGACGAGATCGAGGACGGCGTGTTCAAGGAGAGCATCCGCATCTCCTGGCGCGAGACCCCGAACTGGGTCGACAAGCCGTTGATGCTGCTCGACGCGTCTGCGGCTCCGGAAATGATCCAAAAAATCTGGCAGGGCAAGGACGTCGTCGTCCACGATATCCCCGCCGCGCTGAACGTGCGCATCGTCGGCGTCGCGGACCGCACCTATTCGAACTCGTCGGTCGTCGCCAAGCCGAGCGCCAGCCAGCGCGAAAAGGTCCAGTCTGCCAAGCTGCTCGCCAACGTCCGAAAGGCCATATCGGTGATCTCCGGCTACTACGGCTTCAGCCGCGTCGTGGCAGGCGGTTCGATCCTCGCGCGCCGTGCCGTCAACACCAACTGGGAAGGCCCCCACAACGTCGACTGGTGCCATTACGGCGCGATGCGCGGGCTCGACTTCGCGAAGTACCACGCCGCCGCCATCTCGGTCGGCCGGATGGAGCTTCCCGTGCGCATCATCGACGGCCTCGTCGCGGCACTCACCTATGACGACGACCTGCCGGAGCAACCATACGACAAGTTCGGGACAGGTCTGACGGAAACGGGGCAGCCGCTCCTCATTCCGTCCGAGAACCAGCGCGTCAGGATGCGATCGGGCCATGACCTCTACATGCCGGTTCCGACGTTCCCCGGCAAATGGGGACGGATGATCCAGAAGCAGTACCGCGAGGAAGAACTGCTCCAGTTCCTCGGACGCCTCCGTCCGGTTTACCGCGAAGGCGAGGCACCGATCTGGTTCTCCCTCTGCTCGGTCATGCCGGAAGAGGTGATCGTCGACGACCTCATCAACATCGGCGACCTCATCCGCCGCAACGACAGGGAAACCGCCGTCTGGGACGCGCTCAGGCGTTGCCAGGGCGTGCTTGACCTCGCCGTGGCGGCCAAGGTATGCGACGACCTGTTTTCGGGGGCCGGAGGCGTGGCCAGGCAGTTCGGCATGGAAGGCTTCAATCCAAAGACGGGCGAGATCGAAAAGCGCGTCGCGTGGTCGATCATCGCGCTGAAGTGGGAAGACGAGAGCGGAGCCTCGGGATACTCGTTCGCGCGGGGAGACATCGCCGATCCGGAGGAGGCGTTACGTAACGCCCGCATCCAGTACGAGCTTCCGCGCATCGTCAAGGTCGAGATCGCATCGCAGTCGAGGGGACAGACAGCGGCGAGGGGTCGTGTTCCCGATTCAATCGAAGACCAACTCGGGACCCTCCCGGTGAGGCGTGAGCTGGAAGAACGCCAGCAGGTGGATGTCGCGGTCAAGCTGCTGATGTCGACGGAAGACGAGGCGATCCGTCATCTGCGGGCAAGGAAGACCGAGCGCATGGTTCCGATCCTCGTGCCGACGGGCGTGCGCAGGAACGAGGAAGACGAACATAGCGAGCAGATCACCAGCAACCTCATCGAGATCGAGGCCGCGGCGTCGATCGAGGCGCTGTGGCGGTCCAAGGGCTACGACGTCGGCACGCCTATCGCCGGGGCCGAGGAAGCGGGCAAGGAGGGCCAGGCGCTGGCTGCCGAGACCGTGACCGGTGACCGGCTCGTGGCCATGGGCAACCGCGTCGACGACCGGTCCCAGGAATTCGACCTGTACAGGTTTGACGAGATCGACCTCGCAATTCCGTGGTGATGGATAACCAGCCAATGAAGAGCGAAACAGTGTGAACAGACAAAACGGATCAACGATGCCGGAATTCATGCCAGACAGAGGCCTTATCGTCAGGGAGCCATGGGTGTCATTGCTCCTTTCGGGACAAAAGACCTGGGAGCTTCGCGGATCGCGGACATCCAAGAGGGGAAGGACAGCCCTGATCGGGTCGGGAACGGGCGCTGTTCTCGGCGAGGCCGATCTCGTCGATGTCATCGGGCCCCTTTCGCGCGAGGACATCGCGGCATCGGTCCATCGTCACCGCGTCGACCGCGACTGGCATGCCGCGGCCATGCCCTATCCCAACACCTATGCTTGGGTGTTCGAACGACCAACGCGATATCCGGCGGCACGTCCGTACGCACATCCGCCCGGGGCCGTCATCTGGGTGAAGCTGTGACGGTTTCCTGTGAGAAAACCGTACTGCCGTGACGAGGCGCGCGGCCAAGTTCCCACTTCGCCTATGCCATGGGGTCCGCCTCCGCCGCGGAGGTCAGAGCCAGCGACCGGTAGACGACCGCGGGCGTGCGTTTCCTGTGAGGATACGGGCCTGTCGACCTGTGGCCCCGCTCAGAAGGCGGAACGGCTCTTCCACTTGCCGTCGGCATGAACCTCGTCGAGCAGCTTCGGCCGCTCGTCGCGGGGCATCGCCATCAGCTTGCCGACGGCCCGAGCTCCGGGGTCCGCATCCATGAAGGCGAGCGTCGTTTTCATCGCTCCCGGAGCCGGTTCCGTCTTGATCACCCGGAAAGGCCAGGCGTGGATTTGCATTTCGACGATCTGCGGGTCGGCCACCTTCAGGAAGGAGTAGTCGGCGAACACGATGGCGTCAGGGCCGATGCCGTAGTTCCTGGCCTCGGAGAACGGAATGAGAAGGTCGCCCGTGATCGTGCGGGTCTCGTACGGCTCGGTGGCGTCCTTGAACACCTCCCGGTCCTCGCGCGATATCCGCTTGAGCATCTCCGCGATTTCCTTGGGATCGACCATGGAGCCAGGAATCTTCCAGACGTCGCGCTCCGCCTTGAGGCCGGTCATCTTGCCGAGGTAGTAGTGAAGCGGATGTCCGCCGGGGAGCATGATCCTGATGCCGCCAGACGCGAACTTCACCTCGAAGCGACGTGACGCGCAGGCGTAGCTGACAAACATGGAAACGATCTGACGCCAGGACGGGATGGCGAGCCTATACAGTTCCTCGTCGATCGCGGCGACTATCTCCTCCTTCGTGGCGCGCGCGAACTTGTACTCGATGACCCATCGCTTCTTGTTGGCGTCGGTCTGGAAGCGGGCCTTGAACTTCTCCTTGACGTACGTGCCGAGCGCCTTCTGCTCGAACGGAACGTAGAGTTCCAGTCTGTCGTCGTCGACGTAGGCCTCGGCGGTCGCGAAGTCTATGGTTGCCATTCGGGATTCTCCTGTCCCGAACATCCTACAGCCGCCCGGGATGGCCTCGCAATAATTAAAGAACTCAAGACTGTTGACGGAGCGTCCGTTCGGTGCAAACCTGATGACAAGACCCCATTAATGGAAGACTTCAGGAGCTATCCAATGACGTCCGTACCCCGCAAGACTTGCACCATCGTCGGCTCGAACAAGGGCGGCGTCGGGAAATCCATGATTTCGCTCATGCAGACGATGATCTACGACAACGCCGGCTATCCGCTGAAACTCGTCGAAATCGACAACGAGCGCAAGCTGTCGGCTCTTCTCGGCAGCCGCGTCGACCTGCCGCTCAACGCCTTCGTGCCGATTTCGGACGCCAGCCGCGACCGCCATGCCGCGCAGTCCTACTACAACAAGGTCTACGGCATGATGACCGAGGCCGACAGCCTGATCGACTTCGGCGCGAACGTCACGACGACGTTCTTCGAATGGTACGAGCAGTGCGAGATGGGCTATTTCGCGGCCGAGGACAACATCGCCTTCCGTTTCGTCGCCTGCACCTCGCCTGACGAACAGGCCATCGCCTCGGCCCTGTCGGCCATCGCCGCCGCCGAGAAGGCGCTCGGTCCGACCGCGGAATACTTCGTCGTCCTCAACGACATCATCGGCCAGTCCGGTTTCGCTCCCTACTCCGAGAACGAGCAGTACCGCCGTGTCCTCGAACTCGAAGCCAAGGGCAAGATCAAGGTCCTGCGCATCGACTACTGCGACAGCCTTCTGTTCGAACACGGCAAGGCCATGCACCTGACGCCGCTCGAGATCGTCAACCGCGCCGACGAGGTAGCAGCCAAGGCCGGCCTCGACCCGATCGCGACGCGCGTCCACCGCCTCAAGCTGATGCGCTGGCTGAGCGCCACGCAGGAAGCCATGAACCCGCTTCTCATGGTCTACAATTTCGAACCCGCCGCCGAGAGCGACGCCGCCTGAGGACGGGGACCATGAAGTTCAAGCCGCTCGTATCTGACGACGAGTTCCGCGCTGCCGAGGCGGACATCGAAGCCGTGACACGGGAAATCTCGCGGCAGGCGCAGGCGGCGGAGACACCCCGGGCCATCGCGGCCGTGAGCGTCGCCGCCCCCAGCGGGGTCGCCAAAGCGACGAACGGCGGCGATGTCCGTGCGGAAATCAGGACGAGGACGGTGACGCCGGGATTATGCGTCCGGATGCTCGCGCTGGTGGGGATCACGTCGCCGCTGCGGCGTATTCTGAACCTCAACCGGATAGCGCGGACGGTCGACCTCGGATGCGCCTCCGGCCTGGCTTCCAGGCCAAGGTCGTATGAAACCGTCGCCGGCCTCTATTCGATGGCGAACGATCCGAAGACGGCGACCGACGAGCTGCCGATCATCCTCGGTTGGGTACAGGCCATTGTCGTCATGACGTGCCCGTCCGTGACGCCAGCTAAGGTTCGCGCCGCCTGACGCTCTACATGTTGCCGAAGGCGGGGCCTCGTGCGGGCTGCGGCCTGTTGCGCTCGTGCGGATCGGACGCGAGCGTATTGCCGCTGATCGCCTCGACGTAGCTGACGTCGAAACCGAGCCGGCGAAGATCGTCGAGGCTGACGCTGCCGGGCATCGGCGGGATAAGGCTGATGCGGGGCGAATAGGTGGCCTTCTTCTTGATGCCGTTCGGGGCGAACACCGGAAGCGTGACGTATCCCTTCTTTTTCTTCTCGGCCTTGTCCTCGCGCACGGGTTCGACCTCCAGCGCCTCCTGGACGACGGTGAAGACCTGCTCCATGTTGCCGCCCTGAAGCTCGTAGAGGCGCAGCACGGCGTCGAGCGCCTTCTTGAGCTTGTCGTCCGGCGCGGGAGCGTCGACGTCGATCCCGGTGCCGCCGGCGCGGTCGAATGCGTCGAGCGCCCGTTTCACGACGACGAGCCGCGCCCAGAACGTGTCGGCATCCGTCGAAATCTTCAGCGCCTTCGGTCCGGGTGCCGCGTTGAGTTCTATTCCAAGCGACCGCACCGCCTCAATCAGATCGTATGCTTCCTGTCTCATCGAGATTACTCCGTGACTGCGTCTATTCTCGGTCCCTGGAATGTACGGGTCAAATATTTAAAGACTCCGATGAAGAAAAACCATTTCTAGTTCTTGCCAATTCTTTAATTTCATTGCTCACTTGATAGTAACAATAAGAATTGGTGTGAGGACATATGCCAGAACAGGGATCGATCGCGATTACCGCGAGGGGTGACAAGAGCAGGTGGTACGGCCGGGTATCCATTCCGCAGTCGCTCGCGAACGAGGCGAACCTGACGGCTGGCATGCGGGTCAGCGCCAAGTGCGCCAGCGGCTACATCATCATCTATCCGGACGACAACGGCCGCATAAAGTTCCCGGGCATGACGGGCAAGACCAACCCCCGTCACGCTTTCGAAGCGGCGACCACCACTCTGGGCCTGCGCGAAGTCCTCATCCCGCAGTCCCCGACCCACACTTTCATCCGCGAAGGCCGCATCCACATCCGCGTTCCCGACGAATGCATCGCGACCGAAACCAAGACCCGGAAGCGCGCCAAGCGCGACGACGCCAGAACCCCGCCTCCGTCGCCGAAACCCACCCTGACGCCCGTCCACGGCATCTACGGAGCCACCGCGGCCGTCGTCATCGAGGCGAACAGGGCCGGCAAGAAGGTCCGTCCCATGGACGACAGGCAGATCGTCCAGCTCCTGCGCGAACTCGGCAACGACGTGAAGCAGCTCGGCCCGCGCCTCTACATGTTCCAAAACAAGACCTCGACGATTTCCGACCTTCTCGAAGCGGCCAACAAGCAGACGATCGGCCAAGGCGAGGGAACGATCATCCTCGAAATGAAGAACTGACAGCGCCATGGCTATTGAGTACATCGAAGGCGACCTGATCGCTTCCGCCGAGGAAGTGGTGATCCACGGATGCAACACCCGCGGAGGCTTCGACACCGGCTTTGCCGGCGTCGTGCGCAAGCGGCATCCGGCCGCTCTCAATGCCTATATGGAAAACCACAAGAACGGCGGGCTGGTTCTCGGATCGGTGATCTGGGCGTTCGACGGCCGGCTGATCGGAAACGCCCTGACCCAGCCGACCTACGGCCGCGGCGGAAAACATGTCTCCTACGAGGCCGTGAAGTCCTGCATGCTCGCGATCGAGGACGCCGCGCGCAACGGTATCCCGGGGACCAAGTTCGCGGGAGGTTTTAGTCGCGTCGCCATGCCGCTCATCGGTTCGGACCGCGGCGGCGGCGACTGGGACGAGATCGAAAGCATCATCGAGTCGACGCTGAAGTCGGTGAAAACCGTCGTCTACGTTCTTCCCGGACACCGTCCGTCGGCAGCGGTTCTGTCTTCAAGACCCCGACGTTGACTTCCATCAATCCCGTGCTACATAGACTCCGATCGATATGAAATCGTATGGGAGTGTATTTGCATGGCCAGGGGCGGCAAAAACTGGAATCTCGGCTTTAGCGACAGATCGCAGGACGGGGTCACCGATCCGCAGCTAAGACTGCTGCGCTCCCTCTGGGGCAAAGACTTCCGCGGCGAGGGCCTGACCAAGGGACGGGCAAGCGACCTCATCGAAGAGGGCTACCACAACCGCGCCATCAACAAGTCCGGACTGACCGACCTCGCCGACCAGATGTTCAGCATGTACATGCGCCGTGCCATCGAGGCCGCCAACGAGGCGGGCGACTGGTGGGTGGCGGGACATCCGAAGGCCGAATTCTGCGTCTCGACGCCCGACGGACCGGTCGGCGTGCACGGCGCGATCGGAAACGCCTACATCACCGCCCCCAAGAAGGGCAGCGGTCTGGCGAAATGGATCGCCGAACACGGTTTCAACGACCGCCGCAATCTCAAGCAGCTGGCCCTACACCATCGTTATCAGGATCGCATGGAAGGCGAGCTGCAGCTGGTCTGCGCCATCGCCGCGCTCAAGGTGTTCGAGGAAGCCAAGACCGAGATCGGCGGCATCCGGGTTATCTTCCGCTGCGAGAGCGAGGACTACACGCTGCCAAAGGCAGCCTGAGCCACACGCCTGCGTCAGCCGAACTTGCGCGGCCTGCCCGCCAGGATTTCGAGCGCGCGGGCGTGCATGCCCGCCGTCAGCCCTTCCATTTCAGAACGCTCTTCGGCCGACATGTCGCGGCAGATGGCGTCAGCGATCCCGGTGGCCTCCGTGGCCAGAACGCTGCTGCGGAACATTTCCGCTATGTGCCTGACCGTCGCCAGATAGTCGGTGACCTGGCCCGCGACGTTGACGATGTCGATCTTGCGGACCTTGTCGGACGTGACCCAGTTTCGGCTGTCGCCGGCGTAGTCGTGGCCTTCCTTGTGGATGCGGAACACGACAACACGGTCGTAGCCCAGCAAGTCGACGATGCCCTCGGCCTCGCCGTCGCCGCCGCAGTCGGGGTTGACGACGATCGGGACATCGGAGGAACGGATGTTGTCGCACAGCATGCGGGTGACGATGTCGGGGCCATGCTGGGCGCGCAACTCGTCCCCAACCTTGATGTAGGCCTGCCTCGGAGAAAGACCGCCGAACTCCGGCAAAGGGGCGTCCTTGATACTCTGGTCCTCGTAGTGGTCGTAGGCGACGTCGAGGCCATAACGTCGGTGCGTCTCCTCCTTGACGGGCACGGTGAAGCGGAAAATAGCAGCCTCCGCCGCGAAAGCCTCGATCAGAGCGCTGGCAGCCGTGTCCTTCCCGCAGTACTTCGGTCCGTTCAGCAGGATGGCGATCTTGGCGGCACTCGAGGTCATGTTTTATCTCCGTTCGATATGGAAATGGTGATGTCGCCCGAAGAGCATGTCAACGGATTAAACCCCAGCCGGGAGAATTAAAAGACCCCGATCAAGCGCGAACCTGATCAGTCGGCGGCGCGCTTGCGGCCCTTTTTCTTCCTCGCCCATTCGGGGCGTTCGGCAAGCTCGTAGGAGGTGGGGCCGACATGGCCACGTTCCCAGACGCACCAGATCACTTCCATGGTCGGCCGGTTCAGCCCAAGGAAGTCAGGCCGCCAAGTGAGCGCGATGATCCGGGAGGGCGGTATCCTGTCGAAAATCCGCCTTCGGTTCTCGGCATGCCAGAACGTGGACTTCAGAAGCATCGCCATGCGGTCGGGACCGAGGCTCCAGAGATGCTCGATGATCTCGCCGGCGATGTTAAAAGGAGGATTGGTCACCACGTTCGGCGCGAGCAGCTTCTTCGCCTTCAGGACGTCGAAGGCCTTGCCGTGGCCGATGCCGTAGCCCCGGTCGTGGAGGTCCGTCCCAAACACGTCGTATCCGTAGTCGTCCTCGGCGACGACCGCCAGAGAGCCGTCGCCGCAGCACGGCTCGTAGATCGCGCCGTCGAACTTGACCTTGTCGAACAGGACGCATGTGACGTCCTTGGGTGTGGGGTACCAGTCGGCGTCCTGTCTCGGACGCCCTTCGGCGTTGCCCCTTTTGCCGCCTGCCATCGACGCGCCAATAGCCATCAGTCCTGGTCCTCGCCGTCGATAAGCATGCCGAGAAGTTCGGCGGTGAGACCGCCGCCCGCGGGAACGCCGGACGACGTGTCGTCGCCGCCGTCATCGTCGTCGTCATCCGGCAGAGCCGAATTCGCCATGGAGGCCGCGCGGGCGATGTCGCTCGACGTCGCAGGACCCCAGCCGCCTTCGTCGTCGACGTTGGCGATGTCGATCGCTTCCTCGATCTCGTCGTTGAGCTTGTCGGGCGTCATCCGGTTCTCGTCGTAGTCCAGCGTCGCCAGAGCGCTCATGACCGCCCTGTTGTTCGCGATGCGGCTCGCCATGCCGTGCAGCTGGTCGCCTTCGAGTTCCATGCCGTGCGGCACGTCTTTCTTGTACTTCGGCTGCTTGAACGGCGCGGACGGCTGCGAGATGCCGCCTGGTTCGAACTCGTCGGGCATGCCGCCGCGGTAACGCTTGCCGGAGAAGCCGTCGCGGTCGCCGTAGAGGCCGTCCGCGCCGCCGGCGAAGCCGTCCATCTCGTGTCCACGACCGGCGGGTGCGAAATCCGGCTGGCTGCGGCCAGGGAAGCCGCCGCGATCGCCGTAGAAGTCTTCCATGCCGCCGCCCATGTCGGGAATGCCGCGGTCGAAGCCGCCGCCGACGGGAGGCCGCGCGAACGGATCGGACGCCCCCGTGCCGCCGCGGCTTCCCCTGACGCCGTCGTTGTAGATGTCGTTGATGCCCTGATTGACTTCCATGAGGCGGCCGAAAGCCACGCAGGATGCCTCGACGGGGTTGGGAACCCTCGAGCGGCTGCGGGAGAGCTGGTCGTAGGTGCGGAAGACCACTTCGACTTCGGTCGGAGCGGACATGTCCTTGATGGCGTTCTGTTCGGCCGCCTTCATCATTTCCATGAACTCGTCGCTGACCAGACGCTCCACGATCTCCGGAAGCTTCTGCTGGCTTTCCAGCATTTCGCGGTTCGGCTTGGAGACCGTGATGAAGTGGTTCGGACGAAGTCTCAGTTTACGCTTGTTGAGCGTGCTTTCGGGCGCTGCGTAGAAGCCGCGGGCGCGGATCATCCAGTCCTTGTGGAAGATGTGCATCTCGCCTTCGTCCTGGTCCTTCAGGTCGCGGGAGTTGACGCGGTCGACCAGTTCGAGGCGGGCTTCCATGTTGTCGCTGTAGGTCTTGCCGAATTCGCCCGGCTGCCCCTGGTAGGAGCCGAGCTGAGCGCGGTAGGCCTTGCCGCCCGCCTCGATCGCGAGCTTGGCGGTGTCCGGGTCTTCCGTCCTCATGATGATCTTGGTGTTCGTGTTTCCCTGAACCGAGCCAAACACCTTCTCGTTGAGTCGCTTCATGGCGTTGATGTCCTGTCCGGCGAACACCATGGCGAATCCAAGGGAGCGCGCCTGGGCGGCCATCAAGTCCATCCCATCCACCATATAGTACCCAACCTCGTCTAGGACCACTATAAATGGTGATGGAGAGTTGGTCGGACGGTTCTCGACAATGTCCCCCCAGTTGCCCTCGACCTTGTTACCGAGGGTGCCACCCATCATGCCCTTCAGGGTTGCAACGACGATTTTGCCGAGGTTGGCGATCTCGTCCTTGGACTTCTCGAGGGCGGGCAGCATGATGACCAGGATGCGTCGATTGAGGACGACGTCGGCCATGTCGACTTCGGCATGCGGGGTATGGAAGATGTGCCCGTAGACGTCTGCAAGCGATCCGAGAATCTTTGTAAATTGCATCTCCAGGTAGCCATGCTGGTCAAGCGTTGTCTGGCTCTGGTTGTATCCCTGGCTTTCCTTGTAGCCCGGTAGAGACGTCAGATAGCTCTTGATCGACTTGCGGATCGGCATCGGCATCTGTTCGTACTGCTCGGGGTTGGCGAGGTCGATGATGCGCTTGAGCTGGAGGTGGTCACGGATTTCCGAAACGTTGAGGTCTATCAATTGCTGGTCGCGGAGCCACGTCAAGGCTCTCATGACCCCGGTGAACATCGCGGTCGCGCGACCCTTCCACATCGCCCCGTCGCCGCCGGTGTCGTCCATCAGGCCGACGACCATCTGCGTCAGGCCGTCGGAAGAGCCTGTGGCGAAGGGGTTCAGGGTGTTGGAACGCTTCTCGCCGTAGGAGAGGCCGATGTCGGCGTTGCCGGTCATGTAGTTCAGGACGAGGAGGTCGTCCTCGCGGCCGAAGCGGCGTGCCAGGGCGTAGACCTTGGCGAACAGCGCGACGTCGCCCTTACCGTCGCAGAACAGGAAGCCGGACCCCCAGGACACGGCGTTCGAGGCGAAGCCGAGCAACGTTTCGGTCTTACCTGCGCCGGTCGTGCCGAGAACCAGGAAGTGCTGGCGGCAGTCGGAGTTGGTGAGCCAGACTTCCTTGCCCGTCCGCAGCTCGTTGCCGAGATAGAAGATGCCGCCCGACTTCTGGGCCTTGCCGGTCGCGGGACTGCGCTCGTGGGAATCGAGCAGGCCGGACTGGATCGGAAGCTTGAGCGGCGCGGTCTCGGCGCGGCGCAGCGAGATGAGCGTCAGGAGGGCGGCGAAGAGCAGACAGATGTCGGCGACGGCCGGAAAAATAAAAGACACCACCGCGAAGGAGAGGACGAACGTCATCATGTTCGTCGGCACGCGCAGCGAATCCAGGAAGCGTTGCAGAAGCCCGCGGGTGTCGCGGGTTATGCCCTCCACGTTTTTTTCGTTTTTCTGCACCGCGCCGTGAATAGGCTTTGCCGACATATGAAGTTTCCTGGGCGAGATTTATTCTGTTATTATTGTCGCTGAACAAGTCGGCGGCAACTATACTTGAATCTTTACTTGCGTTACTGAATCGCACAAGCCCCGATCGGAAATGCCACACCCTGATTTAATTCAAGAACTCGTTGCAGGAAAAATTCGAAAATCAAAGAATTCGGTCTTGCGTGAGGTCTTCTTTTAGTGTTGGATTTCCCTGCTTCCAAAACGGAGCGACCCCTATCAGTCCCGGAGTTTTTTCATGAATAACAAGACCTCGACGAAGTCGGCTGGCGGCCAATTCCAGAATCAGAAGCCGATGATGCGCCGGCGCAAGCGCATACGTACCCCCGCAGGCCATCCGACCGACGCCGAGCTTATCGCCGCCTACAAAGGCACGATCACAAAATGCCCCGATGGCCGCGCCATGGGTTCCCTCAAGTCCAGCGATTTCGGCCTCGCCGTCTGATCTTTCGATCGGTTCCGCATCAAGACGACCAGACGCCATCGAAAAGGCCTCCCTCGCGGGGGCCTTTCCTCGTTTTTGGCAGTGCTTCGGTTTAGCGGAAGGCGACCAGGACTTCTTCGGGCTTCGCGGTCTCGCCGGGTCCCGGATAGACCTTCCGGTTGAGCTCGAAGTGCGGCTTGTCGACGAGCTTCTTCCAGTTGCCACCCCAGTCTATCGGTATCGACAGCTCTTCGGACGCCTGTTTCATGGCGACCATGATCTCGTCAAAACCCGCGACGTTCGAGAAATCGACATTCCCGCGTCCGTTCACCGGCACGAGATCGATCGCGTAGCCGATGGTGTGACGCCCGAGCTTGGCGCGCGACGCGCCTTTTTGCTTGAGCTGGTCCTGAACGGCCGCCGACCGAACGCCGCCGGTTTTGGGAACCACCTGGAAAGGCTGCTTGCTGATTTCGCTCGCCCTCGCCACCACCTTGAGGAGGTCGGGGTGGATGCCTTGCACGACCCGTAGGGATTCAGCGTTGAATTTAGAGGCAGGCAGATACGAAGGACCGAAATGCTGTTCGTCGAATGGCTTCGCGTCGACCAAGGGCTGGTCTTCCGCCTCGTGCGCCCAAGGCGCTGGCGCGGACAAACGGTCGCCGAGGTAGGAACTCAGCCGCCAAGCCTCGCTTTTCACCTTCATGGCGCTTCCATACGCTCCGAGGATACGGCCGCGGATGCCGGCCATCATCCGCTCTCCGCCGGGAAAGACGGCAGCGGCCTCCTTCTCCAATGCCGCCCTCGAGATCGACACGGCCATCGCAGACAGGGAGGACGCGGAGGCTGACGCGAAATTCGGCGATTTTTCGAGGCGATCCCGACATGCGGCCACGTAGCCGGGCATCCGCGAAGCCGCGTTCCAGGCAGGCGAGGCGGTCGCGTCGCTTGTCCGACCGACCTGCTCATTGATCATGGCGTTGGACGCACCCGCCCGCATCGCCATGAGGGAACCGAACGCCAAGGCGCTTGCGCGATCGGGTCCCGCCAGAACGTGTCCAAGCATCGTCCAGCCGCCCATCGCCATTGCGATGTCGGGGCGTTCGGCCCCGGCCTGCGGCCTCGCCGTACCTGAAATCAGCGTTTCGGCACCCTCCGCCTTCGACATCCGGCCATCGCGTCCGATCAGGCCGATCTGTGCGGGCAGGGACCCCGCCACGAGCGCCTCGCCGGCGCGTGCCGTCAAGGCGGCGCTTCCGAACTCCAGACGCATCCCGGCCCTGGACAGCATGGCGGTCACGCCGTCTGCGAAATCGTCGGAACCCGCCGGACGCTCCATGACGTACGGGACTTCAGTGAACCTGGCGATTTCGACATCACAGTCCATACCGTGCTGGAACCCTCATGCTTCGATCCGGCACCGACGGAAAGACCACGACGACATCACCTCTGACAGAGGCGGCTTCGACGGTCAGGGCTCCGTAGACGTCGGAGAAAACAGGCTCCTCCGATTCGCCCGCGAAGAACGCCAACTCCCGGCCGGAAATCCGGAAATGATCAAGATCACACGGTGCCAGTTTGCAAAACACAAGGATTTCGCCGTCGGCGTTGACGGCGCTCACTCCAGTGACGGGACGGCTGTCGTCGACCAAACTCATGAAGCGAGGAGAGCGATCTGTTCGATGTGCTGCGGTTGCGGCGCGCCTTTGACCACCCTGATCCGGTCGCCCGCCATGCTGTAGAAAATCGTCGGCGTGTACAGCGAGCCGCCGGCGTCCCTGTAATAGCGCGGCAACACGGTGGCTTGCAGGGCGGCGTCCTGCGCGTCCGAAAGCGGCGTCGATGCGATAGGCATGAGCGGCCGCAATGTCGTGAACGAATTCGGGATGTCGGAAGGCTGTCCGGAGCGCAGCAGGAATTCCGTGCCGGTCCTCCCCTCGGGCTGGCCGCCGGCGAACGGAATCCAGTTCACCCTAAGCCGGCCGAGGAAAGCGCGTGTGTCCCGGTAAAGCTCGGGCGAGCGCGGACACCACGGAGCGTAGAGGATGTGCATCGTTCCCCGTCCGGAACCTTCCGAAACTCCGCGGAGACCGGTCACGGCGGCGTAGAGATCGGGTGCCGCCGAGATACCGGGTTCCGCCGTGGCTTCTCGGGCGGTCGCGAGGCCAGCCGCGAGAGCCGCTGTGCCGAAGAGGAAGTGACGTCGTTGCATGATTTGGCCCCTGTGCCGGAGTCTTCGTTTCCAAGAACGTTGACGCGGCCGAAAATCTCCAGTCTCATTGATTGTAGTAATCGTCCGCCAAGTCGCGCAAGTCCCGGAAACCGCCGATGAAACTGCCAGCCGTCGCTGTCCTGACCCTTTTCGCCGCAACTGCCGCGCTGGCGTCGCCGCAAGGTTCATGGCCGGAAGACATGCGTGGATACTCGCTGCCGAAGCAGGACTGGATCATGATCCTGCCCGCGACGCGCAAGCCGGACGGAACGGTATCGGTCTGGAACAGGGCGGAGGCATGGAACAGGCAGTGGATCGTGCCGAAGGCCACGCCTGACGGCACGAGGACGGTCGCGGTCAACGGCGACAGCGAGGACATGCGCATCGTCTCTCCCGAGCAGATCGACAACATGAGCGTCTCCGCGCTCTCCAGGCTCGCCGGGAAGTACGGCGCGTCCGCCATCGCCGTGGTCGTGCTGGAGGAGCCGGGGCAGGTGGCGGTCGCCGCCTGGGCAAAAGGGAACTATGCGACTTGGGAAAGCGCCGTCGACGAAGGCTCGCCACGCCTCGACGCTCTGAAGACGCTCGACGAAATATACGCCGACGCAGACCGCGACATGGCGGCGGTCGCCAATGCGACATCCGAAAGCCAAGACGACTGGCGGGTGACCATCGTCGGACAGCGCTTCGACGAGCGGGCAGGTCGCATGGAATACCGGGTTTCCGGGTCGGGGGCCGCGCTCGACAAGATCGCAGCCGACCAGGCCTTCGAAGTCACATCCAGAAACGAAGACGTCCCGCCAACCATGGACCTTTCGGTCAGGGATGGACGGGACGTGGAACAGGTCCTGTCGGAAGCGGGCGTTACCGTCCGCTGATCACATGCGCATCGCGGCGGGAGCGGCCTTGACCTGGAACATCGACCGTACGCAGTCGTCGATGTCGCCGTATTCGCGATCTTCCGACGGAACGGACGCCTTCTGGGCGCGGGACATGGAGACAAACGTATCCTTGTCGCACGGCGCGGTGTAGGCGGAGAACTGCCAGGAATGGATGGTCTCGTCGTAGAAGGGCGCGATCACGACCGCGGCGTCATCGTTCTCGGCTACCGCATAGCCGTCGGACAACGTCCAGTCCTCGTCGGAGTAGGCGAACTCGGCAAGGGCGAGCTTCACGCGGTTCTCACCGGCGACGTACTTCGCATAGTCGGGTTCCTTGCCGACGATCGGATCGAACGACATCTGGGTGCCGACCGTTTTGATGAATTCGTCGAGCGGGACGTTTTCCTCGGCGGCGGCGTAGAGCATATCGTTCTTGGGAACGAAGAGGCCCATGACGGTGTCGAGCTGGACGCCGTAGTGGCGCTCGAACTGCTGCGCGGCGTTGAGAATGTACTCCTGGCGAGCGTCGATGCTTCCCAGACCGTCGGCCGGAGCCTGGGGCGCGGTTACTTCCGCCAGACGGCGAGCCGCGTTGCCCGTCGGAGCCATGACGGTCGCACCGCCGGCCGCGTTGCGGATACGCTCTGCCATGGTCTTAGCAATGTCGTTCATGCAAGTAACCCTTCCTTTGTCTTTCCTTGACCATTAGGTTTCGCCAAGCCGATGCATTTGACAACGGTGGAATCGACAACCTATATCCGCGACGGCGCGAGAAATCCGATAAGCTCGTCGAACTCGCGGCTTTCCTCGGCTTTCTTCTCCTCGTCCGCATCCGCCTTGACCGTTTCGCCGAAGTCCTGAATCACCTTGATACGGTTGAGTAGGGTCTGAGCCGCCCCGCGGTATCCGCCCTGTTCGGCGTAGTCGTGTTTCTGCACTGTTCCGGCGATTTCGTAGGTGTGTCCGACCTTGAGGCCGCCATGGTCCCGGCCGGAGGCGAACCAGACAAGCAGATTGCCGCCGGTGTCGGTCAGGGTGATCACGGCCGCAGGTCCGAAGCGGCCTTGATAGGGGCGGATGGATTGCACGTCGCAGACGAAATTGCCGCGCGTGCCGGCGACGCCGACATGCCTCGATCCCCGCGCGACGTCCTGTTCCCTGACGAGACGTTCCTGCTGCTCCAGATGACGGGCGTGGGAGCCGACCAGCGCCGTGAGGACCGCGACGTCCTGAGGACTGGAAATGCCGGTCTCGAGAACCTCCGCGCATTTGGCGAGAAACGGGGTGATGTTCGCGCCGCTTTCCGCAACGGTCTTTCGCAGCCATTCCGCGACGACGCCTGCCTGCATGAAGTCGGCGAGGGTGACGGCCACCGTGGACTCGTCGAGATCGCCGGACCTGTAGCGCCGCACTTCCTCGTACACCGTTTTCCACGTCGCGGTCTCGCCGTCGTGGGCTTCCTTCGCGGCGAGAAACCCTCCTTCCCTTGCGATCACGTTCACGGCGACGGCCATGACGGTGTCGATCTCGTCAAGAATGTCGTCGCTGCTCTCGAGGAAGTCGCTTCCCGCGAGGCGCGTTATCTCTTCGAGCAGCAGGGCGTTGTCGGCGAGACTTCCCAGCACGCTCGATGCGATGCCGAGGAACGGCTGCATGCAGGTGGCACCGACCTCGAGGGGTCCGGTGGCAAGTTCCTCGGGGTTGCCGGTATCCTTCACCGGTTCGACGATATAGGAGGAGGTGCGGCTGCGGATCGCTCGACAGTGGTCGCACTGGAGTTCGCTCCGGGCGGCTATCGAGGGCGGAACTTCAGGCGAACTCACGGCCCACCCTTCTCTTCCGTCCTTCGTGATCCTCGTTCCACCACAGCGGTATCCGGAAACCTTCCAGCTCCCGACCTCGGCCGTAAATCCACTGACCTCGATGACGGCGGTCGCGACCCGGACCTCACGCGAATTCGTCTCGGCCCCACGCATCCTCGCGAGCGCGTCTCGGACCTCGATCACCCGCTCGGAGCGGGAAAGCACCTCGACGACAGGGATGGGCAGGCCACTCGCGGCGTTCTTCTTCGCCACCCGTTTGCGGCGCTTCATCACGTCTTCGAGCTTCGAGTAGGGAATTTCGTAGATGTACGGCATTGGTCCAGTCCCTGATATTCATTCGACGCTATCCGCGATCGAGGCGAGGGACAAAGGGGCGCGACTTAAACCTCCCCTTATATGAATCGAGAGAAGGAAGAAGGCCCGAACCTGCTTTCGCCTGAACGGGCCTTGGCCTTCGGTGAGTTCCGGAAACGTCTAATCTCCAGCACTTACGACACCAAGGCTCGCACCGATTTTCCCAAGGTGCAAGTGGCCTCGTCAACCAAAGTCACATCGCGCCGATCTGGTTGAATCCCGTCGGTTTCGCCCACTGCGGCATGCGCCTTCCCGGCCTTTCGGCGTTCACAGGCCGTTTCGGATCGAGAAGCAGGGTGGAATGGGTGGTCGGAGCGCTCAATCCGCTGTAATGCCTCTTCGGCGTCGCGGTCGCAACAGCGCCCAACACCGGATTGTCGCCCAGCTTCTTCTTAAGAGAATTAGATTCAAGGTTAAACATGGAAACTTCTTTCCGCCTATCCGAGGTTGTGAATGCGTCGGAATGAGCGTCCACGGACGCGATGACGACCGACATGGCCATCAGATGAAGCGCGGGATTGCTGGATTTACGGGCGAGCTTGAACGCGCGGACGTCACGGGGCTCCTCGTATTTCGGCGGGCGGCAGTCGGGATGCAGCGTGATGTGGACCGTGTTGTAGTGCGTCGCAGGACGGCGGAAGATCAGGCCCGCTTCCTCGAGCGCCACATAGTAGTTGCGGATCGTCCGCGGCGTGCGGTCCATCATCGTGGCGAGCGAGGTCGTATAGGTGGTGAGCGTGTCGTCCTTGTCTGCCAGGCCAACCAGCAGAATGAGGCACTGCTTGGCTCCGTCGCTGAGGCCAGGGCGCGTGAGGGCTTCCATGCTGACCTTGGGGGTGAACATGTTGTCGACGTTCGGCCGACGGACCTGCGGCATCGCCTTGCGTGTCCGGTACGTGGCCTTCGTCTGCCTCGGCTTTGCCGCCTTCTCTCCAAGGGCGGCCTTGTTGTTCTCGTAGTTCTCGACGTCTTCCCAGGTCCAGAGGCCGTCACCAAAGCCGACATAAACGGCCTTGTTCTGCTCCTCCTTGGTCTTTCCCTTGATGGCGTCGAGCATCGTGACCGGGAGAGGAGACGTGACCTTGAACCTCGGCGTCTCGCCGGTGCCGGCGATCTTGGCGAAGGCCACGAGGGCGGAAACGTCGATCGCGCCGGCATCCACCGCGTCGCAGAGCTGACGCAGCGATTTCGTGGTCGACGAGGGGTCAACATATTGTTTTGTTTCGCGAGGCAGAGCTATCGACATAGAAATCCCTTCGCGCCGTCGAGTGACGCGCGTTGTCAGAAAAGTGGCCGAGGGGTCGTCAGGGCGCGAAAAATCGCTCCCGGAATCACCGGGACCCTTGCAATTCGGATTCGGGATGGGGTAAGTATCGAGTGCTTACTTCGATCCGCCCCATCACGGGCATCAATCGCCCGCTACGCTTCCAACGTGGCGGGCGCTTCGTTTTCTGGACTAGCTGTCCATGGAAAAATCTCCAATTCGTTACGTCACATAAATGGTTAGCCGATTCTTATTTGGCCTGCATCGGGTGGGATAAGCCGCACTTGGGGAGGTATTGGTCGCGGCCAGTGAGGTTTAGACCGCACCCCGTGAAAATGATCAGGCGACTCTTTCCGGGAGGGAAGGTCTGACTCGCGCCCGGAAATCGGAATCCGGGGATTAAGGGGGAGGTATAAGTCGCGCCCCCCACAGAAAATCGGGTTCGAGGGGAGGTCCAAGTCGCGGCAGGCACCCGAAATGCGAATCAAGGTTGTGGATAATGGGCAACACGACTCCGTGCGGGGTCATATTGGTGTAGGGAGGTATAGCTCGCGCCCTTGATGACGCCGCGAAAGGACCGCTTAATACTAGGGGAGGTCTGACTCGCGCCTGGGGAGGAATAAGTCGCGCTTGGCCGGAAGCCCTTGTCTTTTCAGGACGGGAGGCCCAGTCTCCAGCCGGTGAAAACAAGGAAGAATCGGAAGAGACATGGCTGCCAAGGAAAACCACGTACTTCAGCTTTCCCTGTTCGAAACCCCGGACAACCGCCAATCCAACTACACCGCGCTCTTCGACCTCGCGCCCCGTTATCTCCCGCGCACCGAGCGCAAGAAGGAAACGGCGTTCCTGGACGGCGTCTATAGAGAGTTTACCTTCGACGGCGAGCAGTACGCCCTCTCGATCACCCCCGCGCGTATCCGCGATCCGATCACGGGCGTCGAAAAGGACAAGCTGCCTGGAGAGCGCGAGCAGCTGGTCGAAGACGTCATCCGCAAGCTGGCTTCCGAAAGCCTTCAGCTTGGCCAGCAGGACGAGGTGATCACCAATTTCACGGTTCACGCGATCTACCTCGAACTCAAGAAGCACCGCCACACCTTCAACAAGGCGGAGATCAAGGAAGCCCTCCAGGTCCTCCACCGCAGCGTCATCGAGATCACCAAGGTGACGAAGAAGGGCGAGCGGAAGCAGAAGGCGATCGTTTCGGCCTCGGTGTTCCCGGCTCTTTACATGAGGGACGTCGACGATCCGACCTCTAAGGCGCAGGTTCAGCTCAATCCGTTTCTGGCCCAGGCGATCAAGTCGCTCGCTTTCGAACAGGTCGACTACGAATGGATGATGCAGATCAAGGGGCAGATGACCCGCTGGCTGTTCAAGAACGTCTCGCTGATGTTCGCCGGCACCGCGGACATGCCGGAAGTCATGGAGATCAAGGCCTCGGACATCGCCAAGAACCACGGCACAGAATGGTCGCGGTGGCGTGACGCGCTTGCGCATGTACAGCGCTCGGTCACCCAGCTGAAGGACGTGAACGTCTGTGACGACATCGTGTCGAGGGACGAGATGGAAGGAAGCAAGAAGGTCGACGTGATTTACACGCTCCGTTTCTCGCAGAAATTCCTTCGCGACCGTATGCATGCGAAGGCCAAGCACAAGTTCGTGGCGAAGAAAGCGGAAGCGGCGACCGGCGGCGCTCGACCGGAGCGTTGGCACCAGATCACCGCCGAGGCGGCGGCCGGCATTCGCATGGACCAGCGCAAGGAACTGTCCACGCTCACCCACTAAGGTCGGTCAGAAAGTCAGGGATGGCGAAAAGGTTTGCCATCCCTGACCCGGTTCCCACGTACCGAGCTTCAGTCGGCCGAGCGCTCCGTCCATGATCGGTTCAGAGAAATACCGCAGGCTTGCGCCGATGTCGCGCAGATCGGCATCCGCCTTGAGGGCGTTCTTGCGCAGGAAAGCAGCCCACGCTCCTGCGTTTCGTTGCATGTATAAGTCCGAAAGACCGGGGAGGTCGACCTCGATCGAGCTTCCCTGGTGGTCGAACGTCGTGACGACCGCGCTGGAAACGGTCGAGCCGTTCAGTTTGTAGTTGTCCTGGATGCGCCAGAGGTCGAAGAGGTCCTTGTGGCGAGTGTTGTCCATACCGTACTGACGCACCGCATGGAGTTTTTCCGCGATGATCGTCTCGAGCGGATAGCCGGCGATCACCGGGCATGGGACGAGGCCCGGGAGGAGTGTCGGGATTTCCATGGGTACGGCATCGGGCGTGATGACGTTGCCAAATCCTATGTCGACGCTCAGCTGCACGCGCGCCGAATGGATACGCGCCGTTATGGTCACCTTGCTGCCGGGAATGCGACCGGTATGTTCCTTCCTGCTCATCATCGAAGAGATGTCGAACACGACACCGTCGTCCGGGACGGGTGTCGTGACGGCTGTCCGGACCGCGTGCAGGACAGCGACTGCGGCGTCCTCGACGGAGAGGGTTTGCATATAGGCGTTGAAGTCGATGTCCTCGGACGCCCGGAAAAGGAAGCCGTCGTTGTAGGCGGCGAGCATGACGCCGCCCTTGAGCACGAACGAGGGCGCGACATCCGACACGGAAATCCTATAGAGCAACCGCTGCTGCGCGTAGAGACGAAGGTAGGACTGCATGTCCTGTTTCGTTTCCCTTGCCAGGTTCTTGAGGTGGGTAAGGACGCTTGCTCCGACGTTTCTCATTGTTCCGCGGGGTGTTTCATGTTGACCCCTTCAGTGTCCGGCCCGTGATTGAAAGGCACAAACCGCCGGATCAGAACCCAGGCGTCCTCGGAGCGGCGTAGCGGTAGGTTTTCGTGAAGGGACTGATCTGGTCTTCGCACCCAAAGGTCTCGGCCAGAACGTGGAAGTCGTCGAACGAAAATTCAGGGTCGTCCACGCAGCGCGACAGGGATTCGAGGAAGGTTTCTTCTGGAATGCGGGCGGTTCGCAGCGTGCTGCGGCTGTTGAACGGGCTGAAAAGAAAGAGGTCGACCAACGTGCGTTCTTTCGACGTCACCTGGACAGGCGTGCCGGACTTTTCGACGGTGACAACGCCTTCGGTCAGATACAGAGGGTTTCTCGAGGTCACGACATCTACCGCCGCTCCTGAATCGCCGCCGAGGGTAAGCGAGCCTGCGCGCGTGCGCTGCACGAAACCCTGGAGGCGGGGCGGGTGTTCCTGGGTCATGTCGTGATGGACGGCAGCTGTCAGAAGGCCGATGACACCGTCCGGAACCTGCAGGGCGAAGGCGACCCAGTCGACGTCGAGGATGTCGATCCGCCCGGCGAGGGCGTAGTGACCGGCCGCGGGGCGTTCGATCCGGCCCGCCTCGACCAGACGACTTAGCGTTTGCGGGTAAATGCCGGCGTCCTTGAAGACGGATAGCGACACGGCTCCGCGCGCTTCCTCGAGGATGGAAAGGGCGAGTTCGGACTGGGACATGCTACACTCCGTTTGACCAACCACACCGTGGAAAAACCGCGCGGTGGCGACGACAAGGGTCGTTGATGTTATTTTTACAAGCCAGATCGGCATCCGGCAATCGAAAATAACATATGGTGTCTTTGAATACACCCTCTTCAGATATTGTTCGACTTCGCGCGACGTTCGTGGCATCTTCATAAATGCTAGACCCCGATATGGGGTGGTGAAAAAAGGAGTGAGTCTTGACGGTCCAGTCCCACATCGAAGCCCTCGCGAAGAAACACGCGAACCTCGAACACCAGCTTTCCGAGGCGAACGCCTCGCCCTCCACCGACGACGCGACGATCTCCACGATCAAGCGTCGGAAGTTGCACTTGAAGGATCAGATCGAAGGACTTCGCGGCGGCCACTGATCCCACCTCGTCACCGAACGCTCTAACGCCACCCTTCTTCTTTTCGGGTGGCGTGTTATTTTTACAAGCCACAAAGCAGACTGGATTGTAAAAATAACAACTTCAGCAAACCGCCGTCCCGACCGATGACGACACGGTGTCCGCTGCTAGACAAACAGGTCCAGTTGCGGGCTGTCCGCCGCAGTCGCCTCTTCGTCCAGGCCCGACATCGTCACGCCGATGAGCCTGATACCCTTCTCGAGCGGAAGTATGTGCTCCATCAGAGATAGCGTCGTCGTCACGAAGCCGGCTTTGTCCAAATGGAAAACCGGAACGGTTTTCGACCGGGTTATTTCTTCGAAATCCTCGAATTTGATCTTGAGGACGACGGTACGCCCCCGCGACCCGTGCTTTTCGCAGCGATCCCATACCTTTTCGGCAAGAACGGTAGCCTCGCGTTTGGCCACGTCGGCGTCGATGATGTCGTGCGGAAAGGTGTCCTCGGCACCGGACGACTTCCTGATCCGCTCGGGGTTGACAGGGCGCTCGTCGATACCAAGGGAAAGCTTGTGGAAATGGATGCCTGCCTTGCCGAAATGCTGTTCAAGGAACGGAGCTCCGACACGCTCGAGATCGGCTCCCGTGGTGATCCCAAGGGCTTTCATTCGATCCGCCGTGGCGGGACCGATGCCGTGGAACTTGGAGATGGCGAGAGACGACACGAAATCCTTGCCGCGTTCGGGCGGGATCACGTACATGCCGTTCGGCTTTCGCATGTCAGATGCCATCTTCGCCAAAAATTTGCAGAACGAGATGCCAGCTGACGCCGTCAGCCCGGTCGCCGCGAAGATGTCCTCCCTGACCAGGGTGGCTACGTCACGGGCTAGCGCGATGCCCTTGAGGTTGTCTGTGACATCGAGGTATGCCTCGTCCAGCGACAGGAATTCGACGAGCGGCGTGTACCCGAGAAAGATTTCCCTGATCTGTGCAGATACGGCGCGGTAGACCTCGAAACGAGGGGGAACGAATACAAGCTCGGGACAAAGCCTCCTCGCGGTGATCGACGGCATCGCCGACCTGACGCCGAAACGACGAGCCTCGTAACTCGCGGCCGCCACGACGGAGCGTCCGCCGGAGCCGCCGACCGCGACAGGGCGTCCGCGGAGTCCTGGATTATCGCGCTGCTCCACGCTCGCGAAAAAAGCGTCCATATCGATGTGAATGATCTTACGCAACGATACTGCCGTTGGTTCCGCTGAAGAGGTTGATGGTAGGCATAGAGAGGATCGAACTCCCGCACCCAGGACCGGAACCTGGTGCTCTTCCACTGAGCTACATGCCCATCAATTCGTTTTGAAGTCTTAACATAGTCGATCGGGGCCAGCAAGCGTTGGGAGTGAATTATGAACCTCAAATGGTCCTGGCGACAAAAGGATCGACGGGTTGTATTGTCATCCCCGTGCCAGTCACCGCCTTGGCGTCGAGCTTTCCTTGCTCGTATCCCTCGCGGTAAAACCTGTCCGACGAAAACATTGGTCGATCGTCCATAGCGTCGCCGTAGCCAAGTCTCTTCTTGTAACCGCGAGAGAGGCCATCATAGTTGGGTAGCGGTGGGCGACAGGACATTGCGATTTCCCTTCGAACGACAGCGAGAGACATTCACACGACGAGGATGATATCGCGGCCATGCGATGGCAAGACCAGCGATTAGCCTGTTACGTCCGGAAGCTCACATATGTCTGGTCGTCGTGCTGGGTCATGCCGGCGAGGAGACCCTTGGTCGAGGCCTTGGAGCCGTCCAGGCCAATCCGCAGCGGGTCGACGTCGTACGATCGTCTCTGCGCCGACAGAGTGTCAGACAGCGTCGCGCAGGGGAAATCGAAGCCGTCGCTCGTCATCACCACGAAACTGCCAGCTGGAACGGAAACAGACTTCTCTATCAAGCTTGCGGGAACGGGGTCGCCATTCACGACAGGATACGCGAAATTCCCCTCGGCGGCGTTCGCGTATCGGTACTGGTTTGCGAGGCTTTCAAGGATGAGCTTTCGGCCTGGATCGTTCTCCAGCAAATCGGCGATCTCCGCCCCATCAGCAAGGCACGCCTTGAGCTTGGCGGAGCGGATGTCGCCATGGTGGTCGTCGATCGCCATGCCGCCCATATAGTCTGTTTCGCCGATCCGATAGTGGCAGTCTCCAACCCGGAACATCTCGCGCCGTTTCACTGAGTAGGCGAGAGCGCTGGCGGCCGGCCTCGGGATTTCGGCGGGCCAAGACACTCGCTCGAGCTCGGCATCCACTTTGCGGGTGATGGCTTCGATCCAGCCATTCATGTCGATATCGGCAGGCAGATCGCCGGACCGATGAAGGTCGGCGACAACCATCGCCACGAAGCGGCCGCCCTTCATCCCTTCGACGACGTGGCCCGTCTTGTCGGTCGCCCCGTCGACCACAAGCACGAAGGATTCCGTCACCACGAGGACGTCTTCGTTGGCGTCCTGGTCGCCTTTGCCGTGGCAGTGGGATTCGATGATCTGCACGTCGGCGACCCTGTTTATTGAGCCTAGCGTCGCGTGGCGGGAGGCATGGCGCAATAGCCGACCGTTGTGGGGTGCCTTGACGGACGTTACCGTGGGAGATCAGCATTGGGAGAACGGCAGTGACACAACGTTTCGAGATCGCCGACAAATCGGGTCGCCAGTACACGGTGGACTACGAGGCATACCGTTGGCGGGACCTGACGCGCTTCCTGGTGGATCATGCAAACGGCGAGGAGCTGATGCTCCTGGAGTTCGCCGACGGTGATCCAGATGAGGCCAGGATTTTCGGTTGGAGCGCCCAAAGTGCGCACGATCAGCTGGTCGAAATGCATTGGCAGTCGGTCGAAGCGGCCTTTCCGGAAAAGTTCAAACTCGCCGTGGCCGTGAATTTGCCCATAGAGCGTGAAAGACCTTCAGAACGGCTGGCGCAGATACTCGAGACAGAGGCGAACCCAGCGCCGTTCGTCCGAAGCGGACCTCGCTGAAACCGGGTCGATGCGAGCATACGCCAAGGCGCGGTTGACGCGACGCAACAGTCGGATGACCTTTATGGAAGCAACACGCGAGGCTTCGACATGAGCGAAATCTACGGTGGTTATTACGCCATGGTCCAATTCTGCGCGGACACAGCGCGTGGAGAGCTGGCGAACGTCGGGATCGCGTTAGTCTGACCTGCCCAGGGAACGGCGCGGGTTTTGACCGGCCGCAGTCCGCTTTCCAGAGAACTCATTAAATCGAGCATGTTGAAGGAGCTCGGGGCGACGCTGGCAATCGACGGCTTCGTGGAGCGACTGCGAGCGGCGCTAGCAGAAAATCCGTCCCGCGAAACGCTGGTCGCCGTGAAACCCTTCGGCGCTAACCCTGTTGCCCTTGGTATAGTCCGGGAGGTGACGATCAGGGACATCGAGGTCGACGCCGAACGACTGTTGCAACGCCTCGTCTGCTAGGCGTGGATACCGAGCGGTAGTGACGGTGGTGCCTCGGAGGTCATGGCTTGGGGGTTGTCGGCGGGGTTGGCCTCGCGACAAACAAGGGTTCGCCGAGCCATGACATCGCGGAGAGATCGTCGAAAGCCTGGAGAGCCTCGATCGATTGCTCTCCGCCGAAGTCGTGAAACCGCCAGAAGTGACCGTCGGCCTCGAGAACCATCTCGACCTTCTCGTCGTCGCCGTCGAGCCGTTCATGTGTCGCTTGGAAGCCGAAGCCGCGGTACTCTTGTCCATTCGGCAGCAGTCCGTATGACATGACATCGAGCATGTCGCGGTCGACCTTGTAAGTTGGCATCCGGTCGTAATCGGGATCGTACGCATAGTTCCAGCCATCGCGGAAAGGCTTGCGCATGCTGACACCGAGCGCATACTCGCCCTTCTGCCGTATCCTCGTGACGACGCCAACGCTGCCTTTCACCGGGTATGACTGACGGTCGTCACCGAGGGCGAGGCCATCCTCATACGCGGGCACGCCGACGAACGAGACAACTGTCCCGATCGGGAGAAAGCAGGATTCCTGGTCGCTTTCCAAAGCCGCGATCTTGCCGATCAGCGCTTGCTTGTGCGCGGCGAGCGTCGCCAGTTGCTTGGGGCCGCGCTCCGAGACGAAATCCACGAAGCTCGATGTCGGTTCCTTGGATTCCCGCTCGGCCCGGGCGATGTAGCCGCGATAGTCTTCGATCGTCTGGGTAACGTCCACGACCTTAGCGTCGATCTGGCAGAGGTTCGACTTCATCGTCGAGATCAAGCCCCTCGCGGCTTTGGTGATCGGATCGGCGACTTCCTCGCGGACGAGCGCCATCCGCTTTGGCGAAGCCGACATCATGGCGCGCACGGTGTCGCGGTTGGCCTCTAGCCATGCGAGTTCTTCGGGGCTGTATCCTGCGGTCATTCGGGGGTCCTCAAAATGCAATGAGAACATCATCGGTCGGGACGTCGAAAGCGGCAACAGCAAGAGCCTGACCGAACTTGTAAGAAACCATTACTAGTTCGGGTTACCCTGGACGACAGGTCATACGGAAAAGCTGGGCTGGAGGCCGAGTTCGCGCAGCCGCAGCAGATTGTTCAGCACGAAAAGTAGATCGTGCGGGGTGGTGTGATTGTTCACATCCACGCTGCCTTTGCAGTCGACCAGACCCCGATGGCGAGCCCGCCCCAAGCGAGCCGCGAGTTCCTCTTTCAGATTTTGCCCGGCCTCATCGCTCATTGACCCATCCCCATACCCGATGGGTCAATTCTAGGACCACACAGTCGTGACGGTCAATGACGCGCGCCGTCGGCCGACCGAAACCTATTGTGAGCGGGATCAGGCGGGAACGAACATGCCGTCGTCGCTCACCTTCGTCTTCTTGAGGCGTCCGTCGGGACTGAAGAGATAGCTGGGATAGGATTCGTTCTGGAGCATTTGGTCGTCTATGTCGAACACGAGCAGTTTTCCGGCGAGCTTGGCAAAGGCCGGAAAATCTTCGTCCTCGAAAATGAGGGACTCGGCGGTGATCTCGATCTTCGCGTCGCCGATGTATGGGCCGCGCTGGTTGATCGAAGCTTCCTTTTTGCCGAAGAGGGACAGGTAGCCATGATGGGCTCGACACCGGGCGGCTCTGTCGAAGAGGTAGGCGACGACCTCCCTGAACTGAAGCGGGTCAAGAGCCTGGCCTTCGACGGCTTGGAGTCGGCTGTCTGGATATGCCTGCTGCAGGCCGCCATCGAAGATCACGATGTAGCCACGGGATTTGATGCGAACGGCAATGCCCCGTCCATCGGCAATGCCGATGAGGTCGTAGTGTTCTTCCATCGGGATGGCGCGCGACCACACGATGTCGAACTTGTAGATCGACGCAGGCAAAGAAGTGGCACGACAATTGAAATCGGTGGGAAAGCGCAAGGATTGGAGAAACAGAGATAGATCGGCGTAGATGTCGATCACTTCGTTACCCCAAATGCGAGGGCCGCTGGGGTCTTCGATGCGCAGCGGCAGAGAATGTTCTTTGTAGAGGATCGAGAACAGTACCTTTGCGCACCACTGCATCACCAGAAGGTCCGGGACATTGGAAATCGGCTTCCAGTCCTTGTAGACGAAGTGCTGGAAACTCTCTTCCATACGGCCAAGATGGACGTTGTTGCATTCCCGGCAACAAGGAAGCTTCAGCCGTTTGTAGGAAATCCCCGATCCGTTCACCAGTGTCAGTTTCTGGTGCATAAGATCGAAATCGCGCTGCATCCAACGTGGGATGACATGTTCTTCAGAACGCTGGTCATCGGGGATTTCCTCCATGCAAAGGAAGCAGTACCTGTGACCCGGATCATTGTCGTTCGTGTGGCGCAACCCCAAGGCTCCTTTGGGGTCTGTTTATGCGATGCCAGTATCAGGGTCAACAATTTTCGCTTTGTGGCTCGCCGAGACGTCGCGACCACGCGTTAAAGCCTGACTTCGAGCGGCACCGCAGACTGACGGCCAATTCTCAGCTGGCGCGTAATTCCGCTTGGATGTGATGTTGTTCCGAGTTAATTGAAGTTATATTCCGGGTGGAAAAATAGGTGTGAAGCCTCAGTTCGAGGCCGAATCACAGCCACTGTTTTCGTTGATGAAATATCGATCAACTTCATACGCAGCCGGAATGAACAAAGGGAACATTTTTCAAAAAATGCGTGGTGTTACGTGCGGAATTATCCCGTCGAACGGACATCTGTATGTCCTCTGGGAGGACTTCGCTGACAGGCCTCTAGGACGGCGTCCCTTTGAATGGGGGAACGGGATCGTGTTGGAGACTTCCTCGATCAAGGACGCAAAGACAGCGTCGCCCGTGCGTATCGAACCAGACGGCTCGGAAGGTTTGGAGCCTTCTATCGGCGGGTAATGGCATCACCCAGCCACGACCTTTGAACCGCCGAGAATTGTTCGCGGTGGCTTTCGATTTGGGCACGCGAATAAGTGAATGCGCAGCCCATGTCTTCGATAGCCAAGAAACTCAACAAGCCGCTGTGAGTGTTCTTACGGCCGCCATATCCCGGATCGACTATGGGTTTTGGTGGCACTTCCGTGCACAGGGGCGTGTCAGGCAGGAAAGATCGTTGGCATGCAATGGTGCATTACGTCAGCTATCTCAGCCAGAATTTGTCGAACTTGCCTGGCCGAGAAGTTGTCGGGTGAATCACCGTAAACTATTCCAAACCCGTCGAGAAGGAATTGGCGTCCATTGAAAACCATCTTGACGGTCGCATCATACCTACCACCGCTGACTTGTAAGGCGATGCCTCTGTGAGTTTCGACCTGCTCGGAATTAAGAAACGCCGCGATATCACCGTTTTCTGCACGTTGGGGCCGAACGAAAAAGGCCACTGTCTTTTGGTTGCGATTTGGGCCGACCCAGATCAGGTGAACCCAATCTAGGGCAGTGTAGATTTCCTCACTCGTAAAGAGCATCTGGTAGAAATTAGACCCATCGCGTGGACACACCGCCTGGTATCCGTTTCCAAGGCTGTCTCGATGCACAGCGTAGGCGTTCTTGAAGTTCTCAAGCGGGGGGCAAAGGAGCCAGGCCACTGCGGCGACTGCGGCTGCCGCTATTACCTTGCGAGATGGGACGGCATTTGCTCTTACGCTGGTCACTTCAAGGTCTCGGCATCCTTATGGTTTGATAGTGGGACGAAGTGAAGTCCCCAACAAGCGGCCGGTCGTTGTCACCCGACCGACATCAAAACGCAATCGGTCGATAGAGGAGCCGCATCAACGTTTCGCTCGCGATGAACCATGCGATAGCGCTGCTCAGTATGGCAACGATGATAACGGTCTCCACCACAGGAGAGGCCCGACGTATGCCGTCCCGCCGTGCGAACTCGGCAAAGATCAGCACAGCTGTCGCGATCGACGCCGCCTCTAGGTGCCCTGGAACGAGAAAGCCATATCCCTGGAAATACGTGTAGACGACAGGATAGACGAGATAATAGGTCGCTAGACCACTTGCGGCAGCGGTTGCGAGACGACGCCGTCCTTTAAGGCCAAGAAGGATGCAGGCGGTCAACGGTATCGTCCACAAGGCCGCCTGCAGGATGCGCGTGGGCAGCCATTCCCAGGCTTGACGGAAGATGTGTCCTCCCCACAGGTATTCAGCCACAGGCGTGAATGTGGAAAGCCCGACGAGGAACGCTGAAGCGACGATCAGGGCGGTCCAAACCTTGTCGCCGAATCCGTATCGGCGAAGCAGATGGATGAGCAGCGCGCCACTGAGTACCAACACCGGAAGCAGAACCAGCGTGGTGGGGTCCGATGACCTGATTGAAGGTATGGCGTAAAACGGCTGAATAAACGGGTCGCGTTTAGGCTCGATGATTGTTGTGATCATGGGAAAATACACAGCTGATGGGAGGCAGTGTGAAGGTGACAGCAGCCGGCGGCAATCACGTCCAAAGACAGGTGCCGTCTAGAGTTTCGCTGTCGGTAGCAGATGAACAACGGCAACCACATCGCAACAACAACTCACCGGCGAAATCCTGACATTTTGACACGGTGTCAGAAGTCCGCGTTTACTATCCTCAGACAACATGTCGGAGGATATTTCTTGGAACCTATTTCACTTGATGACGTCGCTGATATTCTCGATCTGAGTAGTCACCGGATCGAGCAATGGATTTCTCGCGGGAAATTTTTGCTCAAGAACACGGGAGCGCGAGGGGTAAAGCGCGAGTGGGATTTGTCCGAGGTTATACGTCTTGCGGTGTTTGCAAGGCTTGCGACTGATTTGGGCCTGAGGCCAGTTGAAGGACGATTCCTGTCGCTAGACGAAGCTGACTCCGCTGCCGCTGACGAGGCTCGCCGTTTGACGCAAACTGGGGTTCACGGTTTTTGGGACGACGAAGCATTTTTCGTTTGCTATAAGACCGAACCAGATTTTGGCTGGTCTCATGACATCGTCCGAAAAAGCCTTCTTGGCGAGTTCCTCGCGAACGGCTGCTCGGTCGTCAGCCTCAACCCCAAGAATGACAAGGGGCCAGCGGACGTCGCTATAGTCATCAATCTCGACCAGATCGAACGTAAAGTGAAAGCGGGATGGCCGACCTGACGTCGGGAGGTTAATCGACAGGGTTTCCTAGAACTCGGCTTCGTGGAGCTCGGTATAGTTTTCTGGCCTGATAAGCTCCCTTGTATGCCGCGTTCGCTGGTAAAGCTGGTCGTATATTCCTTTCAGATCACATCCAACGATACCCGACGATTCCAAGAGGTCTGTCATTATTTGTGCGTTGAGTCCGTTGTAAATCGAGCGGAAAGTACGACTGGTTATCGGATGGTTTTTGGCCGTCGTTGTCGCCAAATGGTATCGGTCCATAACAAACCGAATTGGCTCTCCCTCTGGACAAACGATTCCAGCGGAGATGTCATAAGTGCAATTCAGCAGCATCTGTATGTGCGCACAAAGGAATTTCAAGGTTTCGCCAAGCCTGAGGAGATCGCATCCGCGGCCAATGTCCTCAAAAAAGTAGCAGCTCCCGTCTCGGGAAATAATGGTCCCATCTCGCAACGTTCTGCGAGAACCGTTCCTGTCTACGCGGTACGGTGAGGCAAAGAGGACCGCGTCGCCAATGATTTTCGGTGGCCATGCTTCACCGGACGGTGAGAACCTGTGGTAGCCATTTCCAACAGAATCTAGGATTTCTCCCAAGGAAACGTCGTCAGTGCCGAATGCAGGAACAATGCGAAAATAGGCGTACTTGCTCAAGTCGAAAACGACTGGTAGTCGATCTGGGTCACCATTCTCGAAGTACTGGTAGAAGACAGTCTGACCCCTCTGGAACGGTGTACTATGTTGCCCAATTTGCGTAGGCCCAAAATTCTGACTGACATTTCGACGGACGCTCTCCATTCGGAGGTTTTGTTCTGTGATCGCCTTGCTGAAATCTCGAAGGGTTGCGCTGAACCCTGGGTCAAATTGCGAGAGGACATCGGGATACCGATGTATGAGCCGTTGAAGCTCTCCCCAACCGACGATCTTGCATGAAAATTTACCGCCCTCCCTGTGGTAATCGTCGCTTAGCTGTCTTGCGTACTCCTGCAGAGTTGCGTCGTCGTCGGCGGTCGTGACGATGAAATAGTCAGACAACGTCGGGGAGAATTTTTTGGCCTCATCGTACTCGTGCTTCACGTCGGCTTTGGTAAGTACGTTCGACATCCTCTTCTTGCACTGGACGCCGACGATACGATCGATATTCCCTTTCCAATAGCCCCAGAGGTCGACACCGTTTTGCGTCTGGCCATCCCGCCCCACGAGACCAACGGCATCCTGAAGTATTGAGGAGTAGAGGAGCGCACATAGGGATTCGAACTCCCTCGCATCGTTTGGCTTGCGCAGCTCTGCCGTGGGTTTGGACGCCATAGATTTCACCCAGAAACAGGTTGGTACCGCCAGTTCGCACCATCATATTTTCCGTGGGGATGGCGTCGGCCGCAACCCTCAAACCGCACTTCATATTTCGTGAAATCGCTAGGCCTCGGCTATCGCGAGATTTCCGATCGGAAACATAATGAAGGACCCATTGGCTGCCTTTTGCGTAGCCAATCGCATCGCAGGGATTAAGGCCGTCATCAAGGCAATCGATGATCGCGCCAATCTGATCACCCAGCGACGAGAGCCACCGGCGGCACTTGGGGACCGAGGTATTTGGCAACGGAAGTTCGAGAACTCGTGGACCGTCTCCGATCATGCCACGCGACAGGTACAACAACCGAAACTCGTACGCTGAGCGGTTACGTGAAACGACTGGGAATTTCAGAAGGAGAAATCCTGGCAAGTACCCTGCGTGGCGCTCGCCCCTGCTTCCGTGGATAAATCCCGCAACGGCCTAAGGGCGCTCTACTACTAGCGCGAAGCTCACCGCCGAATCTTCCAACCGGAGTCGCGAAAGCGTCTCCGGTTCTTTGTTTTTGGGGACCTTGATTCCGGATCGTCTGACCATGTTCCGGATCGATGTGATGCTCGAAAAAAGAATGGAGGGCGTAGAAGGGTTCGAACCTTCGACCTGCAGATTCGTAATCTGCCGTTCTTCCAACTGAACTATACGCCCTTGGTGCCTGGGGAAGGGAATTGAACCCCCGCCGCGCATGCGTTCAACATGCCGCTCTACCAACTGAGCTACCCAGGCATATCGGTGGTGGGGCCAGGGGGGCTCGAACCCCCGACACCAGGATTTTCAATCCTGTGCTCTACCAGCTGAGCTACAGCCCCTTACCGATGATTTGACTATGCCGGATGAACTAATGGTCGTCAATAACAAAAATGAAGAAAAACAAAATAATTTCAACTAGTTATCGGAAATGCACAAGCGTGCAAAGGCGTTCGCGGAAGTTCCGCGTTCGGGCGTTTTTCGTGGTGATTTGACGCTTCGTCGTCGTCGCATCGGGGTCTTCCTTAGGGTTCTGGGTCTCGTCATGGGGACATGAAAAAACCCGCGGCCCCTGTCGCTCTGACAGGGGCCGCGGGTTCGGTATCGGCGCTTATGTCGGCTGTGTTGTCAACCGGGCGCGACGAAGCGATCCACGGGCAGCCCTGTCAGGCGGCCGCGGGTGCTAAATCGCTCCCTGTTGATCACAAGCGTCATCGTCTCAATTCCTTTGTTCACTCCGACAAGTAGAGGTCCCGTCGGGGAAAGTCAAGACTTCGGCTCAGTGGAAGATCACGGTGCCTGACGGCGAGACGACGCCATACGGAATGTCGCGGGCGATCGACTTGCGCTCGGCTTCGCGGTCGCCGGTTCTCGTCGTCCAGCCACCGTACTGCGGCTTGCCGACAGCGCCGCCGGTCTTGGTGAAGCTCGATTCGACCTGGCCGCCCGCGGAAGCGCCGTAGCGGCTGTCGTAGCCGCCGGAGGACACGCAGGAGGCAAGCGCGAGCGGGGCCGCGACGATAAGGGCGATGGTCAGGATTCTCATGGTTCAACTCCGTGTTTTATTCGATTGTCGTGCAGATTTCCGCCGGCCAAAACGGCGGAGCTGGAATCAGAGGGCGAAATCGGTGACCAGCAGCCCGGCCGCGATGTCGGGAGCGGTCGGCGTGATCATTCTGGAGCCGTCGGCGTTCGGGGAGAACATCTCGTGGCGCTCGGCTTTCGTGGACGCATAGGCCTGGCGATCGACCGGTATGCGGTCGCGGAACTCGTGATAGTCGGATGCGATCAGATGGTAGAGGTAGTCGAGATTGTCGATCGGCTCCGGCTTTTCGCTCCACAGGACGGCGTTCTGCATGCGCTGGTACATCTTCACGTGGTTTTCCCTTGAAGATGAAAGGGCATAGTCGGCCCGGTGGTATTCGCAGGCGAGCGGTGTGATCCTGGTCGCCGCGATGATGAACGGAACCGTGTTGCTGAATTTCGGATCGCTTACCCAGCGGCTCGAATAGACGAAGCGCTTGCCGTTGGCGATCTCGCGCTCGACGCGGTCCTTGGCGATGTCTACGACGTCGATGTTGTAGGCGTCCGCATTGATGGCGTGGAGGCGCATGGCGGCCGCCAGAGCGCCGTCGACATAGAGGCCGACGGTGCGGGCGGTCGGAAGGTCGTCCTTGCCGTCCTCGAAGTCGTGGATCGTCATGGAGCCGTTCTTGATGGTCTCCTGCTCCATGTAATGCTGCCAGCGCCAACGAGAGAGATATTCGCGGTCGGCGTCGGTCGTCATCGCTCTGTACGTGCAGCGCTCGAGGAACTTCACGGTCCAGGCCATGGTGCCGGCCGGCTTCGCCTGTAGAACCAAGCCGCTGGTGGCGAGACGCGACGCGGAGTCTTGGTTTAGGGAAGTGTGGGCATGCATGGCATCGAACCTTTTTGGTAAACAACTCGTTAACAGGTTCGTAATGATGCCGACGATTCGTTCGCAATTGCAACAATTCAGGACCCCAATATGTAGACAAGATTCCAGAGGTCGGGCGTAAAAATCGTGAAAAACCGTTATAAATCAGTCCCGCCGGCGGATTAGCCGGGGTCGAGACGTGGTTAATATCCACGCACGTCGCAGAAAATTTAATTGAAGAACTCGTTTGGCGTTGACGAGGTCCTGAATTGCACCTAGTTTCCTCGGCGAACAGAAATTCAAGACGCCAATTCAGGAGTGACCATGGCCGACGAAGTCGACAGAGCAAACGATATTTCCGAAGATCACCGCACGGTGGGCATCAAGTCGATTTCCCGTGAAGTGGACCGCAAGAGCGGCGCTACCCACTGCGATGAATGCGAACGGGAAATTCCGCTTGCAAGGCGGCTCGCCTATCCTTCGACGATCCTCTGCATCAGTTGCAAGGAACAGGAAGAGCGCGACTCCCGCATCTACCGGAGATAACCGACCATGACACCGTTGTCGGAAGCGCTCACAGCCAACCTCTTCCAGCGTCTCGGCTCCGGCCAGCATCTCGAGATCGCCGGCTACGTCCGCGAGGCGTCGAAGACCGTGTTCTCGGCCGAGGCAGCCGCAGCGGTCAGGAAGCTTTGGGCGGACACGCCATGGACGGTCGAAAGCAATCTCGACCTCGTGAAGTGGCCGGCAGCGCCGACATGGTACGAAGCGCCGGGAAACCCGGCCGGTATCCTCGGCGGCGAAGACCCGCTCATCGGATACCTGATGCTACCGCATCCCGAAGAGGAGGGTCTGTACATGGTCGTGACGGCCGTGCAGTCGTCCACGATCGCGGCGAGGCACTGTTATGCGGTGGCGCTGCTCGACATCGCGGCGCTGACGGACAACGCGATCAGGGCGCGGCAGTTCTACTCGAAAACGCCGAGCGAAAGCGTCGAGCGGATCATGATGCAGATCGGGGTTTCGATCAGCGACGACTTCAAGGACGAGTTGATGATCACCGAAGACGGCAGGGAAGAGGTCGTCGAGGCCGCCATGCGCGACGCGACGGCGGAAATTCCGGTGTTGCTGTCCATCCTCGCGGTGGAGGGAGCGGAAAACGGTCTTTTGATCGATTTCAGCGAGGCGTCTTCCACGGTTACCGCCATTCCGCTCCCCGAGCGGTCGCGCCTCGGCAGGATGGCCGACAAATTGACGAGGCGGCTGTCGAGCGGCCTCGTCAGGATGCCCCGGCGAAATAGCCCGCCGAGGCTTGCCTGGTTCGCCTGATCGGCCTCAAGGGGCCGATGTCGGCGCTGCCGAGAGGAACGCAGGCGTCATGCCGTCGATGATCGCGGCGGCCTGATCGCTGTCCATCAGGGCATCCAGTCCCTTGGTACGATAGGCCTTCGTCACGAAGGCTCCCCACGGCCGAACGGCCATGTCGAGGTTGTGCCTCTCGCGCCAGTCGTACCCGCACAGCCGCTCGACCTGATCCATCACGACCAGCGTGTCGTCGAGGAACGCGCGGATCAGTTCCCAGTTGGTCTTCAGCCGCCCGCTTTCGATCTGGCGCACATACCAAGACATTGCGTCGCGATAGACCGCATCCGGCGTGTGGTTGCGATCGGCCTGATGCTGCACCATGCCGAGCTTGTCCGGGATCGCCTGCTTTATGCCGTGGAATTCCGCCGTCGAATGCGAGATGCTCGAACCGTCGGGGTTGATCGTGCGGACAGACACGATGTGCGAATTGCACGCCTTCGCCTGGGAGGAGTATCCGCCGACGCAGTGGCGCATCCGCTGGCCTTCCTCCGTAAGTTCCGCCGACGTACAGAGCGGCACAAGCCAGAACCCGTTCGGGGCCTGGACGGGGTTTGTGAGACCGGGCCAGCCGCCTTCCTTGATCTGTGCTTTCGCCTGCGCGTTTCGGTATCGCTCCGACATTTCGAGCATCGCCGGGCGTTCCTGATGGAAGCGACGGGACACGTCAAGGAGGTCGGGAAGGTTGCGTCCTTCGAACAGCATGTCCCATGCCCATTCGGCAGCGCCCTTGCGGATGGAGGCGTTCAGGAAGACGTCGTCGGCTTCCTGGGCATGCGCGATCAGCGGCAGGACGACCATGTCGACGAAACTTTCGAGGGTATCGCGCGCATTCATGCAGGCGACCCTGACATAGGTATCGGGATCGTCCAGGGCTGGATCGCCTTCGTTCACGTAGGCCTTGGCCACCGCGCGTTCGGCGAGCTGCGTCCACTTGCCCCCGCTGCCTGCAAGCAGGGCAGGAAGACTCTGAGGCGGAACGTGAAGGTCCTCGATCAGGGCGTAGGCCACATGGTAAAATGACTTCCACTCGTCCGGGGTCTTCGGGAACCAGTCGGGCTGGACGTGGCTCGCGAATACGAGGATCGGCGAAAGACGCATGCCTTCGGGAAGCGCCGGAGCCTGGGCGAAGCGCTTCAGCAGGGCGTTTCCGATCGGGCGCTCCGCCATTTCAGAAAGGATCGGGAGGAGGATTTCCGTCAGCGGCTTCTTTCTGTCGATCGCCATCTTCGTGGAGAGGTTGGCGTTGAAGAGGTCGGCGAATATGCCGTAGGCACCGGCGGCCTGACGCCTGTAGAGACCGCGCTCGCCTTCGGCTGCGTAGAACTCGTAAGTCGAGAGGCGCTTTTCAGGTGCCCTCGCCATCGCGACAAGCGCATCCTTGTTGAGGCCAGCCAGGCACTCCTCGGATAGCGTCGCCGCGTCGGCGAACAGTTTGTCCGCGATCCCGGCGCGATCGACGTGCGGGACGTCGAGCATGTCGAGCAGCGCCGACGAAGGTTGGCCGGTCATCATCGAATAAGCCCACTGGCCGGAAGCGCGGCTTTCGAGCGGAACCCACTGCGCCGCCTCGCTGTCGATCTCGCCGACAACGGACATGCTGGCGGCTGAAAGACGGCCCTCGGGATCGAGGGCCACCATGACGGCGTTGGTGACGCCGTTGTTCACGTTGGCGATGACATAGCCGTTCAGGTCCTGATGACGATAACGGCCGAAAGTGATGTTGGCGGTCATGCCTTCACTCCATTGCCTTCGGGTTCCCACTTCGCTTCCGAGGTGTTTCCGTCCCCGACCTTTTCGCGGTGCGTCGGATCGACGTAGAAGGTCCTGAAGCCTGCCTGCGACACGATCTGTAGCACGTTTTCGAGCTGCCTGCCCGCCCGAACGATGGCGCGCGGCACGATGGCCTGCTTGATCTTGGCGCGGGACATCTGTTTGGCTTCGAGCGCCTCGACGTCGACATCCGGAGCGATCATCGTCTCGTAAAGTTCGCGGTAGCCGTCGGACGGCCACTGCTTGACCTTGCCGCGCACATACGGCTCCGGCAGGCGGACGGCGAAGGTGCCGTCGTTGAGCGGAGTGATGACGAGGTTACGGCCCGTTCCCGTCGGGGACGAGTTGATCTCGATGTTCATGGCCAGCGCCTTGGCCGCCGCTTCGATGCCCTCGACGCGCACGGCAATCGAGTTCAGCTTCTTTTCGGCCTGACGGTTGATCAGGACGCCGCGATGGCGGAAGCCGTTGTGGTCGACGAACGAAACCAGCGAACCCAGACGGAACTGCGTCGCGTAGCGGACCGCGCGGAAGACGTTGCCGACCAGGAACGAGGCGTTCTGGAGGCGCTTCTTCGAGGCCTTGTCGAAGCTGTCGAGGATTTTCTCGTAATCGTTGCCGAGCAGGCCGTCAGACGAAGAAACCACCAGCTTGCCGTCCTTGTCGAAGGACGAGACGCCGTTGTTGCGCAGTACGGTTTCGACGCCGTACTCCTTCATCTTCTCGGTTCCAGGCACCGCGATCTTCATGCGGTAGGACGCGATCAGATGCTCCGATCCTTCCCATGGCGCTTCGATGCTGGCGATGATCGCCTTCTCCGCGACGCCGTCGGCGTTGACGAAGGTGATCTGGCGGCCGGGCATGAAGGCGTCGATGGCCATCTTCAGGTGGGCGATGTCCTTCGCCATGCTGGCGATCTTGGCGTCGCCGCGGGCGATCGCGTCGTCGACCGACAGGTGGCCGTCCTGGAGATAGTGGGCGAGGTAGCGATCGCGGTTGCGGACGACCTCGTTCACCGAACTGAGGATACGGTCGTAGCGCGGGGTGGAGGCTTCGAGCGCCTCGACCACGACTTCAGACTTCATCGGCTCGACTTCACGCTCGACCAGCGCCTCCATCAGGAACATCGGCGATTCGAACGCGGAGTTGGCTCCGTTGTCGATCGATCCCTCGAACAGCTTGCTGTTGCGGACCTGGACGGTCCCGTCGAACTCGCGCGGACGCAGCGGGTTGACACCCAGAGAATCCAGTTCAGCGATGTGCATTTCGTACTCGGCGGTCAGCTCGTGCAGAATGCGGTCCTGTTCGCGGCAGGGCAGCAGCGACAGGCGGGAGAGGAATTCGTTGGCGGTCCGCTGCTCGACGTTGTCCATGCCCGGGCGGTAGCGGCCGGCCTGCTGGCGGGGCTGCTGCTGCGGGGCCTGGTCGGCGACCACGAGTTCGTTGTTCAATTCGGGTTCGGCCTTGAATACGGCCGTCTCGTCGGCGACGTCGACCAGCTTCGTGCGATTCGCGTACTTGTCCGTGAGAACGAGGCGACGCAGAAGGTCGGGACGCAGTTCGGCGTACTTCGTGATGACGGCGTCGCCGACCGAGTTGATCAGGTCGGGGATGTTGCCCATCAGGAAGCTGTTGTCGCGGTTCGACTGGACGTTCGCCGACAGGCGGCGGAGCTTCTGGTTGCGCATGGCGGCCAGACGCGACTCGAATGGAAGGCCCGTGCCGACGAAGGCGATCTTCGGAGCGCTTTCCTGGTCGCGGCGCGAGTAGCGGCCGTAAGCCTGGATTTGCTTGAGGACGTTCGCCGGACCCTGCACTTCGAACAGGACACGACGACGGCGGTCCTTGAAGCGGCGGCCGGCGTGCAGGTCCATGCCCGTCGCGCCGGTGGCGTTCATGATGACGCAGTCGTATTCGCCCGAATTGAAGGCGTTCTTGACGACCATCTTGTTGCGTTCCTTGCGGGGAACGACCTTGCCCTCGGCGTTGACTTCGAGCGAACGGCCCGTGATTTCGCCGATGGTGTAGCCGGCCGCCGTGATGCGGTTCTTGATGGTGTCGATGACGGATGCCGGGATTTCCGGGAATTCCTCGATCAGCGAGAAGATGCGGTCGTAGGCTTCGCGGGCGGCCGGCTGAAGGGCGTTCACGACGGCTTCCTTGCCGCGCGCCTTGCCGGCTCCGACCATCTGGTCGAGGGCGCGGTGCAGGACGTGACGGAAGGTCGGCTGTCCGCCGTCGCGCAGACGCGCCTCTTCGAGAAGCTCGCCCACCGTGTTTTCGAGCAGGAAGCCCGGCTTGTTGCCCGCCTTGAGTTCCTCGATCGCCTTGTCGGCGGTGTAGGGAGCGACCAACGCTGCGTTCAGCAGGCGGGTGATGTGGTAGAGCGACGAGCCGATGGCGCTCTTGCGCAGATTGTTGTTGCCGCGACGTCCGCCTTCGTTGTTGTTGGCGCGGTTGATCTGGTCGACGACCATGCCGACGTCGTCGGCGATCTGCGCCATCTCGGAGACGATGATGGAGAGCTTGTCGGCGATGACGCGGTTTTCAGCAACCTTGTCGGTGTCGATCAGCTGGACGAATTCGATCTCGCTGAGGTCGGTTTCGCGGCGGAAAAAGACGCCGTCGGCGGTCAGCATGTCCGAGACGACTTCCTGGAAGGGCTCGCCGCCCTTCTGCATCATCGCCTGGAGTTCGGCCATGTCGATGTCGGACGGGAACATCTCGCGGAAGAAGGCCATGTTCTTGGCTTCCTTCGCGTAGGTCGCGGAAGCGGAGACGCAGGTCGCCGCGTTCTGCTTGATGTGGCTGTAGTTGGCCGAGACATTCGAGTCGAGCGAAGCGGCGTTGTGGATTTCGTCGCCGAACAGGCTCACGCGCTCGTCGACGATCTTGCGCAGCCACTGCGACTTCGGGGAATCTTCGGCGTCCTTGTTGAACTGCGAATAGGTCGCCATGATGACGCTGACGCCTTCCGGCCACTCGCCTTTCTCCATTGCCTTGTCGAGGATGGACCTGTCGAGGGTCTCGAACTCTTCCTTGGTGACTTCGTCGATCAGCTTGTCGTTGTTGAGGACGAGCGGCTTGATGATGTCGAGCGAGTCGAGGTGCTTGGCGTCGCGCATCAGGTCGGCGAGGTTGGCGGCAGATTCCGAGAAGATCAGGACGCGCTGGCCCTTGAGGACAGCGCGGCGGACCATGGCCATCAGCTGGCGGCCCTTGCCGACGCCCGTTCCGTCGCCGATGACGGCTCCGCGACCGCGCTCTTCGGCGTTGATCAGGAGGGCGACGCCGTCGACCTGCTCGGCGGCGAGGTAGCGGCCGAGTTCTTCCTTGGCGAAGCCGCACTCGTAGGCGACCTTCTCGTCGACGTCGCGGTAGTTGGAGATGATGCGGTCGAGAGCGATGCGGGTCGCGGCCGACAGTTCCTTCGGAACGAGCGTCGTCGGATTGCCGACCTTGGAGGCCGAGCTGTACGGAACCTGATAGCTGTTGTCGAAGACAAACGAGCTGGCGGCGTTGAAGTCGCTGTCGGTGGCAAGACCGGCCTTGAAGGTCTCGATGGCGTGCGAACGCTCTTTGGCGACCATCGACGACCACGTCCACGCCTCAGCTGCGCTCCCCAGTTCGGTCAGGGTGAACTCGCCGGACGGCTGTTCCGTGGAGATGACGCTGAGGATGAGGCGAGGGCCACCGGCGGCAGCCGACACGAAGCCCGCTCCCTCGATGTGGTTGTTCTCGGCGACGGCATCGGCGATAGCGCGAGCCTTCTTATGGGAATCGACGTCGAGGACGAGGATCGACTTGGTTTTGGCGGGGCGCGCGTCGAGCGTGTCGGCCAGTTCCTTTGCCGAAGACGCGAAGTTGACGACGATCGAGGCGTCCGGCGGATTTTCGCCGCGGCGGACGCCTGTCGCCGGAAGGACCTTCTCGAACAGGCCGTCAACGCCGCCGATGCGGAACACGCTTTCGCCGCGAAGGTCCTTGTCGGTACCCATCAGACGGCGGGCGAGCAGCATCGATTCCAGGTTGACGCCGATGTCGAGTCCGACGGACTTGAGCAGCGAGGAAAGGCGGACAGCCTTCTCGTAGCGAAGGGAGAGCGTTTCCTTGCTGTCCTTCGTGATGTGACGGACGGCCGCGGCCGAAACGGCTTCGGCGAAGCGCTTGGCATCCTTGACCGGGTCAAGCTCCAGCGCCTTGATAAAGGCGGCGGGCTTCGCGAAATCGGCGTTGGCGGCCGTCTCGAGAGTGACGATGTAACCGTCGGCGCAGGCAGCCAACTGGTTGTTGTCGGGGGCGCGAAGGTAATGCGACGGAACGGACGCAGCGCCCGTGCTTTCGACGACCGAGCGCTTGCGGCTGACGAGATGGCGAACGCCCTCGGCGTTCTCGTATACTTCGTCGCCCGACCTGTTGAAGCCGAGGAAGGCTGGAGCCGTGTCCTCGAACTGCTTGGTCATCGTGACGAGCGCCGCTTCTTCCTTGGTCTCTGCGCCGGCATCGTTCGAAGGCGCGAGTTCCGTAAGGTCGAGAAGGACGTCCATTATCGGCATGTCGCGGCGCGTGACGGCGCTCGGAATCACGGCCTTGAAGTCGTTGGGCTGGAAGCTGAACTCGTTGCGATACCAGTAGCCGTTCTCGGCGCGCTGGAAGTTGAGCTTTTCCATCGCCTCGGGCATCTTGTCGCCGTTTTCCATAACCAGGCGACGGCCGTTCTTGTAGACGGCAAGGTACATGCGCATGCCGGCGGCGGTGACGTCCATCCACCGTGTGGTTTCCGGGGTTCCCCACTTTGCCGCGACAGCCTTGTTCTTCTCTACGTCATACATGTCTTTTTTGTCCGTTGATGTCATCGATTAACGAGAATCCTCCCTTCAGCCCATGCAACGATCAACGGCTTCAAACTACTTTTAGGACGATCGCGGCGGCCGCATACGCGACGGCCAGCGCGAACAGGCCCCATCTATAGTCAATCGGGAGCGTCGGGGGAAGGGGAAGAGCGGGATTGGCCGGCACCGAGTCGCCGGAATTCCGGACTTCCGCGGGTGCGAGCTCGAAACGGATCGAGCCGTCGGCGATGGAAAGCGGAATGAAATGAACGCCTGGCGCGGCGACCGGAACGAGGGGCGCGGGCCAGTCGCGTGTTGTGGATATCCATCCTGGGCGGCCGGCACCGACTAGGGCGGTTCCGTCCCGGTCAGCGAAAATGGAGAAGGAGCGGCCGTCTTGGGAAACAGCCATGTCGACCCGGTCGCCGACGTGCCAAGACAGCGCCTCGGCCGCCCATTGCGACAGTTCGAAACCGATCCTGCCGTCCGACACGGAGACCGCCAGACCGCCGTCGAGGCGCTCGAGAAGCCTCGAATGGGTGGCCGGCATTCCAGCGCTGTATTTGGATGAGAACGCCTCCGCCGCGGCGGTCAGGTGATCGACGGCTTCCATCTCGGCCTCGAAGGAGACGATGCCGGGACGCTGTCCGTAGACGGACGGAACGACCGGGAAGCTGCCGAGCGCCCTTGCCAGCCGCTCGATGTCGACGAACTCCGTGCGGGCGCTTTCGCCCTCGACAAAACAGATGCCGAAATCGAACGGGCAATCCTTGGCGAAGCCCTTGGCTCCGGTGCGCATGACCAGCGCGAACCTCATGTCGTCACGCATACGACGCCTCCGTCATATCGGGATCGAGGAAACAGAGGAAAGGCACATCGCGGACCGAGGCGGTCTCGAAACCGATAGGAACCGCCAGCGTCATCGCTCCATCCGGCAGGCCGAGGAGCGAGGAGAGCGACCGCATCACGTCGGCCGCGTAGTGGTCGGCGGCCGTCGCGAGATGGTGGCCTTTCAGAAGCGCGTCTTCGCGTGCGGCCTGGATGCGTCGCTCGCAATCCTCCGGCAAGCGGCCGCCGACGAGGCGCTCAAGTGTCGCGATGTCACCCGCGCCAATGCGAGAGGCGGCGAAAGCGCGAAGCCGTTCAAAGGAGGTGCCGAGGCGCATCGTCGATGTCGTCGTCTCCACGGATCGCCGAAGGTCTACGGTGACATCGAACATCGCCATCAGCGCGTCGCTGTCTTCGCACAGCACCGCGGCGGCGATTTCGACGTCCTCGCGTGCCGGAACCTGCGCAGAGGCCGCGAAAAGGCCGACCGCCTGTCTCGCCGGCGTCTCGGAGATCGAGTCGGGGTCTTCCATTTCAACTTTCCAGGGTCTTATTCAACTGATTGATCCATGGTCTTTCCAAGTCGATATTTTTGCAAGCCGCGTCTTGAAGCCGATCCGGTTGGGAGGCTTAATCGATTACGAGGGGTATTTTGATTTGGAATTCGAACGCGGTTACAGGTTGCGGGTGTCCGGTCTCGGGGAGCTGACGAAGCTGCTCGGTGCCTATCGTACCCATGCGCTCAGAATCATGGCGGGTTCCTATGCGGAACAGATCGCGAGAACGGCGGTGACGACGCTTGACGCCGCCGCGGTCGGCCTTGTCCAGCACAAGGGAGACCTACTCGAAAAGGCGCGGGACAGTGTCAGGGCTTCCCATGACCGGGTCACCGACGGGGTCTACGCGAGAAACCTGAACTGCCTGATCGAGTTCCATTTCGTCGGACCGGCCATACTCGCCGCCATGACACACGGAGCCGAGCACTTCCGCAGGCCCTGGGAAGCCCGTCGCGAGGTGGTGAAGTGGGGATGGTCGCGTGACATGGCCCGCCCCACGCACATCGGCGAAGAACCATGGGCAGACAGGGGTCGTTTCTGGAGCGAAGCCGCCAAGACCTCCGGCGCTGGCTTCGGCATGTTCCGGTTCATCCTGCTCGAGGAGAAGCTTCCCGTTCTCGGTTGGAACGCCATCGGACGCTCGATCCCGGATTTCGAGTGGCGGGTGGAGCAATGCGTCCGCAAGCTGGCGGTCGCCGGGAATATCGATCCTGCGGCGATTTCGGAGCGTGACCGCAAAAAGTTCGAGGACAGGGTTCGAAACGCCATCAGGCCGCAGCTCGACGAGGCGGCGTTCAACAAGCAGGTGATCAGCGGCAAGCCGAAAGAGACACAGGCAGCCGCACCTGCCGCCGCGGTCGCTCCGTCCGCGCCGAAGAAGCCGGCTCCGCCCAAAAGGGAACACGTCGCTTCGAGCATCGACCACGCCGACATCGTCGTCGCCAGCGACGGCAGGGCGTTCATGGCCGTTCCATATGTCGGGTTCCGTCAGGAGGACCGCGTGTTCATCCAGGTCGGGTCGCGGGACATCACGTTCATGCAGAACGGCATCCAATATGGATCGGTGACCAACATTCCAGCCGCGTCGAGGGATTACCTCCGCGGCCTGACCAGCATCACCGTCGTCGAAATCGTGGAATCGGACGGAAAGCGTTTGCTTCGTGCAAAGCACACCGCAATGGTATCGGACATTAGCCTCGGCGAAGGCCTGAGACGGCCGCTGCAGACATTCAGGCGAAGGTCCCGCGACGCGGGCATACAGGAGATATGACAATGGGTAAGCCGCAGGTAGACACGACAATCGAAGACTCCGTCATTGACGAAACGTTCAAGAACGTGGTGTCTCCGACCGAAATCCACAGGCTCGGGCGAGAAGACATCACCGAAAACCGTCCGGGCGACGTCCTGGTCGACGCGGTGTCGAAATTCGCGGCAAAGGGCGGATTTGCCAAGACCGAAGGCGTGTCCGCGGAAGACGGCGTCAAGGTTTCGCAGGACGCGGCCGGCCGCCTCGACCTCGAGGCCGCCAAGGACCTCGCGGCAGGCGTGGAAGTCGACGGCACGACGGTCGAAATCAAGGACTGAGGTCCGATTTCGAGTTGACGCTCATTTCCTGTCCACCTAGCCTTTTTAATAGGTGGACAGGATTAACATGCTCTCGTCTGAACTAGAAAAATATATCGCGGCCGCAAGCGATTACGCCAAGTCCTATCTCGGTCCGGCGACATCGCTCGTACACGTTCTCCTCGCCGTTCTCGACGACACGGAACTCCAGAGGGTCCTATCCACCTGCGGAGTTAACTACCTCGATTTGCGCCAGGACGCGGTCGAGGCGATCGCCGAGCGCATGGCGGTTGCCAAGCAGCCTTCGCCAGGCGGTCCGCCGGATGCCAGGAGCAGGTCGGACGGACTTTCCGGGCTGTGTATCTTTGCTCTCCAGGCAGCGCAGCAAAAGGCGGCCGCACGGGGTTCCACCACGGCCGGAGTCCTCGATTTAATCGCGGCGGTCCTCGAGGTCCACGACACAGGCACCTTTGATTTCGAAGCGCGACTGGTACTCATCAGGGCTGGTCTGACCGGCGGAAATTTTGCCAAGGCGCGCCGCTTGACAGACGGCCTTCCTCCTTCCGAGCGTCTTCCCTTCCAGTCGTTCCGTTTCCAGGAAGCGGAGGCGGTGTCCAAATCCTTCTCACAGGAGCGCCGTGAGCCTGAATTCGGCGAGCCGTCCGGCGGGCGCGCCGGCGGTGGCGCGGCGGTTCCCTTTTGCGAGGACATCACCGAACTCGCGAGGCAGGGAAAGCTTGATCGCAGCTACGGCCGCCAAGACATCCTCCAAGAGCTTCAGATCATCCTCGGCAGGCGCAAGAAGAAGAGCGCGGTGCTGATCGCAGACCCAGGCGTCGGGAAGACGTCCGTGGTCGAGGAACTCGCCTACATGATCGTGGAGGACAGGGCGGGTCCGAAGCTCGATGGTGCGACGATCCTTTCTCTCAACATGGGCGCTCTGGTCGGCGGCACGAAGTTCCGCGGCGACCTCGAGGAGCGCGTGAAGGACCTTGTAGCCGTCCTCTCCGCAAACCCGCGGCTGATCCTGTTCATCGACGAAATCCACGTTCTTGGATCGCCGGCCCATTCGGCGTCGGCGGCAAGCGACCTCCTGAAGCCGGCGCTCGCCTCGGGGGCGATTCGCTGCATCGGCGCGACGACCCTTTCCGAGTACAAGCGCTTCTTCGAGGTCGACGGGGCGATGTCGAGGCGGTTCGCGCCCGTCACCGTGACCGAACCGACGAGAGTCCAGGCCCTCGAGATACTGTCGTCCGTCGCCCCGAGCTACGCCGAATTCCACGGCGTGACCTATCCGGACTGGGCCATAGAGCTGGCTCTCGACCTGTCCATCCGCCACATGCCGGAGCGAAGGCTCCCGGACAAGGCCATCGAGCTCATCGACGACATCGGCTCGCGTGCGTCGCTTTCGACCGAAGAGTCCGTCACCCGCCAGCTCGTCACAGACTGCGTGTCCGCGAAAATCGGCCGCAAGATCGGGCAGGCGGACGTGGCGAAGGCCATCGCCTCCTTGCCGACCGACGCCTCCGTCATCGCGAGAGCCGCCCTCCGAAACGGTATGGCGGCACCTGGCGGCGAGAGTTGCGTCATCGCGGTCATCGGACCCAAGGAGGCCGACAAGGAAACTCCGGTCAAGAAAGCCGCCGAAGCGTTGGGGCGAGGATACGAGGCCCTCGACATGGCCGAGTTCTCCGACCTCCCGGGAGCGAGCGGTCTTCTCGGCGCACCCGTCGGGTATATCGGACACGACAAGGGCGGCCGCCTCTACGACGTCGTCAAACGCTCGCCGGGCGGCTTCCTGCATCTGCGGAACATATCGCAGGCCCATCCGGCTGCGATCGCCATCGTCGAGGAATGTCTACGCAACGGGTACGTAGAAGACAAGACGGGCCGAACCGCCGGTCTCGGTGGCGTGCAGGTCGTCGTCTCCCTGGTCTCGGAACCGGAGCGTGCCTCCATCGGCTTCTCCGCGTCTCGCGGGGAGAGCCAGATGTTCGGCATGGCCATCGTCGACGACGCCGACACCGTCGTCATGATCGAACCGGCGACCGACGAAGCGACGGAGAGGACGACAAAGGGTTTCGCGGCGCTTGTCGAGGCGGCGGCCGCGGCAGGTGCCAGGATGACGGTCGGGGAAGGCGTCGAAGAACACGTCGCGTCGCTGCTGAGGTCTTCAAATAATCGTCACGCAAGGACGTTCTCACGGCTTGTAAGGGTGCCGGTCCTCGATTACCTTGTTTCCGCAAACGAAGACTTCACGGTGGAGTCGACGGAAGACGGGGTTAGGATCGCCGCAGATGAGGCTGCTTAACATAGGGATCGCAACGGCTACGGCGCTGCTCGCGTTTGCGGGTGAAGCCTATGCGGCCGACGACGGTTCCGTCAGGGCCTCCTGCACGCAGGACGGCCGCATCGTGTACCGCGAGGACCTGCCGGCTGGCACGCCTTCCGACCGGAGGCTTCAGATCGCGGCCAAGTACCGGAAAGCGCTTTGCGTGTTCCTGAAAACCGATCCCGTGGAGGCCTCCGCTCCCACCCTTCGCGACCCGGCAATCCCGGCCGTCACAGGCGGAAACGGCGATCTGGCTGCGGCGCTCGCCTATCTGTCGCCGGGCGGCGATGTCGGAACGCCGTACGGGGGGCAGGAGTTCGACGAGGGCATGAAGTCCTTCATGAAGAGCGAGAACGCCTTCACCGACCACGTCCGCAGCGTCAATCTCACCATCGGGGTCTACTCGGGGGCGACGACGCAGGACGTGCTCGCCCACTGGGCTTACATCAAGCAGAACGCCAAGCTGCTTGGGCGCATGACCCCGTCGATCGAGACGGTCGGCGATGTAGTCGTCCTCAGCGTCGACGATGTCTCCGACGACGACGCGTCGGCTGTCTGCAAGGAGGCGCAGACCTACGCCTCCGGATGCATGGCGGTCTACTGACCTGCCGTCAGAACCCGTAGCCTGGGGGTTTCGGTGCGTACCTTTGGTCCAGTTCGTGCGATCTTCGCGGTTGCGGCGTCGGGACCGGGATGGTGAGATTATTGTCGCGCGCGGTGGCGGCATCGGCGATCGCGGCGGTCAGGCTCGACCAGCTTTGCGCCGGAACGCGGACATAGTATCCGTCATCGGCGACGTCGATGACCATCTTTCTCTTGGCCACGTTGGCGGCTTCCGCAAGCGCCCTGAGGCGCGGGGTCCAGCCGACCTTCGAGACGGCGAACTGCAGCTTGTCGGCGATCATATCCAGGGATTCCAGGAAGTCGCCGACGGTTTCAGCGCCGTCGTTGAATTCCATGTCGCCGAGATCGAGGGTGTTCAAGTAGTCGAGAGCCATTCCGGCGCTTCCCGCGGGAATGGATAGCGAGGGAGAGAACGACATGGAAGGGGCGCTGGGTTCGCGGAACTCCGGTTCGTAATCCAGTTCCGGCTCGTCCTGGACAGGAACCATGCCCGGCAGTGCCGCGCGGGTGTCGATGAGTTCCTGCTTTTCAACGAACCCGCGGTCGTCGAACTGCGGCGGCGTCGCGAAGTCCGGACGCGCCTGATAACCGGGCGTTCCAAGCCCCTGTCCCGTCAGCCTGTCGAACTCCTCGATCGCCTCCCGCAGGCCGTCGATCGCGTGGGCGAGCGCCAGCTTGTCGGTGAGGCCGCTGCCGCTGAGCTTGCCCTTCTTCTCGAGACGCAGCGCGCGCGCCGCCTCGATCACCTTCAAAGCCTCTTCCAGCATCGATTCCTCCGACATGCAGATTGCCTGCGGCCACGCCGTGGACAATCATGGTAATACTTCGAGGATGGAAGCAATGACAGCAAAAGCCAAGGCCATTATACTATCCGCTATACTGTGGGTCGGCGTTCCGATCGCCGCGACGGCCGCTCCGGACGAGATGGCGGACCGCTGCTCCTATCTCTCGTCGGTCGATCCGGACAAGCTCCACACCGCGCTCACCCGTTACGCCGGAAAGGTGATGGGCAAGTATCCCGAACATTGGATGCCCGCGGACTACGCAAACCTGCTGGCCAACGCCGTCAGCTGCAACGGCCAACCCGTGAACCTGCAGAACAAGGTCAACGCCGAGCTTTGGGCCGTGAAGCTCGCGGATGTCCAGAAAATCAACGCAGAGATCAATGCGAGGTCGAACGCGATCGCGGTGGCCTACGGGAAGTATTGGACGAAGAACGAGGAGTTTCCCGCCTGCGCGACCTTCCTCAAGTGGGAGCGCGACGACGTCTGGTACACCAACAATTCCGAAAAACTGTTCGGGACGGCCTTCTACAACATGACGCCGGAGATGCTGGGACTGTACAAGAGGCTGGCGCAGGAGTGCGTGCCGGTGATGAAGTCTGTCCTCGATAGATGGCACGCGCAGCAGTCGGGAGCGGAAGCCATCGTCAAGAGCATCCTGTCCTCGATCGAAATGGACGGGCTGGCGGCGCAGGAAAACGTGTCGGAAATTCCGAAGAACCTCCAGCTCGACGCGCGTGGGCAGCGCATTCCGATATCCTACCTGCGCCCGACGACGCAGAAGGTGGTCAAAAAGATCATCGCGCTGGAAAACGCCGACCGGATCATGCCGACCAACTCGCTGATCCAGATTTCCAAATGGGCCGAGCAGGTGGAGATGGACGAGACGGACGGCCCCGACCTTCTCTACGCGCAGCGGATCAAGAGCATCGTCGCCGATCACCTGTTCAGGGCGGCGGACGCTCTCAGAAAGCCGAAGGCGGGGCCGAACTCAGGCGGCTAGGGAGACGGGGCTTGCCTCGAGGATCGATACCCTGCGCAGCGCGCCGGACGTGGCCATTTCCTCGACGAAGGCGTTGTTGGCCGAGTGGCCAGGCGCGAAAATCTCGAAACGGCCGATGACGGGTACACCGAGAACCATCAGGTCGCCGATGAAGTCGAGCGCCTTGTGGCGCGCGCATTCGAGATCGACGCGGAAACCTCCGGGATTGAGCGGGCCTGCCTCGCCGATGACGACGGCGTTTTCGAGACTGCCGCCAAGCGCGAGGTTGTTCGCCTTGAGCATCGCGATCTCGTGTTCGAGGACAAAGGTCCTGGCGACGGCCAGCGAACCAAGCGTCTGTTCGTCGACGCTTATGCGCTGACGGCCGATATGGGCATTCGGGAAATCGATCGTGCAGTCGAGGGAGAACTGGCCAGGCAAAGCGCAGAAGCGGCTGGAGCCGACGGTCAGCGACACGGGCTTGGCGACAAGCAGGCACTCGATCGCTCCGCCGACGCGCGTGAGGCCTGTGCGGGCGAAGGCATCGAGCCAGACCGATGACGAGCCGTCGAGAACGGGAACTTCGTCGCCGATGAAGGACATGTCGGCGTCGGTGACGCCCGCGATCCTCAGGGCGGCGAAAAGGTGTTCCACCATGTCGACACGGCGTCCGGAAGGAAGCTCAAGGCGAGTGCATCGCGGCGTGCGGGCGACGGAGACGTCGCGCAAGGGAATGAATGCGTTGCCGTCGAAGACCCGTAGACCGTCGCTGCCGGGCTCCAGGCGGACCGTGGATTGCGCACCGGAGTGAAGACCGACGCCCTCGATGACGACAGGGCTGGCGGTCGTGCAACGTCCGCCCGATGGAATGCTGATGATCGATGACATGGGGGTCTCCTTACCACTTGAAAATAGAGACCCCGGCCGACCACATCCACTCACTTATTCTTTCGCTCTGTTAAAGCGGGCAAGGACCGCGCGATCGATCCCGATCGCAAAGCCGGCCCCCTCGGCGTAGACGCCGCCCCCGGCGACCTGCTTCTGCGCGCCGAGATCGGGACACAGCGCCTCGAAGCCGTCATCGACGTAATAGGCGATACCGCGCCTGACGGAGGGGACGAATTCGTAGTCGATGTCCAGCGCCTCGACGCACCTTGCCAGCAGCTCTCGCGCCTCTTCGGCGTAGTCCCTGGGTCGCCGCGACATGATTTCGACGCCGAACTGGGTGAACTCGCGGTATCGGCCCATCTGCGGCCGTTCGTAACGGTAGCAACGCTGCACGTAGAAGAACCTGAAGGGGTCTGGCATCGAGTTCATCCATTTATCGCGCCACATCTGCTGCGCCATGCCGGTTATTTCAGGAACTAGGCAGCATTCCCTTGCCTTGCGGTCGGAAAACCTCCATATCTGGGTTTCTTTGTCCGCACCCAACTTGGCGTCGAAGGTCGACGCCTCCCACAGAGAGGGAAACATGAGTTCTTCAATTCGTCTTTCCGCCATGATGGCGCGAAGTCTATTAATGACGTTAACGAACTCTTTAGCTTCTTCGAATTCTATAATTCTTGTACCGCGCAGCATTTGATCTGATCCTTGCAAAGTGTGGTCTGAGGCTATAGGGACTTCATGAAACCGGGATATCCTCCTTGTTTGTCGAGCCTGCAACTTAGGGTAAATGATGACTGATGAAGTGAAACAGCATATCGGGAAGAGGATCATGGAGATGATCGACCGACTTGGCGTTTCTCCGCTTCCGCGGAACTACCATCTATTCTACATCTGCCTCTCCAGCACGGACCAGCGGCTTCGCGGCGCTGTACGCGCGCTTGGCAACTCCCCGAGCCAGGCCGACCTCGACGACGTGATCGAGAAGTTCGTTCCCGAAGCGATGGGCAGCACCTATATGCGCCGCCACCAGGACGACGTTCTGAGAAACCTCGAAGGGGTGCTGTCGAAGCTCAACGTGGATCAGCTGGAGGCGGCCAACTTCACGGGAGCCGTGAACAAGGTTTCCGAGTCGCTCGCCAACCAGCAGGACCCGAACAAGATTCCGCCGGAAACCCTGATGAAGGTCGCGGAGGCGATGGTCGAGGCCGGCCGACGGAAGGTCGTCGCGGGCAACAAGACGATTTCGCAGGTCGAGACGCATGTCGACGAGTTGGGCAAGCTGCGCAACGAGATCGAGCGACTGAGACTGATCGCCAACACGGACGAATTGACGCGACTGGCCAACCGGAGGTCATTCGACGAGTCGTTGGCGATGGTCTACTCGAATGAGAGCAGGAACTCCTTCGGCCTGGTGATGCTCGACATCGATCACTTCAAGTCGATCAACGACACGCACGGCCATGCCGGCGGCGACGAGGTCCTCAGGGTCGTGGCCAAGTGCCTGCGCGGATCGATGCGCCAGGATACCGTGGTGGCGCGGACTGGCGGCGAGGAATTTGCCATCATCCTCAAGAAGACGAACATCGAAGAAGTGCGCCGTGCCGCTGAGCGCATCCGGGAGGCTGTCGAAAAGCTCGGCATCATAACCCGGCACGAAGGAAAATCCAGGAAGGTGACGGTTTCGGTGGGTGCGGCGATGGCAGACGACGCCGAAACGCCGCAGGCTCTCTACGAGCTGGCTGACGCGGCGCTCTACTGTTCGAAGGAAACCGGCCGCAACCGCGTGACGCTATCGGGCGAACTCGGAACGCACAGCACGGAACGCTTCCTGATGTACAAGAAAGGCTAGAATGCAGCACTGGTACGTCAGAGGCTGCCTTCGGCAAAATGACTGAAAGTTAAGGGAAATGGTCGGGGTATCCGGATTCGAACCGAAGACCTAACGCCCCCCAGGCGTTCGCGCTACCAGACTGCGCTATACCCCGAATAACTCAAGCTCGACGATGGCGTCGCCGAAGTCAACTTGAGTACGAACTTGATGGTGCGGAACGAGGGGCTTGAACCCTCACGCCTTGCGGCACCGGATTTTAAATCCAGCGCGTCTGCCGATTTCGCCAGTTCCGCGTAAATGCGAGGTATACCCGCACTGTTCACATTGCCTATCGCCTCCGATGCGATCGCTCTACCAGGCTGAGCTATGCCCTGACCCATCGCCTTTCGGCGAATTCCGTTTGCGACAGGCCGCCGGGAGAGGTCTGATGGACCTACTATCCCGACGGCCGTCGAATGTCAGAGTGGAGGGATTTGAACCCCCGGCTTGCGTCTACCCAAGCCGCCGCGCTACCAGGCTGCGCTACACCCTGTAGTGGTGGTGCGGATGAAAGGGGTCGAACCTTCACGATCGTTAAATCACGGCGACCTGAACGCCGCGCGTCTACCAATTCCGCCACATCCGCATTTCGTTTCCACGGCCGGAGCCGTGATTTAGTATGATGGAGACGACGGGATTTGAACCCGCGCAGACCGCGATGACCTCCGCATTACCAGAGGCTCGAAAGTGGTTTGAAACGCGCTTCCCTACTCGGCCCTCACTGGCTGTTTCGGTGCATCCGCAAAGACCCCACTTGCGATTTGGCCGCGTCCCGGTTTTACCCGAGCCGGTTTTCCGTTTCCCGGTGCCTATGCCGAAACCCAGGCGGACGTCCCCAAAAACAATGGCGCGGTGGGAAGGATTTGAACCTTCGTCTGCGGTCCCAGTGACCGACGCTCTACCATTGAGCTACCTCCGCGACAACAGATACCCACGCAGGCATCTGAAATGATGGTACTCGAGGAGGGAATCGAACCCTCGTATCAGGAGCCACAATCCTGCGCTCTACCATTGAGCTACCCAAGCACATTCCGTTGTCGGTGGTCCCGTCGGCTGCGAACATGCGCGCCTGACGGGACCACTTCCTGTTTTCCTCACAGGAAACCGCAAAGGATAGCGGAACCCATGGAACGACCTAAGTCGTTGAAAATGGTGGGCAAGGTAGGATTCGAACCTACACAGTCTAAGACGCCGGATTTACAGTCCGGGTGGCTCCAACCGATGCCAGCCTGCCCAATCGACGGTTCGGATCGTGCAGCCGCTCGCGCGGTCCCGTTCCGGGGTGGCCACTCCCCTCCGTCTGGCAATTTCTTCCTCCTTGCGGAGGACTTTTTGATGGTGCGGCAGGTGGGACTCGAACCCACACGTCTTTCGACAACGGCTTTTGAGACCGTCGCGTCTACCAATTCCGCCACTACCGCTAAGTCATGAATTTTTGGTCGGGGTGAGAGGGTTCGAACCTCCGACCTTACCGTCCCGAACGGTACGCGCTACCAGACTGCGCTACACCCCGATCCTCTGGTATTGTAGACGCCGAACCCCAGAAAGGACTTGAACCTTCAAGCCTTTCGGCTGCGGGTTTTCACCGCGTGTCTACCAGTTCCACCACTGGAGCCGGCGTCTACAATAAGATGGTGCGGATAAGAGGATTCGAACCTCCACAGGATTTCTCCCACAGCGACCTCAACGCTGCGCGTCTACCAATTCCGCCATATCCGCGAACTCTTTTGAAAGGACTGGTGCGGGTGAAAGGATTTGAACCTTCACACCTTGCGGTACCGGAACCTAAATCCGGCGCGTCTACCAATTCCGCCACACCCGCGTTGTCCTTTCGTCCCGCGGAAGACCTGCAAGGCATGAGAGCCGAGGTCTTCCGCGAGGCATTTCATTCGGGTCTTCTCAGACCTGAAAGTATAATCCCCACAAGGGGTTAATGGTCGGAGTGGAGAGATTCGAACTCCCGACCCTTCGGTCCCAAACCGAATGCGCTACCAGACTGCGCTACACTCCGAAACGGTGTTAAACACCCGTTTTTCGTATGACCTATGGTGGGTGAGGAGAGACTCGAACTCACAGTGTACCATTACGATGTTCCGGATTTACAGTCCGGTGCAACTCCTAATCCGTCGTTGCCGCTCACCCATAGAGGCCATACGAAAAACGGGGTGACCGACGGGGCTCGAACCCGCGACGACCTGGATCACAACCAGGCGATCTACCGACTGATCTACGGCCACCATCCGTTTTTCTGTTTACAAACCGGACGCCTCCTGGCGGGGAGACATCCGAAGGATACCCACGATTTCAAAGAACTGTCCCCGTTGGGACCGCCGCGGCGACCGCGACCAGCATTTTCGGTTTGAGGATTGAAGAACGAAAAAGAAGAGGCCCCCGCGACGTCGGTCAGCGGGGGCCTCTTCTTTGAACTCCGGTGGTTTTTTAGATCATACGATCGTGCCGCCGTCGCCAAGATAAGTCCGCTGACCGCCCGTATGGGGCGGCAGGAGATACAATGGGAGATGATAGAGGGCAGCAAAGATCGACTGGACGCTGAAAGCGCCTGCCGTATTCTTCGTTGCTGCCTTTACCGTCGCGGTCATTGTCGTGTCCTGCCATCTTGGCGTGAAATTCGTATCTGTCCCTATCGATACGTGACCTCGACGGATGTGTCAACGCCCGGGTCATCAAAAAAATCGAGAAAAGCGAAAAATAATCGAAACCGCCGTACGAGCGTAAAGGTATATAAAGTCCTCGCGTGCGCGAGCGGGCGTGGATCGCAAATCTAAGTCCACCAATTGCGGAAATGCGGAACTGGAGTCTAGGAATACACGTTGACATGATGCGAATGAGCATATTTAAAGACCTCAACGCAATGTCGGAGACCCGCATGTTCGAACCAATCATCTCGTTTCTCAAAACGGCGGCGCTTGCGCCCGTCAACCGCATCCGGGCCATCCGCGCGTGGTTCCTTCCCCCGGCGAAGGACGCCGACACGGGAGCGCGCGCCCGCTGGTGGATGATCCGCTACGGTTCCAAACTGCTGGTCCTGTTCGCCGTCTTCGTATGGACTGCTCCGCTTGTCTGGAACGCTTCCTATATCCGCGGCTTCGACCTTTCCTACCCCAAGAAGGTCATCCGCGTAACCAACACGCACTCTGGCGACGAGCAGGTCGAGATCGGCGGGGACGCCAAAACGCCCAGAACAAACGACCGTTCGATGATGGTCGACATGGAAATCTACCTGTTGGATTTCGCCATCAATCAAAACCGCTGGATGCCCTCCATGCCGCAGTACAAGTTCGGTTTGTTCGGGCTTCCCTATGACGAGACACCGTTCCTCGACAACAAGGCGTCCTTCCAGCACGGTCTGCTTTCGGCGCTGCGCCGGACCGCCGTCGAACTGACGGACAGCCTCGGCCGCGTCCGCGCGTCGTCGCAGGCCGACCGCGATCTCCAGCTCGCCCGTGGCAACCTCCAGACAGACGACGAGACCTGGTGGTTCAACCCATTTGACGAGGCGCTGCCGTTCGGTCCGGTACAGCCGAGCGACTACGTCTTCCAGAAGTCGCTCGATTCCTACAAGCGCTTCAACGACCGTCTCGAGAAGGGCGACGCCCTCTTCGACACCCGTTCGGACAACCTGCGTCAATATCTCGACCGTATTTCCAAGGACCTCGGCTCGGTCGTCGACCAGCTGTCGAAGCGCGCAACGGCGTGGAAGTACGACCCCAAGACGGACACCTTCGTCCCGGGCGAGGGCAACAACCGCGGCTGGTTCGATTTCAAGGCCGACAATCTCTACTACGAAGCCCTCGGACAGATGTACGCCTACCACGGCCTGCTTCAGGCGGCCCGTGAAGATTTCAAGTACGTCATCGAAACGCGCGGCCTTACCGACGTGTGGGACCGTCTCGAGGCCCACGTCGCCGAAGCGGCGGCGCTCGACCCGCTGATCGTATCCAACGGCGCGCGCGACGGGTTCCTGATGCCCGCCCACCTCGCGGTGATGTCCGAAAGCATCCTGCGCGCCCGTGTCAACATGGACGAAATTCAGGACATCCTCGGTCGCTGATCGCCGAGGGGCAGGAAATTCGAAGCCCGCCGCCATGGCAAGCGGCGGGCTTCGTCGTTTCGGAGTCCTCGATTAGGCGTTTGAAAACGCGGGGACCCGGGTCTATAATTCAGGTAAACCACCGATCGGAGTACCACGTATGTTCAGCATCAAGGCAGCGGTCATATCGTTTGTCGCGGCTCTCGAGAGCATCAGCGGCGTGCCGATCGCCACCCTTGACCGCGTTGACAACACCCAGGAATTCTGGGCGCGTTCGGCAGCGATCCTGTGCGAGAAGACAGGCGACAACTTCTGCGACGAGGACATGCGGTTCATGACGCAGAACACTGAGCCGTCGGGTTTTTCGCAGATCATCGAGTACAAGGTCGGCACCACGGGACAAACCAAACGCGTCTGCGCGCTGCTGCCGCCCATCGACAACATCGACCCGAGCTATGTCGGCGAAGCCTTCACGGGGAGCTTCGTGCGCGAAGACCAGTATCCGAGCGAGACCTCGATGTCGGCTTGGCTCTACCTCTACCATGCCGCCCATTGCCTCGACACGGCGATGAGCGACCAGGAGGAGAACCGTGCCGTGGCCTTCGCGACGCTCGGACTGACCATCCTGCAAGGCGATCCTTCGTTCACCACGCCGGCGGTGACTGGGCAATCGAGGCGCATCGCCACGATGATCAAGAAGGACAGCGCCTGGTGGGCGGCAGGAACGGGCGAGCGCATCCTGTTCGACGAGTTCAAGGCGGAGGCGGCGTCGATCCTGCGGTCATCCTATAACTGCAACGCGCAGGTCGTCAGCGCCACGACCATCGATACGACAAACATCACCCGTGCCACGCGGCTCGATCCGGCGCAGAACTGCTCGGCGGCCACTTCCGGTACAGGCGTTCAGAATCCAGGCGTTGTCACAGACGGCAACCTCTGGATTTGGATGTACGGATCGGGCGGTATCGGCGCGCCGCCGGTGGACTACACCCCTGCGAAGATGTTCTCGTCGATGAACGCCGCGGCGTCCTACACGCTGACGACGGCTAACCGCCTCGCGCAATAATTGGGCGCGAGCGGCCGCAGTCTCGTTGCTCCATGCCGGACACCAGGCTAGTTTCCATTGGAAACAGGAGGCTTTGAGCGTGTTCGAAGACGTTGCCAAGAAGACCAGGTACATGGTCTACACAAAGAAGTACGACCGCGAGTGCCGCATCGGCGATCTCATCGACCGCGAAACGATCGAGCGGCTCAACACCCATTTCGATTTCCACGGATATGACAACAGCGATAGCGTGGCGAATGGTGTGGAATGGGCCGCCGATCTCCAGCCGCAGGATGGTCTCGCAGTAACGATCCTCGTTGACCTGTCGGGATCGATGCGGGGCCGGCCGATAGCGCAGATGTCCTATGGCGTCCTGGCGGCGACCCAAGCCCTCGAGGGCCTTGGCGCGAGCGTCGAGGTCCTCGGACATACGACGAACGCGACGAACCGACCGAACGACCAATTCCAAACGGACCGTACGATCGACAATCCCGGGCGTCTTTCCGAATTGCTCCATATCGTCGTGAAGGAAGCGCATGTTCCATCGACCCGGTCGCCGGGGAACATCATCGCCATGGGGACGGACAGTCCGCACCTTCAGCACGAGAACCTCGACGGCGAAGCGATCATCTGGGCGACCAACCGCCTCGTCTCCCGTCCTGGCCAGCGCAAGCTCCTTGTCTCTGTGGGGGACGATTTCGAACCAAGATGCCAGACGTCCGAGCGCTACGCCAAGGACAGCCGGTTCTTGAAGAACCACCTAAAGGCCGTCGTTGATGAGATCGACGCGAGCGACGCGCTGGAATTCGCGCAGGTCGTCATCGGTGTCAACGAGCACTGGCTCGCAAGGCAGGACACGTACCGCGCTCCGGTATCGGCGGGGATGGAGGCGGGAGACATCGCAAAGGCGATCGGCGTGGCCGTCATGCAGGTTCTCGATCCTGAACCTGAAACACGGATCACGGCAGCGCCGGCGATCTGAAGGGAACCTTATGACGACAAGAAGGACGGAAGAAGGCGGTAGGCTTTTCCCGCCCATGACCTGGGACCATGGGTGGCTCATGTCGATCCAGGCCGACAAGGCGGGTTACCAATGCAGCCCGAAAGAACGTCTCGACGCGCTCGAGGACTACGAAACCGTCGAGGCGAAGATCGACGGTCCTCATGGAACGGTCGTCGATCCCCATACGATGGACCTCCCGGCCGAGGTCGCCGCGAAGTTTCCGCACCTTACGGTCGGAGGAGGCCCGTCGATCGGCGGAAACCTGACGTGGTCCGACATCGAGGCGGTCGCCCATGCCATCCGTATGGCTTCCAGGTATTTGAACAACGGCGTTCCCAGCGGATCGATCGGCTGGGCCGGGCGCACCGTCTATCACGGCACGACGGGTGAAAACGCCGACGACATTATCGACAACGGCATCGTCGCGGCACGCGGGGACGGATATTTCGGCAGGGCGTTCTATGCCGCGGAGGACGAAGCGCTCGCGACGTCGAACTACGCCGAATTTTCCGGAGACGCAAGCGGCGGGACTGTCATCGAGGTTACGATCGAAGAGGGCGCGCGGATTTTCGACATGCGTAACGCCGACGATGCCGCGGCGTTGGACAAGAGCGGCCTGATGCGGCACCTCGGTTCCGCCGACTTCGATAGGCGTGCGCGAGCGCTCGGGATCGACGGCATCTACGACCGGTCGGTCGGCGGTGTGGCGATCTACAATCCCGGGCGGCTATCCGAGCCTATGATCTCCAGCCGGCCAGGGCCGAGAACACCTAAACCAGGGCCGCGCGGTCCATGATTTTTGGGGTCATGAAAAAAAGTTCGTTTGGGGTGTTGACTTGTTCGCCGCGCCTGGGCATGTTGGGTTCAACAACGGAGTAATTGAAATGTTCGCCCTTTCGTCATCGCAACAGCAATCCAGTCAGTCGAGTTCCTCGAACTCGATCGCGGGTGCGTGCGGTATCGATGGAGTGGCAATTTGATCGCTTAGATCAGTCATTTCAGACCCACGAGACCCGCCCTTCGAGGCGGGTTTTTTGTTACCCTTACATACAACTTGGAGACGTGGCGGAGCGGTTGAACGCGCCCGCTTCGAAAGCGGGTGACCCTGGAAACGGGGTCCGTGGGTTCGAATCCCACCGTCTCCGCCACAGATAATATGCAAGTGATATCAGTCACTTGTAATTGAAGGAGAAGGAAGATGCAGGCCGTGGGAGTGAACGCAGACGGCAGGACGGTAGTGATGCTTACGGTTGCAGAGGCGCGCGAGATGATCAAGCAGCGACTCGCTATGGGCAGGGAGGCATTCGCCCCCAGGCCACGTAAGGACGCCGACGTCCGCAAGGTCGTCGCTTCGCTCGAACGGGGCATTCCCGGCGAGCAAGCCGGGGTCTAGGAATACGGAGATGTGGCCGAGTGGTTTAAGGCACCCCCTTGCTAAGGGGGCGACCCTCGAAAGGGGGTCCCTGGGTTCGAATCCCAGCATCTCCGCCATGGTTTGGAATAGTTTAACGGTAGAACGATGGACTCTGAATCCATTGGTCTTGGTTCGAATCCAGGTTCCAAAGCCACACAATTGAAGAACACACGGGCGGTAATCAACCGATCGCCCTCAGGAATACGGAGACGTGGCGGAGTGGTTGAACGCGCCCGCTTGGAAAGCGGGTAGGCCTCGCAAGGGGCCTCATGGGTTCAAATCCCATCGTCTCCGCCATCATTGGAGGTGTGGTAGAGCGGTTGATCACGCCGGTCTTGAAAACCGGAAGACCGCAAGGTCTCGTGGGTTCGAATCCCACCGCCTCCGCCATTGAAGCAAGACGCCGCCGCAGGGCGCGAGAGGAATGAAATGAAGACGTTGAAAGAGCATATCAAGGCAGGCGACTGCCACTTCGTAAGGGCCAGATCGGGCAGTCTTTGGTACAAGACGGCCCTTGGACTGGAGTTTCCGGTCCCGATGAACACCCTCGGCGAAGCCACCTTCGACGCCTCGATCCCGGCAATGGGCCTTATGGGCTACATCCGCAAGCAGCTCGCCGGGATCGAGGCAGAGCGACAACGGCCCGACTACGCCGTCGCGTAGATAAATGGAGACCCCGGAACTAAAATCGGGGTCTTGAATGATTGAATTCCCTTCCGTTGTCCCTGTATCCTTGGATATCAAACGCGGAAGGAATATTGGGGCTTGGCCAAGCGGTAAGGCATCGAGTTTTGGTCTCGAGACCCCTGGTTCGAATCCAGGAGCCCCAGCCAACCTTCCCCCTCTTCGGGGGCTGCAAATGGAAGACCCGGGAAAAGAGACGAAGTCTCGTTTCGGAAGCAAGGTGGCGAGCGACATGTACGCGCGCCTCAAGAAGGTTTCGTCTGAGGCGAAAATCCTCAAGGTCTACGAGGTCGAAACGACAGAGACCGAGACCAGGATCAAAATCTTCAATTCGTGGATGATGACCCGCAACCTGGAAACGGGGGCCGTCGGGACGTTCGAGCGCGATTACGCCCTCGGCTCCTGGTACGAAGTGGAACCGAACGGCGTCTTCCACGCCATCCCGGTCTGGCCTATCCACAACCTCAGCCATGGTGTCGCGAACGGTGCCAAGAAGTTCATCCTCGACAAGCTCTACGATGCCGTCGGCTTCAACGAGACCAAGAGCAGACTGGCCGCAACGTGGAGGGCAGAGGTCACCCGTTTGGCGGAGGCGGAAAACATTCGGTTGCAAGAGGCCGAGGTGTTGGCGACGGAGAGGTTTCCCGATGTCCAAAAACTCGAAATCGCGAGGAACGCATTCGCCGATAAGCTATTCGGTTCGAAGTTCTCCAGAGGGACGCGCAAGCCCGCAAAGGGATTCGTGGGACAGGAGGCCGTCTACAACGCGCTCAAGGGCGTGAGGGCGGAGTTCTTTCGCCAGTTCCGGGACCCAGAGCTCTTCAGGGCGATCTTGGCGATGAACCACAAGTTCATGTCCATCGGTGATTACCTCTATTTCGCCGCCAACCGCGATGCCGTGCTCAAGGTGTGGAAGGAGCGGCGAAATCTAATTCCCCTCCTGCCCTATATCTCCCGCCACTACTGGGCGGGAGACGAACTTTTCTCGACCGCGAAGTGGACAGACCCGGTCGGTCCGCTCAGTGATCCGGGATTCAACCTGATCCCCATCCGCAATCTGCCTTCGCAGCACGTCGGAAGAGGCATGTTCTCGCCTTTCGAGTCGTCGCGCGGGTATCAGTGGCTCAGCAGATCGAAAAGCACGGTCGTCAAGGCATGGGCAAGGGGCCGAAAGAACAATCTGGTCACCGACCTGATGGCGGAGCTCAATCTCCCCAAGGACACGGCCGTGCTCGTCATCGCCAACATCGTGGACCAGATGGACGATGCGATCGCCAAACTCGAACGCGGGGAAGTCGGGGAGGATCGCCAGCGCTTCCTCACGGCGTTCCGTGCATACGCAGCGCATTGGGCCGCGGTAAGGCGCGAGCATGGATATCGCCGCATGGTCAGGGCGCTCACCTACGAGAACGAGGGAACGGGCAACGTCATCGACTTCCTCGTCGCCCAAGGCTTCGCCGACAACCTGCCGGCTCGCAACGCCACATGGGCGTCACTCATCCGCAGAAGCCATGAATGGCACCAACAGCAGGCGGCATTGTATAGAAACAGGATGCCGGCCGCCGGCGGTGGTTATGATTACTTCCGCCCGGATGATCAGGACCTACCAAGGGAATGGGTATCGCTCGTCCCGACGCAGGAAATCCTCGAGTGCAAGGTGAGGCCCATCGATCAATACGATGGAGTGGCCATCGAGGGCGGCGAGATGGCCCACTGCGTCGGCTCATACGCGCATCTGTGTGCCAGGGATCGATACAGGGTATATTCTATCACGGAGCCAGACGGAACGAGGTCGACGCTCGGCTTCCATCTCGAAGACGGCTCAGCATACTTCGATCAGGTTCAGGGATTTGGAAACAGCAGGCCATCGGAACTGGTGAAGAAAGTAGCGCATCAGGTCGTCGGTCTCTATGCAGACGCTATTGCGGCGCAGGCCATCGCCGAGAAGGAAACGGCATAATGGCGAGCGCGTCGGAAAAGGCGATCCGCGAAGCCGTTATCGCCAGATGCCGAGAACACTGGCCAGAAGGCCGCATCATCCACGAGCTGGCGATCGGTGGATGCAGGGCCGACCTCGCCGTCGTCACCAAAGCCCACGTCTTCGCCTTCGAGATCAAATCCGAACGCGACACGTTGACCCGTCTCGAGAGCCAGTTCAGGTTCTTCGACGCGTGCACTCATGGCTGCATCGTGGTCGCCCACGAGAAATGGTTCGAGGAGTTCACCTACAACAACGGGTCCAGGGGAGTGAGGCCCGGCGAGCTGCTGAAGGAATACGATCACCGTTCGCTCGGCCTATGGGCGTATCCCGAGCCAGCGCCGGGTTACTGGCAGACCGAGCGTCACAGATGGAGGAAGCCGGGGCGGGAGTATCACTTCGACGAACTAAAACAGCCACGAGCGGCGAGCCTGCTGGGCATCCTTTTGCGCGAGGAGCTAACGATCGAGGCCAGAAGACACGGAATTCCTTTTAAAAGCCGGTGGCCGGTCACACCTATAATCTCGGCTATGGCATACGGCATGACCGGACGACAGGTCGCCGAGGCTGTATGCCGTCAGTTGAGGGCAAGGACGTTCGCGGCCGCGGACGATCCGATTTTCGAGGGATTGGCTGCATGAGGCATGGGATCAAGGCGATCGTCTTCGACGCGTTCGGGACACTGGTGACACCGGTCCAGCGAAACGGCCCTTACCAGTCCCTCGCGCTGGCTGCCGATGTCGAGCGGCGACGGTTCAGGGAAGAGGCGATGACGCTCAACCTTTCGCTTGCTGAGCTGGCGGCCAGATACGGACGGCCGGACCTTGCGCAATCCCTGACGGACGAACTCGCGGTGGAAACGGCGGGCGTCACGCTGTTCGACGAAGTCGGGCGTTATCTCGACATGCTCGACTGGCGCGGCTTTCCCTATGCGGTCTGCTCGAACCTCGCCCATGGCTATGGAGAACGGGTCAAGGAGCTGGTTCCCAACGCCGTCGGCTACGTCATGAGCTACGAGGTCGGCGCGTACAAGCCGCAGCCTGCGATCTACCATGCCGTTGTCGATCTCCTCGACGTCGATCCGTCTCGCATCCTTTTTGTCGGCGATACCGAGAGGGCCGATGTCGATGGTCCGAGGGCCGCCGGCATGAAAGCCGTCCACCTCAACCGGAGAGCGGGACAGACGCTGCTTTCCGTCATCGCCAAGGCGTTGAGAGATGCCGCCGCTCCCTCTATGCTCGAGGGATAGGTTCGAGCAGGGCATAGCATGACGATCGAGAAGACGAAGGCGGACATCGCGGAGTGGCTTGGCGAATTCGCCCCCGACGAGACCGTCGCGAAATTGCTCGGCTTCAGCGTGGGCCGCCTGCTCCTCAGAGAAGGGTTGCACTGGCGTCTGAAGGCCGAGAGCCACCGCCTCGACGTCATGCACGTGAGTGACTGGTTGCGGACCGCGGTCGCCGAGACCGCTGGCTGGCTGGCGAAGTTGGACGAACACGGCCGCCCCAAAAAGCTGATGAAGTTCGGCACGTTCCGCGAGATGAGGTCGGAAGCCGACAGGGCGATGCGGATCGCGATCCAGAAGCAGGGCAGGGTGGAGATCGATCCCGACCACGAACGCCTGCACATGGAACTCGCCGACGGCTACGCGATGGTGGAGATGCTAACTCCGCAGGCGTTGGATCGGGAGTCGTCGCTGATGCAGCACTGCATCGGCAACGGCGGATACGACTACGACATCACCGGCGACAAATTTCTTCTCCTGTCGCTGCGCGATCCGTTCGGAAAGCCGCACGCCACACTGAGGGTCAATCGCGAAAAAGCATCGGTCGTAGAATTCCAAGGCAAGCAGAACGAGCCTCCGGCGGACCGTTACATGGTCTACATCAAGGAATTTCTACGTGCGGCAAAACTCGGCCTCGGGCGCGGCGGAGAACAGCGGCTTGGGATGATCCAGGACGTGTTCGGCGAATGGCACGACATCCAGAACCTGCCGGACGAACTGGAGACGCGCGGCTCGTTGCACCTGGCCGACGCGCCGGTCTTTCGAATGCCGTCCAGGCTGGTCGTCAACGGGGACTTCGCCGCTCCCAGGTGGATGGATCGACATCCCGACGTGTTCCACGTCTCCGGAGAATACCTATCCGACAACATCCCTCCGATCACAGGGGACTTCAAGGTCGGCGTCATGACGATTACCGGCGGCCGCAACTACAAGGGGCGGATTCCGGAAAAACTGGATGTCGGAAACCTGATGGTCACGGCCGAAAGCGGATCGAGAACCTTTCCAGAGAAATTCGAGGTCACCGGAAAACTCACCATCACGGTGACGGACGCCAGACAGGTTCCCGCCTCTCTGAAGGTCGGCGGAGCGCTGAGCCTCTTCAGGTGCACGATCAAGGTCTGGAGAGGCGACGTGGACTGCGGCGACCTCGACACTTCGTTTGCCGAGAGAATCGCGTTCGAAGGAAAGGTCAGGGTCCGTGGAAACTTGTCGGCACCGCATGCGGACGTTACGTTCAAACGGCCTCTCAGGATATCCGGTGATGCGGATTTTTCCAACAATGGCAAGGGCCGCGCCATCTCCGAGCTGCCTGCCAGGATGTTCGTAGGCGGCGACCTCATCCTCCAGAACTGCGAGATCGGCCGAATGCCGAAACACCTTGAGGTCGGGAAGGACCTCGTCCTGACGGATGCGAAGTTCGACAGCCTTCAAGGGGTCAAGCGCGTGGGCGGCGGGCTCAGAATGGAAGGCACGGAGGCCCGCGAGCTGCCGGCGGGACTGACCAGGGTCGGCGGTCTCTGGGCGGCGATGTCGAAGCTGGAGGGCCTGCCCGACGGCTTCACCACCACGAGCAACCTGGTGGTGATCGGCACGCCGATGACCGAGTTCCCGTCGGGCATGCGGATCGGTGGACACCTGTTTTGCAACGACGAGATCGAGACCTTGCCTGACGATGCCATCGTCCTCGGCAAGGTCCACAATGTGCGTATGCCCGACCACATGATCGCGGTCAGGCAAGCCGATAAATCCCGAGTCCGCTCCTTACATCGTTCATGACCGCGGCTACGCGCTCGCGGGCGGCCGCCGATCCCTTCCTGAGGACAGCCTCGATGCCCTTGGGGTCGGCGATCACCCGCTCCCGTCGCTCGCGGATGGGCCCGACAAGCTCGACCAGCGTACGGACGAGGAGCTTCTTCAGCTTCACGTCACCGAGGCCGCCCCTTGTGTAGTGGTCCTTGAGGGCCGCGACCTCATCCCTGTCTTCGTGGAACGCGTCGAGATAGGCGAACACGACGTTTCCTTCCGTCTTGCCAGGCATGGCGACGGTCAGATGATCGGGGTCCGTGTACATCATCATCACCTTGCGCTCGATCTCGGCGTCGCTGTCCAGCAGATGGATCGCGTTGCCGAGCGACTTGCTCGCCTTCGCCTTGCCGTCGATGCCCGGCAGTCGGCCGGTTGTCGACAGAACGGCCACGGGTTCGGGCAGGATGTCGCGCGCCGCGGCGCGGTTCACTTTCGCGGCGGTTTCCTGGGCGAGTTCGATCATCGGCAATTGGTCCTCGCCGACCGGAACGTGGGTGGCGCGGAAGCCCGTGATGTCCGCCGCCTGGGCTATCGGATAGCACAGGAAGCCGGACGGCATGACCATCTCGTATCCGCGCTGGCGCGTCTCTTCCCTGATGGTCGGATTGCGTTCAAGCCGGGATACCGAGGTGAAGTTCATGTAGAGCATCGTCAGCTCGGCGAGTTCGGGTACGGCCGACTGGAGGAACACCGTCGTCCTGTCGGGGTCGATGCCGCATCCGATGTAGTCTGCGACGACCTGCGGGATGGCTTCTGCCACCTTGCGCGTGTTCTCGATGTTGTCCGTGTAGGCTTGCGCGTCGGCCACCATGACGAAGCACTCGGCACCGGCCTCCTGCAGCCTGATCCGTTCCCGGATCGAGCCGACGTAGTGTCCGAGGTGGAGAGGGCCGGTCGGACGGTCGCCGGTCAGCACGGTTACTTTTTTCGTGAAGTCGATGTCTCGGAGCATGGGAGGTTCCTTCCTTCGCTGTTGCTCTGGAGACCGTCCGGGAAAACGACATGGATCGACCGTTCGCCGGAACGGTCCCCTGTCTCTTGTGTATTTTTTGGAATCAGAGATACGGGCCGCTCAAAGGATTGAGCGCCACCAGAACTTGCCGACGATAATCGTGTCTACGTTTCTCATTCTTCCGTTATGCACGGTTAATCGGTCCGACGCAACAACTAATTGAAGACGTCGAAGGCCCATCGAGGATGGCGGTGACCCGCACGATCTCGTCATGGACGTTCGGTCGAACCTACGCCGAAATGGCGTTCGACAAGACGGATCAGCGGCGCTTCGTCGGTGTACTCGCGCAGCTTCGCAACAGGAACCCAGATCACGTCGTTGGATTCGTCGCTGATTACCGGCTTTTCGCAGGAGCCCGCCCTCAGGACGTAGCGGATGTCGAAATGGAGGTGGGCAGGCACGTCGCGGTAGGCCGGGACCATCTCGATGTTGATGTCCGCAATGACCCAGGGGGCAACGGGTCGGATGTCCCTGAGGCCGGCCTCCTGGTATGATTCCTGCCAGGCCGTGAAGAACGGGTCGGTGACGCCGTCGCAGTGACCGCCTGGCTGGACCCATTTGCCGTACTTCTTGTGGTGCACGAGGAGAACGGACTTTGACACGTCGTCGACGATCAGGGACGAACCCGTGAAGTGGCCGTAGGTGTTCGACCGCTCGAAGCTGTTTTTGTCTGAAGTCAGGAAGCGGATGCATTCCTCTGCTTGCCTGATCTGGTCGTCTGCAAAGGGTGCCGACGAGACAATGAGGCTGGCGATGTAGTCGTGCAGCGACTTGAGGAAGGTGTTGAACACCGGATGTCTCCGTTCGTTGAAACCGGAGACGCCCGCCAACGGCCTTGGCGGGCGTCTTGCAAGTGGTCAGCCGACGATCTCGTAGCAGATACGGCCGACGCCGGACTTGATCATGCCGAGCTGGCTCGCGGCCGCCTTCGAGACATCGATCACGCGGCTCTTCTTGAAAGGACCGCGATCGTTGACGCGCACGATGACGCTTTTGCCGTTGCCCTGGTTGGTGACCTTGAGTTTTGTACCGAAATCGAAACTCCGGTGGGCTGCCGTCAGGTTCGACGGGTTCATTCGTTCTCCCGACGCCGTCTTGGACGACATGGCGTACCAGGATGCACCACCGCACTTCGCGGGCTGTGCCTTTGCGTTTGCGGCTCCAGCCGAAACCGGGAAAGCCATGGACGCGGCCAGAGCCGCAGCGGACAAAATCCGCAGGTACTTAGATGCCATTTCTACGCTCCTTCTGAAGTCGCGCTTCCGTGGTCTTCATGACCGTATAACCCTGCATCAGAACAACGAAACAGAGCTCGCACCGCTCGAGGTCTTCCTTTAGAGCGGGTGTAATCCTTCCGAGGACTGCGAGTCCGTCATCGGAACGGCCATAAAGAACGTCGGAATGCGCGACGAGAGATTTCACTTTCAAGTCGGGTTCGTCGTGGACCAGCGTGGCAATGACGCCGTTTACGATCAAATCCCGTGCCATAGGTCGAACGGAGCCTCAGCGGCCCGAACGTTCGGCAGCCTGGCGCTTGCGGAGTTCCCTCTGCTTGCGGCGGACAGCCTCGCCCTTCTCGCGACGACGCTTGTCGGACGGCTTTTCGTAGGCCTCCCGGTTGCGCATCTCGCGGAAGACGCCTTCCTGCTGAAGCTTCCGCTTCATGACCCTGAGGGCCTGGTTGACGTCCCCGTTCCGGACAATAACTTTCACGTCTCAATACCCTTTCGCTTTTTGAGCTGGGGCGATCATATTCCAATGAAGTCTTGAATTGCAACCCTGCGATCACAAATTAATTCAAGCATTCAATATAAAAATAAGACGTCGTATTTGTTGACACGCGCCGGCCCGATCGCCACGATCGAAATACACAGTCGGTAATTTAAGACTCCGACACCACCTCTTGCCTACAGGGAAGCCGCCCGCATGTCCGCCATTACAAGCACTTTCGACTTCGTCGACATACACCCCGGCGTACCCGGCATGGCCTTCGCCGCCAAGGCGGAAGGAGGCGGCTGCCGAGAGGTGATCGGCATCAAGCCTGAAGCCCGTGAGTACTACGATTCCTTTTTCTCTCCCACCGGCGAAAGTCAACAGGCCGGCCGTTGCGATGTCGCGGTGGTCGGACTGCCGTTCAGCATGTTCGCCTATTGCGACGGAGGTGATCCGGCCGTTTCCGAGCCTATCGCCGTTGCGGCGAAGGTCGCGAAGAAATCTTCCGCGATCCTGTTCAGGGTGCCGTGGAATTCTGCTCGCCGTCTCGGAGTCGACGCGGACGAATACCGCTCGGCCATCGAGGGAACGCTCGGTGCGAAGGCCTGGGAAGTGACGTCGGCGGTCAGCGACTGCGGCAACGACCTTTTCGTGGCGGCTGTCGCACGCAAGAAGTGGAACGGCCGCGAAGCCCTGCCGATGGCGTTCCCGAACCCCGGCCGGGCCGCACAGCCGTCGGGACCGACCGATGCCGCCTCCGTCCTGCTGGAGCGCGGATATCCGCAAGAATTCGCCGGCGTGTACGTCGGAAAGAGCAGGAAGCTCGTCGACGGTCTCGTCGATATCGCAAACGCCCGCACGGCGGTCTCTTCCGTCAAAGCCGCCATCAGGTAATCAGGTCATGCATTCAATCATCAGTTTTTTCACGGGCGCGGGTTTCCTCGACCTCGGTTTCGAAAAGGCGGGTTTCACCGTCGACATGGTCAACGAGTTCGACCCGGAGTTTCTGCGCGGCTACCGTCATTCGCGTGAAGGCCTTGGTAGTCCCGAGCCGTTCTATGGCCATCACCTCGGTAGCGTCGAGGAGTTCCTGTCGCCTGAATTCGGTGACCGTCTCGAGCGCATCGTCGCCGACATCCGCGCTCAGGGCAGGAAGGTCGGCTTCGTCGGCGGGCCTCCATGTCCAGACTTCTCAGTGGCCGGCAAGCAGGCTGGCTTCGAGGGCGACAACGGCCGCCTGTCGCAGGTCTATGCCGATCTGATCCTAGCCATCAAGCCTGACTTCTTCGTGTTCGAGAACGTAAAGGGGCTGTGGAGCACGAAGGTCCACCGCGAGTTCTACGACCGCATGAAGGCAGACTTCGTCGATCGTGGCGGCTACGTCCTCAACGACCGCCTGATCAACGCCATGTCCTACGGCGTCGGCCAGGACCGCGAGCGCATCTTCCTCGTCGGTACCCTCGATGCCGATCCGGAAGTCCCGTTCCGCTGGGACGATGAAATGGTGCATACGGCGGACATGACGCGGCTTCCGTGGCCGAAGGAACGCGATTTCAATCCAGGTGTCATCGAAGACGAACCAGAGGAAAGCGGCTTTCCGGTCGAACTGACCGTCGAATACTGGTTCCGAAAGAACAATGTCCTCGGCCATCCGAACGGCAACATGCATTTCGTCCCCAAGTCCGGACGCATCACGCAGGTGCCGGAGGGCAGCACGAAGGCGAAGTCCATGAAGCGCCTGCACCGTTGGCGTTACAGCCCGACGGCGGCCTACGGCAACAACGAGGTGCATCTGCATCCGTACCTGCCGCGCCGCATTACCGTCGCCGAAGCGCTGGCAATCCAGTCGCTCCCGGCCGAGTACGCGCTGCCGACCGACATGCCGCTGTCGAAGTGCTTCAAGACGATCGGCAACGGCGTCCCTTTCCTCGCGGCTCTCGGGCTGGCGAAGACGATCAGCCGATATCTCGTCGAGCAGGACGAGCGCAGGCCGATGCTCGAGGCGGCGGAATGAACGGCGAAAAGCCGACAGTATGGCGGACGGTGCGGCGTAACATCGTCCGCCTCATATGCGATCCCGTGGTCGCTTTGTGTTTGTCGCTGATGGTCACGCTGCCTGTCGCGAGCGCATTCTCGACCGATTTCGGCTCCGCGTACACCAATACGGGCGTTGCCGTTCTCGTCGCCACGATCGTGGCGTTCATCGCTTCGGTGGTGGGCAAGGCCAGCGACAAGGACTAACCGCCGTAGGCTGAGAAATACTCTGTAAGGACGCGATCGACGAGCAGTTCTGTATCGGTATGAAGTCGAATCTCGGTGCGGGCATGGTTGTGCCACGCCCAGCTTTTCAGACTTTCCGGCGCGATCTTGTTATAGGACCGCTCTGCCCCGAGCCAATCGGCCACCATTTCACGAACGGCCCATTCGGGCATGGGAAGCGGCTCTCCCGCCGGAATGCTCGACTTCGAATGCGCGCTGACGGGTACCCAGAATTCGTGATGGTGCGGATTAAGCTTATGATGGTGGTTCCAGGCGAGCGCAAAGCCGATCGGATCATCGGCAGCACCGAAGAGATGATTGGCATAGAACGGCAATTCGGCCGGCGTGAACTTCGTCCAGTCATGGATTACCAGACGCCAAAGCGGAGCTTTCGTCCTGAGGCCGTAGCGGAAGACCCACCATTTGTGGTTCAGCGTCTTGAGGATATAGCGGAGCTTTGGATTCATGGGCGTGCCCTCGGATGAACTGCGATCTTATCCCTGCTTTCGTCGAATACAAGACACCAAATCGGGTCATGTATTCGCTTTCCTTTTCGTTTGACTGCGAGAGGAGGCGTGGGCATAGTCGAGTCCGCAATTTAGGGAGACCGCATGACAATTTCCGCGAACGATCCGATCGAGGTTTCAATTCTGGACATCGTCGGCGGCCCGATCTGGGTTTCCACTGCCGACGGCCAGAAGGTGTTCGACGCGATTTCGTCGGCGCTTCATGCCGGGAACCGCGTTTGCGTTTCCTTCGCGGGCCGGGAGCAAGTCATCACGGCGTTCCTGAACGTGGCGGTGGGCCAGCTCTACTCGGGCGCGTTCAACTGGGCAGACTTGGGTTCCAGACTGACGTTCGTCGACTTCGGCGACGGCGATCTCGGGAAACTCGAGATGGTCACGTTGAACGCCAAGCGGTTCTTCCAGCAGCGCCAGCAGGCCCAAAGCCTCTAATCTCCCTTCGGGCCAAAGTTGCCAGACATCATCGACGGTATTCGACCATGAAGCCGTTCGAGTTCCTTTCGAAGAAATCGTCGGTCAGGTTCTGATAGGCGGCCTGGTCGTAGTCTCCATACGCCTTGAGGAAGCAGGCCGTGATGGCCTTGACCGCGAGATAGCCAGTCATGGCGTTGGCAGGATTAACCTCGGCGTCCTTGGTGAAAAGGTTAGGGCCGCCCTTTCTGACCATCGCGAGATGCTTGTAGCCCGGAGCGGAAAGGCTGAAGGCCTTCGACCTCGTTTGCCAGTCCTGTCCCGTGAAGTCGTCGTCGCCTTCCGACAGCATGTGGAGCATCGGCGACGTGACGTTTTTCCACGATTGATCGTCGAGGCCCATGATCCCGGGCCCCTGCGTCGACATGCAGATGCCCGCGAAGAATCGGTCGTCCCTGAACCGCATCTTCTTGCCGTCGGAAACCGCCACTTCGGTTCCCATGATCAGCTGTGTCGTGAACGCTCCGTAGCCGTGGCCCGCCATGACGACCCGGTCCGTGTTGAGCTCGAAGCCGCTCGTGTCGGCGATCTCCTGCGCGATCTCGATGCACTCGACGCAGCGGTCTACGCGGTTCTTCCACGCGGTCGGGTCTTCCAGCAGCTGGGCGACGTTCCATTCGGAAATCGATCCGGGTTTCTGGCTGCGCAACGTCGGACCGCTTTCCAGGATCGCGTCGTCGTGGAGAGGGGCGGCGACGACGAAACCGTGGCTCGTCCAATGGAACAGCATGTCCCGATAGCTGAGCGGGTCGGCCAGCGCGCCGTGACTGAAGATGACGAGACGCGCGGACTTCATTCCCTTTGGCATGAAGAAGTAATAGCGGGCGCTGTCGCCGTTGAAGACGTTCGGAGAGGCGGGGTGGAGGTACGGACCGTCCTGAGCAAGTTCGGACATGCGCCGCGTGACGCCGTCGAGCGGCGGGCGGATGATGGCAGGAGCGTCCTGTGCCGACGCCTTGACCGCTCCGAGAGCCATGGCTCCCGATAGTGCGAGAAACCCGCGTCGACTGATCATTGGTCTTCGCTCCCGAAATCGATGCCCTCGTAAGGCAGGTCTATCTTCGTCCACAGATCGGGGTCGGAGAGGATCGCCTTTGCGTAGGGATAGACGCCGATCCCGCCGATCGCCAGGGCGTTGAGACCGATGCGCTGCAAGGCGCTTTCCATGGTCTCGGCCGAAACGCCAGTGGGACGTACAAGCGAACCCCTGATCTCCCAGGCTATTCGCGAGGCGACGAGGCAGATCGCGAGGTCCTGGACATTGGCCGTGTCCGGAAGGTTGAAACCCGGGGATATGAAGGAAATCGACGTCACGTGAGGGTCGAGGCAGGAAAGAACAGTTTCCGCCGGCGGGATTTCGAGGTCCATCGCGACAAGCATGTCGAAAAATACCGAAGGGATTCCCTTCTGGTCGAAAATGGCCTGTGTCTCGATCATTACCGAGCGGTCCGGGTGCAAGTCACTGGAATATCTGATTCCTCCCCGATACCAGCCGAGCAGCGCGTCGCTCGACAGCGCCATCCAGACCGCGCGCGAGGCTTCGCTTGTCAGCGGAACCGCTCCTGGGATGTGGACATCGCTTTCTGCCTGGTCAATCATAGTCGAAATCATGAATTAGCGCCTCTCGTTGTTGATATACTGACCCCAGCACAGCGAATGCGCAATACGACGAGAGACCCGCGAATGGCGATCAAAGAGACGATTGTTTGAGATGACGAAACTCGGAAATCATGAGGTGAACCGCGGAGCGTTCACGAGGATCGCCATGACGCTGGGCCTGACTGCCGCGGTCTGTCCTCTCGTCTCTCTGGGCCTGCCTGAAGAAGCTATGGCGGCCCCGGTCGCGACGCCCCTCAGGCTTTTCAACCCGCATACGAAGGAAAAGTACGACATCCAGCTTTTCCAGGGTTCCCAATGGAACTCGATGGGGGTTCTGTCCTGCGACTGGATGATGCGAGATTGGAGGGAAAACCAGACCGTGCGCTGCGACCGCAAGCTCTATGCGGCGCTCTACGTCATCCAGCGGAAATACGGCGTCGTCAATCCGCTCAGCGTCAACTCGGGGTTCCGCTCGGTTAAAACGAATATGATGCTTCGCGGCAACTCGATCGAAAAGAACGGCGGGGTCAGCTGGGAAACGCCGGCCGTCAACAGCCAGCACTGCAAGGCGCGCGCCGTCGATTTCGTCGTTCCTGGCGTCGAGCCGCGCGAGGTCGCCGCTTACGTCGAGTCTCTCGGCCTTGGCGGTACGGGCAACTACCCGACGTTCACCCACATGGACACGGGTTCCGTCCGTCGCTGGGGGCCGAAGCCGTGATGTCGCCGGCGCTTGCCGACCATTTTGGCGCGTGAGACAGTCGGTAAATCAAAGACCCGGCATGCGAGCATGAGAGCAAACAAGAGGTTACCCGCGGGAGACGCTGCCGAAGACGGCCATCCTTGCGAGGTGGCGATCGCCTTCAAGGACGTGGTCATCCGCTCCGACATCGCCGACGAAGTTCCCGCCGATGTCGTCGATCTCGCCATCCAGTTCGCCTGGATCGGAAAGGCGGTTTCCCGCACAGAGGGTCTCAACGAATGGTGCCTTTCGGGCATCGATCCGAACACCCGCGAGATGGTCGCCGCCATGGCGATGGACAGCCTCGCCCGGGAAACGGCGATCCAGCACGCCGTAAAGGGAAAGGCCGCGCTCGGTCTCGAAGACAGCCTTCGCTCTATCAGGGCGAGCCAAGGGTTCCGGCATGCGATCAAGGTCGTTCAGTCCGTCTGCGGACGCAATCCGTCCATATCCGACGTGGAACGGCTATCGGACCTCGCCGACATTTCGTCGAGGCTCTCTGACACCAAGCGTCTGGCCGCCGCAAAGGCGGCGACGGCCGTGGTCAGTCTCGACGCATTCCGCAAACACAGGAAGATCGCCGGGTGAATGCTGACGGGATGATCAACGTCGGCGAGCCTCTCCCGCGCATCGCGGCGTGCAGGGCGTTGCCGGATTTCGGGCTCGAGGTCATGTGGACGGAAGGCGGCATCGACATCGTCGACGTCTACCCGGCCTTGGCGTCAAGGCGGATGTTCGAGCGGGTTCGGTCGTCGGAGCGCGTCTTCTCGAATTGCGCCGTCGGCGAGGACGGAACCTGCGTCGCGTGGCCTGACGGCGCGGAACTGTCGGCGGCGTGGATCGCAAGACTTGCCGAGGACATTCCAGCTAACCGACCGTCAAATACGATGCGAATGTAATTGACGTCTTCAATTCCCTATTGAAGACGTCCGATATTGTGGGTAGATGTGGCCGAGTTCCTTCAATACGGGTGTGTCCATGTCAATTGTCGCCAGTGTTTACTTTGCAGTCCCGGTCTCCATCGATGACTGGATGAAACTGGCGTTCGCGCGCGACATCAGGTACAGCCCGAATACGGTCGGGCAAAGCACGTTCTACGGCGGCGGAGCGGAAGTCAGCCTGGCTGGCAACGGAACCGTAGGCCGGCGGCCCGACGGCAGTTTTGACTGGATGTCCGCCAAGCCTCCGCTCTCGTTTTCCAAGGTTTCGCTCACGCTTATGCGCGGTGCTGACGTCAACACGTACGTCGAAACGGTCAAGGCCGTTTACCACGAGCTGTCGGGAGCCCACGTCACCAGCGATGTCGAGCTTGAGAGCTTTCTGGTCGATCTTCCGATCGTAAGCCCTATCGACAAGTATGACGCCCTCTTGCCGACCGACGTAGTCGAAGGCTGGGCCTTTGTCGACGACGGATACGAGGCGAAGGTGCAATCCGGAACCGCGAGGATCGCCCGTGACGGCGACCTGTGGAGCCTCCATGTCGAAGGTATCCTGCGGGCCAAAGTCAGGGAGCTGAACGACGGTTTCGCCTTCGCGGGCCGCTGCGATTGGCGTTACTGGCACGGCGAGCGGCCAGAGCAACCAAAGCAGAAACAGGCCGCTCTTCCAGGTCGGTGACGGGTCGGTTGTTCCTTTCCAGGCCGGAATCCACTATTGAAGGATAGCGGTTGCCGCCAAGTGGAATGGAACATGGATCAAGTCGTAGACGGCGTATTGAGTGTTGGCAAGGACTTCCTCAGGGGGGAACGCGACCAGTATTACAACGACTACACGATCGCGTTCTGGCGCGAGCTTTTCCAAAACAGCGTCGACGCCGGAGCGACGGACATCTCCATCGACATCGAGGAGAGGCAACCGAGGCGTTACGGCGGGTTGGGCGGGCCGGAAAAGGTCACCAACATCTGCTTCACCGACAACGGCCACGGCATGACGGCCGGGGTGTTGAACGACGTCTACTTCAAGATGGGCAGCTCGACCAAGAAGGACGACGCCGGTTCCATCGGCGGTTTCGGCCGCGCCCGTATCATGACCTGTTTCTCGCAGGAGAGTTATTCCATCCTGACCAAGGACCGCTTCGTGAGCGGTGACGGCCCGAAATTCGAACACGGTTCCGTCGCCCAGCAGGTCGAGCTTCTTCGGAAACGCCGCGAGGCATTGGTGGGGATCGAGGGCGAGGCGGCGAAAATCGATCTCGCCGGTATCGACAACGACCTGTCGCTTTTGACCGACCCGTTGTCCGGAGCCACCAAATGGTCGGGCGGCGAGGGATATTACGTCGATCCGGTGACGCTGAAATCCAAGTGGCAGGATACCGGCGGCTTTCCGGGATGCCGTGTCGAAGTCGACATCGACCCGACACCGCCGAAGGTTTGGTCCGCGCGTGCCGGATCGCTCGAAAACATGAAGAACGCGCTTCGGGAGTACATGTCCGAGAGCCAGTTGCCCTGCAACGTCATCATCAACGGGAAGACACCCGAGGAATTCTACGGAATAACCGACGGGAAACTGCAGGCGCGCAAGGGGCCCGTGCGCCGCGTCCTCTCTGTCGAGGGGCCGGACGGCAAGGTGGAGTTCGCCACGATCCACACCAGCGAAGGGAAGAAAGCCGGTTTCAAGGGGAGCCTGATCGTCCGCGTCAGCGGCGCGTCGATGTACAGGAAAGAGATTCAAGGCCTTGAAGCGCAGGTCATCGTCGAAATAGACCCGAAGGAGTCGCGCAACGCGTTGAACGCGAACAGGGACGGCCTGAGGCGCGAGTTCGGCCGCGAGGTCGACAAGCTGATCACGGACCTCACGCTCGATACGGACACCGCGCTCCGAGACAAATCCGTGAAGAAGGAAGAGGTCAAGGGAACCAAGGGCGGGATCGTATCCCGCGCTCCCGACCTCGCTGCGCCGATCGTCAAGAAGCTGTCCGCCGCGGAAGAGGCGAAGGTGAAGGAGCGCATGGCGACAGCGCCAAGGGTCACCAGCTACGAGGCGCTTCGCAACATCGGACTGAATCAGGACATGGTCGAGACCCTGTTGGAGAAGACCTACTACGGCGAAGGGTTCCTGTCCCGACATATCGCGGATCAATATGGCGAGAAGGACGAGCTGGAAGATCAGCTTTCGAAGCTCCGGGACGGACTGTTCGAAGAGCGCCGCAAGGTAGACTGGTTCTTCGAGAACGCGGGCGACCTCGCCAGGAACTGGGTTCTTTCGGGGATTTCAGTCGCCTTCGAGGAGGAAAAGGCCGCGCGCCAGAAAGAACTGGACGAGCGGATCGAGGGTGTCCACGACATCTACATCGCGATGGAAAGCTCCAACGCGAAGACGAAGGCGGCGGCACGGCGACACCATCCCAGGAACTGGGATGTCAAAACGGGCGGGGGAAAAGCGATGCGGTCGCTCCTGTCGGTCTGGACGGCGGCGTGCAAGGTATCGATGGAAAGCCTTTTCAGCCTGCGCCCCGCCATGTCGTCGGTGACGTGGTCGACAGGGTTTGTCTACTCCCTTCCGGAACAGGTCTACCAAAGCGACAAAGCAAGGCAGGTCGCGATCGAAGCGCTGAACGTGCGCCTGGAAGACGGAAACTTCCGTCTCCTGATCAATCCTGTCAACGAAGACGGGACGCTCCGGTTTTCCCTTTCCAACGAACGGGACCTGCGCCGTATCCTGGCGCTGGCCAAGCATGAGGTGGCCCATGTCCTCGAGAGCTACCACAACGAGTCGTTCGGCAACCTCGTCACCGACCTCGATGCCGAGGTCGACCAGAAGGTCGCCTTCAAACGCATGAAGGCCGAGTTGGCGGCTGTCACCGCAGCATATGCGGAAGGAAGAGCCAAGGTCCACGCGCTGGATAACGGTCCAGGTCCGAGGCCGGCGGAACGCCTGCTCGCCGGCGCTCTGCGCAACAACCGCGACGCCGCGGCGGAAGCGATGGAGTACCGTGGTGGCGGTGTCTACGAGGTGGACACCGACGGTGCCTACGCGCGACTTGTCGAGCGCGACGACGTCCCCGATGATGAGAACAACAACCAAAATGCCAGGCGCTACGGCGGCTGAGGGAGAACGCACATGGGCAACACGGTCAAGGTCACATACTACGGCGACCTGAGGGGAAATTCGCAGGTCATCGACTTCGTGGCGCAGCCCGAGGTTTCTGTCGTATGGGAGCCGGCGCTTGCCGACATCCAGCAGAAGAACATCCACGGTCTCATGACGCTCGCCAACATCTCTCCGTCGGCGTGGCGCAAGCACCTGATTGAGCATTTCGGCTTCGACGTCCTTGCTCCGACGCCGGAAGCGCTGGGTCGCGTCGGCGTGGCCCCTGAACGGATCGAATCCGCCATGGGGATGGCGCTCGAGCAGAAGGAAAACTGGGAGATCGAGCGGAATATCGACGATCTCTGGTTCTTCGACGAAGACCGCCATCCAAACCTGTCGCCGGCGCAGGTCTACGAGGTGCTGGCCGAAACGGGAGCCCGTGGAACGCCCGTGATCAGCTTCCAGGCCGACGAGGACGAACTGCTAACTGCGCTTGCGGAAGACAACATCGTCAGGATCAAGGGCGAGACGGGAGTATATGTCGGGTTGAGCGATCCGATCAACGGCTACAACTGGTCTCCGGAATCCCTGACGACAGAAGTCTCGTTCCGTCCGTCCGCGCGCGGTCTCGTGGTCTTGGGCGATGATCATCTCTGGGAATATGTCGACGCCGACGCATACGCCGCCACGGTGACCCACGAGGCGGCACCCGAAGTCAGGCTCTCCTCGCGTTCAGAGGAGACATCCAGGCTGAAGCCGCCTGCGATCCGCGACGAACGCCGACCGGTGGCAGCTGCGAGCGCGGGGCCCAAGTTTTGAGAATCAGGCATTTTTCCTCGACGCAGCTCCACAACGCGCGCAGGAACAGGATCGATCCCTCGGAAATCATCAAGAAGCTTTCCGCCAACGGTGCCGATGTCTGTGCCGTTGGCGGCGACTTCTTTCCCGACCTGGTGTCGTCGATCCGCGAGCTAGCGAGGTCTTGCCAAATGCGCAGCCAGATGCTGCTCAATTGTTCGAAGGGTCTTCTCGCCCACTCCGCCGGGACCAACATATTCACGGGCGAAGCCCAGCTCGGCAAGACGTCGGTCCTGTCAAACGGTCTCGGCCATCCCAAGATCGAAGGTGGGAAGAGCAAATTCGAGAACCCGACGTTCGATTTCGACCGGGTGTTCGAGGCTGTCCCCAAGCCAAAACAGGCAAAAGCACTCGGCATACGAAAAGGGCGGCATCGAGCCGCCCTTTTCGTGTCTGCTGAGGGATTATAGATCAAAGGCGAGGGCCGTTGGACGCTTCCGCCTTGGTGGTGGCAGGGACATCGGCCAGGAACTCCAGTACCACCGACTTCGCCTGATCGAACGTGCCGTAGAACTGGTAGGGTTCGACCGCGCCTTCCCGGTTTTCGCGGTTTTTCACCCTGAGCGAGTAGACCTTGCGCTCATCGGTCTCGCCGTTCTCACCGTTTTGGTCGAAGGCGATTTCGGCATAGTGTCCGCTGTCGAGCGGTGCCGTGCTGCGCCAGACGCCTTCCTTGTACTGAACCCAATCGGACAGCTTTGTTCCATTTGTCTCTGTGTCGAGATATTTTTGGACGAAACCGTACGATTTCTCGGGATTGTCTTTGAACCGGGCGTCTCCAACGAGCTTGCCGTCTCTGAGATCGATCAGGACGGGTTCCTCGACGGAAGTCAGGAAACCCGAACCGTTGACGAAGTGATGAACGCCGATTTGACCGCCGGTGGCGATGAAGCTGTTCTCAAATTGGCCCTGCATGATTTCCTTGGCGCTGACGCGGCCGTACCAGGTGCCGACACCGCCGTATGTCGCGTTGTCGAGAATGTATTCGAAGGACTCCAGGGAAACAGCGGAAGGACGGTCGATGTCACGGCATGATCTGATGACGTCCGCCATCTCCTGCGAGCGGGTGCTTTCGGAAAGCCAGTCCGGGATTTCCGCCTCCGATACGTCGTTGCCGTTGAAGACGTCGCACGCAAAGCGCCAAGCCTGCGCGTTTTCCAGGAACTGTCGACGGCGGTAGTCCGATACGCCATCACCGAACGTCGGGTTGGTGAGATCGTGTCCGCGCTTCGCCTTGTAGTACTCGACGAACTCCACTGGGGAGATGTTGAACAGCTTGAACTGCAGCATCAGAGCGCGGTCTGCGATGACGGTGTCGCTCTGGCAGGTGTTGTCCATATGGCTTGAAGCGATGTCGTCGAGATATCCACGGGACATATAACCCTGAATGAACGAAATCCTCGCGAAATCGCGGCGCTTGAAGAAGTCGGCCGGCGACGAGGTGTCGGTTTCCGACATCTGCTCCTCGACCGTCTCGATGACGTGCTGGAGGACCGTCTCACGGAAATCCACGTCGGCATGCGAGTCCTCGATACCAGCATCCGCCACAAACGCATCGAGGAATCCGGCGATCAGCGAAGTGGTGCTTTTGACGCCATCGCAAGCACGGAAGTATTGGCTCGGGTTAATGTCGAAGTCGTTCTCGATCATGAAATCGACGGCTTTTTCGACGCTCTCGTCGAGCGCGATACCGATGACCTTGTCGATCGTAGACTGGTCGACATCGCCGTCGCGTTCCCATGCGCGGAAGTAAAAGGAGGCGGCATGAGCCTTTACCGCCGCAGCGACGGTTGCGTCGGCGAGGAACGCGCTGGCCACCGCTTCGAAGTCCTTGTTGTCTCGAAAATCGATTGTGACGTCGGACTTGCCGATGGTGAACTGCATGGTGGTCTCCAAGATAGGGTCTACCCTGGAAACTACCTTCGCGTCACGAAAGCAACAACGCTCTACGGTCTGGGCGCGTCCGCCGACGTGTTCGCGGGAACCGACAGAAGATCGGGATCGGTGACGCGCCATTTCGAACTCCGCTCACCGGTGGCGGGATCGCGGTAGTCGGACACGGTGACCCCCATTCCGGCCAACGTCGTCCGCAGCGCGTCGGCGGACGCCCAGTCCGCGGCGCGGACGAAGGAGGACCGCTCGTCGACGAGCGCCTCGATTTCCTTGCGCTGCTCATGAGACAGCCGCGGGGCGGGCCGGCCGAGACCGATCAGCGATGCCGACGCCGAGAACGACTCGAGCGCGTCGCCGCTCTTGCCGGCTCTCTGGGCCAGCGCGTGGAGTTCTCTGATCGCGCCGACCGTATCGAGGTCGTTCGATAGGAGGGAGAGGACGTGCGGATCGGGAGACGCCTCGGTTTCCTCGACCAACGGCCAACCGTTCACGAGGTTCTCCGCCTCAAGCAGGCGACGGGCGGTGAAATCGAGCGGCTCGCGATAGGAGGTCATCAGCATGGCGAGACGCAGGATACCGCCGTTCCAGCTGCGGCCAGCGTAGCTATCCGTTCGCAGGAGCTGGTTCATCGTGATGAAGTTGCCTTCCGACTTCGACATCTTGCGGCCGTCGAGCATCACGAAGCCGTTGTGAATCCAGTAGTTCGCCATCACGTCCGTGCCGTGGGCGCAACGGGACTGTGCGATCTCGTTTTCGTGGTGCGGGAAGATCAGGTCATGTCCCCCGCCGTGGATGTCGAAGGTCTCGCCGAGGTAGCGCTTCGACATGGCCGAGCATTCGATGTGCCAGCCTGGGCGGCCACGCCCCCACGGGCTGTCCCAGCCCGGTTCGTTCTCGCTCGACGCCTTCCAGAGGACGAAGTCGGCGGCGTCGCGCTTGTGGTCGCCGACGGCAATGCGCGCGCCGCTGCGGTGGGTCGAGATATCCCGACCGGAGAGGCCGCCGTAGTCTGGCATCGATCCGACCGCGAACAGCACCTCGCCGCCGTGGACGTAGGCGTGACCGCGGCCGACGAGACGCAGAATGATCTCCTGCATCTCGGCGATGTTGTCAGTCGCGCGCGGCTGATGGGTCGGATCGAGGGTGACGAGCGACTCCACGTCGGCGCGGAAACGACCCTCCGTCTTCTCGGTGAGCTGGCGGATCGCGTCGTTGAGCGGAATTCCGGGATAGTCACGGGCCGCGCGCTCGTTGATCTTGTCGTCCACGTCCGTGATGTTTCGCGCGTAGGTCACGGCATTCTCGCCGTAGACGGACCGCAGGAGCCTGAACAGGACGTCGAACACGATCACGGGCCTCGCGTTGCCGATATGGGCGTCGTCGTACACGGTCGGTCCGCAGACATACATGCGTACGTTCGCGGGGTCTTGCGGTGCAAAGACCTCCGTAGAGCGAGACATGGTGTTGTGGAGTCTGATGGTCATCGTTTTTCCGTGCGGATCGAGGTCTATATTTGTCGATGCCACACGCAGGTCGAAACTGCAACTTAATTCGAGACTTAACCTTTCGAGAAGGACGCATGCGGTAACCACTTGCAAGTGACATCGGTTTCATGCTGAGAGAGGCTGTGTTGAGGGACTCGGTCGTTCTTTCCTTCTACGTGGCTGGGAGCCGGGAAGCCACGATTCAGGGCATCCCGGATGGAGACTACACACGGTCCAATACGCCACGGGCGAGGCGCTCGACCTCTACTGCAAACAATTCGCCAAACTGGACTGGGCCGAAGAGTTCCCGGGCGCGCAGTCTCTCCGCACCGAGCGCACGACGACCGAGATCATCACGAGCGTTCTTTCCTACACGCTCTACGAGGTGGCGGGCGGAAACGTCGAGCCGCAGACAATCTCCGCCGAAGCCTTCAACAGGCCCTAGTCATCCAAGGTAATTGAAGACTTGATGGTCCGTCGGCCGGGTCTCGCCGAATGCGCCCCTGAATGGGCTGAGGCGCAAAAGGCGTTGGCAAAGGCGCTGACGGACGCCTATTGCGACGATTGTCTTCTAGCTTCAGCCGAGGCCGGCGATTTTCCGCTGTGGGGTGGCAACACGCGAAGTGGCCGCCTTGAACTCGTCGGTCGTCATCGACATTCTTCCCTCGAAGCTCCGTACCGTGGCGGTCGGCCTGAAATAGAAGCCGCCGTCGATTTCGGCGCTGGCCGCCACCTCCAGTTCGCCTGCCGCGTCGGCGTGGACGCTGACCATGCCGCCGACCGTAACGCCCTCTGCGATATAGCGGACGGACGAGTCCCGCAGCATGAGGTTGCCGCCTACGGAAAAGCCCGCGGGAACCTCTTCGAGCTGCTTGGTGCCGCCGACGAACAGGCCGCCACCGATCGAAAGACCGGCCGGCAGATGGGTCAGGGCGGTGTTGGCGACCATCAGGCTTCCCTTGACGACGATGTCGTCCGGAATCTCGTGGACGTCGGCCTGTGTCAGGTCGAGATCGCCGTCGATCACCAAGCCGCGCGGCAACACGACCTTGCGGCATTGCTTGAGGACGAGGTTGCCGCGGATGTGCAGGTTGTCGGGCAGGTTTCCGAGCCACGAGCCGTCGCAGTACAGGCCGCCGAAGACGAAGTCGGGCGAGATGTCCGGCAGGTCCAAGCCCCGCGCGTGGATATGGCCGGAGACGGTTCCGGGTTTTGAGAGGATTTCCGTGAACGTCTGGTCGAGAACGAGATCGCCGTCGACTTTTATACCGCACGGGATGCGGATGTCGCCATCGTCGCCATCGTATCCCTGCAAGGACAAGGTACCCTCGAACTCGGCTCCGTCGGGAATGTCGGAAGCGTGATGAACGATGGCGTCCTTTCCGATGACGAAGCCCATCGAGATGGTCTCGGGACAATTCACGGCCTCGGCGGCGATGAAAGGGGCCAGCAGTTGCAGGTATTTCGAGATGGGAAGCCTGTTCTGCTTTCCGGAAAGCTGGATAAGCTGCTTGCTCACCATGTCGAGTTCTATGGTCGCGTGCGGTTTGTTGAAACTGTCGCGAAGCGAGAAGAGGCCCCGCCGGTCGTCCGCGAGATGATGATCGTAACCCCCGAGGCCGACGCAATGCTGCATGGCGGTGGATTCGCGGTCCAGCGCTCCTGGCGTGAGCAATCTGACGACGCTGAAACCGTCCGCGAGTTTCATATGCAGACGCTCGTCCCCGGGGAGGGTGATCTTCGTCTCGATCTTCTGCATCTTCTTGGCGAATGCCTTGTCGGCTTCGGCCTTGAGCTGGTCGATCGAATGCATTTTCATCAGCTTCAGGGGGCGGTCTTCCGCGTCGACGCGCTTCAGCCATTCGTCTCCGTCAACGAGGGATGAGGCCAACCAGTCGATGATGTGACGGATTTCGACGAGGTAGGCATCGAAGACATCGCCCCAGTTGCCGTCCTTCTTGTGGTGGCGGAACAGCACGCGGCCGATCCCGATCACCGCGAGTCTGGCGACATCGTCGTTGTCGGTGAGCCGCAGGAGCGTTTCTGAGATGTTGTATTTGACGAGGTCGTCGCCCTGTAGCTGCCCGGACAAATGTTAGACCCTCGGGGCTGGGGAGGCGGGCTTCGCCTTGTTGGCATCCAGTCCATACAGCATGTCGCGGTCCAGCAGTTTGTTGAGCTTGGCTGCCATCACGGTGATCGGCGATGCCTTCAGAGGCCATTCCGATGCCTTCAGGAATTCCGAGAAGGCGTCGTCGTCATCGCGCAGCGTGGCGCGGAGGTCGACGAGGTGGTCGTCCCAGGCTTTGGCGATCATGTCCATCGGATAGTCGGAATCAAGCGGTTCGATGCTCGCGAACCAGGAGCATGCGATACGGGTGTCAGTAGAAAACTCCGTCGCGCCGGGATAGTCCATGACGGCCCGCGCCATGTCGCAAACCGCGTTTGCGTAGATCGCGAACTCGGCGTCCCGCACGGCATCGAGCTTGGCCGTGTCCATAAACTTGTAACCGCCGTTGATTCGGGCGTCGCATCCGCCGTTGCCGTCGATCATCACATCGGAACCCGCCTCGCTCGAAATCACGGCATCGCGGATTTCGGTAGCGCTCTTCGCGAGGTTGGCCGGGAAGGATATCAACCCTTGAGTCCAACTGGACACGGGATCGAAACGTCGGCCGCCCAGGTCAAGAACGATTTCTCCGTAGCGGTCATCCATGACAAGGCGGGGCGACGTCGAACGAGAGAAGACCATCCCGGTTCCGTTGTCAGCCGCGTAAAAGATGTTGTCAAAAGCGGCATCTACATCGCCGCGGATGCGCTTGCGCAGCGCATCGATGCCTTGTTCGTAAGAGTTGGATTGAGCCAGGGCGGCGACACCCTCCGAGAAGGCGCGCTGGGCGTCGTCGATGATCAGGTTTCTAATGTAGTCCGGGTGATGGACGAAGTGGGAATGGTATTCGCTCCCGCCGACGACGAGGCCGGGATCGCCGAATCTGGCAGGATCGGAATAGCGACAGAAAACATGGTTCGTAGCGTCGCCTTCCTCGTCGAAGGTCGTGACCGAAAGCGCGAAGGAAAGCTCCGCCCGGTTATGGACAAGGAGCTTCCTCGTCACGTCGATTTCGAGAGTGGCGACTTTGGCGGGTCCGCCGTCGGCAGGAATCATGGGGGCCGACAGCAAGGTCTTGATAGCGAGGGGAAATTCGCTCGCATGACCCTTCAGCGCGATCGCTCGGTGGGCCGCGAACAGGCGAACCTCGTCCGCCTTGACGCTTTCGGGGTGGACCCAGCGGGTTTCTATTCTTCCGATATCGCGGTTGACTGACATATCCGATCATATCCCTGGCTTTTGAAAATGGATATCTTTAGCGCGGGCAAGTGACAACGACAGGATGGTTGATCTTCAGGCGGATGAGGAGGTACGGTCCGGCTGATTTAAAGCCAGGTTCCGGCTGATTGAAAGTCGGCGCGTGACCAATTGAAAGTGAGATCGTGACCGATTGAAAGAGGTGATGTGTATGACGGACGACTCCGAGCGCATGCGGGAAATCGCGAGAGAGATAACCGAACGGTCCTTCGCCTTGCCGCGATGGGAGCCAGGCGACATCGTCGCTCATCCCGACGGGTATCCGGTGAAAATCCTGTCGGGAAAGCTATGGGAACAGTTCGCCGATGGTGGCCAGCGTCTAGTGAACCATTGGCACTGGAGACGGGTCGACGCACGAGGAGAAGAGGTCGGGGCGGTCGTATCGGGAGAGGGGTGGCCTAGCGATCCATCGGTCGCCCACCCTTCAGTCGGTCACTGAGCGAGCTGCGTCCGCTTTCGAACCGCGCGGAAAAAACCGCTTGAAGACGGTCACGTCGCGGGCGGAGGTGTTCCTTCCAGCGACGGCATCCCGATGCATCTCGTCGAGCGTAAATCCGAGCTTCGGTGCCGAAAGTGCATAGATGGCGTCGATTTCGGCATCGGACAGCGTCACGGACGGAGCGTGGCGGACGTCGTATTCGGCTTGGGTAGGCTCCTCGGCGTGGTCGGGATGGCCGACCGCGAAGGCGAGCTGGCGGGCGTGAAGCCACTTCGCGACACGACAGTATGTTTCAACGTCCTGACCTACAGCCCGCGCGTACCATTCTGTCTCGCTCGCTCTGTCCCAGTCAGGTTGGGTCATGTCCTCCATTCTCTCGAGGGGGAAGGGCGGCAGCGCAGTTTGAGATGACGCACGGTTCCACATCGTCTGGAGATGGGCCGGAGCGTCGGACGCTATCACATTGCCGAGTGCCAGAAGGATTTCGACGGGAATGACCGATTCCGAACCCAAGTCGACCTGATGATCCGTGAATCTGAACGAAACCTCGTGGCCGTCCCTGACGAAGTGGATTTTACCCTCGGGCAGGTATCCAGCCAACATGGACAGGTCCATCATGAACTTCGATGCTGGAAATCCGGCATAGGGGCCGGCAATCTTGGGCCAGAACGTGATCAGCGCAGACAGAAGCGAGTCACGGTCGACTTCGACCATCTTATTGGGGAAGACCGCGATCCACTCGGCCCGTCGGCGTTCGACAGTGATACCCAAGCTCGTTTTACCGTCGGCACGTCGTATCCTGACGTCAAACGGATGCGTCCCGATGATGTAGTCAAAGTCTTCCATTGCCGTACCCCCGAAATTCCGAAAAGGATAGGCCAGCCCCACACGGGTGTCAAAGCGACGTTGCCAAAAGCATGACCCCATGGCTAAGTGAGGAAAATTCGGGACACGCCATGCGAAGACCAAACAGGAAATACTCGGTAATCGGCGCTTTCATCGGCGTCCTGTCAACGGATTCAGGGGTGCTGAAACTGCTTGCCTATTCGGTCGGTCGTGTCCTCTATAACACCCAGCCAGACGACTACAATCCGACGGAGCATCCCGAACACCAGGAAGCGGGAAGACACATCGCAGACTGGCTAACGGCCGCGGTCGCCAACCGCGAACATTGGCTTTCGAATGTCGATGAGCTTGGCCGGCCCAAGAAGCTTCTCAAGTTTCCGACGATGGAGGCCATCGTCAAGGAAGCCGACAAGGCGATGTTGCGCTACATCCAGAAGACCCGTGAGGTGGCCCTGCGAAACGGCGACGAGGAAATGGTGATGACGCTGGACGACGGCTTCCACGTCGTGCGTCTCCTGACACCGGCGGCTCTCGATCGGGAGTCGAAAGAGATGCAGCACTGCATCGGCAACGGGGCGTATGATGATCGGCTGCATGACCGGAGGTTCCAGTACCTGTCGCTGCGGGATCGCAACGGGAAAGCCCATGCCACCCTGGAGGTGGAAGGCGGTCGGGTAATTCAGTTGCAGGGGAAGCAGAACAGACAGCCGAACAGAGAGTATCTGGAAGCCATCGCCCCGTTGCTGAGACGCGAGGAATACCTGGTTCAAACAGACCGTACCGACCTGCGTTACGTTTACGCCGACGACTACAAGGTCGTCGACGCATGGGACCTCACTGGATGTTCCGAGGTCATCGGTGATCTCAGGAGGTCCAGAGCCGCGTTGAAGATGCCGGAAAAACTGCGCGTACGGGGAGAGATCGATCTTTCGCACTGCTCGTTTCCCGAAGGCTTTCCGAGCGAAGTCGAGGCTGACGGTTCGATATCGATCAAGGAATGCCGCCCATTCACTGCGCCTGCGCGCATTGTGAGCGGAGGTGATTTGACGATCTACGACGTGTTGATGGAAGGCGATATCGCTCACTGCGAGGCGGGCGGCAGTGTTTCTTTCAGGAAGACTTCCATGGACAAGCTGCCGCGTTACCTGAGGTTTCATGGTTCTCTGGACCTTGGAAAAACAGGAATCGAGAGCCTCGCCGGATTGGGGTACGTCGCCGGAAGCCTATCCCTTGAGGGAGCGAGGATCGAAAGCCTGCCGGAGAACATCCGCATCGGCGGCAAGCTTGACGCGAGTTCGTCCCGTCTCAAGGAATATCCGAGAACAGCCAAGATCGGCGGCGACGTTGACATCTCGTACACGCAGGTGGCGTTCCTTCCCCCCGTGACCGTCAAAGGAAAGCTCAACATCTCCAGCACGAAAATCACCGTGGTTCCAGGAGGCCTGGTCACGCATTCGCTACACGCGACAGGGTTGGCCATGGAGCATTTCGGTCCGAAGTCGATCAGGGGAGACCTGGACCTCGCTTATTCGTCCGCCACGCTGCCACATGGGCTGACTGTCGGAGGTTTCCTGACGTTGGACAATGGCAGCTTTGGAAATCTTCCCGACAATCTGAGGGCGGCCAGGATCAAGGCCAACAGCGCTGAAGTGACGTCTATCGGTCGCGGTCTCGTCGTTGAAGGAAATCTGGCAATTTCGGGCAACCCGATCACGACGCTACCTGCGGACATGGATGTCTGGGGAGATATCGTCGCCGGGCAAACGTTGATCGAGACCCTTCCAGACGGGTTCGAATGTGCTGGCGATCTTAACCTGACAGATTCCTGTGTCACCGCCCTGCCATACGGCTTGCGGGTCGGAGGGTCGCTCTGCCTTCACCACAACGAAATCGCCGAACTTCCGGAGAACCTTGTGGTCGGTTCCGACCTCACGATCACCTGCACCGATATCCGGTCGATCCCGGAATGCGCGGAGATCGGAAATCGCGTGCGGTCTGATATCCCGGAAATTGACAGCGGATGGTCGAAATACAACGAGGTGCGGCATTGGCGCGCACAACAGGCGGCCGCCGCAACAATGGCGGTTTCCCCATGACGACCTCTGGGCAAAAAGCGGAAATCGCGGCATTCGTCGAACAGATGACGGACAACGAACGGGTGCGCCTGCTCCTCACCTATTGCGTCGGCAGGCTGATGCTCAGGAACGCCAGGCAGCACAAGCCGATTCACGACGGCATCGGCTCGTTGCTCGACGTCATGCACGTGACAGATTGGCTGTCGGCGGCCGTCGTCAACGAAGCGGCGTGGCTCGCCAACACCGACGATCAGGGTAGGCCGAAAAAACTTCTCAAGTTCTCCAGCTTCGAGCAGATCATGCAGGAAGCGAACAAGGCGATGCTCATCGAGGCGCGCAAGGCAGGCGTGATGGAGATCGCCGAGGGAGACGAGGAACTCGTCATGACGCTCGCGGACGGTTACTACGTCGTCCGCCTGCTTACGCCAGCGGCACTCGACAAGGAATCAGGCCAGATGCAGCATTGCATCGGCGCGGGAGCGTACGACAACGCGCTCGCAAAGGGATCGGCCGAGTTCTTCTCGCTTAGGGATGCGGCCGGCAATGCCCACGCGACGATGGAAGTCTCGGCCGGTGAACGAGAGATCGTTCAGCTTCAGGGGAAGCAGAACAAGAACCCCGAGGACCGCTACATCCGCATCCTGCTTCCGATGATGAAGGCAAAGCGCCTCGGGATTGACAGGGTCTATCTCGGCAAGACGCGATTCATCGACGAGGAATACAATTTTGTCGACCTCCGGAATCTCGAGAGCGGGGCCGTGATCCACCGCCATGTCTATATCGAGAACGAGGGGATCATCGCGTTTCCGGAGAAGCTCGAGATCAGGGGTAACTTCACCATCCGGAACTCGGACAACGTTCGTATGCCAAGCAGACTCACCGTGTCAGGCAATCTCGATCTCGAGCGGACGGACGGTGTCACCAAGTGCGACGATCTGAAGGTCGGCGGAACGTTACGAGTTTCCAATTGCACATGGGACGAGATCGCGATCAGCCTCGAAGCAGGATCGGTTGCCATAAACGATTGTTCAGTCTCGAAGCTCGCTGACACGCTGGTGGTTCATAGGGACCTAACCCTCACGGAGTGCGCCATAAGAGACCTTGGAAACCTCGATTGCGTGGAGAGCCTGTCGCTGAGTTTGGTGCCTTGGTTGGAGCTAAAGAACCCCATCAAGGTATCGGGCCTCCTAAGTCTCAGAGGATACGAGCAGGAACGGTTACCGGAGATTATTTACGGCTATTCGTCGCTCTCAATACAAGAAGCCGCGATCACTGAACTCCCGGAAGGCATGGTACTGAAGGAACTCGATGTCAGCTTCACTCCTCTAAAGGCGCTTCCTGCCGATCTTGAGGTCAGCGCCCGACTGACCGCTTGGGGATGCACTTTCCCGGAAATCCCCGGAACTGCGAAGCTAGGCGGCAGCCTCGATATCAGCCGTTCGAAATGCAGGTCGCTGCCGGACGGATTGACGCTGGACAGTCTATTCGTCTCCGACTGTGACGAACTGGAAGCGTTGCCTTCCGACCTAACTGTCAGACAGCTTAGGGCAAAGTCTTCGAGCGTTCGGCACATCGGAAGCCGCCTTGTCGTCAAGCAAGACGCGGTCTTTGACCGCTCGGAGATCGTCGCCATCCCATCCGACGCTGAATTCCACCGCGACGTGTGCGCCCGTCAATGCGGTGCCCTTCGCGAGGTCGGCCGCGCCTTTTTCGGTGGGTTTCTGAAGCTGAGCGGAAGCGGCCCGCTGGTATTGGCGAACGGTCTCGACGTTGGAGGCCATCTCGTCCTTGGCGACGTCGACCGTTTGCCGCACGGACTATGCGTAGGCGGCCACCTTTACACAGAGATCGATGTGCACGGCATTGAGCATGCCGTTATCGGCGGGCAACACATCCGGTCGGCGTTGTCAGTTGCGCAGGCGAAGGCGAAAAATAGCGCTCCCGGCATTGGATGATCCGCATGTTCTACGACCACCAGAAGACGATCGTGGGCAACCTGCTTGCCAAACTGACACCCGACACCGCCGTTCAGAAGCTGCTTGCCTACTCTCTCGGCCGCGTGTTGCTCAACCAGGCGAAGTCTACGGAGACTGCTATTGATCGCCAGGTGCTTCCCGAGCACGAACACATAAGAGATTGGCTAACCGCCGCCGTTACAAACGGCGAGCCGTGGTTGAAGGTCGTCGACGAGCACGGGCGACCGAAGAAGCTGATGAAGTTCGGAAGTATGGATGCGATCACAAGGGAAGCCGACAAGGCGATGATGAAGTTCGCCCAGAAGAGCCGCGGGCTGCGGATCGCGGACGGAGATGAAGAGCTTGCCCATGAGCTCGACGACGGATGGTATGTGGTCCGTCTCCTGACGCCATCAGCTCTCGACCGCGAGAGTGGAGAAATGCAGCACTGTATCGGACAAGGCGGATACGACACGAAGGTGGCCGGCTACGAATGGGCCTACTACTCTCTGCGGGACCCTTTCGGGAAGCCGCACGCGACGATGGAAGTCTCCATGGCGGACGGGTCGAACGCCCAGATGCAGGGCAAGCAGAACGAAGAACCCCTTCCCGAGTACATCGACCGGCTTGCGGCGTTCTTGATCGCGATGGGATGGAAGCCGAGGCAGCTATCCCGCACGAGCAGGTGGGTTTTCGATGTGGATGGAAGACGTCACGACATCACCGCGATGCCGGATGGGGTCGTTCTCTGCAGCGGAATCTCTCTAATCGGGTTGACGGTCGAGTTTCCCCGAAATTTGACGGTCAAAGGCGACCTCCATATCGAGCGGTGCGAAATCACAAGGATGCCGGATGAACTGACCGTCGCCGAGGTCTATCGCGTCCGCGAATCCACCTTGGTCGGAACCCCGCGAATCCTGCGGGCTCTTCAGATATACGTCGGGGCATCGGAATGCGACGCGATCGCCGACGCGGTCGAACTGGGAAATTCGATCAGCATCAGAAGATCGAGCGTGTCGCGGCTGCCGAAAGGCCTCGGATCGCGAAATGACCTTCTGATCGAAGGCTGCCAGAAGCTTGACGACCTGACCGGCCTAGAGGCTGTCCGCGACCTGAAACTCAAAACGATGCCGGCCAATGTCCGTCTCCCAGACGGCCTGACAGTCCGATCGCTCGAAATCACCGAGACCGAGTTCACGTCATACCCGTCGAGCATCACGGTCAAGCAGGACGTGGACATCATCAGCGCAGGACTGACCGAACTGCCCGAGGGGTTGGTGGTGCACGGATGTCTCGACGTCAGCGGCAATCCGATCAAAAAGCTGCCGGAAGGTCTGTACGTCGGCGGCCATTTCACGTTTTCCAAGACAGGCATCGAGACGCTGCCCGAGAACCTCTATGTCGGCGCGTCGATCATCGCTTCCAACACTCCCCTTCGGTCTTTGGGTACCGTTCGCGAGGTTTGGGGGCGGCTCAGCATCGACGGGACATTGGTCGAGAAAATCCCGGATGGTTTGCATGTCCATGTCGAACTCGACGCCTCGAAATCGAAGCTCCGGGAGATCGGCAAAGGTGTCTCGGTGGGTGGGTCGCTTTTCATCTCCAAGACGGACGTCGTCGAGCTTCCCGGCGATATCGCGATAGGTCGTGGCCTCGACGCCTCCTATTCGTCGCTTCGCGCCTTGCCAGACGGATTCGAAGCAAACGGCGAACTCAGACTCGAAGGCAGCGATTTAAGGACGCTGCCAGAGGGGTTCCGAGCACGCGGCGATGTGAATATATCTGAGACGCCAATCACCGAATTCCCGGACGGTGTCGTCATCGAAGGCAATCTTAAATGCTACGGAACGCGGTTGAGGCGGGTCGCGAGTGATACGGTCGTCAGGGGAGACGTGTTACATCCTCTTGGAGACCAGTTGTTCCCGCGGCCGATGGAAAGAATGATCGCCAACATGTCACGCAACCTCGGAAAAAAGACCGGTCCATGACGAAGAAGCTAAGACCGGACATCGCGAGCTTTCTCTGGAAACTGACCGAGGACGAGACGGTGCTGAGGCTCCTCGAACTGTCGGTCGGCAGGGTTCTGGAAAATGCGGCCGCTGGCGGAGCCTTCCCGATGAGCCTGATCACTGCCAGCCAGGCGACCCACATCGCCGATTGGCTAACGGCCGCCGTTCTGACAGATGAGGACTGGTTGAAGGCCACCGATACCCGTGGCCGACCGAGGAAGCTGATGAAGTTCGGCTCCGTCGAGGCGATCGTCACGGAGGCCAACAAGGCGATGGCCAAGTTTTCCCAGAAGAATCGCGCCGTCGTCCTGCGCGAGGGCGCGGAGGAACTCTATGCGGAACTTGACGACGGTTATCACGTCGTCCGCCTGCTGACCCCTGAGGCGTTGGACCGCGAGAGTGGCGAGATGCAGCATTGCGTCGGGCAGGGGGCATACGATCACAAGGTCGGCTCCGAACACTACGATTACCTTTCGCTGCGTGACAGGTTCGGGAAGGCTCACGTCACCATCGAACTGGACCTTCGCCCGGCGCGTGGACCGATCGTCCTGCAGTGCTACGGAAAACAGAACGAGCCGCCGACCATTGAGTACGGCCTGATGCTCGCGCCGATGTTCCGCGAGCGCGGCATCCGTGTCGGGCAGCTTGGTGCCATTGTCTATGATCAACACTGGGTGCCGCATCCCGTCGAAAACATGCCGGACGGGATCGTCGTGCGGGGAAGCATGGACATCCGCCACCTGCGGGAGCTGAAGCTGCCGCCGCGGATGAAGGTCCACGGGGACTTCACCTGCGAGGGATGCACCAACATCGTCATGCCTCGCGAGCTGTGGATTCAAGGAACGCTGCACATGTTCCTGGGCAGCGTATCCGAACAGGGCGAATGGGTATTCGCGGGCAGGCGAGCGGTTCTGACCCGTATGAAGACACCCGAGGTCGGTGTCGCGTCGCTCCTGAAAACGAAAGAGCTGGACGCGGATAAGATGCGCACATGGACGACGGTCGAAGAGATCGAGTTCGAGTACGCGAACATAGAAAACTGCGGCATCGACATCGCCGACCTGTACGAGGCCCGGGAAAGAACCAGAGCCGCCAACAATCCTGAGAAGTCGAAGAACACCGCGTCGGGAAAAACCCCACGAATGTAGGGCGACATTGACCCTGCTGCGCCGGCATCGGACGATGGTGGCATTCGTCGACGGATCGATCGCATGCCAGGACTCGGCAACCACAAGCTCTTCCGCATAAGCCACCGCTCGGCGGGACAGTGGGCGCTGTTCTCGATGTGGCTCTGCGTCGTCTTCGCCATCACCTACGGCCAGGCGGCGTTCGCGCGGTCGGCGACAGCGACTTACATGATGCTGGCGAAGTGGCCTGCCTCGCCGGGACCTGACGCGGTCGTCTTCCAGTTCCATGACGAGGTCGGCCTTTACGCCGCCAATGCGGCGCTACTGCTCGCGTCGTTGTTGATCATCGCGGTGTTCAAGGCGGGCTATCGGTTCGCCCTGATGGGTTTTTCGGTCGTCGGTGCGGCCGCGTTAGCCTTGGGTCTTCTGGAGAAAATGGTCTACCACAAATGGATCGCCAGCAACGACACGCTCCTGATGGCAGAAGAAGTACGGCGCATGCCTCAAACGGCATCGCTCGATCTGGGTTCATGGGCGTTCGATCTCTCGGCGCTGTCGTCACTGGACCCGATGATGATCGTCGATCTCGCCGTGATTCTTGGATCGGCCGTCTGGGCCGTCATTTGCTGGAAAGTCGCCAAAGGAAAAGCCGCCGCGTTCCATGGCAAGGAGGCGGCGGCCTAGTCGATCAGATCGAGGGTCCAGCGGAAGCGGTAATGCGTGCTGTCCTGCGTTGGTGATCCTGTTCCGTCATCTGTTCTCCGTCGATGGCATAGACCGTTTCATCGGCGTAGACGGCCGCCGGGCCATGGGGATTGTGGAGGCGGCCGTTCTGGTAGTAGGCATCGAACCCGTTGTCCGTCTCGATCGCAGGTTCACCCACACGATGCAGAAGACCGCCGCGGTAATGGTGCTGTGAACTCCTGTAGATCAACGCCGGCCCATCCTCGCGATGCTCCTTCCCATGGCGATACCATCCCGTGAGGCCAGGGCTTTCGATCGCCGGACCGCCGTCGCGGTGGAGACGGTCGTACTGTCGGTATTCCCGCTCCTGACCGATGAGGGCCGACGGGCCGTCGACGCGATGCTCGAGGCCATGGCGGTACCACACGGACTGGTCCCCCAAGACGAGAGCAGGACCGTCGTCGCGGTGGAGATTGCCTCGGAAGCGATACTCCTCGTAAGCGTCATCGCCGACAAAGCGCGGCCTTCGAACCATGGCCGGACCGTCTTCCCGATGCATCACGCCGTCGACGATGTGGATCGTGCTCGTGTGTAGCTCATGGACGCCGTCCGCAACAGGCTGGAAATAGTCGCCGTACACCTCACGGCGCGCCTCGATCTCGGCGATGGCCCTGTCGGCGTCGCGCAGTTGGTTGTCGACCGAGACATGGCGGCGGATCGAGGTCGCCACGTCGTAACTCGAATTCGTCAATCCCATGCCGAAGCGGGTCAGAAGGCGTGATTTCTCGCCGGAGGACACGAGCGTCGCGAGGTGAACTCCATCGACTACAAGTGCCAGCGTCACTTCGCGTTTGTGCTTTCCGACGAAGAGCCACTCTCCATCGACGTTCCGCGCCTTGGAGAACGGCTTGAGACCATCGGCCACCAGGGGCTGAACGAGCTTGCCCATGAGATGTCTGATGGACGGGGAGCGGGAGTAGTTCGCCCCGGCTTCGATTTTCCTCACGAGGGCGGCGGCATTCGCGGAAACGGCAGCCACGACGGCTCGCGTATCGGCGATCAGTGCGTCATCTGGAACGAAGACGACGGTCTTGCCTCGGGACTGCCAAGTCTTACGGGAGGCGAACGCTTCGGCCTCTTCGTCGGTGGGGGCGACCTCTTCAAAGACGCGACCTCGATCGAGGATTTCCGTTTTCATGGCGGCCACGATCTGCTCGCGAAGGATTTCTGGCTCGATGGCGGACATGTGTTCGGTGAGGAAAGCGTCGATCGAGGCCGGGTTCAGAATATCCTCTGCCGGGACCGGGCGGGCGTCGATGGCTGGGACACCCATTCGGTGGCGCGCGAAAACCATATGCTCGGTGCCGAATTTCTCATCGAAAACGGCCTGACGAGCCATTTCCATGTAACGCTCTGCGATGCCCGTTGGGTCTTCGTCGGTTTCGAGGATCGCGACGATCTCGCTATCGATGGCTTCCGTGCCGAACAGGCGCTCCACGTCTTCCGGCGTCGCGGCACGAAAGTCGCCCTCGAGGTCGGCATCCCATTCACCGTCGTGGGACTGGTAGCCCCGGATGGCCAGGTCGTGAATTGTGTAGAGGCCGGGTTCGTGCACTTGGCCATCGAAGTAGATGTTGAGGTCGTCGCAGACGTATGCGGTGTAGCCGGAAGACCCCAAAGTGTGGTTCCGAATTTCATCGCCGTCTTTGTAGAACAGCACGAGTGCGGTGGACGGTTCGGTCCTCGAGCGGGCGATCTCGTAGTCGCGGTTGATCTGCGACGCGCTGGACAGGGTCGAGGCGAAGCCGTGGTTCGGTTCGACCGGGAGGTCGTCAAGGCCGAGGAAGGCAACGGCGTCGGCCGTGTTTTCCGCATTGCCGATGACGGCAATGTCCAGCAGGCGCACGAAAGGCGTCCCGTCTTCGAACGTGAAGCCGAAATGGCGTGCGATCAGGATGTCTCCCGCCTTTACGTCCGGAACCGGCGTAACTTGAGCGAGAGACTTGCGCAGATTTTCGATCCGCGCGGGAAAGACATCGGTGATCTCTGCGGCACCCTGCGTGGCGATCTGGATGCTAGACCCGTCGAACTCGTCCGATGTGGTGAACTCGCTCTGATCGGACTTCAGCGACAGGTCGTTTTGCCCGATCAGCCGTCCGTAGATGCCGTTCTCGTTGATCGCGGTGACGTGGAAGGCGGCCGAACTGAGATTTTCGACGGCTTTGAGTCGGTCGAGATACTCGTACACGATCTTCTCGTCGTTGGTCCGCAACTGGTTGACGGCGTAGACAAGAAATTCCCTGTTCGGATATTTGAGGTCGAGGCTCGACGAATGATAGCCGGGGCGTTCTCCCTTCAGCACACCGAGGTCGGCGACTTCGATTTCGACGTTGTTCTTGCCGCCCTTGATCACACGGCCAAGCGATGTTTCCGCAGTGCGGTATTCGCCGACCCAGCGATGCTTGTCGAGGTTGACGATCACGAGGTCGCCCTCTTTCAGTTCGTTCCTGACGCGATGCAGGTTGACCTTGTATTCGATGGCCATCGAAGTCTCCGTTTCTCTCCGCGAGATTGTCGCCCGCCGGAGGTATTGTGGGAAGCCGAAATCGAAGACCCGGCGTTCATTGGAGCATGCGGCACCGACAAGCGAGGAACCAGCGGGAGGACTTGTTTTTCGCGGTCTCGAACGCCACGTTGGGTAAAACCGGGGATTGGGACATGGAACGATTGAGAAAAGCAGCGCTCAAATTGAGGCGCAATCGCCGCGACTTGCGTATCGAGCGCGGGCTTGCCACTACGATGACCGCCCTCGACGACGACTACGTCCCGCTCGGAGACGACGCCGTGTTCGCAGGTGTCGACGCGACCCCGGAGGAACTCGTCCTCTATAGCGAAAACCAGTTGAATCGCGAACGGGCGAAGATAGGCCTTCTGACGAAATGGGCGCTGGCCGGTCTCGCCACCGAGATGACCATGCACGAAACGAACGGCCTCCTCTCGGCGCTTCGTTACGACGCAGAGCATTTCGCCTCGACCTATCCGCAGGACAAGAGGGTCGCGGGGCTGAAGTGGACTGTGAAGCGGCTCGACGACGATTTCAGCTTCCTAAGCCGGTTTAAACAGTCGACGAGCGGCTACTATCCTAAAGCCGCGCAGGCGATCGAGATGGTCAAGCATGAATTCACCCGGGCGCTTGGCAACGGCGACCTCGTGATCGAGACGACCGATGCTTTTCTGAAGTCCGATTTCGCGGCAGAGAGCCGGGCATTGTTGTCGGTCTTCAGCAACCTCGTCCGCAACGGTTACCAGTGGGCTTACAATGCGGGAAAGAAGCCGGCCGTGGTCCGTTTCGACGTACAGACGGTCGAATACATGGGCGAGGATTATGACGAGGAGACGGACACGAGTACGCCTGTCCTCAAGAGGAAAGACATTGTCATCGTAGCGGACAACGGGCCGGGTGTTAGGCCGGGGATGGGTGACAGCGTCTTCGACCCGAGCATCTCCGGCAGGGGATCGGCGGGGATTGGCCTGCATTTGTGCCGCGCAGTTCTCGAGGCGGGAGGCAATACGATCGTTCTGTCCGACGAGAAATCGGAGCTTGGTGGCGCGGTCTTCAAGATAGGTGGTTACAGCCTGCTGCGGCCGGACCAAGTCAGGACTCCAAAAGCTTCCCGGCCAAGGGAGGCCGAACTGGCCGACGCGCTGGATTCGATGGTCGAACTGGTACGAGAAGGCTTCAACGCGGAGGCGGCCGACCTATCCGACGTCTACGAGGAGGCGGCAGGATTGGCCATGCGCATCAGGCTGAGGGGCAGCGAATCCCCGTTGGACGAACGCCTTGTCGATGCCGTGGACGCGTTCGACGAGGCTGTAAGGTCGGCCCGCCCAATCACGGGGCCGAAGCTGCCTTCTCCATGAGACACGAGTAACCGTAGTTTCCGAATGGACCAGCGGTTCCCATGTTGTGCCTTGTCGATACCGGGATTAATCCTGGTTCGACCAGGAGACACACGATGCGCGTCACATTCCCTTTCCTCTACTCGGCCACGTCGATCGAAAACGGCGAGATTGCCCCTTGCCACAAGGGCGGGTGGGCCGAATTCGACATTCCCGACGCCTCCGAAGCGCCGCGGGTCTGCGATATTGAAGGATTCTCGCCGGAGGGCATTCCCTATCTCATCGAGGTCAGGAAAATGGACGGCCAGTTCTACCGTCCAAAACTGTCGATCCAGTCTGCCAGTTATTTTCCGATCGACGATGGCTCCGACCGTGTGAACCTGCGTACGATCGGGAGTTTGGTTCCGTCCTACTTCCTTCGAAACGGAGAAGGCCAGACGCCGCTCCCCGACAGGCGGGACCAGATCGTCCGCTACATCGAAAGCGAAGAAAACACCCGCGCAACCGTCACGGACGAGAGGGAAACGACACTGGAAACCATCGCGGCCGCGCTGGAGAATCTCGTTGTCGTCAACGGCGAGGTTTGGGAACGGTGTCCAGAGCCGAGACTGTTCGCCGACTTGTTTCACGCTCCCCCGAAGGTCGGGATCGTTTTCGAGCCTGAAGGCGAGCGCAGCCCGAAGGGGGTAGCCTCCATCATGCCGGTAGACCAGACGCACAGCTTCATGTGCATGCTGGAGGAGGCGTGCGCCGCCGAGGCGCTCCGCCGCGCACAGCAGGAACAGGAGGGGCGGAACGAACATCGCCGACAATGGACCATGCGTGACCTCCCGACGTTTAGCCTCGAGGTCTTCGACGAGACGCTTCTCAGCGATCCGACCCGACAGGGGCTTGAAGCGGCGAAGCGGTCGCTCAACGACATCCTCGGACATGCGGACCTCAAGGGTTTCAAAAGGCCGGTCGTCATCGAGTGGCTCAATTTCCGCGATGCCTTGGAAAAGGCGGAGGCCGATCCAAGCAAAGAGAACATGGAATCCATGTTCATGCACTGGGCCAACACGACCGAGTTTTTGGAACGGTCGCTGGCCGAGGAGGTGCCTGCCGGATACAACAATGGCAGCGAAGGGGTTGCCTGCAGAATACGGAGCAAGCGCGAAGCGGAGGCCTATCGAGAGGGCTTCTGGCGCGTCCACGACGGCCTGGTGATGGACTTTTCGCAAAGAAATCAGCTCGGTTGACGGACCTTCTCGGCCATACCAAGACGCAGCCCGCCCAAATCCACCGGCGGGCTGCGTCTTTTTGACGTGGTCAGAGCCATGGGCCTAACCTTTTCCGCTTGAGGCGGAGAATGGAATGGCGGGCAAGAACAAGGACTTCACGGAAAAACTGGTGGCGCGCATTCGGGATGAGCAGTTGTCCCGGCTCAGGGGAATGGAGCAGGCTGCGATCGACAAGGTCCGCGCGCTGTTCGACTGCTCGATACGCCGTGTCTACCTCAAGACCTCGACCGACGACGACTGGTTCCGCAAGACTGTCGCGACCGACGCGGACAAGATCAGACACATCATGGACTGGCTTGTCGCGTCCGTGGTCGAGGACGCCCATTGGCTTTCGAAAACGGATGGCCTTGGACGCCCGGGCAAGGTGATGAAATGCGGCACCATCGACGCGCTCGCGAAGGAGGCCGATACATGGAGCAAGAAGCGGCAAGCGAGCCGACAGAAGGTCGTGGCGCTCGACCCCGACGAAGAGCGAATGTTCATGGATTTCGGGGAGGGGTGGCGAATTGTCCAGCTGAAGACACCTTCCGCGCTAGACCGCGAGAGCGACTTCATGCAGCACTGCGTCGGCGACGGGGCGTATGACGCCATGCTGAACGATCCAGGCATGGCTATCCTCTCGCTGAGGGACCACCGGAACGAGCCGCATGTCACCGTCGAGATCAACGTGGAGACCAACAGGCTGATCCAGGTATGGGGCAAGGCGAATACCATACCGAAAGCGGTTTACTCGGAGATTATGCGGCCGTTCTTCCTGCGTCATGGCTACTGGCAGAAGCGCAGGACGGGCATCAACCATCTCCTGCTCGATCCTCAGGGAGGCGTCCATTTCGCTGGCGATCTGCCGGAAGGAGTGACGCTGAGAGCGATCGAGAACGTCAACGAAGAGCTGCTCGAAGCCTGGCCGAGGAAGTTGCTCGTCGAGAGCGGGATATCCCTTTCGGAACTGGACATCCGGGCGCACGTCCGCCGCGGTATATCGGGAATGTCCATCGTCGGGCCAGCCGACCTGTCTTGGACGCAGCTTGGCGTCATGCCGGCGAGGCACGGGTTCATGGGAGACATCGATCTGTCGGGTTCGGACGTCAGCAAGATCGAGGACGGCTTCCGCTGCCACGGGTGCTTGAGGCTGTCGGAGAACAAGAAGCTGAAAAGCCTTCCGTACCGCATGGTGGTGGCAGGCGATCTTTTCATCCGCGACACGCCTATCACCGCGTTGCCGGAGGACCTGTCGGTGCGCGGCAAGCTGACGGTACGAGGCACCGAGATAAGGAAGATACCGAAAACCGTGCGCGTCGGAGGCGATGTCGTCTTTTCCAGGTGGTGATCCAATATCCAGACTCCGCAACGGTCTTAGTCGGTTGAAGTCTTTGTTTGCGCGCTAGGCTCAAGCGAGCGGGGTCTCGATTTCTACTCCAAAGTCCTTTTCCTAAGCGGAAATTAACGCTGGTGGAAAACGGCGCACGTTTCTGTTGCAAGTAAGGCGCGAGGTCGATAAGAGGGACGACGACTGCGGCCGTTTACGCGCCGTGATGCAATGGGGTGATGTGCATGACTTCTCCGGATACCGCGACAAAGCTTCGAGATGCGTCGGTCGAGCGTGGTCCGGACATCTTTAGCGCCATCCGTCGTATCGGAGGGGCCGTGTTCTTCGTCGCGTTCCTTGTTTCGTTCAAGCTTGGCCCTGATGCCTTGGCGCTCGACGAAGCAGGCCGTGATGGATGGCTTTTCCTCTACCAGGTCGTCGGTTTAATGATCGCCGCCGCGCTGAGCGTGATCGCGGCGCGTCGCGGTATCGAGGACGCCCGGGGAGCGTGGAAATGCTTCGCGGTCGGCCATCTGCTTTATTTAGCGGGCAATCTCTACGGAGCCTACCTGATCATCGCGGGGAAGGACGAAGTCTTCCCAAGCGTGCGCGAGGCGGCTTATTTCCTCATGGCGATCGCTTTCGGGCTTGGAATGTCCCAGTACGGCGAGGTCGCACGCAAGGTGACGCGAACCAGCGTCTACAACTTCGTTCTCGTGTACTGCGCCATCACTGTCGCGTGTCTGTTCATTCTCAGGGACCACATCAGTCATGGCGTCCTTGGAAACTTCGCCACCGTGGCGGCGTTCCTCTACCCCGCCCTCTGGTTCAGCGTCGCCGCTTTCGGAGCGATCTCCATCGCCGTTTTCAGTCACGGCCGTAAATTCTTCACGCTGTTGCTTTTGCTCGGTGCGGTCTTAGCCGAAGCCATTGCGGATATGGCCTACGCGAAGGAAGTCATCGGGGGGACTTATGTCCTCGGTGGCGTCACGCAGTTTCTCTGGGTCTCTTCCATCGGCCTGTCGATCTGGGCCGCCATCGAACATCTCTGCATCGACAAGAGAGCGGAAACGCATCGTCAGGCGAAGAGGGTCTATTCGCAAACGGCGATGGCATCCATCCCGGGCGCTGCAATTCTCATCTTCATGATCTCGGGCAGCGTATGCGGAGCGTTCGGTTACAATCCCTTCTACGTCGGCTTCTCCATCGCTCTCGGCCTGCTTTTCGCGGCGGTCACGGGCCTTCGGGAACGCTCGATCATCGATAGTCACCAAGCATTGAGCGAAGTCGCGGCCGAGGGACGTCGCAGGGTGTCGGCGGTACTCGAAAGCACCAGCGACAGCGTCATCGTGCTCGACGGCGACGGGAGGCTGACCTATTTCAACGATCACGCTAGGACGACCCTTTCAGCGGGGCGGGGCGTATTGCGCCTCGGCGACATGCTATGGGCGGCCCACAATACAGGGACGGGTTTCCCCGAACGTGACCGGATCAGGAGAGCGGCATTGCTCGGACTGGCGACGGAGTTCGAAGCCCCGTATGGCAACGTCTGGCTGGACGTGCGCGTGTTTCCGGGACCCGATGGACTGTCGATCTTCTTCCGCGACATCTCCGAGCGCCGCGTCGCACGCCTCGAGATCGAACACCTCGCCTTGCGCGATCCGCTGACGGGGCTTGGCAACCGCACCTCGTTCCACCGGACCATGAGCGCGAAGCTGAAAGCCGGCGACAACGTCGGAATCCTCATACTCGATCTCGACCACTTCAAGGAAATCAACGATACGCGCGGCCATCCCGTGGGCGACGAGGTGCTGAAGAACGTTTCGGCGCGGTTGCTCGAATGTGTCGATGGCGCGGCAACCGTCTGCAGGCTCGGCGGCGACGAATTCGCCGTCGTCATCAGCAATTTCTCCGAGGCGGAGGCCAGCCTTCTGGCGCAGGGCATCGGCACCGCGCTGACCAAGCCTATTCAGCTCGAAGACGGCATCGTGCGGATCGGAGCGAGTATCGGTGTCGCGCTTGGGCACCCCGGAACCGACGCCGATATCCTGCTACGCAACGCCGACATCGCCCTTTACGAGGTCAAGAACAGCGGCCGTGGCGGTCACGCTTTCTTCAGGAAGGCCATGGAGACCCTTCTGGTCGAACGCAACGGCATGAAACAGGACCTCGCAAACGCGCTGGAAAACGACGAATTCGAACTGTTTTACCAGCCTCTCGTAGACCTCGCGACGGGCAAGGTATGCAGCTTCGAAGCGCTTTTGCGGTGGAACCATCCAGAGCGTGGCCTGATCCCTCCCGACGCTTTCATTCCGCTGATGGAAGAAAGCGGCCTGATCGTGCCGGTCGGGGCATGGGTCATGAGGACCGCGTGCAAGCAGGCTCTTACATGGCCATCGCACGTTTCGGTGGCGGTCAACATCTCGACCCGGCAGTTTTTCGATCCGACCCTCGTCGATACGATCAAGTCGGCTCTGTCCGACGCTGGCCTGGAGCCAAAAAGACTTGAACTCGAAATCACCGAATCCGCTCTCCTCAACGACAGCGGAGACAACCTTGCGACCCTCGCAAGGATCAGGGCGCTCGGACACAGGATCGCGCTGGACGATTTCGGAACCGGTTATTCGTCGCTCGGATACCTGCACAAGTTCAAGTTCGACAAGCTCAAGATCGACAAGTCGTTTATCGAGGGACTGAATGTGAAGGACGAGAGGGAAGCCATCGTCCGCACGGTCATCAGTCTCGGCAAGACCCTCGGGATGGTTATTACGGCCGAAGGGGTCGAAACACCGGAGCAGTACGGGTGGCTGAAGGTGAACTGCCAGCAAGCGCAAGGGCATTATATCAGCGTGCCGCTGAGGGCCGCCGCCGTCCCTGTGTTCATCGAGGATCATGAAGCAAGGCGCGCGAGCCGCGAGGCGGACAACGACGACGGCGGGGTCCGTCTGGAGACCGCCTGACCATCGGGTGCTTGCGTCTGACCGACGCAAGCGACAATGTTTTCGCCGGCAGAAGCTTAGCATGCGAACAATTATGTGTTGACAATTGGGAAGTAGAGAGGCCCGTTTCCTGCGGAACTCGTAATATTCCAATTATGTGATTTAAGTTCATTTTCTTTGGCTCGATACTTACCCCTGTAAATTCAGGGGTAAGTCATGGAAGACGTTTTCAGGTTCAGGTATCGGGTCTACTGCGAGGAAAAGAAGTTCCTTCCCGCCGCTGACTATCCGGAAGGTCTGGAAACGGACGAATTCGATAATATATCCACCCACGTCATCGTCCACGGCGGAGATGCCATTCCGAAAGGCTATCTCCGGGTCGTAGAATGCGCCGACCAAAGAAACCTGCCGCTCTTTGCGCACGGCATGACGACCGACACCGACTTCCCTGTGCCCGCTCCAGGGGGCGCTGTGGAAATCAGCAGGATGATGGTCAGCTCGGACTATCGGAAGAGGTTGCGGTCACCGGACGACGGTTTCCGGCCATCCGATACCCTTGCCGATCCGCCCGCCCGAAACGCCTCCGACCTCATACAGCTCAAGCTCCTGCGCCTTGCCTACCACCGCGCTTTGGAAATCGACGCCCGCTGGTTCGTCGCGGCAATCGAACCTGCCCAGGGAAGGAAGCTCGGCATGCTCGGATTTCCGAACAGACCGATCGGCCCTGTGGCAGACTACTATGGAAGCGTGCGGCCACACGCCATAGACATGAGGGAATTGGAGCGGAAGCTTCGTAACGACTGTCCCGCGGTATGGGCCTTTTTCGAAAATCGCTCCGAGGATATCCATACGACAGTCATCAGGCCGGGCGAGCGGAAAGCTTCGGCGAACAGACCAGCAATGGCGGCATGAGGGGCGACAGATGACCGTAGCTTTCGACTACCAGACGCTCGTGACACGGAACAAGGGATACATATCGGCCGACACGCAACTGGCGATAGGAGACGCGACCTTGCTGATCGCTGGCTGCGGTATGGGAAGCGCGCCGGCCATCTGCGCTGCGCGGACGGGTTTCCGCAAGTTCATACTGGTGGACGGCGATGTCGTGGACGCCCATAATCTGAACCGACAGTTTTACAGTCATTCAGATATAGGAAAATCCAAGGTCGAGTGTCTTCGCAGGCACATCCTCGAGATAAATCCGGATGCGGAGGTCGAGGCGGTCATGGCCAACCTCGATGCGTCGAACACCGCCAGGATCGTCGGTCGCTGCGATATCGTCTTCGACACCGTCGACACGGTCGATCTGCCGGCGGTCATTCGTCTCCACGAAGAAACGGCGCGACAGGGGAAGTCGCTGTTTACGGCCATCAACGTGGGGTTTGGCGCACTCGTTTGGCATCTTCCCCCGGATGCGACTGTCACATGGCCATCGCTGCTCGCGGAAGACACCGAAAAAGTCCGCGCGGCGGGTGGCGATCCAAACAGCTACGCCGAAGTCTACATTTCCTTCGTCGGCCGTCTCGCGAGCAGCCTCGACCAGGAGGTTCTGGATGTAGTCGACTCCATTCTTTCCCAGATGAGAGAAGGGAAGCCGTGTCCAGCTCCCCAACTGGCGGTCGGGAGTTTCTCGGCCGCGGCGCTTGCCGTCAGCATGATGCACGACCACCTCGCCGGCTATCCCGTGGTCAGTTCTCCAAGCCTCGTTCTGCAAAGCTACAGAGCGTTGCAGACGAAGGTCGTCACGATAGAGTAGGTCATGCCAACGGTGCGGTGCTTGGAATTGCCGCCTGGCGTGGCGGAAGCGGTTCGGAAAACAACGCCGCGACGAGGCGAGAGGCGACCGCAGTCGAGAACCGTTCGTGAGCCGGAGAGGTGAATTCGAAGGGAATCTCGTCAGGTGCCCATTCGACGAATGACGGCTCACGAGCCTGGTCCGCCCAGGCCTCGATCCAGATGTCGCGGTCGTGGATGCCTTCGACGTCAATGATGGCGTCGCCGACCATCGCTCCCGCATGAACGAGCCATGGCTCGTCGAGTTCGAGGCCGTCCTGGGAGATACTGTCGTAGATCGCTACGACAGCCGATCCTTCGACGGTGGAGACGAGAGCCAAAGCAAGCTGGTGGCAACCGCCCTTGACGAAAAACTCCTCTGACGTGACTTCGGCCCCGAAGGCGGGGTCGGTGAGGCCGTGCCATGCGGTCATCAGGGTCTCATGATCTCGGTTCGGATCGATCCGTCGACAAGACCGACGATGACGAAAGTCGCGCCATCGACAAGCTTTACGGTGGCGTGATGCACTCCTGATGCATTGATCTCAAACCCGTCTCCCGCGATCCCGACGGGCGTCGGATCGGTTTCCTGTGAGGAAAACGTCCAGGGGGCTACCCGTGCCATTTCGTCGGGGACGAGAGCCATGTAGCGGTGGATCGCCTTGGTCCGTTCGGAAACGGCCCGCCACGCCTCTTCCTGTTCGTCGCGGAGACGGGCGATCTCAAGGACCGCCACCGCCTGGCGGAAGCCGTTCGCGAACCCTGGGTGCGCCGTCGCCAATTCGCGGATATGTCGCGCAATGGTCCAGACGAAGCGCGCGCGCGTCTCGGCGTAGACAGGATCGTCCTCTTCCACAGAGAGAGGCAGGTTGAGCTTGAGCGCGCCGCCTTTGGAACGCTGATCAAGGTTGCTCATCGAGAACGAGAGACTGTCTGCGGCGCTCGCCAGATCGAACTCGTCGAAGGGGACGGGGTCGGAGTGCAACGAAACGCTGTAGCGGACACCGTCGATGACAACGGGTTTGCCGATGCCGACACCCCAGGACTCCGATCCGAAACAGGCGCTCACGTGGACCATGCCCTGCTGGAGTTCGATGTCGAAAACGCCCTGCGCGCCTTCGGAGTTTAGCGGGATGCCTTCGATCTGGTAGGCACCGACGCCCTCGTCACGGATAAAAAAATCCTCACCGGGAATGACGAAATAGGGGGTGTTTGGTATCGGGGTCTTACGATCTTGTGAGGTCATTGTTCCTCGGCGCTGGAACGCGCAGGCTGCGCTGTCAGATCGCCTTTTATACGCGCAATGGACGACAGGCGGAAGAGGCGGCGGTGAATTCGAGGTTTCACGTCGCAACGGATGGCACGCTATGGAAGAATGCGCCGGCACCGTCTAGGGTGGATACGACAAAGATAACGGCAGTAGCCTGCGCCAGAGGACCGACATGCACATCAAGCTTCCATACGCGTTCCAGGTCACCGGCAAGGTTCCCGGCAGCCGCCGGATGGATCGCGTCATCGCTGCCGACTGGCTTTCGGTCAACGTAGCCACTGCCTCGTTTCTCGACGCGCCGGTATGCATCAGCTGGACGCGCCGACACGATTTCAATTTCTTCGAGGACCACGCCGTCGGCGAAGAGGGCCGCGTCGACATCAGGACCTTCAACGGCAATTTCTACCGGCCTCTGACCGGCATGGGAACGCCGATGCGGGCCGAGGATATCGTCGACAGGATACTGATTGACTACGAGCCGCACAGCGACAAACCGGAGCAGCTGGTACTCACGCAGGTCTCGTTCGCCATCAACAAGGGCGGTTACCCAAGGCCGTCGTTCGTCGGCGAGACACTATCGAACGAACAGGACATCGCTCAGGCACTGACCGAGAAGGCCGAAGGACTGTTGTTCCTGGACGGAACCGTGTGGGAACGCTGCCCAGAGCCCGTCCTCATTGCCGAAGAGGATTTCGTCCGCGATCCGACTATCTTCATCAGTCCGGGCTTCCTGGACAAGTACACGTCAGGTCGCAGCAGGTATTTCACTTTTGCGATCGATGAGTCGGAAGAGGCATTGGCGTTCGCGGAGGGACGCACAGCGCCGGCCGGCGAGGAAATCGCCATCCATGTATCGGCCGAGATCACGACGGTGGTGTCCGAACTGCTATCACGGTATCACGTCGCCGACGACGCTGTCAGGCATGCGACAGAGGCGTTGCGCTCCGGTGGTGCTGTCGAACTCAACCGCGCAAGTCCGGACTACATCCGTTCATGGATGAATTTCCAGGAGGCGCTTGCTTCCGCCACGCTGACGCAGGACGACAGGGAAATCCAGTTGCTGGTCGACGCATGGGTCGAGTTCGCCGAAGAAAACCATGAATCCAACGGCGCGCCGGCCTACGACCTCGGCCTCACCATAGCGCAGGCCATGCAAACGCGCTTTGCCGACAGGACGATGGAACCAGGCACAATCTTCCAGAATCGCCCGAAGCTCTGATGATCCGTTAGGCCATCAGCATTTCGGACGACAGTGGCGTGCCGAACAGGAAGCCCTGTGCCTGAAAGCACCCCTCCTTGCGGAGGAAGTCGAGGTCGGCCGCGGTCTCGACACCCTCGGCCAGCACGTCGATGTTGAGCGCCCGTCCGAGAGAGATGGTCGACTTGACGATGGCCTGCGACTGAACCGACTTCGTCAGGTTTTTCACGAAAGTCTTGTCGATCTTGATCTTGTCGAACGGGAAAGACTGAAGCGTCGACAGAGACGAGTAGCCGGTCCCGAAATCATCCATGGCGATTGAAACGCCGATGGCCTTCAGCTCCTTGACGATCTTGCGGGCCTGGTCGGCGTCGGCGACGATACCGGACTCGGTGATCTCTATCTCCAGCAGGCTGCTGTCGAGGCCTGACTGGGACAGCGCGTCGCGCACCGTCTCGGGGAAGCTGTCGTTGGCAAGCTGGCGCGCGGCGACATTGACCGCGATCTTGACCGGCGTCTCCCACGTCGCGGCCTCGCAGCACGCGGTCCTGAGAACCCAATCGCCGATCTCGGTGATCAGTCCGTCGCGCTCGGCAATCGGAATGAACACCGCCGGAGAGATCGCACCTCGAGTCGGATGGTTCCAGCGGATCAGGACCTCGTAGCCAATGACGTTGCCCGTGGCGATGTCGTTCTGCGGCTGGTAGACCAGGTCGAACTCCCTGTTCTCGGCGGCCTTGCGCAGGTCGATTGCGAGCGCGCTGCGGTAGCGGTTCTCCTCGTCGAGCTCGAAATCGTAGAACATCGCGTTCGCAAGCCGGTCGCGCTTGGCGCGGTACATGGCGAGGTCGGCTTTGATCAGAAGGTCGCGGGCATCCGTACCGTCGTCAGGGGCGATGCAGACCCCAAGCGACGACCCGACGCCGAGGGTCTTGCCGTCGTGGTCGATGTCGGCGACGACGGCGGACCGCAAACGCTCGGCGAAGGCTTCCGCGCACTCCCGGCCGCCGATACCCGCGCGGAAGGCGATGAACTCGTCGCCACCGACACGGCAAACGAACTCGCCTTCCTCCAGCACGTCCGTCAGGCGCGCCGCGATCGTCTTGAGAACGCCGTCGCCGGTCTCGTGGCCGTGGACGTCGTTGATCTCCTTGAACCGATTGAGGTCGAAGGCGACGACCGCGAGCTTGCCCTTCTCGAGTTCGGCGAGATGGATGGAGAGCTGTTCGTCGAGCCGCGAGCGATTTGGAAGGCCGGTGAGCGGATCGTGGTAGGCCCGGTGTTCGAGATCGCGCAAACGGGCGTTCGTCGAGCGGGTGTCGAGGATCGCGGCGGCAATGCCGAACGTCATTATCATGGTGGCGACGAACATGACGCCGAGGAACAGATCATGGCTGTTGGTGCTGCCGCCGCCCGTGACATCGCCGGTGCCAGGCGTCAACGTCAGGCTCTGCATGCCGACATAATGCAGGCTCGCGATGGCGCATACGAACAGGACGGCCGTCATGATCCGCGGATACCTGTTCGGGAATACGCAGGAATAGCCGATCGACGAGATCGAAAAGGCCGTTCCAAGAACGCAGGATGCGACGACGGCGACGGGATCGTAGGTGGAAGTGCCGTTGAACACGAAAGCCGAAAGGCCCGTGTAATGCATGGCGGCGATACCCGAGCCGAGCGCGGTGCCTCCGAGAAGCCTGGGCGCGCAAGTACGGCCCATTCCCGCCACCAGAAACGCGATGGAAGACAGGCTCATTGCCAGGAACAGCGAAAACAGCGTTCCTGTCATGGCGTAGCTGTGGGGAAAGGAGACCCGTAGACCGAGCATCGACACGAAGTGGGTCGTCCAGACCGTCGAACCGGCGGTCATACCCGTCATGATCGACAACGCGGCCTTTCTGACCTGATCACGAGACGAGACGACCTTTTGGAACAGGTACGATGTCAGGCCAGCGCCGATCGCGCAAACGATCAGAGCGGACAAAACGTAAGCGGGGTCATGATCGTGGGTCAGACACGAAATTATATTGATCATTCAGGTCGCACTCGGGGTTCATGCGGACGCCCGCACGCGCGGACCGTCATCCATTAGAGGGTGTCTGAACCGAACGCAACCCCGAGTTCATTGATTTGCCGATCACGAATTGTGGACGACGCGATCACGCGAAGAACTTGGGAAGCCTCCGATGATCGACCTCGCCGGAGAGAAGCCTTTCTGCGGCTGTGCGGATCGTTTCGTCGTCGATCAGCCACGGCTTGTCGTAGGACGCGGCGTCATGGCGCTCGCCGAATGCAACCTCGAGGATGTCGCGGGACGGATTGACATCGACGCACTTGAGCTTTCTGCCTCCGTCCTCGTGCTTGTAGTCCGAGTTGACAAGATAAAGCTCGATCGCCGTCTGTCCGTAGAGGAAATCGATCTTCCAGACGGCATCCAGCATGAAGTGGTGGGACAGGTGTATCCCGCGCCCGGCCATGGCGGCCAGGAAGTGGAGTTCGCGGATGAAGGAATTGTAGGCGGTCCCTAGACGGTAGCGAACGGCACGGGCGACGGGATGGGCCAGCCAGTCTCCGAGGAAGACGTCGAGCGGAACCCCGGTGTGCCTGGCGATATCCTCGAGGTAGACCGAGGGGTGATCGAGGTGGTAGCGCTCGAAATCCTGCCACAGCGGCACGCGGTCCAGCGTCTCGAGGAGCTTGTGGAGCATCAGGTTGAACGGTGCGGCCGAGGTCGCGTCCTTCACGTTGCCGACGGCGCGGTCGAGGCTGGTGGTTCCGCCGAGGGGCGGTGCGGTCTCGGCGATGGCGGCCAGGACTTCGGCTTCCGTGACCTTGTAGAGCCGACGGTGGACGAAAGCCTCCATTCCCGGACGTATGCGCTTCCAGCGGTCCGGTCCCGCGATCTTTCCCCGCTGGTAGTCCCATTTCAGCAGCGTCCGCGGCACGTTGGCGTCGCTGTCGGCGGCCTGTTTCAGCATCCAGGCCCAGTCCGTCGAGACAACCTTTCCGGGTTGCGCGCGCCTGAGCGCCGGCCGTGGTGCCAACGACGAGAAATCAAGACTGTCAAGCGATAGCGTCATGGGAAAATGCTGACCCGGACTGTCGGGGTCGTCAATTCGAATCCTTCAATTCTGCAACGTCCGGACGAGTTTTGTGAACGGAATATAAGGACCTCAAAGATGTCGACGTTGACTTGAGGCCGTTCGACGTGTATCTATTGCCGCAATCCGTATCGCCGCGGCTGCTGAACCCATGGCAAACGGAGACGCCGAAAATGTCCAACCACACACCTCACGTCCTTGTCGGCTCCGCCGCGGGACACTCAGTCCGGTCCGTCGTCGCACGCGATGAACCGGAACGTCAGCGCTTGCGCGCAATGGCCGACCTCGAGGCCGCCCTTCCGCACGTCGATGCCTTCGCGCGGCGCGGCGCATCCGTGCGCGCAGTCGCCACGACCCCAGATTTCCACCCAGGCAAGCCGGTTCCGGTCGGTGTCGTCGTCGAGGTGGAAGGAGCGGTGTTGCCTCATCTCGTCGGCAACGACATCGGATGCGGCATGCGCATGATGGCCCTGGAAGGTCTAACGGCCGACGATCTCGCCGATCCTGACATCGAGAAGCACCTGCGCCATGTCTTCTTCCAGGGCGGCAGGGATGTAGCCCTGACAGGGAACGACCGTCGAGCGATCCTTCGGGATGGCATGCCGGGCTTGATCCAGTCGATCTCCAGCGAGCGTCGGGGATTGCTGGCGAAGCTCGACATCGCGTCCGCATGGCGCGATCTCGACCGCATGTCGGACGCAGGCGCGTTCGCGACGACGGCTGTCGATCCGGACTTCGCCGAATACGGAGCGGCGGACGGCCAGTTCAGGCACGATGCCATCCTCGGAACCATCGGCGGCGGCAACCACTTCGTGGAGCTGGGCGTCGTTGAAGGCCTGGTGGACGGCGGGTTCGCCGGCGCTTGCGGCATTCGCAAGGGGGCCGTTGTCCTTGTCGTCCATTCGGGTTCGTTGGACTTCGGGCAGCGCATCGGAAGTGCCGCGCGGGAGAAACTTCGCGCCGGACGGGGGTCAGACGGTGAAAACAGGATCGTTCCGATAGGCGATCCCCTTTACGCCCGCTACGTCAACGGTCATGCGAACGCCGCCAACATCGCGTTCGTCAACCGCTTTCTGATCGGTCTCGCGGCCGTCGAGGGGATCGGGAGGGCGCTCGGAAGGGAGGTGGGCCACAGCCTGGTCTACGACGCCCCGCACAACACCGTATGGGAACGTGATGGCGTGGTCAGGCACCGCAAGGGCGCATGCCCGGCGGGCGGCATCGGTAGTCTTGCCGGCTCGCCTTACGAATGGCTCGGGGAACCCGTGATCCTTCCGGGATCGATGGGCGACGGCACGTGGCTGCTCAAGGGTATGGGGTCGGACGAGGGACTGTCGTCGTCGGCTCACGGTGCTGGTCGTCGGCTATCGCGGCAGGAGGCCAGGGCGGTGCCGAGACCTGCGGCAGGACTGCGCGTGGTGGGTCCGGTCGACCCCAACGATCCGATGGTGCGGGGAAGGCGGGATGTCCTCGACGAACTCGACGGGCGTCTGAGGGAGGAAGCGCCAGCCGCCTATCGTCCAATCGATCAGGTTGTCGATCCGATGGTGGCAGCGGGACTCGTTGGAAAGGTAGCGAGGATTGTGCCTGTCCTAACGGTCAAAGGCTGACAGGAGGCCCGGGCAGACGGTCCGGGCCTCAAATCATCTGCACCGCAGGGTGCCGAAACTGTCCGTCCTGCACGATGTGCCGTTGCTCCCGCGGGTCGTCCCGAAAGAGTCGGTTCTCCAGGAATTCCCACGGTTGTCGCGAATGACCCCGAAGGAGTCTCGCCGATAGACAGTGCCGTCGCTCCCACGGGTGTTGCCGAATGAATCCGTGCGCCAAGAGTTGCCGTGGTTGTCGCGGGTCGTTCCGAAGGAGTCGGTGCGGTAAGTCGTGCCGTCGCTGCAACGGGTCGTCCCGAAGGAGTCGGGGCGGCAGGAAACCTCGGAGAATGCCGGCGAAGGCATGATCGGGATTGCCAAGAAGCCAATAGCCACGAGACGGCCGATGATACGGGGAAGAAGGCGTTGCATGTGTGTCGTTCCCGAAAAGAAGAGGGCGGAAACCTCATCGGCCCCGCCCTTGCGATCTATGCGCTCGGTTTCCGTCCAACAAGTCCGGATCAGAGTTCCGGCGCGGGGTTCTTGACGCTGTCGAACTTCGCCTGCTCCGCCTTGACGAGCTTGAGGTCTTCCTCGGCGGTGAGCGCGCGGCGCTTGAGGTCGACGAACGAGACGGACATGCCGAAGACGCGATTGTCGTCGTCATGGTTATAGACCTTCGCGACGAGAATCACGTCACTGCCGGCCGTAGCCGTCTTCTGGTAGGACTCCAGCTTGGCGGGCGAATACATGACGTTGGTGACCGAGGGGCCTGTCTGATGGGTGACCTTTGTGCAGAGGTCCGACAGATTGCTCATCATCCCGTCGAACTTCTTGAGGTCGCACTTGCCTTCGCCACCGAAGTACCACATCAGGGTGGTCGAGCGGCCGCGGTGGTTGATGTCGCCCGGGGTCGGAGGGATGACCTCTTCGGCGCTCGGCTTTCCGTATTTGTCGGTCAGGGCCTTGACGGTCGTCTCGTAGTCGGGACGCTTTTCGTCGCGCCAGAATTCCAGGCTACGGGAAACGGAGAACACCTCGTTTCCGGAACTCGGAGAGACCATGAGGACGTTGATCTCCTCGTTTTCGCGTTCCCACGAGCTGTAGCGCGACGGGAATTCGACCGAGCGGACCACGCGGTTTCCGAACTGGCTGTTGTCGATGTAAATCTCCGGCTTGCGCTCCTTAAGGATGCGGAGCGCCTCGTCTGCCTTCATGCCGGGCTTGAGGCCGATGATGTCGACCTTGTCGGCGAAGGCGTAGGCGGGGATCGTGATGGCCTGCGGAATCTGGAAGTCGTCGATGGCCATGGCGGAGGTCGCGCCGATGACGGCGAGAGCAGAAGCGAGCACGATGGATTTCAAGGACATGCGGGTCTCCGTTGTTGGTGTCCGAAACCAACTACCATCGCGTGTATGATGCCGTTCTTAAGTCGGAGCGATCGATTTTAACGATCTGCGCTTTTTCGAGAACCGACGTTCTCAGCGCGTCTGTAAGGCCGGCGTCTTGACGGTCGAAACGAATGGAACCTAGCATTTCGGTATGGAAAACACGCACGTCAAAATCGGCAAGTTCATTCGCGATGCGGTCCTGCTCACCTTCGGGGCGGCATGTTTCATCCTTCTCGTCCTCGCGATCACCACGAAACCGACCGTGGACTGCACCGGCAAATCCGATGTCGAATGCAAGGTCCTCCAGCAGAAGGCCGACGACGAGCACCAGCAGGCTGTCACGACGCTCATGGCCGTCATGGGCTGAGGAAACCATTCCTTATCGTTTTTCTGACCTCATAGACTGGAATTCAGGAGCCGCACCATGTGCAAGATGACGGACGAGGCCTACAGCAAGCTCGCCGAACAAGTGGGTCAACCGTTTTCGCTTGGCCCGGACTGCTCGGTGCAACTGACGGGTGGCAATCCAGGCTTGATCGGCGGGATGGTGTCCAGGCTTATGTCCGCCGACGTCTTCGCTTCTCACGGATTGACGGCCGTCCACGGCGGTGTCTTCTCGCCGACGCCGTTGGGCTACCTTGTGGTGGCCGCAGCAGTTTTCGTTCCGGCGTTCGCCCTTGGTTATCTCAGCGGAGCGAAACGGCGCTCGGAGGACGTCGTTGGATCGTCCAGAATAGAACCCGTTCTCTAGGCCCCTCACGGGCCGAAGTCATTGAAGTCTTCTTCGTCGGTGGAGGATTGGCCGAAGCCAAAAGCAGGCTCCGGTACATAGGAGGCGACCAAGGTTTCCGAAGCGCGGGCAAGCGCCCTGACATCGCAGGCAAACAGGCCGACCTGCCCGATCTGCATCGGGTTCATCTCCACGATGCCTGGACCGCCGTTGATCATCGCGACGTCGATGCAGGCATGCGGGACCGCCATGGACGAAGCCACGTTCGCTGCCAGGCGGCTAAGTGCCTGAAGGATTTCGTGGCGTCTCTCCGGAACGGGATCATGGGGCGTTCTGTAAACGGTTCCAGGCGGCAGAGGGTAGTCGATCGGCGTCAGCGCCGTCATGTTCGGGCTGGAGGTGACGATACGGCCGTCGATCGCGAAATATCGATATTCGTACTCGATCGTGGCCAGTTCCTGAACCATCAGCAGCGGGCCGCCGTCCATGAAGGAATAGGCCATGTCTCCCAAAGCTTCACGGAAGTCGCCGTCGCGCTGAACGATGGCCGTGTAGTGCTTGAGGCTGGTGGACTTTATGAACGCGCCCTTGCCACGCGCCTGGATACCTCTGACCAGCTTCTCCGCGGCCTCGAAGGGGACCGTGTAGAATTCGCGGCGGCAGGCGGCGAGAAATGCCCGGTCGGTCCAATACTCCAGCGTGTCGGAGACCGGATTGGCCGATTGCACCGGAAATTTCGGGGTACGACCGAACATCGGCAATCCATCCGGCGCTTGGCTGAGCTCGCGGACGGCGACAATCCCATCGGGGCCGTAATGGTCGTGCATGGCCTTCCACAGCGCAGCTTCCTCCAGGCGCTCCTCGGGGTCGGTGTTTTCCGTCAGTCTGAATGCGGCTCTGAGCATTGGCGTTCCTCTATCGGCGCGTTGATTTTGCGTGGATTCGCAGACATCATCAACCCCACAGGAGAGGGAGAAAAAATGAAAGACGTTGCATCCAGAATCGGAGCGCCGCTGGTCGGTGCGGCGGCCGTAGTCCTTGGACTTTACCTTGTCGCCTTGGAATGGTCGGCGTTGAAGTTCCTTGCAGTCGCGACAAAAGACAACACCTGGGGCGAGATCGCCGCCATGACTTTGGCTTCGGTGGTCGCCACGGCAGCCCTTTTCACGGTCGAGTGGTGGGTGTTGGACAAGATCGTCGTCCTTTGCAAGAAGTTGATGGCCAGGTTCCGGCGCTAAACGACCACCAGAACGACCGGATTTCGACAAAGGGCGGACACCAAGACGCCCTTTTTGCTTCCCATTTTAGGGTGGAAATTGGCCACGGAGGTTCAAATGGACGACGACAGGCGCGAAGACGGCGGAGACGGGTGGTTCGAGCTTATCGTGGAGATAATCGGCGGGCTGTTCGAGCTGCTAGCCGGCAGTTGATCGCGAAACAACATCGATTAGGCCACTCGGTAGGGCCGCTGTGACATCGAGGCAGTCGCCCTGGAACGTCTGGCCGCCAAGTGTCTCGGCATAGAACGAATACGTTCGATCTTGCCCGATACTCAGATCGAGGATCAGGGAAGCGTCCTTCAGGAAGAGCGTGACGTCGCCGTCGGCATCGAGGCCGACGAACAGGTCTTTTGCAGAGCCGATCCGATCGTAGCCGCGAAGGAATGTTTCGGCGGCATCGCGGACGGGGGAGAGCATGGCGACGCTGTCCGGCCCTTTCCAACCGTCGGGCTTGGAGGCAAGCTCGCGAAGCCGGCCAAGCGACCGATCGAGGTCGAACGCTGCGAGCTCGGAAGCATGATCCATATCAGGCCAGAGAGACGCAGACCACAGACACGTCGTCGTCGAACTTGCCGGCCGATGTCCTCGCCATCGAAAGAAGCTTGGCGACCGCCTGGTCGAGACCGCTCGCGGTCAGCACGGCCTTCGAGACGTGATCGAGCTTGACGCGGTTCCAGAGACCGTCGGAGGCGACGACCATGACGTCGCCGGGAGCGATCCGCCCCGTGAAGTCCTCGGCGTAGGCTCCGTTGCCGATGCGCGGCTTGCGGCGCTGCTTGCCCGTGAGTTGGTATGTCGACGAGCCGAAGACGATGGCCTGCGAGTCACCTGCCGACGCACCTTCGATACGGCCGTTGAGAAGAGAAAGCACGATGCCGGTCGTGTCGGCACCTTCGGCTTCGCCCGCACATGCCTGTCGGACGGCTTCGTCGGCGTCGATCAAGAAGCGCTTGGCCTTCCGCGAGGTCGCCTGGGATTCATACGAAGACTGAAAATAGTCGGAGAGAGCCTGCGCGGCGACGTGGCCGAATCCGAAGCCCGTAGCACCGTCCGCGAGGAGAATGGAGACCTCGCCGTCCTGTTCCTTGAGCGCGATGACGTCGTCGTTTTTCGATGACCGCGATTTCGTCGCCGATGCGTAGGCTATCTTATAAGAGTGGCCTCCGGATTTGAAGACGTCAGAGGTGATTTCGGCTGCTGCGTGCGACATATCAAGACTCCCTAGACATCAATGATCGACCCAGGAAGGACCTCGGTCAAGGCCGTTGTCAGCCAGCGAGGTCGGCAGTTTCGTTCAGCAATGCCGAGCCGGCCTGATGATACCCAGCCGCGACCTGCATGGTCTTGTGGCCCGACAATTTCATGGCTTCGAGCAGGCTCTTACCCTGAATGCCGCTCTCGGTAATAAAGCCGGATCGAAGGCTGTGTCCCGCGAACACGGCGGCATTGAGTCCAGCCTTCTTGGCGCGTTCCTTGACGATGAGGGCCACGGCCTTGTCGCTTAGGGCGGCCTTGCTGATGTTCGAGTGCCTGTCGACTGACCGGAAGATCGGGCCGCGGTCGATTTTCGAAACGTCAAGCCAGGCTTTCAATGCCTCGGCTGCGCGGCCGGAGATCGGTACGACGTTGCCTTCTCCTTCCTGGTCGGTCTTCGTCACGCCGAGCTGGTAGACAAAATTTTCGCCGCGCTCTTCGAGGCTTTCGAACACGGCTGACACGATCTCGGAACGGCGGCGGCCGCCGGACGCCCATCCGAAGAACAGCAGAGCGCGGTCGCGACGGTCGAGGACTGTGTTTCCCGAGCAGGTCTCGAGCATCTTCTCGAGGATGTCCTTGATGACGGCCTTTTTCTTGTTCGGCTTGGCACCTCGACGGGCCGCCGCTTTGCGGGCCTTCGACATCAGTTTCGACACGGTAGGATCGTTGCAAGGCGACGGATGGCCTTTCGTCTTATGAAACGTGGAAAGCGTCGAGACACGGCGGTCGATGGTGGCGATGGAGTGAGGGCCGGATTTCGCCTTGGCTCCGCGATCCTGCATTTCAAGCTCGATATCCTCCTCGAGGCCTTCCAGGTGGTCGACGACGAACTTGGCGACGATCTCGGGCGGTACGGGAACGACCGGCTCGTCTGTCCAGCCGATGGCGCTGCACCACGTCCAGAAGTACCGCATGTCGCTGGAATACGCGCGCTGGGTATTGGGCGGCGTGCCGTCGTCGATGACCCGGCGGAGCTTCGCCTTGGTCTTCTGGTCGAGAACGAAACCAACAGCGCCGCCGGATGGTTTTACCACCTCGATGTCAGTTGCGCGTTGTGTGGCCATGTCGTCGTTCCGCCGTGGAAGTTCTCCCTATGTTCCGATAATATGCCGCCGGCCAGGCAAGGAACCAACGCCGCCCCGTATCGTCTCATGCCTCGAGAATGCCTATAGTGGACTCACGACCATCAAGGACTTGAGCATGCCGACAATCGAATTCGACGTTCCCTATTTCTTCGAGGCCATGTACGTGCCGAAGGGCAAGCGCAAGCCGGTGTCGGGGACGTTCGGAGGCGCGATGAAGATCGAGATCGAATGCGCGAGTTCGGCCGAGGCGGCATTGGCCGTGACGGTCGTTGGCAACGACGGCTTCAGGGATCGGTTCGAGAGAAATTTCGTCGAGTTCGAAGGGGATTTCTTCTCGCGCAGGACCAGCGACCCTGAAATCAGGATTGCCGACTTCAATGCCGACGAACTCAACCACCACAACAGCCACGATCTGGCCAAGTTCGCTGCCGGGAACCTCACCGAGGAGCCGGACGGGGAGTTTTACAGTATCGAGGGATACTACGACGAGGAACGTGGGCGTGCAGCCGTCGAGGCCAAGAAGGAGGAGGTCAGGGCAGCTGCGCGCGAGCTGATCTTTGTGGACGGAGTCCTTCATCGTCGCACGGAACTGCCCACCATCAAGGCTGAAGTCGAGTATAGGCACCCGGCTGTCATAAACGTGCGTCTGGGAGAGACCGAGGAAAAATCCGGCGCTCATTCGATGATGTTCGCCATCGGAGACCTCGCCTCGGCGGAAGCATGGGCAAACGACCGCGCGCGGCGGGAGCGCGAGGCGACGATCTACAAGGACATCGATGTTGAGGTGCATCTGCCGCACCTTCTGCCGAAGTCGGACATCATGACGCGCGAAATGATCCGCATCGGGAAGTTCGTGCTGGACGACGACATCAAGTTGGCGGAGCAGCCCGACGAGGTGATCACTCACTGGATGCTGGCTCGCCGCGCCTTCAACGCCGCTGCCGCGTCAAGGGACGAGGACGCGATCACCGAGATGCTGGAAACCTGGCAAAAGTTTTACGAGGTCTACGAAGTCCACGAAAACGCGGCCCGCAGCAGATATCGATCAAGTTACCGCGTCTCCGACGACATCAGGTACAAGGCTCTGATGGGTGCTTACGCCATCTGGGAGAATAGGCCGATCCTCAAGGACGACGCTTATTTCGCCGAACAGCCGGACGGTCCCGCGTACTGAGCCGCTTGTATTAGTATCGGCCGGCATCAATACTCGATGGATAGCCTTACATTGGGGATTTGAATGTCGATGAAGCACCTGATTGCCGCAGCCGCTTTGCTTGCCACCGCAGCTCCTGCCTTTGCGGACGATCCGATCTACGTCGTTCGCCCGCCTATCGTTCAGATGCGTGCGAACGTCCTGCCGGCAAACGCCTTTGCGACATCGTCAGCACCCTCTACTCCGTCGCAGCCGTCGACGCCCGCTCCGAGCCAGTACGTCTTCAAGTCTTACATGTTCGACGAGACAGCTGCGCCGTGGAACGTTTCGGCCGCCGTCGCCACCGTCAAGGTGGGGAAGACTTACCAGTTTGCCGGGCCTTCGGTTGGTTGGTGCGATGTCCTCGACACTTGGCCGACGAAAACGATGTCCGCGTTTCTTGCGACGAGCCAGCGTTATGTCACACCCGGCGTGACAGGGAAATTCGCGCTTGCTCTGATGTGCGACGCCGTCAACAACCTTCCAGGTACGGACCCGAAGAGCCGCTTCTATGCCAAGGCAATCTTGAACGTGATTCCCTGAACAGGCTGACTTACATAAGTTGAGCTTTCGTAAAATGCGTCCGCACCGATCGCGGAGGCATTTTTGTGTCTAGGAAGTAGGCCCCAAGCATTGACAGGCTAGCCGCAAGCGCTAAACCCAAGACGACGGAACTGGTCGGAGTAAAAGGGGAATGGATATCGAGGGGGCGTCGAGCGCCCAAGCTTTCGAGCTTCCAGACCATGTCATTGAGTCCTACATCGACCTGCGCCAGCTGCCGGATGGCCGATACATCGGGACCCTCCAGCTTCTTTTCCATTGGACGATGCATATCGACATAGACCTTGTCGGGTACTCGGACCGCTATTGCTTCGCGACATATGAGCTTGCCAAGAAGGCTTTCGACGAATGGTCGGGCGAGGGCGATCCGGACGGCTGGCACCGCCATCCAAAAACGGGAAGACGGAAAGACTTGGTCACGGGAAGGGAGTGGGTCGACTTCTAGTGCTCTCCTAGCGACCTATTTCGGGCAACGTCGGTTCAATCATCTCCTGCTCCAGCGAGCGGTTGCCGGGGATGGCGAGGTAGGCGGCGATCTCGGCCATCCATGTACCCATAAACCGTCCGTCGTCGGCGACCGGAGCGGTGGCTCGCGCACCGTGTTCCATGACGAGATCGAGCGACATCAAATGCGGCCGCACGGCCGGATTGACGCCCATGATGGTCTTGGTGATTTCCAGACCGCCTTCGTCGATGTCCGACCAATGGAAGAACGGAACGTCGGCCAGTTGCGTGACGAGCATTGCATAGAACTCCTTGAAGGCGATCGATGCTTGGCCGCTCGTGAAGAGGACAAGACCGCTCTGGTCGTCGTTGATCTCGACAGCGTGCCTATGGAAGGAGACAAGGTTCTCGACGGTCAGGACATAGTCGGGGCGACGATCAAGCGAGAAGTCATCGAGCCGATGGATTGGAAGGCCGCAGTAGGAGAGCTCTTGTCCGAGTGCGAGGTCGCCGATCGAAAACGCCCCGGAAACGAGAACAGGACTGGTGATCTTGATAGAACCGCTCCGCGCCAGGATTTCCCTGAGTGTGCCGTCAGGGCGTTGTTCTCTATGGTAGACGTAGGAGAGGATTGCTGCATCGTTTTTCTCCACGAACTTGCTGTCTCCGCCCTCTCGGGTGGAAAACGTCCGCATGTCGCGACCAGCGTGAAGTCCGTTGCGGATAGCCCGCGATACTCTTTGCAGCGGCTGCAACCGATCGGCCTCGGCTAGGCTGATGCCACACCATTTCGCGTGCCTGGACCACAGACCCTCGATGTGGTCGATGACGGCGGTTTCCCAGTCTTCTGCACCTTGACGCAAGGACGATGTCGCCTCCCGTGCCGCCTCGGCGTGGGGGCGTCGGCCAAGCGCGGCGTACAGGCTGTCCAGATCAAGCGGTCGGACCTCTTTGATGGTTCGCTGCAAACCGTTCGTACCGTACTTGGCCTGCAAGCCGCCTAGAGCGCACAAATCTGTCAGCCGATCGAGGGTCGACGACTTCTCCTTGGCATTGGCGTAGGAGAAGTCGTCGACATTGAGCCACCGATTAGACCGGGGATTGGTTTCGACACGTCGAACGAGGAGGTCGACGAAACGTGTCATGCCGCCGTCCGCGTCTTGAGTTCAATGACCTGCTCGTCTGTCATCATACGGGGATCGAGCGAAAGCAGTTCTTCCCGCGTGTTGGCGTGGATGTACTCGCCGTAGATGTTCGTGCGGCGCTTGTCGGAGGACCGCATGACGGTCAGGACAGTGTCGCAGTTGCGCTGCATTGTCACCTTCTTGTTCGACGGGCCGCAGATCAGGAGCTGGAGGCCGAGACGCTTGCCGAGGTCGACGACCTGGCCAGTGACCTTTTCGTCCATGTTGCTGAATGCTTCGTCGAAAATCGCGAGGCACAGGCCACCTTCGTTTGCCTTGAGGTCCTTGTACGGGCCGCCGTAATAGACGTTCGACATGGCGGCCATCAGGCAGATGTAGTACGGGGTCTGGACCTCGCCGCCGGAACCCGTCGCTCGACGGGAACGCAGGTTGTTGGTGACGCCGGTCTCTTCGTGCGTCATCAGGAGGTCGAACGCGAAATACTGCCGATAGTCGGTGAACTCGTCGAGGTCGACGGCGGTCTGGCCGTTGAAGATCATGCCCTTGATCTCGTCCATGGCGGCAGCTTCGTCTTCCGAGAGGATGGACGCGAGCAGCCCGCCGCCAGACGTCGCGGCGTAAATCTTGTCGTGGGCTTCGACGGCCGTGTGGAAGACTTCCCGTCCAGGAGCCTGCACGATGCTGATCTGGTAGACCTCGCCGAGGAAGGAGGTTCCCTTGATGATCTTGTTCAAGTTCCTGATCTGGTCCTTCACGCGGCCGAAACGTTCGGCCAGCGCGTTGAGGAAGCCGTTCTTGAACATCTGCTCGCCCTGCTCGACCGCCTTCTTCATCTGCTCGCGGTAGTCGAATAGGACATTGGCCTTGAGATCGTCGCGGGTCGTTACGGCCCATGGCAAAACCGTACCCACGAGGCTCCGTTCGGCGGGCAGGTCTGTCCCGGCGTTCAGGAGTTCGATGCAGCCTTCAGCCTGCAGCGTCGCGTCGCCACGACCGAGGTCGAGGGCGCGACGTGCGCTCTGTGCCTTGCGGTCGGCCGCCTCCCTGATCGAAACCGGATTGTCGCCGTCGACGATGCGGCCGGCATAGGCGCTGAAATAGGAGACCCGTTCGTGCGGCATGTCGAGGCTCGAAAGCGTCGTCTTGAGTTCGGCGTTGGCGCGATCCGTAAAGGCTTTGGAACCAGGCGTGTTGATGCCGCCATCGAGCTTCTTCTGTGCGTCGTCGCGGCGGGTCTGAAGCGTTCCGACCGCGCGAAGCGTGTCCTTGAAGGCGGCCTTGAGACGTTCCATCTCTTCGTCTCCCTCGGCGATTTCAAGATCGATCGACGACGTGTCGTTCGATTCCTCGATCCGTTCGATGTCCTCGAGGGTCGTTTCGATCGAGGCGGTCAGCGTGTCCGAATCCTCGACCGCCGACTGGAAGGGACGGTCAACCGAAGGAATTCGCGCGGCCAGCCCTTCAAAAGCCTTGAGAGTATTGATCAGGACTTGTGTGTTCTCGACACGGCCGTTGAGGTTGCCGACGGTGCCGACCACCTGCTGGCGCTGCGCCCTCAGCATCGGCAGAGCCTTGGCTGCGGCCGCGTGGCCGATCCTCGGCTCTGTCTTGCGGAGATTGCGCGCTGACGTCCCGTCCTCGAACTGACCTTCCTTGGTGAGCCAGCGGCCGGGACGGTCGAAATCCTTGTCGGAAGTGGCAAGCTGGATATTGCCGAACTTGATGTCGAGGAACGCCTTGGCATAGGGGTTGTCGCTGACGAGGAGGGAGGTGACGGTTCCTTCCCGCTGGCGGACCTCGTGGCGGCCGAGCTTGCCTGTCGTCGCCGGGCGAACGCTGTCGGCGACCTTGTGTTCGCGCATCAGGCGGTAGACCTGATGCAGGTGTTCAGGCGCTACGAAGAATACGTCGCGGTCGCCACCCATCAGAGCCTCGACGGCGTCACGCCAGTCTTCGTCGACCAGCTCGACGATGTCGCAAAGCACGCTTGCATCGATGCCGTGCTCGGAGAGGGTCTGGACGAAGCGGCTCGTCGGACCGTCGTGGCGGCGACCGCTCTTCTCGATGGTGGCGATCTTGGCGTCGATGTCGGCGAGTTCTCGGCTCGCCTCGTCCTGGGCGACGATAAGCTGACGCTGATTTGCTTCGATGTTTCCGATCTCCGACGTCAGGCGCGCGGTAATCCGGGAGAACGCGGCATCGGCGGCGGCGGCGTCGGTCGGGAGGTAGTCACGGCTAGGATTGCCGATGCCGCTCACCGCCTCGTTCAGATCGATGAACGGGGCGAGCAGTTTCGGCGCTTCCTTGAGCGAATCGAGCTTGTAGCGTGCGGTATGAGCCATGCGGCCGAGGCCGTTGGGGCCAATGACCTCCGCAAGACGCTGGTCGTGCTGCTTCTGGAGGGAAACGAGCAGGTCCTTCTTCATCTTGAGTTCTCGGACGTTGCCGATGGCGGCCCGCCGTTCAAGGAGAACTGCCTTTTTTGATTCCAGGCGCTTGATTTCGGCTTCGACCGAGGCGCTTTCGGCCGACTTCTTGTCGAAGTCGCGGGCGAGAACCCGGTGATCACGCACAAGACCGCGCCGCGTCCGGCGAGCGCCATGGGCAGACGCGAAGGCGGCGACGGCTTTCTCGCGGTCGGCCTCGATCTCCTGATCGCGACGTCGCTCAAGCGTGGTCGCTAGGGCGTTCAGCGTGTCGATCTGCTTCTCGACCTCGGTGACGCGCTCCAGCAGCGTGTTGAACAGGGCTGCCGACGACCGAAGGGACTGGATGTCGATCGGGTCTTCCGGCAGGACGTATTTCTGCACGAACTCGGTGGCAGAATCGACGTTCGTGAACGCGATGCTGTTTTCCATGTTCTTGAGGTATTGCTTGCGCACCGAGAACTGGCCACGGTACATCAGCGCGAGCATGTAGTCTTCCTGGAATTCCTTGGCCGTCGACGGATAGAGCGTCATTGAGCCGCCAGCAGTCGTGATCTTGACGTCGAGACGCTTCTTCGTGTCGTCCCAGTCCTCGATCACGATCTGGCCATCGAAAGTGCGGTTGACGATGTCGGCCGTCTTGACGATCGCACCCTTGATGATCGCGCGGGCCTCGAGATGGGCCTTGGTGTTCTCGCTGGTCGCGGAGAAGCATAGGAGCAGCGAGACGGGAGCCTTCACGCCAGCCGGGTCCTCGAAGGCGAGGGCGACATAGGTGTAGCACTCGGTTCGCAGCGTCGTCTTGGGGTCGAGGCGGCCGAGGCAATAGCTGTGGATGCTGCGTTTTTCCTCGGGGGCGTCCTTGGCGGCGGCACCGGCCGCACGCTTGTTCAGCTTCACGCCTTCGATACCGCCCGTCAGAACGACTTGGCAGGCGTCGAGGACGGTACTCTTTCCATGGCCGTTGTCACCGATCAGGCCGATGATCTGGCCTTCGATTGCGATATCGGTGATTCCGTAGGTGTGCCAATTGACCACGGCGACGTTCGTAAGCCACATATCAGTTCTCCAGAGGCAGGCCGATTTCCTCGGCGTCTTCGTTGGTTTCTGCGGTTGCCGGTGCGATGGTCTCTGCACCGGCTTCAGAGTTCTTGCGGTTGATGAAGTTCTCGAGGCGGACAGAGACGTCGGTGGTCAGGATGCGGCCGATGAACGGCCTGATCTTCATCGGGATGTCGCCGGACGCCTCGACCTTCTGGCCGAGGTCGACGAGGCTCATGAATTCGAGGTCCCGCAGCGAGTTCCTGATCTGGGCAGGCGCGATGCTCATCTCGGCCGGAACGGCGAACGACTGAACCGTGTCACAGAAGTCGTTGAACGACGTCTCGACGTTGCCGCGACCGTCCACCCATCCGTCCGCGAACCCGACATTGTAAGCCCGGGCCGCGACGAGAAGGATCAATGTGTCGACCATCGTCATGGAACGGCTGACGGCGATGTCTTCGCCGGGAAGGACGCCGAACCAGCCCTGCACTTCGTCGTAGATGAAGTGGTAGCCGAGCAGCGAGAAAGACTGGTCGATGAACCGCCGCGATTTTCCGCTCGTCAGGGCGCGGCGGATCGCCGTGTTGCCGGGCGTTTCGGCGTGGAAGAACTGGTTGCGGTTGAGGTAGGCGATCGCCTTCTTGATGCCCGTCTGTTCGTCGGCGCTGAAGGTGTCGTTCATTTCGTCAAGCAGCATTGCGGGCAAGTCCTGTGCGGTAGACGGTGAAGCCTGGGCATTTCATGTAACGGGTGTTTACGAGGCTGGTCGGATGGGCCTCGAACGAGAACCGCTTGTCGACGGCAGGCGGGACCTCTCCGGAGATCACGATGCGCAGGAGCGCCGAGGCGACCACGAAGTCGTCGATATCGGCCAGCGCGTCTTCATCGAAGCTGACCTCACCGACATGCCCGACGAGACGGTCGAGAAACGCGATAAGCCGCTCGTCGTCGGGGTTGATGCGTCGGGCGTAGGCGTCGTTCAGTTCGATGCGGAAATCCATCACCGGATCGGGAATCTCACGGGCCTGAACCTTGCGCTCGGGCTTGCGCCTCGGCATCGGCGGGTCAAATAGCGCGTTCTCGTGCAGGACGACGCGACGGTCCAGCACGATCTGCGGCAGCCCGATGTCCTTGTCGTCGATCTCCGCCGGACGGGCAGCCATTGCACCGACTAGCCCCTCGATCATCGTTTCGACCTTGGCGTTGTCGGTTCCGCGCTGCGTCAGACGGATGGTGCCGTAGACGTCGAGCTGTGCCTCGATCTTCTGTTTGACCTGCATGATCGAGCGCGAGGTTTCCTCGATCATCTCCAAGGACTCTCTGATGTCGTCGAAACGCCGGAAGGCGAGGTTCAATCCTTCGCGCTGCGCGTTGAGAACGGCTTCGTCGTCGGTGCCGTCCATGGCATCGGGAAAGGCGTCGCGGGCGAAGTCGTTGCCGATGACCTGCATACGGCCGCGGTCGGCCATCAGCGTGTTGATGACACCGAGGATCGAGCGCTTGAAGCGATAGGGATGGCTCTCGGACATGAGCTTGCTGATGTCGTACTGAAGGACCTGCGCGACATAGGTGTCCATGAGGATACGGAAGCGTTCCTCGTGATTGCGCCCCTTGAAGACCTCCTGACGGATGCCGTTCATCTTCGTGCGGGTCGCCCGCATCGAAATGTGGACGTCCCTGAGATAGCGGATGCAGTCCGTCAGCGCCGCCGTGTAGCGTTCCTGACCGTTCAGCATTTTTTCGAAGACGGCCTGGAGAAGCTGCATGACGCCTTCGAGTCCCTTGGACGTCGCGTATTCGATTTCCGCCAGCGCCTTGATCAGAGGCAAGGCGACGGGAGAGAACTCCATGTGGACGGCGTACCCGGACTTGCTGACTTCCAGCCAGCCGCAGTCCTCGAGATACTTCGCAGCGCGGCGCGCACGGCTCCAGCCTACCGACTTGCCGGCATCACCTTTTCCGATCGCTTCGTTCTTGGGCGTGAACTCGTCTTCGACCACAAGGATATGATCGCCGATGATCTCCTCGATCACAGCGATGACTTCCTCGCGCGACGGCGCGTTGCGGTTGACTTCGTAGAACCTGGCGTAGATCGCAAGCAGGACCTGCTCGAACAAGTGCTTGTTCGGGCCTGCGAGAGGCGCGAAAATGCGATCATGGAGGACTTTGAAAAGCGACACGCCAGAACCCGTTAATTGAAGACCTCAAATGATCGCGTCAACTGGGTGGCGTGTCAACTAATTATAGAACTGGATTTCGCTTTGGTGGGTGTATTCGAAGACGTCGCAGACCACCAACGCCAAAAATGTGACTTCGGTGGGAGGGGCCGCGCCAGAACTATCTGAACGGCTTCGGTGATTGCGCGGTCGGCTGAACCTCGCGATCCAGTTCGTCGTCACGTCTGATTTCGATGTGGATGAAGTCCCTGGCTTCCCGGAGACGCCTCGCGACTGTTTCGTATCCATCCCGATGCTTGGGCTGCTGGTGCTTGGCATGGGCCTCCAGCCTGTCGATCAGGTAGGCGATGTCGACGAGGGCCTCGCCGATGGTCGGCGAGGCCGGATCGAGCTTGATCAGGTTCAGGCGTTCGCGCATGTCCCTCGAAATCGGATCGCCGTGCGAACGGACGAGGGACATCGCGTTTTCTGCCCATATCTGCGAAGTCACTCTCTGGTACTTCGCGAACTGCGCTTCATGGAGTTCCTCGATCTCGGATTGGAATTCCTTGAACGCGACCTCTGGAATCGAGCGGCGGATCGCGCTCGCTAGCGTTCCACGGGGTGCAGGTTGATCGGCAAGCCCCGGAAACTGGTAGAAATAGTCACCAATCTTGCTGACATCGAAGGTGAAGGCATTGCCCATGGCTTCGATAGCCTTGCGTCGGATGTCTTCCCAGAGCGCACGGTCGGCAGTTATGCCCTCATCGACTGAACGCTTGCGGCTTGTCGCCTCCTGGATTTCCAGTGTTGCCGCGGCGAGCGCGACTTCCCGCATTCTTTCCATGTCGATCATCGGTTATCCTCTCGTGGCGGCTGCTTAGCTTCTAAACTGCGATCAGCCCCCGCATCAATCAACCTTACGGGCGAATTTGTCGCCGTCCGAACGCGACATCAACGACATCGTGGTCCGCCCAGACCTGAAGCATCGCCGAGAGAGACTTGCGCTGCGGGCCGTTCCTGACCAAGGGTATCAGCGCCTCGACGACGGGAACGACGTCATGCTCCCATCCTGACGAGTTCTTTTCAGCCATCAGCCGCCGCAAAAGTTGCCACTCTTCGATGCGGTTGTCGGGGACATGGCGAATGTTGGCGCAGAGAGCCTCGAAGAGTTCCGAGGCGGCCCACTCCAGGGAATACCTGCCGATTTCGAACGTGAACGCGGCGGGGATCGCGATATCCAGACTGGTCGGATCGAAGTGGACTTCCAACGGCGCGTTTCCATACCGGGCCTGCGCGAACCGTATGGCGTCGGCCGCTTGGGTGATATGGAACGGAGGAGATGACAGCGGATGGCCGCGCAAGTTTTTCTTTCCGATATCGAAGGAGGCCACGGACACCTGTGTCGATTGGCCGGGGGTGACGCGAATGGTCGGCTCGCTGGTCTCGAAGACCAGAACGCCATCAAGGGAAACCATCCCGTCGAAAAAGGACTTGGCTGTGTCCAGCGCCTCTTCCCGATCGGAACGTATCCAGTCGGTAACCTTCGAAGGGTCCCGTCCGGCTCGTCCGTCTTTGTACCATGCGGCGATCACGTTGAGCTGTTTGCTGCTGTAGTCGTACAGGTGTTGCTGGACAAGGTTGAATTTGTTCATCCCCGGGTGCGGGTGCAGTTGGTCGACGGAGATCGTCGCGTGACTACGCCCGCTCGTGAGGAACTGATCGTTCAGCAGATACACAGGATTCCCGGGGTTTCCGCCTCGCCAGCGATAGGTCATGGCGACCGGGATGTCTCCAGATCGATATTCCGGGACGTCGATCTCGAGGGTTTCGACGAACACCTCGTCCTTGGGCGCGTCGGATCGCGGGAACATCACCTGGGCCGTATAAGCGAAGGGAATGGTGGCTTTCATCAAAAATTCCTCTTTTCCCGATTTTATAGGCGATGTCGGCAATGAACCAAGCGCAGAAATTTGACAGGTACGTCACCCAGGCTCGGGGTGTGATCAATCGTCGACAGGAAGCGGATGGCCGGCAAGTACCGCATCCCAGGCCCGCACTCGCACGTCTCCATGGAAACGCTGTTCGTCCTGATCCCATTTCTTGACGGCGACAAGGTCAGCCATACCGGCTCCCGCAATCTGGCCGACGGCCCATTGCGCGTCGACTTCGTTTCGGAACAAGAGGAATGCGGGTGCTGGTTTGTGGTAATTGACAACCGCGGGAACGTAGGAACTCCAAGCCTGCTTCAGTCCGGCGAACACGCCAGAAAGCACAAGGTTTTCGACGAACCTGCTTTGCGCCTCCCACTCCAACTTGGGCAGGGACACCGCATGGCGGTAGCCATGGCCGAGTATGTCCGCTGTGCAGTGGCGTCCATTCCACCGGAGGTCATCGAATGCCTCGGGATTCACGTAGCGCGCCTCGTTCGGCGTTAGTACGCGGGCATGATCGCCGCCGAAATACGCATCGATCTCGTCTACGACAAGACTGCGCATGTTGTACATCCCACTCACCAGGGCCAGTCCCAGCATGCAGTCGAGCAGGAGGTCCGCAAGCTCCACCTCATGAGGCGTCGAAAACTTCGCTACTGCGATCCGTGCAACGTGGTATTTGTCTACGAGGCCAAGGACGCGGTTCACGCTGATGTTTCGCTGTGCCACAGCCGCTGCGAAGCCTTTGACAGTGGTGCGGTCGCCGTGGATTTTTTCGAGAAACTCGGGATTCGACAGGATCAACTCTATGGCGCGCCCGGATAAGCGCGGCCATGCCATCTCGAAGATGACCTGATTCAAGATGCGCTTTAGGTGTTGGCCCGCCGCTCGGTGCATGGTGTCGCCGACATTGCTGACCCAACCTCCTCCGGATGTCTGGGCTTTGGGATACATCAGGAAATAGCGCGCCGGGTTGTCGAGGCTGCCAACGGCCTTCGTTGCGAGAATATCGCGAAGGCCTAGAGCGGTTGTGAAAAAATCCCTGTCGGACAGAGGCGTCAATGTTTCGATCAGGTCTGCCTTTACCGAGGAAAGGAGATCAAGCTTTGCTTTCGGTTCCGCCCTCGGTGCCTGCTTGTCAATTGCCGCGCGGAACGTCGCCCAGTCGGAAAACCGGAAGGCAGCGGCCGTCGCCTCGAGCGCGTGGCTGTGGCTTACTTCGTACCCGAGTGCCTTCATGCGGGCGCGGAACTGTTTCGCGCCGGCCTTTGCCTCGGCGAGCGTTGGAATAGTCTGGTGGTTCATTCGTCACCCCTTGGGGCAATTGACACTTCGCTGCTTCCCCGTTGCCGCCCGTCGATTGCCCATGTGATTGGAGATCGGAATCGATGTGGGACGTCGTATGCATTCGAGATGCCATTTCACCGCGCCTCGAAGAGGCCGGGGATGGTCGGCATGGCGGGCCGTAGCTAAAGCGTGGTCCGGAACAGGGAGGCCGTCAACGCGGCCCGCCCAGGAATTTCCGCTTGAAGGCCCAAGACCACTTGGCGATCAGGCGGCCGATCAACGTGGAGGCGCTCTGCGGTAGATCGCTGGGTTCCCACCCACTGACCCATCCGCCCCTGAGATCGAAGACATTCTTCGCGACCAGTCGCGCATCCCAGATCATCTCCTCGGTGATTTTGGTACGGGTGAAGTTGGCGCTGCGACCGATCACGATGTCCTCGCCAAGGCTTTCCAGCTTCGAACCACCAGCACGCAGGTCGTCCGCGATCCGCAAACCGGCCGGCAAATGGCGTATCGACGTGTTTTCGATCCAGAGGCTTCCCTGGATGGTCAGACCGTCTGGCAGTGCTTCAACCTGACTTCCGTTAAGGTGACTTCTCTCGGCCCTGAAGGACCGAGCTTCAGGTCTTGATCAGGCCGCTTGCGCGATCTGACTGCTACCTTCTTCTTCCTGCTTCCGACCGGCACCCCGGTTCGATCCACAGGCCAGCACCGGAAGTCCTCCGGCTCGAGCCTTGCGGCCCAGATAGAGAATGTTCTGCGACGCGTTGTCGTCGGCGCAGGCGGCGTGGCCGCAGGAAAGGCACAGGAACGTGTCTCTGTCAGGACGGTTGTCCGCCTCGGTGTGACCGCATACCGAACACCTCTGCGAGGTGTAGGCCGGGTTCACGTAGTAAACGCCGCCGCCCGAGCGGCGCATCTTGTATTCAATCTGCATGCGGGTCTCGCCTGGCGAGACGTCCAGCATGTTGCGGTTCGAACCAGCCTTCTGCGCGACGTTCACGCCTGGATCATCGACGGTTCCGCGCGCTGACGCCGTCAGGTTCGCGACCTTGAGGTCTTCGAGGTAAATCACGTCGCAACGTCGCGAGACATCCGTCGTCATCTTGTGCTTGGCGTCCTTGCGACGACGAACGATCTTCGCCTTGAAGGCCCGCAACGCACGTAAGGCCCTTGCACGATTGCGCGACCCCTTCTTGCGACGGGAAATGATCCGCTGAAGGTTTTCCTCCTTGCGCTTTTCCTTCTCGGTCATGCGGGGAAGGTCGTAGACCGTGCCGTCCGACAGGACGAGGCCATGGACGACGCCAAGATCGCCGCCGACGTCGATCGTGTCTCTAACCGCCGGCTCGTCGATCTCCCGTTCAACCTGGATGGAGGCGTACCAGTGATTGCCGCTGAGGGAGACGGTCACGTTCTTCACCATCCCGACGATCTCGCGATGGGCGACGATTTTCACCCACCGCGCCTTCGGCAGGAAAATTTCACCGTCGCGGATCATGATGTGTTTGGGGTCTGGATATCGGAAACTTTCGTTCTGATATTTGCGCCGTGGCTTTGGAAAGGCGGCACGACCTTCGAAGAAATTGGTGAACGCCTTGTGGAGGTCGATGACAGCCTGCTGGAGGCAATGGTGAGGTGCCTCCTTCATCCAAGGAAGTGCTTCCTTGAGGTCGCCGAGCTGCTTGTTCTGATCTACAGCCGTGAGGCGACGAGGTTCGGAGCGGTGACGCTCTAGTCTCTTCTGCTCGAGGCAGGTATTATAGACGACGCGGCAACATCCGATCGTACGACGGAACAGTCGGGCTTGCGCCTCGTCCGGGTAGATGCGGAATTTATATGCCATGCGTTCTTTCATCGTGGATGACCGTACCGGGTTCCCGTTATGTTCGCAAGAGGTCGCCTATCCTGGACCTGAAGGACCGGGTTTGCGGCGACAAGGGATGATCAATGATCCCTGAGACTCCCGAAAGATCGTGTATGCGCCGAAGGCTGGAACCGACGACGCTGAGCCACTTTCTCACCGTCAAGTTTTGAGGCAATTCATCGATCTTCGCGCCATCGAGCTGGAGTTCGGAACATGACAGTGTCTCAGGCAGGCCAGCCAATGTGGCCCCCTGGAGGTAGAGACCAGCCTGTAGAACGAGTTGTCTCGGGAACGCGGTGATGGATGTTCCATTGGCGTGGATTTCGTTTCCTCCGACGATCCGCCGGCCCAACCGAAGGTAAAGAAATCAGGACCCGAATTCAGGTCGTCGAAGCTGCTTGAATTGAGGCAGCTCAAACCGTTGACAAATAGCCGTCGGGACTGGCCTTCATATGAAACGATGAACCAAACACCTCTTAACTACAAAACCAAGGCATGCCGAATGACCCGCCATGTCCCGTCTGGAGGCTCGCTACACCCCGGTGACGCGCAGAAAAACGCCCTCCAGGCCTCGATTCCGCGAATTGTCCCTCGGACCCCTCTGGGTTCCGATAAGGAAGCTTATCGGCAGTCAGGATTGGGGGTACTGCGGTGCGTCAAAGGGTCGGTAACGACGAATGCCATGCCGCAGGTTTCACAAGACAATTGAAGTCATCAGTGTCTTATGAACCTACGAGGTCATAAGTTCAACAACTAGCTGTCGAGGTCATCAATTATGATGACAAAACGCCTATGGCAGGGAGTATTAACGATTTGTAGACGCCGTTGCTGCTGCTGGGAGCATCTGGCTTGAAATCGGGCTGTGACCGGGATAGGTATCCAGAAGGCAGATTTGGAGACATCAGTGACGGCAGCCTCGAAAAACCCCGACGACACCAGGATGACGTTCCTGAAGGTCCTGTTTGCAGCCCAAAGAAAATTTTACGAGGGCATGGAAGAAGGATGGAACCCGTTCAGCGTCATGCAGGCCATGGCCTTCGAGACGGTCAATGAGTTGAGTGACGCGGACCTGACGGCGGTTCTTCTACATCGGCCCCAGGCGTTCGCACTGTTGATCGACGCCGAAACCTTGGATAGCGGGCCAGGCTCGAAGTTCAAGATGCGGGATGCCGTGGTCGATGCCCTCGTGACGGAGGTTGTCGGCAATTTCGATATCAGCGGTCTCGACCGTGATACGGTCTCGAAGTGGGCTGACAGCACGCCGGATTTCCTCCGGCATAAGGTGGACCGCTTCCTCGCCGGGCCGCGCCTCACCGTTGTCGGCGGAAACTTTTGATGTTTCATCGGCCACGGGTGACCATTGTCGGTGGCTCCAAGCGGAAACGGATTTTTCGGTTGTTCGGGACATAGGCGGACAGCTGGATTATCGTCTAACCTTGGGTTCCGATAAGTCGTTTCAGCCGAAGAACACCACCGACGGCCGTAGTTCGGCCCAGTCAATCAAATTTGCAGTAGGGGAAGGCGATACATGGGGCGGTGGATTGATTGGCGGATAACCGAAGATTTGACCTCGGCCGAAATCGGGGCGCTCTCGCAGGCGGTCGATGGGCCGCTTCGCCAAGCGTTGCCGTCGGTGGTCAAGCAGATTACCGACAGTCGGCCGGCGGCACCGAACTTGGCAGCTCGTCTCGCATTCCACTACAAGGACAAGGGAACTGCGGAGTATGCCGCCGATCCCAGGACGGTCAGCGTATCCGCCACCGAGATCAGGGTAGAGGGATCGGATGACCCGCGCGGTCTCGACTTCTCTTATGGAGAGGGCGAGCATTCAGGTCACACGGTAGGCTTTCAGGATTACGTGTCATTCGGTGTTCTCGCCGCAGCTTCGCAGGTCTCGGGAAAGGTGGAGTTGACGCGCGGGGACGATATGGACGCCGATTACGTGAAGCACATTCTTCGCAGGTTCGAAGACGCAGGCAAGCCAATCCGGCCGCAGCCGAATTTCATCGCTAATCTTGCGGTGTAGTGATTACCGCCTAATAGGCGAACGTCTTCGGCACCCACGTCGGTCTTTCGATCGACGTTGCGTCATTGCTGACCGTGACGTTATTTTCCAGCGTGTCGTGGTCCACGATCATCTTTTCAGGCCACCTATCGATTATGCAGTCGTCCACAGTCAGGTTCCACCTGACATGTAATTGGGACGGCATATGCCTGACAGATGTCGCTTCCAATTCGAGGCTTTGGTGGGAGAGAAACCAATCCCCGAAAGAAATAATCGAATTGTAGACGGACAAGCCACTTGCCGAAAACCCAGACCTGAACTCCACCGGTTTTTCAGGTTGATCCATGATGGGCCTGCATCCCGTCACGGTCAACATGCGGGCTATCCCCGTTGAGCGGTGGAAAACAACTCCAGGACATGAACGCAGGTAGAAATCACCGGACACCGACGCTTTGGCCAAGGCCTGCTCATCGAAATGGGAATTCGAAAACTCTGCATCCAAACAATCGAGGCGGGAAATAGATCGGATCGTCGAGTTTCTGACCGTAATCTTCCTCGCCTTGGCCGCAAAGCTTTCAAGCGTCACATGGTCCATTTTAAGGATGCCGTCGATGGTAACGCCGGCTCGAACGGAGACGGACGGATACTGCATCGACCTATATGAGTCTAAACGGGCAATCAGTTCGCCCGCTTTCAGTCCCATGATTGCAACATCGCCCTTTACTGTAACGCCGGGCTGCAAGGGAATAACGTAGTTGTCCTGGCCCTTGACGAGCTCGACCACGATGTTGCCTTCAAATACCTCACCGGAATTCAGAGATGCCAACTCTATGATTCCTCGTGTTCTGTCGACAGCGAAACCGGGCGGCAGTTCTGTGTCTTGCACGGAGAGGTCCTTGAGATCGGGCCATCCCAGCAGTCGCCGCATATATTCGGCCTTTGGCGGCTTGTTCTGTTTGCCCTTGATCTGCCGGAGCTCGGCCATCGAGTGCTTGATCTCGAGCGTGACATGGCTTTTGCCATACGGGTCGCGCAGCGAGTAGATTCCAACGGTGTTTTTCGAAAGACCGTAGTCGTAGGCCCCTTGGCCGACGCAGTGGCCCATCTCGTGGCCTTCGATGTCTAGTGCCTCGGGCGTCAGAAGACGCACGATCGACCACCCGTCACCAGCGTCGTAGACGGATTCCGTTCCTCCGGCGTGGCTCTTCCGGGTCGCTCCGTCGCCACGCCGTTTCGCCATGGCTTTGTTTGCTTCGTCTACGATCTGTTCGACCGTCCCGAATTTCGCGAGCTTGAAGGGGATGCCGTTCTCATTGAGGCGCGAGAGCCATGGTTCGTTTCGTTGATGGGCCACAGTGAGCCAATCGCAGATATGGCGAATCTGGGTTTCCGTGACGCTGCCAATAGCAATGATGCTACTGCCCTCACGCAAAGCGACACCGAGGAGAACGCGCCCGAGGCTGAGTTCAAGGGTTTGTCCGAGGAAAACGCCCGTACGGCGCTGGCTGTCGTTGGCTCTCGCAACCACCCAGTCGGAAATCGATTTTCTGATTTTCTCGTCCATGCCTTGGTCGCTTGCTTCGATGAACAAGCGTAGGCGGTGTCACCGCATCGATCAATCGTGCATCAGGCCGACATCGGGGAAGGATTTGCCGAGAGCTGGCGACCTACATGAATGACGCGGGCAGAATGTTCCACGGTCAGTCCTCGGACGTTCATAGTCTCCGGCCAATGATCGATCTCGGATTGCTCGATCAAGAGGTTCCCGTACACGTCGAGGCGGTAAGGCATGCGGACGGCAGAATCGCCGCAGACCGTGAAATCCCCCTCGACCGCCAGCGAATGGCCGAAGCCGACAAATGAACCGTCGACGTGGAGCGCTCCCCTGCCTTTTGCGCGGAAGCCATCCTCGAACCAGACTACCGGCGAGGGAGAAAGACCGGCCTTGCAGTCGACGATCGAGACGGAACCGACAACAGTCGTCGAATCCCGGAATGCAACGCCGCGGCAGGACTTCACATAAAGATCGCCTTTTACCGTCGATCTTTCCAGTGCGTCGTCGTCGAAGACGCAGTCGGTGATCTCGATGCGACGCGCCACCAATTTACCCAGATTCTTCACGTGGCTGTTCTCGATGACTATCTGGTCGGCGACGACGTTGAAGCCGTCGAGCCTCATCCCTTCGATGCCCAGCTTACCATTGATCGTCAGATCGTTCGGTAGTGGAGTAGCCTTCTGGTCCTTCCTGTATGCGGAATGCCGCCAGAGCCGCCGAAAATCGACGTCACCGATGACGGTTATACCGGATGGAAGCACCAGCGGGTTTTCCAGCTTGTCGTTCCACTCGATCCAGAGGTCGCCTTCGAAGACGTCGCCAGACTTGAGTTCGCCCAGTTCCACAAGCCCCAGCCGTTTGTCGAGACCGAAACCTGAAGGACATTCCTGCCCGTCGATAGTCAGGCCGACAAGACCTTTCCATCCCACGAGCCTGCGTGTGTATTCGATCTTCGGGGCGGCGTTCTGCTTTCCCTTGAGCTGCGCGATTCGCTTCGAATAGGCATCGACCTCGATCGTAATGTGGCTGCGCCCCATCGGGTCGCGCAGTGAATAAATCGGGTCCTCCTCGATAAGATGATCGTAGCCCCCCTGTCCGACGCAGTGCCCCATCTGCGCTCCCTCGTAGTCGAGCGCTTCGGGGGTCATCAACCTGACGATGGTCCAGCCGTCGCCGCACTCGTGTACGACTTCGGTTCCGGAGGTCGGAGGCACTCTGAACCCGTCGCCACGGCGTTTCGCCATCGCCTTGTTGGCTTCGGCTGTGATCTGCGGAATGGTGCTGAACTTCATCAGCTTAAGCGGCCGCCCCTGAGGGTCGCACCTTGAGAGCCAGGGTTCGCCGCGGATTTGCGATGCCAACAGCCAGTCGTAGATGTGCCTTGTTTCAGGGAGGGCGCACTCCATGATGGCTTTGACCTCGCTGTCCAGCTTCACGCCGATGTTGGTCAGTACCCGGCCGACGGACATTCGCAGCAACGGAAAGACGTCGGGAGCGTCGGTTCCTCGCCGCCCGCGCTCGATCAAGTCGACGTGCTTCCTGAGGTAATCGTCGATGCGGTTCTGGAGATACTGGCGATCCAAAGCAAGCCCTCTAGGTGATCCGCCTATTCAGCGGGCGATGGCCGCATGAAACAACGGCGCTTGGGCCGTGGTGTCGAGAAGCCATCCCTCGTAGGTCACGAGGTGGCCGATGAACGGGATTTCGACCTTCACCGAGAAGTAGAAGCGGTCGTCCGTGGTCAGGTGTTCTACAGTATCGCTTCGCGGGGTCATGAACGAGGGAAGCGGAATCCGGCCGATACGCGCTCGACCGACAGGATAGTAGAGGCGGCCGAGACGTGCATCGAGGTCTATGTCGAAGGATATCACGCCAAGCTTTTCGGTGATGCGTCCGGTCTTACCGTCGGTGGGCAACGACAAACGAGAGCGCAAGACCTGGTCGCCGAACAGCCGTTCCCACGTCTCGCCGACGTCGGTCCTCTTGATAGTCACGGAGGTCGGGACATCGTCACCCGTATGGGGGAGATCGAATGCCCAGCCGATCAAGTGTCCGAACAAACCGTAGCTACGGCGGATGGTGGCAACCCCGGTAAACCTCTTATCGGTGCGGCGATCATGCAGTGCGCGGATCGCCGCCGGAAGGGCGTCGAACGAAGCTTTGCCAAGTTCCTGCTCGAAAAGGGAAGGTTCCTGGTTGCTCAAGAATGCCTCGCTATATCATGGACTGATCCCATCCTTTCCTTTGCGGCGACAGGTAAGTCAAGGATGGGATCGCCAAGCGGTTTACCGTCCGACTTTCCGATGGTCGCACCGCTGTATTCCGGCGTCGAGAGGTTCCTCAATTTTTAGAGTCACCCTATCAGGTCTGAGTTTCTTCCCTGCTGCTTGCTGAGGGAGGCCCCGATGCCGAGCGCGGGGTCTTCGATGAGCGAGACCCCGGTCAACTGAAACACCTTGATGATGGCTTCCTGCTCTGGAGCGGTCATGTTCACCGGCCCGTCGAGAAGCTCGGCCCGCTTTAGGATTTCGATGGAAACGCGGGATTTGCGTGCGAGGTCCTGCACGCGCCACCTTAGAAGGGCGCGCGCGGAGCGAAGGTGCAATCCAGTCAGCGTCGGCATCGTTCCGCCCGATTCGTCATCGCCGCACTTTCGGACCGATGCCAGGCGGGGTCAACCCTTGCCTTGAGCCGGCGGTTGTTCGTCGTATGTTTCGGTGGAAGACTTTATGGATATAGCTCCAGAAGTCGCCAATGTCCTACTACGAAGACGAACTCGATTCCCTGTCCGATATCCGCCATATGGTCGCGGCCTCCGCCGCCCTCGCGAGGCTGGACGAGGCTCTACGCAGGACCGCAGCCGCCGATCCGCTCTATCATGCGGGGACGCTACGGCGCGAAGCCATCAACATCGCCGCGCTCGAGGGATCGCTGGTCAGGATGGAGGGCCTTTGCCGACTCCTTGGAAACCGGGAAGTCACCAACCTGGAACGATCCGTCAGGCTGGCGGCGGACATCCATGACGCCCTGCTTGTGGTCGAGGGGTGGGCTGAGCAGCCGCCGTCATCCGAAGATGTCAGGAGGCTATTCGACGTCGCCGATGCCTCCTCGGGCCGTCGGCTCAAACAGGACCTTGTCTGGAGCCTCGAGGAAGACTGCTTCTGGCTGCACAACGAGCTGCTCTCGTTCATGGAGAAGCCCAACCCGTGGGATGCCATCGAGAACCTCCGGTCTTTCTGGAGTTCCAACCGCTTCCTCGGGACCGCCAAACGAATGGCGCTGCTTGTCGCCGGATGGATGCTCGCCAAGGGATTCGAGTGCGCCACGCCCATGATCGGCCTTGCCACCTATATCATCCGAGACACCGACGGTTTCCGCGATGCCTCGCAGGCCAAGATCACCTGGATCGCCAAGGTCGGCCACGCTCTGGTCGAGCTCGGTCGCGACGGCTTGCAGCGCATCGATGACGGTGCTGCGACCAAGATGTCGATGTTGGCTCTCTGTCCGCCCGAGAAGAACTCGTCGAGCGTCGATCGTGCGATCGAGTTCATGATGACGTCGCCAGTGTTCTCGGCGAAATCCTTCGCGAAGGCGCTGGACCTGACGGCGCGCGGAGCCAAGGTCGTTCTCGACAAGCTCGAGGAGGCCGATGTCGTCGAAGTGGACGGCGGCCTCAGGAACCGCAACTTCGTCTGCAGGAGAGCGATGTGATCGCGATCGTCGAAAGCAAACTGAATCGCGTCTTCGAAGCCCTTGGCTCGCCGATCCGGGCGACGACTGAGGATGGCGATCTCTTCGTTAGGGACATCATCGTCACGGCGGGTCCTGACGGGATGTACGACGTGTTCGAAGCGGGATCGCCGGATGCGCCGATACATACGGTCCCTGCCGACGATCCGTCGACGGTTGCGGGCGTTGTCGCCATGCACATCGCCCGCAAGATCATATCGGCCGCCGTGGAGGCTTAGGCCGGACGCGCGACGGCATCCTTGAGGGCGAAGACGAGGCCTTGGCAGTATGGGTCGTTGCCTTCCTTGATCTTGAAGGTGGCGTGCGGCATATCGGTCGTCATGGAGAACGTGTATTTGCCGTCTCCGAACTTGACGTTCACCGTTGCAGCGAGCTTCTTCAGCTTTCTGAAGTACGGGCATCCATCGTGGTCGCAGTCGTTCGTGAGTAGGCCGTCCGGTGTGAAGTACAGGGTTTCGTCGTAGACCTGGTCGTGTTCCGCGCCGTTCAGGATGATGCTGTCGTCGCTGTAGCCGTAAAGGGCAAGCAACCCCGCGTCTTTCATGGCCTTGAAGAGTTCTGGCGATCCTTCTTCTCCGTACTCGTTGCCGTCCAACGCCTGCGCCGCTTCGTGAATGTCCATGGGGTCTCCTTTGTCCTGAACCCATCGTGGCCCGGGTTTGAAGACATGGGAAGTCCCGTCCGGACAGTTGCGAAGCTGGCGTAGATGATGCAGGAAAGTGCAGGTAGGGCTGACGATGACATACACGAAGGAAGAAAACGAACGCTGGGTCAGGCAGGTGGCGGCCTATACGCTCGGGCGCACCGGCGTGGATATCACCGACCTCGTTCGCGACGGTCCGGGACGCATCATCTTCAATCTTTGTACCCAGACAGGTCGATTGCCCGGCGCTTTCGCCGACCAAGCGACCGTCAGGCACATCATGGACTGGCTTGTCGCGTCGAAGGTGCGCAACGAGGAGTGGCTATCGCGGCTCGACGTCGCTGGTCGTCCCCTGAAACTGATGAAATGCGGCACGATCGAGCGCCTCACCCATGAAGCCGACAAGGCGATGAAGCGGTGGAACTCGAAGAAGACCGTCGATGCATCTGTCGGCACGGAAGTCGTTTTCGAATGTTCCAGAGGCTACAAGGTGTGCAAGCTGGTCACGGCAGAGGCGCTCGACGGCGAAAGCGGAGCGATGGCGCATTGTGTCGGAAACGGCGCATACGACGAAGCGCTGGAAAAAGGCGAGCTGGAAATCTACTCGCTGCGCGACAGTGCGGGAAAAAGCCGCGTTACGATCGAGGTCGACACCAGGAAGCGCCGCATTGTGGAAATGATGGGCAAGGCGAACACCGTCGTTAAGCCGGAGTACATGCGGCTCCTCATCGAATGGTTCAACCACGACCGGAAGCTGGACCTATGGGAGACAGAATTGCCTCCCGGTTTCGAGATCGACCGGCACAGAAAGATCGTGGAATTGGCGGCCTTGCGGCCTGGCGACACTTTCGACGGAGACATGCACCTGCGTGTCTTCGAAGATACCGACGAATTTGCCGTTCCGCTTCCCGACAATTTTACCGTTCTTGGCGATCTCACCATCAGCGCGCACAGGCGCATGGACTACAATGTCGGCCAAGAGCAGCCGTACGATTTCCACGCCCCGATCAGCGGGCGAGACTGGATCAGGGAAAGTCATGGGCCAATTCTCAAGGTGCCGGCCGGCTTGAAAGCCGAAGGTGTGTTGGCGATTCACGGCTTCAGGGCCGGAATCGAAGCTAAGGCCTATTCGTACCGTCTTGTCGCTTGTCGAATCGACTATCTGCCTCCTTCGATAGACCGAAGCGTCGTCATGACAGAGTGTCATGTGCCTACGGCGTTGCCTGGTGTCCGATTCGGAAAAAATCTGGTCATCGACAACTGCGGAGACGTCGAATTCGCAGATGCGGTTTCCATCAACGGCGAGATGACGTTGAGTTTCACGTCAGGTGGGCATGCCAGAAACGTGTCGATGGCGATGAACGGGGGATGTCGGGTGGAGGGCAATCTGACCGCGACCTATGCCTCTTTCGAAGCCGGGTCGGACGTGGCCGTAGCGGGGGGCGTAAGGTTCCAAGGCGGCGTCATCGCAGCGGAACGCCTGGTCGTCGATGGCGATTTCGTCACGAACGACACCGAGTTCCGTCGCATGCCGAGCGATTTGAAGGTGGGCGGAGACGCCAGGTTCGACTGGGCGAGGATCGATCGCTGGCCGGAGACGATGGACGTCGGCGGCCAGATCAAGGACGGAGGCGTGACATTCCTTCGCGCTCCAGCGTCGTCGCAGTCACAGCCCAGGCCGTGAGGAGAATGTCGGCGACAGCGAGATGCGCCTCGCGTCTTCCAGAGCGGCTACACGCCTGAATGCCAGAGTGCTGAAGCACTCCTCCTCAAAAGAGTAGGTCGACTGTCGACGCCCCAAAAGGAGCCAGATGTCGATGTTGGTCCGCAGGTCGTCGGTCGGATCGCCGAATTGATCAAAGACGTAATCGGTCTTTCGAACTTCTTCAAAAGCCCGCCAGACCGCAGAAAGCCGTTCGGGTGCGAGGCGGTCGGCATGTTTCGGGTTGCGGACCAGAAAACGCCGGTTTTCCGCAGCTACGGCGCAGGACAGGCGGAAGAGTTCGTCTTCACCGGACTCGAACTTTGGCACCATATCGTCCATGTCATATGGGACCGTGAAATCGCTGACCGGTTTTTGATATCGTCCGTCGGAGCTGTAGGTCGAGCGAAGCTCCTGGATCAACTGTTCCGCGCACTCGAAAGCCGCGTCCCTGTCGTTCAGATCGAAGTACCTGACGTTCATGCGCGTGTCATGCCAGTCCGGCGCATGTGTCATCGACACCGTGACGGCGTAGGTCGCTCGGTCGATCTGCACCCTGTAGACGGGTCCGCGGCTACGTTGCCAAAGGCCGCCATCCGCTATGACGAAACGTTCCATATGCTTGCGCGCTGCTGTGGGGCAGTACGCGAGCTGCGCCTCGTCGATCTGTTGCAGGTCTCGGCGCACGTCATCCATGCCTATCATGTTCCGCGCCTGCGTGCCGTTGGTAAGTCCCTGCGGCAGGTTCGGGATGTTGTTCCTGGCGTAGTCGATCGTCGGCCAGAAGTCGTTCAGGCGTCTTTTGTCGATTTGATCGCAGGAAAGACGCCACATGAGCTGTTCGTAGAGCGGTCGCGAAAGAGGCGAGACCGCCGCCCTCCAATGTTCCGTCGCATCGGAAGAAAGGGATATGTCGGCATCGTAGCCAGGGGCGGCCGTGTTCGTAGCGTGCATGGGGAATGCCCGTTCGAAAAGCATCTTGGCGGCAGCGGTGTCAAACCTCTCGCAGACAGGACGATAGAGAGCGCCGTCGAGCATTCGCACCTCGTGGCGACGGTTGACGATCTTCTTCTGTCTGACAAAGCCTCTTTCGACGGCGTACGCCTGACGGCTTTCGAACACGACGGGCATTTCGGAAAGCGTCAGTTCGGGGATATCGAAGGAACCCTTTGCCGAAACGAAGACGTCCTTGTCCCTAGTCGTCCTTGTCGGCCGCGCCTTGAAAAGGAGTGGATAGCTGGCGTCGATCTTCATTGTCAGTTTCTCCCTGGTGCGCTACCGGAGAGCTGCACTGCGTTGACAGAAATAGGTTTGTTCTCGTCGTAGCCGATCGCGCGCTCGATCAGCAGGTCGCCCAGCGCGACGCTTCCGAAGCCGTATGTCGAGTTGCCGCGGCGCGTTTTACGCCAGATGGTCGCGTTGCTCTCGATCCAGTCCGACGGGTCGCCGTACTCGCCGAGCACGTAATTGGTCGCGCGCACCTGTTCGTAGGCACGGAAAACCCCGTTAACCGCATCCTCGCCGAACCGTTCCTGCCAACTCTCGTTCCTGACCAAATACCGACGCGCTTCGACGGCCAGGCCGCTCGCGACGCGCCGCAGTTCCTCGGGTTCATGGGAGTAAGCGTGGATTTCGGGGTCGTGGACAATGTGGTCGTTGCACGTCGCATCGACGACTTCGCCAGCTTCCGCCCCGGATTTCCGGTCGGCCAGTGCGTCGCACATGCGCCGCGCGTAGTCGAACGCTTCGTCGGCAGCGGAAAGCCCGAAATAGGCGTTGGCGAGACGCGTGTCTTGCCAGTCCGGGGCAAAATCGACGGAGACGCACGCCGCAGGTTTATGCGCGGACCCATACCGACGCCCAACCTTGAACACAGGAGGGCGTGTCTTCATCCAAAGTTGGCCATCTACCAGGAGGAACTTCTCCATATGGCCGACGTTGGTCCGTCGGCAGTCTTCGAGCTGTTTGTCGTCATAGGACACGAGTTTCGCCAGCACGTCCTCGAAGGAAACGGAATTGCGGCGTCCGTACTGCCCCAAATCCGCCGCATCTCTCACAGCCGGGAAGGACTGAGGCCATGTCTCATGGTTTAAAAACGTCGTGTCGAGAACCGAATTGCATTTCAATTGCCATAGATGCTGTTTGAAAACGGGCAGCGAGAACGGCCGATGCCGTCGCTCCTCGTCTCCACCGAACGAAAACGTCGGCAGGGAAATATCGGTCCCGACGCCGTCTTCCCAACTATGGTCGTGGCCAGCCGGGTAGGCCATGTCGAACCGAATGGCTTCTCCGGGTTTGGAAACGCGCCTATAGAGATCGCCATTGTGCTTGAGCGCCACGACATGCGAATCCACTGCGTCGAGCGTGCTACGGCGTTGCAGCGGGTCGCTCTCGTCTAGCACGGCGACGAAGGCGTTGAAGCTTTCAAACGCGACATCCGCCTCCGACATCGAAATCTCGGGGATATCCCACTCGAGATCGGTCGAAACGAGAATATCTCTCGGTCCGTTGTTCCTGACGGGTTGGCCCCTCACATAGACAGGCAGGCGCGCGGTGATCTTCATGGGCTTTCCAATTTCGTCTGTCTTTGTTGTAGTGCCGCGGCGGGCAACGGACAATCTGGTCCAGCTTCCGACTTGCTCCGAGAAATGCTATCCAGAGAGCATCAACATCTGAGACCATCGTAATGATGAAAGCCGAAAAAGACCGCCTGGAAGCCATCGTGGGCAGATGGCTGGGGAGCGTCGCTGACGAAGCGCAGGCGACGGCCGGCGTGTCCGTGCGGGACCTCCTGATGATGTCGGTGGGCCGCGTCGTCATCGCGGAAGTACAGTCGTCGGGCGACATGGTCAGCGACGGGGACATCATCCATCAGTACGAGAGAGACACCAAACATATCCGTGACTGGCTGGTTGGCGCGGTCATTCGCAACGATCCGTGGCTCGCTCGGGTCAACCAGGATGGCGTCCCGCTGAAGCTCGCGAAATCAGGCCGCTTCGAGCAGATCGTCGACGAGGCCAACAAGGCGATGCGAAAGCTCAACACCAGAGGTGTCGCGGCTCCCACCGACAGCGAGGTCGTGCACGAGTTCGGCAATGGCTACAAGATGGTTCGGCTCGATACGTCGGCCGAACTCGAGGCTGAATCGTCGATGATGCAGCATTGCGTGGGCCAGGGTGCGTATCACGGAGCGGTGGAAGCGGGCGCGACAGGAATCCTCTCGCTGCGCGACGCTGCCAACAAGGCGCACGTGACGATTGAGATCGATCTCGGTTCGGGCAAGGTCGTCCAGGTCAAAGGCAAGCAGAACGACATTCCGCGAGCCGACTATTTCGAGATGGTGGCGGAATGGTTGAATACACAGACTTTCGAATTCGACTGCGACGACCACCCCGTTGGCTATGCGGTCGACCGCGCCGGCAAACTCGTCAATATCTCCAAACTCGAAGACGGTGACGAATTCGACGGGAGTCTGAAAATCGATTTGTACGCTGACGCATCGCCTTCGCTTCCGGAGAATCTCGTCGTGACGGGTTCGTTCAGTGTGCTAGTGCCGGGAATCACTCCAGGCGTCGGGAAATTCGACCTTCCCAAGGGTCTGGTCGTGTTGGGCGATATCGCCCTCTCAGGGCTGAACATCTCGCAGGACGAGGCGTTCCCGGGGCGAGCGGTATATCTGGACAACTGCGTCATCGAACGTCTGCCGTCGCGCATCGAGCAGACAACGACCATCAGGGGCGGCAAGGTCATCGGTGATTTTGCGAAAGGCGTGGTCTTCGAACGCCCGGTGGCCATCTCGGCTGTTTCAAAGACAGGCAGACTGCTCGAACGTTCGACATTCCTCAACGCCCTGAACCTTGACGGTGAATCCGGATGTTCTATACCAGACGGCTTCAAGGTCGCAGGCGACTTCAAGATCACAAGATCGACCGCCGTGTTTTTTGACGGTTCGGTGGACGTCGGCCGATCCCTCGTGATCAACGATTCAAGGATCGAGGGAGACCCAAGCCGCCTCCGCGTCGGGGGAACCCTTCACGTGCACCGGTCAAAAATGCGGATGCTTCCCGACGACACTGTCATTGGCACCGATCTCGTCTTGTCCAGCGTCGAGGACCTGCGCACGCTTCCAAGGTCGGTAAAGGTCGGCGGCTCGATCAGAATAGACGACACGAGGGTAAGCTCGCTCGAGGGACGCAACGAATTCACCGACCTTGTCCTGCACAGGACGGATATCGAGGAGCTCGCAGCCGGGACCGTGGTGACGGGATCGCTCAGGATCACCAACAGCACGATTTCACGGCTGCCGAGGGACCTCGTCATCGGAGGCGCGCTTGTGGTGTCCGGTTGCCCACTGAAGCGAATCCCACACGATGCGAAGATCGGAGGAGACATCATCCTCAAGGGATCGTACGTGGTGGCCATCCCGGAAGGGTTTCACGTCAAGGGGAATCTCGACATTTCGGGGATCGGTTCTTTCCTGATACCGAAGGGTGTCACCATCGACGGAGCGTTGATGGCAGGCGGTTCCGGTTTGGAGCAGTTGCCCGCCGACCTGTCCGTGCAATCGATACTCGCTCCCTCGAGCAGCCTTTCGTCCTTGCCTAAGAACCTGACCATCGAAGGCGACCTCGACGTACGGAAAACACGGTTGATGTCGGTTCCTGAAGGAATTTCCGTCGGCGGCTTTGCCGATTTCCGATACACCAAGATCGACTTGGTCCCTGCTTCGGCTTTCGTCGGCGGCGAATTGCGGGTCGAAGACCACGTTGTCATCGACATCCCGGTCGCCGAGCAGAGAGGAAGCTACCCGCGCTTCGGATAGCTGGTTTCGTCTAGGTCTAGGAAAACGATAGGTCGACCGCACGGTTTCTGGTGCGCGCGATGCACGTCGTCAGGAGTAGCCTGAGAGGCGCGGGGACATCGGAAGACGATTGCGAAAGGTGGGCGAGGCAGGCTTCGACCGCATCGGCGAGTTCGTCAGTATCGATGTCTTCCGCCTTTTTGTCGAACGCAACTTCCTGAATGCAGGCGACCCCGCGAAGGGCGTGCGCGTCGAATTGCCTGATCGGTTTGCCATGACCATTTTTGTACGAAACGGCGGACATGAAGGACGAAAAGGCCTCGGCCATAGCTGCGACCGCAAGTGCCGGCGGAACCACACACTGAGGCATGATGGTTTCTATTTCGGTGGTCTGAATGCGGACGGGTTTGTGTGAAATGCCGTTATCATCCTCGTTATCCCAATCATCCTCGACGTCTCGATAGCCTGCCTTGAAAGCACCGGACCGGGCGATGGCAACCGCGTGCTCGAGTTCATCGACACCGAAATGCAGGCTGAGCGCGTTGGCATCTCCCCGATGATCGAACGGACGACGGGAACGACTGACATCCCCCAGTTTGTCGTCGTTGCATTCGTAGAGCCCGGTGCCTGTGAGTTTGGGAAACGCCACGGTGACGGGTATCACGCGCTCACCGTCGACGGAGTAGGAAGGGCAGGGGCAGGCGATCCAGAATTGGTCGCCGATCAGAACCACGTCGGAGTGCCATGTGTCTATGCCGATCTGCTCGAGCGGCTTGTCGGTCCATTCGAAATACTTGTAATGGGACGCGGGGTGCTTATCCAGTCGGCTCTTGTCAATGTTGATGTAGGAATCGGTCATGAACCGGAAGCCCTCGTTGCGCTTGAGGGCGTCGAGGATGACGTCCTTCGACAGCAGACCGTCCACCGACGCGGAGAAGCGCTGGGAGTATGCCTCTCTCCTGGCAAAGACACGTCTCCACAGCCGATCCTCCATCGTCCTGATTTCGGTGTCGGCCCATTTGAACGCGACAGGAGCCTCGGTGGCTGAAAACTCCTTGAACTCGAACTCCCTGTCGATGCGGAAATAGCTTTCGTGAGGGTAGCTGTTCGATCTGGTCTTGGTGCTGGCCTGACGAAGCCAAGGCAGGGTGACTTTCAAGGGGCGATCTCTCATGAATGTATGACTAAGGATAGGGTCGAGCGATCGTCGAGAACTGTCAATAAAAGACGCCGAATGGCTCAGTAAATGAAGACGCCGATAAAATTAGAGCTTGGAATTGCGGATTTTGAATCCGATCGCCGTCCGGGTGCGATTTTCCCGCAATAAAGCACGAGGTGCGTAAGATTTTAACTACCTACTTAGAGTCTTATGAATACTCCGGCCCTAAAGGAACATGCAGGATTAACTGGGTTGTCGACGGGGTTGACGTGGGGCGTTTGAAAGCAAAGGGCTTTATGACCTCGGAAGAGGGCGCGACGGCGGTCGAATTCGCCATGGTCGCGCCCGTCCTGATATTCCTGACTTTCGCGATCATCGAGATGGGCCTGGCGTTCGGCGCGGACATCGTGCTGAAGGAAGCGACCTACGACGCCGCCCGCCTCGGCCGCACGGGTTTCGTGGCCGAGAAGTCCACGCAGGACGCGATGGTCAAGGAACGCGTCAAGTCGATGGCGGGTGTCATCATGGATACCGACAAGATCGTCATCAGCAGCCTATCGTACAAGAGCTTCGACACCCTCAAGAAGCCGGAGCCGTTTGTCGACAAGAACGGCAACGGTGTCCGCGACGACGGCGAGAACTTCACGGACGTCAACGGCAACGGAAAATGGGACGCCGATCAGGGTGCCAGCGGCTACGGCGGCACGGCACAGGTCGTCCGCTACACGGTGACTTATCCTTGGACGTTCCACACGCCCGTCATCAAGAACATCGTCGGCAATGACGGAACCATCGAACTGTCGGCGACGGCGGTTGTTCAGAACGAGCCATACTGAGATGAAGAAGATGGTCGACAAATTCCAGGCTGCCAAAAGCCGTCTCCGTAGCCTCCTGCGCGACAAGGCGGGCGTCGCCGGCATCGAAATGGCGCTCGTCACGCCCATGCTGCTCGTACTCCTGTGCGGAGGCGGCGAGATGGCTCTGCTGCTGCGCTCGCACTTCCAGGCGTCGCAGATGGCTTCCACCGTGGCTGACGCGATCTCCCGTTATGAAACGATCACCGCAGCGGACATCAGCGGCATCTTCTCCGTGTCTTCGGAAGTCATGGGAAGCGGCGATTTCGCCCAGAAGGGATACGTCATCCTGTCGTCCGTGTCGCGCACCTCGGGTGCAACGCCGGTTGTTGCCTGGCAGTGCAAGGGCGGTGCCGTCGCGACCGCAAGCCGTGTCGGTGCGGTGACGAAGGCCGCGACGCTGCCGCAGAACCTGGTTCTCGACGCCACAGACAACGTCGTCATCGCCGAGGTCTTCTACCAATACACGCCGATGTTCTCGGGCATCGTACCAGCGTCCATGAACCAGCAGCTCTACAAGACCGCCGTCTTCCGCCCCCGCCTCGGCAGCCTGACGACCTCGCCCGGTTGTTAATCCAGAAGGAAGTATAACATCATGACATTCCGTTCCATGATTGCTCGCTTCCGCAAGGACGAAGGCGGTGCCGTTGCGATCTACGTCGCTCTGGTCTTCATCGCGCTTGCCGGTGCCGTCGGCTTCTCGGTCGACGGCGCGCGCCTTATGATCCTGCGCGCGAGCCTCCAGCGTTCCATCGACGCCGGCGCGCTTTCGACGGTCGCGCGTCTGGATGTCAAGACGATCCAGGACCAGCTCACCAAGTTCACCAAGGCGAACTTCAACAACGGCGATATCGGCGTCGGGACCATCGACAGCCTCAACTACACGCTGAGCAGCGACAACACCACGCTGACCGTGACCGCGACGGCGAGCGCTCCAGCGACGCTGATGCAAATCCTCGGCACGAAGACGATCAACGTCGCCGCTACCTCGGTCATCGAACGGTCGACGAGCGGTCTCGAACTGGCGCTCGTCCTCGACAATACCGGCTCGATGTCCGGAACCGGACTGACCGCTTTGAAATCGGCCGCAAACACCCTTGTGTCGACCCTCTACGGCGACAAGGCCGTGGCCGAGAACCTGTATGTCGGTGTCGTCCCTTTTTCGCAGACGGTCAACGTCGGCAAGTCGCACACCGACTGGCTGAAGTCGGGCGCGCTCTCGGCCCTCGACTGGGGTCCCACGTCGTGGGCCGGCTGTGTCGAAGCCCAGGACGTCAAGGAAGACGACATCTCCGACGCCGTGCCGTCCGCCAAGCCGATCACCCCATACTACTGGGCGGACGATTCCTACAACGACTGGATCACGGTCTCCAAGAACGGCAAGAAGACCTATGACTCGAACCTGGGGGACACCAACGGCCCCAACGCCTACTGCCCGGCGGAAGTCACCCGTCTGACCCCGGAAAAGGCGAAGGTGGTGTCCGCTATCTCCGCCATGAAAGCTGTCGGAAATACTCATATTAACTTCGGAGCGGTCTGGGGCTGGCGCATGCTGTCTCCCAAGTGGCGCGGTCTGTGGGGCGGCGACATGGCGACATACAAGCTTCCGCTCGACTACAACACGCCGAAGATGAACAAGGCGGCCGTGATCATGACCGACGGTGAGAACACCATGTCGTCCTCTGTCTATACGGCATACGGAAACCTGTCGGACAAGAAGCTCGGAACCAGCAACGCCTCTTCGGCGGTGACGGAGCTGAACAACCGTCTGGCCAAGGTCTGCACGGACATGAAGAACGCCGGGATCATCATCTACACCATCGCGTTCAACGGTCCGGACACGGCCACGCAGAACCTGATGCGCGGCTGCGCAAGCCAGAACGCCTACTACTTCAACTCGCCGACCAGCGCCGCCCTCCAGTCCGCGTTCAAGGAAATCGGCAACTCGCTGTCCAACCTGCGCGTCAGCCGGTAACAGCAGGAAACCGCTCCCGCTTGTTCCGGAGGGAGCGGTTTCGGCATAAGCAAAACTCAATCAGCGTCGCTCTGGTTTGGTCGTCGCGCGGGTTATTCCGGTCATGGCGTATTGACGAGCGGCTTGAACGCTCCCAGCATCGAAAATGCTGACATCAGGAGTATTCCAAATGACCGCCGTGCGTCCCGCAATGAACGACCTCAAAGCGCTGCTTTATTTCGTAATAGCTGCTGCCCTTGTGGTCTCGCCGAATTACAGTCCTCTATCGCCGATCATGAGTATGGGCCCAAGGTGTGTCCTCTTCGCGGCGTCGGGGATTATCGCGGGAATCTGCGTGACGAATGGCCTGGCCCATCTGAGGGTCATCCAGCAACCGTCATGGGCCTGGGATCAGATTTTTCTGCCGCTTTCGGGCGTGCTTGCCCTTAGCTTGTTGCTACCGCTTTGACCGAACCTGAAAAGCCGCACGCCTCACGGCAGGGAGGGCGGCTTTTCTTTCCACTGACTGCCACGGTTTGAACGGCTCACCATTGCCACTCGGGGTCGGCTTCTTCTGTCGCCAGCGATGTGAATGCGGTGGCCACGACAGGGTCGACCAAACGATCCAAGTCAGCCACGACAAAGCGGATGTCGATGGAGGTGAACTTGCTCGCGCAACCGGAGATGTCGGGTAGTCCCTATCGCCCCGAGAAGTGGCCAGGAGCGATGTAGCAATTTCTGTCTTGCAACGTGTCAATTTCGATTGAAGACCTGAGCGTCCGCCAAGCCGGCGCGGCATCACGCTGCCAAAAGCGCTTGGCGTACCTGGCCCATCGCCTTGACCTCGATCTGACGAATGCGTTCCTTGCTCACCGAATAGCGGGCAGCGAGTGCCTCGAGCGTCATCGGGTCATCGACGAGATGGCGAGAGCGGAGGATGTCGCTTTCGCGCTCGTTCATCTGTGCGAGAATGGCGTTGAGACGTCGCACATTGTTGTCCTGCTCGTCGGTCTTGATGACGATCTCTTCAGGCGACGGACCTTCATCGGGGATCATTTCTCCGAAGGTGCCGCCATCGCCGTCCTCACCGGATAGCGGGGCCGACATGGATGCTGCCGTGACACGCGCGGCGAGGATCGCCGTCAACTCGTCTTTGTCCACGTTGAAACGATGGGCCATGATTTCGAGTACGGTGTCTCCGTCCATTCCCTGGGCCTCGAGCTCGCGACGAAGCTTGGGGGCCTTGAAGAAGGCGCTCTTCGTTTCCTTCCGGTCTGGAATCTTGACGATTGAAGCGTTGCGCCGCACGAAATCCTTGAGTTCGGCGTCGATCCACCATCTGGCGTAGGTCGCGAACCGATAGCCTTTCGAGATGTCGAACTTCTTGGCAGCTTCGACGAGCCCGACATTGCCGACCGAGGTCAGGGTGTCGAGCGTGTGGCCGTAGTTACGGAAGTTCGATGCGAGCTTGATGACCTGACGCAGATGAGCCTCGATAAGGGCCTGTTCAGCTCGGATGTCTCCAGCAGCTGCCCGTGTCGCCAGTTCGGTTTCCCTTTCGACTGAAAGGTATTCTCTGGCGGATGCCGCGGCCGCGTAGTGCTTGAAACCACGGCCTTCCGGGGCGAACTTCGTAGAAACCATCTGTTGTTCCTTGTCGATGACCTCGATGGAGGCTATCAACCACAGAACGCGAAGTCCGTCAATTGTCATGTCAACATTTTAACTGAAAACAAGACCCTGGCGTCATTTAATAGGGACGTGGTCCGGACGGGGAATGGCTGGCCTCGTTGTCGATCGTCGGCGCGAAATCGCCATCACCGGAATCAGCGCTTGCGACCAAAGATTGCGAGACTTCGGCCGATGCGAAGGGGCTTCTCGCGCCAATCCTGCGAAGACCCCAGAACGCCATACGCTGGACGATGCCGCCCGGCTCGAAGCGGCGGGCGAGCGTGTCGATGGCGGCCGCCGGTTCGGAGGCGTATACCGTTCCGAGAATGTCTCCGCGAGCCCGCTCGCTCCTGTGGCGGGCTTCGAGGTATATCACCCCGTCGCCGCCTTGGGCGATCAGGACGTCATAGAGGCGGCGGTCGGGATCGAATGCCGAGGTCGTAGCCTTGGCGAAGTCCATCGCCTCTTTGCGGGTCTGCGCCTGGGCTGCGGTGCGGCGCGTCTCGCCACCGGACTGGGCGACGACATTGACGGACCAGAGGTCGCGGTTGCGGCCGTCGTTGACGGCGTCGAACGCGATGTTCAGCGAGCGCGGCGAGCCGTCGGCGTCCTCAAGCACCAGCCTGACGCCGTACCCGCCGTTCTCGCCAACGTAAAAACCGATATGCGGCGTCTGCGGACGACCGTCCTGCGGAGCTTTGACGGGAAGGGCGGGAAACCGCTCTGCTATCCTCTCGGCCACTTCTGTGACGGCGTACCAGTAGTCCGAAACGCTCTTCGAGTGGCGCACCGGAAGTCCTCGTGTCAGGACTTCCTCGTAAAGTTCCGCCACCTCGTAGTCGCGAACCGAATTGCCGTCCCTGTCGATGCCGCGCTCGTTGTAACCGAAGCGGTCATAGCCTTCGTGGTCGAACTGATAGTAGACATCGGACATCTGCGAGCCGTCGTGAAGAAGGCCATAGCCGCCCCCGTTGCGCGCCCACCAAAGGGGATCGGCATTGCACTCTTCAATGGTCGGGCTGTATTTTGCACGCATTTTCTGTTCCCGGTTTACGATCGGACCATTTCATAATCGGGCGACGGGGAGCATGGAACAAAAGCGGAAACGTAACTTTAGGTATATCTAATTCATTGCGAACGGAAGTAGAACTTGCGCCTCTTGGATTACGCGGCAAGATTGCGGCTGGGGATCGCCAGGAGGCCATCGAGCAGGGGGTAGTTGATAGGTACTGAATACTTGGACGCCAGCCGCTGGGCTTCGGGTGCCGCGCCCGTATTCATCAACATGTGCAGGACGACGAGGACGGCTGTGAATGCGGGGCCATGGGCAGGTTCCACGATGCCCATCCGCCACACCAGATAGTGGGCAACTTCATGTATCAACGAGGTTCGGTCGAGCATTGAAGCCGCAAGGACGATGCCCCTGGAGGGTATGAAGTAGCTACCGGAAGCGAGACGGGAGTTACCGAGCGCTACGGGGACAGGTGAAACGCCGAAATGGGAGGATATCACGGCCGCGTCGGCAACGGCCTCCTTGATCGAGGAGTAAAGATGTTTTGGACCCGTGAACTCGCGTTCCCATAGATATACGGCGGACCGGGCAGCGTCTCGCGTCCTGTTGCGCTTGCGGCCGGCCGATGGGACATAGCCGCAGGAAAGGGAAAGGGCGTTGGAGATAGCGGACTGGCGGTCGTCGTAGGCGGACAGTCGGAGGATGGAGCGGCTACAGCGCCTGTCGCGCCGCCAACCGACGACATATTCGTGCGGCAGCGAAGGCTCTTCGATGACGACGATCTCTCCGTGTCCACTCGGACTAACGCAGGAAAACGACGCCTTGAGGCGGGGCTTCCGTTGGTTGGTAGCCGCTTGCCGCGGCTGAATGGTGGGCGGAGGACACCCTCCGGCAGCGTGCGATGACATGGCCGAGCAATCCAATACGAAAAAGTGGAAATATTGTAGACTGTTAGCGTGAATTGTAAACCGATTGAAGCATTTCTCAATAATTAACGAAGACTTCGAAGCATAGCGACGGGACTGGCGCAATCTCGGATCACAAAGACTCGAAAAGCGGATCGGTAGCCTTGAAAGGAAAATGCTCTGAAGACATCATTGGCGCATGGCCCTTTCAAAGACCCCGTTCTTCAGAGCGGCGGCGGCGTTCATAGTCACGCTGTTCGTCATGCTCATGTCTTGCAATCCGGCAGCGGCCGCCGGGTGGGAGAACACGCGCGAGCTGTCAATGCGGCTCAAGGAGGCGGGACGGACGGTAGAGGCCTACCAGACGGCGGCCGGTTTCACGTCCGGAAACGACACCGACATGTTCGACCGGGAGTTCGTTTGCGGGTGGATAGCGCTCAGGAGCCTGAACAGGCCGGACATCGCGCTCGATCACTTCAAGAAGATGACCGCCCATATCGCGGGCATCAAAAGCGACCGTCAGGGCGTTTCGAAGGCCAAGGCAGGTTATTGGCTCGGTAGGGCGCTGAAGGCATCTGGACGGCAGTCGGACGCCGATCGGCTGTTCAATGCGTCGATGGTGTTCTCTACCACGTTCTATGGGCAGCTTTCGGCATCGGAGCTCAAGAAGTCCATCGACCGCAGCCGCATTCCGAGGTCCATGGTGGACAGCTATCCGCTCAAGTCGTTCTACTGGCACGACAACCGGGTGGCCAAGGAGCTGCTGCATGCCGTCATCCGCGAGGAGAGCCGCTTCAACCAGAACGCCAACAGCAACAAGGCCGCGCGCGGGATGATGCAGGTTATGGACGGAACGGCGATGCATGTCGGCCGCACGGTCGGAGTCAATGTCGACGTGAACATGATGCGCAAGAGTTCGGACTACAATGTGGTCATCGGCTCGCGCTACCTCGGCGATCTTCTGGCTCAGTACCGCGGCGACACGATGCTCGCGCTTGCGGGGTACAATGCGGGTCCCCAAAGGGCGGACGAATGGCTCGCCAGGTTCGGTGATCCGCGCACCGGTCGTATCGATTCCATAGACTTCGCCGAAAGCATTCCCTTCAGAGAAACCCGCGAATACGTCCAGAAAGTTATCGGTTCCTACGTGGTCTACAGGGCGTTGACCCAGAACTGACCGTTACAGCATCGGTCTCTCTGCTGTCCCATGGCAATTGCAGGCACTCGGCGTGACGGTCTAGCTTGTGAACGTTCTAGGAGGTTCGGCAGAACCGAGATTGTCTTGCCGAGCGACGGCTCGTGCCAACAGAGCTATTCAGCTCTTCTGCCATCCACGAAACCCAGGCGGTCGAGGAGTTCACGGATGCGGGCGGTGACGACTGCCTCGATGTCTTCTCGATCGTAGGAGAACGTTCCCGACGTGTTTAGCGCCGGGAACAGTCCGTCCACGGCGAAATGAACCTCGCGAAGGCCCTCCTCGATCCTGAAGGTGATCTTTCCGCGGTTGCGAACGGAACTCTTCTCGAAGGCAGCTTCCATGGTATTCGGGCCCGTCACCCGGAATTCGACCAGGTCGGGGGCCTGCGAAAGATATCCAACGAGGTTGCTGTGAAGGCGATGTTCCAGGTTCCTGACAAGATCGGTGTCGGTGAACTTCTGCCCGGAGATGTATCCGGCCGACTTGAGCGCGTACGCGATCCATTTGGCCTGATGTAACATCAGTTCCCACTCGCGAACGGCAGAGGTCAGTTCCCTGGGATCGGAGGCCAGTTCCTCCTTGGTCAGGCCCGCCGCTATTTCGGCCCTTGCGCAGCACTGGAGGATTTCGTGGAAGCGCATATCCTGGAGGTCGGCGAAATTGGCCGGTTCGGGGTTGTATACGCTGGCTTTCATCGCGCCGATCGCATCCAGGCCGATGACGATATCCGCCTCTATGTTATGGGATGCCAGCAGAGCGTCGACTTCCGTCATCTGGTCATAGGATGCCTCGTTGGCCTCCCGAGACGGCAGAGCCCGGTCAAGCGCGAGCCTGATCCATGCCGCCTGCCGCAATCCGATTTCTCCGAACATGCGCGCGTCATCGGCAAGGTCTTCTGGCGTCAGTCCTGCGTCCAAGTCCTCTTGTAGCCAAGGGTCGTCTAGCCACAGGGGCGCGTAAAGTTTATAGATTTTCTCCAAGCGTGCGGATTGCAGCGTGTCCTGATTGGGGCCCGCCATTCGCACATGCAGATCGGCGGAGACGGCCGCGATCACTTCCAGCGCCCGCTTCAGGTCAGGCTTGAACGTCGATACCAGCATCAATTCGTCGACAAGCGTCTTCTTTTCCAGGGTGTCCATGGTCATTCCTCGTGCGGATTCGTGGTGTCGACTTAAAATGGAGACGTCGCAGGCTTAGAAGCGCTTCACGGTCGGCTGCTTGTAGGACGAGTTGTCCGCCGCCTCCGTGACGACGCGGCGTGTTTTGGACGCCGGCCGCTGCGCCGGCTTCGCCTTCACGTCGGGAACCTGCGCGATTTCCGGCGCTGGCATGATCGGAACCAGCTCGCCCGGCTTGCCGATCGGCTCGAACGTCGTCGTCTGCGTGGTCGTGACGATCTGTGTCTGTGTTTCCGCCTTGGTCAGCTTTGGCTGTTCGGCGAGAGCGAGTGCCTGCGTCTTTACGGGCTGGGGCGCTGCGGAGGGGACCGAGGTCGGCTTCGGAGCCGTGGCCGCGGCCGCGTTACCCGCCTCGAGTTGCGCGACCAGGGTCTGTAGATCGGTCGCGGTGGAACTCAGGACCTTCGGGGTGTCATCGGACTTGGCCGCGACGGGGGTGTTGGCGGGATTGTTGGCGTCGAGACCGCCTTGGGCGAGGATGTTCTTGATGTCGTTGCCGATCTTGGCGTCGCCCGTTTGTTCGAAGTTGCCGGTCTTGATGCTGACGCTCGCCTTCTTGGAATCGCTGGACGTCGTCGTGCAGCCGGAAATCACCGGAATGATACCAATGATCAATGCCAATGAAATGTTACCGAACCTCATCATGCGGGCAGTCTCTCGTCTAGCTGGATATAAAAACGATAGGCGGGATACAGGATCGGCTCAAGGCCCGGATTCACCATTTTTTGAGCTCGGCGGCCGCCCAAAAGAATCCCCATGGCAAGGTCCGTTTCTTGACTTAGGCTGGGCTCGGCCAATAGATTGAATGGTCTTGTCTTTCTCGTAAGGGGACCGCCAAAATGAAATTCGCAGCCAAGCTCGCCCTCTACTCCGCGGCAGCATCGCTCCTCGTGGCGTCCAGCCCGATCCTGCACGCAACGAACGTCAACCTGGTCTACAAGGACTACGCCTTCGACACGGATGTCGCAAAGCGCACCTGGGGTGACCAGCTCGCCGACTCGTCGAGCACCGGATCGGACCCAGCCGTATCGGTCGCCACGGTGGACAGCAACGGACACAAGCTGGAATTCGCGGTGCTCTTCGCGGAGAACCGCTGCTCCAACACCGAATGCCCTATCCGGGTCTACGAAGACGGCGACCTGATCATGGACAGCCTGACCTGCCGTGACATCGCCACCCACGCGATCTCGGAAAGCGGCATGGCCATGGTGTCTTGCGGCGAGGTCACGCTGCTCGACAGGAAGAAGTGAGGTTTCATGAGAAAGATCAGACAGTTCGCGCTTGCGGCGCTGGTGTCGGTGGCGCATCTGGTGCCTGCGACCTACTCCTATGCAGCGCAGGGTTCGGATGCCGCGGCAGCGGTGGGCGACGGCCAGAGCGTCACCGAAAGCCAGAACAAGAGCATGGGCAACTCGTCGGCGGCCGAGTGTATCGTCCAGGGTGAATCCGGCGGAAACCAGTTCGCGGTCAACAACAGTTCGCACGCCTACGGTCTGTTCCAGATTACCGAAGGTAAGCTCGTCGACCTCGGATACGCCGTCAACACCGGAACGAAGTCTTCAAATAACGACGGAAACGTTGTCTGGTCCGACAAGGCGAAGGCATCCGGCGTCAACAGCTGGCAGGATTTTCTCGCCAACGCCGACTTCCAGCGCAAGGTCAAAGGCGAGATCGACAGTCTCGTCGACGGCCGCATAAATTCGACCGCGAAGTCCATGATTGGCTCGACGATCGACTGTGGAGGAACACCGACCACCCTGACGGCCGCGATGTTGACCCAGGGCGCTCAGTTCGGCGAGGGCAAGGTCAACCAATGGGCCGCGAATGGCGGCAATTGCGTCAACGGCGAGAACTCCGCGACGAACGATGGCAACAACAAATGCGTGACTTGGCAGATGTGCCATGCGGCTAACTGCTCGAACGTCACGAAAGACATGAGCAAGCAGACATGCAGCGTCGTCATGCCGATGATCAAAGCCATCAGCTGCTCGAACTACACGGGTGCGAACCTCGCCCTCTGCAACGCCGCCAAGCCGTATCTGATGACAGACGGTGAATGTGCGGCAGCGGAGGCCATGGCCAAGGAAGCGCCGAAAGGCCCCAACAAGGAAAAATGCGAGAACCTGACCTTTGGCCCGGGAACGGGGTCTTGGTCTTTCGCTCTCGCCTGCTCCTATGCGTCCGAAGCCGTAGCCGACCAGGACGGATCGGCGAATAGCACGACTCCGACGACGCCGGACGATCCGCAGTGCATCGCAAAGCTTCAGTCGATGGGCATCCAGTTCACCGGCAACGGCAGCCCGCGCCAAAACGGCTCCAACGGCGGCGATACCTGCGTCGTCCAGAGTTCGGTGCAGAGCCGCGGCACGGCCGTGCCGTTCGGCGTGAACCTCGAAATGGACTGCAACATGCTTCTAGCCTTCGAGACCTTCGGTCAAAAGCTCAAGGCGATCGGCGTCACCGGCTACTACGGCATGGGATCGACCTCGGAATGCCGCCGTATCCGCAATAACAAGACGTCGGCCGGGAAGAACATGTCCTGGCACGCTTACGGAAAGGCGGTCGACTTCTCGGGAGTGCTCGTCGGTGGCAAGAAGATTTCGATGGGCCTCGTCAACGAGCCGGGAACGGCCGCTGGCCAGTTCGCGCTCCAGATCAAGTCGATCGCATGCTCGACATTCTCCGGCGTCTTGACACCGACCTGGGAAAACTACAAGGGTGACTACTTCCACAATCACGTCGACATCGGAGGCAAGTACTGCAAATGAAGACGTCACTGCGAATGGTCACAGCGGCGGCGGCTTTCGCCGTCGCCCTATCGGGGTCTTCGTTTAACGTTGCAGCCCAGGTGAAGCCAGAAGAGGGAATGGGTTCCATCTTCGTCAAGCCCGACAATCAACCGGCCGCCGAAGAAGACGACGCGCCTGAAATGTCTTCAGACATCGAGTTCTTCTCGGACGCGGGCTACAAGGTCCCGGACTTCAACGTCTACTACAACCTCCGTGGCGACATCGCGAAGGAAGTGGTCGTCCCCGACTTCGTCGCCAGAACCGGCCAGATACCGCCTGACGACACGAGACTCGAGGTCGCGGCGGCCTACCTGACCGGCGGCGACTTCAACGATCTTGTCGTCTACTCGTTCATGCCAGGTGACTGCGGCGACGGTTGCCTCGCGCAGGTCTATCGCACCACGGACGGCCTGAAATGGAAGAAGGTCCTCGAATTCACGTCGCTGGCGTTCGCCTACAAGTCCCCAGAGGGGCAGAAGCCCGGAGAAGTGGTGGCTGTCGGCAACGAAGACATACCAAGCCATATCTACGAGTGGAACGGCATCACCTTCGTAGAGAAGAAGAAGTAGGCCACCACGATTGCGAACCTTCCAAGGCCCCCACTGTTGTCGGGGCCTTTTTTGTTGCCGACTATGCGGCAAGCGCGCGGACCGAGCCTCGCAAAAGGCGGAACACGGCGACACCCGCCTCGAAGATGAGGAAGGCGGCTCCGACTGCCCAGGAGGCCAGCCAGATCAGCCACCACGCGGTCTTTAGCAGGAATTCGCCAATGTGCATGGTGATCGATCCAGCCTTGCTGGCAAACCGGATCGTCGCCCTGTAGCCGTCCCCGAAACGCGACGACAGCTTTTCCATCCGCCGGATGTCGTCGGTGCTGTTGGCTATCTTGAGCGTGTCGATAGAGGCCCTGTAGCCTTGTCTCCGCGCGACGGTGCCGAAGCTGGTTCCCGCGTCGACCAGTTTCTCTAGGACCTGCGGGCGCACCGCGCGGCGGGCCTGGGCGACGGCCTCGGCGGCATCCAGCTTGGCTGCGCTGCTGGCCGCCTGCTTGATGACGTCGACGTCGACCGAGCCGCTTGCAAGCTCCCTCATCTCCCGCAACAGCGGCGCTGGAATCTTGTCGGCCTTCTTGGCGTTCTTGAGAAGCGTGACGCCTGCCTTGGCGGGCAGTGCCGACAGCATCGACGCGTAGGACGCGCCCGCGGCGACGATGCCGGCGCTTGAAAGCGCTACAGTGAGCTCGTCCCAATCCGGATATCGTTGGTATTCGCCGTAGAGGTCCTTCACATCGCCGACCACGGTCATGTCGGCAGCAAGCGCGGCGGCGAAGGCGGTCGGACTGTCGGTGTTGCCGGTCGTCAGGCCGGACCACGCTTCCTTGGCCGTCTCTGTAATACTGAACTTCTCGGCCTCGGCGATCTGTCTTAGGAGGTCGGGGGAAACGGAGTAGCCTCGCTCAGCCGCGACCGCGACCATGCTGCGCGCGAGTTCGGGGTCTTTCTCCGCCAGTGCCGCACCTACCTCGTTCTCGAAATCCGGCAGGTCGAGCGAAGCCATGCGAACCTCGGCGGCGGCGACTGGGTCGTCCGGCGTGGCGACATAGCGAAATCCGAGACGGGCGGCTGGATAGAGGTAGGAGGCGGACGACACGAGCGCCACGACAAGCGACAGTCTCCAGGCGTATCGAAGCATGCGGAACAAACGGCCCCCCGAAAAGCGCGGAGAAAAACGCGCGGCGGGATTTGATACCACGTGAACGGCCGGTCCACAACCTGCAAAAAAAAGAAGACCCGGCAACGGGAGACCGGGTCTTCATTAGTGTTTAGGGAGCGTGGGGGCTACGCCTACTTGGCCAGCCAGGAGGGCCTGGTCACCTTTGGCGGGACGGAAGCTGGCTTTTCTACGACCGGGGCCGGCTCCGGCTCGACAGCGGCGAGTTCTGGAGCTTCGTCTTCTTCGGCAGCGGTGAAGAGCTGCATGTCCTCGATCGTCTCTGAGGCCTCTGCCGCCTCGACGGTCGCGTCGATGATCTCGTCGAGAGCCTCGGTGGTTTCCGGGGCAGCGTCCACGATTTCAACAGCGGGCGCTTCCGCGATGGTTTCCTCGGCCTTCGGGGCCGGGGCGGCTTCAGCAGGTTCCTGCTTGCGGACGCGGGGCGTCTTCGCGGCTTCGGTGAAGCGGAAGTCTTCGACAGGCTTCGCGTCCGCAAGCAGGTCGAGGGACTTGTTGAACCAGGAGATCGCAGCCGCGAGCTTCTCGCCGCCGAACGACAGGGCGACGTTGTAGGCGTCCTTGATGTCCTTGGGGGCGTAGGCGGAGTCTTCGACGACGAGAACGCCTGCGAGCGTCAACGGCGAGGAGTGTGTACGAAGGACGGCCTTGGCGACGTTGGTGGTGTGCCAGGACACGACCTTGACGGCTGCCGAAAGGACCTTCTTCACGTCGTCGTCGGAAGTGCCGATTTCGTCGACGAAATCGAGCAGTTCCTGCTCGGCCATGCTGTTGTCCAGCTCGTCGTCTTCGGGGTCTTCCTGCTCTGCTTCGTGCGCGGTCTCTTCAATTTGGATGCCTGCGTCTTCGACAACGGATTCGATCTCGGCGATTTCGGCGACGGCGGCGATGACTTCCGGATCGGTGGTTTCGCCGACGATCACCTCGCGCTCGGCGCGCAGGATGTTGTGCTGGGCTACATCGAAAATGGCGACGACGGAAGCGATCTGCTCCTCGACGGCCGTCTGGACAGCCTCGGCACGGGTCAGTTCAGGCGCTTCAACCGGGGCGGCCTCGATTGCAGGCTCGTCGGCGGCAACGACGTCGTTCCATTCCACGTGTCCCTCGGCAGCGGCCTTTTCAGCGGCGGCGATGGAGACCGGATCGGTCAGCTCGGCGATGACGATCTCCTCATTGGCAATCGATACGCCGAGAGCCTCGGTAAAGGCGGTGGCGTTGATGTCCTCGACTCCGGTTGTCTCGCCCGCCTCGGTGTCGGCGGTCGACTCGATGGCCTGCTCGGCATCGACCTGTGGTGCCTGCTCGGCGGCCTGTTCGGCTGGAGCGGTTTCGGCTGCTGCCTCGCCCTTGCGCTTGCGCGGGGTCTTCGGCTTCTGCTCGGCGGCTTCGGTGGGTTCTGCAGCGGCGGTGACTTCGATAGCGCCGATATCGGCCAGAACCGACTTCATGCGCTCGACGACGTCCTTGAACTTGGAACGGGTCAGGCCGTACTGCTCGGCGCGCTCGGCGAAGCTCTCGAATACTTCCTTGGCGGCGGCGACGCCCTGTTTGGCTGTGTCGACCGCGACCCTGCTGGCCTCGAGAGCCGCGCGCGCCGCTTCGACGCCTTCCTTGGCGAGGTCTACCTGACGGTTCGCCGCATCGATGCCCAACGCTGCTTCGGTTGCCTCGTCGATGAATGCCTTAACGCTCATGTGTGTCTCCGGATATCTGTGGTCCCGCTTCGGGGATGGTGTTCTGCAATTGGCGATGGGCGCGCCGGGGCGGCGCGCCCTGAGGTGTTATTCCTGCGTTTCGAGGCTTCCCCCGACGCGTCGTCCGGGGTTTCCGGTACGTCGTCGCCGCCGACCAGGACCACGCCGACGATCTTCTGGCCGCCGGCCAGACGGAAGGTGCGGACGCCCTTGGTCATACGAGACAGGGTGCGAAGCTCGCTGACGCGGGTGCGGATCGTCTGGCCGCCGTCCGTGGTCAGGATCAGGCCGTCATCGAGCTTGGCGGGCAGGCAGGCGACGAGGTTGCCGGTCTGCGAGCTGACGTTGGCCGCCATGACACCCTTGCCGCCACGGTTGGTGACGCGGTACTCGTGAGCCGATGTCAGCTTGCCGAAGCCCAGCGAGGTGATGGTGAGCAGCATCTCTTCGCTGTCCTTCATCTCCTGCATGCGCTGCTGCGTCAGGACCGTGACAATCTCGTTGCCGAGGTCGTCCTTGGTCGTGAGCGTTCCGCCGGCCTGGTAGGCATCGCGGTCCTGCGGCGAGAAGTCGACGTGGTTCAGGTCGGAGGCGCTGATGACGCGATTGCCGAGGCCGAGGTTGATGCCCTTGACACCGACCGACTTGCGGCTGTTGAAGACGCGCAGGTCGGAGATCGGCGAACGCAGGCAGAAGCCCTGCTCGGTGGCCAGAAGGATGTCGCGGTCGTCGGAGGTCAGGATAACCGAGACGAGATCGCCGCGGCTCACGCCATGTTCGTCCTTGAGGTCGATCGCGATCTTGCCGTTGGAGTTGATCTTGGCGAAATCCTTGGCCTCGTTGCGGCGCATGTAGCCGAAGCTGGTGACGAACACGAGGCTCTTGCCGGCCAGTTCTTCAGGCGTTTCCGGCATCGAGATGATGGCTGAAACGGACTCGCCCTTGTCGAGGTCGACGAAGTTCACCAGCGGACGGCCCTTGGAAGCCGGACCGCCTTCGGGGAACTTGTAGGCCATGATCGAGTGCGCCTTGCCGTTCGTCGTGAAGACGGTCAGCGGAGTCTTGGTGGTGCACTTGAGCGTGGTGTGGACGTAATCGTCGTCCTTCGTCTCCATCCCGTTGCGACCCTTGCCGCCGCGCTTTTGCTCGCGGAAGGCGTCGATGTCGGTACGCTTGACGTAGCCGGTCTTCGAGACGGTGATGATGATGTCCTTGCGCTCGACGAGATCGGCTTCGTCAAGTTCGTCGTAGTCGACGGCGTCGATCGTCGTCAGGCGCTTCTTGCCGAACTTGGCCTTCACTTCTTCCCACTCGCGCAGGACCACTTCGTTGAGGACGACGATGTCGTTCAGGATGGCGATGAAGCCACGGACGTTGGCCGAAATCTCGCGGACTTCCTCGGCGATGCTGTCGAGACCGAAGCTGGTGAGCTTCGACAGGCGCATTTCGAGGATCGTCGATGCCTGGGTGTCCGAGAGACGGAAGACGTCGCCGTATTCTTCGTCCGGGTCGGCTTCGTTGAGCAGGACGCGGAATTCCGGGCTGATCGGAAGCTCGAGCGCCAGAAGCTTGTTGTGGGCTTCTTCGGTGGTCGCCGACGAGCGGATCAGGCGGATGACTTCGTCGACGATCGATACCGCAGCATAGAGGCCGACCAGCTTGTAGAGGCTGTCGCGGGCCTTGTTGAGGTCGAAGATCGTGCGGCGGCGGACGACCTGCTGGCGGAACTTCACGAATTCGCGAAGAACCTGCATGACGCCCATGCGCTCCGGCTGGCCCTGCGAGTTCAGGACGACCATGTTGGTGCTGAAATTGCAGACGATGTTCGTCTTCTTGCGCAGGTAGTTGAGCGTGATGTTCGGATCGACGTCCTTCTTCAGCTCGATGACCACGCGCATCGGAATGCCCTTGCCGGATTCGTCGCGGACGTCTGCGAGGCCTTCGAGATCGCGCTTGCCCGTGCCGTCCTTCTTTTCGGCCAGCTCGGCGACCTTGACGATGATCTGCTTGGCGCTGACGCCGTACGGCAGTTCCGTGACGACGATCTGGCTCTTGTTGCCCTTCAGTTCCTCGATTTCGAACTTGCCGGTCATCCGGATCGAGCCGCGGCCGGTCTCGAAGGACTGGCGGATGCCGCCGAGGCCCATGATGGTGCCGCCGGTCGGGAAGTCGGGACCGGGCATGACGGCCAGAACGTCGTCAAGCGTGGCGTCGGGGTTTTGGAGGACCACGGCGCAGGCGTCGAGGACTTCGGCCAGGTTGTGGGTCGGAATATTGGTCGCCATGCCGACCGCGATGCCGAGGCCGCCGTTGACCAGCAGGTTCGGGAACTTGGCCGGAAGGACCTTGGGTTCCTGGAGCTTGCCGTCGTAGTTGTCGCGCCAGTCGACGGTTTCCTTCTCCAGATCGTGGAGGAGGTATTCGGTAATCTTCGCGAGACGGGCTTCGGTGTAACGTTCGGCGGCCGCGCCGTCGCCGTCACGGGAACCCCAGTTGCCCTGGCTGTCGATCAGCGGGTGGATCAGCTGCCAAGGCTGCGCCATGCGGACCATGGCTTCGTAGATCGCCGAGTTGCCGTGCGGGTGGTACTTACCCATGGTCTCGCCGGTGAAACGTGCGGACTTGAAATAGCTGGTGCCGCTGCCGCGGAAATTGGCCTGGTCGCCTGCGTAGATGATGCGGCGGTGAACCGGCTTCATGCCGTCGCGGACGTCCGGCAGGGCGCGCGAGACGATGACGCTCATCGCGTAGTCGATGAACTTCTGCGAGATCGTATCGGTCAGCTCGCTGCGCTTGACGCCGCCTTCGACGATCTGGTCCAGCTGCGCTTCGTCCAGTTCGAGTTCGGCTTCCTGGCCGTCGAACTCGTCATGGATGTCGTTGTTGTTGTCGTCCACGGGGACTTCCTTCCTTGAAATGCTTTACTTGGTCGCGAAGAGCGGGGGCAGGGCGCGCGGCTGGCGCGACTGGACGTGAACGGCTCGGCCGATCCCCGGCGGTGCCCATGACAGGTCCACGAATTCCGGCGGATTCGGCACGGGCGACGCCTTGGCGGCGGGTGTGCCGAAATGGGTCCGCGGGGCGACTTCGACCGCAACGGTGTCAATCGGTGCGGCGGTCGCAGCTTCCGCGACCGCTTCGACAGCCCGGGGGCGGGCGAAGGTGGTGTCGGGAGAGACGTTGAAGCCCTGGTCGTCGGAGGTCATGCCGCGCTTGGCAAGCTCGCGCCGGATGCCTTCCTGAACGGCGGTCTCGATGACCGACGTGGAAACGGGAGACATCTGGTCGACGTCGAAGCGGCGGGAGTTGGAACCGTTGGCCTCGAACACAGAATTCGGGTGGATGCCGAGATGCGGAGCGAACACGCTGCCGCGGAACTTCGCCGCTTCGGCGTTGATGAAGACGTCGGATGCGTTGACCACGCCGTGGATGCGGCCGTGATTGCGGACGTCATGGGCTTCGACGTTGCCGACGATCGACCCGGTCTGCGTTACCACCAGTTTGCGGCAACGGATGTCGCCCCGATAGGGCGACGAGATTTCCACGTCCCCTTCGGGATCGCTGTAGGCGCGGTTCACCATTCGGATTTCCTCTGATGCGAGTTCTTTAATTAAGGTAGCCGAGCCCACTCGATAGTGTCAACAGAATGGAAGACTTCGATTACGCCTTTTCGAAGTATTTCGTGGCGCTGCGGTCGTCCATGTAAAGGAGGGTCTCGTCACCCGGAGAGACAATGGTTTCAGGCCTCGTCGGCACGTGTCCCATGGCCTTGATCACGCTCGACGCGACCACGCGGGCGAGCATCGGAGGAACGGAATTTCCGACCTCGCGCGCGCCGCTCCACTTGGTCCAGTTGAAGCGGAACCAGTCGGGGTAAGAGTGGAGCCGCGCCATTTCGCGAACCGTGATGCAGCGGGCGTGGACGGGATGGATAGGGCGCGCCGCAGTGAAGGAGCCGGTTCCGGCACGCAGCGTGTTGCAGACGCCGTCCGGGTTGAGGCGGAGAAACCGGCTGACGGGTTCGACGGTGCCAGGTGTCGTGGCGGCGAACCGGGAGCGCGACAGATCGTTATGGTCCGAGCGCATCGACGACGTCATGACACCGTTCGGGAACTCGCGCGGATGAGCGAAATCGGTCGGGTCGTCTACCAATCCGCGCAGAACGGCGGAGTAGGCGGAAGGTTCGCCGAGGGTCGCCTCCACCTTGTCGGTAGAATTGAGGGCTTCGAACTCTTCTGCGTCCGGCAAGTCGAACAGAGCGTCGGCAACGGTCGGACCGACGGGCAGTCCCGCCAGAGGCTTGCGCGCCAACGCTGGCGAGGTCACCGGCACCGGGTACGATGGAACCTTGAGGCCACGCCGAGCGCCGACGAGGAACAACCTCCAGCGGTCCTGCGGCACGCCGAACCAGTTGGCGTTCAAGACCTGATAGGGGGAGATCAAGTCGTAACCGCATTCGGAGAAACACTCGATGACTTCCTCGAGGAAGGCCTTGTACTTGCCGATCGTCAACCCACGGACGTTCTCGAACACGAAGTAATCCGCGTCGAGTTCGACGACGAGGCGTATGAAATGGCGCACCAGTTCGTTGCGGGGATCGTCTATCGCCCGCTTGCCGATCATGGAGAAGCCCTGGCACGGCGAGCCGCCGAAGACGACGGAGACCCGTCTATCTCCGATGCGGGAACTCGCGCGGATCGCAGCGCCCGTCACTTCCCTCACGTCACCGCAAATGACGGCTGTGTCAGGGAAGTTGTACTTGTGGGCTGCGGCGTGGACGGGAATGTGTTCGACCGCGCACGCGATGTCGAAACCAGCCTGCTCGAAGCCGAGCGACATGCCCCCGACCCCGGCGAAGAGGTCTACGGCGAGCGGTCGAATTGCTTCCATCACGCTACGCGTTCCGCCTTGTCCGCATCCTGGACTTCGCCCTTCAGCGATTCAGGAAACTCAACGATGGCGTCGATGGAAAGAGAGCCTGCCTTCTGCTGGCGGATGACCAGCGTCGGACGCTTGCCTTCGGCGTCGCGGACGTCCTTGAGGTAGGCGTGCTTCTTGCGGAGCTTCTTCGTCTGGGCAACGAGAAAGCGACGGACCAGCCGGTTTACCTGCTCGACTTCGATGACCTGGCCAGCGACTTCGTAGCGGACCGGAATTTCGGAATCGTCAACGTGGGACGTCGTTTCGGTGTTCATGTAGATGCCTCTTTTCGGGATTATTTCATTCCACCTTCCATGGTTGGAGAAGACGGATATGAATGCAAGACTTCGAATGGCGGCGGCGGACAATTCTTCAAGAATTCACTTCGCGATATGAAGAACTCGAAGTCTGTCAATATTTGTGTTTGACAGCGCGAGTTCTTTTTAATACACCCCGATCATCCCCGCGGAAGCAGTCGGCGGGTCACTCACAAGGTTAGCACCACGAGGTCTTGAATATGGATATGATCCAGACGGCACCGCAGAACGACACGCTGATCCAGCTGACGAGCAACATCGTCAGTTCGTACCTTTCCAACCACAACGTCCCGGCAGGAGACATTCCAAGTCTCATCCAGACCACATACGAGGCGCTTCAGAGGCCGGTCGCGCAGACCGAAACACCTGCCCGCCGGGAGCCGGCCGTTCCGGTGAACAAGTCGATCGACAAGAAGGGCGAGTTCATCATCTGCCTGGAAGACGGAAAGCCGTTCAAATCGATGAAGCGGCATCTCGCCAACGTCTACAACCTCACGCCGGAGCAGTACCGCGAAAAATGGAACCTCCCGAGCGACTATCCGATGGTCGCACCTGAATATGCCCAGCGCCGATCCAATCTGGCGAAGGAAATGGGTCTCGGCAGGGGCAACGGCTCGCAGGCGGCTTGATCGCTACAAACCTCACCAAAACGGGAAAAGGGGCGCATGTCGATTGCGCCCCTTTTCCCGTTTGCGATTGAGGACGTGTCAGAGAATCGGTCGCTTCCAGCCGCGGAAGGCTTCGATTCTGGCTGCCGCCGCCTCGTCGAACAGGGCCACCTCAAGGGCGATATCCGAGACCAGATCGCGGACGTCGAGCAGGAAGGACGGAGTGTCCCCGGGAATGACGGCGGCCTCGTAGGCCTGGCGGTAGGCATCGATGTCGTCATTGGTCGGCCATATTCCCTTGCCGTGCATCTCCAAGGTGACGCCCCATGCGAAAGAGGCGAACCGACGCATATGCGCCTGCCGTTGCAGGTCGTCGTAGGCCGGTCCTTTGCGCACGCTGCTCGATGCGGTAGGCATCCGCATACGGACGACGGACGCCGCGCGCGCGTGGCCCGCCCATTCGAGCGAGGAGACGATATCGGTCAGCATGCGGGTGTGATCGCAATGACGGCGCTCGAACTTCTCGACCGTGCCGGCATCGCGGACCGCATCGAGCAGATATCCGAAAATCCAGATGTTGCCGTCGTCGGCCTGACGAAAGTCGCGGACGATCCGACCGGCCGCCTCGAGGCGGGAGAAGGCTTGCGTGAAAAGGGAAAGGGTGGCGGCCAGCTGGCCACCACCCGTTTCGATCGCCATCGCGGCGGCTTGCCTGATCACAGGTCGAGTTCCGCGTTGAGGGCGTTCTTCTCGATGAACTCGCGGCGCTCGGGAACGTCGTCGCCCATGAGGGTCACGATACGGTCGCTGGCGGCGGCCTCGTCGTCCATGGTGACCTGCGTCAGAGTGCGGACGGCCGGATCGAGGGTCGTGTCGTGCAACTGGTCAGCGTTCATTTCGCCGAGACCCTTGTAGCGCTGCACTTCGATGCCCTTCTTGCCGAGCTCGAAGGCATGGTCGTAGAGCTGGAGCGGCGAGTAGACCTTGGCTTCGGAAGCCCCGCTGACGAAGGTCGCGCCGCCACCGAATACCCGGCCGAGTTCCTCGGCGCGGGAGGCCAGCTTCCGGGCTTCCGGCGTGTGGGTGACCTTGGCGTCGACGTCGATGTTGGTGATGACGCCGCGCTGCTTCATGGTCAGGCGGATGCCTGCTTCGGTGGCTTGCGCAGTCCACTTGGTCTTCTCGGTGCGCATCGTCAGCACTTCAGGCAACCAGCTGCACATTTCCTCGCGGTTCTCGACGGTGTCCATCGCGCCTGGAACGAGGCAACCCGTCACGACGAGCGTGGTCAGCACGTCCTTGTTCGGGATGAAGTTCTCGAGGTCGATGATCGTCTGCTTGTCGCGGCCGCTCTGGAGGGCGAGACGCATGACGTCGTCGTGTTCGATCCGGCTGTCGTCGGCGAGCTGGATGTGCGTGTCCTTGAGGCCGAGGCCCAGGATGTACTTGTCGAGCGCGTCCTGGTCCTTGAGGTAGGTGATCTTGTTGTTCTTGCCGCTCTTGCGGCTCGCGCCGTAAAGCGGCGGGTTGGCGAGATAGACGTAGCCGCGACGGATCAGTTCCGGCATTTCGCGGAAGAAGAAAGTCAGCAGCAGCGTGTCGATGTGGGAACCGTCGACATCGGCGTCGGTCATGATGATGATCTTGTGGTAGCGAACCTTGTCCGCATCGAATTCGTCCCTGATGCCGCAGCCGAGCGCGGTGATCAGCGTGCCGATCTGTTCGGACTGGAGCATCTTGTCGACCTGGGCGCGCTCGACGTTGAGGACCTTGCCTCGCAGCGGCAGGACGGCCTGGTTCTGCTTGTTGCGGCCCTGCTTCGCGGAGCCGCCAGCCGAGTCACCTTCCACGATCAGGAGTTCGGACTTCGCCGGGTCCTTCTCAGTGCAGTCGGAAAGCTTGCCCGGCAGGTTGGCGACGTTGGTGGCGCTCTTGCGCGAGACTTCGCGGGCGCGGCGTGCGGCTTCGCGGGCCGCGGCGGCGTTGGTCGCCTTGGCGAGGATGCGCATGGCTTCCGACGGGTTCTCGTCGAGCCATTGGGTCAGGACTTCGGCGACGACGGTCTGAACGGCACCGGCGACTTCCGACGAAACCAGCTTTTCCTTGGTCTGCGAGGAGAACTTCGGGTCGGGAACCTTGACCGAGACGACGGCGGTCATGCCTTCGCGCAGGTCGTCGCCCGTGACGGTGACCTTCTTGTCCTTCTTCGACTGGTTGGCTTCGGCATAGGCGAGCAGGACGCGGGTCAGCGCCGTACGGAAGCCCTGAACGTGGGTGCCGTGGTCCTTCTGGCGGATGTTGTTGGTGAAGGCGTGGATGTCTTCGGAGTATTCGCTGTTCCACTGGAAGGAAACGTCGACGCCGATGTTGACCGGGTTGCCGCCCTGGTTCACTTCGCGGTCGCCGCGGCAGACGATCGGACGGTCGATCATCGCGGTACGATTGCGGTCGATGTAGCTGACGAACTCGCTGGTGCCGCCTTCTGCGAGATAGACGATCTCCTGCGGATCGGCGTCGCGGAAGTCGTTGAAGATGATCTTGACGCCGGAGTTCAGGAACGACAGCTCGCGCAGCTTGCGCTTGACGGTGTCGGCCTTGAATTCGATGAAGTCGAAGGTCTGGTCGGACGGCAGGAAGGTGACGTGCGTTCCCGAACGGTCGAGCTTGGAATCGCCGACCACGCGGAAGGGTTCCTTCACCTCGCCGTGGGCGAAGCCGATGTAGTGTTCCTTGCCGTTGCGGTGAACGGTGACCTTCAGGTAGGTGGAGAGCGCGTTGACGACGGACACGCCGACGCCGTGCAGACCGCCGGAGACCTTGTAGGAGTTCTGGTCGAACTTGCCGCCTGCGTGCAGTTCGGTCATGACGACTTCGACCGTCGGGCGGCCTTCGGTCGGGTGCATGTCGACCGGGATGCCGCGGCCGTTGTCGGTGACCGTGACCGAGCCGTCTGCGTTGAGGTAGACGCCGACGGTATCGCAGTAACCGGCGAGCGCTTCGTCGATCGCGTTGTCGACGACTTCGTTGATCATGTGATGCAGGCCGGAGCCGTCTCCAGTGTCGCCGATGTACATGCCGGGGCGCTTGCGCACCGCTTCGAGGCCCTTGAGGACCTTGATCTGATCGCCGTCATAGGCTTGGGCGACAACAGCCGCTTCGGTGTCCGACATCGGTATTCCCTTTTGATGAGTTCTTGAATTACAAAGTTGGAGGCTCCAGACCCCACTGTCAACATCTTGAGCGTTCGAGTTCTTCGATTTGCAGAATAAATGGAAGACGTCGACTGAATCCCGCGACCATGGCAAGGGAATCCGCCGAACGGCTAGTTGATTTGCCGTGCGTAGAAGCGAGTGACCGGACCATTGATCGAACGTTGAGCCTACATGCCTATATAAGAGTGCGAGGTGCACCTCATGCCGACATTCGTGCTGGCAGACGGGTTTCCTGACTGACCCGAACGACCGAAACCCAAAAAAGACGACATCGACGAAAAAAGTGCTTGACGATTTAATCCGGCCGTGGGAATTTGAGGACGTTGAAGGCGAAACGGTTTCGCCCGCCGATGAAGGAAGTTCGACGTGACCAACAGAACATGCACATGGACGTGGTGCAGAAACGCAGGGGTGGCCCCCGGCGGTGTTGGTAGCGCTTGTTGATTTGAGCGCGACGAACTAACCATCGAGGCCCATCCAACCGGATCGGGCCTTTTTTAATGTCCGATTTCAAGAGGTTAGGTCCTCCATGTAGGGGTATAGCTCAGCTGGTAGAGCGTTGGTCTCCAAAACCAAAGGTCGTCGGTTCGATCCCGACTGCCCCTGCCAAATTTAAGACGGCGAACCGCCGTCCTCCGCACCCGGGAGGGGCGTGCAGGACAAGCAGGAGCGCCAGGGGTCGAAAGACTCCGAACACGAGAACTGTTTCGGCCTTGGGGCCGGGACGCCGCTTTAGCTCAGGTGGTAGAGCGCGTCATTCGTAATGACGAAGTCAGGTGTTCGAGTCACCTAAGCGGCACCAGAATATAAGACCTTACGGTCTTGCGCCCTTATAGCTCAGTTGGTAGAGCGCCTGATTTGTAATCAGGATGTCGCTGGTTCAAATCCGGCTGGGGGCTCCATCGTTACCTGTCGGCGTGCGGTCGAAGACTTCAAGGTCTTTCCCGCCGACGACCGCCCGGTGAAACTCCGGGCGGTTCAAGGATTGGCCTGATGGCGGAGTGGTTACGCACCGGTCTGCAAAACCGGTTACCCGGGTTCAATTCCCGGTCAGGCCTCCACTCAATTTGAAGACGTCACGTCTTCGGCCGCTTAGCTCATCTGGATAGAGCAAGTGCCTTCTAAGCACTAGGTGGCAGGTTCGAGTCCTGCAGCGGTCGCCAAGATTTTTTGTGCTTCACATCCATCCGGAATAACCTCAATCGATCCGGAATGGGCGCGAACCTCACCAGCTCCCCGTTCGTTGGTCAATCTTCGAGATTTCTGGACTCCGGGCCTTATTCGTCTCGACCCAATTGCAGTCTCGCCTTGGTGTCAAAGCCATCGTCGGTTGAATTGTCCACCCCAAGGACGATAGTTGATCTCCCGTTTACCGATGAAGGTTAGGTTCCGGCATCCCAATAGGTGCCAAGCATGAACCTTCACGAGATTTTGCAGCTGGATTCTGAGTTCAGAGACGATTTGGAGACCGTGGGAGAAAGGCTTTTTCGCTTGAATCCTCCTCGGTTGATCGCCGGGAATTGCCTGCTGGTATCAGTCAACCTTGCTGAGCTGGTCCAACTTGCTATCCAGGTTGAGTTCGATCAGTACGCCGAGACCGAAATCTATGTGGAGGTCGGCAATCTGGGCATTCCCACAACGGATGGTGGGACGACAAAGTGGCTCTGGGACGATGAAGATATCCTAGACTTGTCGGCCGACCTGATCGCGCTCTCTCATCAACAAGACCAAGGGTATCATGTTTGGCTGAGCTTTGCGGGATCGTTGATTGATCCAACCGTGCTGTTCACTCTTACGTTAGGAGAGGACGACGAACATAGCGCGAGGCCGCTATACATCGACAACAACGGAGTTACGTACCCTCCGGGGCGCGACCTGCGTTACAATGGGCTGAGGCGCTTCTCGGTATCTGACTTACAGCAGTTCCCGAGTTTGTTCCTGCTCTGAGAAAGGCGCGGCGCTTTTCAATTGTATCCAGCAGCGGATGCTCGGTCAGGTCCACAGGGTGGGCATCGACTAGAGCCAATGGGCGGTTCCGGAGATACTCCCGCCGCTTAAAGTAAGCATTTCTGCGCTCGTCGCTCACACGTCAAACCCCTCTGATGAAGCATCATGATTGAATCGCTAGACGGTCGGCGCAAGGGTCCTTTTGATCGCTTCTTCCACAAAGAGCGCCTGGCTACCACTTTCCGGGCGCAGCTGCCCTTGCTCGCTCATATTCCTGCCGACCGCGCTCCATCTGCCTTTCGGTCACGGCCTCGAGGTCTGGTTCCTCGAATGGAGGCAGCGGTTTAACCCTGCGACCGAGACAGAAGATCGGATAGACATCCTCTTGCATGAGCGCCCATAGCGCCTCGTTTTTACCGTCGGCGAGATCACGGACCAGCTCATCATGGTCACGCGAGTGGAAGTCGACATCGAAGTCCTGCCCATACTCATTCAGGTAAAGTACCGTCTTGATCGCGATGTCGTAGGCATTGAAGCAGGCCTTCATATTGCTGATCAGGATTGGATCGCATTGGAATCGGGAGTTGGAAGTTACGCCCTGAAAGCCTTCGCAAACTGTCATGTTGTCGCCAACAGTAATCCTGACAGCGTTCGCCATCCGCTTCAGTGTTTCCCAGTAGGACCTGTTTTCCCAATCGCTGAATTCAGGGTCGTTCGTGACAAGATGGACCGTAACTTCGGTGGTTTCGGTCTGCTCGTTCTCGGTGAGCGTTACGTATGCGCCTTCGAAGTACAGGTCCTGGGCGGCGTTGATCGCGAGATGATCGGACTTCGTGCCGAATTCGACGAACAGTCGGCCATCGACGGCGAGGTCAGGCGGAAGTACGACATCACCCAGCCTGAAGTCTGACACGCTTTGATCGGGAAATTTGTCGATGAGCGCCGCGGCGTTGTAGAGGCGCGGAGCGTCGGCAAGCGTCATCTCGAACTGGTCATCCGGGCGAAGAAGCGCATCTGCCAGTTCGGATATGTGTCTCATCCGAAATTTGTGCCATTCCCGTTCCTCTTCTGGAAGCACGGCGTTTTCCGCCTTCTCGGACCAGTCAGCAATGGCCTTCTGCTCCTTCCAGGTTTTCATCTGGCCTCCCGCCTCGATGGCAGTGGCAATCTGGGCCTCGCGGATTTCCGATCGTACTGCGCTGATCATCGGCTCGTGGGAAACCCGGATCGGGTGAGGCAGGTGGTGGCTCATGTTCGGATGGTTCCAGTGTTTGGAACATCGTGAGGCTGGTACCTGCAAGAAGCGAGAGAGATAGGGATTACTGACCTTGGAGACTGTTATTCAAAATAAAGTCCTCTGAACCCTAGCCGGTCTTGGTCGACCAAGGACGGCGTAATCTCACCGCGCATGACCATGCTAACGAGCTGACCTTGGGTGGTGTTCAGCTGCTTCGCTTTTGAGATGAGGGTTTTCAATTCTCCCGAGGGCTTAGCCGACGTCGACGAGCGGCAACGCTCAACAATCTCTGTGACCTCCTTCCGAGAGTATCGCGGTCCAAAGGTGCCGCCCGTCGGCATATGGGGGTACTCGGCAACCAATCCCGCCTTGGCGACCTGCCGGAATTCGTGACCCGGAATACCGGTGATCTCGATGGTCTGCGGCAGCGTGATGAGATCGTCGACGACAGCCTTCAGCGCCTCGAACGCCTCAGTGTCGAGAGAGATGGCGTCGCCGTTCCATTTGGCGTGAGGCAGAAGTCCGATCCTCTGGATGAACTTGCTCAGCCCCTTTGGCGGCAGACCGAGAGCGGCAGCAGCCTCCTTCAGAGTTTTGTCACTACGGATTGCGTCGCGCCGGACGAACTTACGGCCGAGCGTGCCGACCTTTGCAAACCCCTCGTACTGAGCCTGCTCGACGGCATCCCACAAGGCGTCGCCACCGACGTCGAAGCCGGCTCGAAGCGGACCACCAGAAGCGTCGAAGCCACGCTTCCTGACAGCCGCCGGAACGAGAGCCTCGTACCGTTCCTTGAACCATTCAACTCGTTCGCCGTGCGAGAGCGTCAGGACCTGGTAGCCAGCGTCGATGTCGCATGACTTGTCCTTGGACGACCGCTTGCCGATCACGGCGAACTGACCAACGGCCTGAGCCACGGTGATGATATCGCTCAGTTCTGTTGTCGCCAGCGGACCGTCCCCGCGCTCTCCAAGTTCGAGCCTCGTGCGCAGCATCTCGTGGAAGGGCAGCGGGCGGGCTGGGACGGCTTCGGTTGGATCGATCAGCCGGACGCCTTGGGGCGAGACATCGAAGTGCGGCCACCACCAACCAAAGCGCGGCTTGTCGACAAGCTCCACGCCATGGATCGAACAATATCGAGCCGAGACGACATCCCACTGAATGCGATGGTAACGGGCTGTGGCGAGGCAATGCGGGCAAACACGCCGATGCCGAAACGAGAGCTGCTTTTGTTTGAGGCGTTCGTTCCCGACCTGGTAGACGCTGTCTCTCAGGATCGGGGTGGCCGCCCGCAAACGCTCCATCTCATCTGGAAGCAACGGCAGCTTACGAAGGGCATCCAGCATTTCCTCCGGCACGATATTGCGGCCGTTGACCCCGATCTCCGTCGCGTAGATTTTGACGCTGTTGTGGCCCTCATCTGCGACGAGACGGGCGAAGTAGCTATACGAAGGCTCTCCCTGGTGGGGACGCAGACGCCAACGGGTGAATGGGCGGCGGATCGGGGTCATGGCTCTACACTCCACGGAAGTAGCGATAGGAATCGTTCGACAGGACCAGGGTATCGGCCGCCGACTGAAGATGCTCGATCATGATGCTGTTGGTTCCGTCGTTGATCGCCTCGAAGGCCGCGAACTGGACGAGCTCCATGACGCGACCGATCAGCCCGCCGGAATGGCGATGGATGTCGCGGGCGATGCGCTCGTTCGCAAGGCGCGACTTCGTGACGAAGGGCAGGCGATTGTCGATGCCGTCGAGCAGCATGCAGAACTGCTCGAACTCGCTCTTGGTGTCGCCGAGAGGATCGAGCGTCTTGTTCGGGAAGCCGCCGCGGCCACGGAGGTAATCGACACTCGAGATGACGTCCCTGATCGAGGTCTCGCCGACCAGCAGGATGTTGAAGGCATTGCGGTCGGCGCAGAGCTTGAGGAAGCTCTTGAAGTGCCTGACCTGGTCGACGCGCCGGTCCGTGAACATGAACTGGGCATCGTCGATGATGAGCAGCTCGGTGCGCGCCCACACGAGACGGTCGATCGTGTTGTCGATCAGCGCAGGGATTTTCATCTGGGCAAGCGACTGCGCACCCATGGAGCGGCAGATGCGCTCGGACATGCTTTTCGGCACCATGTCGTCCGAGGCCTGGATGTAGACGACCGGATGAACCTCGCCGTTGGCATCCTCCGAACTGGGATGGCGGCTGCGGAAGTATTTGCAGATCGAGGACTTGCCGACACGGGACGGTCCGAGAAGTCCTCCGATCTTGCCGCGGCCATGGGTCCCGCCGACAACGGGTCGGTGGAACTTGCCGATGAACGCATCGCCCTCTTTGAAGAGCGGATACGGGTAGATCAGCGTCTCGATCATCCGCTGCCGGACGTCCGGTGCCTGCGCGGCCGCGACGAGACGGGCTTCGTCCGAGAGCTTTTCCATGTTGATGCTGTCAGTCATGCTCATTCCTCCCAGTCGGAGTAGCGGGATCGGATGTCCTCGATGCTTGCAGGGGTAGCCACGTCGGCCGAGACGGCCTCAGGGGTTGGCGGTGTTTCAGGTTCGACCGCGTTCACCTCGTCCTCGGCCAGATGCTCGAGAAGCGCCGGAGGCTGTGCCTTCCGTGGCGTCTGACGCACGGGATCGGCGTAGTCGAGATGACCGGTCACCTCCGGATTAGCGGTGAGCTCGATGATCTCCGAGTTGCGGATTTTCGTCGCCTGGCCCGACAGGAACCGCGCGAGCTTGATCGCCGTGCCGTGTTTCTTGCGCTTGGCATGGATAGCCGCGAGGGATCGTTCGAGGTCGCCCTTTGCCTCGATCAGCTCCTCAAGCGTCGGGGGCTTCTTGGAACGCTCCTTGTGGAACTCCACGATCTTGCGATGCTGATAGAGCGTCAGCCCGTCGGTGTACTTGCGGGCGACGCTCATGATCGGCACCTCGATCGGCACGTTGCGATAGGGGTCGAGCACGGTCACGCGACCGAGATCGTTCGGGTTGCGGATCGCCGTGTACTTCGTCGACCGGTGCTTGCGCGTTCCGCGCAGGTGCTTCGGATGCGAGCGCAGCGCGATCAACTCGGCGGACTGGTAGTTGAGATAGTCGACACGGACGCCTTCAGGCTGGATCGTCACCTCCTCGGTGTAGCCGACGAGGCTGTCGAAGGCCGAGGGCGGCACGAAGGTTCGGGCAGGCGCGCGATTGGCGCTGGCATACCACAGCGTGTCGGGGCACTGGTCCAGCGTCACGAGGGGGCCGATCCCGACGTGGTTGCCGCGGTTGTGGTACTTGGCGAAGTAGTACATCAGGAAGCCGTAGAGCTCGCGTAACGAAAGCACGGGCTTCGCCATCGCGGCATCTTCCTCGTACTTCTTGCGCTCCTCCGGCGTCTGGGCGGTGCTTCCGGGCAGACGGTACAGCAGCTTGGAGCCAAGGATCGAGAAGAGCTTCTCGAGCGCTCCCTTTTCCCACGGGTGGCCCGCCTGATACTCGACGACCTGGAAGCCGAGCTGACGTGCCGCATGTTCCATGTCGCCACCTACGAAGTGGGTGGCCTGATCGACGCCGATGCGGACGGGCATGCCGTACCATGGCCAGCTCTCGCCGCCGGCGAAGGTACGGGGGTCTTTCGGATACGCGGCATGCTTGAGGCCGGCGATGAAGCCCGCGAAGGACGGAGCCTCGAAGCCGATGTGGAAGCCGATCACGCAGCCCGAATGGCGGTCGCGGAACACGATGATATCCGGGCGGCCGAAGCTGACGGGGACCTCGTCGTCGAACACGACGATGTTCATCGTGGTGTGGTCGATGTCAACGACGTCGAGCGGAAAGTCGGGTCGGGCCAAACGCACGAACTGCGAGTTGTTGCGTGCCGCCCATTCTTCGCCGAAACGCAGGAAGTCCTTCGTGTACTGGTCGACATTGGCGAAGCGACGCTCGAGCGTGCTTTTCGACAGTTTCGCGGCTGCCTCGAGCTGGTCATGGTACTCAGCTTCTGGCGCACAGAGACCAGCAAGCGCCTGTTTAACGTTGAACCACGTTCCTTTGGGCTGCACCCAAGCGATGCGGACGGCTTCCTTGATCGCCTCTTCGAGACGCGGGTGGTTACGGGCGGTCGCGTTGCCAAGGTTGGGCAGCGGAGCGACGGCGCAGGCGCGGTCGATGTTGCGATACTTCTTGAGCTTGGCGATCGCGTTATACAGCGCGGTCTTGCCAGGTGGCTTGGTGCCACGCTTTTCGGCGATGTCCTGGCGGGCGCGCAGCAGCAGCTCCGTCGAGGCGCGGCCGTCGTTCAGGTCACCGCAGAGGCGGGTGTAGTGGTCGATCACCTCGAGCAAGCGATCAGCCTGCTTCTTCTGCGCCTCGGTCAGGCTCAACGAATTCGTCGGAAGCTGCTTGGTATCTTTCTTCGGGCGTGGTGCTTGATGGACCGCGCGAATGCGGCCGCGCTCGTTCAGCCAGTCGATCTGATACGGTGACAGGAAGATGGTCGGCCCCCATTTGGGATCGACCAGCTGGATGAGTTTGGGCGTGTTCGGCGCGTCGGCGATCCACTGGGTGGCCAGGAAGTGACCGAACCCGCGCTTCTCGTCGTCGACATAGATCACGAACTGGTCGCCGGGAACGATGTTCTGTGCGGACACCTTGATCTGGTCGGCGGGCGTCTTGGGAGCGCCGATATCCTCCTGCGAGACGAGGCGTGCCGAGTTTTCGATCAGGAACTCGAAGTGTTTCGACTTGAAGCTCATTGGGCGGTCTCCTGCACGGTGGAATCGAAGGTCAGCGGTTTTCCGAGATCGAGGCGCACTTCGCCGCGCATCGCCAGCTGCATGACGGCGGTGAAGACGAGGTCGGTCTCGGGCAGGGGCGTTGGATGTTCGTCTCCCTCCCATTTGATGGCCTGGTGTGTGCGGCCGGCATTTTCGGAAATCGTCCGGATCGTCGCCGGCAGCGAGGCGAGGCGAACAAAATGACGGGCATTGGCCTGGGCTGCCGTCTCGAAGCCGAGCTGGCGGTGAGCCCACATGAGGCGCAGGTTCGAGAGGAGCGGCTGGATGCGAACCGACCGCTCGTCGTGGACCGCGTAGGCGCAGCCGAACTCGTTGCGGAAATGACGCGTGCGCTCGGCGACCCGGCGGGCGAAGTGGGGCGTTGCCGCCTGTTCCGCCAAGGGCACATAGTCGATGAAGACGATGCGGTCGTCGCGCAGCATGATCGCGATATCGGGGATGTGGTCGCGTTTGGCGGGCGTTTCTTCGTCGAGCGTCGACCAGTATGCCGTCTCCAGGGGATATGGAGACAAGCGCACGACCTTGGGATCGGTGTCGAGGTGGATCAGCCCGTCGGCCATGAGGGGCGAGCGGGCGCGGATCGACCCAGTCGGCACCTTTTTGGTCGGGAAGACCACGGCGCGGCCAGGATGATACATGCCACGGCCGATCTTTCGGGCGGGTTTGTGATCATCATCGAAGATGGCGGTGAGGATGGCGTCCGCTTCAGTCACGGATACCTCCTTCCACGCGATCGGCGCAGTTAGAATCCGGCGCGTCTGTCTCCGTTTCGAAGACGATCGCGCTGAACAGCAACTGCGCTGCGTCAACGACAGCTGTCGGGACGCCAAGACAGACGAGGAAGTCCAGCGGAACAGGGGTCACCTGTCCCGTGAACGGATAAAAATGCGCCTTCACGACACACCTCCATCATGCCGTGCGCCGCCAGAGCGACGTCACGAGCGAACCCACGGAAATCAGCCTCCGGATTGAGGCAGTCAGAACCCGCGTATTCGACGCATGAGGAGTTGGATGTAGCGATTGGCGACGGTCTCCGATGGGAGACGCACTGCGGCTGTGATTTGCTTTTTAGGCTGAGGGAAAGACGACATAGGCACCACCTCGATTACACAAACAGAATTCACTGGTACTCGGGGTGGTCAAAAAGGCCCGGCGTATGCGCCAGTAAGACAGAACCCGTCGTCAGCCTGCGGATCGCGATGCGGGTAATCCGCATATCAGCGCCATGGTGGCTATCGACATCATCAAGGTATTCCCTTGGTTGGGTCAGTCCTGTGCCCGGTTATACGCCGCATCCGTAAATCAAAGGTTAACGGAGGACGCGGTCCGAGCGATCGATTTTATCTATCATCGGTCCCCTCAGGTGCCAATTCGCCCAATCGGTTGACAGCACTGCAATCGGTTTGACCAATTCATCGCATGGCCGCATCATCGGTATACCCATCCAATGGCTTGCCCTTGGACCCAAGGGCCACCGCCCGAGAAAGGCGGTGGCCTTTTGCCTCGCGTCGGCGCAAACCGTTGGCGGCTTGATTGCAGGGCGGCTACTTCAGGTGTCCATGAATGCTTCGTGACGCTTAACCTGGGTCAATGCACCAGCCCGACCTTTGGAAGGCGAGGGCGGGGAACTACTGGGACCGTTTTCGGGGCAGCTTCTCACATTTGGCGGGCGAGCTCCTCACATTTGCTCGAGCCGCTCCTCACATTTCATCGAGATAAACGAGCCAAATCAGCCCACTAGCTCAGTAATGCTTCGGATGGAGCCTTCTCTGGTGCTCCTCACATTTGAACGACGAGCTACGCACATTTCATCAGGAAACGTTACCTCGACACCAGGTTAGAGGTCTTTTGGATGGGATGGTCTCTCTCGCGCCCGCAGCACCCATTCCGGACGGATGTGAAGTTTGTGGCACCCAATCCGCATTGATGTGAAGTCTATTCCGGATGGAAATCGACTGCTGGTGAAAATTTGCGAAGAAAATCAACGCGAGTCATTCCGGGCAGATTTGACGCTCAATAATTTCTCCAGCGCCACATACGTTTGGACAATCTCCAGGATTTTTGGACTCTACGCCTCATTTGACTGGATTCAGCCGCGATAGATGACGAATCTCAATGCATGGCTGGGTTATGACACGATACTGTCACCGCATACGGTATCGCCATGTCCAGGCACTTGTGTCCAGAATCGGCCTCTGCGTTGACAATGTCGGCAGATAGATCAACTCTTTTCAGAGCGGGCAAGATTCCCCTCGCTCTCAAAACATAAAGTGGGAACTGCGCATGCACCCGTCGTGGTCTTCCTTTAAGCGGAGAATAGCGGCTGACCGTAGAGCAGGCGGTCCTTCCAATTTAGCGCTTCGTCCTTGCTGTTAGGCTAGTCGAGGTAAATCAGCGCCTACGGACCTCGTCTGGCGACGGGTAGGTCGCGATCCCCTCGACATTCTAAAACGGGGCCATTCTGTGAAAGCGCCGAGTGGTTTTCCCGGGATGTGCGGTCATGAACATCTTGATCCTCCAATTTTCTTCGAAGACACCGGACGTCCGTAGCCGGCGTTACATCGCCGTTACATTTTAATAACTGCCAGAATCGATTAGAGTCCTCGCAGATACTCGGTAGGTTTTGCGAGGATGTAATCGCACTGCGAGAGGTCGTTCTTCGAAGTTTCCTCGAAGATGTTTCCCGTTTTAAGGTAATTGTCGTCCCCCAGACGTATGAGGTGATCCGGCCTTGAGGTGCGAAGTTATGAGGCACGGAGTCGAAGTTTGAGGGGGTCGGCGGTCGAAAGTCAAAAACGGAAACAGTGCTTGTTAATCCAGAGGTATCTGGCGAGGCTCAATCGAATTTTGCAGACAATGTCTGCAAAATCTTCTGCAAGTAGCCTATGAGGGCTCGAGGCGTCGTGGGGACACACGCTGTCCTAAGTATGCATCCCCAGACTGTTTAGACTCTTCCGGCGTCTCGCAACCGAGCTTCGCTTCATCGCAATGTCGCCACCGGCCGAGTAATGTCGATGGTAAGGGAATAATTGTCTTCCCGTCCAGCGACTAAGGCCCCTGCTTCCCGTATTCGGCCGACAGAATTGCCTCGATGTCTTCGTCGTCCAGCTCGGAAATATGGGCTGCCTGTCTGACCGAGATGAGATTAGCGCGATCCGGGAGAAAAGGCAGTATTTCCCCGGCAACGGTCGCTCCTCGCTCGAATTTGGGGTCGCTGTGTTCGACCTGAACGGAAAGCACGCCGACTCGGTCGGTTTCAACGACAGCGCCGGCAAAGCCAGCCTCCACAATGGCATCGGACAACGTGGCGGCGTCCCAAGAACCGGGAGAGACGTCGAATGCCAGTTCGAAGAGTGCCATCGAAAGGGTTCCTCCTATTCGGCGATCCATCGGGCGAGGCGATCACGGGCCGTCTGGTCAACCTCGGTGGCAATGCCTTCTTCAACGAGGAAGGCCTCAAACGACGAGCCAATAGGGGATTTCGAGGCCTTTTTTTCGGTGGTTTTCTTCGAACTCATCGGTGTCATCCTGTTCTTTTGTGTAAGGAACGCTTTTTGTCTCGCGGACCGCAAGGATAATCTGGGCATGGCAATAAGGGGCGGCAAACCGTCAAAGCACGCGGCGCGAATTCACCATGCGGCTTCACCAGCGGGAACAAGATCGTCGGGGATCGGGCCGAACCGTTCCTCGACATCCTTCCTAATCGCCTGCTTCCATGCATCGAGGTTGTCGGTATCGTCGGGGACACCCACCGAGGGCGATGCGGCTACCGCCTGCAGGTGGTTGCGGACCGCGAGCTCTCTGTGGATTTCGCCGTCTTCTCCCGTATAAGCCATTTCGCATGCTGTGCATTCCGTCACGGCGACGATCGCGCTCAGGATCACGCCGTCCTGACCGTAGGAGAACTTTTGTAGATCGAACCGTTCATGGGCGGCATGCGCTCCGCAGATTTCGCAGACTACGGTCTTGCTTGCGTCCAATGTCTCGTCGCCACGTGTGGTGATGCCGGTGTTCATGTCGTTGTTGTCCTCAACAGATTGGGTCGGCGGTCAGCCGTTGACTATCTGGAATTCGTCCAGTGGCCAAAAGCTTCCTCTAAAAGCGCATCGAGAGTTTCGAAGTAGTGCGGGTCGTAATCTGGCCCGAGCTTTTCGGCGCGTTGCCGATCGACCGGGATGAAGTCCTCGTCGGCCGCTGTCAGAACGTCGTCGAACACGCCCATTGATACGAGATCGCCCAACGCCCGCTTCATGGAGCGGTTCGGATAGCTGCCATCGGCGGCCGCGAGAGGAGCGGCCGAGATGGCATCCTCGACCTGCTGCCTTGTGAGCGAAGGATAATCTTCGAGGATGTCTTCGACGGACATCGAAGGAGAGAGCGCCGCGATCTGGTGCAGGGGTGTCGATGTGCCTGGAATCAGTAGCCGGTCGCTCATATGGTCGGGTAGTGCTCCGCCTGTCGGATTTGTGAGCATCCAGACGTCTTCATACGTAGACGTAGACGTTCTTCTCGTCGTCCCACTTTCGGGTTGGAGACCCTTCGACATCGACACGCTCTGCATTGCCGTTGTCGGCACGGGAACGATCACGCAACGAAGGAAGACCATGCTCGCCGTAGGCGGTCATCTGTCGAGTCGTCTTGAGGATCGCTTCGAGTGTCAGCATGTCGAGACTAGATGCGCGTCTGAATCGAGACGGGAGAGGGAAGGTTTGGCTTTTTCGGAAAAATGGGCCGCATATCAATGCTCCTTGAGTTTGCTTCAGCAGAATGATGGGCTCCACCTCCGACATGCGCAAGATGCCGGCTGGCGCTCTAAGAGAACGATCATGGTGTCAACCTAGATCGAGCGACCGACTGCGCGGCGAGATCGACGCTGATCGGCACGTCGTCGAGATATTCGATGGCACGGTGCAGGGAGACGGTCGACAACCCTGTTTTGGCCCACTCGCCGAGCCGATCCGTGACGAATTCGAGCTTCTGGTCGATATCGCGCATAGCAAGGTAAGCTTCCAGGAAGTCTCGGTCGTGTGTCGAGTAGAAAGCACGGGCATTGTCGGTGAGGAAAGCCAGGACGTGAAAATCGGCTGCGACCCGTAGACTATCTGTCGCCGAAATGGATTCCGGTAGATGGATCGTGGGTTCTGCGCCGTGTGCCACATTTACATCCGCCATGGTCGGGCTAAGAGAGGCCAGATCGTCCTGCATGCCCAGTGGAATAGGCTTGGTGCGTACGGTAACGTGCATTTTCTGGTCACGGTTTTCGAACGCATCAACTACGAGGCCCCTGGAAATCGGTTTGTTTCCATCCGCATCGCCACGCTCAATGATCAACTTGAAGACTGGTTGGTCGCAACGCTGATAAAGCAGCCCGCCGACGGAAATGAAATCGAGGCCAAGGGCGGTGCGCTTGGCATCCTTTCGATGAGAGCAGTCGATATCCGGAAATTGTTTCTCAGGGTCGCCTTCTACGACAGTAAACCGTCGTTTGCTTCCGGTTGGGGGTGAAAAGCCAAGAAGCCGGTTGAATTCGCCGGACGGCGCTTTTGCCAGGAAATCGTCGGTCAGCAGCTGAGGCGAAGGGTCGCCCTTCGTCCAGTCGAGCACTGTTACCCAGTGCCGACCCTCGTGGTAGACGGTGTGTTGCCCGCCTGCCTCGTCTCTGGCCCACATGGCTTGACGGCCGTTGTAGCCGAATTCGTCAGGGACTTTCCAACTAACGGCGATCGGCGCGAATTGCGGATCGACCTCGACGATCGAGATTTCAGTCATTTCCGCCAGCGTATAGCTAAGACGATTGGTTCTGCCTGGCATGGTGCCGTAGGCAGAGTAGCTAACCGGGAATAGAACTGTTCTGACCATCTGAGCACCTCGTCGATGCCAGACGATATGGGATGGTGTAGCGTTAGACAAACGGCAGAACTAGGAAGTAGTGTCTGGGAGAAAGCAGACCGAACATGCCAGCCAATCCGACACAGACGTCAAGAAGCGGCATGTTCGGTCGTTGCCCCTACTCGGCGGCGGAAAGCTCACGGACGGAAGCAGAACGGAGAACAGGAGCGATGTAGTCCAGAAGTATTTCCCTGCCGTCGACGTGATGAAGGGCAGTTCAGACATCGGCCCGACGGTTTTGAGCGCTCTTGCGGTCAGGCCGTCGACATATTCCCTCTTGCCAGGGCCAAGGTGGCCAGACCTCTCAAGGGTTTCGTAGAACTGCTTGATCCTGGCCACAACGAACAGCGCATGAAAAACGCCGAAAGCCGGCCGCAGGTCCTTGCGGATCGGCGCTTCGAACATCGGCTTGAGTGCCAGCTCGTCGTTGTCGAACAGCTTGTCCTCGAAAGCAACGCATTCCAGGACCTGATGAGATGCCTCGTGAATCAACTCTTCGGCCCAGTCGATCTCGGTCCAGGACCGTTCCGGACAGAAATAAACCATTCCGTAGTGGTAGGTGCTGGACGACCCCCTGAACGACGCGTCGCGCGTCAGAGAGATGTATCGGACGAAATTGACGATATCGTTGTAGTGACCGGGGCATGTCTGCTTGACGACTTCCAGGCCGCGCGCGATTTGGTCGGCGTAGTATGCGAAATCTGGGTCGGTATCCAGGAGGAGGGTCGCCGAAAGGCAGTCCTCACGCCTCGATCCTTTGCCCTTGATCCGCAATCCGCGCAACACGAGGTCGGTATTGGGTTCCGTCTTTACCAGTCTAATCGGAGTCCCAGAGATTTCGGCACAGCGCTGATCGAAATCGGCGATGGCTCCGATCGTGCGTTCCCGGATGCTGGCTGCGATCTCATGTTTGAAGTCGTCTGAATTTACTTCGCACAGGTATGCCAGAACGAAAGGGTGGGTGTATGCGTCGACCCATGCATCGAGGTCGAGGTTGTCGAATTCGGCGGCCAACTCGGCAATCCTTGCCGAAGAGGTGTCTTGCTTCAGGAGGGCGGCGCACGAGGACGCCATATCCGCTCGCCAAGCGAGCGGATCGACAAAGCCCCCGTCTTCGAAACTTCCGAACGGGTCCATCTATGAAATCTCCTGGGTAGATCAGGAACTCATGATGGGGAGGCCAGTGCAGCTTTTACGCTTGATGGCCGTGTTCTTGACGTTGACTTCCTTGACTTCCTTGCGCTTCGCGAAGGTTTCAAGGGCGCTCTTTGTCTTCTTCATCCAAATTCCCTCCAGGTTGGTATCCGAATCAAACGGAAACTTGGTTTGGTTTCCGCGCTCGCAAGTTGTAAAGTATAAGTATGATCTATGCCAGCCGAGTTGAAGTAACATTTTTGGTGTAATTCGGATGTCGTAGACTCTACCAGGGGGCTGGACCAGACGAAGCTTGCTGCGGCGACAGCGTGATCGATATGCCTTCCAATGCCTCTATCGCACGCCGGATCGGTGACGCCGAACTGCCCATGTAGGCCCACTCCCGATCACCGCGCAGCAGGTGATCCAATTTGTCTTCCGGGGTTTTGTTGTGGAAATAGAACTCCAGATAAGCGTGATTCCTGTAGTTGGCCTGGAATTCCTGGATCAGGTAGTCTGCTTCCAGCTCGAGGTCGTAATCCGTCGACATGCTGTCGAGAAGGTGAACCAAGGGCCATTCTACGTCTCCGCCTGCTCCAACGGCCGAAAATGGATCGGTGGAGCCACAGCGTCGTATCACCTCCTCGCGCATCGATAGCGGAAGCGGAGTGATGCGTGTCTTATCGAGAGGTCGTCTTTCGCCGTTCCAAACGGTATCAACGACTGGAATGTGCCTTATCCGGCCGGAGGAAACCTCGACAGGGACAAGCTTGAAGCAAGGCTGCTCGCAACGGACATAAAGGACATCGTCAACCGATATGAATTCCAGGCCTTTGGCCCTTGGGATGGCATACCACCTGCCGCTTTCGTCGATGTCGTCAAAGCGGTCGCGCGGTTCGGCCGTAACGAGTTCGATTTTGCGCTGTTTTGTCTCCACGACAAATCCAAGGCTGCCGTTGAAGCGGCCTGTATGGGCGCTGGCGGCAAATTCGGAGGCCGAAATCGGAACAACGGGAGCGTCGATGTAACGCTGTTCGGAGAGAACCCGTAGCCAATGACGGCCGTCAAAAAACCGCGTGTGTTGCTGTCTCTCGGTGTCGAACGCCCACATGTGGCTCTGTTCCCACGGCGTGATCCTGCTGTCTTTGACCACCGGAACCTTCCAGCTCACGGCGACGGGCGCATCCTCAGGGGAGACATCGGTGATGGAGGCCTCCACCGCTTCCGCGAAAAGATAGGTCCGCGCCTGCTGGCGGCCGTGCAGGCGACCCGAGATTCTGTAGGTAACCGGGAAAAGGATGGTGCGGGTCATTTGGCTTGTTCCTGATCGATGTCCAACGCTACTGGCAGGCGGTGCCACCGACAAATTTCCAGGCGCTCCGATCTACCGAACGTCCTTGTAGAAGTGCTGATAATCTTTCATCGACGACCAGTCGCCGCCCCATTTCCATCCGCGCTTGGCAAAAGCCCTCGTGACCCCATCGTCAGCGACGATCAAACCGGGCATGCGGTTCGATCGCTCGCTCTCCCCGTCGAAACGGGTTCCAGCCGGAGGTCGGACGGTGCCGCGCCAGATGAACGGGTTCAGGATGGGATTGACGTCCACCGCCAGACCTCTTGAGTGCATGGAGAAGGCCGAGCTTTCGGGAACGACGCGACAATTGAATGCGCTGGTGTTATTGGCCGCCATCGAGGCATCGTCATCTCCGCCGAAGTCCTCGATCAGCCTGATACTGTTGATCGGGTACTTCTGCCTGTGGAGGTCTTCGAAAATCGCCACCACCTCATTCGCGACATCGCGATGGACGACCATCCGGCCAGATTTTTCCTTCGCGTCGAAGCCGATATACGGGATTGTCAACAACACTAGCTCGGAGCGAGCGGGACACTTGCAGCGCCCGCGGCGGCAACCAGGTAAATCGGCATGCCAGGAAACTCCCTGCATCGACTTCCATAGATCGTCTGGTATCGGTGACACTTGCGAGGGACGCAGGACGTCGTCGGCGTGCAAAACTGGGGGCAGAGACACGAGTGTGGTGACGATGACCGCCATGATCGGCTTGAGCATTCGAGCGGGCGTCACGTCAGCACCGGAGAAATTTTCTGAAAACCCACCCTTCGGCATCGCCGTAGACCTTCGCCCACGGTCGGCCACGGCTATCGCGGTCGATACGCGAGATCACGACGGAAGCCCCATCGTTCAGTGTGGTCAGTATGTTGCCGTTCGGCCCGTCTCGCACGTTCGTCGGCGTGTCCGTGGGGTCGGCGACGATACACCTGGTCACGGTCGGCTTTGGGGGCTGCACTGGCGGAAGTCTCGCGACCGATGGGGCCGGTGGCTGTGCTGGCGTCTGCGCGGCCGGCATGTTGACCGGGTTCCTAAACCCGGTGATCAACACCCGGCTACCAGCGACCATTTTGGTTTTGGATTGCCTCGCGGATGTCACGCTCGCGAAGATGCGGCACATGTTCTCGCTTACCGAATGGTCGAACCCCACGCAGCCGGAACGGGACGAGCAGATGCTGCGGCACTCCTCGGCCGACTTTGGAAGCTGGGCTGCGACCACGCCTGAAAGCTCGGCGTCGGGATAGAGATACAGGCCGCTTTGGCTCGAGACGTCCTCTGCGACCGCGGTGCCGATAGATAGGACTAAAACCGCGAGGCCCGTGGCCATCGCGCCGCGGAAGATTTTCAATATACCTTCGACCACGTTCACACCTTCGAGACACGGCAATCGCCGGGATAATGCAGATTGTTCCCCGACGATGTCAAACGGAGCGATTTCCGGTTTACGCTTCGAGGAGATCGCGGAAAGACACCAGTTTTTTCGAAGCGGCGGCCCGCAGTCCGATAACGCGCCCGTTTGCGGTCTTCACAGCCTTGGTATCCATCGTGACGTGGTCCAAATGATACAGAGCCGTTTCGATTCCTTTGCCGCGCTTTACCCCGACCACAGCGTTTCTCTTCGATCCTGTGGCGACGACGAAGCCCTCGGCAGCCCTATACGCGGCCACCTGGATGTTCAGAAGCTTTCCGTCGAGTATGGCGTGTAGGTCGACGCCGTCCGCCAAAGCGCGGGTGTCGCCTTCCCTGCGATAGGCGGTGACACCGCCTTCCATCTCGATAAGGCTTGCGATGAGCTTCACCGCCGAAGGGAGTTCAGCCGCATGATCCCCTTCTGGTCCGCGACAATCGGCGCGTGGAACGCTCGATAGCGGACTAGGGCCACGGCCGGTGAGCATCCAGTAGGCGTCGACCCCGAGGATTTGGCAAAGGCAATTGACTGCATCTCGACGTGGCATCGAAGACCCGTTCAACCAACGCCTGACCGTCTCCAGGGAGGCGGTCAGGCCTCTCGCAGCCAGCTTCTCGGCAAACCATCTGAGACGGCCTTCGTTGGGAAGAGGAACCTGCGGGTTGGAATCGGCGGCGGAGAGAAGACGTTTGGCGAAGGCGGCGTTCGGGGCGCATTCGTAAGTCTTGAACGGGGTGGCCATGTCGCGTCTCCTGTTTGAATGGGCGAGAACATAGGCATACCGAAAATCAGTTCGCAAGCGCCGTCAGAAGCCTGGGACGCATCGGGACGTATAAGAGCGTTAGAAAGGCTTGGGACCGGTAGGGGCGGCTGTCTCAGGAGCGATTTTCGGCTTTGGTCCGAAGGCTTCAAGCATGTTTACCACGATGTCCTTGAACGTCCTGCCGTGTATGTTGCCGTATCCATATGACCCGTTCGGGTTGACGCGGATGTCCTTTCGCTGCTGATTGCCGATCAGGATGTAGATTTCGTCGTACTTCACATGGAGATCGGCGCTCGACATGGGCCGGCCCTGTGTCAGCGAGCGGATGTGCGCGCGCATAAGGTCATTGCCGCCCGCGCGACGTTGGCCGGAGTGCACGTAAAGCTCAAACGGGACCCCGTCGTCCGTCTCGCCAGAATACGTTCCGCGCATCCGTTCATGGGTGTTGGGAAGCGTGTCGATGGTGATTGGTTGTCCGCGGTGGCGCATGGTCGGGTCCTTTTGCAGTCGAGAGACAATGCGGGAGTTGGGCGCGAGGATCAAGCCTGGCATTTGCGTCGGGGTTCGCCGGCGACGACAATCGGCCGATGGAGAGGAAGGCTAGTCATGGAAACCGAACACAAAGCGAGCGGTGGCGACATCCAGCCGATAGAAGATGAGTTCACGATATCGCAACTCAGTTGGTTGCGCCCGAGCGGATGGGGCAACTTCATCCCTATCGAAGAACTGACAGACGACGAACTAGCCGAGAGTGCGGCTAGCCTTCGGAAGCCGAAAGAGCGGTCCGAGCCTATGACATGACCTACGCTTGTCCTGGCGCTGACGGAAACGAAGTCATTAATTGTGTTCATGATGCCTTGCGGACGGACAAAATCTGAAGACATCATGTTGCCATTGGCCGTAATTCCGGCCGGTTTCACTATGGATCGAACATGGCAACAATCGCTGATCTCGCGACCCTGTCCACGACGGGCGTGCAATGCGCGGAGCTGACGACACTTCAGGTCGCCGCCGGCTTCGTGACCTGGCTTAACGTGCTGAAGGTATTCGCGCTCGTTCTTGGCGCGACCTGCTTCATGTTCCTCTTCGGCCGCTTCGCGAAGTACTTCATCGCTCTCTTCACGATCGTACCCGCCGCCGCCTACGAAGTCCTCGGCTTCGCACTGGCTGTCGGCCTGCTCGGCGGCGCGCATTTCGCCGATCCGTCGCTCACCACCTGGATGATCGTCCCCGGCGGTCTCCTCTTCGGCGGCATGATCCTCCTGTCGGCGAAACTTCGCGAAATCGAAGGCAGCAAGACCAACTTCATGCTGACCCTGACGGCCGTTTGGGGCGCTGCCGCCGTCTTCTACGGCAATGAAGTCGCGGGCTTCGGTACCGTCATGGCGTTCATGGGATTCATGGGCTTCAGCGTTTTCGTGACACCGCTCGCCTACTGCATCGGCTTCGACGACGATAAAGCGATCAACCGCGCTGGCGGCGCTGGCCTTTTCATCTGCGGCATCCTCGTTCTCGAGCGCTGGTTCACGCCGGGCGTGGCACAGCTCGACGTGTTCCGCACGGGCATGCAGTGGCTTGGTCCTTTCGTCTTCGCGCTGTCACTGCTCGTGGGGTCGAACCGGTGGCTCATCGACGTCAAGAAGCAGAGCTATATCGGCATGCAGGTGATGACGGCCGCGGCCCTCTTCGCGATGTTGTCGGCAGGATCGGTCCTTCAGATCGACGCCATGCTGAACGTCGGAACGGCCTTCCTGATCCTTTTCATCATCGAAAAGCCGATGGAAGTCCGTCACAGCAGCCTGACGCACCTCGCGTTCACCGGGCTGGTGATGTCCCTCATCGTCGGCTACGGGGTCTACTTCGCCCAGACCAATCCGCAGATCGCCGCGGAATGGCTGCCGATCCTCGCACGGTAAAAACGCTGGGGATTACGGCGGGCCGATTCGGCCCGCCGTCGAAAAACTCGGGCGATTCCGGTAGAATCAGTGCTTCGCGTGTTTATTGGAATTCATGCAATGGCAGTCAGGCTTTCCGAAAAAGACATGGTGGCTCTCGAGCGGATGTTCGTTGATGCCAAAGGCAGGGGCTTCAAGCCAGCCAGTATGAGAGCGGCGCTGATAGCGCGCGCCTTGAAGGCCGGATGGCTACGCAAGGCGGACGGTGATTTCTTCTATCACCGCGAGCGGGCAAGCCACCTGATTTTCACCGACAACGGCAAGATCAACCTTCTAAAGCGGATGGCCGAGCGCCATTCGATGGATATGGACGACGCCCATCACCTCGTCCGTACAGGCAACTTCCACATGGCGGAGACCGCCGTCAGAAGCCCGCGCAAGGGCGAGCCTGACGGCGGTGTGCAGACGGGCTTCTGATCAGCCGAACTTTCGCGGCTTTGGCGCGACGGACGCCGAGATCGGGCGGTTCTCCCACATGCCTCGTGCGTAGTCGATGTCCTCGTCCGAGACGTAGACCTCGTGGTCCACCTTTGGAATGCAAGGAACGCAGGCGACCATCGCCTCGAACTTTTCTTCCAGTTCCGCCGGAACACCGTCAACCAGCGGATCAACGGATTGGACGAGGTCGCGGAGGTCGGCGTAGGCGTTGAGGGTCGTTTTGTTCGCCTTCGAAAACGTCTCGCGCTTGCCGAGCCAGATTTCCACGTTGGCGACGAGTTTGCACGCGATCCGGTGATATTCCATCTCCTCCAGCGGGAAGCGGATTTCGCCTTCGTCCACGACCTCGATCAGGCTAAGGTTCGGAGCTGGGCGGCCGACGGACTGTCGAACGTCATCCACGCGATTGGCGGGAAAGAAGCGGGCATGAGCGTCGACATACGAGCTCGGCCTGCTGCTGCCGGTCCAAAGCGCCGAATCCCAAGCCCGGACATCGACGTGTCGCTCGCTCGGCTTGTGAAGGTAGAGCGGTTCCCCGCAACCGGTGTGGACGCGCCCGTCCACGAACAGGACATCCGAGAGCCCATCACGGAAACGGCGCTTGGCTTCTTCGATCTGCTCGAGTCCTTCATCCGTGTGCTTCACGGCATGGGCGTCTTTGAGAAAGGCTTTCGTTTTTTGAATGCCGTCGAGAAAGTGGAGCCGATTCTTCCGCGCGTGTTCGTAGAGGTGGTCGGGCCACACCATTCGCGCGCTTCGCGTTTGAACGGCCGTCAGCATCTCCTCTCTAAAAACACTCGACCGTCCAGGTCGGAAGAACGGATCGGTCTGCATCCTCTTCACGAGTTCCTTCGCGTCGAGAACGACGTCCTGATAGAACGAGTCACCATGGATCAGGATATTCTGTCGCCCGGACGCTGGATCGCCATACCGCTCAAAGAACCCGGCATTGCTGCCTTCTGTCGCTTTAGGGATAGTGAACGCCACCGAGGTATCAGAGCTGCCAACGGATTTGAACGAAACGTCGCAGTCGACGATTGACAGGCACATCTTCTTGAAGCGGCTTCCCGGTGGAACGCCCTCGGCAAGCACCAGAAGCGGGACCGTTGCGGTGAAATGGCTAACCTTGGTCATAGCGAATTTCTCGTGGTCACGGCGATCTCGTCGCCGATGTCGATGTTCCTGTTTTCCAGGACTTCAACGAGCTCGTCTGCGAAACGAAGCAGGTTGTGCTGGTTGTTGTGCGGGTTCGACAGGTCCTTCTGGATTCGGAGGGCCGCTTCCTCGTAGCGGGCGAGGCCGGTCGCCGTCTTGAGTTCCAGAAGACCCTCATCGAGGTCGACGAAACAGCGCAGGGTCGACCGCGCCGTTTGTCCGATCTCAACACGCAGGAAACCGTCCACGAGCCGCGAATGGAGCTGGTGGATTCGACCGCGAAGATGAGCCGCCTCGTCGAACGCCATGATGTGCGTTATGACAGGCCTCGCGTTCTTGTTGCGCGCGTCTGCGGCAGGGGCATTGTACCGGAATTTGTTGAATTCGGCGGCATGGGACAAAGCCACGTCGATTTCGTTGAGACCGAAGGCTTTTCTTCCGTTCCAGTCGATCCTGCGATGGTGCTGTTCGTGCTCGTGGTCGGTCGTCACGCGAACCAAGGCGACATGGTAGCTTTCCCCGGCCGTTGTGCGATTCGCGTTGACCGTACCCTTCATGATCCAGAGCCTTGGCTCAAGGCACTTCCGGTAAAGACGGTCACCGACGACGATCAACGGCGAGGCCTTCTTGATCAGCTGGCGAAGTTTGTAGTCCCTGTTCGATTTTTTGATGTCGTCGAACATGTAATGGCCGTCGTTGCGACATGCCTCGACTTGCTTCTTCGCCTTGGAATCGAAGCCATAAGGACCCAAAACGGGACACTCGCCATGCGTCTCGATGCGGCGGATGAGATCATCGAACTTCAGGGGTCCATAAGCTCCGAAGGGCGCAGCCCAACGGTTCTCGGCCTCGTTAAGAGCCACCCAATGGCTGTTCTCGAAGTGGACGGTGTGAGCGGAGCCGTCGACACTATGAGACCCCCACTCGGCCGCCGCATATTGGTCGATGCGTAGAAAATCGGGGAGCCGGTCATCCCAGGAAACCGCCACAGGGGCATCTTCCGGCGAGACGACACGCAGGTCCATTTCGGCAATTTCCCATACGTCGTATGTGCCGTTGCGTTGGCGGCCTTCGCGCCTGCCCTCGACTTCGTATTTGAACGGAACGTTGACGATCATGGATTGGGACCTCTCGAAACCTGCGGCATGAAGAGAGGACGCTCGTCTAGCGATGCCATGACCTTCTCCGTATGCCTATCCATCCATGTTCCATTCCAGGCTGCGTGTAACAAGGGGACGAGGTCTTCGACGCGCCCGAACGCATCGACATCGCCCTTGTCGTGGTCGGCGATGGCGGCTTTCAATTGGGCGTGGAGACGAGCGCATTCGAGATTGTGGTCGAGGCGCTCGGTCCGTTCGCATTCCTCGACGAAAAGACGCATGTCGTTGAGCGCCTGGAACGATCGGTAATCCAGATGCGTCAGGAGGTCGGGTCTGAAAATGCTCGGCCGGCGAACCTCGTTGAAGGCGACCCCGGTGGTCTTGTCCACGCCGAAAGACGCTTCGAACCCGGCCTCGGGCGCGGCAGCCATGGCCTCGTCGAAATCCGACAGCGGGAACAGGCGGTGCGGCGTATGCTCCGTCCGCCACTGGATTTCCTTGGGATCGGTGATGACGCGGATGAGAAGGGAGCACTTCGCTTCCTTGTCGAGAACCGCGCAGTCCGAAAGCTCGAGCATCGGCTCGGCGCAGCGGATGTAGACCGTGTCGTCGACGATGAGGACGTTGTTCGGGATGCCGCGCTGAAGCTTGGAAACGATCGACTGATAGGTCTTGTGTTCTTCGCTCCAGCTTTGGAGCAGGTCGATGTAATCCTCGAGGTTCTGTACCACAGGCTTTCCCTTGCCGACGGTGGGCAGCGGAGCGGACGACAGAAGAAGATTGTGTGTCGGACGCTCGAACATCTCGGCGAACGTCCCCGCATCGTAGACACGGGAGGCCGGTTCTCCTTCGACGACGTCGACATGCATCGCCTGTCGCCAGAAAGCGCCGTCATAGTGGCGGACGTTCTGCTGGCCGTCGGCGGGATAGGTTCCCCAGTCCTTGCGGCTCGTCCTGAGCGAAAGCCGTTCGTCGAAGGCAGCGTCCCAGGCGGCGACCAGTGGAGCGTCTTCCGACGTCACGTCCCTCAGGCGCAGGTTGAATTCCTGCCAGAACACATGGCGGCGGACGCCGGGGTTCTGAGCGCCGACGCGCCTGCCGTTGATGGCGACGGGAATGGTGGCACCGATGATCATGGGCGCGGCGGTCCTGAAGAAGCCGGGGCGAACGGCACTTCTAGTCGACGGGAGGCAATGGAGTCCGCGAGTTGCGTCAGCGACTCGTGGTCTTCGTATGAATGTCCCCAAGCTTCGACGCACTGTCTGAGCGCCATTTCGAGCTGCTCGAGGCGTTCCTCGCCATGGGGAAGCGCCACCGCTCGGCGGACCGCGACGTAGGATTCGAGCTGGTCGAGTGTCGGGTTCCCGAGACGAAGCTCCTTGACGGACTGCACGAAGTTCATGACCTTGGTGTCGGCGGCCTCGTGAAGGAGCGCGTCCTCGTTGACGCTGTCCCACAGATGGATTTCCGGGCGGCGCGTGGCGTCGATCGCGGTGACCGCGGGCAGCGAGAACAGGTGCTTGGCCGTCATCGCCTCGTCGAAGGCGGAAACCGGATAGACGTCGTCAGGGGTGCGGGCGAATGCGCGGATGATCTGCGGCTGGCTTGTGACGATCCTGATGAACTTGGGAATCCTCGAGCCGGATTCTGTTTGACAAGGCACTATCGTCGGCTCGGCACATCTGACATAGACTTCGTCGCCGACGATTAGAAGCCGCTCGAGTCCTTCCCTCGCTGCCCTGATCACGGAACCGCGCTGTGTGCTGATGAGGGTGCCGAACCGATCTTCCGGTTCACCGACCGGGGGCTTTTTCGGGATGGCCGGAGAATGGCCGTAGTGATTTCCGAGAAACGAGTGATAAGGGTTCTGGGACGAAGCGAGACCGCATAGTTTCTCGACGTTCACCGCCGGACTTCCCCCTGGCGATCCATCCAGTTCGCCGTCGAGAAGCGGCCTCCAGTGCGAACCTGCGTGCCAGCGCGTATGGGCATCCGCACCTGTTTGATAGGCTCCCCAGAAAGCGGCCTGCGAGGGGTCAGGCGTGTCGTTCCAGCTGATTGCGACCGGTGCGTCCGCTTCGCTCGCTTCCGCTACCTCGAGGTCGACGATCTCGTGGACGCGGGTCTTCTGCCGCCGTCCGCCTGCGGTGATATGTTCGAGCCCGTATTCGATGAGGACCGGGATTTCCATGATCAAGGCCTCGGGATGACGGGATTCGCGTGGGCAGCGTACTCGGCCTCGTACTTTCGGCGGTCGGCTTTGACCAACTCGATCGCGGATGCTTCGACGGTCATGTTGTTAAGGATCGTGACGCCCGGGTGCTGCGAGCGGATGCGTTCGAACAGAGCTTCGTCTGGGAGCCTGCCGTTATAGCCACTTGTATAGACCTCGTTGCCGTCGATGAACGTCGCCTTCGTCTTGATCATCCGCTTGATGATCGCGGCCGCCTCGTGCAAGGAAAGCAGCGTGTTGACCGCCGTGTCGAACATCTCGAGCTCGGAATCGACCAGGAACACGTCGGCGGCCATCTCCGCCTCGACCCTCGCGATGTCGACATTGTTGTATGGCGGGTAGGGATGAACGCGGTGGCATCCTCCTCGGCCGTCGTTCGATACAAACGCGAATTTCTTGCCATCGACGTAAAGGTCAAGCGAGAAGTTGGTCGTCTCTTCGGACATCCGATCGTTCACCGACACCTTCTTGATTTCGTACTTTCCATACTTCACGACGGCTCTCCTATTATGTTCCCGGTAGCTAAAGCCGGTCAGCCGCATGTGTCAAAGCCGGAGGATGGTTTGATGCGGCGAAAGAGGTCATGTTGCAAAGATGACAGCGGCAGGAAGCACCATGAAAATCACCATCCCCGTCCCGGTTACCTTCACGACCGACGCCCCGAGATACGGGACGAGAACGGCGTTGACCTTCGTGCCGACGGATTTCGACATCGCGGAGGCGACGCAAGACGATGCACCCGTTGCCGCCACCCGCTTCCGACAGCTAGACACGATGCACAGTTCATACCGCGTTCATGAAGGAAGTTTGTACGGCACGCTCCTTCGGAACGACGGCCACCGTTTCGCTGCCGATATCGAATACGAGATCACCAGGCACGTCGCCAAGCGGACAATTGGCGAAATGGCGGACCTGCGGATCGACGATCTCCACCCCAAGGACGCGAAGGAACTGATGGCGCGCGTCGGTTCGAGCAGCCTCAATCCCAGGGATGACTATGAGGACTATCGGCGCATCGTGGACGAGCGGATGAAGAGCAGTCGGATGGCCGCACTCGCTGTCCAGAGCCCCGACTTCGAAGCCAGGCGCGAGCAGGCGGTCGCGTTCGCGTCTGACGAGGCTTCCAGGCTGTTGATGGTAGACGGCGTGCGTTACACGAAAAACCGCGGCATCGCGATCGCGGTGAACACCGACTACAACAGGCAGGTCAAGGTTTCGGAAACAGAAATGTGGAACGGGTGGATGTGGACGCAGAGGCCCGAGGACGCCAACTGGACGACGGAGGACATGAGGACCCACTACTTTGCCTACGGCGACCGCGACGAGGCGCTCGCCTTCGCGCAGGAGATCGGTTCGAAGCTAGGCCGCAGGGTGCATGTAGACAGCGACAGCGACATTGCTGCCTTCATCCCTGCCGAGGCATTTCCAAAGCAGAACATGCGATGGGCGGAGTTGGTTCGGTCGGCGACTATGGTGGCGCATTACACAGGCGTCGAGGTGGCAAGACGCATCCGAAATCAGGAAAGCTCCATCTTCACAGACGACCGCTCGCTGCGCTACGCCTTCGACAAGCTGATGGAGGCGCTGGACGATACCGACGCCTTCGGAGAGCCGCATGATCGGTTGGAGGTCTCCGCCCGCGCCCTGCTCGACCTCGTTAGGAAGGACGCCCGAGCGATAAACGACAAATACCGCAATCTCGTCGAGAAACGGGAGGCTGTCTTTGACCATCTCGATGTCTCCCTTGCGAGATGGGACGACAGGCCGCTTGAAATCGAGGTCTCCTACAGGCAACCGGGGATGATCCGATGAAAATCATCGTACCCGTGATCTTCCACGCACCAGTGACCGTTTCGAGCGGACCGAGGTCGATCCTTACTTTTGTCGAAGTGGCGATACCGTTCAGGCGGCTATCGGAAGAGGATGCACCGTTGGCGATCTCGCGGACTGTCAACCACGATGTCGTGCGAAACTTCCGCGTTTACGACGGGACGCTGTACGCGGCAACCACCAGATTGAGTGAGTTTCGATCCGAGAGTGACCAAATTCTGGAGTCCGTCTCCTCGATAGAGCGGAACTTGGCAAGGGAAGCGGCGGCGGAACTTCAAAAAGTGGGTCTCGCCAAAGTGTTCCCACGAGACGCCATCGACATGCTACAGCGCGCATCAAGAATCAATGGCTACCCGGAGCGAGTGCAAGATCGACGGGTAGCTTACAGGAAGGCCGCGACAGAGAAGTCAGAGAACACCAGAATGAGAAACCTAGTCTCCGCGAGTTCGGATTTCGACGCTATGTGCTCTGCTTGGATAGACAAGGCGCAAGAATTCGCCAGCGATCACATCCTTGTGGGTGGCACGGTTTTCGATAGTTCGACGGGTTTGATCATCCGTGTCGAGCGCGACGACGATCACGTCGAGGTTGGGGAGTGGGACCTCCACAGGCATGAGTGGACAGCACCTCTCGGAAAGCTGGACTTTCCGATAATCCGCCCCAGAACGCATTATTTCGCCGCCGAGGCATGGGTCGAGGCCATGGAATTCGCTCAGGACATCGCCGAGAAGGCGGGTGTCTCTGTCGAGATGAGGAATCCTGCCGAATATCTGCTCCCGCACGACAGGCTGCCGGGGGTAGACATGCGCTATCCGGAACTTGTAAGGGCCGCGAAAAATGTCGCGTTCGCGGTTGGCACCGAAATCACGAGACGACTGAAGAACCAGGAGCTAGCCGTCTTCGACGACGACTCGACCATTCGGTACGCCTTCGACCGCCTCCACGATGTCATCCGCACGGTTGATCCGTTTGGCGCGCCCGATAGCAGAGTGGAAACGGCGCTCGTCGAGCTGCTCGAGGCCCTGCGCGACGATCCCGCCAAAACCAAAGCCGTCTATCGAAACATGCTGGACCACCACTCGGAGATTCTCGACCACGCCGACACCGTATTGCGGCTCTGGGACGAGCGGCCGATGGATATCGATATCACCAAAGCGCAGGCACCGGGGATGCGCCAATAGGTGAACGCCTTGTCACATGCCGAATGCGACGCTTACATCGATAGAACGAACGGAGTGACTGAAATGGCCGAGACCTACGACTGGACGAGAAGCTGCACGGGAAGCCGAGAAGACAAGAACCTGTTCCACAAGGTCGCCAAGAACCGCCTCAAGGCGCTGGCAAAGGACCTGGGCCTGGCCGCCGGAAGCTTCGAAATCCGCTCCAACATGGGTGGCAATGCCGTGAGCGGAGAAATCAGCCTGCAGCATGAGGACTTCCGCATCGAGGCGTCGTCGCCAGGTCCCCGTCAGGAGCGCGGCCTGATGATGCATACCTGCGCCAACAGACAGAACGAATCCCGCTTTGCCGGCCAGAACCATTTCGCTCCCTTGACGTGGCTGGACGAAAAGGACCGGCCCAAGCTCAAGAAGCTGGTCACTCAGGTCATGGAACAGAAGCTCGGCTTCAATGCCGACCTCAATCCCGATCCAGGCTACAACCCGCACCTGTCCACGCCGCGCTTTTCGAAGTAACCACCGTGAGACCTGCAAACGGACAAGCTGGCTTCGTCTACCTCCTCAGCAATCCATCCATGCCGGGCATGGTGAAAATCGGCAGGACGTCGCGCGATCCCGTGCGACGCGCCAGCGAGTTGACGGCGGCAAGCGGCGTTCCGACGCCATTCACGATCGAAGGCTATGTCAGGTCGCCGGACGCGGCCCGCACCGAAGCCGCCGTCCACCGCCTGATCGGCGAAAACAGGGTGAATTCCCGACGGGAATTCTTCAGGATCGAGCCTGCAAGGGCGCTGTCCATCATCCGCCGGGTCGCCATCAACGAGCGCCTTGTCCTGCGCAAACCCAAGAGAAAGCGCGGATCGTTGCTGTCGATTGCCCATCTTTTCGCGGTCTTCGTCTATTTCAACGTCGCCCTTGTGATCGGGGGCTTCGACCACTCCATCCTCTGGAAAACCGCCGCCGCCAACGCGTGCATGGCGCTCCTCGTTCCGTCGAAGCTCTGGAACAGGTTGATGGCGTCGTTCCACCGCCGTCCTATGGCGAGCCACGTCGCCGTTTCCACTACGGTCTTCCTGCTCGTCGGTCTCGCACAACATGTCGTCGCCCCGTTTGCCGCGCACATCGCGGGAACTGCCGGCCTGTAGACTTGCGTGGCGTTGGGGCACAATCGGGTCATGGAGAAAAAATCATGACACCGAGAAAAGCAGCCAATCTGAAGCAGATTTTCGATATCGACGGAAAACTGCTTTACGAAGGCCGGGCATCGTCGATCAAGGCACTCGTCGAGCAATGCGCGAAGGCCGGGAAAAGCCTCAAGAGGGCGAACCTCAAGCACCTGGACCTCATGCACCTCAACCTGTCGCGAGCCGATTTTTCAGGCGCGTGCCTCGACGGCGCGAAGCTGCGCGGCAGCAGGTTGGAACACACGATCTTCACGGGAGCTTCCATGCGCGGCGTGGCCGCTTCGGGCACGGACGCGATTTCGGCCGTGTTCGCGGACGTGGACTTTTCGCCATATGAGGTGCAGAGGGCATATGACGACGGCCGGGTGAACACGGACGGCTCGCCGCAGTATCGCACCGTCACCATGACCTCCGATTTCGTCGGCGCTCAGATGACCTGCGCGCGTTTCGACGGCGCTAAAATCCACGAAGTGGATTTCAAGGACGCCGCCATTTCTTCGAGCAGCTATGTCGGCGCGAACATCCGTAAAAGCAGCTTCAAGGACACCTATCTGCACAACGCCGATTGGGCGGACGCCAAGATCGTCGGCAACTCCTTCGACGGCGCGAACATGACACCGCGCATGAACGTCGATGCGGAACATCTGCCGGACCGGACACGCAACGCGACCATCGTCGGGAATTCCTATACGGGAACCGAGTTCGGCAGCTGCAACCGCGGCTTCGTGCGCGACGCCTTCGCCGTCGGAAAGATCAGGCTCGCGACGCTGGGTCTGGTGACGAGCGGGCTGTTCGTCGCCACCGCCGCCATCCCGTTCGACCTCGAAAGCACGATGAACGCGACGCTCGGCAAGACCGCGACGTTCATCCTGGCGGCATCCGCGCTCACCTGGATCAAGACTCCCGTCGAGGACTGGTTCAAAGAAAAAGCCATCGACATCATCGCGGGGACATCCGTGAAGGTCCGATCCACGATCTCGGAAATGTGGAAGCGCGGCAAATCGATCGGCAGCCTCGCCGTCGCCCTGATGAGCCGCGGACACGCCGACCATGTCGAGCTGATCCTCAAGAAGCGGCATGGGGGCTTCTTCGAGCGGTTCTCCGCCGCCGCCAAGGGAGAGTACGACGTGGTCGTCTGCGACCGGGAACACCTCGCCGAGGCGCTCTCGCGTATCTCGGAAATGATGAACGGCCGCACGGGCCACAAGCACTCGGTGATCCTCGTCCGCATGGGCGACGGAGGAACCGACGTCCCGCGCGCTCTGGTCGTCAACGGCGACGGCGGTCTTGAGGCGTTGTGGGACGAGAACGGCGACGGCGTCATCGTCCACAAGGCGTGGGACGACGCCAAAATCCCGCTGGGCGAACCGGGACTGGTCGGTCCGCAGCGGTTCCTCGGGCCATTCAACACCCACATCTCCGTGGTCAACAAGTTCATGACGGCGATCCTCGCCGAGCATGGGCTTGCCGACTTCAAGGTCAGGCACGAAACGCACCTCATCCGCCAGGGCCTCGACGGATCGATCGTCGTCACCAGGCAGAAGGACGGACGGCTGGACAACCTCGGCGCGCCGACGGTGATCGCGCCCGACAACACGAAGCTCTATTTCAGGAACTCGGTCGCCAACGACGCGAGCGGACAACGCATCCGCAGGGAAGAGCCGCAACCCGCAGGCGCTCCGTTCGCTCCTCGGTGAATGCGCGCGGGCCGAAGTCGCAAATTAAAGAGTTGACGACCTCGGCTACCGATTTCCAAGTCCAGCATTATGTCGTCAACATTTGACTTCCGAAGTCTTGTGTTCTATATCTGACCCACATTGAAATCTTGTGCGGAGCGGCTCCGGAAACTCTCGGAGACGCAAGGATGTTAGTGATGACAATAGCCCCAGAGCCGAAGATCGCACCGAGCCGGAAAAACAAGACGCAACTCGCGGCGCATCTCGAGCCAAGTATAGTCGAACGAATGAAGATTTTCGCGAGGAAACGGCAACTCTCCATCACGGAAGTCATTGCCATGTCGGTCAACGAAGCGGTCTCCGTCCATGGCGTGGGTCCTTTGCTCCAGGTGTCGCGCGAGCGTCTCGTCCACCGGGTAAGATCGCCGTCCCAAGTCAGGACGGATGGACCGGAATGCAGGGCCGGGACAAAGCGCGTAGCGGCTTTTTTCAACAAGGCCGAAGTCGAGCGCTTGCGGGCTTTCTCCAAGGAAAAGGCAATTCCGCAAGAGCATTTGATAGCCGACGGCCTGGCGCGTTTGTTGGCTGCCTGACCGTCAGATCGACGGGGCCGGAGAAGCGCTCTCGGTTTTCGGCTTGGGATGCTCGAGATGAGGGTTGCCAACGGCGATGAGAGCGCTGAGCGGCTCGTATCCGTACTTCGCCTTGATGTCCCCGATTTGGACGACTTCCCAGCCCTTTCCAAGCGGATGCGGCCTCAGTTCGTCCTGAGACTTCAGGAAAGCGTCAGCGTCTTCCTCTGAATGGAAGAATTCGGAGCAATCGGGCCATGGCGTCGTCAGCGCGAATTCGCCGATGGCCGGGCGACGTGTCCCGAGAAACGCGATGTGCTGGCGGCCGCTATTGTCCGGCTTGATACCGTTCCAGTGCGCGCAGACGTAGTATTGCGAGAATTCTTCGTAGAACGGGTCTACCTCGGGCGGCCATTTCGTCATTGTCATCTCCGTGTTCGTTCTAAGGTTGGTGGCGAACACGGCATGCGACAAACTATCCGCACACTTTTCCGAGACGCGCGTAGTTCTCGGGCGTGTCGAGCGCGAGGTTCTTGAAGCGGGCCGTCGCATAAAGGCCGCCCGTGATCTTGTTGACGATCTCCTTGATGCCGGCGTCAATCACCGCGTTGGCGGAATCGGCCGTCGGACCGATCGCGCCGCCCTGTGTGAGTTGCTGCTTCAGAGCCGTGCCGATCCACTTGCGGCCGGCCTCCAACGTGTCCTGTGCGATCCTAAGATGCTGGTATTCGTGCTTCCTCACCTCGTTGTACATGCAGCTGCCTTCCGGCAGAGAACGGGCCAGGTAAATCGTCGGCGGTGCGAGGAAGCCGAACTTGACCGTCACGGAGTCGACCGTCGAACACCAGCTGCCGTCCTCGCGTTTTTGCGACAGGTATTCGGTGGAGTACGAGGCCGTGTAGTCGACCTTGGTCAGGCCCTGCGTCACATAGCCGGGGAGCGACCGATCCGACAGCATGGCGCTTAATGCCCTGGTATCGCGGGAATGGTCGAGGACTTCGCGGGGCGCGTCGATGTCGATTTTGAGATGGAAGGGACGGGACGGGCAATCCTCAGCCGCAAGCGAGGCCATGGGAGCGATGGAGAGAAGCATCGCGGCGAGGATGATGGGCTTGGGCATTGGACTTCCTGTCGGTTCCTGAAAAGGATGACAGCGATTGCGGCCGGCCGAAACGGAAGAGGGCGGCACAGTGGCCGCCCTCACTGTCCTGTGTCTCGCCAGGCCTTAGTCGCGGCCGAAGGAGACGAAGAAGTTGAAGAGGTTGACGATGTTCAGGTACAGGCCGAGAGCCGACGAGTACCTCGCGTATTCGAGGTCGTCCTTGCCGAGGCCGGCGTAGTACATGTCCTTGAGCTTCTGGGTGTCGTAGGCGGTGAAGCCGGAAAAGACGAGGACGCCGATCACGGAGATCGCGAAATCAAGGGCCGCGGAGCCGAGGAACAGGTTGACGACCATGGCGATGATGACACCGATCAGACCCATGAGCAGGAAGTTGCCCCAGCCGGACAGGCTACGCTTGGTCGTGTAACCCCAAAGCGACATGGCACCGAAGGTGAAGCCGGTGATGGCCAGTGCCTGGACGATGGTGTGCGCAGGAAGGCTAATGGCGACAAGGGAGAGGCCGAAGCCCTGAAGGGCGACGAACGCCCAGTAGATGCCGCGCATTGCACCGACGCTGGTCACGCGGAGGAAGGCGGTGCCGAGAAGAAGAACCAGCGGGGCCCAGAGGCCGATGTGGCCGAGGGTCGTCAGGCCTTCGTCGCCGACGACGAGCGAGCGCAACGAGGTGAAGCCTATGATCCAGGCCGTCAGGGCCGAAACGGCGAGGCCGCCGGCGATGAGACCGTAGGTCTTCGTCATGTGGTCGCGTAGACCCGTGTCGAATTCCTGCTGGCCGTAGGTCGAATTCAAATTCTGCTGCATCCCGTCCACTCCTTGTTGGGCGTTTGGATAGTTCCAATATAGCGACGGTTGCAACAAGTTTCCAGAAGTGGGGTTTAGATTTCCTTAATCGGGGTCTTGGTTTTTACCGATGATGCCGCCCCAGCCTTCGCGTGCGGTACGCAATTCTTTTGCCATTCTAAACCTCGTAGCGTTATTTTCCTCTATTGTAAGACGCCGGCCGTGTTTTTGGTAGCCGTCGCTTGTCGCCTGCTGCGTGCCGCGTGATCATGGAGCCACAGAAAACATTGGCGATTTTCATGACGACAGCTTTTGACCGCTTTTCCCTCAAATGGTCCCCCTACATGATCAAGGTCTCGGTCGGCCTCAGCGCGGTGGTAATGGGGGCGGCGTCGCTCAACTACGCCTTCGACAAAGCGATCGAGTTGACTTCGCCGGAGATCGTGCAGGACCGCGCCTATTTCGAACCGGGCGACGCAGACGTAGCCCAAAACGTGTTTACGAGGACGACCCACCTGGAAGTGGGAATAGCAGCCATAGAACGGAAGATGCTGGCCGCTTCCGACGAAGGAAAGCTGGAGTTGGCAAACGAGATCGACACCTGGTTTGAGGCATGGGTGCTGGCCGAAGGATGGAACACCGAGCATCGCTATGACCGGACCGTATTGCGGGCATCCGGAGGACCGGGTCCTCTGTCGGCCGTGATCGCCCAGGTGAACGGGAAGAAAGAGCACCTCATGAAGGCGGCCCTCGATCTCAAGTCCCTGACTGTCGCGTTCGCGCTGCAAGATGGCGAACTGGCGAAAAAGGCGCTCGACTCGATGAGGGAGCGGGATTCCCTCGACCAGACCGGAACAGAAGCGCGCGCCAACCAGGACCGGGAACTGGACCGCCGTATCGCCGAGTTCGCCGAGACGGCGCAAGAAAATCTCTCCGAGAAGGCGACATGGATCGGACAGAAGAAGCTGAGCGGCCTCTCGCGGGTCCTGCCTTAAACGCCGGCTGAAGCGGCATGCTTCAACGCCAGCATCGCTTCCCGCACTCCCGGGTTCGATAGCTTCAGGGGTCTTGTCTTGACGATGACGACGAGGTCGCCTTTCGCTTCGGTGTAGTGCAATCCACGGCCTTTTACCCGGAAGCGCCCGCCGTGCGGTGTTTCGGGCGGAACCGCCAGGCGCAAAACCTCTCCGGACGGCAATGGCACGTCGACGGTGGTGCCGAGAACGGCGTCATAGATGTCCACCGCCACCGACGTCTCGACGTCGTCGCCCGCTATCCTGAAATTGGGGTCCTTCACCACTACGGTGATCTCGACGTCTCCGACGACGTTCTCGCGTCTGTTGTTCGCGCCGCCTGGAATGACCAGATGCTCGCCCGAACGGGTGCCTGGAGGGATGTCGACGGCGCACTCGTCCATGTGGACGGTGCCGAAGCCTGCGCATTCATGGCAGATGAACCAAGTCACCCTTCCGGTGCCGGCGCAGTCCGAGCATTCGACCTTGAGGCGGATCAGCGCGGAATTGCGGTTGTGCCTGACCCCTGTCCCGAGACAGGCGGTGCATTCCACGGGACCTGGAGACGGAACGCGACCTGAACCGGAACAGCAGGAGCAAGGTCCCGATATGCCCTCGACGGACTTTCGGCATCCCGTCATCGCCTCGTGCACGGTCAGGAACACGTTCCGCCGCAACGTGATGACGGTCGGCGCGCTCGCCCGTTGCATGGGCCGCTTCCTCGGCTGAGCGGCGGCGTCCAGATCGTCCAGAAGCTGCTTGTGCGCTTCGCTCAGTACATGGAAGCGCGCGGCCGCGTCCGGGTCATTCGGGTTGAGGTCGGGGTGGCACTTCTTGGCAAGCTGGCGGTAGGCCGCCGTGACTTCGTCTTTCGTTGCGTTGAAGGGGACGCCGAGGACAGTGAATGGGTTCATGCTGGTGTCCGGGAGATTGACATGGATTGCATCGGATGCATTAAGTGAAGTCTTCAATTAAGCAAACAAGGAAACGGCAGTGAAGGCTGTATCAAAGGCGCTGATCCTCGCAACGATGTTAATCCCGTCGGCCGTATGCGCGCAACAGCCGAGGCTGTCGGACGAAGACCGCAAGGCGGTCGTGGACGAGGTCATCGAACACTTCAGGAAGAACCCGGGAGAACTGCTCGGTGCCGTCGCGGCGCAAAAGGCCCAGGCTCCCGCCGCGCCCTCCGTCGAGGCCTTCGCCGGTTCCGCGGTCGACCCCTGGTACGGCCGCGCCGACGCGGCGATCTCGATCATGGTCTTCTCGGATTACGGTTGCTCGACCTGCAACGAGGTCGAGAAGATGCTCGACAATATCGCCGCGACCCGCGGCGACGTGAAGATCGTCCACCGCGACTACCCCGTCAGCGGCGAGGACGCGGTGGCGGCTTCCCTCGACGTCATCCAGGCCTTCAACAGCAAGCCTCAGGGAGACTGGATGAAGCTCCGCCAGCAGCTTATGTCTAAAGGCGTCGCGCCCGAATACCGCATCGAGGCGTTGCGCGCCGCTGGCATCGAGCAGAGCGGCGAGACGAGCGCCGGCGTGAAGCTGACGCTCCTGAAGAACCGCGAGCTCGCCAGGCGGGCCGGGGTCAAGACGCTTCCGGCCGTCATCGTGATGAAGGGCGACGGCGTCGTGCCGATCTCCGGCGACGTGACGGTCGAGGGCGTCAACGAGGCGATCCGGCTCCTGTCTTCGAATTGATGGCCGGAGGCCAGTCCCTCCGGCATTCTCGGTAGAGACTGGCGGAAGCGTCGGATCGGCAGTTGGCCAACAAAAAGCCCGCCGCGGATGGAAATCCACGGCGGGCTTTTTGTATTCTAGCGGACGGCTGCTATTCGGTCGCGCCGAACGGATGGCTCCACGAAATGAAGCCGAGAACGGAGACCAGGAGGAGTGAGAGGCCGACCGCGCCGACCGAGATCGGATCGAGCGTCCAGCCGATCAGGGACGAGGCCAGCAGCGAACCGCCCGTGACGGCTCCGGTGATGAGGGCGAAGACGGAGGCTTTCTGCGCGAGAAGCAGAGACGCGACCGCCGCGGCGAAGCAGGTCGTCAGCATCAAAAGCGCGTCGGTGTACTTGAGGAGCGCCAGCCCGTTCAGGAAAACCGAGTGCTGCTGGATGATCAGGCCGAGCGACATCACGGCCATGGAGCCGAGGACGATCTTGGTGCTTGTCGACGGAGGGTCGAGACGGCTGTAGTGGCGCAGCGAGTAGTAAAGCAGGCCGATGACGAGGAGCGGGGCGAGCCAGCCGACCGCCAGACCGAGAAGCCCGGCCGGAGCGGTGTTCTCGCGCTCGAACGACGTGGTCAGGACGAAGGGCGCGGCGGAGGTGCGCAGGTCGGCGATGGCCGTCGCCATTTCCTTCCAGCGCGTCATGAGATTCGGGCTGTCGGGCGCGATGTAGGATGCCTTGACCAGGCAGTTCTCGGCGAGCCGGATGAACATGTGGCCTTCAAGCGATTTGCCGACGTTCGGGAGCGTGGTGGATTCGACGATGCGCCATGCGAGCGGCTCGTAGGGGAAGAAGGATGTCTCGACGGTTCGATGCTCGTTCTGCGCGACGACGGCCTGCGCGCCGAGTTCCTTCTCGTACTGGGCCATGTATTCAGTCTTGGAGAGGCCGACCGAAGGTGCTGGCGTGTCCACGGCGAAGTTGGCGATGATCCTCGGATCGTCCTTGTGGCGCAACGTGATCGAGCTTGGGGTCTTCTCGTAGACGTCGAGCGAACCAGTCAGGTACGGCGATGTCTGGATGATGCGGTCGAGCGGAACGTTGCAGGCGGGTACGGCGCTGGCGATGCCAGGCGAGATGAAGGTTAGCATGGCGGCCACCGCCAGGATTGCGCGCATCAAAATTCCTCCGAATGGCGTTTGAAAATGATAGACCCGAAAATTTCCCCAAGTCGAGGCTTGCATACGAGTTCTTGAATTAAAGAGTTGAAGATTGAATTAAGGTCAGGCATTTTGTTCCGCGTCCGGGTGGTCTGGAGCGAAATTCCGGGGCACGATAGCAGTTGAGTTCTTCAATTAAATCCAAACTTCATGGAGCAGCAGCCGGGATGTCCGACACGCTTTCGCCAACCAAAAATCCGCCAGCATCCATGGACCTGTTCGCCGGAATGAACGATCTGGGCAAGGCGGCGCTCGAGCCGGATTTCCTTCAGGGCCTCGAAGGCCCACCGCCGGCCGTGCAGCAGGAGCCGAAGGTTCCCGCGGTCGAAACCGACACGGAAGAGGTTTCCGCCAAGATCACCCACCGTATCTTCCCCAAGCAGTTCGTGGGCGACGACGATTTCGCTGTCTACGCGGTCGAGTTCGACACCGCGAAGCTGTCGGGCGACTCCCGCCTCAAGGCCCGGTTCTCGGGCAAGATCACTTTCGCCGGGCATTACCGTCCGGAGAAGGGCGAGAAGGTCGTCGCCCAGGGCAAATGGGTCACCTACAAGGGCGAGTCGTCCTTCAAGGCGCTGATCATGTATCCAGAAATCCCGAAGGGCGCGGAAGGTGCCGTGACCTACCTCAAGATCGCCAAGATCGAGGGTGTCGGCAAAGCCACGATCGAAAAGCTGCTCAAGAAGTACGGGGACCGGTTGCCGGAGGTCATGGAAGACGCCGACGAGATGGCGACGACCATCAAGCGCGTGCTCGCCGACCGTATCGCCGCGGCCTTCACCAGCCTGATCGGCCAGCCGAAACTGGTGACCTTCCTCGCCGAGTTCGGCCTGCGCGAGTCCCTGATCCAGAAGATCATCAAGCGCTTCGGTGCGGCCTCGATGAAAATCGTCGACGAGAATCCGTGGCGGCTTGCCGAATCCATCGACGGCATCGGATTCAACAAGTCGGACATGATCGGCCGCAAGGCCGGTCTCGACCCCAAGTGCGAGCCGCGCCTCAAGGCCGGCATCCGCTACACGTTGAACCTCAAGACCAACCAGCAGGGTCACTGCGGCCTGACGCGCGAGTTCCTCGTCAAGGAATCCGACGAAGTCCTTCAGGTAGGAGCCGAGACCATCGCGCCGATGATCGACGCCGTTATCGCGGACCGCGACGCGATTTTCGACGAGGACGTGGGCCTCATCTATCCGTCCGGTCTGCACAAGGCGGAGCGTTCGCTCGCCGACCGGCTGCGCACGATCATGGCCAAGGGCGACATCACGCCCGAGGGTGCCGCCAGGGATGCCGTGGAGGCGGCGATCGAGCTCTTGGGCGTCAAGCGGGACGAGAGCCAGGTGGAAGCCGCTCTCATGGCGGTCATGAACCCGATCGCGATCATCACGGGTGGCCCGGGCACCGGCAAGTCGACGACGCAGCGCATCATCGTCGCCGCCCTCGAGAAGCTCGGAAAGTCCGTGGTTCTCGCGGCACCCACCGGCCGCGCCGCGAAACGCCTCGCCGAAGTCACGGGCAAGGAAGCTTCGACCTGCCACCGCCTGCTGAGCTTCTCAGCCGAGAAGGGCGACTTCCTGTTCGACCGCACCAATCCGTTTCCCCAGAACCGCTTCATCGTCGACGAGTTCTCGATGATCGACGTCCGCCTCGGCTCGTCCTTCCTCGACGCCATCAAGGACAGGGCCGGCATCACCATCGTCGGCGACGTCGACCAGCTCCCGTCGGTCGGCGCTGGACAGGTCCTAAAGGACATGATCGACAGCGGCGCGATCCCCGTGGCGCGTCTGCGCACCATCCACCGTCAGTCGGGAGACAGCGGGATCGTCGTCGCCGCCCAGCGCATCAACACCGGAAACCTTCCGATCGAGCAGGGCGAGAAGCTCGACGGCTTCTACATGAAGGGCGGCTTCTCGCAGTTCGACGACGATGACGACATGGTCCGCGACGTCGTGGATTTCATGTCGCGCAGACTTCCGAACTCCGGCTTCAATCCGGTGGACGACATCCAGGTGCTGGCAAGCCAGAAGAAGGGCCCGACCGGGGTCGAGAACCTCAACGCCATGCTGAAGGCCGCCCTCAATCCGGGAACGCCTGCGAACACCGTCGTGTTCAAGAGCGGCGGCGGCGAAGTTCGCTATTCGGTCGGCGACCGCATCATGCACACCCGCAACGACTACGTGAAGAAAGTCTACAACGGCGAAGTCGGGATCGTCGTCGACACGGGCGTGCGCCAGCGCGAGGACGGCAAGCAGGAAGCCTACATCAAGGCGGACTACTCGGGCCATTTCGCCTACTACGCTCAGGACGATTCCGGCGACATCACCATGGCGTGGGCCTCGACCGTTCATAAGTCGCAGGGCTGCGAATTCCCTGTCGTGATCTTCGTCTGCCCGTCGGCGCACCGCCGGATGCTGAACAGGAACCTGTTCTACACTGCCGTCACCCGCGCCAAGAAGGTCTGCATCGTCATCGGCAACGACAGCGCCGTCCAGCACGCCGTGAAAACAGAAGACCTCGACAAGCGAGGCACGGGCCTGGCGAAGCGTCTAGCGGCCTGACGGCTGGTTCTCGCAACATCGAAGTCCAATGAAAAAGGGAGGGCCGCAAAAGCCCTCCCTTTCGTCTGGCCGATGCCGCAAGTGGTCAGAGATACCACGAGGAAACGATCTTCCCGAGCCTGATAGACACGCGGGTTGCCGCTGCCTCGGCCAGCCGGAACGTTTCCTGCGCCGCCGCCCTCTCGCCGTCGGTCGCGTCGTCGCCGGGGACGAGGGTCGCGCCGATGTGGGTGTAGACGGCCTTGACCCCGTCCTCGATGCGGCTGAGGTCCTCGCCGATCAGGCCGTCGTCGTCGAAGCTGTGGGAATACGACTGCGCCTCGAGATAGCACTTTCGCATCTCCTCGACGTTGGCGGCCGCCTGCAAGGCCCTCCAGCGCGTCCATGCGAAGTCTTTCATCTTGTCTCGGTTTCCCGCGAACTGGGTGCGGACGTCGTGGGACATCATTGAAACGGCGAGCGAGGCCTGATTGTCCATGCATCCGGCAAGCGTGACCGAAACGGGAGGTTCTTCGGTCGCCTTGTTCCAGGCGGCCATGCCGACAACCGTGATCGCGCAGGCGACGACTGCGGAGCCCACGAACGTTCGCAGCGCGCTCCAGACGCGCTGACTGCGGGTAGGGCCGTCGATCAGCGCCCATAGCTCGGCAGGCTGCCGTTTGGTCATTTCCGCCACCTTCTCCACTGTCCGCTCGCAGACCTCGTGCCAGTCGTCCCACCTCGTGGCGTCGACCGGAATGCACATTTGCCTGCGCGGGTATTCGGGGTGGGTGAAAAGAAGCTCGCCACGGGTTTCCTCGATCCGGCGATCGATAACCCATCCTTCCGAAACGAGGAATTCCCGTAGCCGGGCGGGGCGCGAAGTGTTAATGACAGACAATGGAAGCTCCTTGGAAGACCCGGTGTGACGCGGCGAAACCCATCATAGTTTCCGGACAATGACATTGAAAGCGCGACGCATGAGAATTCTGGACTTCAAGGAAAGCCCCGACACGATCGAATACGCCATCGGCGACGTTCACGGATACCGCGAGCATCTCGAGACGGCGCTTCGTTGGATCGCGATGGACAGTGCCGAGCGCGGCATGCGGGCGCGTGTCCATCTGCTGGGCGACTACGTCGACCGAGGGCCAGATTCCAGGGGCGTCATCGAATTGCTGATGGACGGTCCTTCCGACGACCATGTCGAATGGCTGCCGCTCAGGGGCAACCACGACCACGTATTCGCCTCCGTCTGCCGCGACCCTAAGCACGAACTGGCAAGGGAGTGGTGGGAGCATGGCGGCCAGCAGACGTTGATGTCGTATGGATGGCATCCGTTGCACGATGGCATGCCCAAGGACATCGGCAGCTGGGTACCCAAGGTCCATGCCGATTTCCTGCTGTCGTTGCCGGTCGGACATGTCGTCGGCAACCGTCTGTACGCGCACGCGGGCGTACGGCCGGGGAGGGAGCTGATCGACCAGACCGACCGCGACCTTATGTGGATCAGGAACGAGTTCCTCAAGCACAAGGGCGACTACGGCTTCGTCGTCGTGCACGGGCATTCGCCGGAAGCGGAGAACCCGATGGATCACGGAAACCGGATCGCGATGGACGGCGGCTGCTTCTATACAGGGAACCTCGCCACTGCTGCCTTCGACCCAGGCGTCAATACGCCCAGGTTCCATATCAGCAAAGGCATGTCGGTCTTGCCGCTCACAGTCCTGGCTTCGGGCCCGCTGCCGTCGCCGTGAACTGGCGGCGAGGCGGATCGCAGATGCGACGTAGCGCCGCTCGGGCCATTGATCCTGCTCTGGTGTAGGCGGCGTCACGGTCGTCGGATAGCCTGGTGGCAGCCTTCTTCAGCCCCAGATTGGTCGCCGACCACGTCTTGGCCTCGGCGATGACTTGCGGAGAAATCTTCACGCCTGCGGCATGCGCCGCCTCGATATGCTTTGCCGCGTTTGCCAGCGGCCTGGCGGCCTCCACCTGGACCATGAGGTCGAGCGTCGCCTTCCTGAATTCAAGGTAGGAATGCAAAGCCGTCCAGTAGTCCCTCAGAAAAGACGCGGTGATCGGCTGGACCGTCGATTCCGGGACGACGTAGCAACGCGCGTGTTCCACGATGATCTCGCCGATGGCCGCGGCAATCTGCTCGTGCGCGTCATGATCGGTTGTGGCGATAACGACGCCTTCCCAGGGAAGAAGGGTCGGACCTCTCACGACCACGGCCGATCTGTCGATGCTTCGGATGAGGTCAAGGTCAAGCAAGGTTTCCAGGTCGTCGGTCCTCCAAGCCGCTTCTTCGTCGAGTCTCGCGCCAGAAATCCAGAGATAGACCGCATAACAATCCAATGGAATGTCCGTCACCTCGCGATCGGACCGAAAAATCATATCCACGACCCCCTGTTCGCGCGCCTCTTGCAGGATGTCCAGGCGAAGTCGCTTGAGCGATTGAGTCTCGTCGGCTCTGGAAGTGTCGGCGGACATGTGGGGTATCCTTTTTTTAGCTGGGTCGTGACCGTTTAACCACAAGGCTTGTCAATCGACAACTATTTAAAGACGTCGATTGCGCTTGGCGCGCTATTTTGTTGACGCGAAGTCCATCATTAAATAGAGTTTGCGCGAATTCGAAACGCAAGTGGTGTCCATGAAAACCCTCACAGTCGCCGTATCGGCAAGAGCCTTGTTCGATCTCGAGGAAGCAAACGCCCTTTTTCTCGAAAAGGGACCGGAAGCGTTCGTGGCCCACATGCGCGAGACGCAGGACATCCCGCTCGCGCCGGGCGTCGCGTTTCCGCTCATCAAGGGCCTGCTGAACCTCAACACGCTGTCCGACCGCAGGGAACCGTTGATCGATGTCGTCATGGTGACGAGCTTCTCCAACTCGGCCGGCATCCGCATCCTGCGGTCCATCAATCACCATCAGCTGCCGACGCTGAGATCGAGCTTCATCACTGGCAACAAGCCGACAGTGGAATACCTCGACGCGCTCGGTGTCGACCTTCTTCTGTCGAAGTCTCCAGACGACGCGCAGGCAGCTATCCGCAGCGGGATCGCCGCGGCCGTCATGTACGACCTGCCGAAATCGGAGGATTTCGACGGCGATTTCCAGATCAGGATCGCTTTCGACGGCGATGCCGTTCTTTTCTCCGACGAGTCCGAGCGCATCTACAAGGCTCGGAAGCTGCCGGGGTTCCTGGAGAACGAAAAGGTCAACGCGAACATCCCGCTTGCCGACGGCCCGTTCGCCAAGGTGTTCAGGATCATCAACGACCTGCAGCAGTGCCTGATCAACGGCCGCAAGCCGTTCCGTATCGCGCTGGTCACGGCGCGGGGCGGCGACGCCCGCGAACGGGTCATCCGGACATTCGATTCATGGGGGATCGACGTGGACGAGGCCCACTATCTCTCGGGCTGGCCAAAGGCGGGCATCCTCAAGGCGTTCCGCCCTCACATCTTCTTCGACGACCAGGACGCCCACGTCGGGCCGGCATCGGAAGTCGTTCCCTCAGGCCTCGTCCCGTGGGCCAATCCGCTTGAGGAAGACGCAACCGTTGCGGTCGCCGAGGCGGCCGTTCATTGATCGTCTCCGAAGACGGAGATAGCCAGACGCGAAAACGGGGCCAATTGGCCCCGTTTTAATTTTCCGGATGTCGAGCGCTTAGAAGCGCGGCGCGCGCGGCGCAAGGAAGGACGGGACCGAGGCCTGCGGAGGAGCCGAAAGTTCTTCCTGCGACGGAACCGGGCGGGCGACCGGCTGCGGTGCCTGGCGGACAGGTTCGGGACGCGAGAACGGCTTCGAAGTGGCTGCCTGCTGCTGGAGCGGCGGGCGGTTGGCGAACGGCGTCGCCGTCTGGAATGCCGGACCCTTCTGCTGGGGAGCGGAAGACTGGAGAACAGGTTCGACCGGGGTGTCGTCGAGCACGTCGTCTGCCGGGGCGGCGTCGATCATGATCGCGTCTTCCTCGGCGACGTTTTCGGACGCTTCCGCTGCAGCGGATGTCGGGCCGAGAACCTCGTCGTCGGCACCGAAGTCCGCCGTCGGCTCTTCAGCCGATTCCGGCGCGCCGAAGCCTGCCGTTTCTTCCGGGGTTGCCTCGACCGTCTCGGTGTGTTCCTCGGGATTGCTCTGAGCGACTTCGGACGCTTCCGGGGATTCCGGGGCGTCCCTCAGCCGGTCCTCGCGGGCGAAGTGCGCGGCGGCCAGAGCTTCCGGATCGGCGTCGACGTGCGCGCTCGAGCCGAATTCCTTGTCGTCGGCTTCGTTGTCGGCCAGAAACGACTCGAGGTCGAGCGGAACGCCGGCGTAGTTGGCGACGAATTGCGCGACGGCCTCGTAGGCGAGCGCGAGCTGTCCGCTGTTGCGAAGCTTCTCTGCCTTGCGGAGCGCCTGGGTTGCGTCGTTGCGAAGGCGGGCGGCCTCGAGAGCGATGCCATCCAGGATGTTGAATGCGGAGGCGTGTTCGGTCTCCTTGGCGACGAAGCTGCGCTGCTTTTCTTCCTTGCCGTCCTTGACGAAGGTCCGGGTCTGCCATTCGCCGTTGAGGGTGACGACAAACCGTTTGGAGGAAACAACCTCGTTCTCCGAGAGCATCGCGGCGATCTTGGCGTTGAAGGCGAGTGCGACGCTGCCGTAGAACCTGGCGCGCGCGTAACGTCCGTTGGTGTCGTTGCCCCAGATGGTCGTGTGCGCCACCTGTTCGTTCGGGCGCTGCGAGTGCGGCGAAAAGCCCGTATGGTGTCCCTGAATCTCCATGGTCAGTTTCATGGCGACGTTTCCCGTTAATTTAAAGATTTCCTGTCTTCAAGATACAGCCGACCAAGCAAGACACCAACGATGTCTCTAATTTACGGTTCCACTTGCGCCGCCGAAGTCCTCGCTTTAGCCTTTAACTTAGGAATTTCCGTGGATAACAGGACAAGAGAAACATGAGGAACCACATTCTCGCGGCTGCCGTCGCGCTGGTCGCGCTGCCGGGTCTCGCAAACGCCGCCGAAGTCTTCGACAACTGGACCGTAGAGAACGCCAACGGCCGTTGTACCGCATGGACGAAGCCGGTCAACGTCGACGGTGAACAGCGCGACGGCGCTTACCTTTCGATCGTCAATGTTCCGGGTGAAGGCGTCAAGAATTCGGTGGCCTTCGTTTACGGGAAGACCGGTGCCGGCAAGGCGCAGGCGTCCGCCACTGTCGACAGCAAGACATTCGAGCTTCTCACCTTCGACACGGCGGCGTTCGCAGCCAGCGGCAGCCCGGAAGCAGAGCTGATCGCGGCGATGCGCCGTGGCTCCGATGCGGCGGTGAACTGGACCGAGGCCGACGGCTCGATCTCGAAGGACAGCTACTCGCTCAAGGGGTTCACGTCGGCGCGTGCCAAGATCGAAGCGGATTGCCGCTAACCGATGGCCGATCAAGCCGCACGCCGACTGTACCACTGGGAAGAGGCGTTCGTCGAACCCAGGCAGTCGGCTGCGGACAGGTTGCTGACCAGTGACCAGTGCCGGGACTACGTGTTCCGTGCCTGCGCAGCGACCGGAACCAGACTGCCCACGATCAAATTCTCCAAGGCCAGCCATTCGCCCTGCAAGGCCGACATGGCCAATTGGCAGATCATCATCGCCGAGTGGGGGTATTCCGCCGTCACGGTACTCCACGAAGCGGCCCACCTCGCGACTTACGAAGCCGTCAGTCGCGGGGAAAACGGTCACGGTCCGTCATTCGCCAGGATGGCCATCGAGTTCTACTCGGGATTCCTCGGCATGAGCCGTGACTACCTCCTGCAGAGCGCTGCCAGATGCGGCGTCCTCGTCGGACCTCCGGTCTCCACCATTTCCCTTCCCTCAAACGCCAGCCCTTTTTCGGACCTCGAGTTTTAGCGTGCCGTCGGTGTGACCCGGTCGCGCGACCAGAGACATGCCATGACCGCGAAACTGAAGATCGCCGTTATCGGAAGCCGAACCTTCCGCGACGACAAACTGTTGGCCAAGACACTGACCGAACGCGATCCGGGTGCGGTGATCAGCGGCGGTGCAAAAGGTGCCGACCACCTGGCCGAGCGCTGGGCGAGGCGCAACGGGGTGGAGACGCTTATCTTCCACCCCGACCGCAAGAAATACCGACACCCGTACCATCATCGGAACCGTCTGATCGTGGAAGCCTGCGACATGCTGATCGCTTTCTGGGACGGTCGCTCTTCGGGAACCAAGTACACGATCGAGTACGCCCGTCGCATGGGCAAGCCTGTGACGGTCGTCCGCTTCTGATTCAGCCCTCGCCGGAATCCCACGGGACATCGATACCGATCGCCTCGACCTTCCAGATGTCGCGCTTGGCCATCTGGCGGAGCAGGTCTTCCAGACCGCTGCGGTCGCGGCCGACCCTGAGACGCAATCCTTCGCTGCGGACAAGTCTGTCGCCTTCGGATTCCTGGTACCAGAAAGACGACTTGCCGTCGGTGGTCGCGAAGGAGAGCATCGACCCCTTGGCGTAGACCGCGAATCGGTTGAAGGGCGTCTTGCTGATGAAATCGTCGACCTTCTGCCACAGTCCACGGTGGGCAAACATCATATGCGTGAGGATTTCGGCCTGGCAGTCGGAATGGTACGGGAACTCGACCGCGTCTTCGAGGTCACCCTCGAGCCACGCGATCATCGCGCGCCACATCGCGGACAAGACGAGAAGGTGGGCTTCCTCCTCCATGAAGTAGGCTTCCTTCGTCATTCCCGGCACGAACGGAGAGCCGCTCAGCTTCACGATGTCCTGGAACTGCATGAACGTCCCGACGGACAGATAAGCTCTCGCCGCTCCCTGTGCCACGCTCTCGGGAAGGCGACGCGGCGCGACGGCCTCGGTTTCGGCGTCTAGCCGATGCCATGTCGTCCAATAGGTCGAGAACGGCTCCGATTTGTAGCGCGCGTGTGCCTTGTGCTCGTCGGTACAGGCCGCCTTGTCTTTCGGCCAGCCGCCTGGCGGGCAGCGGTCTGGAAGGTAGTAGAGGAGGTCGTCGGCGCTCCTGGGATTCCGGGCGCGCATGGTGAGCATGGAATCGACGCCATCGAGCATCTCGCCCCATAGATCGGCGAGGCATGCCATCACGAAGGCTTTCTGTACGCCATAGCGCTCGATGAGGCCGGCATCGACATGGATGCCTTCGAGATCGCGTTCCTGCTCGTAGCTGTCGAACCACTGCCACAGGCGGTCTCCTTCGAAGAAAACGTCGGTGGCGTCGGCGGCAGCTGCGATCATGCCCAAAGACGGGATGACCGGAACATGGAGGAACTGGCTTGTCGGAGATTTGAGCGCGCGCTCGCGCAGGGACTGGTAGTCGGTTGGCATGGGATGGTCCTTGTTGCTGTTTCCTGAAGGGCGGAAGGGCAATGAGGACTGGCGGACCGCGCTGGCGGTGGTCCGTGATATTTGAACTGAAGCTATCGGCGACTGCCGAACGGACGGCCCGTATGGCAGGGCTAGATCATGAAGGTTTCGAACGGGTCCATCTGGCTTCTCCTGTGACTTGATAAGTGTGCCTCTCGGCGCGCTGTAGGTAAATCCGCAAAACGCGGAATGGCCGGAAATAGATTGGGGCGGCCGCCGCCTTTCGGAATGTGGACCGCCCCTTCAACGCCTGTGGGGGCGCAGGCGTTATTTGGAGGTCTTGGAGTCCAGGTGCTTCTGGATGATCTCGCCCATCTTCTCGGCCGTGTTGGCACCACGGACATGTTCGCCGTCGATGATGAAGTACGGCGTGGAGTTGACGCCGTTCTGGCTGGCGTCGAGCATCGCCTTGAGGGACTTCTGGGCGAACTCCTTGCGGTTCATGCATTCGATCAGGCTGTCCTTGGCGTCCTTGCCTTCCGCGAAGGTGAAGTCCTTGCCGTACTTGTCCTGGAGGACAGTCACCAGGCCTTCCGGGTTCTGCGCCCACTTGTCGACGTTCTTGAAGAACAGCTTTACGCTGTCGTAGCGCTTGTCGGCCGGCATGCACTGCACGGTGAGAGCGGCAGCCAGAGCGGACTGGTCAAGCGGGAAGTGGCGGTAGACGAGCTTGGCCTTGCCGGTGTCGATCCAGTTCTTCTGGACGGCGTCGGCCGCCAGCTCCTGGTAGGCCTTGCAGTGGGGGCAGGTCAGCGAAGCGTATTCGTAGATGGTGATCGGAGCCTTGGGGTCGCCGACGACGATGTCGTAGCTCTCGCCCGTGTCCGCGTCGGTGTAGGCGGTCGGCGGGTTCCACGTGTTCGGAGCGGCGGCATCCTCGGCGAAGGACGGCGCGGTGGCGGCGAGAAGGAGGGCGGCTGCGGCGAGCGCCGTCTTGAATTTCGTGATCATGGGAGGTCCATAAAGTTGACGATGACTCAAGCGTCACCCGAATCCTCAGACGCGGCAAGACCCGGAGAAAATTATTGACGTCACGACACCGTGAAGTGCTAAATTTGGCCTTGGCCCAGGAGTTCGGCATGTCGATTTTGAAAGACCTCGCTCGCGTGTTTCGTCGCAACGAAACAAAGAAATGCGCTCGACCTCCGGCGGGGGAAGCGTACGAAAGGTTACGGGCGAAATCCAAAAGCCCCAAGGCCGCGCAAACACTCGTGAAAGAAGTGCTCGCCGACGCTCACGCGCTCATAGCTGCAAGAAAGAGGTCCGAGGACGATTTCAACGATGTCGTGGCAAGGATCAGGGTGCGCGACCTCGCGCGCAAAATCAGCAAGGATTTCAAGAACAGGACCATTTAGTCGGTGTCATCGGGCTACGGAATGAAGGTCGAGACGCTCGGAACAGGCTCCGATGCCCGATCCTGGACGACGTTCGGGACGAGCGGCATGTCCTTCCAATGACGGCCACCGTCGACGATCGCGCTCACGAAATCCGGCCGCACCCATTTGAACCGGAGTACGACCTCGCCGTTCTCCTCGACCTTGCCGTAGACGCCTTCCGCCAAATCCGTTCCATCAAGACGGCCAAGAAACGCATCAGGAGACTGGCCGACCCGAGAAGCGGCAAGGCCTGCCGACTGACGCCATGTCGGCGACTTGAACGCCGAGGGGCCGACAAGTTTCGAGGGATGCTGGATCGCTCCAGCCGATCCAGCGGCGATCACTCGGACGCTATGGATAGCCTGGACGGCCGACAGAAGCTCCTGACGGGAAGTCGTGTCGAGGAAACGGCCATCCCGCATGTCTAGGATATCGAATTCGAGAAAGTGGCAGGGCAGGATGTCGTAGAAAATCCGGTGCGCCGCGAACAGCCATTCTCCGTAGACGCGGTATCTGGTCTCGAAGCGGTCGAAGAACGCGTCGGCGTTCATCTCGAACCAGTCCTTGAACTTGTCGAACTGCTTCTCGGCCCCACCCCGCGAGGAGAGATCGAGCGGTGATCCGCGATACCGCAGAACGGGTTCCAGATCGTCGTCGAATTCGAAGCTCCTCTCCGAACCGTCCATCTTTTCCTCGAGAACCACATGCCGATGCGAAAGGTCGGACCATGCCAACCGCTCGCGCGACGAGGACGAGGTTCCGAGTCCGGAGCCATCGAGATGCATGGTGCGGGGATATCGGACGTCGGGCATGGGAGATCAGGCTATGCCAGCGGCTTCGGCCTGAGCGAGCATCGACGCACGTGCTTGATGCGGGACGTCGTCGCCAGCGGCGACTTCCTGCCACGAGACGAAGCGCTTGCCGCATTCCTCAACGAGGCGCGACCATAGTTCTTCATGCTCTCCACCGCCGGGATTCCATCCTTCCGAGAGGATGCCGACCAGATCGAGAACGAATTTGGAATCGGTGAAGACCGTTGCCGTCACATCGCGTGGAACGCGCGTCAGTCCCATGAAGACGGCGGTCAGCTCCATGGCGTGATCGGTGGAGAGGTCGTCTCCGCCCGACACGATGGCATGCTCGAGGCCGGTCGATCCGTGGATCACGACCGAAGCCCAGCCTCCCGGGCCGGGAGAACGGTTGCCCGCGCTCCCCGCCCAGACGGCGTATTGCGACCGGTGAGGGTCATTCATCCGGCGAACTCGCGTCGGCGTCGGACTCAGGCGAACCTGCGAGAAGAGTTTCGCTGATCACGCCTGCTTCGGCCCGCAGCTTGCCTTCGATCACGTTGGCGATCTCTGGGTTTTCGCGCAGAAACTCCTTCGCCTTTTCGCGGCCCTGACCAAGGCGCTGGCTGTCGTACGAGAACCAGGCACCGGACTTTTCTACGATGCCGGCCTTGACGCCGAGATCGACGAGCTCGCCGACCTTGGAAACGCCTTCGCCATACAGGATGTCGAACTCGGTCTGCTTGAAGGGGGGAGCCATCTTGTTCTTGACGACCTTGACGCGTGTCTGGTTGCCGATGACTTCTTCCTTCTCCTTCAGCGCGCCGATACGGCGGATGTCGAGGCGAACGGATGCGTAGAACTTGAGAGCGTTGCCGCCCGTCGTCGTTTCCGGATTGCCGAACATCACGCCGATCTTCATGCGAAGCTGGTTGATGAAGATCACCATGCAGTTGGTGCGGCTGATGTTGCCGGTCAGCTTGCGGAGTGCCTGGCTCATCAGACGTGCCTGGAGACCCGGCAGGCTGTCGCCCATCTCGCCTTCGATTTCAGCCTTGGGCGTCAACGCCGCGACCGAGTCGACCACAAGAACGTCGATGGCACCGGAGCGGACCAGAGTGTCGGTGATTTCGAGAGCCTGTTCACCTGTGTCTGGCTGCGAGATCAGCAGCTCGGGGAGGTTGACGCCGAGCTTACGGGCGTAGACCGGGTCCAGGGCGTGCTCCGCATCAACGAACGCACAGGTGCCGCCCTTCTTCTGGCATTCTGCGATGACCTGGAGCGCAAGCGTTGTTTTGCCAGAACTCTCGGGTCCGTAGATTTCGACGATACGACCATGAGGAAGACCACCGATGCCAAGCGCGATGTCGAGGCCAAGAGAGCCTGTGGAGGTCGTGTCCACTTCGAGCTTCGTATCTTCGCCGAGGCGCATGACGGAACCCTTGCCATGTGCGCGTTCGATCTGCGAGAGGGCGGCTTCGAGAGCCTTGAGCTTGTCGCTGCCGCCAATCTTGGCGTCTGTTGCTACTGCGGGTTTGGCCACGTTGGGTATTGCCTCCGGAGGTTAATTCATGACTTCAATGAGAGGGAAATAATGTTGACATCGCAAGAAGTCAATCATCATTCCCATCATTGTGTCATGAATTTCGCCTTAGGCAAATCCAAACGACGGGTTCTGGCCAAATTCCTGTTCCAGAGTCTTGGTACGCGGAATTTCGCGGGGAATTTCGCGATGATCCTTGTCGTAGTGATTTACATGACCCCGGTCACCGACCGTGGTGTAGCCGACCAGCTTGCCGTCCGCCCCGAAACGCTCGTACTCGCCGTAGGGCAGGCAGTTGATGGCCGACAGGGCTTCGGTGTTCGCCGCCCTGTCCCATGCGATCATCTGGCCGCTGCGGTTCATCTTGATGACGATGTCGAGATCGGCTTCCGCGCCACCGAAGCCGAAGGAGCTGTCGGCAACCGGGGCGATGTCCTTTTCGGCACGCAGGAACAGCCTGTTGAAGTCCTCGCGGGAAACCCGCTCGGCAGCGACGGCCGCCGTCCTCGGGCTGGCCGCGCGGGCCGCGAGTTCCGTGTAGTGTTCGATCAGGCCGCCGCCGAACTTTTCCGACAGTTTCGCGTGGTCGAGGCTAGGATGGACGTCTTCGGCCTTCAGGGACTTCGATCGTGCCAGGATGGGCATGCCGATCACGGGCTTGCCTGTTCCGTCGTTGCTCTTGGGAACGATCAGGTCGATGCCGCGGTTCTTGAGTTCGGCGAAGAGTCGGAAGTTCTCCTGCTCGTCGTCCGAGACGATGCCGACCACGCGGCCGAAGTAGCCCTGGTTCTTCTCGACCGTGTAGCCGAACTTGCTCTGCATGCTGTCGCGGGTCCAGGCCATGCCGCCCCAGGAGCCGTAAGCGTTGACGGGCGTGTCCTTGCCGATCTGCTCGCGCAGCCGGCCGGCGAGTTCCAGTTTGAGGACGTTGCGGTGCGACAGCGAAGGGTCCACCTGCGCCGCCGGCATCGACGCCCTGGTGGAGCGGTCGACGAGGAAATTCGTGACTTCGCCCGAAAGCTTGTTGATACGGCTTTCGAGGTCGAAGGAGTGTTCGCGCAGATAGGAAAACAGTTCCTGCACGCCGCCCGGGATGAACGAGCCGTTGACCAGGGACGACAGGCGTTCGCGGGCTTCTTCGATGGCGTAGTTGACGGTCTCGAGAAGCATGTCGCCGAGAGAAGGCGGCTTGCGGGTACTCTGCAACGCCTTGATGACGCCGAAGTTCGGGCGCGACAGGAAACTCGGAAGCTGCGCGAGGCCTGTGGAGTCCTTGAGCCAGTTGCCGAAGCGGTGGCCGCTGGCGATATCCAGACGGCGGGCAACACCTTCCATCAGGTTCTGGAAAACCCCTGGTGTCTGATTGATGGCCATTGCTGCCGCCATGTGTCGATCTCCCGTCGTACTGCCGCTTTATCCCGCAGATATTGAGGGTCAGCGTTGCAACCGACCAGCGGATTCGATCACCACGGAATCGAGCGAGGCGTCGATCTTCGTGACAGCGATGTGAAGGGCCAGTTTGCGGGCGAGCAGCATGTCGTCCTCGAGCGCGACGGTGAACAGCTGGTGCGTCACCTCGTTTTCGAAGGCGTCGTCCAGCCTCATGACGGAATAGGTGCTTTCTGCCTTCCAGACGCGCTTTCCGTTCTCGAGGGCCGGGGCGATCGTGACCCCGCAGAGCGGAACCTCGATCTTGTTGCCGGTGAATTTGATTTCCGTCTCTTTGACGCCGATCGCCGCGAGCGACGAGGTGATGGCCCTCTTCAAGAGTGCCGCGTTTCCTGTCTTGCTTCTCATTCGGAGTCTCCCTTTTCAGAAAGTCTAGCTGTCGGCCGAATGCGCAGAAAGGGTCGAGTTGATCCTCGTTGCTGCCGTCATGGAAGCACCGAACAACCGTCGGCTATTTTGACGCAGGCGTGGACGGGAGATACCGTTCAGCACGAACCGGAGAACGACCATGCACATTCGCGTGCCCATCGGCTACACCATCAGGGGAACCATCGGAAGAACCACGAGGACGTGGAAGTTCCAGGAGCGGGTGACCATAGACATACCCGATGTGACGGCCGAAGAGGCTCCGGTGGCAGTCAGCTGGGCTGCTCATTCAGACATGCACGGATACGATCCCCTCAAATACGCATTCCTCGGGCACGCAGGGGAGGACGGCCGACAGTTTACGCGCTGGTACGACGGCCGTCATTGGCTGCGGCTGACCGAACGCCACACGGAACAGTACGGCAAGCCGGGAAGAGCTCCCGAGTTGACCGCGGCCGGATTCGAGAACGCCCTTCCGATCGGCGGCGGCTACAACATCCTCGGCTTGAACGCGCTTTCTCCTGGCCAAGATCACCGAAAGGTCGAGGTCGATCCGACCGACAGGTTCTCGACAGTGAACAGGAACGGCCGTAATCTTGCTCTGGCCCAGCTGGGGGCGGTGACAGGCAAGCTGCTTTCCGTCGATGGCGTGCTTCATGCCGCTTGCGCGCAGCCGGCAATCTGCTTGGCCAAGGGGAAAGACGACAGCCTCGAAGGATACGTCCTGCACGTCGACACCAGATCAAACGTCGTCGACGGAAAGGACTACATCGTCGACCAGGTACTCGTCTTCGGCCTCGACGAATGGGAAGAGATGTCTCACACAGCTATTAGAGCAAGCGGAGACCAACAAAGAGCGGCAGCGAGATTGTCGGCGCTGGAGCCGACGGTACATCTGCCGGAGTCCATCGATCCCGATATCCTGACCGTCAGGACGGCCGATACGTTCGTCAAACGCTTCTTCCTGGACACGTACCCCCGCGTCGTCGGCTTGCACAAGTATTTCGACCACTCAGACCCAGTCGCGAAGGAAGAGTTTCTTCGAGGGTTTCTGGCCGAGTACAGGAACGAGTGGGAACTTGCCGGCCTGCCCGTTCAGCTGCTCGATCTCGCGGACGAAACCTTCGCCGACGCGAGGGTCGATCTCGGCGCGGAACTAACGCTGCCGAAACCGTTCTGAGGCCCGCGGAAACACCCGGAAATCTTCCGCCGGAATAACATAGCCTACGTCAGTGTTCTCCAGACAATGTCAGCCTTCGCAATGCGAATGGCGATGCCAGGGACGTCTCCAGTGTGGACAATGGGTCATCGTTCCCAACGAAAGGAAGCAGATGTTCCAGCTGAACGCCGCTACAATCGCACTCGCCCTCGAAACCACCATCGGGATGGCCACGCTCATCATCGGCGGTGCCATGTACCAAAACGCCATCGACGCGCTCGCCCGCACCTTCGGCTGAATGCGAGCTTGCGCGCATTCGATACCCGGGCGACCATTTCCTGAAACCAGGACAGGAAATATCAGATGCCGAAATTCAAGATGCCGAAGCCGTGGGTAGCGACCGGCAAAGGGAGTTATTCGAGGCCGTTGCCGCGCGGCGTGATGGTTTACAATCCGGAGGAGGAGTGTTTCTTCCTCTCGGTCAACCGCGGAACGAGCAAGGTGGTCGGTGATCGCTGGGGGCCGTGGCGCGGCGTTCTCGAAGACGAGGCGCGGATCGCCGAGGAGATGGACCGACTGTACGAACAGCTCGAAGCATCGGGCTGGACCACGATGGCATACCGTGATCCCGAAGGATACGGCAGAACCCACGAGGCCAACAAGCCGAACATGGTGAAGGCGCTTGCGAAAATCCCCCGCTCTCCGCTGATCCCGTGGATTTTGCGCGACATGCTGGACTCGGACCGTGCGTCCAGAGGGAAAGCCGTGTCGGGCGGAGTTCTGAGGGCGGCCGGTCACGACTTCCACGTCGAATATTTTGGCAGGATGTGGGATGGTGCTCCCGCGGACCACATCTGGTTGACCTTGCAAAACCCAGGTCAATCCAAGAGGACGGAGGGCGGAAAACGCCTGCAGATGGACCTGCATCAGGTCGATGCGATGCTCGACTTCCTTATCGGTGTCAGAGAAAATCTTGCTCCAAAGGAGACAGCCGACGCAATCACGCACGAATTCAGGGTCGGCCAACCGGGTGAAGACAACGCCACAAGGCTCCTGCGAATGCGCCAACATGCGCAGGGAATGAACGCCGTCCTCGAGGAACTGAAGGAATCGTCACCGGAGCAGTTGGCGACGATCTTGGCGATGACAAGGATGATCAACGCGGGCGACATGACCGTGGAACTGGTCTACGGCCCTGAGGACGAAGCGGGAGCCAACGTCCACTAGGGCCTCAGCGCCGCGGGGGCTGCGGTCATGCCGCGCCTGGCGAATTCGGCTTCCACATAGTCGTGGATGCGCGCCTCGTGCATCGGATGCGCCGACAGGGCGCGGGGTGCCTGATATCTGACATGCTCGATGCCAGTGCCAGCTTCCTCCCATTTGTCGAGCAAGGCGTTGAGACGTTCGGCTGCCTCCGGGGTGAAGTCGCCGTCCTTGTCGAAGAGCGCGCTGGACCTGGCATGCCAACCGAAGAACGTGGTCAAGTCGTGGACGCGGTAGCGGCCTGATCGCGAATCCAGGACTTCTTCGTAGAGCGCGCGGTCGTACTGCGGGTGTGCTTCGGCGAAGGCGGACAACTGAAACCGGCGAAAGACGATGTCGTCGTGCGCGACCTCGTCGTTGCGCATCATGGCTTCGATTTCCTCCTCGTCGAGGTCGAAATGCCTGTCGAGCTTGCCGTACTGGGCGGCAAAGGTAGCGACCTCCCTGATCGGCATCGCGAGAGGTTCGAGCAGCCGGGTGAAAAGCGGCAGCGTAACGTGCGCCTCGAGGACTTCGGCCAGTTCGACGAACTCTTGCGACGATGGAGCAAGCGTGACGGTTTTTTCGCTGGTTGCGAGGGAAAGCTCGGTGATGACGGGTACGTATTCGTCCACCATCGCGCCGAGGTAATGGGACCTGTTCTCCTTGAACCTTAGTTCCCTCGTTCCTCTGACCGTGACAGAGTCTCTGTCCCAACTCTTTTTAGCCAGCAGCGCGCGTAGTTTTTCCATTGCATTCTCCGATCTGTAAAACCCAATGTGGCCCAACGCCATGCCAGCCACAAAAGCCATTGCGGGCCGGACGAGCTTTCCAAACTGGTTGACGTTTGCTACAGCCTGATGCCAGAATTGAAAATCAAGACGCCGAATACGAGAGACCGATATGTCAGCGAAATACGAAGACGCTATGGGCGACATGCTCAAGGCGCACGAGGCCAAGGAAACGGAACGGCGCGTGGCCCCCGGGGAATGCGCGATGATCCGCCTCGACGGCATGTCGTTCTCGAAATTCACGGGTTCGATGGTCAAGCCGTTCGACAGGTTGATGGCTGACGCCATGCGTGCGACGGCCATGCGGGCGCTCGAAGTCTTCGGACCAAACTTCGTCTACACCCAGTCTGACGAGATCACGATGGTGTTCTCCCCGGAACGCATGCCGTTTGACGGCCGTCTGCAGAAAATGGCAGGCGGTTATGCGGGAAAAATTTCGACGTTCTTCATGGCGGAAGCGATGAAGAGGTTCGCTAACGGCGTTGATCAGTTGCGGATGGATGTCGATGTCGCCCGTGACAACGGCTATGATCACGATGCGGCTGTCGAACTCGCAGACCATGTCCGCGGTTTCATCGACCTTTTCGACAGGCTTGCGCGCGCAGCTCCGGCTTTCGATGGACGAGCCATTGGCGTGGACCACGAGATGGCCGCGCAGTTCGTCGTCTGGCGCGAAGTGGACGCGCGTCGTAACGCGGCGTTGGGCGCAGGCAGGGCGGAGTTCACCCAATCGCAGCTCGGCGGCAAGTCGCCCGGCGACATCAAGGACATGCTGACCGCTCTCGGGATCGACTACTACGACAGATATCCGAACCAGTTCCGCCGCGGCATTTTCATGCGCAAGCGCGAAGTGGCCATGTCGCTCACCGAAGAAGAGCTGGCGCGCATTCCGGAACACGTCCGTGAAAGCAAGCGCGGGACGACGTTCTTGCGGTCGAAGGCTGTCGAAGTGGAAGAACGCGGTCCGTTCTACGAAATGGACAACATCGTCGAGGTGCTATTCGAAGATGCCGATCCGGTCGTCGTCGAGAAGCCGTTCGCCCGCCACATCGTACCCTGAGCCAGAGGCCCCCATGGATAGCTACTACGACGACGACTTTTACGAGCCGGGTTTCGACGATCCGGCTCCGCCGCCGCCGATGCCGCCGTCGGCCTCGATCGAGGAATTGCTGGAAGGCATGAATCCCGATCAGGTCGAAGCGATCCTGCATCGCGATGGGCCGGCCCTCGTGATCGCGGGTGCCGGATCGGGCAAAACGACGGTCATGGTGAAGCGCGTGGCTGCGCTTATCGCCAACGGCGTCGCTCCCGACAGCATCATGCTCTTGACCTTCACCAACAAGGCCGCGTTGAACATGGTGGAGCGCGCGCGGCGCTACACGCCGTTCGCCGACAGGGTGATCGCCGGAACCTTCCATTCCATCGGCCGCCGCCTGCTGATGGAAAACCTGCACCTCTTCAACTTGCCGACCAAGCCGACGATCCTTCCTTCCGACGACAGCGAAAGCGTCATGAAGGGAATCGTGAAACGGCTCGGCACGAAAGACGAGAACCAGCCGAACGGCGAGACGATCCACGGAATCTACTCCTTCGCGGTCAATACGATGCGGACCGTCGAAGACGTGGTCTACGACAAGCACGAAGACCTCGCGCCTTTCCTCAAGTTCATCGAAGACTGCATCGCCGAGTACAAGGTCTACAAGCGCGAGCGCGCGCTGTTCGACTTCGACGACCTGCTCCTCCTGTGGAACAGGATGCTGGACAATCCGCAGCTCGCCGCCGCGATCCGCGCTCGCTTCCCCTACATTCTCGTGGACGAGCATCAGGATTCGAACGCCCTGCAGTGCGCCATCATCGAGAAGATGGCAGGCAGCCATCCGAACGTCATGGTGGTCGGCGATCCGGCGCAGGCGATCTACGCCTTCCGCGGCTCCGCGCCGCGCACCATGTTTGCGTTTATGGAAATCTGGCCAGAAGCCAAGGTCATCTACCTGAACACCAATTACCGTTCGACCGAGGAAGTCCTCTCCATCGGCAACGCCGTCGACGCGTCCATGACGGAACGCTTCGAACGCCAGCTTGCAGCCGCCCCCGGCGCTCGCGGCACCCTTCCCGAACTGGTCACCGTTCCATCGAACAGCCAGGAAGCGATTTATATCGCCGACCGGGTCCTCGCCAACAAGGACAACGAGATCGGTTTCGGTGAGCAGGCCGTCGTCGTGCGTTCCCTGCATACCGCGCGCCACATCGAATTCGAGTTCGCCCGCCGCAAAATCCCTTACGTCGTCTACGGCGGCATCAAGGTGTCGAAATCACGGCACATCAGGACGTTCTTCTCGGTGCTTCGCTGCGCCGTCAACCCGTTGGACGAGCCTGCATGGGTTCAGGCGCTTGGCATCGTGAAGGGCGTCGGCCCCGCGATGGGCGAGAAGGTCTTCAAGATGATCTCCGGCGCGCCGCTCGCGATGGGCGATCCGACGGACATGGTCGTCAAGAAGGTCAACAAGCCGGGCATCGACAAGGTCATGGCCGCCTATAACGTGTTGGCATCCCGCAAGGATCGGCCGACGGTGGCGCTCGACAAGGCGTTGGTCATCCTCAACGACCTTCTGGCCGTCAAGTTCAAGGACAACTGGACCAAGTCGGCCCGTCGGGAAATCGAGGCCCTGATCGGCATGGCCGAGCAATACGAAGACCTCGAGTCCTATCTGGCGACGATGACGCTCGACAACAGCGCCGAAAAGGAATCGGCAGATGCCACGCCCGGCGAGACGCCGATCACCATCACCACCGTCCACTCAGCCAAGGGTCTCGAGTGGGATGCCGTCTTCATTCCGAGTTTCGTGCGCGGCCACATGCCGTCGGCGTTCGCGCGCGACCACGAGACCATGGAAGAGGAGAAGCGCGTTCTCTACGTCGCCGTGACCCGTCCGCGCAAGCAACTGGTCATCTCCGTGCCGACACTCGATTTCGACGGAAACCGCAACAGGGCGTCCGATTTCGAGGACAATATCCGGGAGTATTGCGCGATCAAGCGCTGGGGCCATCAGTCGATGGTCCAGCGCGGCTTCGGAATGGCCGACGACATGGGGTTTTCGATCGACATCAACGACCTGTAATTATCATGGCCGACACCTCGAACGAGGCTCCTCGGCATGGCTTGCGGCTGTGCAGCGGCGGCGCGCACGGCTGAAGTCAGGCGGCCCGCCTTGCGAAAGCCTCGCGCAGCCCGGTGTCGATCCCCTCCATTTCCGCGAGAATGGATTGAGGGATATCGGTGTCCTCGATCACGGGAGGAAGAAGGCGCTGCCCTCGGGCGTTGGCCAAGAAGTGATCCTGGTACCGCTTCTTGAGGAAAGTCATCGACAGGCTTATCCGGGGTCGGCGGAGCCACACGAAGTGGCGTATTATCGCTCTTGCTCCTGTGGCGAAAAAGGCGAGCGCGCACAGGCCGAAAACCCAGTTGTTTTCCACGTGGCGACTGAGTAGCGAGACGACCGTACCCATCATAACGGCGAAAACGACAAGATCGAGATACATCCACGCGAAGCACTTGGGCAAGCCTCGCCTCACGTAGTCGAGAAACAGCGACGTGCCGACCGCCGCCCTGATTTCGTGGATCGATGAGTCGTGGTTCGCCAACGTCGTCTTGGCGACGCCGATATCGGAACGGAGTTCGGCCAGTGCCTGGTTGAGGGCGTTGTGCTTGGCACCCGCGACGTCGATCCCCGGGTCGACCCAAGTGATCCTTTTGGCGTTTTTCCGGGCCGCCTTGATATCGGAAGTCATCTTGCGCCGATTGCGGCGGCACAGGGCCTCCTGCTGCTTGGCTTCGCCTAACGCCGTTTTCCTTTTCTGCTTGTCGATGCGCCTCAGTTCGGCGGCCCGCGCCTTGCGCGCCTCCTCCCTTTCATGATCGATCATGTGGTCGCGCAGAAGAGGCACCACCCTGTTGGAGAACTGGTTCAGTCCGAAGCCGTTGGATTCCATGATGCCGAGGGCAACCTCGGCCCACCCCTCGTCGATACCTTCGCCGCGTAGTTTGGTCCGGATCAAAAAGAGGCGCTCGTTGCGTTCGGCTCTTGTTCTTTGTGCCCTATGGTCGTCGACGCTCGCGTTATGCAGCCACACCCAAAGCCACTTGTCGCCTGCCCCTTTGTAAGACCTCTTGCGTGGTGCCATTACCCATCCCCCGAAGCACAAAATTCGCCGCGCGGTTGAAACACCCAAACGAAAAAAACGCAAGGGAGGGTGCTGACCGAGCGGCGACCAAGCCCGGTCCAAGAAAGAATTCGATGGAAAGTAGACTAGTGGCCGACGCCGGGTCGTTAGGTCAGCACTTTGTAGATGACGTATCCGATCACCGCGATGACGATCCATCCGACGATCGGATTTCCTTTCGGGGTGGCAGAGGGTTGCCCGTCCGAGTTACTCGTCAGGTCCTGGCGTTCGGAAGACCCCATGTCGGCGTAACGCTTGGTTTTCGAGTACCGCGCTCCGCCGAAGCCGACGCTATTGGTGATGCCACGATGGGTGAAAGTCGTGCGGAACGGTCCGACGCCGAAAGACTTGCGAAAGCTGAATCCCATTTGCCCCTCCAGGTTGCGAGAATCTTCTAGCATCGCGTCCGCCAGCCTGTCGAGCGGCATTCCGCGTTTTCCTTAATTGGCGGTCATTCCCCACGGACCGCCGTCTGCGCGAGCCTTACGGTCATTCGACAGTCGGGTCGCCATATCACCGAACTCCCGCTTTAGGTCGAAGGGCGCTCGCTTCTTAAGATGCTCGAGCGATGCCGCGAGTTCGTCGGCGCACCGATCCGTCAGTAGGGAGGCGCTTTCCACTCGGCCTGCCATGTGTTGGACGACGGCGGCCCATACCTGATCGCCCGAAATCTCCCGGCCGATGACTTCGCCTCGAAAGACCCGACGCCATAGCGCAGGTTTGATCAGATCGAGATCGATGCCGCCCTTGGCTTTCGGCTTGGGGAGGTAGACGAAGCCCATGCCTGCAGGGACGGCCTCGACAAACTTGCTGAACAGGCTCGCGGTGAGTTCGAGATCGCCGCTGTCGATGGCTTTCAGGGGTGGCAGGGCATCGGCCATCAAAGCGGCCGTCATGCAGTCGAACATCTTGAAGTCGGTGTCCGGCTTGAGGGTGTGGGACTTGCCCCGTGAATCGAGATACGCCTGCATGTGGCGGACCAAAAGCTGGCGGTCCAACACGACGGTCGTCGGTCCGAGGACACGAGATAAACCTTGAACGCCGCTTCCGAATCCCCCGCATGCGTTGAGGCCGTGCTTGATGCCTTTGAAGAGGTTGAATTTCTCGAAATAATAGAACGACAGGGCTAGGTGTTCCAACCACATATGGCCGTGGATTCGACGCAGCTCTAAATCGTCCTCGCCGGCGATCAGGCGGGAGTGGAATTCAACTGAAGACATGGGTGACTTCGATGACGCCGGAGATCGCTCTGTTGAAAGCGGGGAGGTCTTCGGCGGGAATCCAGTATTCGCGGTGCGCCTGGCCGCCAGCTTCTTCGACGCGATAGCGGGACAGGAAGGAATTCTCGACCTCGAACTTCGTGACGTATCCGGAACCGCTGCGGGCGACGTTCCAGTCCCTGGCGATCTTGAGCGCGTAGTCCTCGGTGGTGACCGGATAGAAGATCGGCTGGTCGGGCAGACGCGGCGGGAAAGCCTTCATTCCTGTTTGCTCGATGAGCGCGAGTTCCTCCGGCCCGACGGGACGCCAAAGCGTGGTGGTGTTCATGTGTTTCCTCCGAAGCGATGTCAAAGATAGTGCGCCCAATCCGCACCGGCGGTTAGACCGGAACGGCCCGCGTCTTCGCATTGCTCGCTGCGCCGGCGTTTTTTGCAATGATCGTACTCATGTCGAAACATCGCCTGTGAGCAGTAATTTGTTTCCGATGTGGGAGTAAGGCATGAATGAAATTGCAGACCGCGTAAGACGGATCATAACGAAGGTTCTCTCGGCGAGTGAGGCAAACGTGGCTCCCGCGGCCCAGTTGGTGAAAGACCTCGGGGCGGACTCGCTCGACGGCATAGAGCTTCTTCTTTGCCTTGAGGAAGAATTCGCGGTTCGGCTTACCGACGACCAGGTCGACGCTATCCATACTGTCGGAGACACGGTCGCCGTGATCGAGGCGGTGTCCGCCTGAAGTGGAATGGATCGGACCACGGCTGACTTTCAGGGACATCGGCCCGATCCGTTCCAAAACCAGTGGCCGGCTGTTGATCTCGCCCGCCGACCGACTGAAACTGGATGGATTAGTTCGTTCCGAAAGCCGCGCGCGCCGATGACACAACGTACCCGAAGCAAGGACTGGTCAAAGTTCCTGGTTGTCGTCGACCGTATCATGAGGGTCTACAGCGAGTTCAACGCCTCCATTCTCGTCAAGCACGAGGCCGAGGACATCTCGCTCGGAAACATCCTGTTCCTCATCTCGATAGGCGAGGGCGAACACAAGGTCAGCGATATCGTTCGCCGCGGCCGTTATGTCGGTTCCAACGCCACCTATTCCATCAAGGCGCTCGTGGCGGCCGGGTTGATCAATAGGCGTCAGGACGCCAACGACCGCCGCAACGCCCTCATTTCCTGGACGCCAGCGGGTGCCGCTCTCGTCAAGGACATCGAGCTCAGCTCCACCGATACGACAGGCTACTGCCGCGACAGCTGGGAAGCCCTCGAGGCCCTTGAAAACCACTTCGCTCGTCGGGCTGGATGACCATGCCCATCCGCATCCTGCCTCCCGGTGTCGCCGCCATGATCGCGGCCGGCGAGGTCGTCGACCGCCCGGCCTCCGCCGTCCGTGAATTGCTGGACAACGCCATCGACGCAGGCGCGACCTCGATCGAGGTATCCGTGCGTGGCCAGAAGCTCCAGGAGATCACCGTTTCGGACAACGGTGCCGGCATGGGAACCGACGACCTCGAACTCTGCCTCCAGCATCACGCGACGTCGAAGCTCAGAGGCGATTCCGTCAGCGCCATTTCGACCCTTGGCTTCAGGGGAGAAGCGCTGGCGTCGATCGCGGCTGTCTCAACGATCACGGTGGTCTCGCGACCCAGAGGTCAGGACGTGGCGTTCCAGGTGGCAAAAAATGCCTCCGAGGATGTCGGCAAGCTCCGTCCGGTGGCCGGTGGCTACGGAACCCGCATCACGGTCGGGGACCTGTTCTTCAATCATCCCGCCCGCCTCAAGTTCCTCAAGTCTGACCGAACAGAGAAGGCATGGGTCGTCGAGGTGGTCGAACGGGCAGCCCTTGCCCATCCCGCGATCGAGTTCATCGTCTCCATGGGCGGCGAGCGACGTCGCTACGCCACAGGCGATTTCGAGCGCAGAATGAAAGACGTCCTGTCGAAGGACTTCGCGGCCGACTCCGTCACGGTCGACCACTCGGACGGGCCGATCAGTGTGGTCGGGCTGGTGCCATTGCCGGGTGCCGTCACGCCGTCAGGCGCGCGGCAGGTCTTCGTCGTCAACGGCAGGACGGTTTCCGACAGGATGCTGTCGGGGGTGGTCTCGTCGGTATACCGCAGCCTCATCGGAACGAAGGACACGCCGTCGGCCGTGCTGCATCTTTCGGTGCCCTTCGACGAGGTGGATGTCAACGTTCATCCGCAGAAGTCGGAAGTCCGCTTCCTCAATCCGGAACGGGTCGCCGCCTTCGTCCGCGCCGCGGTCGAGCGGGCGCTCGACGACGCCGGAATGCGGACACCTGCGGCTGTCTTCGACCTCGCGCGCAAACTGACCGGGCAGGGTGCCGACAGCGACATATCCGACCGCAAGCGCCTCCCCCTTGGTCGCTATCTCGGACAGGCAGGTTCGATGTGGCTTGTCTCCGAGACCGCGGACGGCCTTGCCGTCGTCGACCAGCACGCGGCCCATGAACGCGTCATCCTCGAGAGGCTGAAAGCGGCCCTGCACGGCGGCGACAACGATATGGTCACCGTCAATCCGCCCGTGCGCCGCGACCTCAACAACATCCAGTCCGCGATGATCTCCCAGCGACTGGACGACATGCGCGACATGGGGTTCTCGATCCGCATGGCGGGAGACGCAGTGATCCTCGACGGCTACCCGTCGGTCCTGTCGGGCTGCATCCCGTCGGAACTATTGGACGAAATGATCCGCGCCTGCGTTGGGGGCTTTGTAGACGGCATCGTTGACGAGGCAGTCTGGGAAACGCTTGCAACGGCGGCGTGCAAGGCGGCCATCAAGGCGGGAGACAAGCTCGATCCTGACAGGGCGGACCGCCTTCTGCGCGAAATCGAGGCCACCCCGAATGCGGCTCAATGCAATCACGGCCGGCCGACGATGATATTCCTCAAGCACGAGGACATCGCCAGGCTGTTCGGGCGGTAGTCCAAGCGCGGCCGAAGTAACTCGCCACAAACCAGGCTGCGGATTGTAACGTGCTTGGAAAACGTCGATCCTTCGGGGATATTGCGAAGCGGTGTTTCGATGAAAGTCATCCTCCCTGTCATCTACCTGGATCGGCTCGAAACCGATGGCCTTGGTCTCCAGACGGGCGAGCTAATCGAGCGCGACGTCCCTGAAATATCCAGCTGCGATGCCCCTGTGATCGTCTCCGCACGGTCTTCGTTTACCATGGAGGACCATATACGATGGCGTTCGATCGACCTGAGGCTTCACAAGGGGAAAATACTCCGTAGCGCGAATTATTTCGCCGACTCGCAACACTGCATTGGAACCGATGCCTTGCCCGCGCGCGTAAGGGGCAAGGTCGACTGGAAGTACGGCGAGTTCATTCAGCTTTTGCCTGGATCGAGAGACCGATACCTGCACAATGCGGCAGTTTCCCTCCAGAATGGAAACTCTGGATTTATCCGCATAAGGGCCGCGCTTGACGACGATCTCATGATCGAATGGGCGCAAGCGCGGATGCGGGAAATGACGCAACGCGCTTTGGACCGTCTGGTCATTGTGGATGGTCAAGTGTGGAAGGAAACCAACTGGCCAAGGATCAGGCTTGCCGGCGAAAGATCGCTGATGGCACAGCTTACCTTCGACGAGGAAAACGAGTCCGTGCGACCGCACTACGGGCGTCTGGCCTACGATCACAGAATGCTCCTGCTGTCACAGGCACACAAAATTAGGCAGCTTGCCGAGGAGGCCGGGATTCCTTTGGACGATGACCACCGGGTGGAGGTTGATCGCATCGATACTGGAGCCATGCCATTCCTGAGCGAACGACTGAACGAGGCGTGGAGGATAGCCGACACAGTTGAGCGCCGGGTCTCCTCCATCGTCGGCGAACAGTCGGACGAAGCCGTCGCAAGCTGGCTTGCGTTGCGAGACGCGCTCAGCAGGCGTGATCCGGAGGCGGAGGTGGAAGACGTTGTAGAACTCGTGATGGCCATGAAGAACGTCCTCGGGCGAGAACACGCCGACATCGTCGCCGAGACTAAGAGGATGCTTTCGGTTCTGGACATTGAGGAAGCGCCCGGACGCAGGACCAAGGGACCGGGTTACCGATGAAAATCGCGGCTCCGCTTCCATACGCGGATCGATCGAAGACGAACGTTGGGAACCACGGCCTACGAGGTCCTTGCGATGATCGAAGCGTTGACGTCAAGCTTGGTGATGGCGGCGAGGGATGGCATCGGGAAGGATTGTGACTTCCGCTGAGATCGGCGATGGTTTGGCGTTATCGCCAAGGAGATCACCATGCGGATCGTCGTTCCGCTTACTTATACCGTTCGTTACGTTCCGCGCCGGGGAACAGGCGTGCGCAGTGCGCCGTTCCTCGAGCTGATGGAATGGGACGTTCCGGAGATTTCGATGGCGGACACGTCGGACGGAATCTGGATCAGGACACCGATCGTTCGCGCCAACGGCACCATCGCCTGGGCCGCCCAGCAGTGGCGGATATTCGAGGGAGAGTTGATCAGAGAGGCGGGACGCAGACCCGGCGGAGTCTCGCACATCCACGCCGACCATCTTCCGCATTACGAAAACGGCAGGATCAGGTCGAATTTCATCTTCCAGTTTCTTAATGAGGTCCTCCACCTTCGCAACAGTCACGAGCATTACAATTTGGCCCACAGGACCATGGTCGACATGGCAACGCCAGGGGCGAGGTTGGACGTGGCGCTGCCTCCTGCGCGCGAAGTCGTCGGCGACGACCGGGAAAGCAACCTCGCGGTCGTCGAACGGATACTGGGACGGCTGGTTCTCGTTGACAGCGTCCTCTGGAAGCGGACCCTTGAACCGCTGCTGAAGGTTTCGAACTCCTACCTCCAGCTGGATTGCACAATCGACTACAACGACGATGACGAGAAGCGGTCCGTTGTCGAGCCATTGCGACCCGGGGAATTCACGATACCGCTTGTCGACTGGCAAAGGGTGGCCACTATCGAACAAAGGAAAGGGCTGCCGTCGCACGTCCATGGCGTGGTCGACAGCGTTTCGCCGGAATCACCTGTCACCAGAGACACTGACCTTTGGCTCGCAAAGCGTGCTGCCGAATTCCTGCTCGAAAGCACGGCAGGTCTTCTTGGCGAACGGATGGCAGAGGAAGTTCGACTCTGGATCGATCTTAGGGATTTGGTCGCAGAGGGAGATGGGGCCGCGCTCAGAGACTTGCTCGATGGGATTGAATCCCTCAGGAGCGCGATGTCAGACAGATGGGAACTGTTCGCGGAGCGCCTGCACGACCTGCTCGATCCAATCGAACCGGGAATGGCAAAAGCGCCGCAGCTGCCATTCCTTCAGGCCAGGCCGCGACGCTAGTTCGGTCGTCCTAGAACGTGAAAGGCATGTTGTTGGCTGTCGGGTTGTTTGACTGATTGTTCCCGCTGTCGTAGCCGGACGCCATGTCGGCGCGCGAATACGAGCTTTCCGAACGCTTGTTTTCCGGCTCGGGCGGACGACGTTCGGCGCGTTCGGCCGCCATCCTGTCCATCGTGGCCTCGGAGTACAGGCCTGAGACGTCCATGACGTTCTTGTGGTGGATGCGGCTCGGAAGGGAGCGCGATTCAACCACCGGGCCTCGATCAAGCGGCTGGATGCCTGCTGCCACGCGGTGGACCTTGCCCGTCTTGCCGCCGAACGCCCATTCGTCCTCGTCGCAGAGGATGATCGCGGACTTGCGGAATCCAGGATACGGCCCCTTGTCGGGCATGAACTGTTTCCCGACCTTGCCGACCGCTTTCTTGACGTCCTGACGAACGTCGACGTCACGGGCGACCTGGTCGCGGCCGACAGCGAACTTGCGGACGGGAATGAGTTCGATCCATCGCTGTCCCTTCAGGTGTTCCTGAGCGATCACCTCCTCGATGAAGGCATCCAGAGGGTTTTCGCGGTTGACATGATATTCGAACGTGCGGCCGTTGCCTGTGCGGGCGATGAACCCGCCGGAACCCGCCGTCCATGGCATCTCGCAGACCCTCCTGTAGACGGCGCGGATGTCGTCGGCGTCGTCGGCACGGAACGACTGCGAGCCATCTGCGACGGTCAGGAACTGTTGCGCTCCTCGCTTGCTCACCGTGGTGGCCGATGCGCGGGCCATGCCCATCAGGAACTGGACCCGGCCCTTCATGCCGTCATGGGTGCGAGCGGTCAGGTTCGCGGTCATCGCGTCGCCGCCCTCGATGTAGACGCGGTCGAAGGCGACGATGTCGCCCTTGCGCAGGGCGGGGAAATAGTCGTTCCCCTGGATGTGGCGCGTAAGGCTGTCGATGTGCGAGTGCGTGCGAACCTGCCTGACGTGAACCTTGGTGTCCGGAGGAGCGCCGAAGGCTCCGAGAACCAGCACGCCGCTCACCGTGTCCGCGGAAACGATCTCGTCGATTTCGAGGAACAGGGGCTGTCCTTTGAGGAGCCGCTCCTGGACGTCGGCCCGCTCGGAGTCGTCGATGCGGTTTTTGGCGAATGAAAGGTCCATGTCTCTCGGTCCATGCTTGGTCTATGGCCTAAGATTATAAGGGCCGCCGCGCATCAGACAAAGTCGAGAGCTTTCGATGTCTTCGGATTTCGGCAGATTTTCAGAAGCCGAAAAGTGCCGGAGCCGTCGAGGGTGTCGCATGCGACACGTTGGGTAGGTCGATGACGGTCCGCCGAGGCGCGCACATCCTCTCCACCGCATCGAGGTCAAGGAAACCGGGGATCGGCTGATCCACCTGCCGGGCTTCGTCCATTCTTCCGGCCACGACCAGTTGCGTCGCGCGGTATTCGGAGCCGTGAAAACGGTAGTTGAGGATAGAGATGACGGGGTCGTGAAACGAGACCCACCACGGGCCTTCCGCTGCCGAATATCGAATGATGTTCGTGATCGCCGAGAGTGGGATCGCTCCTTCGTGGGTACAGTTGCCGAGCAACTCCATGGACTTCTCGTAGCCGATGCCGGATTCCGCCATGGGACGGAGAACACGGGAGAAGTGCATGGCCTGTTCGTTCTTGTCGATCATCGCGGACGGCGGCATGAAACGCTCGTCCAGAGCGCCGTGCTGATAAATGAACCAGACGGCGTCCTCGTCGGCGTGAAGCGCATCCTGATCGGTGAGCAGATCGGTGTCGATCTCCACGATGACGAGGTCTTCGCCCACTTCCTTGCGCGCCGACTGGGCGAAATACAGGCCGTAGGCATCCGTCAGGTATACCCTGTCGTTCGCCGACGCAGCCGCCCAGTTCGACGGACGATCACCGCGCGGGACGAGTCCGTGCTTGAGGATGGCATCCAGATGCTTCGACGACGTTCCGTGGTATAGGCGCATGTCTTCTCCGATTTAGCCCGTCGGGCCTTGCGGCCGACCATAGCGCGGCCGGCCGCGGGCAAGCAACGCCCTCAGGAGGGCTTCGGCGCGAACCGAAGCTTTTTGCGCTTGGGAACCGCAAGGCCGCCTTCGCGGATCACGTGATCCGGAAGGCGGCCGGGCACCAGATCGACCTCGATCGAAAGCCGGGCCGAGATCGCGAAGACCCGACCGTCATGCTCGAACGAGGCGAACTCGATGCCGGACGGAAGCAGATAGGTCTCCGCGAGGGCGGTGGCCTTTTGCGCGACCTTGTCGCGGTTGACGATATGGTTGGGAACGCTGTTACCCAGCGAAACGGAAACTTTAGACATGAGACATCTCCTGTTTTTGGACAAACTCCGACCGTCGATTGGAACGGTTCCGGTAGTTGTCGACAGGGGATGGGTCAGGTCATGTCAGTCTCCGGTGGCATTGATCGGCCACGAGTTCGAAGCTATCGCAGTTTTTCGGTCGGCGGAAGCCGGTTCCCCCAATGAAATCGACCGCAGTCTTCGCATTGGTATCCTTTGGCCATGGCAAGGTCCCCTCCGGTTCGGAAAATCGCTGCCCGGCCGTATCCAGCCGCCTCGGCTACGCTGTCGTATCCGACTTTTCCGGTCGCCGAACAATAGCCTTGTTCAGGGCTGCCTTCGTTGCGTGCCGAGAGCCTACCGAGTTGCTGCCGCGCGTTCCTTGCGTGATCGGCATTGACGACCGAGACGGCGTTTCCATGCAGGTCGACACGGGCTGCCCCGACCATCGTTCCGCGACGTCGGTAGGTCTCGGAGCCTGTGTAGGCGGAAAGAAACGTCTTGATGACGCGGTTGGGTACGTCGGGGAAGACTGCCTTGAGATCGCGGTCGATGCCTACCTTGAGGGGCGACATCCCCTTGCCACGGAAGCGGGGGTGGACGAAGGCTTCGGGGAAACGCTCATAAAGAATGGCGGCAAACGCCTTGGCATCGGTCCTGTCCTGATCGGTTTCCGGTCTTCTCTTCAACGCGTCCGCTCCTGTGTTCCACAGGCAGAAAACAGGAAAAGCCGTATGTTTTCAACCGCTCGGTCCTGAGAAACTCCATTCGAGTTAGAAGACCGGTCGATAGCGAGGAATTTTGCGCGGATAGCTAGGTTTTCCGCGCGCTTCGGTCGGGAAGGCTGACTGCAAGCCATGCAGAGTACCGAGGTTTTCCGCGCGTTTGGCCGCCTGATGGGTGTCCGGCCGCATTGATCTGCCGATTTTTGGCTCGGCGATAGGTGTCAATCCGACACCAAAACCCGTGCTGAGGTTTTTCGCGCGTTTCGACATCCCCCGCGGGAGACTATCGAGGTTTTTCGCGCGTTTGCGCTTTGACACGCCGCATCAACTGCGGGAGAACGCGAAGCCAATACGGTCGCGGTCGATATCGGGGTCCATGAAGACGATCGAGTTGAGGTCGGAAGCTATGAGGCCGTCGCGGTCAAAGATCGCCTCGATGCGGGCGCGGTCGCCCTTCACGACGCCGAGGTAGTAACGATCGCCATCAGTCCAGACGCGATAGATGTCCAGGTCATAGCAATTCGGCGCGGTCGCGGGGGTAGCGCCATCGACGATCCGTCCCGCTCGGGAGCAATACTGAACGAACTCTCTTTCCTGCACAGGCATCAGCGCCGCGCGCGTCTCCATGAAGGAGTTCCGCTGGTAGTCCAGATGGAGGAAGACGAAGAACGTGACGCCGACCGTCATCAAGCCGATCGCTCCGCAACCCACGACGAGAGGGCCGGTATGCGTGTTGACACGCACGACGCCGAAGACGAGCGCGATGACCGAGATGAGCGTGAAAAATCCCAGCAGTCCCGTGGGCGAGTTTGGAAGGAAAGCGTCGATCATCATTGGTCACTCCGGCAATTGATGCATTCGAGTGTTCTTCCGATTGCTTTTGCCGTCAACTTAATTTAAGACCCCGAGCGAGCAACCGGTGTGGCTGTGGAGCGCGTTAAGAAAAAAGAAATGATGACCCCGATTTAAGCTTCACATTCACGGTTTGTTCCTATACGAAGACGCCAATCGATGACCCCAAGCGAAGGAGCGCAGAAATGACGTCTTGCCAAAAACGGATGAGGGAACTTTCCAAGGTCATCGGATCGGTAACGATGGACCACGAGATCAGCATCTCGAAGGGCAATCACATTCAGGTCGTCATTCGTTGCGGCGAAGAACAGCGGAAGCTGTTCAGCGGCAAGACTCCGAGCGACCACCGATCCCTCATGAATTTCAAATCGACCGTCAAGCGCGCCTATCAGGAAATGGGCGGCGCGAAAGAACCGCGCTTCTGATCGCCTTGCGAGGCTCCCTTAGGCTTCGAGGACCTTGGGAGCCTTGATTTCACGCAGTGCGGGGGTCTTCGGAAGCTCCCGCATCCAGGCCTGGAGCCACCAACGTGCCTGAGACCTGACCATCTCGCGCTCCTCGCCTTCCAGAAGCCCGAAATCGTGGCGGTAGCTCATGCAGGCGGAGTTGATCTGCGCCTCTGTCGGCTGCCAGTTGTTTTCGGGAATGAACTCGCCGGGAGTAGCGCCCGGAAGCGGCGAATGGCGCGGCTTGTTGGCCTGTTTCTCGCGGATGGCGTCGACTTTCGTCCAGATGCGCGCCAGCTCGGCTTCGCCAGCCTCGTGCATGTCCAGCTTGCTGACGATGCAGAGAGCCGCGAGCGTCGTCATGACACCGCCGACTTCCTGCCTGACCTCTCCTGCCGGGCGCGAGTACACGTACTTGGCAACGGAGATCAGTTCCTCGAAGCTGCGGCCCTTGGCCTGGAACAGCTCGATGGCCTCTTCGATGAAACGGGCTTCACGTGCGTGTTCCTCGGTGTCGAAGTCTTCCGTGAAGGCGGCGACGAGCCACGGGCGGACACGCGCCTGGAAGGATGCCGGAGGTGTTATCGCGTCGCGAATGCGTTGAATGAGCGTGCCGATCATCGGTGGGTCTCCAGAAGCGATGGAAGTGCGAGATCATCAATTATCCCGATCCGGCGGGCGGAAAGTCAACCGGCGGCGTTCCTTGCCTGAATTCACACTATGCTTGTTGGAACGGATCAATAGGAAGACGCCAATGATCGAGTTTCTGGACCGCAATGAAGTCGCCACGCCTGAGCGCCTGGCAAACAGGTACGCTTTCGGGGTCCTGACCATGAGCGATTACAACACCGTTTTCGTCGGTTCGCCGTCGCGCGTCCTCGCCGCCAACACGGTGGCGCTCAAGGGCCATCCGATCCGCTTCACGATGGCGGAAAACGACCAGTGTTCGGAAGCCATGGTCGTCGAAACCGAAACCCACAGGCGCGAAACGGGTCACATCAGGATCATCTGCGACACGCTCGACGAGGTCATGGCGCTGGTGAACACGCGAAAAGCGGTCCACGAGATCAGGAAGAAGAACGACGGCTATGTCGACACCCAGGAGACCGGCCGGCAGATCAACGCGATCTACCGTGAGGTAGCAACTCGCTTCAACGCGCCGCGACAGACAGCCGAGGACCGTCCGTCGGCGGGTGAAAGCATGATGGCACGGGTTGGCGCGCGCCTTGAGCGTCTGCAGCCTGAGACACCGCCGATGCCGTCCCATCTCGAGCGCGTCTCCAGTCGGCCGGCGGTCTTCGGTCGCCGGATGTAATCCACACTTGATCGACAGGAATTCGACATGGCGGCCGACGGCCGCCATGTTTGTTTTTGGGAGAACCACTCCCCCTGAAAGGCATACGCGAATTACCCCAAGAGATAAGCGCCAAGGCCGTGCGCAAGGAGTATGATCGCGTCCACTTGGTGTGACGGACGGGAGGGCGATCCGTGAGTGCCTACACAAACGACGATCTCAAGCGGAAGGCGATGTCGACGCTGGATATAGGCCTCGCCGCTGTGTTTCTCTGGACCTGTTACTCGGCTTGGATCGCCTACGCCGGACCGCCGATCGTTTCAAAGTCGATCCTCCAGAGGGAGGCAGGCTGGTCGCGCGACACGCTGACGCTCACCGAAGAGATCATGATCGGCAAGTTCCTCTTTTACACGTTGGCATTCCACACGGCGATCTGGGCGGCCTATTGGGTCGCGAGACGTCTCAGGAAGTCCGCGCCGAATGTTTCCGACGTGGTGTCGATCATACTCGGGGGTATGCTGACAATTTGCTACCTCCCGGCATTCATGGCGGGGCTGGTACTGGACTCCACGATGGTCGACTTCCTATGGCCGCACACCCTTGCCACCCTTTGCTCGCATCTCGCCTACCTCGACGCAGCGGACCGCCCGTTCGTGTACGGATCGGCAGCGCTCAAGGTGACAGCGATCCTCATCCCGGTGCTGATGTATGCAAACGCCTGCATCACTCGGGTCGCTGCTGAACCTGGGCCTAGAACGGAGACATGAGACAGCACCTTCACGGGCCGCGCCGACTGAAAGACTTTTCGACACCGAAGAAATGAAAAGGCAGCGATGATCCGCCTTTCCGTTTTAAACCGGAAACAATTTGAAGTCTTCGAAACGTTGACAGGATGTTCGAATGCCTCAACCTTTGTATGCAGAACAAGCAACAAAGAGGCGACAGGTTGAAAATCGAAGACAAGAGATACCTTCTCATCGAGAACCGGGAAACCGTCCAGGAAACAGAGGCAGCAGCGATGTATTGCGAATTCAATAAAGGCGACCGCATCCTCGTGTTGCCGGCCGACCTTTCCGAAATCAACCGCATCAGGGCCTTGGAGATAGCTAAACGCCGGTTCGTCCGCGGGAATAAAGAACTGAAGGCAATGGGAGCGGAACTTCATGCCGCGTGTTCCGACGCGATGGAGATGGTCGATCTGGCTGTCCGTTGGGGCAGGAGAGGTTTGGTGTTCGGCGCGCTTGCGGCGTTGTTTTTCCCGCTCGCTCTTGCGCCGTATCTCCACTATGCCGCCCCGACTGGCGCGAAGGGCCGAGCCATCCTCGACGCGGACCGCTCATATCTGAATTATGTCCGCGAAACCAAACACGGCAGGGACAAAACCCCGGTGATCGACAAGGAAAGAACAAAGGCCGACCTGGCTGAGTTCAAAGCTTGGCAGGAAAAGGAGGAGACCCATGACTGACATTCGTGCAGCGTTCAGGGTGCGTATCATGACGGCGCTTGACTGGGGTTTCGCGGCGGTGTCCATGTGGACGATCATTTGCGCCTCATTTGCCTTGCAGGGCGTCAGCTTGCTTTTCAGGCCTGCCATTCTCGAAGATATCGGTTGGTACGGGAAGTACACCGCGATCTACGAGTCCAACGAGGTTACCGCCCTCGTTATTTACGTGCTGACGTCCCATCTCCTGCTTGGTGCGCTTTACTTCGGTGCGAGGAAGGCAAGAGGACTTGTTCCCGCTGTTTCCGATGCGGCCGCTTTCGCCGTCGCCGCTTTGATCGGCTTGGTTTATCTACCGAGCTTTTTGGGAGTGTGGGCAATCGCAGGCGTACACCCTGAGGCACTCGACCCACGTTGGTTTGCCCGATTGGCAGCCAACTATGCCGATCCTGGCAGCGCCGATCCTGGTCACGCCGACGGTCTTACGAACGCTATTATCATGACAAAAGTCTGGCTCCTCGGTCTTCCCGCCCTCGGATACCTCTACAGCGTGTTCCGGCCGATCAAGCCGTACAAGCTGATCCGGATGGTCTAGTACGCCTAGCACCATCGGATAGCTGTCCGATGGTGATTCGTTGTGGGACAATCCTTCCTGTCGTGACGAACGCGAAGGAGGTGAGAAAAGTGAAGCTTGCCTATACCGCATCGATTTTGGCTCTGGCGACCGCGCTGTGCCTGCCGGCGGTCCATTATGTGTCGTTGCCAGGCTATGCGTTCAAGACCGATCCAAAGTGCCAGAGGACGGTGGCGAAGACTCAGTTCGACCGGAAATGCGACTGGCCGCGCCTCGGCATCAAGGACTTGACAGCGCCGCCGCCGATTACCTTCGGAATCTAGCGGCGTCTCTGCGAAACAAAAAGGCGACCACTCTCGAGAGGGTCGCCTTTTTGTTGGTCGCGTCCGGGTAACGAATGGTCCGGCACCCCCGACATGCATTGATGGTGCCTCACTGAAGCACTGCCAGCAAGCGCCGGCGCTGCGCACGGTGCAATTGAAGTCTTGTTTTGAGAGGAATGGTGGGATGTCAGGGGCTCGAACCCTGGACCTGATGATTAAGAGTCAACTGCTCTACCAGCTGAGCTAACATCCCGAATTTGGTGGATGGAGGGAGGCTCGAACTCCCGACGCCCTGATTAAGAGTCAGGCACTCTACCTACTGAGTTATCCATCCATATCGTGGTGGGTGCTGTCGGACTCGAACCGACGACCAGACGGTTAAAAGCCGACTGCTCTACCAACTGAGCTAAGCACCCTTTCGATGATTTGAATATGCCGGACATCAAAATCGGCGTCAATAGCAAAAAGAAAGAAAAGTCAATAAAATCAATCACTTAGTCTTAAGCTCGAACGACATCGTGGCTAGCTTTGCGCCGCGATGTCACGTCTTCCAATTTCGTTTTGGTTGACCGCACCGGGCATGCAAAAGGCCGGGATTTCTCCCGGCCTTCGAAGTCTTACGAAAGGACGCAGAAATCCGAACCTAGCACCCCCGGTGCCGGGTTTTTCGTTTCTGCATGGCGTTCCGCGAACAGGCGCGCATCGTCTCGTCCTTTTACATCCTCGGGGCAGCGGCGGCCAGCTGACGTTGCGGTTCGGGTTCGTGAACCATCTCGATCAGGGCAGACCTTGCCCGTGCAATCCTACTTTTAACAGTTCCTTCGCTGCAGGCAAGCTTTTCCGCAGTCTTCTGGTAGCTGAGACCTTCGAATACCACGCAGTAGAGCGCCTGCTTCTGCTCTCGGGGAAGTTTCTCGATGAGCTCTTCCGCCTGCGTGTAAAGCAGGTAGTCGTCCTGGTTCGCCGGCATGGGATAGGCCTCGGCCGCATCCGGGTCGAAGGTTTCCCGCGTGCGACGACGCACCGCCTGCTTGATCATGGATCGGTGGGCATTGAACTGAAGCGAGAAGAGCCAGGAACGGATGTCCGTTCCCTCCCTATATTGCGACCTCATGTCGAGCGCCTTGCGCATCGTTTCCTGCACGATCTCTTCCGCATCGGCTAATTTGCCGCTGAGACTGAGAGCGTATCTTTTGAGATCAGGCATATACCTGACCAGTTCGTCACCGAATTTATCGTCGCCTATAACACGCATACTTGGCTTCCCCACCACAGAATTAGAGGTTGTATTAGCGGGTAGTGTTGTCAATTCAGCCGGCGGGTTTCGTACGCAATCAAACATCGACATGAGTCGGGAAATCCCGGCGGACGGTAGGCGTAGGTTTGGGTGATCCATCGGTGGGACGGGCTGGAAATGCCCATATCAACACTCATGGAAAGGCTACCGTCGCGCGACAAGCCGGTGCAATGAGGCTGGAGCTTTCGCGGTCCCACTTCAGCCGGCGACTTTCTTACATTGATTTCGCCTGCCAGAATAAACCCCGTACACCCGGGAGCCGGCAGTCAACATGTTCGAATTCGCCTTCGTCAAGGAGCGCAAGGCCGAGGCGCTACTCGCCAACGCCGCCGCCAACATCATGGATTTCGTCCAGCAGCTCTCCCAGACGGAACGCGCGGCAGCCCTTGCATGGGCGAACGCCGCCCTTATCGCAGGCAAGGAAGAGTACGGCCGCGAACTGGCGCACGCCCCGAAAAAGATGAAGCCCGAGCTCGCCGTGAAGGCGGTCCTGCACTTCGGCGCATACCGCAGGCAGATCGAGGACGCCATAGATAGCGTCGACGGCAGGCCGTCACATGATCCGGCGATCGCCGCGTTCAAGTGGGAGCTGCTTGGCGCGCAGGTGGTCATGGTGACTGCGGGTGCCGCATTGACGAAGGACGCCAGGAACGCAGCGAAGGCCATCTTCGGGGTTCTCGAGGAGGCGATCCCCTATGCGGAGGAAGCGGTACGCGCGATGACAATCTACGGCAAGACCTACGACGTCGAAGTTATCCCGGCGGTGCCGAACAAAAAAGGTGACAAGGCTTTTCTCCTGGCGTTAGCATCTTCATTGCCGCCCATGTTCAGGGCCTCCTAACCGCAGAGTGGACTTCATGAATTTCGCCCGCACGTTCCTTGCGGGGACATCCGTCCTGACCCTTCTGGTCGGCCTCGCCGCCGTCGGAACCGGGATCGCCTATGTCCGCAAGATCGAACCGACGCTTCCGGACATCCAGACGGTTGTCGACTGGAAGCCCAAGGAAGGGACGACGATCCTCGCGGTGGACGGGACCGTGCTTGGCGTCCATGCGAGCGAATTCCGCAAATACGTTCCCTACGCCGACATTCCGCCTCTCGTGGTCAACGCCTTCGTATCGGCGGAGGACGGCAAGTTCTGGACCCACAACGGCGTCAATCCCGTAGCCATGGCGCGCGCGCTGCTCGCCAGCCTCAAGGGCAGCAAAGGACGCATGGGGGGCGCTTCCACGATCTCCCAGCAGGTGGTCAAGAACCTGCTGCTCTCGCCGGAACGCACGCTCGATCGAAAGATCAGGGAGGCCCTGCTGGCCATCAAGATCGACAAGGCGCTCGGCAAGCAGCGGATCGTCGAAATCTACCTCAACGAAAGCTATCTCGGCGAGGGCGCGTACGGCGTCGCGGCGGCCGCGAAGACCTACTTCGGAAAGGAAGTCTCCGAACTGACGGTTTCGGAGGCGGCGGTCCTCGCATCGCTCCCGCAGGCTCCGAGCGTCGTGAACCCGGTCAAGAACATGTCAAGGACCGTCGAGCGTCGGAACTACGTGCTCGGCCGGATGCTCGCAGAGGGCTACATCGACAAGGACACCTACGACAGATCGATGGCGGAACCGGTCGTGCTTGTCCGGGGCGGCAAGGAAGCGGCACAGGAAACCGAATATGCCTTCCGCTCTCCTGAGGAAGCGGTGCGGCGTGCGCTGGTCTCCTCGCTTGGCAGTGACCGCGTCTACAAGGACGGCGGCACGGTGAAGACGACGGTCGACCCCGATCTCCAACGCACGGCGCACCGCGAGTTGCGGATCGGCCTCGTGCGCGAAGATCGACGCAGCGGCTGGCAGGGCCCGTTCGCGAGCGGTATCTCCTTCCCGGTCGACTGGACCGACGAGGCGTTGGAAGCGCCGGCCGGTGCCGAGGACTGGAAGGTCGGTGTCGTCGTCGAGGCAGGCCGTGACGCCGTCGTGGAGACCAAGGAAGGCGAGGTGACGATTACCGCCGCTTCGCTTGCCTGGACCTCGCGCAAGAAGGCCTCGTCGCTTCTCAAGGCAGGCGACGCCGTTCTGATCGGCGACCTCGGAAACGGACCGGAGATCGTCTCCGTCCCCAAGGTGCAGGGTGCCGTCGTCGTCCTCGATCCTTCCTCCGGCGCGATCCGCGCGCTGGACGGCGGCTTCAGCGCCGAGGAGAGCGAGTTCAACAGGGCGACCCAGGCAAAGCGGCAGATGGGATCGGTCTTCAAGTCGTTCGCATACCTGTCGGCGCTCGAGATGGGTTTCGACGCGATGTCGCCGATCCTAGACCGACCGATCGCGATCGAACAGGGGCCGGGTCTTGCGGATTGGCGGCCGACGAGCCACGACGGCGGGCTTGGCCTGATCACACTGCGTCGCTCTCTGGAACTGTCCCGTAACGAATCCACCGTCCGCCTCGTCTATGACCTCGGCCTCGATCAGGTGGCGGAGACGGCAAAGCGCGCCGGCATCAAAATCCCCGAGAAGCTGACCTACTCGATGGCGCTCGGCACGGCCGAGACATCGCCTCTCAACGTCGCCGAGGCCTACGCGACGCTTGCAAACGGCGGCCACCATATCCAGCCGACCTTCGTTCCCTCCGAAGGCCCGGTATCGCTCGCTGGCCGTGCGCCGGAATTCGATCCGATCGCCGTTGCCCAGTTGTCGTCGATCCTCGAAGGCGTGACCTATGCCGGAACGGCGCGCAATGCCTTCGCGGGCTTCGACAAGCCGATCTCCGCGAAGACCGGGACAACCGACCAGTCGAAGGACGCATGGTTCGCCTCCTACGGTCCGCGCTTCGTCCTGGTGGTCTGGGTCGGCCGGGACGACTCCAAGCCGCTCGCCAAAGGTGCCGCCGGCGGAGACACCGCTGGACGCATTGCCCGTGGTATTCTGGATCACGCGGCGTCCGACTTCCAGTTCGACCCGTTCGAGTTGCCCGACGGCGCGGAAACCGTGGTCGCCGACAGGGCGACCGGCATGCCTGACGAAAAGGGCGACGTCGTCGAGATCGTCCGAACCGAGGAAAAGACAGATGGAAATTGAAGACGAAAACCCGCTGCACGACATCCACTCCGAGATCGCTTACGGAGACCTCGAGGAAATCGACCTCGAACCATACTTCGGAGCGCCTGACGAGGAGATCGAAAACCATATCCGATCCCTGGCGAGCCGTGCCTCGATCGGTCAGCTCCGCCAAGCCTTGTCAATTCCGTTGGACGGGGAAGACAGGGAACGCGAGGTTCTCATCGAGATGTTCGTAGAGCGGAGGATGGCGGTAGTATCCAAAATCAGGTTGGCAATACAGAGTATTTAAGCAGAAACATAACATTCGCTTTCGCCACTATTTAGCCAATAACGCCTTGACTAAAACCTAGCCGGCATTCCCACTATTACTAAGGGAAATCCCGGCGAAGGGCAGGTAACAGTGGTTCTCACCAGGGGAGCGGCGCTCAGGCAACCGATTCTGGCCCCTGATGTTGAGCTGAGGCTCATTCGGGCCTACAAGGAAACGAAGGACGAAAAGGCGCTGGATGCCATTTCGCGGTCGTATGCCCGCCTTTGCTATTCCATCGCCTCCCATTTCACCAACGACGAAAACCGTATCGAAGACCTAGCACAGGAGGGGTCTTTCGGTATCCGCAAGGCCGTCGAGAAGTACGACCCCGAGAAGGGAACGAAGTTCTCGACCTATTCCCGGCTGTGGATTCAGAACTACGTCGCCATGGCGGCCGCCTCGGTCCTGAACGACATCACCGTTCCGGCGCGCGCGTTCATCGACGCCAGGATGGGGCGCATACAGCCGGGGCGCAACGACAGCGCCGTCTTCGCCGCCATGCCGTTCATCATGCTGGACGCCCCCGTCGGCGACGAGAACGTCACCTCGCAGATGGACCTCCATGTCATGGACGAGGTGACGCCTGAGACCATCCTCGCCGAAGAAGACCAGCAGAACGCCATGCGGCGGGTGATCGCGGCGGCCCTCGCGACGCTCACCGAGCGCGAAGCGACGGTCATCATGCGGCGTAAGCTTCAGGATACTCCCGACACCCTCGAAGAGATATCGGAAGACTTCGGCGTCACGCGCGAGCGCATCCGTCAGATCGAGGCGTTGGCAATGGACAAGCTCAAGGCCGCCTTGGTCGCCAACGGCGTGTGCGCCGATCTGTTTTTCGATCGCTGACCGCTTGCGACGTCTTTAATTATCTGCCATGTTCCGCGTCGACAATTTTAGACGCGAGGATATCATGATCAAACGTGCGGTGGAATTCGGACAGGAATTCAAAGCCTGGTGGGCGGCGGCTGGTTTCAGCGCCCGGGCGAATGTCGCGGCCATGGGCGCGCTCATGGCGGTGTTCGGTGGGTTGGTCGTGGCGTTTTGCTGGCTCCAGTACCGCAGTACCGTTCGATATGCGGAGGAAACCGGGACGAACTCTCTCTGGCTTTTCGCGTCATACGCCCTGATCACGGCCGTCGCCGTGGGATTTGGATGGGCGGTTGTCCGCGCCCAACTGAGGCAGGCCCGCGAGGAGGAGCGTGAAACCGACGAATTCCACGCTAGGATGAACGCCAGAATCGACAGCATGCACCGCAGCCTGGATGCCATCGAGATTTCGCGCGCGCCTTATGGCGGTGGCAAGATCACACTGCACTAACCTTTCGTCTTCTCCGAGAGGACTAGGGGTGCGACGCTTGCGCCAGCGCGCGGATTTCCCGTTCCGTGAAAACCGCGCGGCCGGTCGCAAGGCCGAATTCGACATTGTCACGGCTCGAGTCCTTCAGCGACCCAACTGCTCCGTCCGGCAGGGACCATCGGCCCTTGCCGAGCAGTGTCCTGACCGCGGCACGACGGCCCTTATCGTTGAATGCGATGAAGGCGTTGCCGACGCAGATCGCCCCAAACAGCGAGCCGATTGACCAGTTGAACATCAGGTCGTTTTCGTAGAAGGCGGCTGTGACAAATCCTGCCACCACAGATGCGACGAGCGTGTAGGTCGCGATAGTGAGGGCCTTGCGGTCATGGCGGTCGTAGATCGAGACCATTTCGTTCCAAGGCGCAGGGTTCGACGGAATGTTGTCGTTCATGCGTTTCCCTTTCCAAGCTGCGTTTTTGCCGAAAGGTCCGCCTTGAGAGCCTCGTCACGGACTGTCTTGTAGGAAATCGAGACTTTGCCGGGGTCCATGTCGAAGCGAAGGCTGCGAGCCTCGGCCTTGATGAAACGCGCCGTCGCGCCGGTCGGCAGACGCCAAACGGCATCCACCGGAAGCAGCGCGCGGACGGACTTGACGAAACTCGCCAGTTCCATCGTGTCGATGAACATGGAGGCGAGCCAAAGCGCCCCGATCATCAGCCGGAACATGGCCAGCTGCTGAGGCGGCATCTGGACGAACATCAGGCCAACAGCGGCGGCGAACAGCGCCGTCAGGAGGACGTTCAGGAAGCCGAGGTGCCTGTCGCGCCTCGATAGAGCCTTCTCGACCGCCTGCCATGGAATGTCGCGGATCGCCTGGTCATTGATGATCTGTCCGGATGCCATCGCGACCTCAGTTCTTGCCGGTGGAGCCGAAGCCGCCGACGCCGCGCTTGCTCGTCGCGGAGAACTCGTCGACCCAGTTGCGGTCGACGCGGATCACGGGAACGAACACCAGCTGGAACAGGCGGTCGCCGCGCGTCACGACGATCGGATCGGTGCCTTCAGGATTGGTGTTGATGGCGGTCAGGAACAGTTCGCCCTGATAGTCGCTGTCGATGAGGCCGATCGTGTTCTTGAGGTTGAGGCCCTTCACGCCCGATCCGGAGCGCGGAAGGATGTGGGCGGCGATGAACGGGTTGTTGATGTGGAAGCCGAAGCCGGCGCGGAACTTGAAGCTGTGGCCGGGAGCGATCGAGACTTGTTCCTCGTCCATGAACACACGGACATCGAGCGCGGCCGCTTCCTCGGACTCGTAGCGCGGTAGCGGAAATTCGCCCTGCGAGGCATCCGGCTCCGCCTTGAGCCACGGTGTATTGGTGCTGAAGAGCTTGAACTCGACAGATTGCGGGTGGGTGATGGTGAAGGTTTTCATGTGCGTCTCCATTCTTCGAGGTCTGAGACTTCCGAGAGCGGCTCGCTGCGAACGAGCGTCCAGCCGTGTTCGGAAAGGTTGAGAAGGCGGGTGTCGCAGTCGTGGACGGCCTTCACCCGGGTGATTTCGGCTTTGGCGCAGTAAGGAAGCAGCGCCCGGTAGACCTCGCCTCCGCCGGCGACGATGACTTCGTCGGGCTCCGAGGCGAGGTGAAGGAGCAGGCTCCCGAGGTCATGCGACCCGAACCCGATGGGATTGCGGGTCAGCGTCAGGATGCGGCGGCCAGGCAGGGTCGACGGCAGGGTTTCCACGGTCTTGCGGCCCATGACGACCGCTTTGCCCATCGTGCGCGCCTTGAACCGCTTGAGGTCCTCCGGAACAAGCCACGGCAGCTTGCCGTCGATGCCGATCCCCCATTCGAGATCGGCCGCGGCCATTAGGGTTAGGTTCATACGGCCACTTCCGCCTTGATGAAGGGGTGGTGGTCGTAGCCGACGACTTCGAAGTCCTCGAATTTGTACGAGAAGATGTCATCTGGCTTGCGCTTGAAGGCGATCCTGGGGAATTCGCCCTTGGGTTCGCGGGCAAGCTGTGTCGCGACGGCGTCGTGATGGTTGTCGTAGACGTGGGTGTCGGCGCTCTGCCAGACGAACTCGCCGACGTCCATGTCCGCCTGATGGGCCATCATATGCAAAAGAAACGAAGACGTCGTCCAATTGAATGGCACACCCAAGATTGTATCGCTTGAGCGCTGAACCATCAGGAGGTGCAGGCGCTTGCGGCCCTTCAGGTGGGCGTTGTGCTCGCCACCGTATTCTCCGTTCGCGCCATAGCGTTCCTCCGACGGGGTGACGAAGAACTGGTAGCTCTTGTGGCACGGGGTCAACGCCATCTGGGAAAGTTCCGCGACGTTCCAGCCTTCGATGATGATGCGGCGGGAATATGGGTCATGGCCGATGAGGTTGAGTGCGCCGGCAACCTGGTCGATCTCGCCGCCCTCGTAGTCGCGCCAGCGACGCCACTGCTTGCCGTACACCGGGCCGAGATCGCCCCATTCGGACGCGAAGGCTTCGTCTTCGACGACCCGCGCTTCGAAGTCCTTCTGTGCGATGTCATGACCGGTTGCCTTCCTGTACTTGGCGAGCGGCCAGTCGGTCCAGATGGTGACGCCTTCCTGGAGGAGAGGACGGATGTTCGTCTCGCCCTTGAGGAACCAGAGCAGTTCCTTGAGGGCGGCCTGCCAGAGGACCTTCTTGGTCGTGAGGATCGGGAGCTCGCCGTCCGAAAGGTCGAAACGGCATTGCACGCCGAAGAGCGCGCGCGTGCCAACCTTCGTCCGGTCCGTGCGCGGAGAGCCGTTCTTCACGATGTTGTCGATCAGACGGAGATACTGCCTTTCCGGATGATTGATGACAGAGAGGATTGACCGCGCCAAATCGAGGTCTTCTTGATCTTCGTTGTTCAAATGTGGTCTCCGAATGGGATTTGGTTACATGAAGTCTTCATCGGATAGCCGAGATTGGCAACACGGAAAAACAAGACGCCAAGCGGCAAATGAAGTCGGAAAACTTCGAAAACGAAGACGCGAGGGTTGAATTTTGCCCACGATGATGGGTAGATGCGCCAACTATTGAAAAAGAAAGAATTCGAAATGAGAAAGCTCGTCGTCTTCCGCGGACCGCAGGGTTCGGGAAAAAGCTACACCATCGACAAACTCGGCCTCAACGAGTGGACGCTGTCTTCGGACGCGATCCGCAGCGTCGTCGCCTCGCCCATGCTGACGAGCCATGGCACGATGATCATCAACCAGGATGTCAACCAGAAGGTATTCGGCATGCTGCACGACCTCGCCGACCAGCGCATGCGCCGAGGCGAGACGCTTGTGATCGACACGACCGGGATGCAGATATCCGATTTCGCCGAATGGCGTCGGATGGCGAAGGAGCATCGTTACAAGATCGCATTCGTCGACCTGACCGATGTCTCGCTGGAGACGGCGCTGGCACGTCAGGAAGGCCGTCACGAGCTTCGCAAGGTCCCACGCCAGTCGCTCGAGCGCTTCGTCAAGATCATGAAGGACAACCCACTCACCGTGGAAGACCCGTCCCGCGAGACGCTGATCAAGGGCGACGAGGCGGGATCGCACATCGACGTCCTTCGCACCTGGCTTCAGGAGCCTGTCCTAGACCTGTCCGCCTACAAGGAAGTCGTCCATATCGGCGACGTCCAGGGGTGTTACTCAGTTCTCGCAGGCAAGGACGGTCCGCTGGCCAATGGCTTCCGCGACGACACGTTCTACGTTTTCGTCGGTGACCTGCTCGACCGCGGCATCGAGAACGGCAAGGTGCTGCGCTGGTTCGTCGACAACGCAGTCGGTCGCGACAACGTCGCCCTGATGCACGGCAACCACGAGGACCATCTTCACCGCTGGAGCCGCGGTTACGACCCGGTCAGCAACGAGTTCGCCTATCGCACGCTGCCGCAGCTCGAGGCCGAGGGCCTGACACCAGCAGACGCCGACAAGGTCTGCGACATGGCGCGCGAATTCCTGATCTACACGCACGGCGGCCGCACGGTCTTCGTGAACCACGCGGGACTGTCGACGCTTCCAGGCGATCCGTGGAGGGTTTCGCTGGAGCAGTATTCGCGCGGAACAGGCAACTGGAGCGACGACGTCGACAGCCAGTATGCGGCCAACGTCCATGGCGTGTTCCAGGTCCACGGTCACCGCAACGAAAAGGGCGTGGCGATCCGGGCGACCTCGCTGTCGTTCAACCTCGAGGATTCCGTCGAGTTCGGCGGTCACCTGCGCACATGCACGCTCACCGAGGACGGCTGGCAGACCAAGGGCTACAAGAACCGCGTGTTCCGTCCGCTGGCGGTTCGCCTCGCGCTGGAAACCATCAACAATCCGGCCGACAACCGGACCAAGGTTCGCAAGCGCTATCCGGACTGGATCATCAAGCAGGAGCCGACGCAGAAGTTCTTCGATCCCGACCTTCTCGAACAGATGAAGCGGCATACGGGTGTCAGGGAGAAGAACAGCGAAACGTTCCCGCACGTCTACTCTCTGAACTTCACGAAAGACGTCTTTTTCGACAAGGCGTGGGACGACGTGGTCGTGAAGGCCCGAGGTCTTTTCCTCGACGGCGAGACGTCGGAAATCGTCGCGCGCGGCTACGACAAGTTCTTCAACATAGGCGAAATCGCGTCGACCCAGGTGGACGTGCTTGCGGAAACGCTTCAGTTCCCGGTCACCCTTTATGCGAAGGAAAACGGCTATCTCGGCAACCTCGGGTACGACGCGCGCCGCGATGTCCCGATGGTGGCTTCCAAGTCGACCGCAGACGGGCCGTTCGCGGGTTGGTTCCGGGACATCCTCGCCGAGAAGGTCTCGGCTCCGAACTTCGAGCGACTTCGTCGTTATCTGCGCGACACGGAGTCTTCGATGACCTTCGAAGTCATCGATCCGGTCAACGACCCGCATATCATCGAGTACGACGAGCCGAACATCGTGCTGCTGGATATCGTCCGCCGCGCGACCGACTTCCGCAAGGCCTCCTATGACACCGTCAAGGAAGTGGGTCAGTACTTCGGTCTCGATGTAAAGCAGCGCGCGATGCGTTTCGAGAACAAAATCCAGTTCCTCGCCTGGTACCGGAAGGCCGAGAAAGAGGGCCTCGCGCACACGTTCGGCCGCAAGCCTGTCGAAGGGTTCGTTCTCGAGGACGCATCCGGCTTCCAGACGAAATGGAAGTCCCCGTACTATCGGTTCTGGAAGCAGATGCGCAGCCAGCACCACCGGGTCGGCAGAATGCTCGAGAACTCGCAGATGCCGAAGGACGCGGCCTCCAATATCCGCGGGATGAACTGGATGACCGAGGAAATGATCGAGAAGGCCATCGAATTCAACGGATGGATGCTTGAACAGACACCGGAGACCATCGGCAAGGACATCATCCAGGCTCGCAACCTCTTCGCGGAGGACAGGAAGCCGAGCCAAAACCTGTCCAGATCGAACACGATGGCCTGACGAGGTCTTACTATAAACAAGTCGCCGGGGGTAACATCTGCCGGCGGCTTGTTTTCTCGCGTCTTTCCAAATGCTACTGTCAGGGGAAACGCCGATGCGGGAAAACAAAGACTTGCACGGAATAACAAAGGACAGGGACGCATGAAACTCAAAGGCGCAGTAACTCTGCTGTTGGCATTGGCCTCGTCATCGACGCTGGCTCTCGCCGCGGACAGCCACAAAGGCTTCACCTATCGCTATACGAAGACAATCTTCGTCGACGGCGGTGGTACTGTGACCCCTCCCGATCCGACCGATCCCACCGACCCGGAAGACCCCGAAGAGCCGGAAACGCCGCCTCCGGCCTGCGGGACCTTCGCCGTAGACAACGGCTTCTCCGCTTCCAGCCAGACGCTCGACGCCAACGGCAACTGCGTCTTCGCATCGCCCAAGGTCGGCACCCGCGCCATCGGCTTCGACTATACGACCGCCGAAGCGTTCTGCTCATCGACCATGAATGGCGGTGGCCGCATCGCGAAGATCGGCAAGGACAACAGCCCCGCGACGCGCGCGATCCGCGGAACCGGCACGCAAAACATCTCCAGCTCGTTCCAGATGCCGGGTATTTCGGAGATCACCTGCTCGACAGCGCCGTCGCCCTGCACGAACAGCGAATTCCAGGACGGCGCGTCCTGCCTGCCAAAGACTAACCTTTCCTGCGGCCGGCTCAAGAACGACTCCCTGCATTACCTTCCGGCCGGGCCCGAAGTCGAAATGGCGAGCATCGGCGTCTGCACGTTCCAGGTCCCGCAGGTCACGATTTCGGACAACGGCGTTTCGCTGATGGGCGAAGGCCAGACGATGCAGAAGTGGGTCAGTACCCTCAAGTCGGCAGGCTACAACGATTTCGATGCCTTCATCAGTGCCTATTCGCTGTCGGCGGCGACCGGCATCGACTACGCTCACTGGAAGGCCAACTCGAACATTCCGACGATCCCGCGCATCGCGTACAAGGATGTCGACTTCATCACCATCGCCGACACGGGCTACGGGTCACCAGCTACCCTGCCAGGCAATCTCGTCGCCACGGAAATCCCGTCTGGCGGTTCCGATATGCCGCTGACCTCGACGATCACCATCAAGTTCACTCCAGAAGCATCCGCCAACGGCGAGTCTCAGATCGCGGACATCGACCTGTTCGACATCGCCGGCAACCAGATCGATGTCATCTCGTCGACATTGAAGTCCGATCAGGGGAATACGGCGAGCACGTCGCTGATCGACTTCAACGGTAGCACGACAGAGACATTCACGACGGCGGACAACGAGTTCGCGCCCAAGTCGGTAACGTTGGTGTTCTCGGCAGCCAACAGGATCGGATCGATCGCGTTCAGGGCCGCTGCTTCGAACGCCAAGTTCCCGTATAGCTTCGGTGTCTACGCTACGAACAACGCGAACGACAACACTCCGCTCTTCTATGCCGGAACCAGGCAGTACACCCAGTCCGTCAAGGTGCAGGGCGGACAGTGGACGAAAATCCTGAACCCCGTCTACAACTGAGGAACGGGCCAATGAATCGGGGGAGGCTCAACGGCCTCCCCCTTTGCTTTTGAAAGGAATTGATATGACCAGAAAAATCCTGCTTTCAACCGTGGCAGCGATCGCCATGCTTCAGCCTCTCTCCGCATTGGCGGAAGGCGTCACGAACTCCCCGGTCAAATCCGTCACCCTGTCGTCCGGCGGTCTCGCCGAGATCAGGCGCACAGCGACGCTGGACGGAAACGGCGAGATCAGGATCGAAGTCCCGCTGGACCAGGTCAACGACATCCTCAAGAGCCTCGTGGTCTTCGATCCAAAGGGAACGGTGAAAGACCTGTCGCTGGCCGGCCCAAACCCGCTCGACGAAACCTTCAAGAACCTTCCGTTCACGCCGGACGACCTGACTGCGCTTCCAAAGCTCCTGACTTCGCTCAAGGGTTCGAAGGTAACGGTCGAGGGCCGCAACAATGGAGCTGGAACCGTCCTCGGCGTGGAGACCGAGAAGCGGTCTGAAGGTGCCGAGGCGACTTATCTCAATCTGATGGGCGATGACGGCCTGATCTCCCGCTACGAGCTCGATGGCGCGTCGACGGTCAAGTTCGACGATCCGGCCGTACGCGCCAAGATCGCGGCGGCCGTCGCCGTCGTCGGGAACAACGTCACCGACACGGCGCGCAACGTCGTCGTCAAGATCGACGGCAAGGGCAAGCGCGCGGTCGATTTCTCGTACGTCGTCGCCGCTCCCATCTGGAAGACCTCCTACCGTGTCGTCGTCGGCGCAGGTGGCAAGGCGCGGCTGCAGGCGTGGGCCGTACTCGAGAATGCCACCGGCGAAGACTGGAACGACGTCGGGATCGTGCTGAACTCCAGCTCTCCTGTCACGCTGACGCAGCGCTTGCACGACAGGTTCTGGAAGCAGCGGAACGAGCTTCCGATCGCCGTGGACAACGTCGGCATCCCCGAGGCCGACAAGGGCGCGGTGCGAAACCTGCTGGCGAAAGCGGACCTCGGTGGCGCTCGGGCGCAACGGGCGGTTCCCGCCATGGCGGCTCCGTTGGCCATGGCCGATGGGGTGGTCGCCGAATCGCCGGAGATGTCCTATGCCCAGTCGGCCGCGGCCTCCGAGGGAGACATTTCGGCCACGTTCAAGCTCGACGGCACCTACGACATCCACAACGGCGACACGGTCTCGGTTCCGATCGTCGACAAGGAGGTCGCCGCCGAACTGGTGTCGCTCTTCCGTCCCGACCGTGGCGACAGCCACCCTATCTCGGCGGTGTCGCTGGAAAACAGCACGGGTGTCAGCCTCCCCGGCGGCATCCTGACGGTCTACGACAGCAACGGGGCCTATATCGGCGACTCCAGCCTGCTCGGCCTGCCGAACGGCGATACCCGCATGTCGAGCTTCGCACTCGACAAAAAGGTCAACGTCGAGACGAAGACGGACAGCGGCATCAAGACCGTCGAGATCAAGGTCGTGGACGGCGTGCTGGTCACCAAGAACGTCATGCGCGAAGAGACGACCTACGTTGTTCACGGGGCCGCCGATGCAGAACGCACGGTCCTGATCGAGCATCCCAAGCGCGATGGGTGGGAATTCTCTTCGACCGACCTCAAGAGCGAGAGCGCCTCGGACTACAGGCTCAAGGTCAAGGTCGCCAAGGGCGAGACCCGCGAAGTCAAGGCTGTGCTGACCCGGCCGGGCGGCGAATCCTACCAGTTGGCCGACCTCAACGCCGCCGATCTGGCCCAGTGGTCGTCGACGTCGCTCGATCCCGTCATCAAGGACAAGCTCAGCGAGCTGTCGAGGGCGAAGAAGGACGAGTTCGAAACCAGACGTCAGCTGGAGCGCGCGTCCGAGGAGCACAACGCCCTCCAGGCAAGCCAGGAACGGACCCGCGAGAACCTCAAGGTCATGCCGGCGGGCAGCGACCAGCAGAAGGAATATGTCGAGAAACTCTCCGAGTTCGAGAAGCGGATCGACCAAAACGAAGCGGCACAGGCGCAGATGCGCGAGACGCTGTCCAAGTTCACGTCGAGGGTAGAAGATATCATTCGCACGTTCTAGGGCGGCGTAACCAAACGGGCGGCCTAGCCGCCCGTCCGCTCCGCATCATAGCGACCTGACGTACTTCACGAGTTCTAGCGCGTCTTTGAGGACCAGAAGGTCCGTCGTGTCGTCATCAAAACGATCATAAGGCCAAACAACGATCCGACTGACGAGCTTCTTTCCCTTCAGCATCTGCGCAATCAGCCCGCCCCCGAAGCAGCCGTCTTCACGCGTCTCGACCGCCTTGTTCTTGTCCACCCTCAGGAAAGCCGTCCGACCCGGGAAATCATGGCCAGGAAGACAGATTTCGGTCGGCCGATCTGTCGTACCGAAGCTGACTACGACCCGTTCGAAGACATCGTGCGTTCCACAGTTCTTGTCGTCGTTTATCGGATCGATCTTGCAGCTGACGACCCAGATAACGCCATCCTTCGCGACGGTGGCGCTCTTGTCGGGCATAATCCTGTATTCGGCCCCGCTCGGCGTGGTCCCTGTGCGGATGCCCATTTCGACGGGGTGTTCGTTCGGGTACCACCCGCCTGCCGCCGCACCGTGAGCGGCCAAGAGGAGGCATCCGAGAAGGGGAAGGGGTTTGATCACAGCCGAGACCTCAGAGGCTGCATTCGGCGAGGCTGGAGCCGTTGGCGGGCGAAACGATTCTAAGTGTCCAGCCTGGCTCGAAATGGGCTCCGACCTGATGCATCTGGCTGACGGCTCCAGAGCAGAAGGTCCGCGCCTCGCTTGCGACCATGTTGATTGTCATCGTTACGGTATGGCTGGTGCTGGAAACGGTGCAGATCGCTGGAAGGCCCGTGTTCTCCATAGCGGAACACATGCGGTAGGCGTGGTCTGTGCTTTGATCGGCGAACGCCGCAGCCGGAAGGGAAATGGCGGCAGCAAGAAATAGAGAAATGACCTTCAAGAAAACCCCCAGAAGAGAACACGTGTCTTCTGAGGGTTATGCAGAATTCCGCGAGGGTTTGCCAACTCCAATTTCGGCGAGTTGTACCGAAATTCCCGGAAAAGTCAGAGGTTTACCATCAGTCCACCGTCGGGCGAGCCATCGGCACCGGGATGTTGCTTGCCGAAGCGGTCTCCAACTCCATTTCAGGCTTGCCTTCCGGAACGGGTATGACGGAGGCGGTTTCCTCGTTTGAGACCGCAGGAGCGATCGACGCCAGCGCAAGCTCAGAATGACGCGGCGCAGGCAGGTAGCTGCCTATGATCTGCCAAGGACCGTTGGCCGCCATGGTGTCGCCTATGAGGAACAGGCCGGGCTGAAGGCTTATGGCACCCGTTACGACACGGCCGTAGACACCCGCGTCCCACTTCGCAAGAACGTTGTCGAGTTCGGTCGGGATCGCAGGGCGCATGCCTATGATCGCCAGAACGAGGGCGGCGGCTGCGAATACGTGACGGGAAGGCTTGGACGCCAGTATCTTCGAACGGAGTGCCGTGCCGAATATCAGCATGAGGTAGCCCGAAAACTTGTGTATGTGGAACAGAGCGCCTGTCAGCGACAGCAGCAGTGCGGTCGTCGGGAGCGTCGCCGCCTTGAAAGCTGCCTCACCCGTTTCGCGGCTGGCGTTCGACGTGAACCCACGAGCGTACATGCCAGCCGTTTCGGCGATCTGCGCCGTGGCCTTCTGGACAAGTGCGGGGTAGACGCCGTCGCGGAAATCGGCGGTCTTGATGTCGGGAGTGACTATGATCCCCGGTGCTATCTTCATGTTCAGGCGGTCGCGAACGAGGCGCTGGACGGCAGGATCGGCGTAAAAGGTCGCGGCATCAGCGCCCGGAAGCAGCTTCGACCCCTTGCCGATATTGTTGTCTATGCCCTTGGCGAACGCGGTCGCGGCTTCGCGTATGATCTTCTTGCCGACCATGGTCTTGAAGGTCGCCTTGTCGTCGAGACGATAGCCGGACGATACCTGAAGGCCGTCTTCCCGCATCTTGCGTATGACCCGCGCGTGATAGTCGGTGCCAGGACGGGGTATGGAGGTGCCGAAGTGCGAGCGAAGCTCACGGCGGAAGTCGTCCCACTCGTATTCGGCCATGTTGTCGCGGTCACGGACGGTGCCGAGGTACTGGCGGGACGCCTGGTCGAACTCCTTGTAGGCTGAGGCCATCTGCGTTTCCAGATCGGCGGCAAAGGCGTCGCGGGCCGCATCGACATCGCCGAGCGAGCGTATGGCCTCGCGACGAGCCAGCTCGTCGATGGACTTCCCGCTCATCGATACGAGGGTCTCGGAAGGAAGAAGGGCAGGCAGGCCCGATACTGCCGCCAGCCAGCTCGGAGAAAGCGACGGAGATATGCCGTTCAAGCCGTCCTCGGCGATTGAACGCTTGGCGAGGTTGGATATGAACGCTTCCTTACGCGCCTCGCCGCTCGAGAACATGCCGCGGACCTCGCCGTAGAAATGAAGGCCGACGAAGGTGAGCGCGACAATCGGGAGGGCGCGGAATATGGCAGCGCGCGCGGAGGCGGCGAACGTGAAGCCCCAACGATGGTAGCGAGGGAAAGTGCGTATGCCGACGTAGGCGAGCGCGATGGCGATGCCGGTCAGGAGACGGCCGAACTTCTCGACGGTGTCGATGTCGGCCTGCGTCGCGGAGCCGCCGAGGACACGGACAAGGTAGATCGAGAAGGGTATTTCGACGGTGAGGTACAGGCCGGTAACTACCAGCATCACCATCATGTATTTCGGCACGTTGAGCGTCATATACCGTCCTCGCATCATCTTCCCTCTGCGCGTATCGGGCACGCGCGTAAAGGGCAAGGCCTTCGATGATAAAAACGAAGACCCCAAGCGATTTTCGCCGCGCGTCCCTAAGCAAGCGTTAACGGGTTAATTAATGACTTCGGGAGATCGTCACGGGATTGGCAAGACGAGACGCCAACCTTGCAATCGCGGAGTTGGATTCCGAATTTGCGAGCTTGCGGATGCGGTTAGAGGTTGTCGGCCTGGCAAAAGCTGACGCTGGCGGGATTGAACCGCGGAACAGGGACCGACTTGGGCTGGTATCGAGACGGCGAGGATACCTCTCGAGCGCCGATAACCTCGTATGCGGGGCGAGGACGGTCAGGTGTCACGGCGATGCCCGGAGGGGGAGCCATTTCCACCTTTGTGACGCCGCCGACAGGAATGGGCGCGATAGGCGCGATCTTCTGAAGGGTGAGATCGACAGCCCCGGCCAACGTCGGCAGAGTGCAAATCGCCATTGCTACCAAGAGAGTCCTCATGCGCGGATAATTCCCTGTTGCTCGAGGTCGTCGACGACCGCCTGGAGGTGCATGACCCCGTGAATGGCGACACCGTCAGGAGGGTGGGTCTCGCGCTTGGCCTCGAAGGAGGCGAAGGCTTCCTGCGCCGTCACGCCCATGCCGCCGATCAATGGGCCGACGCTCTTGATGGCGTATTCGCGGCGGACACCAGCGGCCGAAAAGACCATGTCGGTCCATTCCGTGTCCCGTTCGGCGGAATCGCAATAAACGGTCTCCCCGCGAAGTCGATCGTTGAGGATGCGGGCGACCTGTCGGACATCCTTTCCGTGGCGGCGCAGGTAGTGGAGCGACATCCCGTGGATCGACTGGGCGACTTCGTCCCATCTGTCCTCTCGCCACGTATCTGCCGGCTTGATGAGGACAGAAAATGTGGAGCCGTGCATGGACCAGCCGATGTTGACGGGAAAGGCCCCGCGCATAAGGCCGCTCGCCTCGACGTCATAGAATGAATATCGGCTGGAGATGCGGTTCTTGCTGCTCATGTGACTGGCTCCTGACAACATCAATTAGGCGGCTGGAGCCAAGACATGTCAACGGAGCGACCGTGAAAATGGCTGACTACGCGTGCAGATGCTCGGTCTTGTCGCGGACATCGAGGATGTAGTCGATCTCAGCTTCGGTACGACCGCAGAGTTCCTCGACATCACTGAATGACGCGCCTTCGAAAACGTCGTGAAAGGCGTTCACGAAATCCTGGACCTTGATGTCCGGCGCGAGCTGCTGCTCCAACAAATCGCCGTCCCCAGCTAGGGAGGAGATAGACCGTCTAAGCTTTGCCTTCACGTCCTCGGCAGCCTCGATCAGAGACGCGCTCTTGACGCGGCCTGACCAAAAATCGACTGCGACGAGATGGCGGGCGTATTCCTCGGCCAGCTCCATGAAAGCTTCGACCTGCTTTTCGTTTGCCAATTCCTTGACCTCCAATCTACTTGAGCACTTGTCTTTGCGCCGGCGCGTTAACGTCGTCGCCTTCGAGGCTCGCATAAAGCCTGCCGATAGCACCGAGGTCGGTCGTCGGATCGTTGGGAACGCACCACTGAATGAAGTCCAGTAGCGGGATGCGTTCGTCGAGCTTCACCGGGTAGCTGTTTTCCGGAATGACGAAACGTGGCCTCTCGACAGGCATGGGCGGAGGCTGGAAGCGGCTGGCGTCCCGTCCGTTCGGCATTCCCTTGATCATGGAAAAATCGAATTTCACGGACGTGGTCCTCCCGCGATCGGCGCTGGTGTCGGATCGGCGAGTAGCTCGTCTGCATCAAGCGTGTAACGCGACGCCTTCCATGCGTCCTTGAGCTCTCGAAGCTTCAAACCGACCTGCTTGCCTGGCTTCATGCCGCGATCCAACAGGTCCTGCCCCTTGACTGGAAACACCGGAGGGACTGATGGGAGGCGCTCTGCCAGAAACTCGTGTCCCAGGAGATACAGAGCGGTTCTGATATCTTCGATGGGTTCGCCTTCGACCGCTCTGTCGATCCAGAAATGCGGTTCATACATCTCCGTGTCGAGACTGTCCCGTTCGGAAGCCTCCGTCCGGCGGATGTCGAGGACGATTTGGGAGAGTGCCCTCTCGGCTGTGGACAGCCTCCATCGTTCGGACACTGCCTCAAGCGCTTCGGCGTCACGAGCGAGCATGCCGAGGATCGCGGCAGGACGGTTGGCCGCGAACCTGTTCACCATAAGGGCGATCGACACGCGGGGGTCGCCGCCATCGATGGCAAGCCCGCATGAGCGCAAAATGCCACTGTAGTCCAGCTCCCTGACTGTCGGCCATGCATAGGTCGGAACCGTGATGATCCGAGACAGCTCGCTCCAGATGCGCTCGCCGGAGATGCGGGTGAGCCCGTCGCCGTGCTTCCAGACGCCCTCGGAGTAGCCCCTCGGCTCCGAGCCACCGTAGCGGGCGCGGAACCGATAGAACCGGAGAATGCGGAGGTAGTCCTCGGTGATCCGGTCATCCATGTTGCCAACAAACATCGTGCGGCCGGCGGCCAAGTCGTCCACGCCGCCAAAATAGTCGTGGACGGTCCCGTCGAGATCGGCGGACATCGCGTTGAACGTGAAGTCGCGGCGGGCGGCGTCGGTCTCGAAGTCGTTCACGAAGGCTACCGTGGCGTGGCGGCCGTCCGTTTCCACGTCGGCGCGCAGGGTGGTGATCTCGTAACCCTCGCCGTCGATGACCACCGTGACGGTTCCGTGCTGAAGACCGGTGGGAATGACGCGATAGCCGGCGGCCTCGGCGGCCTCGAGAACGACTTCAGGACGGGCGGGGGAGGCGAGGTCGATATCCTTGACGGCGTTGTTTTTGAGGGTGTCGCGCACGCACCCGCCGACAAAGCGAACGGGTTGGCCAATATCGGCAAAGAGCCGGCCGAGTTCGGCGGTGTGGCGGCAGGGTACGTCGATCTTCATCTTGGCTCCGGTGGACAGCGTCCTCATATCCTCAAACCTTTGCATTCGTTGGGGCAACTGGCAAGCGAGTTTGACTTACGCGCGCGCCTCCGGTATCTAAAGACCTGAAGAAAAGGCAAGGAACCGACAATGCGCGCATTGTTCAACATGACCGCACGCGAAGAACGTCTGGAGGACGATACCACCAGGCGGTGACCGCGCATGCGGTGGCCGCTCCTGAGGGCGGCCACTCTTTGTCTAGGACGGAAGTCCATCCAAAAGGGGTCGCTCATCGAGCGGCCCCTTTTCTTTTTCGATTAACCCCCAGACCAGAACGGAGAACGGAATGCCTGACGAAGACGATTGCGACGAAAGCGACGACGGCGACGAACACGACGCCGAGGACCCACATTGCCAGCATTTGCGAACACGCCGGGAGTGCGTGAACGACAACTCGTATTCATCAACTTAAGCCATTGAAATAATTACATAATTTGTATTTTTGTCGTTGACGCCGGAAATTGGGTGTGGCATAAATGAAATCACGATCAGGGAGGCCGAGAGCTTCCACGGTTCTTCGGAACCCGCAGTTTGATACCTGGCCAGGGCGGCCTTCCTGATCGTGCGCATGCCAGTATCGTCTATCGGTTAGGACGCTGCGTTCTCAGCGCGGAAAGAGGGGTTCGATTCCCCTTACTGGTGCCATTACGGTTCCCGTAGCTCAGCGGGAGAGCGACCGGTAGTTCACCGGTAGGTCGCAGGTTCGAAGCCTGTCGGGACCGCCAAATGGAAGCGCTGCATGCCCTTGTCGGTGACACGGTGAGGTTCGGATGGTGATGTAGCTCAGTTGGTTAGAGCGCCGGCCTGTCACGCCGGAGGTCGCGGGTTCGAGCCCCGTCATCGCCGCCATAAACGAAGACTTCATATGCACCCATCGTCTATCGGTGAGGATACCAGACTTTCACTCTGGGGAGACGGGTTCGATTCCCGTTGGGTGTACCATCAGTTTCCCGGGAGACCGGGCGAGTGGTTGCGTAGCTCAGTGATTAGAGCGTCCGACTGTCGATCGGAAGGCCGCGGGTTTGATCCCCGTCGCAATCGCCATTTTCTTCTCGCCTCAACATCAGGAAAGTCCACGACGTCTTGATTAAGACGGGAATTCGGGACACCATTGTCTTAGTATGTAAGGGATTTGCTATGCTCGGATTGTGGAAATCGAAAAAGCGCAAGGCTGAAGAAGAAAAGAACGAATTCAAAGCCATCGTTACTGAGGACCTGCTGGGCGCTTCCGACTGGAAAGAGAGCAAAATCGGCTATCTGACCGGCTTGTCCTCGATCGGTGGTATCGCCGGCAACGTCATCACGGGTGTCGCTCAGTCGTTCGGCCGTCTCGGACTCATGTTCAAGCTGCTCACTAAGGACGATAAGCTTGATGCCCTGCCGGAGGTGGAAACGCAGAACTATGACGGCAAGCTGAGGTTCCGGGCCGCGATGCAGCTCCATGGGGTCAAGGAAAGCGGCATTGGCAGGGCTCTTATCAATACCCGGAGGTCAGCGTACTTCTATGCCGCCCTTACCGTAGCTGCAGCGTCTTGGCTCGCGTTGGACCTGCTTCTAAAAGATCGCATGGCGATAACCACGCTCGTCCTTCATATCGCGCCGATCCCGGTGGGCGCGGCGTTCACGTTCAAAGCCGCGTTCACCAACTGGATGTTCAGGCATCAAAGGCTTGAATCTCCCAACGTTTTCTTAGCCTCCTTCGACTGGATACCAAAGGTTACACAATAGCAAAAAAGGCGGCTGTGAAGCCGCCTTTTAAATTTTGGCCGTCTTAAAGACGATCTATGTAGCCGTCACACCAGCCTATGTAGCTGAGGTTCTGGTCGAACCAGCGATCCCACGTGGAAGCCGCCTTATATTCCGGGCACACCCGCTGGAAGTTGCGCTCGTAGTAGGCAGCCTTCATGGAGCTGTTGTAGTCACGAGACCATAACACACCGCCTGCAACGCTGGTAACGATCGGGTTCGTTACTATGAGCGCGCCGAAGGCTATGAGCACTATGAGGGCTATGAAGCCACGTATGAGGTTCTGAGTCTGTGCCATCGGCGAAGTCCTTCCTTTGTCGTTCCTACCAGCGTATTTAAGACACGAAATGATCGATGTCAACATTTTAATTCAAGATACCGTTTGCGTCTCTCAAAGCCGCAAAACATACTTTAAGCAAAGTATCCCGGAGTCGTTAAAAATGATAGACCTGCTAGCGCTACCTGATTGCCATGACATTGCATGGGGCTGGATTCAGACGCTCTTCGGCACTAATGGCAAATGCACGAACATCGTTGGTGCGGCAGATGTAAATACGCCTTATGCCAACGCATTCGCTGTTCTGACGGCATCGCTCGCCTTCTTCGGCGGTTTGTTCATGGCCTACCATACGGTGGCAGGCATCGTCCATTCAGCTTACTCAGGAAAGGTTTTGGGTGAACGCTGGCACCAGATTTGGGCACCGCTAAGAGTGGTCTTCGGGTTCGGTCTGCTCATTCCAGTCGGCGACGGGTTCAGTTCAGTACATTATATACTGCGTGATGGCGTTGGCGTCGCGGCGATTAACCTCGCCAACAATCTTATCGGGGCCTATCTGGGGACCGCCTTAAAGGACGGCGTTTCATCGACGAACTCGAAGGTGAGTTCGTTGTCAGGTCGGGACTATGCTCAGAAGTTCTTCGAAAAGGAAGTATGTGCAGGCGTGATCGGTGCCATGCCATCAGGAATGTTTACTTGGTACCACTACAATGCCGCGAGTCCAGAAAAGCCCGCGAGCTCCTGGGTCTGGGATTCAATGACCAAGAATGGACAGATTTGGGATTACGGATCGTGCGGCAGGCTCAGCCTTGAAGCGTACGAACCTGGCGCAAACGACGGTATCTTTTCGACCGGGTCGGCTAGAGAAGCTATCGCGGAATTCAACAAGGCCCGCGCGGAGGCGACTGAAGAGCTAAGGCAGACCATTCGGGCAGAAGGATTCATGGACTATGCCGGAACCGGAAAGTTCATCAACGAAAACGGCGACTCGATCAAAGCGGGTGATGACGCTGTGATCGCTGATCTGCGCTCGAAGGCCACCGTTCCCCCGGCGATCCAAGTCAAACTTAATGAGGCCTCAGACGCATGGGATAAAAAAATAAGCCAAGCCGCCACCCAAATCTTCTTGGACCTCACGAAAGACAAGCGATCCAACTTGGTCGAGCAAGTCAAATACAGCGGCTTTATGGCTGCTGGTGCAATGGAACGTTCGCTGTCAGCTATTTCGGGTACCGTTTCGGGACTCGCGAATGATCAAATGGCATCGACATCCCCTGCTGTTGATCCGGCGACCAAAAAGAAGCTGGAATTCGCACAGTCGCTCATTACCGCATCGAAGGCGGTCGACACAAAGGACGCTGACGCTGGCGGAGCAGATGACACGTCAAATTTGATCAATTCAGCAGTGTCTTCTTTGATGCCGAAGAATATCGACAACATGTTCACTGGCAAGGCATCGGCCGACCCAATCGGGGACATGATCATGTTTGGAAACAACGTTCTAACCGCAGCGAGTTACGCATTGCTTCTGATGTGGGGTGCCAAAGCGGTCGCGGACGGGTTCGGGAACAGTCTTGCTGGCCTTTTCGGCGGAGGGGCAGCCTCGTCGATCGCAGACAGTATCTCCAGGTGGTTCTCTTGGTTCATCATGATCATGATCATCGTAGGGTTGATGCACTCGTTTGTTCTACCGCTTCTACCAATGATCATGGTCTTCACCATGGGCGTGCAGTGGCTCATCATGTTCCTTGAGGGTTCTATTGCCGCCGTGCTTTGGGCGTTTGTGTTCATTCGTATGGATGGGACGGAATTCTTCGACCAGAAGCAATCTCCAGGCGCTGGGCTGCTATTCAACTTGCTACTTCGCCCGGCTCTGGGAATGCTGGCATTCTGCGGGATGCTCCTGTTGCTTCCAGCTCTACTGAACACCCTCAACCTCGTTTGGTCTGGTGCCTTCTATATGTCGACTGGGGAACATCTTGAAGCGGGTACGACTATGGGGGTTGTCAAGAACGGTTTGGGCCTCGTCTGGCTTTGGCAGTGGCTGGCAAGCATGGTCATGTTCTGCTGGATGCAGTGGACAATGACCCTCCGCATCACTGGACTGATCCCCTCAATCGCCGACCGTGTCGGCCACTGGATGGGCATCAGCTCGACAGCAGGTTATGGAGACTCGGCGGAAACCCACCAGAACGTGGCAGCCCTTATCGCTTCCACGCAGGCACTGCACAAGATGCCCATCATGGGAGGTGGCCAGCAGCAGGGAGGTGGTCAAGGAGGACGAGGAAGTTCTCCTAAGCCGCCCGTCAAACCGACCGCCGCTCAGGGGCTTGGCAATAACGGGATGCCGAAAAAGAAGAAGTAATGAAATCGGGGCCGAAAGGCCCCGATCCCTTTTCAGTACCACGTCACCAAGGTATAATTGAAGACATCAGCGGCCTTGTGTTGACAATGAAGACTCCGCATTCTATGTGTGTTCCCACGTTAATGAAAGGTTCCGGCTGACATGAGCAACCCCACCGCCGTTCGCAAAGATTCCGAAAACCTCGCGATCATCGACCGCCTCAAGCCCAAGCACGCCGCCGAACTGAACAAGATGATCCGCCTCGACGCCGAACTCGAGCGCGGCGAACGCGACCTCGAGGAACTGCTGGCGCAGCTGGAAACCGGCTGGGGCACCCGCGACCTCGACAAGGTGCGCGACATCATCAAGCAGAACTACGCCACGAACACCGAGATCGTCGACCGTTTCGCGGAAGGCCTCCAGTCGGTCACGGACGCTCTCGCGGCCCTCGATGCCCGGGCGTAACGTCATGGACGTCTCGGCAGAACAGCGTATGCGCAGGGAACTCGACGACGCGATCCGTCGCGTGGCGCTGGCGCGCGGCGAGTTCAACGCTCTCGCGTCCCGCAAGGCGGAACTGGAATCTTCCGTCGGCTACGCCAAGGGTCGTCTGGATAAAAAGAAAGACGTCGAGCAGTTTATCGAAGACTTGCAGGCCGACATCTACCGCAAGCGCGTCGCCGATCTCGAGAAGCTGCTCTCGGCGCTGGTCTATGAGGTCATCGAGACCGCCAAGCCTATCGGCCTCGAACTGGAGATCGAGCGTGGCCTGCCTTCGCTCGACATCGTCTCCCGTATTTCGGCCGATCTCAGCGAAGACATCTTCGAAGACGAGGGCGGTGCCAAGACCAACGTCGTGGTTCTCGGCCTGCGTCTGCTGGCCATCGTCTGCTCGCGCATGCGGCGCTTCATCGTACTCGACGAGGGCGACTGCTGGATCAAGGACGACCGCGTTCCCAGTTTCTATTCCGTCATCAAGGACGCCGGACGCAAGCTCGGCATGCAGTGCTTCGCGATCTCGCACCACAACATGAACAAGTTCGCCGAAGGAATTTCGGTCGCCAGCGTATCCGGCCATCCGGAAGCCGTCGAAGGCGTGCGTATCGAGAACAACCCGAAGGCCCACAAGTGGACCGACGAAGAAGAGGGCTTCCGTTATATCCGTCTGATGAATTTCCAGGGGTATATCGACGAGACACTTCGTCTTCACCCCGGCGTCAATGCGCTGATCGGCGACAACAATATCGGCAAGAGCTGCTTCGTGCGTGCCTTGCGCGCGGTATTCTACGGGGAGTCGAGAGACACGCTGATCCGCCGCGGCGAGACGTCCTGCTCGGTCGAGATCGGTCTTCGCGAAGGCTATATCCTTCAGTGGACCCGCCATCTCAAGAAAAACCCGACGTGGCGTCTGCTTGCGCCGAACCGGGCAACCTTCTCGGATGACTACGACACCACCCCCAAGACCAAGGGCGCGGTCCCTGATTGGGTGCTCAAGGATATCGGCATCGGTCCGATCGCCGGACTCGATCCGCACATCATCAAGCAGAAGGAACCGATCTTCCTGCTGAACAAGACGGGTGCGGTTCGCGCCAACGTCCTGTCCATCGGCCAGGAGTCAGGCCACATCCGTGAAATGGTCGCGACCTACAAGAAGATGTGCGAAGAGGACAACGCCACCGTCAAGGCCGGCGAAGCGGAGATGGGGCGTATCATGCAGCGGGAGGTCCAGCTCGAGAAGGTGCTGGCGGCGGAGCCGTCGCTCGACGGCCTCAAGGCACTCGTCGCCGAGATCGAGCGCCTGCGCGCGGAGACGTCGAAGGCGGAGGGCCTGGTCGACAGCATCGGTCGGATTTCCGCTGCCAACGTGCGCCTGCGGGAGGTGTCCTCCATTCTCTCGCGGCTTCCGGGTCAGGAAGAACTCATCAAGCTTGAACGCGATGTCCGTCGCTCCTCCGAACTGGCATCCATCGTCGATCGTTTCGACCGCACCTCGAACGATCTCGTCCAGAACCGCAAGCGCCGCGACGTCCTCGAGGCCATGCCGCGCGAGCTACCGGTGCTGACGCCGAGCGACGAGCTGATCCGTGTCGGCAAGGCGATCAAGGACACGATCATCCTCAACGAGGCCATCAGGGCCAAGCTGGCGGTCCTGTCTTCGCTGCCACGCGATCTTCCCGAGCTGGAAGACGGCAGTCAGGCCGAGAAATTGCTCGCCGATATCGAACGGGTCGCCGGGATGATCGCTGAAAGCAAGCGCCGCAAGGCAGCCGCCAAGGCCGAGGCCGATCGCATCGAGGCCGAAATGCTGGAGCTGGCGAAGGAACTGGCCGAAGAACTCGGCCATGCCTGCCCGACCTGCGGCAGCCATGTCGACGACGCTTCGGTGTTCGTCCACGGCGCTCATGTCCACACCCATCACCACGAGGCCGCCCATGTCTGATGTCGCTCCGCTCGAAATGACGATGCGCGAATGCGAAGGCCTCGCCTTCATCGGCGACCCGCATGTCTGCTCGCTCAAGCCGGGATACCGCTTCGGCCGACGTACGGACGACGACTACCCGGAGACGATCCTCGGCAAGCTCAAGTTCGTCATCGACCACTGCAACGAGAACCGTCTCGTTCCGGTGTTCCTCGGCGACATGTACGACAAGCCGGCCGAGCCGAGCAAGGCGATCGAGACCCGTCTTCTGCGTCTGCTCAAGACGTGCTGGACGCAGCCGATCACCAATGTCGGCAACCACGACATCACGAACCAAATCCTGACCGACGGAGACTCCCTCAAGTATCTCGAGGAAGCGGGCGTTATCCGTGTCGCCGTCTATTCGGGCGCTCTGGACACCTTCGTGATCGGCGGCAAGACCGTCGCCGTCGGCGCGACGCCGTATGGGCAGGAAATTCCGACCGACGCCAAGCATTACTTCCCCAAGGCCGACACCATCATCTGGCTTACCCATCACGACCTCGCTTTCGAAGGCTCGTATCCGGGCGCTCAGGAGCTGCACGCGATCAAGGGATGCCGTCTGGCGATCAACGGCCACATGCACATCGCCAAGGAACTGCGCCCCGTTGGCGGCACAACCTGGTTCAACCCTGGAAACATCGTCAGGCAGGCGGTCGATGCCATCGAGCACGTTCCGGCCATTACCGTTCTGACCGCCGAAGGCCGCCTCAAGAAGGTCGTGATTCCGCACGAGAAGTCGGTGTTCGATTTGACGGGCAAGCTCATCGACAGCATTTCACCCGGCGAAATCCCCAAGGAAGTGTCTGGAGACGACAAGGTCGACAGCGCCTTCGTCAGCCTCCTGCAGGCGGACTCCTCTATGGAAATGGGCCAGACACAGGATGGCTCGATCCTCATGGAAGACATCCAGGCCAAATTCAAGCGCGACAACACGGACGATTTCGTGAAGAGCATCGTCCTGAACGTTCTCCAGAAATCCGTGGAACGGAAAGCGGCGTGATCCGGCGCAGCTCAAAAGAGAGACGGAAGGGTAGGGCGAAAGACGTCCGGATCGAAAGACTGGAGGAGGTCCTGCTGGAGATCGCCCTGATCGCCGATGGCCACAAGTCTTCCAGGCTCTACATCGGCGACGAAAACGCCGCACTGGTCAACGTCCGCAATATGGCGGCAATGGCGGTCGGCCTCGGCGACCGTCTGAAGGAGACGGGGACCGTGTTCCGCACCGGAACGATCAGACAAAGCGACTGATCCCCCGACGCCTCAGATGCAGCCTGGCAAGACCTTCGGCGTGTCCACGAAAACCGTCTGGCATTCCGTGACATCGACTTTCGTGGTTTCCGGCTGGCAGGAGCGGCTGACGAAGTCGTTCTTGCGGACCGGCGTACAGACGATCCGACCCGTCGTGACTTCCTTCGAAACGATAGCGCAGCGCTGGGCGGCCACCGGAACCTTGAAGGTCCTGGTTTTAGCGCAGTTTGGCGCTACGGTTTCCGCGAACGAGACATCGGAGACGGAAACTACGGCGAGGAAGCCGACAAGGACGAGAAGATTGGGCTTCATGACAAGGATGCCGAGTTGGATAATGGCATCATCTCTGCCGGCCGCTCGCGAAACAAGCATGAAGCTTGTGTGACAGCTAGAGTCGTCCGAAGGCTTTGGGTCCGTTCAAGCCTGCTCGACCTTTTCGGGGACGATGTCGTTCGCCTTTCGAGGCGGCATCGTATAGGCCAGATCGTCTCCTCGAATGAAACGCGCCGTCGGCACCACCGTGCTGTAGCGTTCCGAGCCCGCGCCCTTCGAGAACATGACTTTGCGCTCGCTTCCCGTCGTTTTGAAAAAAGGAAAGCGCGTGACGAGTTTCGCGCCCGTAAGGCGAACGTCTGTTGCCAGAAGGGTGAGGTCGCAGCCGTAGATCGGTGCGTGACGGCAGTCGACGATGGACTCGGCGCTAAATACGCGACGGTAGAAGGCGGCGTGTTGCGTTTGCACATGCTGAAGGACGCGATCGGCTTCGAAGTAGACGGCAGCGGCGATCGCAGGGCGAAGTGTCATGTAGGGAAGCCAGCTATAAACGCCAGCGATGTCTGGATCGGCCGCGAAGCGCGCAGGATCGATCAGTGAGAGGCCGCGATCAAGCATCGCGGTGATTTCCGGGCCGAAATCTTCAGACGACTGTGTTTTCGGGTGTTCCTGCGTCACGTGGTGAAGGCGGACCGTACTGATGAGATCGCCGTCGAAGTAGAGGGAGAACACGTGGGCGTGGAAATCGACATCGGAGTCGTCGAGCATTTCGGGGGAGGTCGCCGAGACGATGTTGTTGGCCTTGAAGGCGCGGTACCTAAGGCGCGCGACCTCCTCGAGGTCCTCGGTGCATTCGACACGACGGTATTCCAGACGCGCAAGGATATCCATCATCTTGCGCGGAAAAGAAGAGAGGTCCCCACCACTCATGATAAAGCGAGCTCAAATTGGATATATCGAGTATTCGGGAGAAAGGCGGCCGGCGGAAACGAGACCGCGGGTCAAAATTGGGTCGATCCGGATCGCGCCTAAGCGCCCGCGGCCACAAGCGGCCTAGATCGCGGGGGCATCACGGAACTTGATCGATCCCATTCCGGATTTAAATCGGCGTCTTCAAAAGCAGACGGTTGACACTTGGGGACGAGCCGGCATATATCTGGGAGGAACACAGATTGGAGTCTAAACTTTCACATGGCCCGTTTCGTCGCCAAGATCGCAACCATTAACACCGCCGCCGCAGCGAATGTGGCCGGGGGCGTTAATGGCATGTGCCTTGTCGTCGAAGGGGATGGTGGGATGAAGGGAAAATAAGCTTCCTGGACTCGGTAAATCATCAAGGCCCCCTTCGGCGACGAAGGGGGCCTTTTTGTTTTGCCTTCAGGACGGATCGAAAAATGGACGACGACGGTAACGCCATGCCGACAACGGTCGGCGCAGGGACCACATCGACGGAGAAATACGGGCACCCGGAAACGGGTGGTCGGCAACCTATTGCCTAGCATCTAAGTCATTGAAATAATTGTCTTTTTTTGAATTTAGGTGTTGACGCAGGAATTTCGGGGTGCTAACTTCGAAACATGGAAGACGGAAACGACTTCCTCGGCCCTCTCTCGGGAGGTACGGTTTTTTGACATCGTGAGAACGTGTTTATGCGTGGTTGGGGGTGTAGCTCAGCTGGGAGAGCAATTGCTTTGCAAGCAATAGGTCAGCGGTTCGATCCCGCTCACCTCCACCAAATCAAACGCAAACACTTGTTGATGGGTTGTAGCTCAGTTCGGTAGAGCGGCTGATTGTTAATCAGAAGGTCCCTGGTTCGAATCCAGGCTATCCAGCCAACTTTCGGCACGGCAGTGCCGGCAACTTCGCGGTCCTGGATTGGTTTGCGAATACCCGCGGACGAATACGGTCGCGGCGGGTGGAGATTTTCGCAGAAGTCTTCCTAATGGAAGACGCTGTTCTCTGGTAGCTCAGCGGTAGAGCGTCCGACTGTTAATCGGGTGGTCGCCGGTTCGAATCCGGCCTGGAGAGCCATATTGCACGATACTTCAGCGCCTTAGGGTGTGCTGAAAGCCCGCGGACGAACGTCGCGGCGGGAGAGAAATTCGGACCTTGTCGTCCTTATATATACGAGGGCCTTTCACGGCACTCGCCGCACCGAGAGTGCGGATGCTTCGGTAACTCAGTGGTAGAGTGCCTCGTTCACATCGAGGAAGTCGGCGGTTCAAGCCCGTCCCGAAGCACCACGAATACGGCCCGCAAGGGTTAGGGAATGGGGTTGTAGCTCAGTTGGGAGAGCGCCTGCTTCGCATGCAGGAGGCCGAGAGTTCAAATCTCTCCGATTCCACCAAAATTCAAGACTTCCGGGGCTGCACGCCCGCGCTGGAATCGCCTTACAGAAAGGGCAATGCGGGCGGAGGACATAGGTTAGCGGCGATTGAACGGGGTTCGATTCCCCGCATGCTCCACCAGGAATTTTCCGTAGCTTAAAAGGTATTCCGGCCCCGAACGCGCGCTAACGGAAGAGCCGAAAGTACCTTCCCGCCAGGAGGGGCATGCAGGTAGAACTCCTGCCGGAAACTAGAGATAGGGGTGTCCCAGGACATTCCTTTGACGCCGAAAGATCGTGACCACGGATGTACTGGCACGATATGGAAGGTGCGGTCAGGCTGGAAGGCTTGGCGAACAGGTGGTCCACGCCACCTCGGATGCAGGCGTAGCTCAGCGGTAGAGTGTCACGTTGCCAACGTGAATGTCGAGGGTTCGAACCCCTTCGCCTGCTCCAAAATTATTGTCACCGACGTCTTCAATTTCGGTTGACACGACCTCGGATACGAGGTCACATAGGATCATCGAGAGCGCGACATCGCAAGACGGCGCAGCGTATCGGTGGTAAGCTGGATACCCTCTCCAAGGGTCCAGGTGGCTGGCTGCGGAAACAGCGCGAGACAGGGGGAGATCGGGCTTCGGATCGCGATCTCCACGGATCATGGCGGAAAGGCCGGGGCAAATAAGGGGCAAGATCGTGCCGCCTTCCCGGACGAGGGTTGGGCCTGGTTCACATGCGGACGTAGCTCAGTTGGTAGAGCACTCGCCTTCCAAGCAAGATGTCGCCGGTTCGAACCCGGTCGTCCGCTCCACATTCCTCCGACAGGAGACACCAATTCGTCGGTCGAGCGACGCCTTCTTAGTCGAGGCATTCCGCTCCCGGCGATTTTTATGACAGGACGTCGAGACAATACTCGATGTCTGGAAATTCAGTCATCGGGCAACCGAGACGGCGCGGTTTTCGCAGCCGGTCTTGTCGAGGCTTCCGATGCGCAGGCGGAGTGGAGCAGCCCGGTAGCTCGTCGGCCTCATAAGCCGAAGGTCGTTGGTTCAAATCCAACCTCTCGCAACCAATTCAATGACTTAGGTCATTTCGATTTCGAAATACGAAGGCATCGGCCTCTTTCGAAGTCTGCTAATACGTTGTCCTAGACGACGGGCAGTTCGACAGCGATGTCGGACGTTTCAGGGTTCCGAAAGGAATTCCGCGATGACCCTTTGATAGGGACGGACAGGGAGTTGGCCCAGTAAGCCGACGATGAGGGGTCCGGACCGAATGCGCTTTCGCAGGGCGAAGCAAACGGGTCTCCTCGGCGGCTGTACCGCCAGACTTAGGACGTTGTGAGAAACGTCCACCAGGTTTAGCCCTCACAGGGCAACGTGCTGAGGCAGACTTGGGGTGAAAGAACGTACTCGGTTCGGCTTTGTCCTACGAGGTGTATCGGCAACCCCTCGCTCACCAGGGCGCTAAAGGCAAGCCGCTGGCCCAGGGTCGTTGAAAGTCGACCAGACCTATACCGTTGTGGGGCCGCGTGCCGTGTAGCTCAGTAGGGGGAGCGTCAGGCGAGCAGCCTGAAGGTCGGTGGTTCAAGTCCTCCCACGGGACGTAGCCCCGCAACGGGAGCTAACAACGTCATCGGTGTCGATGGCAGCTCCAACGGGGAGTCCCGCTCGATCAGCCCCTTATAAGGGCGGTGCGCGAATGCATCGGGACAGTTTTCAGAACTCGTCGACGACGTCGGCGTTCCAGAGCGATCCCCTTGGGTTGATTGCTCAGACTTTGAGCGTTGAGAGGAACGCTCACCATTATCGCGGGGTAGAGCAGCCAGGTAGCTCATTGCGCTCATAACGCAAAGGTCGTGTGTTCAAATCACACCCCCGCAACCATTTCGAAGACTCCGGTCTTTGGAAGCACGGCATGGGAAACCATGTCGCAAAGGCGGGGTCGGCGGACCAGAAAAGCGCACAGCCAACCTGTTCAGGGGTCCATGGTATGGAACAGGCCAGTGTATTCACCACGGTTAAGCCGGGTGGCTGAAAGGATCGAAGGCGGGCGTCCTGCGGGGCGACCCGCGCCGCCAAAAATGCCGGTAGTAGTTCAATGGCAGAACGCCGCGATCGCGGAAATGGACAAGGGTCTGCGCAGGCCCGGTTTCGAGACCCCCGCCGGCTCCAGTTTTACAAGCTTGGGATGAGGGCCTGATGAGCGCGAACATCGCGATCTGGGAATCCCGCATAGAAGGGACGGTCGTGGCTTAGGTCATAGCCAATGCCCTGTGGCAGAGGTCGGCGGACCAGAAAAACGCACAGCCAATCAGCGCGCGTCCATGGTCAGGCGCTGACCGTGCTATCACCTCGCCAAGGGTGGCGGAAAGGACATAAATGTTCGGGAGGCTATGCTTCTCGGCATGCTGCCACGAAATCCCCGAGAGGGGCCGAACCACAAAGGAATAGCCATAGCTTAGCGGTCAGAGCCCCTCGATGGTACGGGGGAGACGCAGGTTCGAATCCTGCTGGCAAGCCAGTACAAGAGATCGGGACATCCTGAGGGGGGCGGACACGCCGCAGCCGTCGGGAGGAGGGTCGCGAGGCCTGCGGACACACCGCGGGCGTCGCTTTGCCTCTGGTCCTGCGGTGAACGCGACGTCTCCGGGACGACGCCCTTCGAAGGAAGGCCACCGCGAAACACGACCCCCAAGGGACCGCGTTAGGCTTCGGCGGTGCGGATAGCCAAGGGTCACCGGACGGTGCGCCGCCCCGGGGTCGTAACCATTAGTCGCGATTGCGGCACACACAATTGGTCCAAAGACGGATAACCCTCGAGAGAGGCGAAGGGCTGGCCTCAGGTCGGACACCAGGCAATATTGGGGTTGTAGCTCAGTTGGGAGAGCGCTTGCATGGCATGCAAGAGGCGGTCGGTTCGATCCCGATCAACTCCACCAAAATCGGTACAGGTCAACAGACTTGACTTCTTGTCGCCGGTAACGCATTGCTCACCTCAGGGTTGCCAATGGCAACCACGATCACCGTCCACAGCGACCACGGATGTACTGGCGCGGAAGCGGTGATTGATCGGCCTCCGGGTCGGTCCTGCCGCGGCCAGCCCCTCTTCTCAACACCGGAAGACGGGACCGCCGCGGCCAGGGCGGGGAGCTTGATTGCTCCCACATCAATTTCTTCGAAACGAAGACTTCAATGGACGTCTAGCTCAGGGGTAGAGCACTCGCTTGATAAGCGAGCGGCCGATGGTTCGATCCCATCGACGTCCACCATTTTCCCCGACGTCGGGCGGCATCTGCCGAAGGCGTCACCCGCGTCCATAGCTCAGTGGGAGAGCGTTGCGTTGACATCGCAAAGGTCGGAGGTTCGAAACCTCCTGGACGCACCATTATTTAAGACGCCGAAGGCTTTGTAGTCTCCGTCAAAATCACGATGCCCGTGTAGCTCAGCTGGTAGAGCGCTCGACCGATAATCGAGAGGCCGTTGGTTCAAGTCCAACCGCAGGCACCACCTATCGACGTTGTTGCGACGTCTTCGAAAAATGGCAGAACCCTGGCGTACCCCGGGTAACATTCGCCGGAGCTGGCGTACTGGTCAAAGATCACGGGCCGATCATCCGCTGAGACCAAGTGCCTGTTCTGCCACCAATTTCGCCAGACAATGGCGACTGAATTCCAAGAATTGGCCGTGTAGCTCAGATGGTTAGAGCGCATCACTCATAATGATGAGGTCGTCGGTTCGAGCCCGACCATTGCCACCAAAATACACATAAACACGTTCGAGCGATGTCTTCAGATGCTACCGTGGCTCAGAGGTAGAGCACCCCCTTGGTAAGGGGGAGGCCGCGGGTTCAAATCCCGCCGGTAGCACCACAATTTCCCACAAGACGCAGGCCATGTCGGCTAGTTTTTTTTGTCGCGATTGCTGCGAGCCTTAGGATTGTCTCTGTGGGGTTACCTTTGTTTTTGCTGAGCCAAAGGTTTTGGCTCCAGAACCTCTCGATTCCGGAGCTTTCGCCGTCCTACATGCGGGGAGTTCGTTGCGGCCGCACGCTCTGACCAATGGGGACACCAGCCTTCTTGTGAAGGCCCTCGATCTCAGACAGGTCAAGATGGCCGACCTCGAAAGAACCGTCACTCGAGGTGCATTCCACGGAGGTGATCGCGTTCGTGTCAGCGTTCATTTCGACCCTGAACACGCCGATCTCCGGGATTGCCGCATATGCGGGTCCGAACTTGTCGGTGTTGGGTACCCAGAATCGGATTTTACGCACTGCGCTGATGCGACCGTCTTCCTCGCGGAAGGTGAACGGATCGGTTGCGAATGCTTCAACACCGTCTTCAAACGACATCCGCTTCCATGCGACGATCGCGAGCCGTTCAGCGCTTTCCTCCGCTGTCTCCGGCGGCAGGTCCGCGAGCAGTCGATTGGTCATCCTGAACTCCGCAATTGACTGGTCAGGATAGAATTCGGACATAACCTGGCCCCTGGCGTCGAGCCAATGATTTTTCCAGGTTGCGGAACTGTCGCCGACGCGCACCCAAAAGGTGCCGCGCTTTACCTGTCCGTTTTCCGAATACTGGAACTTCCTTGCGAATTCGAAGTCGACGCCGCTGTCCTTCACTTCGAACTCCCGCTCTGCGTTCACGATGTCCAGTCCAGGCGGCAAGGCGAATTCACGCCAAACGGATTCGGCCCGCCCTTCGCAAGCATGTTTGACTCGTTCCCTCAGGCGGCGAGACTTCGAAGGGTTGGGATTTTTAAGACCGGCTTCCGCATATACCTCGTTAAGCTCGGTGTCGCGGATGGCGCGATACGGCGTGCCGTCGGCGCAGAGGCACTGGGCTCGGGTGATCTCGTATGTCTTCTCGTTGAACGACAGCTCGAAGGTGCCGAGGTTCGGAAGGACATCCTGTTCGGCCGCGAAGAACTTGATCGGCATCGTGGCCGAGATAACGTCGCCATCGCGCTTCATCGCGACCGGAGGCTTCATGTCGGCTTGGTACCAAGCGTCGAACGGGTAGCTGTTCTTGACCCAATAGCCGAGATGCACTGCTTTCTCTACGAGACTGGTGCTCCGGTCGAACGGCGACATGCCAGAATTCAGCCGATGCATCGCTCTGGGCATGTCGAAATTCTGGCGGATGACTTGCCCGTTGGCTGCGACCAGGTAACGATCATTGGAGTGATGCATTCCCTTGTCGTCGACGACGAAAGCGCCCTTCTGGGATTTGCCGCCCGGAGTCGTCAAATAAGTGATTTCGCGAGTGGCTCGATAGCCGCCATCTATGGCCTTGTAGTCGCACGGACCGACAGCGGTGACGACCATGTTGTCGGGCAATCTAAAGGAGCGCCACAGGTCGTGGGAGGTTGCCTTTGCGCGGGCGAGCAATTGTTCCTGCGATGCGTTGGTCATCGACGTTCTCCATTGTTTCCCAGAACGTCACGCCAAGACGAGCATACGACAACCGATAACCTCGCTCGAAACGGCCATCAGACCACACTGCCATTCACCTTGTGTCATTTGAGATGTCCAAATGACCGGCGGTCGAGAAACCGTTTGATAGCGTTCTCGCCCAGCGGGTGGTCTTGTTCGGTCCGCTTGGCCTTCTGGCCGCCACGACCCCTCAGGAAGACGGTTACAGCCGGGTGGACGAGCGTTTCGTCGGGTTCTGCGGTCTCGGACATTGCTCACCTCGCATTGGCTTAACAAAGTCTGACACAAGGGCCGTCACGGTCAAGCCTCGGGAGAACGACGGACTTATCGGGGTTATGACACTTGCTCACCCTTGCCCTATCGTTTTTTGGTGAACAGGAGTAGCGTGACATGGCCAACCCCAATCACCCGATCGACGCGATGGTCGGGGAAATCCGCAGGATGCGCGACAAAGTCGCCGCCTTGGCACGGAACGAAACGGACGGCCTGTCATACCGTGCCTACCTCCTACAAGCCCGCAGTCTGCTTTCGATCGAGGAAGCCGCAGCAAGCCTGCACGCAGACGCATCCGTCAAGGCCATGCGCGAAGACGAGAACGACGACGCATACATCGAGCGTCAATGGCTCGGGATGGTGGCCGATTGGCTCGCGGAACACGAGAAGGCGTTCCGTGCCGGCCTCGAAGGCGGCTCGACCGAAAAGCTCTCCTTCCTGCTCTCTTCGGCCGACAAGGAAAGCGTCCGCAAAATACACGCTTCACGTCATCACGCCATGATCGAGGCCTTCTGCCAGACCCATGTAGCCGTCCTTCGGGAGCGGTGCGAAGAACTAGATGCTGATATGATCGCCTTTCGAAACCTGCAGAACCTGTCGACAGTTCGCCGAATGTAGCGGATGCTCGACGAGAGATGACGAAGTCTGAATTTCTTTGCAGGGGCGTTCAATAAATGCCACAGTGAAGTCCACAATTTAGTACGGACGACACACATGGCTCTCGACCTTAATCGACTGCGGGAAATCGGCTTTGCCGAGTGGGACCCCATTGGACTCATGCGCAACCGTGAGACCTGGGTCGGAACCAGGTTCCAGAACGAATACGACCATTACCTCATTCGCGTCGCAGACCGCCTTGTCGCGGGCGACGACGAAGCCGAGTTGGTGGCATATCTGGTCGGCGTCGAATGCGTGGACATGGAAGTCGCAACGGCGGAGAAGTCCGCACCGAGGGCCAGGGCTACCGTCGCGGCGATCAAGGCGCATGTGACCGAAACGCTAACGGAGCAGCCGTACGACATCAAGAAGCTCGTCGAGAGCCGTTTCCCCGGATGGCAAGTCGTCGAAAGAGAGAGTCTGGAAAGCGGCGGCAAGGCGATTCCCACGGAGCAGGTCAAGTTCGCGAGGTGGGGCCTCCAGGTTCCAAGTCCCGAAGAGATCGAGCGCGAGAAGATGACCGGCCAGGTCGTCATCGAACCCAAAAACGGCGGCGGGCCAGGTCCGAAAACCGTCATCGTCAGAAACGGCAAGATCATCGGAGCGCAGGGGTAGGATCATGGAAGACGTCGATATCATGGAAAACGTCCACATCGACTGGCTGTGGGGCTATTGTCCTGTCCAAGCCGAGGGGACGATCGATGGCGAGAAGTTCTATTTCCGCGCCAGGGGCATCCACTGGCGGATCGGGATCGGCGGCGATGTCGTCACGAACCCCACATGGGGATACGGCGAGAGCTACGGGAGCGGTCCGTTCGCCGCCGGTTGGATGCGGGAGGACGAGGCCAAGGAGTTCATTGTGAAGGCCGTGAACCTCTACCGCTCTGGTCACCCCTCGGTGTCATTCGAGGAAGTCTGGACCTACGAACAAAAGACGGCTGGGTAAAGCAGCGACGATCACTTGCGCGCTCCGTGTTTCCAGGTGACCATTGGCGTAGGTCCCGGGAAAACCTCGCTCCTCCGCCTTGCCAGGCACGCCAAACCCCGCTTTTTATCTTGTGCAAGATCGTTCCTGACGAGCGCACGGGAGAACGGAGGAATCCTGACAGAAGCGTTTCGTCACACGGAGCTTTTGCATGCCTGAACTACAACTGACACACGCCTTCGTCCGCAGTCTGACGAAGGGCATACGCGAAGCCTACGGCCGAGACGAGCTTAGACAGAGCGACGTCCTCAAGATCGTCGCGAAGGCAGCCGGCCGCGAGCCGGGACCCATGATGCACGCGCTCAAAACCGCTGCAAAAGCGGAGATCGCCGAGGTCGACGAAACGCCGAAAAACCAGTTCTGCTCTTTCGGGCTGACGGTCAAGCTTCTGGGGGCATGCCAGTCGAACAGCATGCGCCAAATCCAGATGATCGCGGACATGCTTGCGCCCGACACGGCGTTCGCCAAGTTGGCGCTCGCGTTGGCGAACTACCGCAAATCAGATCACTGGGCAGCCGAATTTTTCCTGGTCGAAGCCCTGATGGAAGACAGGATGTGGCTGGAATTGGTCGCGTCGGAAATCGGCGCGTGTAAATATCCTGCCGCGGAGCTGCACGCCTTCGGCAGCGAGCAGTACGGCGAAACGTGGTCGGCGGAGCTTCTGGGAGGATCGATCATACCCAGCGACTTCCGCGTTTGGGCTGCCCACGCGGCGATCTACGCCGGGCTGCTAAGGTTTGTTGGCGATCGGGCGGTGTTCCCCCAAGCAGACACGTCGGAAGACAGCCACATCGACAAGCTGCGCAAGCGCATGATGAAGTAGAGCCGAAAAGGCAAGGGCGGCTCCATGGCCGCCCCTGCTCGTTTAGAACCTCGGCCCGCGTGGTCCAGAGCTGGCGTTATCCGCCGCCTCGACGTCATGGACATCCACCGCCTTCGGCTCGGGCAGGCGGAAGGTTACAGCACCCATGGCGTCGCGCGTCTCCAGGAAAACACCGTCATCGAGTGCCGTCTTGCGGCGTTGGCCACCGGACGCGATCTCCCAGCCTTCGAAGACCGACGGATCGGCCACTCCCTTGAGATCGTCGTTGGGATGGCTTTCGACGAATTTCGAGAACTTCTCCGCCATCTCCGGAGAGATTTTCCGATCGTGGTCGGCGGCAACCCGCATCTCGACGAAACGACGCAAGAGATACGGATCGAACATCACGCCCTCCTTCTGCGACGAGACCATGATGTCGAGGACGCGTTCCTCAGGCAGGTCCGGTTTGTAGGACCGTTTGGAACTCAACGCGTCGTAGACGTCGGCGATCTGGACCAGACGGGCCTCGAAGGGGATGTTTTCCCCGACGAGGTTGTTATAGCCGTTCCCGTCGTAGCGCTCGTGGTGAAACCGCGCGATGTTGACGACGAACTCGGGTGCGCTCGCGCCGAGGAGATCGCCGCCATGGCGCGCGTGCTCCTTGATGATGAGGAATTCCTCGTTGGTCGCTCGACCTGGCTTCTCCAGGATGTGCTTGGGCATGAACAGCTTGCCGACGTCGTGAAGCCGGGTGGCGTTGTAGAGACGGTTCGCGTAGCCCTCGTCGAAGCCGCAGTGAAGGGAAAGTTCACGCGCCCGCTCGGCGACGCGGATAGCATGCTCGCGGACGTGAATCTGGTCGAAGCGCTCTTCGGCTTCCTCGAGGATGTCGATGCGCTCGGAGTAGGTCGTCACACGCTGGAGCCGCGACAGCAGGTCCAAGCCGAGGTCGTACTGCCTCGTCTGCGCCAAGGCGGTCGCGTGGGTCTGTGAAAGCATAGGCCATACTCCGGAAACTCGTTCCTAAAGTATGGCCCCGGATTTTCGAATGAATCAAAGCCGGCTGGATAGGATCAGCGCGTCTTGACCATGCGCCTGGTGATCGGGTCGTATTCGTATTCCGCGCCGCGCTTGAGGACGGCGCTCGGAGCCATCATCGGGTAGTGCTCCGAGAGCTTCCACTTGCGCCTGTATTCCTCGGGCGTCATGCCGAGCGTTTCGAGGTGCTTGCCGAGGTCGGTGACCCGCTTGCCGTCTTCGAGGCAGACGACCACGTCCATCTTCACAGCGTCCTCGATCCGCGAAAGGCGGCCCGGGAACTTTACCTTCTTGGCCTTGTCGGCGCGGCGGCGCTTCGGAGCCGCCTTCGCCTTGACCGTGGTTTTCGTCTTGGCCTTGGCGGGAGCCGCGATCTCGAGCGGCAACGCTTCCTGCACGGGAGCGCTGACGGCGGGAGCCTTTGCCCGTGGCGCTGGCTTCGTCTCGACGCGCTTGGCCTCCGCCTTTTTGCGGGGCTGCACCGGCCGCTGGAGCGGAAGTTCGAGAATCTGGGCCGACGGCCGCGCTAAAACCGGAGCTGCGGGCGCGACAGGGGCCGAGACGACGACATCGGGTTCCGCTTCGGCTGCGGCCGGAACGGCACGAAGCGAAGGGGCGAGGGCTGTCCCGGTCATGCCGTTGGCGAGGAGCTTGGCCGCGATCCCGAGGAGGGAGACATGGGCGCTTTCGATGCGCTCGGGGATGGTCGCGCTATCGATGTCCTCGGGATCGATGGTGCTGAACACCAGCTCGATCGCGCTTTCCATGATCGCCGCGGCGTCGATCGACGCTCTGCCGGATTCATTCACATAGAGGACGGCTTGGGACATGGATTAGCGTTCCCTAAAGGTTTCAGGTTTCGCTTTGTGCCAGAGTCTACGAAAAACTGCAACATCTCCGCCGGCGTTTGGCACCGATAAAATAAGAGTCCACCCTAGAACGGTTAACGCTTTCCGGCTGCGGTAGGACCCCACACATGCAAGATTCAAATCTCGAGGAACGCAACGGCGAGGTCTTCCTCACCAACTTCCCGTTCACGGACCTCTATATCCGCCTTGATGTCGAGGGTAGTCCGTCACGCTTCAGGCCTGATATCACGAGAATCCCGCGTGAACGCTACCAGGAGGGGATTTTCGAGGTTCCGCCCAGATACGAAGAGCACATGAACGCCATCCGCGAACTCGTGAACGAGATGGGCGGCGACGAGGGAACGGTCACGTATCAGGGCATGCGCCTGCGCTACGCGAGCTTCGAATCCGACGGCGAGCCTTGGTCGGCGCTACGAGGCACGCCGCTGGAAATCCGCAAATTCGACGAGCTCGGCCTTCACCCGCAGTTTGTCCAGAAGATGAAGTCGATGGCCAAAAAGAAAGGCCTCATCATCGTCGGCGGCAAGACCGGAGACGGCAAGACGACGACCTGCGTGTCCCTCCTCAAATACTTCCTCGACAAGCACGGGGGTCTTCTATTTACAGCGGAAGACCCGCCGGAATTCGCTATAAGCGGAGCGGTCAACGAGAGGGCCTTCTGCCTGCAGTACAAGGTGAGGGACAACGACGACTGGGCAAGGGCCGCAAAAGCCGCCATGCGTTCCCGCCCCGACTACATTCTCTTCGGTGAAATCAGGACTCCGGAAGCGGCCGAGAACCTTTTGAAGACCCTGACCAGTGGACACTTGGTTGTTGCGACCATTCACGCGGGCCAGGTCTCCGACACGATCGCCGCCCTCATGCAGCTTGCCGAACACAAGCTCGGCAAGGTAGCGCGCGACAGCCTCGCCGACCGCCTGCTCGCAGCCGTCCACCAGACGATGACGGCCGACGGCCCGGAGATCAAATGCATCGTCCCTGGCAGCGGTTCGCTGAACGAGACGGAGCGGGCCCAGATGATCGAGACGATCAAGAGCGGAAACCTGGACAACCTCGGAAAGGCCGTCGAGTTCTTTCCGGCCGCCAGAAGCGCCGCCGCGCAGAGGAAGCGGTGAACCCGCGTCTGTCTTTTCGGCAACACATCAGCGTCGCGCATGACTGGCATCATCAGAATTCATACGTGACGCCTTGAAATATTCACCACCCCTGGTTATCAATGGGGCGTAATCGCAGAAAGGCGAGGGAAATGTCGCAACCGAAGTCGAACATGTGGACAGGCGAATGCCTCCGCGCAACGGATAGTCTCCGTGCGACGGGCGTCGCATATCCCCTGTTTGCAATCGGGGCGCATACCACCTGATACGCGATGACGAGTCCGTATCGGTTATCTACCGGACGGGTTCGTAGAAAGGGGATTTGTCCGGCTTACGCAAAGAAGAGGCGCAGGCAATGACGATCCACCTCAACCAGTACCCAGCTCTCGTGTTAAACGCCGACTTCACCCCGAAGTCCGTCTTTCCGTTGTCCACCATCAACTGGCAGGACGCGGCCAAGGGCGTGTTTCTGGGCAAGTACGTGCGCGTGGTGGACTACGACGCCTCCCTCAAGACGAGAACGCAGGAATACGTGTTTCCGAGCGTCATCGCCATGAAGGACTACGTCCAGGTCAAGAACGGAGTGCCCTTCAGCCGGCACAACATCTGGATCAGGGACGAGGGCAAGTGCGCCTACTGCGGCGAGCGGCTCAAGCTCAACGAGTTCACGTTCGACCACGTGAAGGCGCAGACCTTCGGCGGCCTGACCGAGTGGGAGAACATCGTCTGCGCTTGCCAGCCGTGCAACGGAAAGAAGGGTTCCAAGACCCTCAAGCAGGTGGCTAAGGACCACAACATGACGCTGCGTGTCACTCCGCACGTGCCGACCGTCTACGAGATCGCCGCAAAGGCGCGTCGTCTCGGCGGGTTCGGCCCGACACCGGAGCAGTGGATCGACTTCCTCTACTGGGAATCTGAACTCGAGCGCTGAAAAAAATGAAGACCCCGAGAGCGTTGCCATCGGGGTCTTTTCGTTATCGTGAGATGTCTTCGCCGTGTGGCTGCTTCAAGCGGTTGTAGAGATCATGGGCGTTCCCCGTTCGCTCGATTTCCATCCGAAGACGATCCAGTCGCCGTGCGTTTTCGGTGATTTCGCCACCGGCCGTATCCTGGTCGCGGATGGCGTCGGCGCTGCCGCTCCCGGTAAGGAAATCACGATAAGCCGCCTTCACGCGCGCTAGCTCGAACTGGAGCTTCGCGGCCTCGAGGTCGAGTTTGAGGCGGATGATCTCCTTCTGCCGCTGGGCGGGGGAGTCGGTTTCGTCGGCGACCACAACCGGAGGCTCTTTCGCTTCCGCCGGGGGAAGAACGATCGGCTGGGGAGCTTTCGCCTCGTCTCGCGGCGGCGACGCGACTGGGCAATCCGCCTTGGTGAGTTTCGCGACGGCAACGCGGTCCAGAGCCATGGAGCCGTCGAGCCTCGTGACGGTCGCGTAATTTCCGCCGACCTCGATTTCCGAGACCGTCCCGAGGTGGCCTTCATAGGCGGCGCATTTTCCGGCCCACTGCTTCCCCGCCCATTCTTCGACGGTCGGGTTGTCCGAGAAGCCACCGATCATCACGGCAAGGCCTGCGAACAACGCGAGACCCATCAGGTCGCCCCGGTCGAAGAGCCGCCGCGGTTTGCCCGCTCCTGGAAGAGCGGGCTTTTGGAGGTTGATATCACTCATCGCGGTTTACCCTCCAAGACCGCCTCAGGCGGCCTTGGTTTCCTCTTCGGCGGCAGGAGCCTGCTCGTCGGACGGAAGGTCGAAGCCGTCGCGGAACTCGAGCGCGAGCATGGCGTCGATCTCGTTGGTCATGGCCTCGATGTTGTCGAGGTCGACAGCAGGAGCGGCGACGGCGACTTCCGGCTCGGCGGACGGCTGGAGCGGCTTGAGGGTTTCGAGCGGAGCGATGTCGCCGGACGCCTGGATGATGGCTTCAGAAGAGACCTGGAAGGAAGTGACCGGCTGCTTGCGGACGAGCGTCAGTTCCGGCTGGGCCTGCGGCGCGCGGAGGACGGTTTCTTCGATGCCGAGCGAGGTCGGCACGTTGGGCATTGTCATGCGGGTGGCGTCGGCGACGAACTGCACCGTGTCGTGGAACGTGCCGCAGGCGAGGTGGATGGCAGCGTCGACGTTCTGCTGGGTGCGCAGGTAGTTTTCGTTTTCGCGCAACAGACGGCCGTTGTCGGACTCGAGCGAGCTGACCTTGGCGTTGAGGCGACGGTTTTCGAGTTCGAGGTTCTCGACGCGCTTGTGATAGCGGGTCAGCAGTTCCTTGCAAGCCTTGAGGCGTTCGCCCTGCTCGCGCTTGAACACTTCATGTTCCTCGACAGCCTGGAGGAGGACCTTGACGGAGGCCGGCATCGACAGGGCGGAGTGGGTGGCCTGGCGCGAGGCTTCGGCGTTTGCTGCTGGCTGGTTCTGGTTGGTCATGTCGATTACCTTTCGTTCCTGAATGCGGACAACGGCCGCGGCGCGTGTGTCTCATGTCCGTAAGTGGTGAATTCGGATTCGTGGATCGGCGCTGACTGATAGTGCGCGCCGAGATGCATTTCCGACTGGCGGATATCCTGATGGTGCTGACGGACCGCCGGATGGGAGAAGACGCCGTCGCGGAACTCGGTTACCCGACGGGCCGGAACCTGCGGATTGTCGCGCGACATGCCGAGATCGTTCTGAAGAAGCATCGCGTCGATGCGATGGTTCAGGCCGACGCTGCTCGTGTGGGTGTCTTCGACGATACGCATCATCGACGCGTAGCTTTCCGTCAGGCGGGAATAGTTCGAGTGGATGATCTTGAGCTGGCGCTCCAGGTCGACGATGCGAACAGCATGGCGGCGGTTGTCTTCTTCGAGGACCAGGCGCGCGCCTTCCGAGGCACGAAGGCCTTCGCGAAGCTGCGTGATGACGGTGACGACCGCCTCCGCCTGCCTGCGCTGGACGTCCATCATTTCCGACAGGCGGTCGCGGGCGATAGCCCCCTGGCTTTCGGAATTGAGGTAGGTGTCCTGGAGGTCGGCAATAGACGGCTCGCCGCCCGACGCCTCGACGTCATGCTCCATGTCGATGTTCCTTGACTTGAGTTCTTGAATTAACTGACCTGATGATGAGACAGGAAATCCAAGACCTCGTCAACATCTTTGTCAGAAGAATTTTGCCCAGACGGGGTTCTTGACCTTCTTCTCCACAAAGGCGGAATGGGCCGAGATTTCGGCTTCGGAAGGCATGAGTGCCGGGCGCGCGGGGCGTACGGGGCGCGCCAGCGAACCGGAAACCAGCGATGCCACGGCCATGTTCATCGGCTGGCTCGAAAAACGGTTGTCGCCGAGGTTCAGCTGGTTGAGGCCGAGCATGTTGATATAGACGTCAGCCAGAAGTTCGGCGTCGATGTGAGCGCCGTGCTTTACGCGCTTGGAGGTGTCGATGCCGTAACGACGGCAGAGCGAATCCAGCGAGTTCTGGCCCATCGGAAACATCTTGCGGGCTTCCGACAGCGTGTCGACGACCTTGTTCTTCAACGGCGGCATTTTGAGCATCGCCAGCTCGTTGTTGACGAAGCCCATGTCGAACGGCGCGTTGTGGATGACGACAGGCGAATCCCCGATGAATTCGAGGAATTGCGGCATCACTTCGTCCATGGATGGCTTGTCCTTGAGGTCCTCGTCGCTGATGCCGTGAACCCTGAAAGCGTCCGGGTGCACCTTCTGGCGGCCCGGATTGACGAACATGTGGAAAAACTTGCCCGTGATCATGTTGCCGACGATTTCGACAGCGCCGAACTCGATGAGGCGGTCGCCGTCCCGATGGTTGAGACCCGTGGTTTCGGTGTCGAAAGAGATGACGCGATCCTTCATCGGGATGATGCCTTTCAGGGTCTTCAATTATCTGGTAGAACGGTGTAAACCTTTGTCACACGATTAAGCGCAAGGATCGATTTCGTTGTCAACGACATATAGGGTCTCCAATTACATCAGCCTGCCGGCCGTCATGTTGAGCGTCGCGTTGCTGGCCGTCGGGGCTGCCGCGTGGAGCGGATCGACATCCGCAGGAGGCTCGCATTCGGAGAAAATTGACGACGTCATCGGCGAAGTATCGGCCGTGACGCCGCTGACGCCGCTGTGCAAGGTCGTCGCCCATCGTCTTGTGGAGACGGCCGTCAAGCGCAAGGTGACCGTCCTTCGTCCCACCCGCGGCATCTGGAACGGCAAGGAAGACGAGGTCGCCGCGACTTGGGAGGCCGCCAGGTGTCCGACAGCGGCGCTCGTCGGACTTGCGTTCGGTTCGTCGAACATCGCCAACGACGATCAGCGCGAGCGCGTCGCCAAGGCGTCCAGGGGCTGATCGATGCGGATATCTGTGCAGCAGGCGAAAGCGCTCGGCATAAAGGTTCCAGGGGCGAAGGGAACCGCGAGAAAGGCGGGCGAGCCGGGAAAAGCCAAGACCAAGGGCAAGAACCGCGCTTCCGTGTCCGATTACGGCAGGCAATCCGTGCGTTTCGAGATAGACTTGCCAGCCGATCCGCAGCCCAAGGAGCGGCCGAGGACCGTGATGAACACGGGAGCGATAGTCGGAGCATTCATCGAGGCCAAGGGCAATGTCGGAAGGTTCAAGGAACTGCTGGCGGGGCGCATGTCGCACACCTACACGCCAAAGAACACGGCCGACTACGAAGACCTCATCCTCACCCATGCGAGGGTCGCGATGGCGACCGCCAAGATGCAGCCGTTCGAATGCCCGGTGAAGACCCATGTCCATCTGGTGTTCAAGGGAGACCCGGATGAGTGGCCGACGTCGCCTGGCGACGGAGACGCTGACAACCTCGAGAAGGCGGTTCTCGACGCCCTGAACAAGGTCGTCTATGTCGACGACCGTCTGGTGGTGAGAAGCATCCGCACGAAGTCGTGCGGTGATCGGCCAAGGCTCATCGTGAAGGTCAGCCCGGCATCGCGGCGAATGCGGTGTTCCTGAATATCGGTGCGGCGATAGGCTCGTTCTGGTTCGTCGCCAGTAGCGCGCGGTAATAGTTCGTGTACTGAGAAGTCTTCGGGAAAGCCGCCAGCGTCGCGCCGAACGCGGACAGGTATCTGTACATTTCCTGCAGGTTGGTGGAGGAGGACCGGTCGCTGTCGGCGATCTTGCTCATGAACCCGTCCTCGATGCCGAATTTGCGTTCGAACTTCCGCCCGGGCAGGCCGGTGGCTATGCGCAGGTCGACGCAGAAATCGGCGACCTTCTCCGTCATTTCCACGACTCGACGGGCATAGCCGTTCATGTCCGCGCGCTTGATGCGGTGGGCGTCGAATTCGGTGAACGCGGCAACGCCAGCCGCTTCAGGCACGATCGAGAGTTCCATGCCCGCGAGAGAGGCAAGTCTTGCCGCTTCCTCGATCGTCACTTCTGGGCCGTGGCTGAGGGCTATCTCCATGAGGCGGCGCTGATCCATGCCTGTGAGATAGGAAACTTCGCCGGCCCTGATCCCGGCCTCCTTGATCGCGTTCAAAATCGGATCGAGACACATCCTACGGGCAACGTTGTAATCAAGCATAATGAAACGAATTCCGGTCCATCGATTGGTGATGACACAGAATTCCCGGCCCGGCTGCATGGTTCAAAGGGAAAAGCCACCGGCGGATGGAACCGATTGCCGCGCCGGTCCGTTGGTAGCAGCCGCAAGGCGTGTCGGCGCTGTCTAAATCCAGTCTTCGTAGCGGACCGGCTTCTCTGAAAGAAGGGCGGAGCGTTCGCGACGCGCCCGTATGATGGAGTTGACACTGCCGACCATGAGATCGGCGGCCGCCTCCTTGGCGGCATCCAGGGTCTCGAAAAACTCTTTTTCCGGATCGGGCATGGCACCGTCGACGAAAGCCCTGTAGCGGCGCGGACTGATCGAAATGACGACCCTGTCCTGGGTGATGGCCACGGGCGTCGGGATCACCCGCTCTATGAGTATGTGATATCCGCCGTAGAAAGCGTTGAAAACGCCGTCGCGCTCGGTCCAGAGGATTTCCTCGCCGTTGTGAACTGAGACGTGCTGGGATGTCATGGCCGCGCCTTCCGTGGTTAGCGCTCAAAACATAGCCGAAACGATCGGAATTTCAACTGCAAGGACAACGCTCTGACAAAAAAACAGACTTCGATTCGATATCGTCGCCCAGCGTCTGCATTTACCGGGTCCGGTCGCGACAAACAGACGGCTCGGAAACGAGGTTGAGGATTCCCAGCTCCATGTCGATCTCCTTGACGCGCACCGTCGCATCGAGGCACTGCTCGACGGACGTCTTGCCGGAGTAACCGATCTTCGACCGGAATTTCACCGTCCAGATGCCGTCCGGGCCTTTCTCCGTGAGAGTGGGTCTGGCCGTAAAGACGGATACCGCAAGGCCGTGTTCGGCGATGGCGTCGAGGTTGCCGGACGACTTCAACGATTCCACATAGCCGTCGAAGGACGCCTGATCGGCGAACAGGTGTCGCGCATAGGAAATATCGCCGTCGAGACCGTCCGGATTGAGGCGGTAGACCTGCTCGTAGCCTTGCCGTGCGAAAAGGTTGACTCTGGCCGGGGTTACAAGTTTGTCCTTTTCCCAGTAGTCCTTGGGCCGGGGCGTGACGTCTCGCGGTTCGGAAATGTAGGTGACCGTCGTCTTCGTGCCGGCATGTTCCAGATTGCGGACAAGCTTTGTCATCCTGGGGTCAAGAGCACCGACCGAATCGTAGTAGCCCTCGAAGTTGTATGCGCAGTCCTTCGCGCCGTCGATGCGGTCCTTGACAACATATCCGTCCGGAAACTCGCGGTCCATCGCACTGAACGCCTTGGACCAAACGCCGAGTTCGTCGCACGAGCGATCAAAAGCGATGGTCACGCTGACGTTGGGGCGGAACCACCACGCGCGGACCGCCGCCCCGGCAGACACGGCGACGGCAACGACAGCGACGGCGATGATGGTCTTTCCCCTCGTGGTCCTCGCAAACGCGAGAGACTTGGCCACAATGAAATCGAGACGGCTTGCGAGCCTCAACGTGATGGTCTCCGACGGTTCGGGAGCGGCCTCCTCAATTGAAACAGACGGGTCGATCTTCAAGGCGAGGCAAACGGCGCGGTAGCTCTCCGGAGACACGGTCACGCCACCCTCGATGCGTCGAAGCGTTCTGACGTCTATTCCGGCTTCGTGGGCCAGTCTTTTCTGCGACATGGACTGCGAGAGCCTGAGTGCCTTGATGTCGTGCGTCATTCCGTTGTCTTGGTCCCTTGTGAACTACAGGACGATTGTCGAACTCAAACTGGACGGCATGGAAGAGGTCGACATGCGCTGACCGCCGACTGACCGTCAGTTGCCCGCTCTGTCCCTCAGATGACCTCGAGGTTTCGCGAAGCAGGAGCCGTCGGGAAGATGATCAGGGCCTGCCCTTGGGCGGCGATGGCGAGATCGCGCCAGCGGTTGATCAGTGCGACGGCGTTCGGAACCGAAGACGCCGGGACATGCGTGCCGCGGCCAAAGAACCCGACCTCGATCTTGTCGCCTTTCAGATGGATACCGAAGCGGGGGTAGTCGGAGCCGATCGTCACACAGCTCATCTGGATTTTGCTCGGGTCGTCGGGGCGGAACCAAAGCCAGATCACGTCGCCGCTGTCGAGCTTGGCCGTGATGCAGCCTTCCTCGGCGGCCGCCTGAGCCGGCTCCTGGCGGAAGCCGAGTGTCAGGCTGTTCATCGTCGCGACGAACGTTTCAAGCATGCCGATGAAGAGCGTGCGCTCGAGGTTTTCCTTCATGACGTCAGTCCCTTTCGAAGCCGAGACGGCCCTGGAGTTCGTTGGCTTCTCGGACCTTGCCGAGTTCGGCAGTCGACACGCTTTCCATGTCCTCGTAACGGAGATCGCATTCCTCGATGAAGAAGGAGGGACCCGCGAGCTTGGATTGCTTGCGCTTCATCTTGCCGCGCCGCCACGGGAAGCTGACGTCGAGCGTCTTGCGGGCGCGGGTGAAGGCGACGTGCGCCAGACGACGTTCTTCCTCGAGGCCGCCGCCCGACGGGCCGAACCAGAGGTCGCCAGGCTTTCCCTGTCCGCCTTCGTCGACGGCCCGCGGGTTCGGCATGACGCCGTAGTCGTAGCCGGGGCAGAAAACGTGGTCGAACTCGAGGCCCTTGGACGAGTGGATGGTGAGCAGGCGCACCTTGCCGAGATCGCCTGCGACCGGTTCGCCGTCGGTGATCAGCGACATGTCCTGAAGGAACAGCGCCGCCTCCTCGTAGCTCTCGGAGAGGCGATGCAACGCCTCGATGTTGAGGCGGCGGTTGTCGGCGTTGTCCTGCTTGGCGACGTAGGTTTCGTAGTCGAGTTCCATGAGACCCGTGGAGATCACGTCGAAGACCGGCCGGCCCCATCGTCCGTCCTCGGAGAGCAGGTGAAGAGCGCGAGCGAGCTTGACGGCTCCCGCCTTGGCGGTCTTGTTCAGCGCCACGCCGTTGCCTTCCTCGCAGGCGATGCGGCATGCCTCGTGCAGCTCGACGTCCTGATGACGGGCGATGTTGATGATGCCTTCGCAGGCCGACGTGCCGAGGTTGCGGGACGGTTTGTTGGCGACGCGAACGAATGCGAGGTCGTCGCGGGGGTTGACCGCAAGGCGCACCATCGCCAGCACGTCCTTGATCTCCTCGCGCTCCAGCATCGACGTGCCGGTCGACATGGCGGCGGCGACGCCCTTGCGGGCCAGCGCCTCCTCGAATGGCTGCATCAGGAAGGTCGAGCGGAACAGGATGGCGATCTGCGCGGGATCGGCACCGCCTTCGACCAGTTCCTTGATACGGCCGGCCGTCCAGGCCGCTTCGCTGGCGTCGGTCGGGTGTCCCGTTACGCGCACCGGAGGGCCGCTGCGCTCGGAATTCAAGACCTTGGGAGAGCGGCGGTTGTTGTAGTCTACGATCTGGTTGGCGGGCTTGAGGATTTCCTTCGTGCAACGGCGGTTCATCGTCAGCGCGTAGGACTTGGCGTTCGGACCCGCCATGTCGCGCATCGCGCCCGCATAGCCGCCCTGGAAGCCGTAGATGTTCTGGTCTTCGTCGCCGACGATGGTCATGCGGCCGTGGACGGACGCCAGATGGCGCACGAGCCTGATCTGGACCTGGTTGGCGTCCTGCGCCTCGTCGACGAGGATGTGCCGCACCTTGGCCGCTTCCTGCCTGAGGATGTCGGAATGCTTGTCGAACAGGACGACGACCTTGAGGATCAGGTCGCCGAAGTCGCAGAGATTGCGGCTTTCCAGCTCGTACTGGTAGGCGACGTAGCAGGCGGCGAGCTTTTCGGTGAATTCGTCGAGTTCCTGACGGCCGCGGTCCGATATCATCTCGGCGGTCAGCCCCCAGGATTTCCACAGGGAAATCTGGCGGCGGGCCTGGTCGGCGAAACCGGCCAATCCTTCCATCCACTCCTTGGAGGCGGCCTTGGCCTGCTCGTCGGTCATCTCCGCCGGGCGGTCGAAAGCGCCGTAGGCGGCAGGTGCGGAGGCGGCGACGCGCAGGAGATCGCGCTGGTCGTCCTCGTCCACGATGCCGTAGTTCGAATCCAGAAGGCCGCAGACGACGGCGTGGCGGCGCAGGATGCGGTTGGCGAGACTGTGGAACGTGCCGATCCTCAGGCCCTTGGCGAGGTCGCCGACGTGATGGTTGACGCGCTCGCTGATCTCCATCGCCGCCTTCTTGGTGAAGGTGACCGCCATGACGTTGTGAGCCGGGATTTTTTCGGTGACAAGGAGATGCGAAAGACGTGCCGTCAGGGTCGTCGTTTTGCCCGTGCCGGCACCGGCGGAAACCAGGCTGCACACAACGGAAGACGTCGCGGCGTCTTTCTGTTCGGGACTCAAATTTTCGAGGATGTTCATGTCAATCTCCTTGTCCAATTTGGTTGACATAATTATAGAACTCGTGTCAAGAAATGAATTCGATGGACGGTTTCCTCAGGCAATCGTATTCTTGAATTACATCGAAAATTGCTGGAGCGCGTTATGTCCGAGGTCTTTCCTTTTGCCCATCTGCATGTCCACTCGGACTATACCCTGTCGCGCGGTGCGAGCAAATTGAAAGACCTCATCAAGCGTTCCGTTGAGCTCGGCCTGCCCGCCATGGCGCTGACCGACGACAACGCCATGTTCGGGGTCATGGAGTATTCAAAGAAGGCGGTCGAGGAGGGTCTCCAGCCGATCCCGGGCGTCAAGGTATGGCTCGACTGCGGCAAGGGCGACAACGACAAGCCGATCCGCGGGTCGATGATCCTGCTGGCTCAGGACGAAGTCGGCTACGCGACGATCTGCACGCTGGTTTCGATGACCCACCGTCCGCACAACGGCCAGTCCGGCATCACCGCCAACGTTCCGCTGGAAATATTCGAGACCACGGACTTTTCCGGCGTCGTCATGCTGACGGGCGGCATGGACGGCTTCTTGCGCCGCATGGTGGCTGGCGGCCGCAAGTCCGAGGGCGAGGAGCTGCTCAACTGGTTCCGCTCGATGTTCGACGACCGTATCTATCTCGAGATCACCCGCTTCGGCGACGAGACGAAGGCGGAGATAGAGGTCGAGCAGCTCCTCATCGACATCGCCTACAACGCGCCTGCCGTCGAGGGCACCGACGGCGTCACCCGCACGGGCGTTCCGCTGATCGCGACGACCGAGGTCTGGTACGCCAAGGAATACCAGCACGAGGCCTTCGAAATCCTGAGCGCCGTCAACGGCAAGACGCAGATCACCACGGGCGGCAACGAGGGAACCGTCAACTGCAAGGACACCCGCCGCTATCACATGCGGTCTTCCGAAGAGATGCAGGCGCTGTTCTCCGATCTCCCGGAAGCGTTCGAGAACGCCTGTTACCTGCCCAAGCGCATGCACTTCATGGTTCCCGACCGCAAGCCGATCCTCCCGCCGTTCGCGACCGAGGGCGGTCGTTCGGAGGACGACGAGCTGACCGCGCAGTCCGAGGAGGGTCTCGACGAACGCCTCGCGCTCGCCAACATCACGGGCGACGCGCGCAAGCCCTATGACGAGCGTCTGGCATTCGAGCTTGGCATCATCAAGCGCATGGGCTTCCCCGGCTACTTCCTCATCGTTTCCGACTTCATCAAGTGGGCGAAGCGCCACGGCATTCCCGTCGGGCCGGGCCGAGGCTCGGGCGCAGGCTCGCTTGTCGCCTATTCTCTCAAGATCACCAACCTCGATCCGCTGCGCTTCGGCCTTCTGTTCGAGCGCTTCCTCAATCCTGAACGTATCTCGATGCCGGACTTCGACGTCGACTTCTGCCAGGACCGTCGCGACGAAGTCATCCAATACGTCGTTGACAAGTACGGTGTCGACCTCGTGTCGCTGATCGCCGCCTACGGCGAGCTGAAGTCGAAGGGCGCTGTCTCGGACGTCGGCCGCGTCATGCTGTCGGAAGAACACGGCGGCTACGCCTTCGGCGAGATCAAGCGCATCACCAAAGTCATCTCCATGGAGGGCGCGGTCCCGGCGACGCTCAAGTTCTCCTATGAGGACAAGGACAACCCTGTCTTCAAGCAGGTGATCGATTCGGAGCCGAAGTACAAAATCCTCTACAACAACGCCCGAAAGGTCGAAGGTCTCTACCGAAACTTCACCACGCACGCGGCCGGCGTCGTCATCGGCGGTCGTCCCCTGCACGAGCTGGTGCCGCTCGCATGGGACGACAAGAAGCATCTGCCGATCTCGCAGTTCAACATGAAGTACACCGAGGCCTCCGGTCTCGTGAAGTTCGACTTCCTCGGCCTCAAGACGCTCTCGGTCATCCGCGAGACGCTGCTGCACATCAAGGAAACGACGGGCAAGACGATCGATCTCGATGTCGTGCCGCTCGACGACAAGGGAACCTTCGAAATGCTCGCCAGGGGCTTCTCGAACGGCGTTTTCCAGATCGAATCCGAAGGCATGAAGCGCGTTCTGGCCGACATCAAGCCGACGCTCATCGAAGACCTTATCGCCGTCGTGTCGCTCTATCGTCCAGGCCCGATGGAAATGATCCCGCACTACGCTGACTGCAAGAACGGCAAGGCGACCCCCGATTATCCGGAGCCCGTCGAACGCACAAAGCCGTTCCTCGAAGAGACATTCGGCATCATGGTGTACCAGGAGCAGGTGATGCTCGTGGCCCAGAACGTCGGCGGTTACACGCTCGGCGGCGCGGACCTTCTCCGCCGCGCCATGGGTAAGAAAGACCCGGCCGAAATGGTCAAGCAGCGCGAAGGCTTTGTCGTCGGTGCGGCCAAGGGCTTCGTCGACGTGGTCTACGGCGACGGCAGCACGGGCAACGTCCACAGAGGCATGCGCTATCCCGTCGAGGAGACCACAGACCTCCTGACCGTCGAAGACATCATGGAGAAGGGCTTCACCCTCAAGGCGGGCGGCCTCAAGGTCACTTCGGTGACGCCGCTCAACAACGGCATGCCCAAGGACGTCGCCGAAGCCCTGTTCGACAAGATCGCCGATTTCGCGGGCTACGGTTTCAACAAATCGCACGCGGCCGCATACGCGCTGATCGCCTACCACACGGCGTGGCTCAAGCATAACTATCCGGCGGAATTCATGGCCGCGATGCTGACCTACGAAACCGACGATCCGGACCGCATGGCGAAGTTCAAGGAAGACATGGACATCATGGGCATCCCCATGCTGCCGCCGGACATGAACAAGTCGTTCCCGCGCTTCAAGCCCGAGCGGCTGGAGAACGGCAAGCTCGGCGTGCGCTTCGGGCTCACCGCGATCAAGGGCATTTCGGGCGGTATGGAAGACTTCCTCGCGGAGCGCAAGCGCGGAGAATTCAAGGAAGTCGAGGAGTTCTGGACCCGTTGCACCAACGCCTTCAACAAGGGGCAGCTCGAGAAGCTCGTGGAAGCGGGCGCGTTCGACAGCATCCACAAAAATCGCCATGCGACCTTCAACATCCTCAGCTACCTGACGTCCAAGGTCGACAAGAAGGCGTCCAAGGAAGCCGACCTGTTCGGCGGCATGCTTCCCGTCCAGGTCCCGGACGTAATCGCCGACAAGAAGGAAAAGGGCGAGCACATCAAGATCAAGGAAGTGGCGGAGTGGGGCAACAAGGTCGACCGGCAGTTCAATGCCGTCGGCTTCTATTTCGCTGACCATCCGCTCGACAGCTACCTCGGCAAGCTGATGAAGGTGAACGTCAAGCGCAAGGCGTCGCTCAAGGCGTGGATGCAGGAAAAGGGCCTCGAGGTCCTAAAGAGCAAGCGTCTGGCGGGCATCTGCGAAATCGTCGAGCGCAGGCAGTCGAAGAGCTCGGGCAAGTACTACGTCTTCGCCAAATTCCTCGAGAAGGCGGACTCGTTCCAGTGCATGTTCTTCGCCGATCCCGACAAGGTGGACGCGATCGTCCAGAAGCTCGAGAGCGCCAAGCTCGGCCGCCGGCCGCTGGTTGTGGTCGCCGATCTCGCCATCGATGTCGAGCGCGACGACATGACCCTGTGGGGCCGTGAAGTCTTCGATGCCGACGAGCTGATCGCCGACCATCGCGGCAACATCCACATCGTCATCGACCGGGACGACGTTTATCCGTCCCCGGACGAGAAGTCGATCCATCGCGCCGCGCTCGAGGACCTGCGCCAGGGACGAGGAACGCAGGAAGCCGCCGACGCGGCCGAAATCAAGATGAAGACCATGGCTCTTCAGCGCAAGGCTCGCGAAATCAGCGCGCTTCTCCAGTCGATGCGCGCCGATGACAACAAGAACGCCATCCCGATCTCGATCGAGCTGGTGTTGGGCAAGGACAAGACGACGGTTGCCCTCCAGGGCCGCTTCCTGGTCGACATGGCCGCGGAGAACGCGATCAAGGCGATGGACGGCGTCGTCTCGGTCGCCGAGGACGTCACGCCCGCAGCGCAGGCCATCGCGGCATGACCATGTTCGGCCTTTTCGGGAAAAAAGAAGAGCCACGCCCCCGCCAAGGCGTGTGGCTCTCTGCCGAAAAATGCAAGCAGCACTTCGAGGATATCGGCCGCGCTGGCAGGAGCGAAAGCGAAAGCGCGCGGCGGTACGGAAGGCACTACGTCCTGCTGGACGGAGCCATGGAACGTTTCGTCGCCTTCGAAGGGAAAATCGTCGACGTCGGGCCGTTCGCACAGCCAGCGCCGGCCTCGGGCGCAAAGTGACAGCATTAATCTCAACGTCAACGGAGACGATCAGTGGCTTATTTGATGCTTTTTTTGTTGGGGTATTTCATGGTGGCCTTTTCGGCCACATGGTTTTTCGGAATGGCCGCGCTAGTCGCATCGCTCGGATTCCTCGGTTTGATTTTGGCGGCTTTCTCGCTCGCTCTACTGAAAGGCCTGTAGGCTGTAGCCGTCGAAATCTTGTCTTGTGGTTTCGTCAGGCGGCCAGACTGGCCGTGATCAGCCGCCGGGTGGCGTCGCACTCCCTTTGGAATTGGGCGACAAGACCGAGTTCGAGGCTGGCGGCCCGCGCCGCAGGGACGGTGGTTTCAAGGAAATAGTCGATTTCGGAACGCAGCCGGGCTTTGGAATGAAGGTGCTTCTCCGTGTTCACGAGGCAGGTTTTGAAGTCTTCGACGGCGTCGCATTCCTCGACCCATGAACTCTCGATGATCCTCCCGTTGTTTGGCAGGAAGAAAGCGTTCCGCAGTTCGTCCAGGCCGGAGACGCCCCGTGCGTCGAACACATCGTCGTTCGGCGTTAAGACGAATGCATGAACAGCGCGTCTGCGAACATCGGTGGATCGCCCGGTGTCTCGGTAGTCGGCGAGGAGAACGCCGATCGGCCAACCAGTCTCCTCGTGCAGGGCGACGGCCATGGCGTAGCACTTGCCAAAGGTGAAAGCCTCCACCAGTTGTTCGCGCGTCGGCGTCAAAGGCGAGGACCCCTGCGTAGATCGTCACCGACCTGGCGCTCGAGATAGCGGGTCAGCTTGACGGCGCTCGACGAACTGGCATTCGCTTCGCGGACCATCGACATGATCTGGTCACGTGCCGCCTCGATGTAAATCTTCGTGCCTGTCGACTCCTGGGTTTTGAAGGTCACGGACAGCGATCCGTCCTTGTCGGCTATGATGAAGTCGTCGTTTGCCCAGACCGGCCGGCTGTCCTGAGGGATGTGCAGCGACAGCCAGCGCGACTCCACGGATATCGTCGGCAGCTCGGAGACTTCCGGCAGCGTCACGAAGCTCGCCACCCATTTGCGGACGTCCGCCAGTTCGCGAGAAGGATTGATGGGCAGCCAGATGTTCTCGTCTTCCAGATGGCGACGCTCCTCGACATCGGCTGTAATCGTGTCGAGGACGAAATCGGCCTTCTCGAGCGTCTTTATGCCGTCGGCGTGGCCGACCAGCACGGTGCCCTTGTCGCCCTTGAGAATGACGAAATCCTCGTCGGAATAGACCATGTCGAGGCCCATTTCGGTCTCGAAGTCGCCGGAGACGACGGTCGGGAAGTAGCGGCAGAGACGGCGGGCATCGTCCATGAACCAGCCGATGACGCGGTCCACCATCTCCAGACGCCATTCCCACTCTTCCTCGTCCGTGTCGACCGAGGCGAAGACGTACGCGCCGAAATGGCCGTCGTATTCGACCTTGCTGATGCCGGGGAGCTTGTCGAGGTATGTGACGAGCGAGGTGTGGTCCTCGAGCTGGCAATTGATCCCCTCGACCTTCATGATGGCGAGAAGCTCCTCGTTCGTGACGTCGAAGGTGTAGTCCCTGCGGAGGGACTCGGCGTGATAGCGCATGGATGGCATCCTGGTTGGGCGGCGATATCCAACCCTAGCATCCGCTCGCGCAAGACAGCGCGTCGCTGCCATGGTTTGTCCCTGTCAGCCGGTCGGGTCCTGCTGAATGCCACGGAGGACTTCATGAACATCTGGCACATTTCGGACCTTCACCTGACGAAGCACGAGATCGCAAGCGGAGCCGTTTTCGGCGATATTCCAAAAGCCGACCTCGCTGTCGTCCTCGGAGACCTGTCGAGCGACATGAGGGCCAATCTCGAATGGTGCGCGAGGGTGGTGCGGCCGCATATGCCCGTCGTCTATGTGCCCGGCAATCACGACTTCCATTTTCGTGGGATAATCCAGGCGAGCGCCGAGGGGCGGCATCTGGCGCGCAAGCTCGGCATCCACTACCTCGACGGAGACACGGTGATCGTCGACGGCGTCAGGTTCGTCGGCGGCACCTTCTGGTCCGACTATCGGGTCAACATCGTGGGTGACGCCCTCTCCGGCGACGAGAATGTCCGCCGCAACATGGAAAACGCGCTCGGCAAGGCCGACTACAAACGCATCATGAACTGCGAGATCGGCCGAGAGACCCTGAGGCCGTGGCATACGGCCGCGATCCACGAACGGACCAAGGGACTGATTTCGAGGACGTTGTCGAAAGCCTTCGCGGGGCCGACCGTGGTTCTCACGCATTACGGACCGCTTGCCGATGTCAGCCAGCCGGGCTTCGAGACTTCCTTGACGCATCCGTCATACACCTCTGACCAGCTGGAACTGATCGAGAGGTACCAGCCGGACATGTGGCTGTTCGGGCATGTCCACCATTTCTTCGAACGGCTGGTCGGCAGGACGAAGGTCGCCTGCAATCCGCGCGGTTACGGCCACGAGGTAACGGCTTTCCGCTGGGACTACACGCACGCTATCTGATTTTTAGGGATGGGGATGGGGCAGGTGCACCGCCTTGTGGGCCTGCGCCTCGACGAGGTAGTCAGGGCCGATGGGATCGGTGACGATCTCGCCGTTCGGAAGCAATTCGAACGAAGCCCCGTCGGCGGCGAGCCTTTCGGCGTCCACCTCGATGACGAGCGGACGGTCGCCGGGCCTCGCTGAAGCGATCTCCAGCGCTTCGGGATAGGAATAGGAGAGCCTGACCTTGAGCTTTTTGCTGACGGTCAGACCTTCATTCAGGACCCGTCGCGATGTTTCCGTGGTGCCGAAGTAGAGCGGGCCTGCGGGATAGAACGCCTCGCCGCCGATATCGACCTGGAACGAATGGCCCGAATACGCCCTGATGCGCCCGCCCGCGATCTGAAACCGCTTCTTGAAGTCCGAGCCGACGACTTCCTCGATTTCCTCCAGCGAAACAGGAGACTTGTCGAACGGCCCCAGCGTGTTCAAATAGGGGACGAAGGTCACGAGATCGGTGAACCCCTGAAGGTCGATCGCCACTCCGCCGTTGGCCCCAGGGTTATGCCGCAGGACGCGGGACAGGGTCTTGGAGATGATCGTGGCGCGTTCTTCATTCATGGGCGGCTCCTTGTGCGAGAGCCATGATTAAATCACCGATCTTCTTAATGCAAGACCCCGATATCGGGACCTCAGGTTTGCGCGTCGTCCTTCGCTGCGATCTGCATGAGCTGGATGATGAACTTCTTGCGTTCGCCGGGCGGCAGCGTCGGCAATTTGTCGAGGTTCCAGAGCATCTTGATGTTCTTCGTCGCCTGATACTGCGCGAAGACCTTAGAACGCTTGTCGCCGCCCCACTGGATCGGGACCTGCATCTGGAACAGGCCGTCCGGAATGTCGGTCATCGCCGGAACGAGCCCGAGCGACAGCGCGTCGTTCAGGAAGTCGGTCTTCATTTCCTCGGTGACGCGCGCCTGCACCCATCCAAGACCGTAGCTCGAGATCACGTAGTTGCGCTTATGGAGTTCGAGCGCAGGCATGAACATCGAAATCTTGTCCTGCCCCCTGATCCACGCGCCTTCCCAGCTCGTTCCCGCGCGGTCTTCGCCGTCCTGCGGCTTGCCGGCCTTGTCGGAGGCTTCCTTGAGCGTGGCGGCGCGCCAGAGCGTCTCGGCGATGACGCCGGCCGTCCACGAGCTGTCGAGCGTCTTGTCTGTCAGGAATTCCTGCACGGGGTCGGGAAGCTTGCTCACCAGCGAGCCGTATTCGCGTCCCATGTAGAAGGAACGGATCGACAGGTTGGCGTAGCGCGACAACGCCTGGAACTCGTTGTGGGCGACCCAGCTGCGGGACTGCTTGGCCTGCTTGTTGGTGCTGTTCGAGAACCCGTATACCGGGCCCACTTCCGGGTCGATACCCTCGACGTCGAGTTCGATCATGCACGGATGATCCGTGTCCTTGAGGAAGTCGACGATGTCGTTGCCGTGATGGCGAAAGTTCTTGCGGGCGACGAATTCGAAGGGACCCAGAGGAACCGGAACCTGGAGCATGTCCATGGCGTGCAGCGTTCGCGGACGGCGGACCATGATCGACACGGCGTCACGGATCGGCCTTGTCGTGCACTGGGTGAATTCCTGGTAGCTCTTGTCGGCCTTCATGATGGAGGCGGCTTCGGACTTCGGATAGTCGAGCGGCGGCAGGACGACGCGCAGGTCGTCGCGCAGCGTCTGCCCCATGAAGGCGCGGTCCATCGTCAGACGCGGGTCGATCTGCCGGATCAGGCGGAAAGCGGCGTGCATGATGCGGTGGAAGCACTGGCTGACGAACTGGCAGATGAAGCCAGGTGCCAGTTCGCTTGACTGTCCGGCGCGGCCCGGATCGTAGTTCCATTCCTTGAGGATGTTGGCGATCTTGACCACGAGGTAGCCCTCGTGGCGAAGGTTCGACCTTCGCCAGATTTCGGAAGCGCGGAAAAAGTCGTCATAGCCGATGTTGGTCAGCCAGATCGTGCCTGTCGACAGCTCGTCGGGGGACTGGATGCGCTCGGTTTTAGAGACCCCGGCCGTCGCCTTCCAGCCCGACATCGGCTGTTTGGGGTCGTCGAAAAGGACGACGCCAAAGTTCTTGTTTATGGCTCTGTCTTCGGCCATCAGCTACTCCGTTGCAGCGGGAAACCGCTATTCAATCAATAGAATCAGGCAAAGACCCAGCGAAGGTCAAGCATCCGACCGTCAACTGAACTGGCTAATCAGCGTTTTCCAAGTATTCGGCAACAAGTTGGAGTACGGCGCGCCGCCCGCGCGCCAACTGTCCACCATCGAAGTCATGATATTCTCGGAGCCGCGGTTGCGGACGCCGAGGGGAAGCAGGCGAATGCCGGCGAGGAACTCGCGACGTCTTGCATAAGCTTCGTCGGGCATCAGCATCATGGCGTTCGCGAGGTCGACCGGATCGGAGGTCAGCAGATGCTGCCGAGCGCCGTCCGCCGAAGACTTCAACGCCGCCATCAACGACTTGCCCATTTCGGCCGCCTCGGCCGCGAGCTTGAGGTTGGGGCTCCGTTTTGTCGTTCCCGTCTGGTCTTCGGCCTTGAGCGCTTCGTGGTGCGCGTCCGCCACCAGCGCCGTTCTGACGAGGTGATGAATCTGGACCTGCGTGATCTCCGGACGATAGATCAAGATCGCCTCTCGATGCGCGCCCGCCAGGCCGATGTGTTGGCACATGTGGCAGAACGGGCAGGTCGTGATGAGGTTCTCGAGCCTGTTGTCGTTGTGGTCGTCGTTGAAGTGATGGACTTCCTGCCACTTGTTGTTCTTGAACCCGCAGAAGCGGCAAGTGTGGTTGTCGCGTTCCAGCGCTTTCTTGCGAACGCGCTGAAACTCCATGTCAGCTTCTTGCGCACCCTTGTCGTTCATTCGCCAGTTGGTGGCCTTGACGCTCAGGAAGAGGGGAAGGAGAGCCTTGGACAATGTGATCTCCTTACCGCGGCAGAATGATGCCCTTGTCCGTCACCGCGATCCAGCGGCCACGGTAGTTCTGGAACGACTCGACGACGCCCGCGTCGGCCACGGTGTCGCCGACCTTGACCTCTACGACGTCCTTGCCGGTGGCGATCCAAGCGATGTCGCGCGACACGCCGCGAAGAACCGCGTTCTCGATGATCGGCGGCTTGAGCGGAGCCGTGACGCCGCCATCGGCCACCGCCGGAAGCGTGACGGGCTTGTCGGCGGCGACCGGAGCCTTGGCCACGGTGTTGCCGTCGAAGGACGCTCCGAACGAGGCGACACGCTGTTCGATGGCGTCGATGCGCTTGACCACCTCGTCGAGACGGCTGGCGAGCGCCGCGATGTCGGCGTTGGCGATCGGCGTGGCTTCCTTGACGGGAACCCCGGCGGTCTCGCCCTTCATCGACGCGAGGCCACCACGGTCGGTGCCGCCGACCATTTCGTCGAGAGGATCGACCTTGGCAGGAGCCTCTGCGGCGGGCTTGCCGACGGCCGGCAGGTCAAGCGAGGGCTTGCCTTCGGCGACGACCGGGTTGTCGACGGCGGCAGGCGCGTCGATCGCGATCGGGGTGTCGGTCGCCGCGGGTGCCTTTGTCGGAATCTCGAGCGCAGGCGTGCCTGCGATCACCGTTCCGTCGACCGGTGCAGCGACGGGATCGACGGCCGGAACGGCCGGGATGGCTGCCGTCTGCTGGGGCTGCTGTGTCGAGGCCGGTATCGCAGGCAGGGTTGACGGAACCGGGCCGTCCTGGAGGACAGCCGGCGCTTCTGCGACGACCTGACCGTTGTCCTGCGGGAAGAACATCGGGAGGACCTGCGTGTAGCCGATGAAGCCGACGACCGCGACGGCTGCCGCAACGCCCGCGTAGTACTTGATTCCGGGCTTCGCCGCGCCCTTTTCGGGGGCAGCTTCCGCGCCTTCTTCTTCGTTATCTCCCGTGCCGCCGGTATGATCGTCGTCATCGTCCGAGAACGGGTCGTGAGATGGCTTCCTCGCGGGAGCGGCGTCGTCGTCGTAAGGGTCGGCGGCAAGCGTCGTGCCGAAGCCGTCGTTGCCGGTGAAGTCGCCGAATTCCTCGTCCGGGTTGCCGGACAGGGATTCCAGTTCGACGCTCTGCGGCGACGGAGGGCCGCCGAAGTCGAAATCGACGTCGCCGCCGCCGAAGTCGTCGGTCGGCTCGAATTCCTGCGAGCCGAAGTCTACGTTCTCGGTGGAACCTTCGAATTCGGCTCCGCCGTCGAACGTGCCGAAATCAGGCTCGGACGAGGTCTCGAATTCACCGAAATCAGGCGCGTCGGACGACTCCGACTTCGAACCCTTGCCGTCGGATTCGAATTCCGAGATTGCGTCGAAGTTGTAATCGGACTCGAGGTCGAATTGGTCTTTGTTTTTATCAGGCATCTTTTCTGTCCCGGTGTCCGTTATTACTGGAGGAATAGCACGCCGATCGGCGTGCCGGCTTCGACGATGACCGTGGTCGGACGGTTGCCAAACTCCTGTTGGAGTATGCTACCGGCGTTCGCGACCGCCTGTCCACTGGCCTTGAGCAACTCTTCCTTCGTGTTGAGGTCCTTGCCGCCCGTGGTGATGGTGCCGTTGCCGGTGTCGATCGTCGTTTCGCCCGTGTCGCTGATGGCGTCGCCGATGCCCTGCGCGAAGCCAGATGTGAAGGCAATCGCGAGCTTCTGGAACATGTGGCGGTCGACCTTGGTGGCGAGGCCCGAGCCGATGTAAGTCGTGTCGACGGCGACCGCCTGGATCGGGATCGTCTCGTTGATCTCTTCGCCGGCGCGGGTGGTGCCGACCGTCATGCGGTCGAAGTTGATGACCAACGCGTTCTGCGCGACCTGGAAGGCACCGATGAGGGTAGCCCCTTCGTATTCGCCCTGCAGGATTTTCGCCAGAACCGGACCCGGATGGTCGGAGTTGGCGCGGCCGACGAGCTGCGCGTAGAGGATCGTGCCGGCGAGCGGCAGCTTGATCTTCGAGGTGGCTGCGTCCGCGGTTCCCGCCACCGACGGAGCGGACTGCTCGGCGGTGACAGGAGCAGGCATGGTCGCGCCGAACGCGACGACTTCGGCCACCGGCGGAACGCGGCGCTGCATGGCGTTCAGCATGTTGTTCATCTGCTCGGGGGTCACGGTGACGGCCGCCGGCGGAGGCGTGACCAGCGGAACTGTTTCGGTGACCGGAGCGTTCAGCGCGATCGGCTGCTGCATGATCTCGGCGACCGGCTCTTCGATCTTCGGGGTCTTGTCTTTCGGGTCCGGCTCGATCAGAAGCGGCACGTCGTTCTCGATCGTGTTTCCGACGACGGTCGGGAGGGCGGACTTGCCGGTCTCGATCGCCTCTTCCGCGCGCTTGTTGTCCGCCGTCTTGAGCTGGTCGCGGTATTCCTCCGTGATCGGCTGCGTGCCGCCGTGGATCGTCGTCTCGTTCATGACGCCGCCGCTGACGACAGATGGCGTCACGGGAACATCGGGCGTGTTCAGGTAGGACCAGGCGATGACGCCGACGATGACGACGCCGGCGAAGATCACCATTCCCTTGTTCTTGGTGACCGTACCCTTGAGGTTCGTGATGTACTGTTTCATTTGGTCACCTTAGCGATTGATGGTAACGCTCTCGAGGCGGCCGGCGTCGGGACCGTTGCCGGAACCTGACATCACCATCACGGGAGCTTCGTTGAGGACATAGACGTTGACGCCGACGACGTTCGACTGCTTCGACAGGTAGGCGGGCGAAAGCAGGCTCTTGGTCGTGCGGATGTAAAGGAGGTCGTTGTAGCGCCACGCCTGGGTATTCGGGTCCGACGTCTTGAGCTTCGAGGCTTCGGTCGGCGGAACGCCGTCTAGGAAGCCGAGCATCAGACTGTCGGAGGTGGCGGGCAGGCTGTCGGACGAAATGACGTCGTAGGAGGCGTTCGGGCCGCGCTGGTCGATCTGGGCGTCGACACGGAAGTCGACAGCGCCGTTCGACGGCTGGAGCGTCATCATGACCGGAACCTTGGCACCGAGAAGCGTCACGGCGATGTTCGACGGAACGTAAGCCTGTTTCGAGCTGATGGTGACGATGTTGGACGTGCCTTCAGCGCCGGAATTCTTGACGTCGTAGGCATCGGGATTGCCGTTCGTGACGCTGAGCACAGGCCAGGGCTGGCCGGTGACGTCGGCGAAGGTGATCGTCGAAATCCAGCCGGGCGACGTCTTGATCGTCGGCGGCGCGTCGCCGGAGCGCAGCGAGACGCGAACCGATCTGGAAACGGGACTGATGGCGTGGAGCGGTTCGCCCACGGCGCGGTCGTTTTCGTCTCCCTTTTGCTTGAACGTGCGCTGCTGGTCGGGCGTCAGCGGGAAGATGGTCTCGACGGCAGCCTTGAAGGCCTTGTCGTTGACCTCCTGGGCTGTCGGCGCGGCGGCGGCCGCCATAGGCACGCTTCCGACCTGCTGTTGCTGCGCGGCCTGCCCCGTCGGATAGGTCGCCGGCGGAAGGAGCAGGTTTGCCCCTTCCTGCGCAAAGGCGGCGGTCGCGAACACGGATACCATCGCGCTGGCCATCAGGGACTTCAATTTGGTTCTCATTTAACTGACCTCACTGCGAGATGATCTGTGCGATGGCGAGACCGCTGGGGTTTTCCGTTTCCGGTCTGCGAACGACTACAGCATCAACTGTAATCTCCTGAGTTTGGGAATTGCTAGCACTTTTGTACGAAACGATGATCGGAATTTGAAGACGCCACGCCCAGACACCGTTCAGGTCGCCCTGCGCCACCACGACCGGGGCGGACTTCGGAACGGCAGACGTCGAGTACTGGTTGGCCAGCATCTTCTCGAGGTATCCGGAGGTCTTGAGCGCTTCCTGGTAGCCGCGCCAGCCCGGTTCGTTGAAGCTCGGCTCGATGTCCTTGAGCTGCTGCGCGTAGTTGGCGAAATTCATGGAATACGCCTTGGTGATGTTCTGCGTCGCCCAGTTCAGGACCATTTCCTGGCTCTGGATCGGACGGTTTATCGCCTGGATTTCCGAGACGCGGCCCGACGGGTCGGTGACGAAATAACGGTACTCGATCGGCCTGAGGCCGAGATACGCGTTGCACAGCACCGAGATCAGCAGCAGCACCGCGAGAAGCATGGTGATGCGCAGGTTGAGAATGTATCTCTCCCTGGAAAGGGCGTCGCGGGCGAGCGTCGTGCCGGCGGCCATCTCCGTGTGGGAATACACCCCGGTTGCGGTTTGCCGGGCAGGTTTCACCTTTTCAGCGGCGTCTTTTTGAAGCGTCACGGGTTTCTTGGCCATTACTTTTCCCTGGAAGTACCGCGCCAAGTAAAAAGAAAGAATTGAGTTCTTTGTTCTTATTGACGACACTACCAATTGTCCCGAACAATCAATAGAAGTCAACCGCCCGAGACATTAATGGAAACCACGTTGGATTCACGCCAGACACGGTGGAGCGCATGCTATTTCGCGATGCTTCGCCAGGCCCTCCCAGCGGCTCGTCCAACCAGGGCTCAAGACCTGAAAAGGCCCGGAGTACAATGAACAGCATCATGTCGGATTCACGCCGAAGACTATGGAACGACGAGGCCACGAACCAGCTCATAGAGATGTGGGACCGCGTGTCGAGTATCGTCCTCATCGCGCTTGAACTGAACCGCACGACGTCGTCCGTCCAGACACAGGCCAGCCGCCGGGGTCTTCCCCGCCGCAACGAGGCAAATGAAAGACACCGCCGCAAATGGACGCCTGAAGACCTGAGGCTGCTGGAAGTCACCCTCGACAAGCACACCAACCGCAACGGCGACATCTACATCTGCGAGATCGCCGAGGACATGAAGCGCTCGATCGACGCCGTCAGCGCCAAGCTGGTCGAAATCCTCGGTCCGGAAGAAGAGATTTTCCCGAAATACAAGGTCACCGCGGAAACCGGCGTCGTCGTCGCGAAGGCCAACCCGCTGAAGCCAGCCAAACGCAAGAACGAGCCGGCCACCCGCGAATGCATGACCTGCCGCCGGCCGTTCTGGTCGGAAGGCTGGGGAAACCGCATCTGCCAGCCCTGTAAAAAGGAAGAATCCGGCGCGGACGGATACGACTACTGATCGCGATCCGCCGGCGGTACGGCTAAATGGAAGACCTCAAGGCGACGGAAACGTCGCCTTTTTTGCGGTTATGCACAGGGTATCGTGGTGGTCGTCGAGATATGCGAACGCGAAATTCCCGAGGTCGGTCGCGAGACGCGCGCTGTAGTCGCCAAACGACTTGATCGACGGTCGGTCAGAAGACACGTTCTCGATCACGGCTATGTTCTCGACGGGGGAACCCGTCTCGAAGTCCACCAGCGTTGCGGTAAGAGTGTCGCCGACGGTCTCGATGCGGACCCCGTGTTCCTCCTCTCGAGTGATGAGGACGACAGCGGCACCTTCCGGCGTTTCCTCCGCCCACGAAGCCTCGTCCTCCCGATATCCAGCGCCTTGCGTCGCCAGGAGCGCGTTGGCGAGTTCCGTGGCCTTATCGTGCCTGCCGGCGAACTCGGCCGTCAGGATGTCTGACCAGAGGAGGCTGAGTGTGGTGTTCACGCAACCCCAGGCGATAAAGCCGTCGACGGCGAGGGCGGCGGCGGTCACGCGCAGGTGTGGGGCGTCGTCGCCGGGTGTCAGGTAGTTGAATCGTTCACCGCTTTTCGCGGCCGAGACGGCTGCCTCGACAGACTCCGGACGGATTTGGCGCAAAAAGGCGGCAAGCGATCCCGCGGCATGGACGGATGCATCAGAGTCACCGGCCCTCGTGTCGCCGATGACCACGTTGCGGCCGATGCTCGGGGAGAGCTGGATACCAGGAAGGCCGTGATGCCGCCGGCGGACCGCTTCGACGGCCTGCTCGGCCGACACGGCGTTGCCGACGAAGACGACCGATACCTCGCCGGAACGGCCAAGTCCGACGGCCATGCTGGACCGGCCTTCGGGATCGAAGACGACGAGCGCTTTCGTGCGGCCGTCGTTCGACGACACCACCGTCATCCGAAGGTCCGCGGCCTCGATCGTCTGATCGGGGCCGTCCAGGAGTTCGCGGATGACCGGACGCAACGTGTCGAGGGTCACCTGCACGGCAAGCGCGCGCGCTTCGGCTAGCCACTTGAAGCGCTGCGTCTTGTAGGACGGGGTGGCCTTTGCCGACGCCGACAGGGCTTCTGTGTGATTGGACGCCGTGAATTGGATTTCGTGCGAAATGGGGTCTTCGGAAAGCATCGTCAGGTCCTTTTGTTTGCATAGGACGGTAGCCGAGACCGCCGAATTCAACAAAATCGGGACCTCGATGGCGTGGATTCACACCCCGCCATCGTCAGGCGCGCGATCTGCGCGGTTTGAGGCTGACCGGCCGCCGCAGCTTCTTCTCGGAGCGGATGAGCTCGAGGATTTGCTCTGTGAGACGCAGCGCGATGGCGGTCTCGCCGACAGCCGCCGCCCCGTCCCGCTTTGCGGAAAGCCTGGTGATCTTATGGTCGAACAGGCTGGTCGCCATGGATCAGGCCGCCAGCGGAATGAAACCAGGCCTGACACCGGCGGATGCCAGCGCCGAACGATAGTCGGACCAGGCCGCGATCACGCCGTCGGCGACGTCCCAGAGTTCCTTCTTCGTCTCGTAGTCGTTGGCGATATGCGCGTGGAACATCGTGACCGGAAGACCCCGTTCGCCGGGGTGCGCGTCCTTCGTGAGAGGCTCGAAGTGGCGGTCGCCTCGCGTCGTCACCAGGGTCAATGGATTGTAGACGGCGAAGCGGCAGAACTCGTTCTCGTAGCGGATGTCGTCGATCACGACACGGCCGCCGGCCTCGAGAATCTGATCGATCTTGCCGACGGCGATGTCGATCCAGAAATCGGTGGCCTGCATGCGACGCCATTCGTCACCGAGCGTCTGCATCAGCTGGCGCGCCGTACGGCCGGACATCTGCGGGATCGGGACTTCCTTGAGGTCGCCCTCGACATGGCGCTCGATCAGCTCTTCGGCGACGCCGCCGTCACGCAGCAACGAGCGAAGCATGTTCTTGAGCGGACCCGCCATTTTGACGCGCGTGTAGCCGTAGGCCGAGACCAGATGGTCGGCGAGCGTGCTCTTGCCGGACTCCTTCAGGCCGTGAACGAGGATCAGCTTCGGAAGATGCTGCTGGATGATGGCGGTCATGTTCTGTCCTTGCGGTTATCGAGAAATGAAGGAGGGGGCCTGCGGATGGGGGCGGGCGAAATCGTGGGGCCTGCCTGCTTCTCGTCCTCGGCCTCGGCCTTCTTGGTCAGCGCTTCCTTGAGGCTCTTGGGCATGGGGACCGCCTGTCCGTGCGCGAATGTGCGGTTCTGGACGGGACGGTCGACATGCACCTCGGGCGTCGATGGCGACGGTGCAGGCGCGGCACGGGAGAACGAGGTCTGGCGTGCAAACTGTGGCGGAGCGGAAGGTTCGGCCGCCCGATGCTGCTGAGGTGCGGACTGGACCGGGTTGTTGGTGAACGCGACCGCACGGGACGGCATGGGAGGCGGAGGTGCCGCTGGCTCCGCGATCGAAGAAGCGTCGTCGAGGACGTCGTCGTCTTCGCCGAGGTTCACGATCACGTTCGAAAGTTCGTCGACCGCATCGCTTTCTTGGGTGTCCTCGGTCGGAGTTTCGAATGCGGACACATCCTCGGTCGCCGTTTCGGTCCCGTGGATTGCGGCTTCGGCTAGGGACGGCGCGTTGTCGACGTTCGCGGCCGAGAGAACGGCGACGACATCGGCGGTGTCTTCATCTTCGGAATGACCGGATTCCTGGGCCAGAACGGCGGCGAACAGGGTGTTGCGCCACGCATTGCGGCCCCGGTCTTCGGCGTACGGATTTGCCTTGCGGTTCTGCGCGGCCGTGCGCCTTGCCTGTTCTATGACGTCTTCGGCCTCGGAGAGCTTGGCGCGCTTGATCTCGACACCGTAGCGCACGAGGCGCGAGGGATCGCCATGCGCCGCAGGCGCTTGTGCCTGGACCTGCGGAACGACGGAACGTGGAGCGGCGACGACAGGTCGCTCGACCGGAACCTGACGGACAGGTTCTACGACCGAGACAGCGGCAGGGGCAGGGGCGGGACCCTGGGCCTGGGATTGGCGCGGCACGGCCTGGACAGGCCTGACGGGAGCCTCGACTTCGGCCACCGCAGGGGCCTGCGCGGCCGGCGCGACGGCCACGACGACAGGCGTTTCGACGGCGGCGAACCCCGAGCGCAGTGTCGGATCGACGCCGAGACCGCGGCAGGCGAGGCCGAAGGCCATCGCCCCGTCCTCGACGCCGAGTTCGTCCACGGCGGCGAGATAGGCTTCTTCCTGGAGCCGCGCAGCCTGCTCGGAAAGCTCCGCCGCGCGTCGACGGATGTCGATCACGCGGTGAATGAAGGACTCCGAATTGCGGATGACCTCCGAGACTGGTGTTCTCTGCTGGCTCATTGGAAAACCGTTACTTGGACTTCACGCCCGATGCGTAGAGGAAGGAGTCGAGGTCGGAGGGGAGGCCGAGGACCGAGTAGAAACGGCCGTCCGGAGAGACGTATGCCAGGAAGGGGGTACGATCGACGCCGAACGACTTCGCGAAGTCCATGTTCATCGCGAGGTATTTCTCGGTGTCCTTGTATTCCTTCGAGTTCGGGTCGATCTTCGGCTCGATGTTGGTGCCTGCCTTGCTTTCGATCCAGCGGCGGCCGGGAGCCGGCGACGCGAGGATTTCGCGGGCGAAGGGTTCGCTGCCGTTGAGCGCGTTGATCAGGATGACCTTGACCTTGATCTTCTTGTCGAAAACCAGCGGCTCGAGATGGTCCCATGCGGCGTGGCAGTAGGGGCACTTCGGGTCGGCGACCATGTAGAGCGTGATCGGCGCGAGGCGCGAACCGACTTCGAAGAACGGGGTTGCCTCTGCGGCCTTGATGAACTGGTCGCGGTCGATCTTGCTGGCCCAGACGTCGGACGGATTGCCGTCGGCACCAGGGACGGCGGCTGCCGCTTCGGGAAGCGCCACGGGAGCGGCGGAGGGGGTCACGGGAAGCGCCGGAACGGTGCCGTCCTGTTTGACATCGGAGCCGGGTTCGACGGTGGCGGGCGCGATCTCGAGCGTCGCCTTCTCGGCGGCGGGCGTCGGCTCGGCCAAGGCCGGTGCAGGAACAGGTGCTTCAACAGCGGGTTCGGAAGCGGCAGGAGCCGGTGCTGCCGCTTTACCGCCGTCGGTCGCGGGCTTGGCGGCGGAGGCCGCTGGCTCAGCGTCGAGGTGGCCCTGCTTCATCGCGTTCGCCGCGTCGATGGCGCTGGCGTTTTCGGTCTTGGAACCGAGGGCCTTGGCGGCGTTGTCGAAGCGCTTGCGCATCTCGCCGAGCTGGACACCCGTGACGTTCTTGCCGCCCTGTTCGTAGAGCAGGCCGAGAACGATGTGCTTGCCGTCGGGAGCGACGTAGACAGACTGGAGCTTGCCCGTCGGCGATTCGAGCAGATAGCCCTTGAGGCCGGCTTCTTCGCCGATCAGCGTCAGCTTGTTGCCTTGCGTCTGGAGCCAGGCGAGGACGGGAGGCAGGAGAGTGTCGCGGCGCATCAACGTGTCGACGGACTGCGCGTCCTGGGCGACGGCCGACGTGGCCACGAGCATCGTCGACGCGACGAGCAGATTTCGAAGAATTCGCATTAGGGTATCTCCCGATGAGTTCTTTAAATGATTGTCGAACGCCATGGCCCCGTCAACCTTTTAAAAGACCTCACCGGGGCATTCCCTGTCATTTTTTGTCGAACGGACCGGGCCGTGCTCCGGGCGTAAATGTAGACTTCGATTTGGAGCCTGAAGACGTCTTGGAGCCGCCCTTCGCACCGCCCTTGTCGGTGCCAGAGCCGCCCTTGCCGCCGCCCTTCTTGTTGTCGTCCGGGAAGCTCTTGTTGTCGCACTTCGGGTATTCCGAGCACGAGAAGAAGGTCTTGCCTGCGTTCGGCCCGTTCTTGATCGGGATTTCGCGCATGTGGCCCTTGCCGCACTTCTCGCATTTCGGACCGGTCGATTCAGGAAAAGCGAAGGCGTCGCAGTTGTCCGTCCCGTCCTTCTTCCAGTTGTTGCACTTGAGATAGATCGCGCCCTTGGCGCTCTTCATAGTGATCATCTGGCCCTTGCCGCACTTCTTGCAGGTCGCGCCGTGACCGGGAGCCGGCGGGACGGGAGGCCCCTTGGGACGATCCGGCCAGACGATGTTTCGGCAGGTGTTCGGATCGTCCTTGTTGTAGGCGTCACAGGCGAGAACGACCGTCCGCTCCTTCTTTTCGCCGACGAAGCGCACGCCGGTACGCATCGTTCCCTTCCCGCATTCCTTACACGTCTCGCCGTCCCCTTTCATCGGCTCGACGGACTTGCCCTTGATCTTGATCGTCAGGTTCTTCGAATTCGCGACGCGCTTGCGCAGCGTGTCGTGCAGCACCTGCATGAACTGCTCTTCGGAGGCCTCGCCTTTTTCGATCTTCTCGAGCTGTCCTTCCCATACGGCGGTAAGGCCGGGCGACGTCATCTCGTTCGGCAGCGCGTCGATGACCGAGCGCCCTTCCGTCGTCGAAATGATGTTCTTGACCTTCCCCTTGCCTTCGCGCTTCAGGAACTTGCGCGACCGGATGAGGTTTTCGAGGATGTTCGCGCGCGTCGCCTCCGTGCCGATGCCGGCGTTGTCCTTGAGGCGCTTCTTGATCTCGGGGTCCTGGACGAACTTGTGGATGTCCGTCATTGCCGCGATCAGCGTACCGTCGGTGAAGTGCGCCGGGGGCTTGGTCGTGCTGTCCTTGAGTTCGCCCTTGTCGGCCGTGACCGGGTCGCCCTTCTTCATGGCGGGAACGGTCTGGTTGTCTTCCTTGCCGTCGTCTTCGTCGTCGCTCTCGCCGTCGAAGACGACGCGCCAGCCGTCACTGCCCGGAATACGGCCGGACGCACGGAACTCGAGGCCCTCGCACTTGACGGTGGCCGTCATCGATTTCCAGGTCTGGTCCGGATGAAACTGCGAAACGAAGGACTTGGCGATCAGCATGAACACCTGACGCTCGATCGGCGACATGTCCGCGAGCTTGCCTGCGTGGAATTCCGTGGTCGGTATGATGCCGTGGTGGTCGCTGACCTTGGAATCGTCCCAGGCCTTGGACTTGATCGACATGGTGGCACTCTGCGCCGCCTTGTCGACACCCGGAGTCGCGGTCATCGCCGCCATGATGGCGGGGGCTTCTTCCTTCAACACGGCTGTCGGAAGATGCTGGCTGTCGGTACGGGGGTAGGAGGTCGCCTTGTGCTTTTCGTAGAGCGACTGCGCCACCTGAAGCGTCTGCTCGGCGGTCAGGCCGAACTTCGACGAGCAGGCCTGTTGGAGGGTCGACAGCTTGTAGGGAAGCGGCGGACCCTTGGAGTTGTTCTTGGTCTCGAAATCCGAAATGACGCCGGGCTTGCCTGCGATCTTCGCCAGAACGCCGTCGGCGATACCCTTGTCGATCAGGTAGCCGTCGGGGTTCAAACCGGGGTGATCGGCCGGAATGACCCACTTCGCCTTGAACTTGCCGTTCTGGTGATTGAACCAGCCGTGAGGCATGTAGTGCTTGACGGGCTTGAAATTGGCGATTTCGAGGTCGCGCATGACGACAAGCCATAGCGTCGGCGTCTGCACGCGGCCGACGGACAGCATCATGTCCGCACCTGAGCGGCGCGCCAGGATCGTGTAAAGGCGCGTCATGTTCAGGCCGTGCAGCCAGTCCGCCTTCTGGCGTGCGAAGGCGGCCAGGAAGAGGTTCTTCTTCTTGGCGTTCGGGAACATGTTGTTGATGTTTTTGATGACTTCGTTTTCAGTCAGGGACTGCGACCAGAAACGCATCGTCCGGTCGTTGAACGGGTCCCAGTTGTGGAAACGCAAGAGTTCGTCGACGAGCAGCTGTCCTTCGCGCTCCGGGTCGCCCGCGTTGACGACGATGTCGACCTGCCGAAGCAGGGTCTTGCAGGCGTTGACCTGTCCGAGGACGGCCTTGGTCTTTTCCTTGTCGACCTTGCCGTCCATGCCATAGGCGGTGGTCGGCTCGTGCCGCCATTCCTTGGGGTACATCGGCAGGTAGTCGATATGCCACTTCTTCCAGTTCGGATCGTAGTCGTGCGGCTCGACCAGCTCGATCACATGGCCGAACAGCCAAAGGACGACGTCGTCGCCGACTTCCCAATGCGTCTGGCCACGGGACGCGCGCTTGCCGCTGATTTTGGCGAGACCTTCGGCAATAGCCTTGGCAAGGCTGGGCTTTTCCGCGATGAATAGACGTCTGGGCAAGATATGACTCCTGGACTTACCCAAAAAGCTTGCGGCCGTATCATGACCTAGTCAACAGAGCGCGGGTTGGGGTCTACAATTAATTGACGATATCCGACGGATTGACTTGGACACCCTTTTTGGTAGAACTCGCCCCGCAATAGGGAATCACCGAAATGACCGTGGCTGCGCGTTTCGCACAACGGAGAATGAACAGGCATAGCGGACTGATGGTCGGGAGCTGGTTGGCCGCTGTCGCCGCCGTCGCTCTCGGCGGACTTGCCTACGACACGTTCCTGTCGGGGCCGACGACGGTCGGAAGCACGCTTCTGGTCGACAGCCGGGCAGCGGACGAACTCGGCGTCATGGAGAGGCGGTCCGAGCGGTGGAAAGTGTCGATCACCTCGATACAGCGGGCGATCGACAGCGGCGCGTTCGGGAGGGCGGGAACGGACGACGTGCGCGGCCTCGCCGACACGATGGAAGCAGTCTTCGAAGCGGCGGCGCTCGATATGGGCAAGGACGGACAGCAATACGACGCGATGCGCCTCGAGGCGGCCGGATCGGATGCGTCGCGGGAACTGAAGCAGCGGATCAAATCCCTGAACGAGGTCCGCTCCTCGCTCGGACGGGCGTCGCTGTTCCTGACCGAGATCAGGACGGGGCTGCTGACCGGCGACCGCGACATGGAACTGGCGGGCAGGGATGGCCTCGCGCTCGTCGTGTCGCAGTGGATCAAGGAAAACCGCGGCGTCGAACGCTACCCTGTCTACGGAACCACCGCTTGGAGCGAGACCGTCGGTCGGCATCTGGACGACGCAAGGGCCGCCCTCGACGAGGACATGCAGGGGATTTCGAGTTCGCGCAACGGCCGGAAGGGTTTCGACCGTCTGTTGCCGTAACGGAAGAGGCCCGGATCATGAAGAACCGGGCCTCTTCCTGAGATCGCAATCACCGATCAGAGTTTCAACGAGACGGACGAGCGGGACGGCGTGGAGCCGACGTGACCGCGCAGCCTGTCCAGAGGTCCCGCGGAGACGTCACGCGCGTCAGGCACGCCAAGCGAAGGCTCCAGCGACTTCGGCGTGTTGTCTTCCACGCTGTTCGACAGAGCGTCGACCAGCTTCTCCGTGGCCTTCTCGACGGTCGTGGCCATCTCGTACTTGTCCATCAGGTCGCTGAGCTCGGCGATCAGCACGTCGGCGGTCTCGGCGTCGTCCCGGCTCATGGCCCAGGCCATCTTCGTCGTGAGATCGATGGCGTTGCGCACCGTCTCGCGCTTCCAGTTCAAGGTCTCGACGATGTCGTTGAACGTGGTTGTATTCGGGAGACCCTTGGCGACCTTGAAGACGTGATCGTCGTATTGGGCCACACCGGGGTTCTTCGCCACGCGGGCGAGATCGAGCATCGCGAGGACGGCTTCGGACTTGGCCGACCCCTTGATCGTGTCGTCGCTGAAGCGCTCGTTTTCGTCTACCGTCTTGAGGATGGCGGCGATGCCGTCGAGTTCATCGTTGGCGCGGGTGTTGATCAGGTCGAACGTTTCCTCGGTATAGGGATCGAGTTCGAGAACCTGCCGCTTCGGTTGTTCCGCGAACGGCGAGGCAGGGTCGAGATCGAGGTCGAGTTTCATCTTCGACTTCGCGGTCGCCGCTGCGCCGGTCTTTGGAATCTCGTCCGTGTTGGCAGTCTGTGGTTGGACCGGCGGCTCGCCACCGAAGAAATTGAGGTTGCCGTCGGTCTGGATGGTCGGCGCGACCGCTGCCTTGACGATCTCTCCTTGGCCGATGGCAGGATGCTTGAAGAACTTGGCCGGCTCGATGGCACCGGTATATACGCCGGCCGTTACGACCGAGCCGAGGATGGCCCCGGAGGTGAATCTCATGAGCCCGTTCGTGAACTTCGACAGCGCCGGGCCGTGCTTGCTCTTGAACGTCTGGAGTGCGGTAACTTCTTCCCTCATAGCAATATCCCTTTATCGCCTCGGACCGGAAAATGATGGCGCTGGCTGTTGCCTGGAACCACCGCCGCCGAAGTTGGGGCCGGAGGCCGGCTTCGGGCCGCCGCCGAACGAGTTCTGCTTCGCCTTGATCGTGCGGTTGTCGTAATAGAGCGGAAGGCCGAAGCCGAAGACGGCGTCGAGGAACGGCTTCAGCTTGTTGTCGGCGATACGGGCGGAAAAACCGCCGCTCTTGTCGATCTTGAACGCGCCCGCCATGAGGCCAGGACCCTTCTTGAACTTCTCCCACTCCTTTGCCCTCGGCACGATGACCGCGTAGCCGTAGTCGTCCCTTCGCAGGATCAGGCCCTCGGAGCGAGAGCGATATTCGGAGAAGATCGACAGGCCGTTGCCGAGATAGCGCAACGCCTCGTCGGAGTTGGCGATCCGCGACTTCCGGTCGGACAGCGCGCGGTGACCGCGCTCGCTGATCAGGACCGAGCGCCTGCGCTCGCCGTCGTCGCCGGTGAAGGACACCATCGCGCCGGCCGAGATTTCGGTGGCGATCAGCATGGCGCGGACGAAGTTGCCGTCGAGGAACGTCTTCGTTTCAGGAACGAGACCTCTCGGGGCGCGGTCGAAAGCCTTGAGATCGGGGTCGAGGGCATCGCGGCCGCCGCCGGTGTGGAGCCGGTAGCCCTTCTCGCGCATCAGGGTGGCGACCGAAATCTCGGAGATCGACTGGTCTCCTGGAACCGCGTAGCGGATGGTCCACTCGCCCGGCTGATGGGGGAGATCGGTGTTCCTGAGGCGCATGTCGACGATAATGCCGTATTTGCGGGTGTCGTCGGGACCGGGAACGTCGAGACCGAGGCCGGGAGCCGCGGTCTGGAGGATTTCCACCAGCCTCGCCAGTCGCTCGCTCGCCGACTTGACGGCGTTCGGGTCGCGGTCCTTGAGGGCGGCGTCGACCGAGATATAGCGGCCGCCGAGCGCCGTGCCGAGAACGGCGCGGCGATTACGCCCTATCTGCTTGATCTCGGCCTCGAAATAGGGACCCGCCATCTTGCCGGACAGTTGTCCGAGTCTGGTGCGCGACGCGGAAAGCGTCTGGGCCACCTTGGCGGCGCTGATCGGATCGCGCTCGACGAGGCCTTCCATGACGACGAGGTCGACCGGGCGGCCGAAGACGGGGCCGTCTGCTTCGACGCCTTCCTCGTAGCGCTCGCGGGAGACTTCCCTCCACGTGCCTTCGAGTTCGCGCACCCCGCGCGGCGTCTTGCCCTGGGCCTTCATGCCTTCGACGGCGTCGTTGTAGTCCTTGAGGAGGCGCGCGAAGAGTTCCTCGCTCTCCTCCGATTTCAGATATGGGAAGCCCTGGAGGTACTTGTTGATGTAGTAAAGTTCCTGCTCGGCCATCTCCTGGTCGATGTTCTTCATGGCGATGAACATGCGCTCGGCCACGCTCGGCTGGTCGGACAGGATGCGCATGGCGACCATGTTGCCGACGCTGTCTAGCATGTCAGGCACGTCCATGGCGGTGGCCGTCGAGGCGTTGGCCGACACGGTCGCGGAGAGCTTCTCGACCTTGCGGTTGTTCATGGCGAGCGAACGCATCTGCGAGGGAAGGCCCGTCGACAGCGTCTCGAAGGCCGGCGTGTTGACCTGTCCGCGGCGGTTGACGCGTCCCCAGAACTGCACGCGTTCGACGACGTTCGCCGGAATCTGGAGTTCGATCATGCGGCGGCGACGCTGGTCCTTGACCTTTTCCGAAGCGTGCAGCGACAGGCCCGTCGAGGCGGCGCGGGTGATGACGAGCGCGTCGAGGCCGCCGTTGTTGAAGGCGACGATCGTGTCGTTTCGGTTGCCCTTCTTGATCGGTGCGTAGAGGCCGTCGGTGACGCGCAGGTTGCGGGCCGAAATCTCGTCGGCCTTCCAGGGCTTTTCGATACGGCCCGCCGCGACGAGTTCGTGCGATATCGCCTCGATCCTGTCGCGGATGTCGTCGATCGGCGACAGCGACAGCGGCGGGAACTTCTCGATCATCGCCTTGATGTTTTCGGCTTCCGCGAGCGTGTAGGTGTCGGAGACCATCACCTTCTCCGGGTCTTCCTTGCCACGTCGGACCGACATATGGAGGATGCGGTCGAGCATCATGTTGAGGGCCGCGCGGAAATCCGGTGCCTGGGTTCCCTTGAGGGCTTCCTGCTCCTCGACGTCTTCCGGGTTCGGCTCGGCATCGGGATCGGGTTCGGCCGTCGACAGACCGGCCAGTTCCCGCATCAGGGTTTCCATCGTCTGCTCGATGACGACGACGGGCTTTTCGCCATCCAGAAGCGCCTGTACGCAGCGTTCGATGCAGAAGTTGACCGACAGCGCTGTCAGGAACTGGCGCAGGAGCGGCGCGCGCCGAGAACCGAAGTTCGGGCTGTACCATTTCTCCTGGGCCGCCTTGCCGCCTTCGCTCTGTGCGTCTTCGTTGCGTATCTCGATCTCGTCGTTGACCATGCGCTGGAGCTGCGCCAGGCGCGACAGTATCGGAGCGAGCGCGTCCGAATACTCCATGTTCAGGTCTTTGCGTTCCTCGTCGACGACGACATCGATCTTGATGCCGGAGAGATCGTGTTCGCGGCGGATGAGGACGCCGTCTTCCGCCAGATACTGGGCGACGGCTTCGGCCATGGAGTTGCCGCCCGCCTGCAGCGCGACGCGGACGTCTTCCGAGCGGAAGCTCGGCGGAAGGACGCGCGGATACTGGAGGAGGGATTCTCCGTCGCGCGCGAAGGTCGCCGACGAACGGATGACGCCCCAAGCCCCTGCGAGCGCGAGCTTCAGAGAACCGGAGGTGTTCGAATCCGCCCCGGTCGGTGCCGCGTTATGCGCCTCGTCCACCACGACATAAGCGCCCTTCGCCACTTCGGTCAGGAACTTCTCCTTGGCCGACCCCATTCTGTTGAACTGGCTGTAGGTACACATCAGGAAGCGGCATCCATCGGGAAGCTTGCCGGACTTGACGGCCTTGCGCAGCTCGGGGTCGGGAAGGGCCGCCGAAACGACGTCGCCTTTCTCCGAGGTAAGGTCGACGAGGACAGCGCCCGAGTTGAGGAGGAACGGCTTGCCGAGGCTTTGGACCGCTTCGATGTCTTTCAGGTCGCGATAGATGTCGGAGAAGAGGTTGGCCTTCTCGGTGATGAAGACCACGGTCCGGTTTTCACGGGCGGCGGCGAGCATGACGGCGGCTAGAACGCGGCCTTTGCCCAGTCCCGTCGCGTCGGCAAGAAGCATTTCGCGGTCGCGCTCCGTGGCGGCGATCGCCATGGCGTCGGCGTCGATCTGTTCCGGCGACAGGACGTCCCCTAGTTTTTCAAGCGAGTAGCCAAGACGATCCGCCAGGAAATCGTCGATCTGCCCGTGCGTCGCCTCGATACGGGCGAGCGCCGCCTCGGTCGGCTTCTTCATGTTGATCGGCACCATGGCGATCGGCGTTCCGAGCTTGCTGGCGGGACGGTAGACTGACTGGAAGGCGTTGTCCTTGCGGGCGTCGAGGCGCGGCTCTTCGACCGTCATGGGGGCCACGGGAACTTCGGCGTGCTTGATTGCGACGGGAGGCAGGAAGGGCGAGTGGCCGCGGAAGCGGACCCTCGTTTCGAGGACCGGCATGCGCACCTTGCGCAGATCGGGGAAGGCCGAAACGAGTTCGAGCGGCGTGTACGTTCCGCCACGGCGCGCCCACATGGTCCTCGGACCCGCGATCCTCACGAATCCGGCGTTGGCGAGAACCCTCGTCTGGACTTTGTCGAGCGGGCCGTCGCCGCGGACGACGATCGCCCATTCGCCTGGGGACTGCGCGAAATCGGCGGCCATGACCTCGAAGTTCCCGTGCTTGAGGTCGACCCATGTCGTCGCGGTGTCTGCGATAAGCATTGCAATATGTCCCGGATGGAAGGTTCTTTCAAAAATGATAGACCCCGTTCGGGAAAGGTTCCAGAGCGCAATACCAAAAGAAAAGGCGGACCTCGCGGCCCGCCTGTCTTAGTTTACCGAATTCCATTGGCCCTTAGCGGGGGCGGAACTGGCCGCCGGCCGGATCGGGAGCCTGGTTGTTGTTGTTGTCGTCGTCCGAACCGAAGTCCTGACCCTGCTGCTGCTGTTGCTCGGGACCGTCGTTTTCGACGTTGCGGGCAAGGCGCTTTTCTTCGACGCGCTTCGTGGCGTTGGCCTCGAAAATCTTGATGACTTCCGGCGAAACGTTCGGCGTCGGCAGGTCGTCGACAGAGTAGAGCTTCGTCGGATAGCGGTCGAAGGTCCAGGTCTGGTTCGCGAACCAGTCCGTGCCGCCCTGCATGGTGACAACCTGGTGCATGCCTTCGGCGATCAGGCCGTAGTGGTTGCGGCGGTTGCCGTTGTCGTTCAGGACGGGTTCGCCGGCTTCGTCGATCATCGGAGCCGTGAACTGTTCCTGCAGGTGCAGCTTGCCGGCTTCCTTCTGCCTCGTCTCGCGCTCGGCCGTCTTCTTGGCGGTCGTGAACGACCAGACCGGCCAGACTTCGAGGACGCCGTTGGAGTTGGCGATCCTGTCGGCGTTGGCGACGAAGTTCAGCCACTTGGCGGCTTCCTCGCTTTCCATCCAGCGATCAACGGCGACTTCCGGAGCGACATGAGCTTCGGCGTCCTTGTCCCAGCCGAGCCAGACCTGGGTCGAGGCGACCGAACCGGCCTTGCCGGCGTTGTTCTGGTTCACGAGACGGATGATGGCGGCAGGACGGCCACCGGCTTCCGAGGTGCGCTCGGCCAGCAGGCGGGCCAGCGTGTCGCGGAAGTTGGCGATCGCGGTTTCGCCTTCGCCGGTGATGGCGATCGCGGCTTCGTTGAAGTGGACGGTGCGGTCCTGGCGGATGAAGTTGTTCTTGATCGGCTGGAGGTAACCGACGGAAACGAAACCGGAGTGGAGCCATTCGGCGTCCGGCGTGTCCTTGAACTCGTGTTCGACGACCTTGACCCAGTTGCACTCGATCGTGCCGTCGGCCTGGAGCTGGGCGTCTTCGGCGATGACAGCCGCGTGTTCTCCCATCTTCGCGCCAGCGCCCTTCTTGCGGCCGACCTGGAGGTCGAAGACTTCCATCGGCTTCTTGTCGGCGTCCTTCGGCTCGCCGCGGTCCTTGATCCGGATGGTCACGACGTCGTTCTGCGCCTTGCCGAACGCCGGACGGATCAGGTAGCCCTCGACGGTGTCGACGCCGCGCGTCGCTTCCTTCGGGTTCTGGAGGTTGATCGCCTTGATGCGGAACGGAAGGTTGAGGGAAACCTTGCCACCGCCGCTGCCGCGGCCAGTGCGCTTCTTGAGGTCTTCCATACCGTTGAAGTCAAAATCCATTTTCTCGACCTTTCGATTATCGGCCCCGTCTGGGGCTGGGTTGGTTCATAATACAGGTTGGTGTCTTCTTTTTCGGGTAGATGTCGCACTTTCTGGGTGGACCCATCGCAAAAGAAGGTCGATCACTGCCTTGCCCCGAGAGCATTGCGCCGGCGGATGCAAGTGACAAAAGGATGTTGTGTCGATTTATTTGACGGCGCAATGCGAAAAGAAGACGTCGTTTACCAAAATCAACAGCGACGTCTTCGTTTGGGCGACGTCAGTAGAAACTGACGGACGCTTCGGGACCGAGGAGGGCCGCGACGCCCGCCTTGCGCTCCAGAAGCCATTCGACGTAGCGCTTTCCGCCGAAGCAGTCGTCGCCCTCGCGGTTGTCCTTCCAGAATTCCATCACGCATTTGTCGGCGTGTTCGCAAGACAGGCACTCCTCGTTCCTGTTCCTCGTGACCTGACGGCGGATGTAGGTCCGGCGCGCCGGCGAATTCAGGATGTCGGAAAACTCTTGGGTGACGATGTTGCCGAACGGCTGCATGAACTCCTTCCAGCCCGACCTGTAGTCGGGAAGAACGAAGTCTCCGTTGGGCATCAGGAACATGGTCTGGCCGGCGATGTTGGCGAACAGCCCGCGACCGCCCTGCGCGAGGATGAAGCGCATCTGGCCGATCTCGGGAACATGAAGGCCGGAAGACTTGCGCTCGATCCAGCGCTCCGTCAGTGCGATCATGAAGTCGGACCACGCGTTCATGGTCGGAGCGTAGCGGTCGTAGGCCCCGGTGGCGTTCTGGTCGTTCCACATGAAGGGAAGCCATGACGTTTCGACGATTCCGAGATCGGATAGGTAGTCTAGTGTCTTGACGGGACCCTGCTCGAGGATTTCGCGGTTGACCACGCTGATGGTCGAGACATCGAGGCCCGCGGCGACGGAATCGCGCACGCGACGGTCCCACTTCTTCACATACGGGCCGCCGCGCATGTCGCCGTCGTAGGAGGTCTGGAAGTGGTTGCCGCCGTACTTGCGGAACACGTCGTACCATTCGTCCTTCATCGAGACCAGGGAGGTCAGAACGGTATGGCGCACCTCGTAGCCCTTGGCAGGATCGAAGACGGCGTTGATGCGGTCGGCCATGTCCGAGAACAGCGGAATGCCCATGGAGGTTGGCTCCCCGCCGTACCAGTAGCAGATCACCGTGCGCTTGGCGATGCCGCGCGCGTCCCAGTAGGCGTCGATCTTTCGGCAGGCGTCCTCGATCAGGTCGGGAGACAGCGTCGTGCGGTCCTTGCGCTCCGCGAGGCTCAGGTAGCAGTGCGGGCAGCGCAGATGGCAAAAGAGGCTCGGCATCAGCGTCAGGACGAAATAGCCGTTCTCGATGGTGTTCGCTTCCATGACGGCTCCTCAGAATTCGAAGCGGGCGCTGCGGACGATGTCGTCGACCATCATCTTCGCCTTGTCGACGTTGGTGACAGCGACACGGCCGGCCGTGCCGAGCGCATGGAGGTGCCTGTTGTCGTAGGAGATCGCGCGAGCGTCGATCCATTTCGGCACGAAGCCCTCCGCAAACCCGGTCAACACTGCGCGGCTCGCGAACACGGTGAGGCGGCCGCTCTTCGACGGCACGGCGACTTGCGACGAGGCGAGGGAGGCGGCCAGCACGCCCCATGCCGCCTCGCAGTCCGGATCGCGCGCAGACGCCCTGCTGGCGGGTACCGTCGTCAACGTGATCTCGCCTTCGTGCTGGCGCGAATGCGGCATCAGGCCGAGGTTCGCCGGTATCCTCGTGACGAGGCCCGCCGAAGGCGAGACGAACTCCTCCGCGAGACCCGCGAGGAACCTTTCCTTCGCGCCGTACCTGTCTGCTGGAACGCCGACGGCGGCGGCGATCACCGTCATGGTGTTCGGGTGGCCGGCGAGATCGTAGGGCCAGTCGTCGTCCGACGCGTCGGACGTGAGGACGCATCTCAGACCCATGCCGAGCGCCTGTTTGAGCAGGATTATGGCAAGCACGGGGTTGTGCGCGGTGATTACGGCGTCACAGGACATCTTGCGTTCGCGCCATGCGTTGAAGTTGAACGGCAGCAGCCGTTCGACCAGCGCCTTTTTCTGGTGCAGCGTGACCCGCCGGACGGCGTCGAGACGCATGGCAGCCTGTGGCGAGATCAGCTCTTGCATGTGGACAGCCATGATCTGACCTCCTCCTTGCCGTGTTGTTGGATGAGCGCGTCGATGCGCTTGAAGAGCGCCGTCCAGACCGTGCACAGATCGGGGCGACCGTAGAGGGAGCCGGTGTCGTGGACGGCCTCGTTCATGCATCCGCCCTGGCAGGCGTCGAACCATGGACAGGTACGGCACTTGGTGTCGACGATGTCGCGCCGCGCCCGCAGCTGTTCCCAAACGTCGAGGTCGAAGCGGCCTTCGATCGCGTTGCCGAAACCGAAGTGACCGGAGTCGGCCATCTCGAAGCAGGTGTACAGCGACCCGTCGGGATCGAGGTTGATCGAGTTCTGCGCGCAGTCGCGCTGGAACGGGCAGACGGAATCGAAGAGGTGGACGTTGCCGAGACGCTTGCGCAGGAGGTGGGCGAACGGCTCGACGAGAACGCCCGACTTCATCGCCCACAGGTCGAACGCCTCCGTGAAGGCCGCGACCAGCTGATCCTGGTTGGCGTTTTCGATCTGGCTGCCGCCCTGGAATATCGCCCGCAGCACGAGAGGATAACCGAGCCTGTCTGCCGTCTCGACTTCGTGGGCGGCGTTGGTCGACCCCTGTCCGTCGACGACGAAGACCGCTCCCGGCCGCTTGCGGCGACGCCGCTCGATCGTCTGCATGGAGCGTTCGACGACCTTGCGGTAGGCGTCGGGATTTCCCTTGATCGTCCTCTGCGTGCCCCGGCCGTCCACCGACGTGCCGACCCTTCCCTGGAAAAGGGTGTCCAGTTCGAGGACGCGTCGTTCCGACCCGACGAGGTTCGACTGCACGCCGTCCCTGACATGGCCGAAGGTCTGCGCCATCTCCTCGCGGGCGATGTAGACCATTTCGCGCAGTTCGGCCTTGGGGACCAGCAGGATTTCTCCGCCGACATACTGCATGCTGACCATCGAGTGCGGGCCGCCGCATCCCATGACGGGAACGACTACGTCGCGGATGAAGCGGATCGCCTTGGTGAAGTCTTCGGCCGAGATACGCTTGTGCGGGTTCTCCTGCCACGAAGAGCAGTAGGAACAGTCGGCGTTGCAGGCCTTCACGAGCCTGAGGTGTAGGGTCAGATGACCGCCCTTCATGTGGAATTCGCTCCGGTCCGTTGCATCGGGGTATCCGACGCCATTTTCTCGGGACTTGCGCCGGCTCCGCATGGAACCTTGACCAAGTCGTCGCTCGTCTACTCCTGCGCCGGGGTCTCCGCGCCTGACTGCGCCTCGGAGCTTTGCTCGGCGGCATGAAGCCTGGCCAATTCGCTCGTGCCGTACTCGACTTGCGCGACCGCCTTCGAGCAGATGCCGATCATGACTTCGTCGAAACGGTCGACGCCGTCTTCGCCGGTGAAGGCATTCCTGACGACCGTGCGGATACGTGCCTTGAGGATATCGGATTTCTCGAGGGGAACGCGCTCATGGAAGCGGGAAAGGACGTACCCGTCGTCGGGCACGAAGTTCGAGGCATAGGTGGGGTCGAGCAATTCGACCACCATGTGCTGGAAGTAGCTGCTGATCGGCAGCATGACATTGTCGAAGTTGACGTTGGAACACCAGACCTCGGTAGCGGCCTCGATGCGCTGGCAATAGGCTTCGAACGACGCGTCGTCGAGATTTTCAGGAGGCAGGAAGGAGCCGCCGGCCCCGATCGCCTCGATCGTCGAGATCGTGTGCTTGATGTCGACGATCTCAGCCTCGGCGGGGATTTCGAGAAGGACAGACGGTTTCTGCGGCGACATCCCGTATGCGATGACGAGATCGAGGATTTCCTCGCTGAGGTCGCCGTCGCCGAGGAAGCGGGCGACGATGCCGATCTCAGAAAGGCCGGGAGGAACGTCGGTGTCCATGAATCCATCGTCGACCTCGACCCCGAACACCGTGGTGGGCAGGATTGCAGAAGGGTCTTTGGCGACCGCGTCGGCGCGAAGCGCGATGAGTTCCGAGATTTTCATGTCTGTTCCAGTCGGGATGGGGAAAAGGGACGTGTGTCAGCGCCAGCTGCGGGAGCCGTGGCAGGAGGGCTTCGGCGGAACGTATGGGGCGTAGCAGGTCGTTCCGGTGTTGGTGGAGTAGGTCGGCGGCGCGTAGCAACCCTTCGCCGTGAAATCGCGGGACTTCGCCGTCGTGTTGTCGGCCAGGACCTGCTCGGACGCTCCGGGGAAGTACTTCTCGCCGAGCGAAACGTCGCCATGGCCGAATTTCGTGGCGAGCAGCGCGAACGAGGCGTTGACCGCCTCCTGGACGGAGGGGCGGCCGACGGCCGCGTCGATCTTCGCGGCGAGCTCGTCCGTCGTCTTGACTTCCGGAAGGCTGACGACGCCGTCGGCGTTCTTCGCCACGAGGTTCATGGCATGCACGGCCAGAATGGCCATCGATGCCGAGATGACGATGCTTTTCTTTTTGACGTTGCTCATGGCCGCCCCCTGGTGCTTTTAATTGAAGACTTGGTTTCCGAGAATTATGTGACCGAATTCCATAAAAACCAAGTGGTCAAATGCTGGCCAGCGACTGCTGGTGGATTTCGAGAGCGGCCGCGAACAGTGTCCGTCCGCCCGAGCATTCGCCGGAACCGTCGTCCATCGACACGGCAAGGCAGCCGCTCGAGCAGATTTTCCTGAACGGACACTGTGTGCAGTTGACGATCTGCCGGTCCTTGCGCGCCTCGGCGTAGCCGCGCTCGAATTCGAGGTATTCGTCCGCGCCCTTGTTGTCGATCTCCGATGTCAACGCGGTGCAGCCCATCTTGTAGCCGGAGGAATCGACCGTATGGAACCTCGTGTCGCAATGGCCCGACCAGCAGCCGTAGCCGACGGCGTCGTTGGCGAGGCTTTCGACGGATTCCATCAGTCCGTCGAACGGCGACAGATGGAGGTTGCCGTTGCCGCGCGATTTCCACAGACGGTAGGCCTTCAGGATGCGCGCCATGCCCTTGGAGTAGGCCATGTTGTCGACGCCGATGCGGTCCCAGTTGCGGCGGGCGTAGCCGGTCTCGGTCAGGCGCTCGATGTGCATGCGCTCCACCCCATGGGCGACCATGAGGTCGAAGAGCTTGATCGGGTTTCGGAACTCCTCGAAGAACACCTTTGTCGCGGTCATGACGATGTACGGGTGCAGACCGTCCGCGACGAGGCGGTCGAGTGCCGGCCAGAACCGCTCTTCAAAGATCGCGTTCGTCTCCGGCCTGTCCTCGCGGAGCAGCCTGATCTTGGGATCGTAGGAAACGCCGACCTGCCCGTTGAAGCGGCGGCGGTAGACGTCGGCCCACTTGTCGGAGTAGGTCATGAGGTTCGTCTGGATGCCGTGGACGAAGTTGATCTCGGGCGCTTCGGCTTCCACCCGCCCGATCGCCTCGTCGAGCCATTCGGCCCCGAACATGGTCGGCTCGCCGCCGTGCCATTGCAGGAGGACCGTCTGGCCGGGCTTGGCGAACCTGCGGATGTCGGCGACCGAAGCTGCGACGGTGTCGACCGTCATGCGCTTGGGGTTTTTCGGGATGAAGCAGTGCTCGCAGTGGAGATTGCAGCCCTCGAAGACCCTCATGTAGACGAGGTGGTCGAAGTGCGGTGCGAAAGGTTCTCTGGCGCTCATGCCGCGCATGCTCCCTGGTTGTTCTCGCCGCCGTAACGGGTGGCCACTTCGAGTTTGGAGCCGATCTCGGCCTGGTTCAGGTAGGCGATCATCGTGTCGCGTCCGCCAGGTTGCTCGGAAAAGCGGCGGACGGCCGACAGGTACGTGCGGTAGCCGGAGCATTCGTCTTCGCCGTGGGCGGGACCGTTCGGCGTGATCGGGCAGCCTGACGCGCAGAAATGCTGGTTCTCGCAGGAGAAGCAGTAGCTCTCCTTGTGTTCGAGCGCCTGGTGGCGGATGGATTTGCGTCTGAACTTGTTGGCCGCGAACGCCTTGTATCCGTCGGCGATGTTGCCGTAGCTCTCCTCGAAGGAGGCCTTGTCGGGGCAGTTGTTGAGAGACCCGTCCGGCTCGACGACAACGAAGTCGTTCATGCAGGTTCCGCCCCAACGGTCCCCGCCGACACCGAAAAGGACGCCGGTGATCGAGGCGCGGATCGCGCCGTTCACCGGAGCCCACCCGGTCGTTTCCATCCGCTTCATCAACGCGGTGAACAGGCCGTCGAGAAAACGGGCGTGCTGTCGATTGGTCGGGCGGTCGGGAAACGAGGTCCCATAGGCGTTGTAGCGGTCGACGTTGAAGGCGGCGAAACCGCGCTCGACCATCCAGTCGACGATCCATTCCTCGCGGCCGAGTTCGTTCGTGGTCGGCACCACGCCGGGAATGACCTCGATGCCGGCATTGCGGGCCATGTCGACCTTGGTCTGCCACAGTTTGTGGTAGGCGTCGACGGAGCCGCCGATCATGCGTTGCGAAAAGTCGACCGACGTGCCGACCAATCCGTCGAACCGCGCGTTGATCAGCGGGAGGTGGTCGGGCCGCAACGGTATCAGGGACGTCTGCATGCTCTCGGTGTGGCCGGGCAGTTCGCGGTCGAGCAGCTCGCCGGCCTTGAAATACCAGTCCGCCGACTGCGTAAGCGGCTCGCCGCCGTGCCAGAGCACATGCACCTTGTCGCCGTTCCGGTAGCGGCGCATGTCGGAAAGGAAAGCCGCCGCCGAGCTCAACGTCTCCCGGCTCATGCGCGTCTTGTCGGCGCGAACCTCAAGGGGAAGGTAGCAGTGCGTGCATCCGACGTTGCATCGGTTTGTCGCCTTCATGTAGACAAGGATCATGGATCACCTCACGCAGCCGGTAACGCCATGGGCGGCGTCGCGCATGTCACGTCCTTGTTTTTCTCGAGTTGGAGGCGACTTGTCGGCACATCTGATTCCCGATGTTACCAAGTCTCCGCCAGCCTTTATAAATTCAAGAACTCACGTCCAATCAAAGTAGGTTCTCGTTGACGTGTTGACAAGGTCCAAATGCACTATGACCCAAGATAAAGCAAGACCTCGACCTTGGGCGGCCGTAAAGAAAAACCCCGCCTGAAGGGGCGGGGTTCGAGACTTGGATCATTCTCCGTAGTAGCAGAAGGTCTGTGCCACTGCCTGACGGGTCGTGTTGTCCGCCTTCGGGTCGCCTACCCAGTTGACCGTCCAGGTCAGGCCGTTGTCGGTGGCGACAATGCCCTGTCCCGTCTGGACCCAGGCGTTTGCGGTGTCCACGTTGACGGCACCGACGAAGGTGATGCCACCGGCGGTCTGGTTCACGACGTTGAGAGGAACGTTGACGCGCGCCTTTACCGAGTCGACCTGCTTGTAGACCATGACGCGGGCGTTGTTGTAGCCGCCGCGGCAGGTGGGCTTGGGAACGATCCCCGCTTCGTTGACGATGTAGGAATACTGCGTGACCGTCCGCGGCAGCAGGTCTCCGAGCGTCACGGCTGCCGCGAAGTTGCGCGCTCCACCCGCGACGTCGTTGCCGAACACCTTCGCGTCGATGTTGATGCGGCCGGCGTTCATGTCGCCGACGATATTGGCGTTCTGCGCGACTTCCAGGTTGCGCCCGGCCCTCAAGTCGCGTGTCGCCTTGACGTCGTTTCCGGCCGTCACGTCGACGCTGGCCATGACGTTCTTGCCGGCGACGGTTTCCTGGGCGACGACGTTGCGGCCAGCGGTGACGTCCTGGGCGGCCTTGACGTCCCGACCCGCGGTGACGTCCTGCGTGGCCTTGATATCGCGGTCGGCCCAGATGTCACGGGTGGCGCGCAGCGAGTTGGGCGCTGTGTCGTCGCCGATGATGACGGTGACGTCGCCGGTCTTCGGGTCGTCGACGCCCGAGATCATACCGGCGTTCTTCAGCGAGTTCTTGTTCATGTCGATGTGGGTGTTCATCCGGTTGGCTTCCGGATTGCCCACGTCGTTGCGGTAGAGGAAGTCCTTCAGCAGCGAACCGTCTTCGAAATTCATCGTCATCTGGAGCGTGCCGGTGTCGGGGCGTGTCGCAGCGGCTCCCCACTGGGATGCGTCCGTACGCCAGCCGCCGTTGACGCCGAGGACATCGCCGCTGTCCGACGAAAGCGGATAGGTCTTCGGAACGAAGCCGCCAGCTTCGCCGACGAGGCGGGCGGTGGAACCAAGCATGCGGTCGGGGATTTCACGGCCGCCGTAGGTGGTCAGCATGGCGTCGAGCGTCGTCGAGTTGATCTTGCGCACGAGGAGCGCGGTGTTCTGCTGGAAGGCGTTCGTGTCCACGAAGCCGGAGGTGAGAAATCCCTTGTCCTGGAGGCTGCCCGCCGGAACAGCGCCGCCGGCGGCCGTCCGGCCGACCTTGATGACGAGCGCGCCGCTCGTGGGGGCTGTCGCCAGAAGCGTCGAGTAGTTGGCCGAAAGGTAGCCCTTCGCGGCTTCGCCGATCGTCTTCATCCTGTCGGCGGTGTTCTTGGCGACGATGCGGTCGCTCTCGTTCTGCTGCATGTTGATGTAGACCACGGCCAGGACCGCGGCGATGGCCAGGGCCGCAACGGTTTCCATCAGGAACGCGCCGCGACGGCGGGAAGCCAGCAGTCTCTTCCTGAAATTGTTGTTTGGCGTCTTCATATCGGTCTCCGAATACGTACTTGGTACCATGGTATTAGAATGTTCCCGCCGGCCGAATTCTTCATTTTCGCCGGCAGGTCGTCACATTCGCGCAGTTCACATGTGGGAGACGATGACGGGGCTGCCGTCCGCCATCGCCGCGGCGATGGCCGGCGGCACGTCGACGACCTTCTTGTCGTAGATGCCGGTCAACGCAGTCAGCTTCACTTTGCCGGTCGACTTGTCGAAGACGCCGATCATGGAGGACTCGCCACCCATCTTGTCGTTCAGGCCCGCCATGATGACGTCGTAGGAGAGGCCGGAGGACTTCGGAACCGTCGAATTGACGCTGGTCATCAACGTCTTTGTGGCGGTGTCGTAGCGGGTGGTGAAGCGGTCCTTCGAGAACGCCGTTCCGTCCTTCATTCCCGGGAACAGATAGGCGGTGGGATCGACGATGGCCGTGCAGGTCGTCTCGAGGCAGCGTCTGACGGCACCCTTGTGCCAGGCCGTCATGTGGGTGGCCATGATCTGGCGGTCGATCTTGAACTGCTCCTCCTGCGCCGGGATGCCGAGCGCGAGGTACAGGATCAGGCTGAGCATGCACATGGTGACGTAGATGATCTGCATCGATCCTTCTCCTCAGTTCGGGTTGAGCGTCACCGGTTCCTTGTCGAGGGCGACCCTGCTCTTCTGCTGCTCGATGAACGACACGAGCTGGCTCGTGTCGCCTTCGCGGATCATCGAACGGATACCCGCGTCGTCTCCGACGAAAAGCATTTCCGTCTTGAGGACCTTGCGGTTGCCGCTCTGCGAACGCTGCGTCAGCAATTGTTGATGTATGACTCCGGCAAGGCCGTTCGCAAGCTGTTCACGTGCGAAGCCGATATTGTCGTCGGCGCGCGCCGTCAGCGTCAACAGGGAATCGATGGCCTGGATGACGCTGCCCGCGTGGATGGTCGTCAGCACGAGGTGACCGGAGATCGCGGCGCGCAACGCCTGGCTGGCGTCGTGCGCGCGGCGGATTTCGCCGAGGAGGATGTATTTCGGGATGTAGCGCATGGCGTCTTCGAGCTTGTCGCCGAAGGTGTCGCCTGGTTCGAGCTTGAGCTGGAAACAGTGGCCGAACTTGCCGCGCGGGCCGTTCAGCATCATTTCCGGCGGGTCTTCGATCGTGACGGCGATGTTGCCGAAGGAATGCAGGTAGGCGTTCAGGATCGAATAGGCGGTCGTCGTTTTGCCCTGTCCGGTTGCACCCGCCATGATGATCAGTCCCTTGCGGGAGGCGAGCTTGGCGAGATGGGTGACGATGGGCCTCGGAAAGCCAAGCGAGCCGATCGGCGGAATGACTGTCTTCGACTTGCGCACGGCGTACCAGGTGCCGTCGAGGTCGTTGATGACGGCGATACGGTAGCGGACGCCGTCGTGGTCGACGTGGAATTCCTTCTCGTGCTGGCCCTTATGGATGCAGGCGAGCCTGAGGTCGTTGATGTCTTCGATGTAGTCGTCGTTGATCGAAACGAGCGGCTCGTTCGCGGGCGTGTCGACCCCGCGCATCATGCACGCGCCGTTCGCCGACATGATGAGGTCGGTGAATTCGATGTCGGCGAGCTTGACCATCTGCGGCGGTCCGGGCGGTCCGCCGTTTGCTCCGCCGGAAGATGCCGGAACCGCGCCTTTTGCTGTTGGAATGAGCTTCGTCATCTGGGGATATTTCTCTCGCGCGATCTAATCAAAGACCCCGTTCCTGCCGTTTCGATTATTGGATTGCCGTTGCGATCTGCTGCTGGAGCGAGAAGATGCCGCCGTAAATCCACATGAAGGTCGCACCGAGCGCCAAGAAGCCGAGGTTGCGCAGCAGTCCTGTCTGGAGTTCGATGCGCTCGACGGATTCCTCGAGCCATTCGGTGCCGAGCTTTTCCAGCGCTTCGTCGAACTTGTTCAGGCCGGCGTAGGCGCGAAGGTCCATGACGCTTTCCTTGTCCGGGAAGTTATGGCCGGTCTTGTGCAGGGCCTCGCCGAGGTTGAAACCTTCCTTGACCCAGCGCAGCGTCGTGCCGATGCGCTCCCTGTACCAGGGGTTCGCGTCGCGCTCGAGCATGCTGAGCACCGTCGGAAGCGGGATGCCGGCCCTGATCATGCCGGACACCGTAAGCATGAAGCCCGAACCGAGAACGAGACGGTAGAGTGACCACGGCGGAAACTTGTCGAACTTCGAGCGCCACGGACCGGTCCAGCGCGGCAGGGACCACACGGAAGCGGCGATCAGGCAGGCGAGCACGGCAAGACCCGGATACAGGAACTGGTCGACGAGGCCGCCGACGAACGCCATCTGCGCGCCGATGCCTTCCCACTGCTCCTTGGGAAGCACGGAATCGAAGGCGGGGACGACCTGTCGGACGATGAGGACGAGAAGGCCGAGGGCCGCGCCGAACAGCATGACCGGATAGCTCAAGCCCTTGATGAGGGTCATCTTGATCTTGCCGGCGGACTCGTTGATGGCGATCGCCTTTTCGATGGCGACGGTGAGATTGCCCGCTTCTTCGCCGCCCTCGATGACGAGACGGTCGGATTCGGGGACCCAGCCCTTGATCGCCTGGCCGAGCTTGCGGCCTTCGGCCACCTGGCGACGCCAGTGGTCGATGATGACGGCGAGCCCTTCCTTGGGCTTGCGGCCGTCGTCGGAGGCGTGGGTCCACATGATGTCCAGCGCGCGGGTCATCGGGACGCCGTTGTTGAGGAAGCGGTTCAGTTTCCGGTAGACCCGGTTGCGCTTCTTCGCGCTGAACTGGAACTTGGCGAATTTGAGTTCAAGATTTGCCAGCATAGCAGGCGGTCCCCGTGGTTCGGTGTCTTGCGTTACCTAGAATCGTAGCCCGATTTCGAGGCGGTGAATTCGCCGGCGGATCAAAGGCCGACGAGTTCAAGGATTTTCGGGATACGGGCGGGATCGAGGTCTTCGATAAGGCCGACGAAGTGTTCGACGGAGCGGACGTCTGAGACACCCATCAATATCATCGCGAAGCCGTGTTCGAGCATGTCCATGCCGCCGAGCCTGTCCTTCCAGTAGGCGAGCGCCTCGACCTTCTGACCGGCGACGTAATAATCGAGGAACTTCTGGTCGGGGACGATCGTCTCGGCGGCGACCTGACGGCCCTTGTAGGCCTCGTAGGGATTGCCTTTGGTACGGTGCGTCGCGGCGAAGCGGATATCCTTGATGCGGTCTCCGGCAAGCTTCTCGAGAAGGACGAAAAGGCTTTCCTCGACGAGCTTGTGCTCACGCGCTTCGTCCCATCCGCACTTGTAGTCCGGATGGATTTTAGGGACGAGTCGCTGTGACACGAGACCCGTGAACTTGGTAGCGTCGCCGATCTTGAACAGGTCGAGCCCGAGGTCGCGCAGGCGGTCGAGGATGCCGATGGCGCTGTTGGCGTGCAGCGACGCCCAGACCGTGTGGCCGGTTTCGGCCGCGCCGTAGGCGAGGTTGGCCGATATGAGGTCTCGGATTTCGCCGATCATGATCGCGTCGGGGTCGTCGCGCAGGACGGCGTTCATGGCGAGGCCGAAGTTCTTCGTGCGCTCTTCCGCGGTGATCGCCGAGGCGATCGAAAGCTGCACCCAGCCCTCGATGATATATTCCGGCGGGTCTTCGATTGTGATGCCGTTGATGCCAGGACGCTCGCGCATCATTGCTGTCAGCGAGCGCTGCAGCGTCGTCGACTTACCGGAACCGGTCGGACCGCATATGATGTTGATGCCGATTGTCTTGCGGCGCATCTTGCGGATGTCGGTGATCTGGTTCGGCGTGTAGCCGAGTTCGTCGATGTCGGCGTTCGATCCGATCTTGTTGGCGTAGAGCAGACGGGCGACGAGGTAGCGGCCGTGACCGGAGGCGTAGGGGTTGAACTGGAGACGCACGGCCTGGACGCCTTGCGGGAACTTCAGCCCCTTCAGCGACGATTCCGTGACGCGGGCCTGCTGGAAGTCGAGCGGCTTGTATGTCGCTTCCGAGGTTTCCGTCATGTTGAACACGGCGTTGCAGAGCTCCAGCGCGGCACCGGCCGGCATTTCCTTGAGCTTCATGACGATGCCGTCGGTGCGGATGCGGATGATCGCCGTGTGGCGGTCGACGATGATGTGGATGTCCGACGCGCCGGTCTTGGCCGCGATCTCCAGGAGGCGAACGAAGTCGGCCTGCTTTTCGGCGGCGTCGACGCCGCGCGACAGGCTGGGGAAGCTGGCGTCAGGATTGAGGACGGACGCCTTCTCGTAGATGGCGTGGATCGTCGACATGTCGACCAGCGCTTCGCTGTCGATCCTGATGCCCCTGCGGCGCACCTTGTTGAGGACGGTGGAGGTGTCTGGATGGGCGACGTAGTCCTTGGCGACGACGAGAAGGTTGGTCGGACGCTTTTCCGGGTCTTCGCTCTCGAGCTTGAGGAGGGCGACGTACTGCGCCTGGCTGGCGGTGATTTCGGCGACGCCGCCGGGGGCCGTGAGAAGGGTCCAGTTCCTCTGGAGGAGCTTGAACTTCTGCTCTTCCGTCAGTTCGCGGTTGCGGGGCGGTTCCGGCTTCTTGGCAAGGGCTGTCGGCGCTGCGTTCTGCATCGGCTGGGTTCTTTGCTGCTGTGGTCTGGCGCTGGTCTGGGCGACGACGGGTGCGGTTCTCGCCTGCTGGGCAGGAGCCTGCGCGACGGGACGGTCGGACGGCTTTGCGCTCGGCTGGACAGCCGGCACCGGCTGGGTCTTCTTCGCGTCTTTCGAGCCGAACAGTTTGGACAACATGCCTTGCGTTTCCCGGTTTGAGGCGCGCGGAGGTCAGTCCCCGCGCGCGGCGTCTTTCATTAGCGGCGGGGAGCGGCCGGTACGCTCGTGCCGAAGGCGAGCTTCGAGGACTGGCCGTCCCTGGAAACGGTCACGCCGTTGGCGGTGATCGAGGAAACGGTCTGGCCGTTGGCCAGCACGTCGCCCCTGTGGACGGTCGTTTCGCCGTAGTAGGGAACGAGAAGGCGGGCGTTGAGATTGCCGCCGGCACCCGTGATGCTAACGATCACCGGGTTCGGCTCGCCGCCTCCCTGAGACTGCGTCTGGACCTGCTTGCTCGTCTGGACCAGCTGCTCTTCGAGCGACTTGACCTGTACGGACAGCTCGTCGCGCTCGGCGGTGACGGATTCCAGCTCGGCCTTGTTCTTGTCCTCTTCGCCGTTGATGACCTGGTAGAGTTCCTTGGCGAGCTTCGCCTTCTCGACCTGGTTCTTCAGGGCTTCGATTTCGCGCTTGTCGCTAGAACGGGCTTCGACGTCCACGTTTTCACGCTCGTTGTCGACCGAAGCGCCGACGAGTTCCTTGAGGCTCTTGCCGCCTTCGCTGGAGAGCTTCTTGATCTTCTCGTTGGCGTCGCCGACGCTGGCACCTTCCGGCAGCTTGAAATCGGGCTGCTTGGCGGCCGCGGCCGGCGCGGCACCTGGCAGGACGAGTTCGCCGGGGCTGTTCGGCTGGAGCGGAGCGACTTCCTGGGCGTTCGCCGTGGAAATCGCGGCCGACGCGATGAGGACAGCCAGAGCCGCCTTAACGCCGAACGGCGTTTTCCGGGAGTGGTAGTTGTTCATAGGCTTTCCCCTTGATGGTGTAAACGTTGTCTTCGACCTGGTATTCGAGGCTGTCGAGCATGAAGCCCGGCACCGCGCCCAGGACGTCCGCGAAGCTCAACGGGCTTAACGAAGTCTTGAATTCGATGTTAACCCCGGTCCAGAACTCGTTGGTATCGGCCGGCGAAAAAGACACCTCGGTGCGGCGAGATTCCATGATCTGGAGTACCGAGTTGACGATCACGGCCTTCTTTTCCGTCTCGATGTCGGCCGGGATTTTCGGGATGTTGCCGACGGCCCAGCTGAACGCGAACGGACCGGCCGATCCGGCGCTCGGAGACGACAGCTGCGGCTCGAGGCCGTTGTACTTCACCATGCGCATCGCGCCGGTGATCGGCATGCCGCCTTCGTCGAGGCCCTTGTCGCGCGTGACGTAGGCCGCGATGTCGGCGTTGTCGCCGCTCGGCTTGCATTCGAGGCTCGTGACGGTCCAGCCCGGGATGTCGAGCGGGAACTTCTTGACCTCCTGGAAGCAGCGCTCGAGAACGTGCGTTCCCATGAGCTGGCCGTCCCACGGCATCGGCGGAACGACGACCTTCTCGTCGGCGAGGCCGATCTGCGTCTTGGCCTGCTCGAGAGCCGCCTGCGCTTCCTCCTGGATGCGCTCCTGCTCGATCTTGTCCCACCAGTAGCGAGCGCCGAAAATCACGGCGACGGCGACCACGCCGATCACGCCGTACTTTACGTAGCTGCCGGAACGCTTGATGTCCTTGAGGCGGACGTTCGTGCGGCCGGTCAGCACGCTCTCGATCGAGACCTCGCGGGCTCCCGCGATCTCGAGGCCTTCGGGTGCGATGACCTCGGGGAAGTCGTATTGGGCGGTCAGCCTGATCAGCTGCTCGTTGGCTTCCGGCAGGTTGTCGATGAACCGCTCGGCGTCCGACAGGATGTTGTCGTCGCGAACGGCCAGCAGGTAGTAGCCGCCGTCGACCTCGAAGAGGGCGAGGAAGCTCGACCCCTTGTTCTGGCAGATGTGGGCGGCCAGCGAGGGAAGGTTTGTCTTGTGACCCTGGGCGGCGTAGCCGAGGCCGAACTGCGTCTTGACGCCCTTGCGGACGCAGAAGAAGTCGGGTCGGTCGGACTGGCCCGCACCGTAGGCGCGGGCTTCCTTGACCACCTTGCCTGGGTCCTGCGGGCTTTCCCATTGCAGGTCGACCGCATAGTCAACCTTGCCGATCTTGACCGAGCCGCGCAGCGCCGACGGGGTCGACGGGCCGAACCCCGAGGCCGGGACGTCGGCGAAGTCGTCGTCGAGATTGAAGTGGTCTTCGTTGTTGCTCATGCGGACGTTCCGATCCTTGTCCCCGGGCTTACTTCAGCACGGTCGGCGTGATCATGATGACGATGACTTCGCGTTCCTTCGAAGCCGAGGCGCTGCCGCCGAGCAGCGAAAAGAGCGGGTGGCCCGTTCCGCTGTTCTGGGTGGACGAGCGCACCTGCTCGAAGCCCGCGAGAACCAGGGTCTGGCCGTACGGGATGTTGGCGTTCTGGATGAAGTTCCTCTGGTTGAGGCGCTTCAGCTGGACGGTGTTGTCGCCGATCTTGCGTTCGTCGAAACCGTCGTCCGTGCCGACCAGTTCCTTGATGTTGACGCCGTACTGGAGAAGCACGTCGCCGTTGCGCTGGATGCGCGGCATCAGCTGGAGGGCGAAGCCCGTCGATACGGTGTCGGTCTCGAACGTCGTGTCCTCGGTTCCGGCGTCGGTGTCCTTCTCGACCGTGATCTGCTTGATGTAGTCGCGGTCCTGACCGACCTGGAGCGGAACGGGCTGGCCGTTGACGGTCGTCAGCGAGGCCGTGGTCACGACCGAGACGTCGCCGCGCTCGGAGAGCGCCTTAACGGCGGCGTTCGAACCGTTGTACTGCGAAGCCGCGTCGACCAGCGCCCATCCGAGCGAACCGCCGCCCGAGATCGCGCCGGCAGTGCCGGAGCCGCCGAGCGTGATGCTGTCTTTGGCGGACTTGAAGACGCCGCCGATGTTGAGCGCGAAGTCCTCGTTGTCCTTGACGGTGACCGAGTAGACCTTGACCGACAGGGCGACCTGGTCCTTGAGGCGCAGGTTCAGGTTGTCGATGTAGTCGCGGGCGCGGTCGACGACGGCAGGAGACCCCGTGACCGTGACGACGCCCGTCGAGCGGTTGATCGAGTAGCTGTCGCCGACGAGCTTGCCGAGCGCTGTCGTCAGTTCTTCGAAGACGTTGACGGTCACGTCGGTCTTGGCGTTCGCGCCGCCCTTGTTTTCGCCGAGCTCGCCGAGCGCGAAGCCGAGGCTGGTGACCATCGGCAGCGCAGGCACGTCGAAGCTGCGGGTGACGGTGCTGTCGATGACGATCTTGCCGCGCTCGTACTTCCACGAGACGTTGAAGTTGGAGGCGACCAGATCGAGCAGGTCGGACAGGCGGCCGTGGAAGTTCAGGGACATCGTCCCCTGGACGGGGCCGGCGGAGGCGACGATGGACGCCGGAGCGGCCGAGTTCGAAATCTGCTGGAGCGCCTGGTCGATCGGGAAGCCGGCCGGAACCGGGCCAGCGGCGAGCTCGGGCGCTACGGCCTGCGGCTGCGCGGCTGCGCCGCCGGTGCTTGCCGCGACCGGAACGTTGGCGGCGACGACCACCGGAATCTTGGTTTCCGTGGTGATGATGGACGCGACTTCCTTCAGGCTGATCGAAGCGTTGCCTTTGGAAATCGTGACGCCATTCGCCTTTTCGACCCGCTGCGGAAGCGGCTCGCCGTGTTCGTTGACGACAGACTTGGTGCCGACGAAAACGTCGCCGTGGGTGTTGATGACGTTCTTCTGCGCGGCCGGCAGCGGAGCCTTGGCCTCGGACAGAAGATTGGACGACTCCGCGCTCGTCGAGCGGATGTCGTTGGCCGCACGCTGGTTGACGCAGCCGGTTGCCGTCGAAGCGGCGAGGACGGCCAGGAGGATTTTGGTGAACTTCATTGGGAGGAGGCTCCTTGACCTGAGGTGTTAGCGGTTGACTTCGTCGGACAGCTTGTTGCTGATGACGATGACCTTGTTGCCGGTGTAGTAGTCGACCGTGATCTGCGGACGGGCGTCGCCCATCGCCTTGATGAGGTCGGAAGACGCCTTGACGAAATCGCCGGTGAAGGTGGCGTTGGCTTCGATCAGGTAGTCGTGTTCGCTGTTCCAGATGACCTTCCAACCGGTGGCGTCGGCCCAGGTGTTCAGCGTGGAATGGAGCATGTAGCCCTCTTCGACGATGAACGAACCCTTGCCTTCGTACTTCTGGAAGCCGTCCTTCTTCGCGTCGACGATTTCCTTGTCCTTCAGGACCTCGCCGGACTTGGCGCTGTCGCGGTACGGGCGGATGGTGAAACCGCCGCCGCCGACGGCAGCCGTTTCGCGTGCGGCAGGAGGATCACGGGGTTCGACGCGCGGCGCGGGAGCTGCATGCGGCTTCGGGGCGCGCTTGCGCTCGGTGCCGCCCTTCTTCTGGACGATGTCCTTGGAAGGGGTCGAGGAATAGGGACGGGCTTCCGATGCCTTGGCCTTGACGATCACGACCGTGCCGGAGCCGATCTCGGCCTTGAGGCCCTTCTTGGCGACGGCCGAAGACAGCGCGCTCTGCCAGTCGGGAGCCGAACCCCAGGTGACCGACGTCGACTTGTCTACGCCAGCGCCGTAATCGACCGTGAAGCCTTCCGGCACGATCTGCTTGGCGGCGCTTTCCAGCGGGATGTCGGAGCCGAAGCTGTCGAACGCGGCGAATGCCGATCCGGAATTCATGACTCCGAGGCCCACAACGAGGCTCCCGAGGATCAAGGTGCTGCGCAGAGATTTCATGTGGTTCCCCTAAGTATTCCTGCAAATTGACTTTGCTGATTGCCTGTATTCGATGGTCATTTGCAGTAACAGGCAGGTCAAGATGCGTGTTGAACTTTATTTGTTCTTCGATTGAACCCAGAAGCCATAGCCGGCGCAAGCAAGGGCGACCCATGCGGGTATCTTGTGGCGCTTGTGCCACAGGTGGACCGCCTGACGCTTGATATTGAAGACGTTGGCGGTGCTTTCGTAGGTCTTGAAGCCGTGATCGTTGCGCCACTTCTCGAGTTCGGAGAACGTCATGTTTTCGAGCGTGGCGGGCGCGATTTTCCCGTCCTTGCCGGCGGTTCCGTCGTAGAGCGCGATGGCGAAACGGACCCAGAAGGCGATTTCGAGGTCTTCGGGGTTGCCGGACTTCACGTCCTTTTCCCAATTGCGGATGGTCTGGCCGGAGAGGCGGAAATAGTCCTTGATCTCCTCGGGCTTGGTCAGGCCCTTCGACGCGCACCAGGCGAAGAAGTCCTTCTTGTCGAACGTGTCGATCGTCTCAACGGTGTCGGTCATTTGTCGTCCACACTAAATACAATACCGCCCGGAGCCGCCGGGCGCGGATCGCGAGTGTTGGACAGACTTTGGAAATTCACCGGGGCCGAATGCGGCTCTAATAAGTTAAAGGTAAGCGTGGGAACTGAGGCGCGTCAACAGTATAGTTCCAGTAAAATTCATGACTTCACGAAGTAATCGGGCGCGATGTCAACATTGTGCCTCAAGACACTGAAAATGCGTGGAAACTGGAAGCGGGAGACCGTCAGGCGTATTCGGGCTGACGGCCGAAGTCCGGATTGAACGCTCGATTCTTGTCGCCGTTGTCCAGAGCCTGGTTCAGGGCGCGCTTGTACGACCGCCAGATTTCGGCGGGAGCGAGTTCCTTGTACAGGTTCAGGTTTCTGACGTCGCAGACGGTGTGCATTGATCCGGCAATCTTGGATGACGAAATGAGCGGTATAGCTGTTCGTCAACATTAGGTCGGCGATTTGCAAGAAACGCGATTTATTTCGCTTGTGGCTGGCAAAGGAAGGGTTGGGCCGTCGTGCGGCCCAACCGAATTGGCGATGTCAGGCCGTTTTGCGGGCGGCCGCGATGCGCTGGTTGACGAGATCGGCCAGGCCACGCGCATCGATCTTGCCATCGACAGCGGTCGGCGAGGTGATGGAGTCGACCAACGTACCTTCGCGACCGTAGATGTCGACGCGCTCGAGGCCCATTTCATCGACTTCGACCAAGGCGTGGCCCATGCCGTCCCAATACACGGTTTTGACCGTGGCTTTGCCATTGGCCTGCTTTGTCGCGACATGGAGACCGTTGTTGCCGACGCGAAGGCAGTGTCCGGCGATGTGTTCCATCGCCACCGGCAAAAGGTCGCCCGAATAGCCCTGCTCGCGGATTTCGCGCAGCGCCGCACGTCCGAGCCTGCCGAACGAAAGATAGGTGACTGCCACGGTCACGGCGGCGGCCATGAACATGGGAAGCGCGAGAGACGCGATCGGCGGCTTGCCTGTGATCAGAGCGGAAACGATCGCGACGAGGCCCAAGCCTACGAACAGTGCCACCGGAAATAGAGACGTGTGATAGTCTGAAGTCGCCTGTACCCGATCCACGTCCGTTCTCGCCTCGACCGACTTCCACGCGGCGTTGGCCTTGGCGACGGATTGATGGATGACGAAGCTTTTGCCGACGTCGTCATCAATCGTCTTGGCATGGCGGGCGAGGGCGGACGCCGAAACCTCGTAAGCGCTGTTGGCGCGCAGTGCGGCATTGACGAGAAGGTTGGTCGGAACGCCCTTGAACGGGCCGATGTCGGCATATGGTTTTGGATTGCTCATCTGAAATTCCTTTCTGGAATATACAAATTCAAGAGGTCAAATCTTAATCTGTCAACATGCTGTCATGCCCTTCGTCTTAAAAACAAAGGCTCCGGTGAGGAGCCGGAGCCTTTGTTTTTTTGGTTGCCTGCGAGGTGGGTCAGTTGACCTTACGGGAAGCGACTGGTCGGCCGACGAGCCGTTGCCAAGCTGGCCGTTCGTGCCGAAGCCCCAGCACCAGGCCGCACCGTCGGTCTTCAACGCGCAGGTCGCGTAGCGGGCCTTGCTTCTTTGGATTGACGGCGTCGGGGTTAAAAAGAAGACTCCGCAACGGATTTCGTTGCCAAGACACGGATGCGGAAATACTATTTCATGGAAACAAGGATACCGTTGCCATGGCAGCACACAGAACATTCCTCTACCACGTCAACGTCACCCGCGACTGCAACCTGCGCTGCACGCACTGCTACATTTCGTCGATCGTGAAGAAGCATTCGGGCGAGATGGAGCGGCAGAACGTCATCAACATCGCTAACGGCATCGTCAAGCACATGGAGCGGATCGGCTACGATCTGGCCGAAATCCACCTGATCGGCGGCGAACCGACCCAGCTCGGCGTCGACTTCTTCGAATACGTCATCCCGGAAATGCGAAAAATCCTCGACGGGCGCGGCTTCAAGTACAAGCTCTGCCTCGTCAGCAACCTGATCCATCCGGAAATCGTCCGCATCGCCAGCCTGTTCGATCAGGTGGCGACGTCGTGGGAGCCGGAAACCCGCTTCCCCAAGGCCAAACTCGAGCAGATGTGGCGCAAGAGCATGCAGCGGCTCAGGGATGCGGGCATCAAGTTCGGATGCACGACCGCCGTGACCAAGCCGCTGATCAAGATGGGCGTCGAGGCGATGATGCAGAAGCTCTACTACGAAGAGGGCATCAAGAACATGCACTTCGGCTTCTTCATCCCGTCGGGGGACGGTCTCGACCACATGGACGAAATCTTCCCGGCCTTCCACGAGACATCCGCCTTCCTGATCGACGTCGCCAACTGGTACCGCGAGCGGCGGCTAGAAGACCCCGATCTCTACGTGAACCCGGCCGAAAGCCTCCTGCAGGCGATCCACACGAACCAGCCCGTGGACGACATCGTCTGTCCGATCATCGCGGGTTCCATGGACATCAACTGGGACGGCAACGCCATCAGCTGCATCGAGGCGGGCGGCAACACCGAGGTTCCGTGGTCGGGCAACGTCTACGAGACGTCGGTCGACGAAGTGTCGCAGACGGCCTCCTTCAAGCGCGACGTCATCAACGCGCGCCGGCCGCACAAGGCCTGCATCGGATGCGACGCTTACCAGTTCTGCCGTTCGGGCTGCGGCGTGCTCGCCAAGTATTGGGACCCTGAGAAGGACGCCGATTGCCCGGGATTCAAGGGGTTCATCGACCACGTCCGCCATCTCCACGACGACGGTGTCAGGCCGAAGGCGCTCGAGTTCGCGGGAGGCCATGCCGGATGCTGACGGCGACGTCGGAGAACGGCAAGGCGACCGAGCTTCAGGTGCAGATCGACGACGTCTACGCCTGCCTCGGGCTCTGCGCCGGCTGCGTGCTTTCTCCGGACGAACGCAAGGGCAAGACGCCAGACATGCCTGCCAATATCCTGGAACTGGCGATCTCGCGGCTGGTCGAGCATGCCTCGGCGATGCGGCCGCTGAATCGCGTCAACGTCACCTTCGCGATCGCCGACCACATCCTGATGGGCGCGGACTACATGAAGCGCATCCACGCGCTGGGGTCGAAGATCGTCAGGGCGGGGCAACCGGCCGCGATGGACTACAGCGGCGTGTTCTTCACGACATCGCTCGTCGGCAAGCCAGCCCGGGTGATAGACATGCTGAAGGAGGTCCGCGACAGCATCGAGGAAGACGTTCCGTTCATACCGCTGGTCGTCCTCGACGGCCGGGTGGTCAACGCCACGAAATTCGGGACGCAGTGGCGCGAAATGGTCCTGCACGCCAAGGAACTCTTCGGCAAAGTCGACCTCAACACCAACCTGTCGGTCGAGGCGTGCGCTTTGATGTCGCCGTCCGAATTGCTGTCCTTCGCCGCCGACAACGGCTTCGACGACGTCACCGTCAACTGGACGCCGACGCTTGCCAACGCCAGCGCCACTCTTTCGGATAACAAGGCCATCGCCAACTGGCTCATCGCCTTCGACGAGCTCGTCAGGGCCCGTGGAGACATCACGACGGGATACGGGCAGTATCTCGACCGGGTCGTCGAGAACGCGATCCGCGACAGGGGTCCCGATTCCGCATCGGGAATGGCGGATTACGTGAAGGCCTTGGTGCCAGAAACGATCAGGAAGTCCGTCGAGGTCGATCACCACGGCAACGTGCTGGCGAAGTTCGAAGCCGTGGGCGACATTCCCCACGCGCCGCGCCACGGACTGCGGCCGCTTGGCCACGTGTCGGAGGGGAGTATCAACGACATCCTCGCGAAGGCGAGGCCGACGATGCTACGAAACGTCATGACGCAGCACGCGAAAGGCGCTTGCCTAAGCTGCGACTACAACGCCGTCTGCGCCGTCACCGGGTTCCACGTGTCGACGGGCGTGGCGAGGATGACCGGGCGGAAGGAAGCCGCGGGGCAATGCCCGCACGTCGCCCGCCCGCTGATCGAAGCGGCTTACAGGCGCGCCATGGCGCAATCGACGGCGGTGGCCGCAACCCCGTAACGGCAGACGGGCGTCGCTGGCTGAGGCTTGAGTTTCGTCGTTTTCCGACTATTTTTCGAGCGCTCGCTCAACATCGCGAAAACGCGCGGTAGAATGGGAGTGTCACCACCACACACCATGGAGTTACCGCATGCAGATGCAGACATACTTCTATGACGATTCCAAAGCACTGGACTGGGAGCCGTCGACATCTTTCAAGGTGATCGACGCCATCCGAGCTTCCAACCGCGGATTCTTCGACGAATGGGACACGAGCGGCCATCCAGGCATGAAGGCGGCAAGGCTCGCGCGGGCACCCGACGCCAAGATGACGACGTCAGACATCAGGGCCTGGGACGATCTCGTCGTCAAGGAGCTTATTCCTTCCGTGGACCGCGAAATCGATGGCCTCAAATCGGAGGCCGAAAGGCTAGGTGTCGACGGATCGCCAATCTACGAACATGCCGTCGGTTTGCAAAACGAACGCAAGGCGTGGATCGCGAGGTCGCACGAACGTTTCATGGAAGCCTATCGTCCGCACCTTTGAGGCACCGTATCTCGAAGCCGCGTTGAAGTGGAAAAGCCCCGTTTCCGGGGCTTTTCTTTTCTTTAAGGAGAGACAATGTACGTCGTGCCGTAGACGTCATTTGGATCGGCGGTCAGCTTCGAGAACTCGTAGGTCCAGGTTATGCCGTCGGTGGAGGACTGCACGATAGGCGTGCGGAACGGAGTAACCGCCGCCGTCCATGTGTTCGTGTAATGCATCGTCAGCCTGTTGATGGCGACAGGCTCGGTGAAGCGGTAAGCCCTCCAATACGCGCCGTTCGCATCCGCAACGATGTGGCCGCCGTCGTAAGACGGGCCGGAAGTCGACCACACCTGGTCCGAGGTGAAGACGTTTCCGGGGATCGTGCTTCCGACGATCCCTATTCCCGCGATCCTGGACGGTGCCGCGCCTGACGCGGTCGTGCCTTCCCAGACAGTCCAGTCGAAGCCGCCGAGGACGTAGACGCCGAAGCGTCCGTCGAAATATGCGGGAGTGCTTTGATCGAGGACGCGCCAGTACGTCTTGCCGCTCGCAATCTTCATGCCCGCGACTGTCGTCGAAGCGGTCTTGCCGTCCTTCGAATCGGTCACCGTCCACGTTACCGTGAACGTCGCCGCATCACTGACAGCGGCATCGATACGACCAGAGATCGCTCCGGTCGCCGTGTCGTAAGTGATCCCGCTCGGAAGTCCAGTAACCACGAAGGAAGCCGTTCCGAATACTCCGGAAACGGTGGGCGCGAGCACCTTCGTGTAAGTCGCGTTCTTGTCGAAAGCGAACGAGGTCTGGCTGATTGTCAGCTGCGCGACGACCGCTTGCGTCAAGGCCAATGTCCCCGTCCGGCCGAATTCGTCGGTGACGACCACGGTTATCGGCCAGGTTCCGGCATCCGTCGGCAAGAGGACGGGATGGGTAAAGATGCCCGTCGTCGTGTCGAAGGCACCCCTGCCGACCGACTGGACCATCGCGTAGGTCAGATTGCCGATGACGTTGTCGAACAGCGGCTTGTCGGAGGTGAAGGTGGAACCGACGCGGGCGGTGTACGAGGTCTTCTGCCCGGCCGTCGGAACGATCGGGTCCTTCGGCGCGACACCGAACCAGAAGGCGGGCGTTTCCGAACTGTCGCCGTTCTGGGCCGTGACCTTGATCTTGAGATCGCGGACGATGATCGGCTCGCTCGGCGTTCCGGAGATGGTTCCCGTTTTCGTGTCGAACAACAGCCCGGCAGGGAGACTACGGTTAATGCTGTAGACCGTCCCTGCGTAATTCCACGGCTTTCCTGCGAGGCTGTCCTTGACGGTCGGCGTGAACGGCGTCGACGCCGTGCCCTGCTTGCCGAAGACCATCCGGTTCCCGGGAATGGCGGAGATCACCGGGCTGGCGTTGATCGGAGCGACGTGGATCGTGAAAGCGTTGGAGTTCTGGCGGTCCTCCAGTCCGTTGCCGAACGTGTCGACGGCCTCGATCGTCAGGCCAGGGTAGTCCTTTGCCTCGGCGATCACGTTGTTGACCGAAGTTCCGGAGGACTTGTCGAAGGCGAATATCGAGCCGGTCGTCGGGTCGACGTCGATGCCTTCGGGCCAGCTGCCCGCGCCCTTCTTGTAGGTGACGGTGCCGACGACGTAATCGGTGGCGATCGTGCGGGTAAGAGCCACGGACTGTTCGGTGGCGACGATCTGCGGAACGGTGACGCGCAGCGAAGGCAGGACCGCGATGCGGACAGGCTTGGATGTCACGCGGTTGGAGGCGTCGGTCACGAAGACGTCGACCTGGTGGTCACCGACCGCGGAGAACTGACCGGAGACCAGTCCCGATGTGCCGTTGATCGCCATCCGGGTGGCGAGGTCCCCGGAAATGTCGTTCGAATAGTAGCAGACAGCGCCGTAGGTGTTGGACGACGTCGCCTGCATCGCGAACGGGTATCCGACCTTGGTCTTGATGTCGGAGACGTTGAGGACGATGGCGTCTGTCGGCAAGATGACCGTGAAGGTCAAGGTGATCGACGCCGATTGACCGAGCGAGTCGACGGCCGATACAGAGACGTTGTCGTATTTGCCGACGACCGTGGGCGTGCCTTCGAAGGACACCTTGCCGTCGGTGACGGTCGGGGTCATGCCTGGCGGCAGGTTCTGAACGCCTGTGACGGTCCACGACCCCTTGGGGATGACCCGGCCGTAGGGCGAGTTCAAAGCCGTCACGACGATCGGTGTCGCCGGGGCGTTGACCAGGAGACCGGCCGGGTTTGCGGTCGCCGAAAGTTCGAGGCTCTTCCGCTCGGCGACGTTGAAGGTGAAGGCGTTTGCCGTGACCGTGCGGCCGGCCGCGTCACGGGCGCGATAGACGATGCCCGGGAAAGAACCCGTTGCTTCGGGATACCCCGCATAGACGAGAGAATCGGTGCCGGAGGCGCTCACATTGGGCGGAAGTGTCCCGGCGGTCTTCGTCCAGGTCACGGGTCTGCCGTAGGCGGCGTTCGAAAGCACAGTCCTCATCGTCGGCGCGTTCGTATAGCGGTAGAGCTGCTCGGTGTCGGAGGCCGACGAGCCGACCATGTTCACCGCGACAAGGGGATCGGCTGGAGAAACGGAGATGGTAATCTCGGGCGAGTATGCCGTGTTGTTTGGCCGTTGGCTTGGAACCGCCTTGATGTATTCCTTCTGGTGGTCGTCCGAGGCCACAAGACGAATCCCGGCGAACGTGCCGGCCTTGGACGGAACGCCCTTGAGCGTCAATGCAGCGCTGTCGAAGACGAGGGCATCGGGAGGCAGGTAGTCTCCCGCCTTGTCAGACGGCAGGGAAGCCACCGCGGCACCGCCGATCTTGTGCCCGACGACCTTGCCGGCACCGTCGAGGGACAACTCGTGGAAGTTGGATTCCTCGTCCGTCCAGCTGTAGCCGAGAAGCGGGCCTCCATCCTGACCGTAGGTCGTGTTGACCAACGTTCCGGGCAAATCGCCATCGATCGACCAGCTGATCTTGCCCATGACGTAGCGAAGATCGGGATCGAAAGAGGCGTCGATGGCCTCTCCCGCCTTTGGCGAGTACTGCTTGCCCGTCAATAGCGTCTTGCTCATAGACGCGATGGACAGGGGACGGACGACCGTGAAACCGTAGGCAAGCGGCGTCGCGAGGGTCCGGCCGTCGTCGTCCTTGGCGTCGACGTAGACGATGATGGCGGCGTCGCCACCGGTCGGCCACGAGCTGTCGTCGGAGAACGCGCCCGTGGAAGCCGAGAAGTCGACCGTCTCCGGAAGAGCGGCGGGGGAAGTCAGGAACTTGGGGCTGCCGACCGAATTGGTGACGGCGATGGCCTGTGTCGTAAAGGGCTCTCCCTGGCGGAGTAGGAAGCTGGCGTTCGCGTTCTTCGTTTCGACGTTGCCGGCGAGCGTTGCCTTGATCGCGACATCCACCGGGCCGGAAGCCGGTGTCGTCCCTTCCTTGTCCGCGACCGATATCCTCACGTTCCAGAGACCGAGACCTGCCGGGCTACCCGTCAGAACCCCCTGAAGCGGATCGAGACCGATGCCGCTCAGGCCTTCCGAGACGGCCTGGGCCTGATCCAGGGAATAGCTCAGCGGCGTGACGGCTGACCCGCCGACGATCGGTGCGATGTTGTCCGTCGAGACCAGCGAGTAGCGTCCGTTTCCGAGGTCCTTCAGTCGGAAGGTCGCCCTCGCGGGACTATAGGCGAGCGTCAGCGGCACCGGATTGACGACCTTGATGGCGAAAGGAGGGGTTTCGGACACGAGCGTTTCGCCCGTCCCCGCTGTCGACGTCGCCTTCAGCTTGAGGCCGGAGATGACCGTGCCAACGGGGCGGCTCGTCATGCCCGTGATCTTGCCCTGCTGGTCGACGGAGAATTCGGGCGGCACGGTGATGCCGTCGGCCCAAGCCCATGCGGGTTGTGTCCAGAAGCCGGAGACCTGTTTGCCCTGAATGGCGGTTGACGCGGTTCCCGCATCCGAAAGGCGAGGCAGTTCGAAGCTGTCTCCGCCCATCGTGACTTTCGGATATCCGCGCACTTCGAGCGGCAGGTCCACCGACCCTTCGCGGCCTGCGCCGTCCTTGAAACGCACGTGGACATCACCGTTGAATTCCTCCGTCACGTATCCCGAAAGGATACCCGTTGCCGGATCGAATTCGAGACCCGCAGGCTTCGGCGAGGCATCGAGGAAGACCACGGCGTCGACGCCGCCGATGACCGTGTCCTTGTTGATGGCCGAACGTAGGCTTGGAACATTGAGCTTCGGAGACTGCTCGCCCTTGTCTCCCTGTGCCGTGCCGTGGAAGGCCCTTGCCAGACCGGAAGGCGTCGGCCAGTCGCGGACAGTGACGTTGAACTGTTCGGACGTAACCGACGAGCCTTCGCTGTCCGTCGCCGTGATCGTGAACGGGCCGATTTCCCCGATGAATGACCGGTCGATACCCTTCAGCGCCGTCATGTCGCCGGTGGTCGTGTCGAAGGCCAGCCAGTCGGGGATGCCGCTTCCGGAAACGTCGTTCAACGTCCAGGTAATGGCGAGGTTCTTGGCACCCGGCGGCTGCGTGACGTCGAAGACGCGCTTCTGCGGCTTCTGGTCGGTATCCCATTGTGCGGTGAACAACGGAGGCACGACGGGATTGGCTGCGATCGGATCGCGGGGATCGACGATAACGGTGAATTCGTTCGAGGTCTTGGTGTCACCGGAATAATCGGACAGCTCGACACGGAAAGGACCATAGCTTTTGGCGTCCGCGGCGGTTGCACCGTAGATCGTGTCACCTGAAAGAGCAATGCCCTGAGGAAGGCCGCCTGCGTTTTGGACGACCTTGAAGGCCGGATATTTGCCGGGATTGGCCGTGTCCGGAATTACCGTCGAAAGATCGTAAGGAAGCGTCGCCCATGTCTGTTGCGCTGCGTGGCGCTTGACGTGGACGGCCGCGATGTCACCGAGGGACAGGTGGTCGTGGACGAAGAAGTTTACCGCACCCGGCGTCGCCTTGGTGTCGCCGTTGGAAAGCGTGAGCGGGACGGAGCGTTGGCCAGGCGTGCCGAAGGAGCCGGAAAGGCCGAGCGACGGCGTGTCGGTCGTCGGTGTCGTAAAGGAAAGCGTCGGCCAGTCGGACGGCGTCGTCAGGGCAACGGAATACGGGGAAATGCCGCCCGCCACGGTGATCTTGCCGTTGTAGGTATCCCCGACGCGGATATGCCGCGACTGCGCCGGAGTGGCGTCGACCAGTCCGACCCCCTTGCTTCCGACTTCGACCCGATAGAAGCACTCGGTCGACACCGTGTTTGAGCCGTTGGTAACGTCGATACGGACTTTGAAAGTCTGGTCGTCGCCGACTTTAGCAGGGGTCCCGGAGACCAAGCCATCCGGTGAAAGCTTGATTCCGTCGGGAAGCTGGCCCGAAGCGAGGTGATAGCTGATCTCGCCCTGGCCGCCGTAGGGGCGGGGGACATAAAACCGGTTGAACATCCCTGTGTATAGCTGGACCGGTGTCGACGCGTCGGCGTTCGGAGCGCAACCCGGTTGCGGATCGGACGAGCCGAACGTGAACCAGTTCGAGTAACCGGTCGTCTGGTCGCTGTCGAGCGCGCGGAAACGGATGCGCGCCGTATCGTAGGGACGGGTGATGACCCCTGAAATAACGAGGTTCTTGTAGTCGTCGTTCGAAGACACGCCGAGCGGATACTGCTGCCCGTCGTCGAGTTCGACGAAGTACCGCGGCGCGCGTTTCGGATCGATTTCACGATTGACCTTGTACTTGGACGGAGCTCCGAATCCGACGGTGATGCCCGAGCTGACTTCGAGCTGCGGCAACGGAGTAACCATGTCGGCGATTTTCGGGAAAGTCGGGCCGTCTTCGACGACGTAGGAGCCGATGTAGGTCACGACGACCCCGCCTGTGTAGTCCAATCCCTGACCGAGGATAGACGACCGCACCGCCGTCGTCGGGGTTCCTTCGATAAAGGGGCCGTTGATAGAGACACCGGCCGGTGCCGGCTTCAGGTTGTTCCATCTGAATACCGAGATGTTCGACGGGATCGCCATCTCGTCGACCTTGTACTTGCCGGTGTGGTTGTAGATGTCGACCTTGACGGGCGCGCCCTTGATCGTCACGACGTCGAAAGTCGCGACAGCCGAGGCGACCTCGTTGCCGAGTGCGTCGTAGCCGGCGAGATATGCAACCCGTCCAGCGACCTCTTCGGATGGCGTACCGGAAAAGGTCAGCGTGTCAGGGTCAAAAATAAGACCCCGCGGCAGAGCGCCGCCGACGACGCGCCAGTTGTCGTCCGCCCACTGCGGCTTCATCGGCAGACGTTCTGAGAACTCGTAGCCTACGCCGGCGGCGTAAAACGCCGTGATGTCCTTGGTTTCGGGGTCCGGATTCTCGGGGGTGTACGGCTCGGTCAGCGAGGTCTTGTAGCGGAAGAAGAACTGGCCGTCGGCACCGGTCATGGCGCTGGCGAAAGAGGGCGAGATCGAGGTCGTCGCCAGGGTCAGAGACAGGAAAGAATTCTGGAAAAAGCGGAACATGACACGAAGCCCAGATTGTGGTTATCGAAATCATAGACACCGAATCACAAAAAACAAAGCCGTTGGGTGAAGACGGCGAATATACGGACGATGGAGCAATTTTTGGGGGATATCGCCGTACATATCGAAGGGAAACGAAGACTTCGTAGCGAGGATCGCGGGGATTTGCCAACGGCACCGGCGACTCCAGATCGTCCACACGAAGATGAAAGAAGCCCCGGAGCAACCTGCTCCGGGGCTTCGATCGGTCGTCGGGTCGTCGCATCCGTTATGTCAGAATGGGAGCGTGACGATCTGGCCGGGGCTGGCGGTGAATTTTTGCCTTGCCAGTTGGGTGAACGACCCGTCCTTGTTTTTCAGGCTCAACCCAACATCGTTGAACAGTGCGTTGTTCCACACGTCCTGTCTCTGATAAAGCTTGATCTGGCCAGTGGTCGTCGTTCCCGGCACGGTGATGTCCAGCCAGGCCGTGTTCGCCGGAGCGTTCCAGCAAAGCAGGCCGCCGTCCTTGCCGTTGCCTCCCTGGACCAGGCTCGGGTCCTTGAGGTTCTCGGGGTCGGTCCCGTACCCGAAGGAGCTGGCAGCGAGCACCGCCTTGGGGAACACGTCAGCACCGTCGATGTTGAGCTGAATGTATCCCATGCAGACATGCGGATCAGTCGATCCATAGATGTTGAGACGGAAGGTGGTCGTCGGAACAGGCACGACCTCCAGCGTCAATGACAACGTCCCCGTCCGGCCGAATTCGTCGGTGACGACGACTGTGATCGGCCAGGTCCCGATGTCCGTCGACAAAACGCCGGGATTGGTGAATATGCCCGTCGTTGTATCGAACGCTCCCCGTCCCACGGGCTGGACCATGGCGTAGCTCAGGTTGCCGATGACGTTGTCGAACAACGGCTTGTTGGTGGCGACGGCCGAACCGACGTAGACGATGTAGGCGGTTTTCTGTCCGGCCGTCGGGACGATCGGGTCTTTCGGAGCGACGCCGAACCAGAAGGCGGGCGTCTCCGAGCTGTCGCCGTTCTGGGCCGTGACCTTGATCTTGAGGTCTCGGATGATGATCGGTTCGCTCGGGGTGCCGGAAATCGTGCCGGTCTTCGTGTCGAAGGACAGGCCGGCTGGAAGCGTACGGTTCAGGGAGTAAATCGTCCCGGCGTAGTTCCAAGGCTTAGCGGCCACGCTGTCCTTGACGGTCGGCGTGAACGGCGTCGACGCCGTGCCCTGTTTACCGAAGACCATTCGGTTTCCGGGGATTGCGGAGATCACCGGGCTGGCGTTGATCGGAGCGACCCGGATCGTGAACGTGTTCGAGTTCTGACGGTCCTCGAGCGCGTTGCTGAACCTGTCGACGGCGTCGATCGTCAGGCCGGGGTAATCCTTCGCCTCGGCGATCACGTTGTTGACGGCGGTTCCGCTGCTCCTGTCGACGGCGACGATCGTTCCGGTCGCCGCATCGACGTCGATGCCGTCAGGCCAGTTGCCCGCGCCCTTCTTGTAGGACACGGTGCCGGCCGCGAAGTCGGTGGCGACCGTGCGGGTCAGGCTGAGGCCCTGCTCGGCTGCGACGATCTGCGGAACGGTGACGCGCAGCGAAGGCAGGACCGCGATGCGGACAGGCTTGGAGGTGATGCGGTTCGTGACGTCGGTCACGAAGACGTCGACCTGATGGTCGCCGACGGTCGAGAACTGGCCCTTCACGAGACCGGAGGTTCCGCTGATCGACATCTGGGGAATTCCCGAGATGTCGTTCGAGTAGAAGCGGACAGCGCCGTAGGTGTTGGACGACGTCGCCTGCATCTCGAACGGATAACCGACCTTCGTCTTGATGTCGGAGACGTTGAGGACGATGGCGTCGGTCGGCAGGATGACCCGCATCGCGAGCGTGACGGACGCCGACTGACCGAGGGAGTCTACGGCCGACACGCCGATGTTCTGATAGGTGCCGATGACTGTCGGCGTGCCGCCAAAGGAGACCTTGCCGTCGGATATGGATGCCGTGATTCCAGGCGGCAGGTTGGTGACACCGGTCACCGTCCAGTCCGCCTTGGGAACGACGCGACCGTAGGCCGTGTTCTGCGCGGTGACGACGATCGGCGTCGCCTGCTCGTTGACGACAAGGCCAGCCGGGTTGCTCGACGCGACGAGCTGGAGGTTCTGGCGCGCGCCCACGTCGAATGTGACGGCGTTCGCGGTGACCGTGCGGCCGGCCGCGTCGCGGGCCCGGTAGACGATGCCCGGGAAGGAACCAGCGGCCTCTGGGTAGCCGCTGTAGACGAGCGATCCCGTTCCCGACGTCGTGACGTTGGCGGGCATTGTGCCTGCCACCTTCGTCCAGGTGACGGGGCGGCCGTAGGCCGGGTTCGAAAGGACCGTCGTCAAGGTCGCCGGGGTCGTGTAGCGATAGAGCTGTTCGCTGTCGGCGTTCGACGAACCGACCATGTTGACCGCGACCAGCGGATCGGCTGGCGCGACCGTGATCACGATCTCCGGGGATTTGGCGGTGTTGTTCGGACCCTGGCTCGGAACGGACTTGATGTAGTCCTTCTGGTGGTCGTCGGAGGCGATGAGGTGGATGTCGGCGAATGTTCCGGCCTTCGACGGAACGCCCTTCAGCGTCAGCGCGACGTTGTCGAAGACCAGCGCGTCGAGCGGCAGGTAGTCCGCAACCTTGTCGGACCCGAGAGCCGCGGCCGCGCCGGCGACCTTGTAGCCGACGACTTTTCCAGCGCCGTCGATCGACAGTTCGTGAAGGTCGGAGTTCTCGTCCTTCCAGCTATAGCCGAGCAGGGTGTTGCCGTTCTTGTCATACGCCGTATTGACCAGCGTTCCCGGTAGATCACCGTTGATGGACCAGCTGATGTTGCCCATGGCGTAGCGCAGGTCGGGGTCGAACGCGACGTCGATGGCATCTTCCGGTTTCGGGGAATACTGTTTGCCCGAAAGCTGCGTCTTGCGCATCGAAGCGATCGCCAGCGGCCGGATGACCGTGAAGCCGTAGGATAGCGGTGCGGCGAACGTGCGGTCGTCGTCGTCCTTGGCGTTGATGGAGACGAAGAAGGTGGAATCTCCTCCGGTGGGCCAGGAGCTGTCGTCGGAGAACGCGCCGCTGACAGCCGAAAAGTCGACCGTGTCGGGAAGGGAGGCCGGGGACGTCAGGAAGCGCGCGCTGCCGACGACGTTGCCGACGGCGATATCGGGCGTCTTGAAAGGCTCGCCCTGTCGCAGGACGAGGCCGACATTGCCGTTCGCGGTGTTGATGTTGCCCGCGAGCGTCGCCTTGACCTCGACGGCAACAGGACCGGAAGCAGGCGTGGTGCCTTCCTTGTCGGTGACCGAAATCTTCACGTTCCACAGGCCGAGACCGGCGGGGCTTCCCGTCAGCACGCCCGTGAGCGGATCGATGTCGATGCCGCTCAGGCCTTCCGAGACGGCATGAGCCTGGTCGATGGAGTATGCGAGCGGCGCTACGGCCGAGCCGCCGATCACCGGGGCGATGTTGTCGACCGACACAAGCGAGTAGCGGCCGTTGGCCTCTTCCTTGAGACGGAAGGTCGCCTTCGGCGGGTTGTAGGCGAGCGTCATCGGCTTCTGGCTGACGATCTTGATCGAGAACGTGTCGGTGTCGGAATAGATCGTCTCGCCCGTGCCTGCCTTGGAGCTGGCACGCAGCTTCAGGCCGGAAATCACGGTGTCGAGCGGACGGCTGGAGCGACCGGTCACCTTGCCCTGCGCGTCGATCGAGAACTCGGGCGGAACGGTGACGCCGGGAGCCCAGGACCAGGACGGCTGGGACCAGAATCCTGAGACCTGCTTGCCCTGGACGGCGGGGGAGGCATTGGCCGCGTCCGCGAGGCGGGCGACCTCGAAGCTATCGGTGCCCATCGTGACCTTCGGATAGCCGCGCACCTCGAGCGGCTGGTCGACGAAGCCTTCGCGGCCAGCGCCGTCCTTGAAGCGCACCCGCACGTCTCCCTTGAACTCTTCCGTGACGTAGCCGGAGAGGATTCCGGTCGCGGTGTCGAAGTCAAGACCGGCGGGACGCGGGGAGGCGTCGACGAAGACGACGGCGTTGAGACCCCCGATCACCGTGTCCTTGTTGATGGCGGAGCGCAGGCTCGGGACGTTGACCTTCGGAGCGGCTTCGCCCTTGGCTGCGTCTCCCTGCGCGGTTCCGGTGAAAGCCTTCGCGAGACCCGATGGGGCCGGCCAGTCCTGGACGTGGACGTTGAACTGCTCCGACGTGACTGTCGAGCCTTCGCTGTCCGTCGCCGTGATCGTCAGAGGGCCGACGGGGTTGTCGATGAACGAGCGGTCGATTCCCTTGCGCGCCGTCATGTCGCCCGTGGCCGTGTCGAAGACCAACCAAGCGGGGATGCCGTTGCCGGAGACGTCGTTCAGGGTCCAGGTAATGGCAAGGTTCTTGGCACCCGGCGGCTGCGTGACGTCGAAGACCCTTTGAGCAGGCTTTTGCTCCGCGTCCCAAGCCGCTGTAAATGTCGGTGCGACCACGGGATTGGCGGCGATCGGATCACGGGGGTCGACGACGATCTGGAATTCGTTCGATGTCGCGGTGTCGCCGGAATAATCGGAAAGCTCGATCTTGAACGGACCGTAGGCCTTGGCCTCCGCGTCCGTCGCGCCGAACAGCGTGTCGCCGGAAAGGTCGATGCCCTGCGGCAGAAGGTTGGCGTTCTGAACGACCTTGAAGGCCGGGAACTTGCCGGGAGTCGCCACCTCGGGAATGACGCTCGCCTGATCATAGGGGATCGTCGACCAGACTTGCGCGCCGGCGTGGCGCTTGACATGGACCGTCGCGATACCGCCGAGGGACAGGTGGTCGTGGACGACGAAGTTCACGGCACCGGACGTCGCCTTGGTGTCGCCGTTCGACAGCGTAAGTGGTACGGAACGCGGGCCAGGGGTCGCGAAGGCACCGGAAAGACCCATCGTCGGGGTGTTGGCCGTCGGCGTCGTGAAGGCGAGGGTCGGCCAGTCTGCGGGCGTTGTGAGGGCGACGGAATAAGGGGAAATGCCGCCCGCCACCGTGATCTTGCCGTCATAGGTGTCGCCGACCCGGATGTGCCGGGCCTGCGGCGGCGTCGCATCGACGAGACCGACGCCCTTGCTGCCGACTTCGGCGCGGTAGAAGCAGGCCGTCGACACCGTGTTGGAGCCGTTGGTGACGTCGATCCTCACCTGGAACGTCTGGTCGTCGCCGACCGTGGTCGGCGTGCCGGAGACAGCGCCGTCAGCGGCGAGCGACATGCCGTTCGGAAACTTGCCGGAGACCAGGTGGTACGTGATCTCGCCTTGGCCGCCTTGAGGGCGCGGCAAGTAGAACGTGTTGACCATGCCGGTCCACAGATGCACCGGGGTGGTCTCGCCTATGTTCGGCGCGCAGCTCGGCTGCGGGTAGGACGACCCGAACGTGAACCAGTTCGAGAAGCCCGTCGTCTGGTCGGTGTCCAGCGCGCGGAAACGGACGCGGGCCGTGTCGTAAGGGCGGGTGATCTCTCCCGAAACCAGGAGGTTCTTGTAGTCGTCGTTCGAGGAAACGCCGAGCGGGTACTGCTCGCCGCTGTCGAGCTCGATGAAGTAGCGCGGCTGGCGCTTGGGATCGATCGCCCGGTTCACCTTGTACTTGGACGGAGCGCCGAAGTTGACGACGAGCGCGTTTTGCACTTCGAGCTGCGGCAGCGGCGAGATCATGTCGGCGATCTTCGGGAAGGTCGGGCCGTCTTCGACGGTGTAGGAGCCGAAATAGGTGGCCACGACCTCGCCCATGTAGTTGATGCCCTGCCCGAGGACGCGGTAGGTGCCGGGAGTCGTCGGAGTGCCCTCGATATAGGGACCATTGACGGCGACGCCGGGAGGGGCGGACTGCAGGTTCTTCCATTCGTAAACGGAAATTGCGGACGGGATGGCCAGTTCGTCGACCTTGTACTTGCCCGTGTGGTTGTAGATGTCGACCTTGATGGGAGCGCCCTTCACGGTGATGACGTCGAAGGTGGCGACAGCCGTCGCGACTTCCTGGCCCGTCTGGTCGTAGCCCGCGAGATTGACGACTTTGCCTGACGTCACGTCTTCCGGTGTTCCCTCGAACGTGAGCGTGTCGGGATTGAACGAAATGCCCTTCGGCAGGCTGCCCGAGACGACCTTCCACGCGTCGTCCGCCCATTGCGGCTTCATCGGCAGCCGTTCGGCGAAATCGTAGCCGACGGCACCGACGTAGAACGCCGTGATGTCTTTCATTTCCGGGTCTGTCGGCTGCTCGCGTTCGACCATCTCCGTCTTGTAACGGTAGATATACTGGTTGTCGGCGGCCGCAAAAGACGGCGTTATCGAGGTCACGGACAACGTGAGTGCAAGTAGGGCGTTACTGACGAGGCGTAGCATTTTTTTGAAACCCAGATTTCGCTAGGGCGATGATAGGCAATCGCGAGCAAGTAATCAAAGACTCCAGGCAATGGAAAGAAAAAACGGACGTTCGCGCAAGTTTTTGGAAAACCGACTTGTGAAAAAACAAGCGTTTCGGAAGGGAGCGGGCATTCGCCGTTTCAACCTGGACACCGGATCGGCCGGCGGACTGACGTCCATCAAGGACCGAAGTCGCGCGTCGACGTTCCGACCGGTTCGTCATAAGGCGGGAGTTTGTCGCGGTATGCCGAGAGGAGCGACCTGAACTCCGGACCGTCGTATGGTGCCCTGTCGACGACATCGAAGACCGCGAGCAGCGCTTCCAGGAATTCGTCGTCGTCGCATTCGGCGAAGTTGAAAGGATAGTGGCGGAACTCGTGAAGGGTGACGAGGCGCTCCTCCTTGCCGACGCGCCTTGCGATGGAAGCCAGGTCGGTCCACCCGGTGACGTCGAGAAGACGGCCGTCGGGCGCTTCCACGACCGAATGATGGCCCGACTGGCACATGCCCATGTTCCAGATCGCCGTCTTCGCCGTCCAGCCGGTTATCTTCGACAGCACCCAGGCGAAGTCGTCGCAGTCCGACGACAGAAAGGCCGCGTCGATTACCGCCATGTGGTCCTCTGGATCGATCGAAGGGTCCTCCGACAATCCGCAGGTCTCGTGGAAAAAGGCCGAAACCTGTTCGATGTCCATGCCGTCTCCGATGGATGGTTGATGCCGGGACAATGCCCACCGGGACAGCAAAGGGCAAGCGTCAAAAGAGAAGGGCCGCTTGTGGCGGCCCTTGCGGAAGTCCTTAGCTGGCTCAGAACTGCCAGTCTTCGTCGACGGTGTCGACCGCCTTGCCGATGACGTAGGACGAACCGGAGCCCGAGAAGAAGTCGTGGTTCTCGTCGCCGCCGGGAGACAGCGCCGACAGGATCGCCGGGTCGACCTTGCAGATGTCGGCCGGGAAGATCGGGTCGAAGCCGAGGTTCATGAGCGCCTTGTTGGCGTTGTAGTGCAGGAACGCCTTGACGTCGTTGGTCCAGCCGATGCCGTCATAGAGCGATTCCGTGTATTCGCTTTCGACGTCGTAGAGGTCCATCAGGAAGTCGTAGGCGAAGTTCTTGATCGCGATACGGGCGTCTTCGTCGAGCTTCGACAGCGCCTGCTGGAACTTGTAGCCGATGTAGTAGCCGTGGACCGCTTCGTCGCGGATGATCAGGCGGATGATGTCGGCGGTGTTCGTCAGCTTCGCGCGGCTGGAGAAACGCATCGGCAGGTAGAAGCCCGAGTAGAACAGGAAGGACTCGAGGAACACGCTGGCGATCTTCCGCTTCAGAGGGCAGTCGCCGTAGTAGTGTTCGACGACGAGCGCCGCCTTCTTCTGGAGATGCTCGTTCTCTTCGCTCCATGCGAAGGCGTCGTCGATTTCCTTCGACGAGCAGAGCGTCGAGAAGATGTTCGAATAGGACTTCGCGTGGACGTCTTCCATGAAGGCGATGTTATTGAACACGGCACCTTCATGCGGCGTGACGGCGTCTTCGGCCAGCGTCGGCGCGCCCTTGCGCGCCTGCGTGGTGTCGAGCAGCGTCAGGCCCGTGAAGACGCGGGTCGTGGTCAGCTTCTCGTCGGGCGAAAGGCTCGCCCAGGTGGGGAGGTCGTTCGAAACGGCGACGCGTTCCGGGACCCAGAAGTTGTTGATCAGGCGCTGCCAGACCTCGAGGTCCTTGGGGTCCTCGATTTTGTTCCAGTTGATGGCGTACGGCACGCGAAGGGTCTTGGTTTCGGTGGTCATGTCTTTTGTTTTCCTTCTGGGTTAGAGCGCGCAGGAGACGCAGCCCTGGACCTCGGTGCCTTCGAGGGCCATCTGGCGGATGCGGATGTAGTAGATGGTCTTGATTCCCTTCTTCCAGGCGTAAATCTGCGCCTGGTTGATCTCGCGGGTCGTGGCCGTGTCCTTGAAGAACAGCGTCAACGAAAGACCCTGGTCCACGTGGCGGGTGGCGGCCGCGTAGACGTCGATGGTCTTCTGCCAGCCGATCTCGTAGGCGTCCTGGTAGTAGGGCAGGTTGTCGTTCGTCATGAACGGAGCCGGGTAGTAGACGCGGCCGACCTTGCCTTCCTTGCGGATTTCGACCTTGGCGGCGATCGGGTGGATCGAGGAGGTCGCGTTGTTGATGTACGAGATAGAACCTGTCGGCGGGACGGCCTGGAGGTTCTGGTTATAGAGACCGCCGGTCTTCACGAGTTCGCGCAGTTCCGCCCAGTCGGCGTTTGTCGGCACGTGGTGGCCGGCTTTCGCGAACAGCTCGCGGACCTTTTCGGTCTTCGGCGCGATGTTCTCGTTGACGTAGTAGTCGAAGTACTCGCCGGAAGCGTACTTGGAGTCTTCAAATCCCTTGAACGAGGAACCGCGCTCGCGGGCGATCAGGTTCGACGCGCGGATGGCGTGGTAGGTGACCGTCATGAAGTAGATGTCGGTGAAGTCGACGGACTCCTCGTCGCCGTAGAACATGCGCTCGCGGGCGAAGTAGCCGTGCAGGTTCATCTGGCCGAGGCCGATGGCGTGGCTTTCATCGTTGCCCTGGCGGATGGACGGAACCGAGTTGATGGCGCTCATGTCGGAAACGGCCGTCAGCGCGCGGATCGCGGTCTCGACCGAGCGGCCGAAATCGGACGAATCCATCTGCATGGCGACGTTCATCGAGCCGAGGTTGCACGATATGTCCTTGCCGATGTGGGCGTAGGACAGGTCTTCGTTGTAGAGGCTCGGCGTGTTGACCTGGAGGATTTCAGAACACAGGTTCGACATGTTGATGCGGCCCTTGATGGGGCTCGCCTTGTTCACGGTGTCCTCGTACATGATGTACGGGTAACCGCTTTCGAACTGGATTTCGGCGATGGTCTTGAACAGCTCGCGGGCGCTGATCGTGGTCTTCTTGATCTCCTTGTTGGCCACCATCTCCCAGTACTTCTCGGTGACCGAGATGTCGGAGAACGGAACGCCGTAGACGCGCTCGACGTCATAGGGCGAGAACAGGTGCATTTCCTTGTTGTCGCGGGCGAGTTCGAAGAAGATGTCCGGCACGACGACGCCGAGCGACAGGGTCTTGATCCTGATCTTCTCGTCGGCGTTTTCGCGCTTGGTGTCGAGGAAACGCAGGATGTCCGGATGGAAGACGTTCAGGTAGACGGCACCGGCACCCTGGCGCGCGCCGAGCTGGTTGGCATAGGAGAACGCGTCTTCGAGCAGCTTCATGACCGGGATGACGCCGGATGACTGGTTTTCGATCTTCTTGATCGGCGCGCCCATTTCGCGCAGGTTCGAGAGCAGCAGGGCGACGCCGCCGCCGCGCTTCGACAGCTGGAGGGCGGCGTTTTCGGCGCGCGCAATGGACTCCATGTTGTCTTCGATGCGCACGAGGAAGCACGAGACGAACTCGCCGCGCTGCTTCTTGCCGGCGTTGAGGAAGGTCGGGGTCGCGGGCTGGAAGCGGCCGGCGATGATCTCGTCGACGAGGGCCTCGGCCAGATCGCGCTCGCCGCGGGCAAGCGTCAGCGCCACCAGACAGACGCGGTCCTCGTAGCGCTCGAGATAGCGCTTGCCGTCGAAGGTCTTGAGCGTGTAGCTCGAATAGTACTTGTAGGCACCCATGAAGGTCGGGAAGCGGTACTTCTTGCCGTAGGCGCGCTTGAACAGGCGCTTGACGAACTCGAAGTCGTAGAGGTCGAGGACGGCCTTTTCGTAGTATTCCTTCTCGACCAAGTGGTCGAGCTTCTCTTCCAGAGAATGGAAGAACACGGTGTTCATGTTCACGTGCTGAAGGAAGTACTGGCGCGCGGCTTCCCGGTCGGCGTCGAACTGGATTTTGCCGTTGTCGTCATAGAGGTTGAGCATGGCGTTGAGGCCGTGGTAGTCGATCTTCTCGATGTCGGCACCGACCGAAGCTGCGATTGTCATTCTTTTTCTCTCCAAAATTGTCCAAGTCCGGTTTTGACCGCGACGACGTCTTCGTCCGTGCCGAGCAGCTCGAACCGGTAGAGCATCGGCACCGCGCATTTCTCGGCGACGATCTTTGCCCCTCGGCAGTACATCTCTCCGAAATTCGTGTTCCCCGCGCCGATGACGCCGCGGATGTTCTTCCTGTTGTCCGGGTCGTTCAGGAACCGGATGATTCCCTTGGGGACCGCTCCCCGTCCGTCTCCGTCCGCGTAGCTCGGTACGATGAGGACGTAAGGACGGTCGACGTTGACCGGACCGTCCTTCGGGCTGATCGGAATGCGGGTCGACGGTATCCCGAGCTTCTCGACGAAGCGGTCGGTGTTACCCGACTCGCTCGAGTAGTAGACGAGACCCGACACGCCGGCGTTCTCAGGCGGCCAGCTTCTTGATCAGGTCCGGACGGAAGCCGGCCCACATGTTGTCTTCGCCAGCTTCGACGACCGGAGCCTGGCTGAAGCCGAGGCCGCGCACGCGGCTCATCGCCGCTTCGTCTTCCGACAGGTCCACGACCTTGTAGGCGATGCCCTTCTTGTCGAACTCGCGGTAGGTCTGCTTGCACTGGACGCAGTTCGGGGTGCTGTAGACGATGACTTCCATTTTCTTACTCCAACAAGTGTTTGAACCAGTCTTCCGGAGACACGAATGCGCGCCGTGGAATCACGGTCAAATCCGTTACCATCTCGGTGTCTTGAATGGCTGCCCGGGATCGGGACGCGCCAAAGTTCAATTAGGTTCGGCTCGCCACATGCGCGGGTCAACGCCGATATTATTCATGGTAGGCAAATTCGGTGGACAACCGCAACCTATTGAAAGACCCCGTAAACGAATAAAAATATTTTTGCGGTTCCACGCGTCAGGGGCTTGCGTGCCGGCGCTTTTTACAATCCCGTTGAATTCCAACATCTTGACGTTTTTAACCATATTATGCCGACGTGCCACTATTAGTGGACGGTGCCGGCGACATCGTGCATTCCGTCGAAGTCCATAAATATGGCGGCCATCGCCTTGACCTGAGCGAAGGATTTATTTCGCTGCGCCTATGGCCGTTTTTCTACGGCGCGATCCACATCTCGTTCGAGCTGCCACAGACGCCGATGGCGGAAACCTACAGCGCGAGCTGTTCGTGACGAGCGTCCCAGGTGTGGCTTTCCGTTGACAGGGGCGGCTCCGAGGGACCTAAATGAAGGCTCCACAGAGAACCGACATGCCTTCATTTCAAGATTTCATAGAGCACAGCGCGGTCGTCGACGCCGGCGGAACGCAAGTGTTCCTGCCGCCGAGGAAAGCCGGCGGCGCTGAGAAGTCGCCGGTGTCCCGGGAGACGGAGCTTTTGACCCGTGCTTTCGGGCCGATATACGCAGGCGAGGTTCCGGCCCATGTCTTCCGGTCGGAAAAGCCGAAAATCAGGGACATTCTCTCTCCGCCCGAAGTCGGTGCGCGGTTCGCGCTCAGTCCGGCCGCATGCCGTGGCGTTCTCAACCGCGACAAGACCCGCGGCCGACCGATGCCGGCGCGATTGAAAGCCGCCTTGGAAACGGTGGCGCGAAGCGAAGAGGCGCAACCGGCATGAGGCTCGCCAGCCTGTGCGACGGCATCGGCTCCGCTCACCTTGCCGCAAGGTCGGTGGGATGGACATCGGTCGCCTCGAGCGAAATCGACCCGGTCTGCAACGCGGTCGTCGCGCACCATTTCCCGCAGGTCGAACATGTCGGCGACATGCGCCTTCCCGCGACGCTGGAGCGTATCAAAGACCTCGCCCCGAATGTCGTGATGTCCTCCACTCCCTGTCAGGCTTTCTCCACGAACGGCCTGAGACGATCCCTCGATGATGACCGGGGAAACCTCACGCTGGCGATGGTGACCTTCTTCCACGAAGCCAAACCGGACTGGCTGGTATGGGAAAACGTGTTGGGCGTGCTCAGCACCAAGGACAACGCATTCGGCCACCTTATCGGCGGATTGCTCGGCAGCGAAGGCCCGGTCGAAGAACCTCATGGCGGATGGCCGAATGTCGGAGCGGCCCAGGGAAACGGATGCAGGCTTGCCTGGCGGGTCGTCGATTCCCAAGGGTTCGTGCCCCAGAGGCGGCGGCGTCTATTCCTGGTCGCCACCCGCGGGGAAAGAGACCCGGTCGAGGTGCTCTTCGATGCCGCGGCCGCGGCACCCTCCGTCGAGCGGGTAATCGTTTGGAATGCGACAGCGGTGAGCGACCCCGACCTGCCAATCGTGTTCGACTGGCAGGCGGCGGGTGCCGGCAACGACAAGTCCTTCAGAGGCTTGTCGCGTCGATGGCTCGTCCGTGCGCCGGGTCTGGTCGGGACGTTGAACACCTGCAGGGTCGACGCGATGCTGGTGGATGGGGTCGTCAGGAAGATCACCACGGGGGAAGCCCAATCCTTGATGGGCCTTCCGAGCGGATATCTGGATGCCGTCACATGGAAAGGAAAACCGATATCGGCCGGAAAGATGCACGCGCTTTGCGGAAACTCGATCGTGGTGCCGATCCTCGAATGGATTTTCGGGCGTATCGCGGCCTATGACATCGGCACGCTGCCTGAAGTCGACCCGTCGTCGGCCTAGAAGGAGGGAAGCGCGGCCGGCGGACCTGTCGCGTTCCCTACGGCCGCCCCGTCTGTCCCCGCGGAGGACTTTTTTGACGGGCTTTACGGCCTTCCTTCGTCCAACCCGTGGGTTGGTGAACCAATGATGCTATCTTTCATCGGCGTGGGCAAGCCTTCCACGCGCAGGTTGTCGCTGGCATCCGTTCGGGGGTATATGGCGGTGGAGGACGCCATGCTCACGAATATCCGCTACCCAATCCATTTCGGCGCGCAGCCGACCACGACGGACCGCTACAAAGTTGTCCTCTGCTCCTATCCGTTCCGCCGCGATGTTCCCGAGGTCGAAGCCGGCGAGGCCGAGACGGTCCTCGATCTGAGCGACGAATACGTGAACGGGAGACTGGTCGAGTATGACGGGCGGCTCTTCCGCAACACGCGCGTGAAGGCCGAGGATCAGGATCACAAATCGCTCTTGAACTCCTTCGAGTGTTCCCGTGATCGAAACACACCGCACAAGCCGATGATGTCGTTCGAAGACAAATCGCGTCCGCTCGGGGTTGGACTGTGGAACCGCATCGCCCACCGGGTTTACGTCAATGCGAACGGCCGCACGGGCGAGGGATACGCATGGCCGAACGCCCCGTTCAACATGGGTCACGCGACCTGGGACAGAAACGAATTCACTTACGAAAAATGGTCGAAGAAGATCGGTTCGTTTGCGGCGGACGAGTTCCAGAACTCCTTGAACGAGGCCGAACGGGAAATCGACAGGTTGCTGTGGATCGGCGACGAGCTCTGGATAGAGACACCGCCGCTCGCCTATCAGGTGGGATATAACGGAGATGACTTCGATGTGCGGCTCGCGTTCCTGCCGGACTGGCTCGACCTCAATCTCGACCGCCAGTATTTCCCGCTGGCCGACAAGACCGAAGCGCTCGTTTACGCCGAGCAGGCGAATGCCCGCCTGAAAGGCAGGCGGACGGTTGACCACACCAAGATGATCGAACGCAGGACCGACAATGCCCTGCTGGAATTCGACCATGTGGCCTATGCCCTCAACCGGGCGGCGTTGCTGATGGGTGGAGACGTGGCCGTCAACATCCACAACAAGCCGGACAACACGAGACGAATGACGGAGGTCCACCATGATGCGATCGACGAGGTCCGCGCTGAGATCGGCAGGATCGGATGGAACCCGTCGTCATGGCACGTCGCCCATCTCGCCGGCGACATCGCGGAAGCATGGCAACGAGCCGGGAAGCCGCAAGGATGGACGCATTTCACCTCCAACAGGACGAACTTCTCCCATCTGACCATCGAACGCGTGAACGAGCAGATCGATTACCTGCCTATCATGATCGACACGAACAGACAGGGGCCGGGCCTGTGAAGACGGTCATCCGCTATCCCATCCTGTTCAGGGCGCATCCCGGCAGGACCGAGAAGCCGAAGGACGTTCTCGTCCCATATCTACATGAACACGACGTTCCGGAAATTTCCGAGGCGGAAACGCATATCGCCTTCAGGTCCCAGAAATACGCGTTGGTGGAATATGACGGGCGGCTGTTTTCCAAAGTCGGCAAGCCGGGGAGCAACTCCGCCGAAGCCTGCTTCGGACACGCTTTCGAAAAGGAAGAGCTACGTCGTCGCCCATGGTGGATACCCACGATCGAAGGCGACAAGGTATACATCCGCTACGCGGGGCAACCGCTCGACAATCTCGCCTACTACCGTCTCTATCTCGACGGCGGCGACAAGGCCAGGGAGACAATGATCTGGCCAGCCCTTACGCCGGACTACCAAAGACATCTGGGCGGGCCGCGCAGCCGCAACGAATTCACGTTTCAGGGGCTGGTGGACAAGATCAGGGATATCAACGGTGTCCAGTTCGACGCCGGGCGTGAAGAACACCGTGCCGAAGCCGAAAGACTGATCGTCATCGACGGATCGTATTGGATCGAAACGACGCCTCCCGCCATCTGCGTGGCCCATGAGGGGAGAATGATCGTGGAGCTTTCCCATCTTCCGAACTGGCTGGACCATGATCTCGGACGACAGTATTTCCCGCTGACGGCGAAAGACGAAGCGATCGAATACGCGAGGCGCGCGCAGGCGATCACCCAGCGCAGCGAGGAACCCGTCAGGAATTTCGCCGATTGGACGGATTTCCGGTTCGACGACAATCCGCTGTTCGCGTTCGACTACGAGGGCTATTCGCTCAAACGGACCACGTTCCTGCTCGGCGGCGACATCGCGAGGGCAATGACCGGCAACGGGGAGATCGAAGGCAAGATCGGAAGCGCGAGGGCGCGGGCCGTCCTTTCCGCGAAAGAGGGAGCGCGTTCCTGCGGCGCGGATTACCGGACGTGGCCGGACGCAAGCGACCTCGTTCACGACGTCACCGACGCCTGGAAAATGACGGGCCGCAAACCAGGATGGACGGAAATCCCGCCGAAACGCCACGAATTCGGAACGATGATCTGCGAACGGGCGGCCCAAATGGCGGATTCCATGCCGATCAGCGTTTCCGCCCGCTCAACCTGGACCACGTCACCATGAAAATCGACATCCGCTACCCGCTTCTCTTCAGCGCCCTTCCGTCCCGGTGTTACAGCCGCAAGGACGTCTTCGTGTCGTTCCTTCATACGGCGGACGTACCGGAGGTATCCGAACGCGATGTCGAAACCGTCTTCGCGGCGGAGACCTCCACGCCCTACCGGCTCGTCGAGTTCGACGGAAGGCTGTTTCGCAAGCTCGGCGCGCTCTCGGACCACGAGACTTCCCGTCTGCTCGACTACGCCTTCCAGAAGGACGAGGAGCGCAACAGGCCCTGGCCCTTCACGTTCGAGAACGGCAGGGCTAACCCGAGGCCAGTATCCCAGGCCCTCAACAACCATCTCTGCCACCGGCTCTATCTCGAGGGCGGCGAACATCGTCAAAAGCAGATCGAAGCGTGGCCGTTCGTTCCCTTCCTCACTGGCCTCCGTGGCAGTCGAACCAGCCGGAACGACTTCCGGTTCGAGGACCTCGAGAGGAAGCTCGCCGACATCGACGGCGAGGAATTCGGGAAGGGGCGGGCCGAACACGCGGCCGAAGCCGCGAAGCTGATCGTCATCGAACGCGATCTCTGGATCGAGACGACACCGCCTGCGATCAAGGTCGGGGTGGCTGGCTTCAATTCTTCCGCCAGAATGGTCATGGAACTGAGCCACCTGCCGACATGGCTCGACGCCGATCTCGACGTCCAGTATTTCCCGCTCACCGATCATTCCGCCGCTCTCGAGTATGCCGAGCGGGCGACGAAACTCACCCATACAGGCACCCAACCTTTCGAGGACTACACCCACGAGCGGCCGTTCACCACGGACACGACCGATCTTCTGTCGTTCGACGGAGACGGCTATTCCTGCGCGAGGACGGCGCTCATCCTCGGGGGCGACGTGGCGCGCTCGATCACCAACGCTCCGGAACTGGTGGAAAAGATCGGCGATGGCCGCGCACGGGCAGCGCTGCTTGCCCGCGACATGGCGAAGGCGATCGGCACCGATATCTCGGCGTGGCCTGACATGGGCGATCTCGTCAACGACATCACCGAGGCCTGGAAGATGACGGGCCGCAAGCCCGGCTGGGCGAACATCCCGGCGAACCGCCACGGGTTCGGCACGATGATCTGCGACCGCGCCGCCGACACGGGCAAGATTTCCGTGTTTGCGACGCTTGCCAAGGAAAACAAGCCGTAAGTCGCGCGATTCTTGCCGCGGACGGTGCCACGATGTAGGTACCAGAAGCGCCACGGAGTCCAGCGCCTTGAAGATCGACATTTCCCTCCCGTTCCTGACCAGGGGCAAACCCAAGCGCTGTGCCACGGAGCGGGACATCTACGTGACGATGCCGGTGACGGTCGACGTACCGGAAGTCTTCGAATCGGAGACGGAAGTGGCTTTCGAATCTTTCGAGCGGTTCCACATTTTCGCCGACCCCCGGGGCGGAGAAGACGAGATGCTCAAGGTGCAGTCAGGCGTGGAGCTGCGCGCCTATGACGGCCGCCTGTACCGCAAGCTCTTCGACGTGGGGTCGATCGCCGACGCCGCTTTCCATGTCGCTTTCGACGACAACACCGACCCCAAGGGCAACGACCCGGACGTCGGGATTTCGACCGGGTTCGGTTACTACGGTGCCAACCCGCTGGCGGGCGCGCTACGCCGCCAGATCGAATGGGACCTCGAGAAGACCAGCGTCGGCGACAGCAACGTCGTCTTGGCGTGGCCGAATGGAGCAGGGACGACGGCCCGCCTGCGCGCCCGCGGAAACGCCGAGTTCCCCAAGGTCGCGGCCAACATTGACGACATCGACGGCGCGTTGTCGGAAAGATCGATGCGACGGATCGAAACCCAGTCGGCCAAGCTGCTGGTCATCGGCCAGGACCTGTGGGTAGCGTGCCGGCCGCCGTGCTGGCGGGTCAGCGTGAACGATTACCAGGTCACGATCGATCTCGCTATCGCGATCGAGGGTTTCGATCCGATCATGAGCCGTCGGTACTTCCCGCTCGACAGGTTGGAAGATGCCCGCGCCTACGCTAAGAAATGCGCCCACGCAAACTGCGCCCACCCCGGCATCCGAATTACGCCTGTCGAGTACGTCGTCGACTACGAAGCGCCGATGCCCGAGCTGCTTGAATTCGACGCGGATGCGGAGGAACTGTCACGCATCGGCTACGCGCTCGCCGTCGAATGCATGCGATACGGGACGGGGAACCGAAAGTGGATGGACAATCTGCCCGGTGAGCTGAGGGAGAGCCTCTTCGCAGCCTATGCGGCGGCGATGGAGGCCGACTACGTGCAGGGTAAGATGGGTGACGTGACACCGTATGTGGAGGACCTCTGTTCGGTTTGGCGGCGCTTCAATCGCCCTGGCCGCTATTGCGAAATCGGACCCGTTCGCGGAAAGGCAGGAGACCTGATGATCAAGGAAGCCAGATTCCTGGCCGAAAACGCGCCGATCACCCTTGGCGGGCAATTTCCCACCCTGCTTCCGTCAGGTCCGGGAGCAAGCCGATGAGGATCGAAGCGAAACTGCCGTTCCTGACGAGAGGGCAGCCCCAACGTTGCAGCGCGGTCCGTGACATCTACGTCTCGATGCCGACCGTTTTCGACGTGCCGGAGGTCTCGGCCTCCGAGACCAACATCGTCTTCGAAACGGACCAACAGTGCACCGCCGAAACCGTCAGACGGAAAAGGGTGTTCCGTATGCGCGAATACGACGGCACGCTCTACCGCAAGATCGCTTCGCTGCCGGTTCTCGATCACCTCGTCGAGGCTTTCGGGAACAAGGACGCGGCGAGATTGCCGGACCCCGGTTGTTTGATCTCGATGGCACTGCAGGAAGTAGACGGCAACCCCTTGGCGAGCGCGCTTCGACGCCAGCACGAGTGGCAGCTCGACAAGCGCGCGAACGGCAACAGCAACGTCGTCATGGCATGGCCACAGGGAGATGGACCGGAGGGACGGGAGCGGGTCCGCGGGGGAACCGATTTCCCGAAGATCGCACCGACGACGGAGCATCTCAACAGGGAGATGTGCGAGATATCGCAGCGGATGATCGAGGCCAAGATGTCGAAACTCCTTGTGATCGACGACGGGCTTTGGATGGCGTCCCGGCCGCCGTCGTGGAGAGTGTCGGTCGACCGTGAAGGAGGAAAGTGGGACCGCGTCGACGTCAGGCTGGACCTAGCCGTGGCGATCGAAGGCTTCGACCCGATGCTGGCTCGACGGCACTTTCCCCTGGGCAGGCTGGAAGAGGCGAAGGCCTACGCCGCGCTCTGCGCCAAGACCAATGCCGACGAACGGAATATTACCTACACGCGCCGGAACTACATCGTCGACTACGCGGCGGAACGCTCCGAGCTACTCGATTTCGACGCCGACGCCGAGGAACTCGCCCGCATCGGCTACGCCATGGCGATGGAATGCGTTCGTTTCGGGCATCGGGCGCAAAAGAAGATGGAAGAACTCGGCGACCTAAGAAACGCCCTGGATGCCGCTTTCGCCCTGACGATGCAGACCAACTACGTCCTCGGCGAAATGGGAGACATCGGCCCCTACGTCGAAGACCTCTGCGCGATCTGGAAGAAATGCAGCAGGCCGATCAGCTACTGCGTCTCCGGAACGTCGGGGAGCCGCTTCGGCAACCTCTTGCTCCGGCGCGCCAAGGTGCTGGCCGAGAACGCTCCCATCACGTTCGGATTGGGTTTTGGCGGAGGTCATGCGCCGGAACGAATGAAAAGATGAAGGTCGATCTGAGGCTGCCTTTTCTCACCCGCGGAGGACCGCGGCGATCCAAGGATGTTGGTAGACGGTATTCACGAAATCCTAGACGACGAATCCATCCGTCTGGATATCGGTCCGCCAGCTGGGTTGCGGCTCCGATTTGATTCATGTTGGCAGCGAGGACATCCTGACCGCAACCAACGTCATAGGGTACCCAAGGGTTCAGACCGCATGTCTCTTTTCGCAAAACTCGACCGCAGGCAGATGGAACTGCTAAACCGCCCGATCTACCCCAACGTCCCGGAGACATACGACTGGGAGACGCTGGAGGTGACAAGCATCGTGTTGGACAGCATCGTCAGTCCCTTCGCGTCGTATGCGATCAACCGCATAACGGGCTTGCTCGACGGAGAGGAGCGGACCTCGTTTCTGCGAAAAGGCCGAGCGCCCTACAATGGGGATGACGAGGTAGAGATCGAGCGCACCTCGCCGAAGGAAGGCGTCGTCGAAACCGTCGTCACCGAGCGGGCGACAGGCAAGCAATGGCGGCTGATCTTCAAGGACGAGTACCGCGTTCCTGTCGTGACTCTCGAAACACGCGAAGAAAACGGTTCCTTCCGTCGTATCGCGAGGGCGAGAACCAATCGGGACGCCCCGATATCGGGTGCCGACGTGCCAGGCTTTCTCAAGCGCGACGGCGTCGATGCGTTCATCGATCTGTCGATGCTGTTGGCTCCGAAAATGCCGACGGACTTCAGGTCCGACTGGAAGGCCGGCATGCAACGCCACGACCGGGAGCAGCTGCCCCGTATCCGCGACATCCTCGCAAACGACGGCGGAATGCCGGGGCCGCTTTCGCGGGCCTACATCTCCATCCTGCATTCCATCGTTTTCGACGGGCATGCGAGGTGGGCGTTTTCGAAGCTCGACGGACTGGTCGCCCATCTGAACGAACAGGGCGCGGTATGGGGAGAGGCCGTGCTGGAATGTGGGAACGACAGCGCATGCATCGTGCCGACAGCCGACGGAAGCGTCGCGCTCTTCCATGACAACGCGTCGACCACCGGTGACGAACGGTCGTATGTCGCCAAGTTCGACCGGGTCGACGGAAAACCGTCCCTGCTGTCGCTCTATCCGATCGGACAGGACGAAGAGACGTCGTCGGCCGTCGACGCCTTCATGGAAGGAACGGCGACCCCGGCGTTCATCTTCAATTTCGGGGATGGCACCCAGAGCTTCAACGTACCGGGCCGAGGTCAGGACGCCATGACCGCATTCAGGCTGTGGTTCACTTCCGACGTGGAGTTCGGCATCCCGAACGGACGGATCGTCACCGGATTCCCGCTGTTCGAACCGGAGGACGACGACGATGACATCATCGTTGCCACCGGACCTGCGCTCTGATCAGGCGGTCGCCGATTTGCGGCCGCTCGCTTTCGGGCGGTTCGCCCACGAAAGGACGGCACCGCCGACGAGGAAGCCAGCCGACAAGACCCTGAATACCCAAGCGAGCAACCCGCTGGTCGAACGCGAGTTGCCGAGCATCTCGGCGAGGCGTTTTTCGCCGCGCACGACGTCGGCATAGCCGTTGCCGACGGAATCTGCGGCGATGCCGGCCGAAAACGGCTTCAGCGTTCCGTCGCCGTACTGAGCGATGACCGAGACCATCGACGGCTTGACCGCGGAGTAGGTCACGCGGACATCGCCGATACGCGGATTGCCCGTCGAGGTCCAGCGCGTGGACAGGGTCGACAACTCGGGAGAGGCGTTGTCAAGCCGCTGCTGTCCGAGCGCGGAGACCGTAAGGCGGACCAGCTCGGGAGACAGCTGAACGCCGCCGAGGTTCACGGTGTTGGCCTTGAATGTGGCGTCGCGGAAGGGGAGGTCGCCGGTGTTCCAGTAAGAGCGGTCGTGGAAATCCCAAGACCTGACCGGCGAGGATACCCAACGGCGGTTGTACTCGTAGACGCGTCGCTTGCGCTCCTGACCGTCGCGGTCCGTATAGGTCTTGTCTTCGTGGTCCTCGACCCACTGGTAAATCTCGACGTCGCGCTCAACGACGAGAGCGTCGAAATGGATGCCCGTGTTCGGATCGGAGACGCCTTCCGCAACGGAAACGGTACCTTGGACGTGGACCAGGTCGCCCGTCTTGTCGGACAGAGTCTCGGGGAAGGCCTCGTAGGCATGCTTCTCCACCCAGTCGAGGCGTCCGGCCGACGAGGAATGAAGGCCTTCGGTCAGCGCAAGGCCGCCGATGCCGACGGCGACGAGTGCGGCACCGACAATGAACGCAAGATTGAGTGACATCGAGACCTCCGATAAAGCAAGACGCCAGTTCATTGCATGTCGCGGCCGAGATTGCAAGATAATAGAAGACTCCGACAGTGCGGCTAGTTCGAGGCGGACGATCATGTTATCGATGCGCCACCAGGAGGGAGAACTGAAGGCCATGAGGGACACGAGGACAAAAGCGGGCGAGATCGTCGAAAACAGTTTTCGGAGCCTCGCGGCGAAAGCCGGAACCGGCCGCACGTGGACAGACCGCGAAGCGCTGTTCAGGGGCATCTGGTCCCATTTCTCCGATGTCGCACCGGGCAGGCGAGGCCATCGTCGATACCGTCAACGAAGTGGCCGTGAAGCTGCGGCCAGGGCGATCTGCGAGTTCTTCGGGGTTCAGGTTCACGAGGGACGACGGCGTCAACGAGGGGCTTGACCTTGTTCACATCGAGGAAGAGAAGGGCAATGGAAAATGGTCGCTGGGAGCGTCGTCCCACATGGGACGTTACTGGTTCACCGTGCGCCAATATCAGAACGACATTCCACATCTTATCTGTTCCGGAGAGCTGTCGTCTCCGACGGCGACGGGCTTCATCGGGCGGGTCCGCTCCGTGCACCATACGCCTGCCAACTTCCGTGATCTGACGCGGCTCGCGACGGCCTTGCGGGCCGGGAAAGAGGATGTCGCGCGCAAGGCTTCGACGTCCGACGCGATCGCGCCCGTTCTCGCACTTGACGGAGGCGTGCCCGGCGAACATTCGCGCCGTCTGCACAGGCTGCTGTTCGAGGACGCCGCCGCGAGAGCCGCGGAATGGGCGGTACCGCTGTTGCGCAAGGTGACCCAGGTCTATGTCGGTAAAGGGTTGCGATGGGGCGAGGCCGCGGCGCATTGGTCGATGCCGGCGGAAGGACACTTTCCGAGTTTCCGCAGCCCGACCACCACAAGCTGTCTGCTGCCGCATCCTGACGGCATCTCGATGGCGATGCTGTTCAGGGACGCGCAGCCGAACATCGCGACCGAAACCTATGTCGCCTTGATAGACGCGCAAAAGGGGACGTTCAACCTGCTGCCGATCGGCGAGGGATCGGTCGAGGATATCGAGGAGTTCATGAAGTCGGGCGGTGTTCCCGCGCTGACCTGCGCGTTTGAAACCGGAGAAGTCAGGGCGACGGAAAGGGCGATGTCGTCGAAGGTGCTGGAATCCTTCTGCGACCATGTCGGCGAGGCCTGGCTGGTGATGAACGACGCGCCGCTCTATGCGGCGGAGGGCGAGATGCCGATGGTCACCCACGATTTCACGCCATTCGGCGAGATCGCGCCTTGGACAAGAGCGGGCAAGCGCCTGGTCGCCATGGCCGTCGAGAAGCAGAGAAACGCTCAAGCAAAAACACCCGCTCCATAGGGGCGGGTGTTTTTGCGCATCAAGAAACCGATGATCAATCGTTGAGGTAGGCCTTCAGGCGCTTGCCGGCGTTGATCGTGATCTTGCGCTTTTCCGGAATATCGATGGCGACGCCCGTCTTGGGGTTCTTGCCGACGCGCGGCGCGCAGTCCTTGACCTTGATCGTCGCGAAGCCGGTGAGCTTGACGTCGTTGCCCGCCCGGAGAGTGTCCGAGATGGTGTCGATGAAAGCCTGGACAACTTCCGCCACGATGTCCTTGTTGATCTTCGTTCCTTCGCAGATCGTCGCTTCCAGTTCCGTTCTGTTCATAGTCTTCCTCGTGTTCTTCTTGTCTTGAGATGAAAGCGTTGCAATACTTTCCAAGTACAAGGGTCCCCGAGGGCGGATTCTCTGTCAATCGCACCAAGTAAAAACACGTTAAATACTGTGGGAATAGTTGCCTGTATGTCTGAAGAAATAGAAGACACCGCGATTGAGAACGATTCCGACGAGGGCGTGTCGCGCCCGGCGTCGCTCGCCGAGTTCAACGGACAGGGTGCCGCGAAGGAAAATCTCCAGGCATTTCTGGACTCCGCAAGGCAGCGCCAGCGCCACCTCGACCACACGCTGTTCTTCGGTCCTCCCGGTCTCGGCAAGACGACGCTCGCGCAGATCGTCGCGGGCGAGCTGGGCGTCGGTTTCCGTCAGGTCGGCGCGCCGGCGATCGAAAAGACATCGGACCTCGTGGCGCTCCTTGGAACCCTCGACGAGCGCGATGTCGTGTTCATCGACGAAATCCACCGTCTGCCGATGAAGATCGAGGAAATGCTCTACATCGCCATGGAAGATTTCCGCATGGACCTCATCGTGGGCGAAGGGGCGGAGGCCCGCGCGTTGCCGCTGCCGCTGCCGAAATACACGCTGATCGGTGCCACGACCAACCCGGGCAAGCTCTCCAAGCCGCTGCGCGACCGTTTCGGCATCCAGATCAGGCTCGAACCCTATACCGACGAGGAAATGGAGATCGTGCTCATGCGCGCGGCACCGCAGCTCGGACTGTCGCTGGTGAAGGGCGCGGCGCTGGAGATCGGCAAGCGAGCGCGCGGAACGCCCCGTATCGGCCTACGTATGCTCAACCGTATCCGCGACTTCGCGGTGACGACGGGAGGGCCTGTCGTGGACAAGGAAGACGCCCGCAGTTACCTCAAGCGGCTCGGGATCGACGCAGACGGCCTCGACGACACCGACCGTCGTTACCTGACGCTGATGAGAAAGCAGTACCGCAACCGCGCAGTCGGCGTGAAGACTCTCGCGGCCGCACTCAACGAGTCGATCGAAAACCTCGAGGAGTCGGTCGAACCCTATCTGATCCGCAAGGGCTATATCGAGAAGACGCCCACAGGCCGACGTCTTGTGGAAGAAACGTTCCCCGGGTCCGGAAACGGATTAAAACAGGGCGAGTTCCTCTTTTGAGGTCTTGATTTGTCAACATTCGAAGTGTATCTAAACTAACAAGTTTCTGATTGGAGTCTTTCGATGTCTGCATTGCCCTCGTTCTTTAGCCGGGGAGGTCCCGATTTCTCGACCCCGCCGGCGCGCAGGACGATACAGACGGGCATCCAGGTTCCGGACATCGACGACGTTCTCGAAGACGGTTACTCGCCAGCCGACGCGGAGCCGGACACGGTCGCTGAACTCCCCATGGTGGTTGTCGAACCTACTCCCGCGGCAGTCGCGTCCGTCACGGTAGCTGCCGTCGCGACGGAAGAGGCTCCATCCGACGAGCCCGAAACGGTTCCCCCCGTCTATCTCGGCGGCGCGCGTCTGCTCAACTGGGCGAACACGGCCAGCAGCGGAATGACGGTCGAAATCATGTTGAAGGACGTCGGCCCCCGCGAGGTAAACCCGTTCAAGGGCCTCAAATACGGAAAGGGAAGCGGGCAGCGCTTCAAGACATGGGTCGGTCCTTACAACGACCTAGCGGAAATCTCGCTGATCGACGAACTCGAAAGCGTCTACTTCGGCGAGTCGCAGCTCAGCTATTACGGCGACACCTGCAACAAGGGCGTCACCGTCAAGGTGCTGCTGGACAGCGGGCCGGACGGCGTCAACGGAAAGCACCCGTTCGAAGGCATGCCGACAGGCGCGATGGAAGGAATGGACCTCTACGTCCGCTTCATCGCCATCGACGACCAGGAACAGCCGATCGCGAAAAAACACGCTCCGAAGAACTCTCTGCTCCATCGCCAGTCGGAAGTCCGCCAGGCGCACACCTTCTCGCGCGACGAAGAATTCGTGAACTTCCTGCACAAGCGCCTCAAGAGACTGATCGGCGAGGCGCGGCCGGAGGTCGAACTTGCCGACAATCCGCGCGCATGGGCGCTTGAGGTGGTCAAGCTGCATCTCGGCGTCGAACACCTGCGGGTGATGAACGGCGAGGAGGTCGACGGCATCGAACCGCGCAAGAAGTGGAAGGCGCTCGCCTCGGAATACATGCAGAGTTCGGAGTACCATACGAGGCTTTTCCACCTTCGCCGCTGACCAGGGAGATCGTCGATGTCCGAACCAACGTTCCGCTACAAGTCGCTCGATCCCGACTTCAGACGCGATCCGAAGACGGCGTGCTACTGCGCCCTCTGCCAGAAGGACATCAAGGGCGAGCCGAAATTCTACGCCCACATGATCGATAGCTGCACCGCCGCCGTTCATCCGGAAGACCGCGAAATTGCCAATCGAGAGGTTCCCGAACACGAAAATTTCGGTCTTCTCGCCGTAGGGCCGGATTGCGCGAAGATCATCGGCCTGGACTTCGTCTACACGGCGGAGCAGGCCGCGGCCGTGAAAAAGGCCGCCGCCGGGGACGACAGGCCGGAACCCGCGCCTTCCTTAAAAATCTGATCGCTTATCGGTCGCGGCTAGTCCAGGACACCGCCGCCGAGGCCCGATCGTTGATCTGGTCCAGCAGCCTGGCGAACAGCGGGAACGATTCGACCCGGTATTCCGTAAGAGGACGCAGCATCGCGTAGGTGCGGAAAGCCACGGCGCGCCGGAGGACGTCCAACCGGGCGACGTGTTCTCTCCAGCACTCGTCATAGGCTTTGAGAACCAGCGTTCGCAACGTATCGGCCTCGATGGTCGGGTCCTGGAGGGCTGACAGCGCCCTTCGCAGGATTTCGGTGTCGTCCGTGCCGTCCTCCGCCGCCCAGTCGGCCACGGGGAGATCGAGCGCCGCCACCGACATGATGCGCGCCTTCAACGCCGCCGTGTCCCATGCCTCCGCATAGGAGTTTTCGGGCATGTGGTCGCGTACGGCTCTCGTGACGGCGGCAGCGCGCATCGCCTCGAAGGCCTCGCCCGGTGTCGGTGTCGACATGAATTCACGCCGGAGCGCGTGGAAGGCCTCGATCTGGACGGTGTCGACGGCGGAATACTGCATCAGCGCCTCCCTCGTGTCGGAACCCAGCGCGTCCGCGATCCGTTGGGCCTGGTCGACGAGCGGGCGCAGCGCGGCTTCTCCGTTCATCTCCAGAAGGCGACGCAGGCTGTCCGCCGGAACGGGCGAATGCTTCGTCACGAGTGCGTCCTCGATCGACAGATGGAAGACCGTCGAACCAGGCTCGCCCCTGCGGCCGGCACGCCCGCGCAGCTGATCGTCGATACGGCGCGATCCGTGCCGTCCGACACCGACGACATGAAGTCCGCCGAGACGGGACATCTCAACGCCTTCGGCGTGATCGTCCCCGCCGAGAACGATGTCGGTGCCCCGCCCCGCCATGTTGGTCGCGATCGTCAAGGCATGCCGACGCCCCGCCTGGGAAACCACGACCGCCTCGTGTTCGGCGCGAGACGCGTTGAGCAGGACATAGGTGAGCGGTTCTGGCGACGCCGTATCCCGTTCCGTAAACCCCCGCTCGGCGAGCAAGGCGGCCAGCGTCATGGATTCGGCGACGGATGCGGTCCCGACGAGGACAGGGCGGCCCGTCGCGTGAACGGAAAGCGCGTCCTCGATGGCGGCGCGGTCGCGTTCCGCCTGGGTCGCGTGGATACGGTCGAGAAGGTCCGTCCTGGACGACGGCAAAGACGGCGGGACGCGGACGGCCTGCACGTCGTACAGGCGCTTGATTTCCGAAGCCGAAGACATGGCCGTTCCGGTCGCGCCGCAGAGATTTCCGTAGAGGCCGAAATAGTTCATGTAGGTGGTCGAGGATACGGTGTCTCCGGAACCCGAGTGGGGAACGCCCTCCTTGATTTCCACCGCCTCGTGAAGACCGTCGGCGTAGCGGCGGCCTTCGAGGACCCGGCCCGTGTTGGCGTCGACGATCTCGACCTTGCCGTCGCGCACGATGTAGTCGCGGTCGCGCGCGAGCCTGTATCTCGCCTTCAGCGCGGCGTCGAGATGGCCGAGAACGTCGGATCGGCCGTCGAACAGACCTTGCGAGACCGGCAGATGTCCCGCCCGACGCAGCGCCGCCTCGGCCCTGTCTGTTCCGGCGGGCGTGAGATGGACCGAGCCGTCCTCGACCTCGATCTCGAAATCGTCTCCCTCTACGAGCGCGGCGGCGAACCCGTCACAGAAGATCGCACAGGAGGAGACCGTTCCTGAACCGTCGGACAGAACCAAGGGCGTCGAAGCCTCGTCGAGAAGCACGGAGTCGGCTTCGTCCACGACCGCGTGCGCATGTCCTCTCTGGACGATGTCGTCGTCGGTGAGCGCGATGCCGTCACGCAGGCGGTCGAAGACGAACTCGGAGTTGGAGCCGTGGACGATGTCGCACCGATAAGCGGCGCGTCGCTCTTCCTTGCTCATCCCCGGATGGACAAGGGAGCTCGTCAACCCAAGAAGACGGTAGACCGGAGCCATGAGGGCGTGATCGCGGGCGGCGAGGTAGGGGTTGACGGTGACCGAGTGGACACCGAGCCCATCGAGGGCAAGAAGGCACGAGGCGAGGCCCGCGGAGAGCGTCTTGCCTTCGCCCGTGTCCATCTCCGCTATCGCACCCCGGGCCATCACCAGTCCGCAGACGATCTGGCCGAGGCGAGGCACCAGTCCCGTCGCGCGGTGGCAGGCCTCTGAAAACAGGGACACCGCTTCAGGCGCATGTTCGAGCGCCCGCCCGCCGAGCGAGCGGAACGCGTCGGCAAGCTGATCGTCCGAAAGGTCAGCCTGATCCAGATCGACGGAAAGCCGCGCGTCTGCCGTCGCACGCGAGAGCGGCGGCGTTTCGAGCAACAGGATTTTCCGGAGGGCGGCGGCGGGCATGGCGTCAGATGTCGATCATGTCGCTCAGATAGGCCGGATCGCCGACCGTGCGGACTTTTTCGCGGACACGCAGCTCGAACCTCGAGCGGGCCGCTTCGCATTCGGAAGCGCTCCAGCGCGACGACCAGATTTTCGTGAGGGAATGGCGTTCGGTGAGGAGCGGTGCATCGTGGTTCCTGGTTTTCGACAGGTCGATTCCCTCGTACCAAGGGATGACCGGTTGCTGGAGATTTGACATCGCGTAGTACCGAGGTGCCGGCTGGTCGTTCCCGCCGGGAGCCAATCCGAAGGTGGGGACGTCTTCGAGCCAGACTCTGATCGAGACATCGACTTCGTTATCGGCGGTCAGGTTCCAGTCGTCGGCCGTCCTCTGCGCCGTAGCGCGGAGTGGCATGTCATGCAGAAGGTCGAGAAACTCGAACCGTTCGGAAATGGTCCGGACCTTGCGCAGCGGCCTGTCGCCGAGGCAGACCACGACATCGCCGTGGACCTTCCTGACCCACGTGAGGTCCACATCCAGCACCTGCTGGACGAACTTCACGGGGAAGGGAAGGCCTTCGTTCGACAGCACCCAGGTGACCACTTTTTCCGACTTCGGAGCGAAAGCCTTGAAGGCGTGAACGTAGTCCAGTTTCATGGAGGCTTCCTTTTGTCGGCGACGGCGTTGACGGCGTCTTCTATTCCGTCGTCTTTATGTTGACAGGATAAGGCGCGGACGGTAGCGTCGTCTATGATTTATCGCACGGAGCAAAGACTTCGCGCAAGACGCCAACCTACCTATCCGACGGGTATCCGCAGATGGAAACAGCAATTCAAACCGAAGCGACGAACGTGTTCCGCAATGCGGCCGCTCTCGGCGGGCGGCCGACGATCGACATCGCCGATCTCGTGTCGCTTCTCCTGGCGTCCAAGGCTCCGGACCGAGACAACGATCTCCTCGTGGAGGCCATGTTGGGAGGCAAGGCCCCGCTGAAGGTCATCGACGAGGCGCGCGTCAGGGCGGGCTTCTGGCTGCGCGACCAGGTCCCTGCGTTCACGGCGGGAAACGAGGCGCTGGCGACGCTCGCCCATCGCCGCGGCTACAGGGTGGAAACCCATTTCGACGGAACCCTATGGCATGTCGAGACCCGCAGCCTGGCGACGGGAGCCAAGGTCGTCGTCAAACACCTACTCCAGGGCGTCGCCGGCATCGCGGGCATTGCCGCGCTGGTGATCAGAGAAAGCGAAGCATGACACCCGAAGACATCCGCCGTCTCCTCGACGAGAACAGCCTTTCCATGTCGACGACGAGGACGGAAGCCAACCCGTTTCAACCCGGCGACAAGGCGGGGATGGTCCACTATTTCTGCACGCTGTCCGGTCCCGGCATCGATCAATTCGAGTTCTATACTTCAAACACGCCCGATATCGAGCCCGGCGACGTCGATATGATCGAGGCGGTGGTGAACGACGTGAAGGCTTATCGCGGCTGCGTCGGTTACGAAGACTTCCTGCGGTTGTTCGGGCTGAACGACGACGAGGACCGCGCCGACGTGGTTCTGGCATGGCAGGAACTCGAACGCCTGGCCCCGCTCGTAGAACAGGTCGCCGATCTCGCCAACGACAACCGCCGCACCGTCACGACACCAGCCGCCTCGCCTGGTATCTGAGGACACTCATGAACGTCATTCACGCATTGCAGCCCATTCCGAAGTCGATCTTCCTCGCTGGCCCGACCCCGCGCGACGAAGAAACGCCGACGTGGAGGCCGGAAGCGCTCGACATCCTGCGTGAACTCGGATTCACGGGAACCGTCTACGTCCCAGAGAACGACAGCTGGTCGAAACACGACCGATACGACGACCAGATCGTCTGGGAATGGGAGGCGTTGAAGGTGTCGACAGCCATTGTGTTCTGGGTGCCGCGCGACCTCTCCATCAACTCCAAGGGCCAGCAGAAAATGCCGGCCTTCACCACAAACGTGGAATTCGGCCTCTACGCTCGCTCCGGCAAGTGCCTGATGGGATCGCCAACGGGCGCGGCGAAGATGAGCTATCTGAACGCGCTCGCCCTCGAGTGCAACATTCCGCTTTATTCGAGCCTGCGCGAAGTCCTGGCCGCTGCCGTGGCAAAGACTTCGCTGACGCCCTGATCAAATGGCAGACGGCTGGAATGGCCGGTTGGCTTCGATGCCGAGAATGTCTTCGCGAGCAGCGGAAGCCATTCTGTGTGGTCCACCATGGGCGTCGGCGAAGTCCGCGAGAAATTTGATTTCGTCCAAGCTGGTGCTGTCGGAGGCCGCCATCATTAGCGATACGTTACGCGCCGCGAACGCCACGGCGTTCCCGAAGGTTTTCTCGTCCATGTCCGCCATGTAGTTGTCGTTCCAGTCGCCGCCCTTCTGGGCCATGAAGCGCGAGCGGATTCGACCGAGGACGCCAGACATGGGGGCCGAAAGCTCTGCGACCTTTTCGTCCCGTTCAATCATGATATGACCGACGATGCTTTGCATCGCGTCGAGGCTGACGACGGAACTGATGTTGACTTGCTTGAGGCGGGGAATCTTGGCTTCGAAAGCCTGACGCATCTTGGCGTCGACGGCTTTGCCGAATTCCGCCGCCTGACGATCGGTGATCCCCTCGGCGTTGGCGTATTCGGCGACCATGAGCTTCTGGATCGCGCCAAGCGACGGAAGGGACGTCCAGTGCTGAGAATGCGGCGCGCGCATCTGGATCGCGTAGACCTCGAGCATTTTCTCGATGGTGGCGTTCGCGCCGATCTTGTTGCCGTCCCTGAAAAGGGTCGCCGTTGTTAATGCCAAGGAGCGGACCTGCTCCTGGTCAAGGCGCAGCGCCGTCTCGTCGTCGATGGGTTTTGGCGAAAGACTGTAATCGCTCATCGCTGGGCCTCCGTTGCAATAGGTGGCCTATCAGTGATCGTCGGGGTGCAAGCGACAAGGTCATGGCCAGCGACGGCAGGTCGCTGGCCAGCCCGTATATCAGCGTGCCGAGGCCTGCGCGCCGAGCTCCCGCATATAGCGTTCCATGATCGAAGTGTGGGCGGGGAAGGCGGTTTCGACCGGTTCTCCGAGTTCCAGCACTTCCAGAACCTCGCTGTCAGGATTGAAGACCGGATCAACGATCACGTCTGCATAGACGCCGAAAATGAGGTTGATCCTGCCGTCCTGTACCGTGATGACGTCGTAGATGGTCACCTTGGATGGATCGAGCTTGATTCCGGTTTCTTCGAAATGCTCGCGGCAGCACGCCTCCTGCCAGGTTTCCCCGAGGTTGTGGAATCCGCCTGGGATGGCGAGCTTGCCGTAGCCGTCCGTGAGCGCGCGGCGGATGACGATGAGACCCTTGTTGGTCATCACAAGCAGAACGGCGACCGGAAGCGGGTTGCGAAACAAGGGCTGGTCGGGGAGCGGCGGGTTACCCGCCGATAGTGGCAGGATGTAATCGGCGTCGGACAGCTCGAGCGCGGCGCTGCCTGTCGGAGCCAGCTTCCACGGGTGGTGCGCGCCGTCGATATAAAGCACCGGAACGAGGCGGCGGTCGGATGACCTGAAGGCCCAGAAGACAGTGTCGTCGGTCCAGCGTGCGGTGTCCTGCCCGGTGAACCTGCGCCAGCCGTTGTGGATGACTTCGTTTGCCTGATTTTCGCTCACTTGCATGCTCCGTGTCTCGGTTTCCGGTCATCATTATAGCACCTCACCAACGAGCTCAAGATAAATTAAAGACCTCGCGAATTTGCGTTGTCGAAGTCTCCGCCGACGAGCACGATTTAGATGGCAGACATGCCGTCATGAGGTCTTTGAATGGACATTGTAATGCAGGATGCGACGGTCCCGCACCCTCCTGGAGGGGGCGGCGGCGCGAGGTCGGAATTCCGCAATGACGGCATACCGTATGGACGGGGCGTGGCACTTGGTGCCGCGCCCTTTTTTCATGTCTGCCGACACCCCGCAAACCTTCAGGAGCAGCACCATGGGTAGGAAGACTTCGCGCACGAACACCAAGAACCAGCGTATCGCTCAGCAGGCTCTCGCCACGCTCGTCATGGACTTCGACGCCGATCCGCGCACTCTCGACATCAAGCATAGACGCGCCAACCCCGACAGCTCCTTCAAGAAGAGGATCAAGCCCAAGACCGCCAAGCAGGTCGAATTTATGGACGCCATCGACAACGCGACGGTCATCTTCGGTGTCGGGCCGGCCGGCACCGGCAAGACCTACATCGCCGTCCGCAAGGCGCTCGAGATGCTGGCGACCAACCAAGTCAACAAGATCGTGTTGTCGCGGCCCGCCATGGAAGCGGAAGGCGAGAAGCTCGGTTTCCTGCCGGGATCGATGGAAGAGAAGCTGCATCCCTACATGTTGCCGATCTACGACATCCTCAAGGAAGCGCTCGGACAGACGACATTGGATTCCATGATGAGGAACGGGCAGATCGAGCTTTGCCCGCTGGCGTTCATGAGGGGTAGGACATTCACCAATTCACTCGTTATCGTTGATGAGGCCCAAAACGCAACCATGGGCCAGATAAAAATGGCTCTGACCCGAATGGGCGAGGGGACAAAAGCAGTCGTCACGGGGGACCCGAACCAGAGTGACCTCGACCCGAAACTGTCGGGACTGATGCCCTGCTCGAACGCGCTGCGCGCTGCACCTGGCATCGCCGTCGTCAAGTTCGAGAGGACCGAGATCGTCAGGTCGGCGATTGTGTCGACGATCCTCGAATACCTGGGCGAATAAAGTCCTCCGAGGAGCGCGTCAGTGCGCGCTCTTCCCTTCGATGCTCTTGCGCGGACGCTTCGGCCACTGCGGCGGCTCTGGCGGCAGCTCCCGCTCGGATACACCGAGTTCGGCCATTTTCAGCGCCGCCTGTTCCTTCATGATGCGGGTTCGCTCCGGCACCGACGGGTAGTCTGCCGGCAAACCGCAGAACTCGAGGTAGTCCTCGAACGGCATGTTGTAGAACATCAGCAGGTGTTTGCGCAGGTTGATCACTGGCTTGTTGTCGAAGAGGCAAAAGATGCGTTCGTTCGTTACGCTGCCTTCGACGGTCCGCACGATCTTGATCGAGGCGCTGTATTTCTCGCGAATGTCAGTCATCGACGTTCGTTCCTTGCAGTGGACATGGCCGATGTCACCTGGGACTTCCGACGCGACATCCATGTTAACCCGTTAGTGAGAGCATCCTCCTGACACCCTCGGGGTCTCCAGATATCGCATAAATCGTGACTTGGAAGTTAACGGACGGTTGCCGGGCGACGGATTTTGAACCGACGCTTGTGCAGAAACAGGAGAAACGTGCCGCCGAAAAGCCACGTCGCGTGGGCCGCACTCGACAGGAAGCCCATCCAGGCGGCGGTCGTGCGACCGAGGCCGTCGAGCGTGTGGGCGTCGCTGAAGCACATGTAGTCGGTGGCAGGCGCACGGTCGTCGCGTCTCGGCAGACAGGCGTCGACGGCAAAGGTCGCGCCTTTGAGCGACGTACTGCGGACGTATTTGGTGGAGTTGCCACGGGTGACATGCTCGCCGGAGTGCGTCACGAAGCCGTCGAACGGCAGCGGATCGGACGCGATCCGTTTCGACGCCACCTCCGCAAAGCCGCTGTCGAAGAACATGCAGGTCCTGTTCGGGCAGAAGGTTTCGAGCGGCATGTAACGGGCTTCGTTCAGCAGCATGTCGGCGACCCGGTTCTTCTCGAAGCGGAGAGTTCCCATCGGCAAGGCGATGTGGAACAGGAAAGTCGTGACGATGACGGCACCGGCGATCAGGAGAACGAATATGCGATCCCTGGTTCTCGTCTTCTTCAGAAGGCAAAGGCCGAAGAGGGTTGCCGTCAGGCCGAAGAACGCCACCATCCGGGTGACCTGGGGATTCACGCCCGCAAGGCTGCCGCCGACGGGGACATCGCCGTAGACGCCGAGAGCGACGATGAACGGGTGGATGTCGTTGTCCATGATATCGTATACACCGAGGACGAACGCGCCGAGCAGCGCCGCCGTGAAGCCGAAAGCAGAGAGAGACCGCCTGAACAGCATGACCGCCACCAGCAACAAGGCCGAGGTCATCACATCCGAATGCACCGAGATGATCATCTCCGCCGTGTCGTCGAGGCCGCCGTCGAGAAGCGACCCGTCGAAGAAGGCGACGAGGAAGCGCGCCTGGCTCCACAGGGTGAACAGCACCACCAGAACACAGGACGTGATGGCGGCTGGCCTCAGGAATTTCGACAGGGGTGCGGGAATGATCGAATGGGTCATGAAAATATGAGACCCCGCGCAGCGTCTCGATTCAAGCAGCACGGGGTCATTTCGCGGAATTTTACGCGGCCCGAGGCGCAAGCAATCCGCTCTCGAACAAAAGATGCGTGAACCGGCCGCCGCGCGTGGCTAGTTCGTCATAGGCCCCGATCTCGGCGATACGCCCATGGTCCATCAGGATGACGAGGTCCGCGTTGCGGATCGTGGAGAGGCGGTGGGCGATCACGAAGGTTGTCCGGTCCTTGGTCAGGGTATCGAGGGCCGCCTGCACCTGCCGCTCGGTCTCGACATCGAGCGCGCTGGTCGCCTCGTCGAGGACGAGGATCGGTGCCGACTTCAGGATGGCGCGCGCGATGGCAAGTCGTTGCCTCTCGCCGCCCGACAGTCGGTTGCCACGGTCGCCGACGACGGTTTCCATCCCGTCAGGCCTCGAGACGACGAAGTCCATCGCCGCCGCGGCCGAGACCGCTTCTGCGATCTCCTCGTCCGACGCGCCGTCGCGGCCGAGGCCGATATTCGCCCGGATGGTGCGGTTCAGCAGGCCGGCATCCTGGAACACCGTCGCGATGTTGCCGCGCAGTTCGGTGCGCGCGACCTTGGCGATGTCCTTGCCATCGACGAGGATTTGTCCGACCTGCGGTTCGTGGACGCGCTGGAGCAGGTTGACGAGGGTCGTCTTTCCAGCACCCGTCGCCCCGACGATCGCCACGGTCTGGCCGGGGTCCACTGTGAACGAGACGTCGCGGATGCCTTGGGTCGTGCCTGCGAAGTCGAATGACACGTTCCTGAACTCGACGCGACCCTCGACCGATCCCAGCAAGACTTCGCCGACAGCGTCTTCCTCGGGACGCGCGTCCGCCTCCAGTTCGAGGAAGTCATCGAGCTTCGAGCGGGCCTCGAAAATCTGCGAGACGAAGCCGCGGATGGACTCCAGCTTGCCGATGAGGAGGTTCGCGAAACCGATGAAGGCGATGATCTCGCCGACGGTCATCTCGCCGCGCATGACCAGCGCCGTGCCTACGACGAGGATCACCATCATCGAGATGGTCGACGCCATGCGGTTCAGCGCCGAAGCGAGCGCCCACCAGTCGAGGACGGGGAACTGCGCCTTGAGCAGGCTAGACGACAGCGACTTCAACGTCTCGGACTCGGCCTGCGCACGGTTGTAGCTCTGGACGACCGAGACACCCGAAATCGTGTCGGAGATGTGCGAGAAGAGGTCGTGATAGTGCTTCTCCACCGAGGCCTGACCGGCGCGGGTTTTCTTCATGACCACCGACTGGACGAGCCAGTAGACGGCACCGAGGACGAAGAGGACGACCGAAAGCCTGAGGTCCATGGCGAGCGCGGTCGGGATCAGCATGGCGAGCGCCACCGCAGTCGCCAGATGGCTGCGCATGAAGTCGAGCCAGAGCGCAAACAGCGTGTCGCTGGCCCGCAGCAGCGTATGCAGGACATTCGAGTTGCCGCGGGCGTTGTGCCACGACAGCGGCATCGAGATCAGCCGCGCGTAGGAACCGGAAAGGAGTGCCGCGCGCCGGCTGTGGGCGAGCCTGTCCGCCTGTCTGGCCACCAGCACGTATGCGACGATGTTGAAAGCGGCCAAGCCACCCCAGAGAGCGAGGTTGACGGTGATCTCCCCCTTGCCGGAGACGGCGTCGATGATGCGGCCGAACAGGATCGGTTCGAGGATCGCGACGCAGGCGAGCGCGACGTTGGCGAGGACGACAGCACCAACCCTCCATCTGTAGGCTGCGAGGTAGGCGAGGGAGCGGAGGTAGACGCGGGTAAGGGACATTGGGAGACCGATGCGGGAGTGATGGTGCAAGCCTAAGTAATGCGGCATGAACCGGCGCTTAACGGAGACGCCGGCCAAAAAGATTTCGGAGCGACATAAATTGCTGACAACGCGAAATCGCTGCGGCAATATTGTAAGACCCCGAAAACGGAAACCCTGATGGCCGTCGAAGAAGACAGCGAGATCGTCGAGTTTTTGTCGACCTTTACGGAGCACGCGGAAGTCGCGCGCCTGCTGTACCACTGCGTCGGGCGCATCCTTCTCAAGATCAAGAATTCCAAGCGTAACTGGCGCGAGGCGGGGCTGGCCGTCGACCTCAAGGACGCCGCCGACTGGATCGAGGTCTCGATCCTCCACAAGGAGGACTGGCTCCTCAAGGTGGACGAACACGGCCGACCCAGGAAGCTCCTCAAGTTCTCCGACCTGGAAGGTGTCCTCAAGGAGGCCAACAAGGCGATGATCAAGCGGGCCATGCAGATGCCCGTCATCAAGATCAACGACGGCGAAGAGGTTCTCGAACAGGTCCTCGATTCCGGTTGGTACATGGTCCGCCTCCTGACACCGAAGGCGCTCGACAACGAGTCCGCCATCATGCAGCACTGTGTGGGCCATGGAACGTACGACGAAAGGGTCCTCACGGGACAGGTCGTCATCCTGTCGCTGCGCGATCCGCACAACAAGCCGCACGTGACCATCGAGATCGACACCCGCAGCAACTCCGTGGTGCAGATCAGGGGCAAGCAGAACGAGCGCCCCAAAGCGGAGTACGCCCGTCGCGTCCGTCAGTTCATTCGGGATCGGGACTACGATTCCATCTACCGCCCGATCGAGATCGGCCTCGTGGTCGACGAGATGGGCAAGGCGCACAGCATCGACAACCTCCCCGAGGGCCTCGCGATCAAGGGAAACCTCGATCTCAGCGAGTACGCCCTGACCGAGCTTCCTGCCTTCCTCGAGGTGAGGGGCGATCTGAAGATCATCGGCTCCGCGATCCGCGAACTGCCAAGGGGCCTGAGGGTCACCGGAAACCTGCTGGCCGCCAAGAGCCGCCTGCAGAGCCTGCCGGTCGATCACGGGATCGCGCGCTCGATCGACGTGTCCTCGACGATGATCACAGAGCTGCCGGACGGACTGGAAGTAGACGGAGACCTCGATCTGTCCGACACGATGCTGAGGAAGCTGCCTGAAGACCTGGTGGTGACCGGCCATCTCAAGATGGAGGCCACGGACGTCGCCGTGTTTCCGGCCAGCGCGATCGTCGGCCTCAATCTGTTCCTGTCCGGCAGCGGCATCAAGCGCTTCGAAGGCGACCGTCTCTACGTCGGCGGATGCCTCATGCTCAGCAATTGCGGCCGGGTTCATTTCCCCGAGCATGTGGCCGTCGAGCGGGCGATGTTCATGGAGAAGACGGAAATCGCGTCCGGGGCCAAGGTTCTGGAGATCGGCGGAAACTTCTATTGCCAGAATTCCAATTTCACCACGCAGTCGCGCAAATTCCGCGCCAGGGGAAGGGTCATCGCCAACCGAGAGGCGAGGAACACGGAATTCGCCACGGCGATGCCGCTCGCACAGTACGACCGGACATTCGGCACTCAGGAGTAGTCTCCTTCGTTCTTGCTGCATGCGAAACCATGATGGACGTTGTGGAATACCGCGTGAACCGCTAGTTTCGCGGCCGAAAACGAGACCCATCCAATGATCGACGACAGAGAATACAACATCGACTTCCGCAACGAGCCCACCAGGTTCTATATCGTGGACGGCAGGACGGTGAGCGCCAGCACGGACTACAAGCAGTCTGAGCTTGGCGAACGTCTCTTCAAAGACCTCCGCGGCCTTATCACGGTCGAGCGAAGCCTAATCGGGCAGACGGAGGACGTCGTAAGCCGTAAAATCCACAACGGTGTCGCCAAGTCGCTCAGCTACATCGCTCGGCGGGTCGTCACCTACTGGGAACAGGCCGCGGTCAGGTACGAAGACCCGGACAGTCGCGAGCTTCGCGAGATCGAACGGAAGTACTACGGCTTGCTGATCACGCATTTCGACGAGGAAGCGGTCGCTGGTATCGGCAAGGTCGGAGACTTGGCCATCGCGGATTTCTACAAGGATGTCGTCAAGGCTCCGGAAAATGAAGTCAATTTTCAGATGCGTTACACCAGTAGGGCGACAGCGATCCTTGGCGGCTTCTCGAAGAAGCATCTTCCTGCCATCCGCGAGCGCCTTGAGGAAATCGACTCGGAACTACAGCCGGTCCAGCCGGGGAACGGTTCTCCGGCACCATAATGATCCGCGCAGATCGGCAACAAATCGGATGACGCGCACCTCCGTCGCGGGATAGCATTTCCTTCAGAGCCGGGGGGAAGGCGAAGATGAGTTACAAGGTTTATGACGGCTTCAAATTCAAGGCCACGGACATGGACGCCGTGCGCCACCACGTCGACGACTGGTGTAAGACGCTCGCAGTCCTTCACCGTCATTGGCTTGCTAGGCTGCATGCGAACATGGTGGCCAGCATCGTCGACGAGGCGGCGACGAGCGGCCGCCACGACGGCAAGGTGCCTATCGATGCGGTGAGGACCGAAATCCTCCAGCGCCAACAGGAAATAGTCAAATCGCAGCACCGCGACCCAAAGGTCGATCCGGAGTTCTCGGTGTCCGTTTTTACGCACCCGACGGGCTATTACGGCATCGTCCGCACCGAGCGTCGGGAATGGCTGGACGAATGGCTGAAATCCGACTTCGTGGAGGATTTTTGCTACTGGAACAATACGGACCGTCCCCGCGGAATGAGGCGGGAGGAGTGGGATGATCGGCACTCCGTCTGGAAGTCGTTGGCTTCGAGTAGAGCCGAGGTCCTGGATTGCACACCGGTCGGGTCCGACGTCGAAGACGCCGAAGTTGTCGCCGCGATGCCGACTGTCGAAGCGAGGGTGGCCAGGGAAGCACGGCGGATAACAGAGCTCGGGGAATTCGAGCGGCTTGCAAACGAGAGCAAGCCAGACGGGGATGAAGCCGAAAGCGACAGGTTCCAGAGATTGATTTCCATCGCCTCAGGCCTGCCGTCGTGGCTGAATTCGGACGAAGGGGCTGCCGGCATCGAAGAGACATCGGCGCGCGTCCGAGCCGTCGTGGCTGAGATCGACGAGAAAATGATGCAAAAGAGGATTGGACAGGTCGGCCTGACAAGCCGCCTGCTGTCCGCTCCATCGGGCTGTTGACGCTGAATTTGTCTGTCGACGCCGACCAGACGAACAGCCGGTGTTCGTCTGGTCCGGCCGCGGTTACAGAACCTCGCCGCGCTCGGGCAGTACGATTGCAAGAAATCCGACTTCCGAGGTCGTGCAGCCCCGCAGTATCGAAGCTCGCCGAAACACGTTCGCCCGTGCCGCTGAAATCCTTGCAGTTCCAGTCGGTGACCTTGTTGATCATCTTGATCGCGGAACTCAGGCGCATGGCGGTGTCCGCGAGCGCCAAGGATGCCCAAGGGCGACGCCAGCAACAATGGTCATACCGCTGCGAAAGCGATGTCCAGCTTCCTGGCGATGAGACGCTTCGCGCGTTCGCAGAATGCCTTTACGGCATCCTTCGAAGTCATCTGAGCGATGGACACGTCTAGTTGGGCGGCGGCCAGAACACCTTGTTCCATGTAAATGAGGCCGTCATCGTCCGGCACGCTGATGTCCTCTGGCCACGATGTGTTGGCCCAGACGCTGTGGAACCAGTTCTGCTCAGTGGGCAACTGTGAAACGCACTTGAAGACCATGATGGAGAGCTTGCTGTCGGCCGCTTCAACGCTTACGAATTTAGAGGCGTCCGGCTCAATCCGTCGGTCCGGCATATCCCATCCTGTATCGCTAGTGATCCTCAGTTCGACGAGCCAGTCGCCTATCCCAGGGTGGGACCTTCCCCCGCTACTGGGGACGAGCAGAAAGGACGCCTGATAGAGCGGCAAGAAGTTCCAGCCCCAAAAGTCACGGGGATCGGTTCTGGCGATCGGCGTTGGCGCGAGCGTGCTGGGTTTCCAGTTATAGAACTCCGTCTCTGGAAACTGCTGACCGATGAGGGTCAGCATGTCCAGGCACCGCTTCTGATAGTCCGCGAGGAGTCGGTAAGCGTGGCGGACGTCGACAAGAGCCGCCGAGAATGTCTGTTCGTCGATGGACATGGGATTGCCTCTCACTTGAAGTCTTTGAGCGCCGCTGTTGCGGACGGATTCCACGAATGGGGACGACAGGTCATCTCGCCGGGGAGTTTAAGGTGCTGGTAGTCGGCGAGACCGAGCGCCGCGACCACGTCGTCGATGATCCTCGTCGTCGCGCGCGACATCGGGTTTTCCCGCTCTTTTTCGATGGCATCAAGCAGGCGATCCCATCCGGCGGCGGCTACTTTGATATCGTGGCCAAGAGCCGAGACTTCCGCAGCAATCTGTTCAGCCATCTCTTCCGTCCTCTTCCCGAGCCCGCCGAGAGCGCAAAGGAAAGCGATGTGGCCGTCATCGCCGTTGGCATCCTGATAGGCCACCCATTCCCTCGCCCATTGGCGGGCGTCTTGACTCGGGTGGTTCCAGAGTTTCGCTTCCACGATCAAGCGGACCTGGATGGCGGGGTCGCCGAGCTTGAAATCGAGGAAGACGTCGGGTTCGACGTTCCTTTCGTCCTCGATCGCGTCGGTCCATCTGGGCCAGAAAGCGATGTCCTCGAGTTCGGCGACCTTGAGGTCGGGCAATGGCGCGCCGAACGTCCTGCGCAAGATGCGCCAGAGAATACCGTCATCGAGGTAAGCCAACCGCCCAAACACGGAGGCCGTAAGGAGGTCCTCAGAGATGCGGAAGACCTTCCGCCACGAGACCTTCTCCTCGCTTTTGCCGTTCGGTATCTTTCCCGCCTTGCCGCTTATGACTGCCTGAAGCATCCGTCCCCCTTGCGTCCGAGAGCCGCAGGTGGCGCAAACAAGCCGCAAAAGCAAGCCCCGGTTGTGACTTCCGATGCCTACGTCACAGAAATGCGGAAGGCGCTGTCCTTGCCCGCAAGCTTGCGGCCGCGCTCGATTGCAGCGCCGATGGGCGTCTTGACGTGGATAACGCCGGAGCGCTCGGGCTTGTCCTTCCAGCGGGCATGTGACTGCACCCACGTCTTCCCCTGGGTCGGCCGACCGTCGGCATCCTTGCCCTCGGCTCCGATGGGCAGGCGACGCCAAAAGCCGTCCACCTCCACCCGGAAGCGGGGCGGCGCGTAGGTATGGCTCGTTTCCCCGCGGCTTTCGAAATCGAGGGTTGCGACGTTCCGATTGAGCACACGCATATCCAACGGTGCCTTTAGCGCATGCTTTCTGGCAACACCGCCGTTGGGGTCGCCGAGCGCGGTGCGGGCTGGCAGGTCACGCACGAATTGCACTCTGGCGGAGAAGTAGGCGGGCAGGGCGAAAACGGTTTCGGCGATTTCGAAAAACAGATGGTCCTTCTCGATCTGGGCGATGGCGCGGTCTACGACGGCGCGCGCGCTTTCGTCGGTGTCGTAGCGGTCCGCCAGCTTCTGCTCGAACTGGTCGGAGAATACCGCCTGGGACTTTTCCCATTCGCGGGTGGTCATCCGGATTTCGTGCTTGAGGGTCCGCAGGTTGAAGAGACCGAGAGCGCCGGCCCGCCAGACCCCGGTATCACCCGAAAGGGTCGCGGCTGTCGGATTAAGTGCGTCCTGGATGACCCATTCGGGGGCGCTCGGATTGACGCTCCTGATCCTGGCTTCCTCGCCAGACAACGTCGCGCGCCGCTCGGCCGTGACCGCCGAGACGTCCGTCACGATGCCACCCGCCGTCTGCCAGTATAAAAGCTCGCCCATGCGAACGAGCGCGAGCCCGGATAAAACGACAGGTTCTCCGCCTTCCTCCTGGAAGACGATGTCGCGGACCCCGCCAGTGACCGAGTAGTTGTGAATGATCCCCTCTGGGAGGTCGACGAGCTTTTCCAGCGCGTGTTCGCGAATCGCCGGATCGGTGGCGTAGCCAAAAAAATCGGGGGCGCTGAAGGCGTGGTCTTTTTCAGTCCGCATCCTCAGGAAGTCGGTGATCTCGCTCGGCTCGGGCTTGAAAAAGCCGGACACGACGTCCCACACCTTCATGTAGGGAACCTCGACTCCGTTCAGGATTTCCTTGTTGCAGGTATCGAGGAAGGCCCTGGTCTGCTTGTCGATCGGGTTGCCGACACCCGACATCTGGTCGGCGGACCTGATGTTGTCGATCCGCTGCGCCTCGTCCTTCACGTAGCGCTGCGCGTTCCTTCTCGACGCCCGGTCGAATGAACCAGGGTCACGCTCGAGAAGGTTCTTCAGCCGGCCCTTGACCATCTGCGTCTCCGTTTCCTGTATCGCCAAGCTTTCTAGCGCGGCCCGGGACACGTGTCACCGGTGGAAACGAAAAGGGCGGCGTGGTGATCACGCCGCCCTTTTCGAACTCGGGAAAATGTCTTAGGCCGTGATCAGATCGCCACGACGGAGATACTCGATCGGGTACCTGCCGAGGGTGTTGTCATCGAAGCGCAGAAACAGGACTTGGCCGCCGGAAACAACCCCTTCGACCTTGCCAGTAGCCCCACCGGCCGAGAGCCAGCGATGGCGGTTGAAACGGGACGCAGGCATCAGGAATTTTTTGTCGTATCCAAGCCGGATCGCCATGGAAATGGCCGTGAGGGCGATACCGGCGACAAGCAACGTCGCCGCGTATCCTGGCATCACAGCAGGATGGATCGTCTTGTGCAGCTTGAAAGCCAAGTCATCCTGACCGTACTGCAAGAAGGGGAGGCTTCCGAACAGTACCATCGCCATCCCGCTGAAGCAGGCCAAGGCGTTGCCGACGATGACCGCGATGCGCAGCTTCGAACCGGCCGTGCGAGCCACTTCGTCCTGAACTGACAGGTCAGACGGGAGGGATGCGACAGGCGCTTCGGAAAGAGCGGCGGCCGCCAATTCGTCGATTTTGGCCAGGAATTCGCTGTCCTGCGCGAAGTCCTCTTTTTCGTGGTCGGCAATTAACACGACCAGCCCAGCGGAACCCAGGGCGATAAGAAGCGGCAGGAACGCCCAAGGAAAGCCCTGAACCGCGAATGGCATTGCGAGGAGAGAAACACATGCCGCCACAATCGCGCCGATCCGCATCTGCTTGACACCGTCACGACGTTCTGCCGCGACCAGACCGGCTTCGTAGCGCGAAAGACCCGAAAATTGCCCGGCCAGACGCAGCTCGTGACCGACCGGAACCGCGTGATCGATCCGGATTTCGCGCACCGCGCCGTTCTCCAACGAAAGCTTCATGGAGCGGAGCTCATTCGCCACGCCCATGAAAACGCCCTTGGTGATCTTGCCGTCGATTAAGGAAAGCCACGTTGTCCCGGAGAGGGCCTTGTCGAGCTGGTTTTGGATTTTCTCGTTGAACATCCCGGCACGGGTCGCGAGGAAGAACGGGTAAAACAAGCCGATCGCCATGGCGATGCCCATGAGGACTTTCTGGGCAAGGCTCGGCGCTTCGATACCGAGAACCAATACCACGGAGACGAGGGCGATATAGTAGCAGATCAATGTTGCAGCGCCTTTTACGACACCCCAAGCGGCAGCAGCACCTGTGTGGCGTTCCTGCCTGTCTAACACATCCGTCATCTAAAATCCTTTCGCGAAAAATATTGAACTCGCTCGACATGGTGGATGAGGTTGTACGACAAGATCAACCCGGCTGTTGTCGAAAAAAATGTAGACTTCGACAGCGGGCGGGCGAAATTTGTAAGCTGGTGTTGATGTGAGCGTATTTATGGATTTCAATATCGTAGATACGAATTGGAGGACGCCACCTATGGGGATGCTCGCACGCGGCCGGAAGAAGATATTCGGGGAACGGATCACGTTGCCGCTTTCCGAAGAGATGCTGGTGGACATCGACCGCAAGCTGGGCGAGGGCGAAGCGAGGCTCTCCTTCCTCAGAGAGGCAATCCAGCGGGAACTGGACCGTCGCTCGATGGATGCGGCCAGCTATTACGTCAGTGCGGCGCTGAGCGACCTCGTCCATGGGAACGTGTTCTTCAAGCTGGAATTCCGCAACAGAGACACTGTCCTGTTCGAGTTCCAGGACTACAGAAAGTCAGGGGAAGAAGCGATTTCGGCGGTGCTGGAGCGTGGAACGGAATTCGGCGTCGACGCAGTCATCGTAACCGGCACCATGCCGGGGGCGATCAATCGCAAAGACGAGGAAGACGCACGGCCCTACGTCGCCGCCCGCACATACGTCCACTGCGAAGGCGGCTTCCAACCCTTGCGAGAATTCCCGGTCAACCATGTCTCATGGGCCGATGTTGAGCACGCGTTCGCGATGGCAAGACGTGCCCGCGAGCGCAAAGTACCAAATGCGACGACTGTGGCGGCGATGGAAGAGGCGAGAGCAATCCGAGCGTCCGGGAAGTCCATAAGCGGGACTGAAGACGAAGTCATTCAATAGTTGACAGCCCCAACCCAGCGAACAACCATTTCGAAAAATAGCAGACCTCGGAGCCGTAAGTTGCTCTCGGAGTAGGGATCGCCAGATGTCCAAATTTCACAGACGCGACGAGTTTGTAGACGCCGTCCAGTGGTTCCACCCCGGAGACCACGATGCCGTCATCCTTCGTGAACCGCTTGGAGACCTGGCGAACCACAATGGACCCGTTCCGTGGCTGCCGCATGCGGACGGTGGCGGACAGCTGGTTTACGGAGGCGATTGGATCGTCACCGACCAGTTCGGACATCGCTATGCGGTCGCCAATCCAGTTTTCAGGACGCTGTTCCTCGGTGTCGGCGAAGATGTCCATCCTGACGACATCGCGGTCGACCGGTTCGCGGCCGTCATGAAGGCGAAGCTGTCGCGCAAACGCAGGCAGGGTCGCGGCGGCTGGGAGGACAAGGAAGTACGCTCGGGATCGTTCTTGTCGAGCCTTTTGGTCGAGCACGTCGCGAAGGGCGATCCGATCGATGTCGCGAACTTCGCCATGATGCTTCACCAGCGTGGGGAACAGATAGCGGGCGAGCGTGAGCGTTTCATTGACAGGAAACTGCGGGAGCGGCAGGAGCGCGAAGAGGCCGAGCTCCAGAAGAAGAATGGCGGCAGCCCAACGGTCGCCGCCACCTGAAGTCAAATGGTTCGAAGGTCGTCTGCGGACGACTTCCCAGAGCGCCGATCCTGGGTGATTTCGAAGCTGATCTTATGGCCGTCGGCCAAGCCGTTGAGGCCGGCACGCTGAACGGCCGAGATATGCACGAAGACGTCGCCGCCGCCGTTGTCCGGCGCGATGAAGCCGTAGCCCTTGTCGGTGTTAAACCATTTCACAGTACCAGTAGCCAAACCAAGTTCCTCTCATAGGTGGCAATTGCCGGCGCAATCTGGACGATCAATCCGGAAATGGCAAGAAGGATGTGGCTGGCTCGGGAATTCGAATATGATGCTGACGTGGCCTGTAATGGCCTTTATCGGCCATACTCGATATCGAGGCGCATCGTGCGTTCGAACGCCAGTCAGTGGCATTTGAACGGCCATGGTAGAGTTCCTTGACCGCTCAAATGCGAACAACGTCACGCAGGTCGAATAAAGAAGATAGACGTCGCTTCATACATCCGGCGGCGCGCCGCATCGGGATCAACATTGTTGAGAGGCGGTTCTATGTCTGTCACACCGCCGCTGAGAACCGAGTTCATTTCTCCTTGGCTGATTTTTTCAAGTGCAAGCATCAACTCAAGAACTGGCTTCGTTGCGAATTCACGCCAAACCGGGGCGATGCCGGATAGGGTCTTAGTTAGGGAATCGAGTGATACCGTACCACCCCATATTCCGAGGTGAAAACCTTGTCCCATCGCCGATGCCAACTCCACCAGTGACGGTCCCTCTTCCAAAAGCTCGTCTGGCATGGTGCACGTGAAAAACAGGTCAAAGTTGTTGTAGAACGGAGAAGTGAGATAGCAACCGTCAACGAAAATCCCCTCCCGTGGCGAAGGAAAACTTCTCGATCCGAAACTTACAAAGAAGGAACCTTCATCCTCGAAAAAATCTGGTAACCGAGAGAGATCGATCCGTGATCCTATGCGCTCTGGACTACTCTCCGATATCATTTCCTCGATATCGAACACCATTGCGCCATTGGCTTGATGGGCAGCGGTAGAATAATCGAGTGCGGCGAAAATCTCCGAAATGTCGCTGGGCAACGAGCGCCGATCACCTCTGGAAATTTCCGCCAACAGGTTTTGGTGCGGGGTGTTCGGCGGCGGGCCAGCGTGCTTCTTGAAAATTGGACCCAAAGTCCGGCCAGTGAAAAGGTGGACAAATCGATTAGGAGCGATAGACAAGGCGGATGGGGGCATCGAACGCGACGTTGCGGGTCCGTGATACTGTTGGTTTATCGTTGCGCGCCTACGAGATTTGGTCCGCGTGACAGGAACCCCCTCTTCTCTCTTTAGTCCGAATTTTCGTGACAGTTCTATTGTCTTGACGCCGTCCGTGGTCCCATTGGGCCGCTGTGAAAACAGAAGGCCAGTTTCGGCCCTCAATGCGAACATCAGGTCTTGGCAACTGAAATGCTCGGAGAAAGGATTGGGTTCGTCTGTGTCGCGGAGTTCCACTGGCACAAAGTTCTGGTCCAGGAAGTCCTCAATTTCGATAGACAGTACCTTTCTATTCGCGAACCGGAACGACAAGCGTTGAACAAAGCAACCTGGAAAGTCCGACCGAAACAGGTCAATCACAATCGCATCCAAGTCCCGTGGAAGTCGATTCCATAAATCCGGGTGTGGGTCTAAATATCGCGTTGTCTGCCAAATAAAACCAGTTCTCTCGGCGGGATAGGTAAAGCGGGTGAGGGGCTTCCTGAACGCCGGGTTGGTCTTTGTCCATCGAGGCGTTCCGAAACGCGCAGCGCGGTTCCTGTGCACGTGCAAAGCGGCACGCTGGTCATCGTCCAGCGCTTCTTGTTCTTCCGTGACTTCGAACTCGATTACCTCCCCTGGAAAAATCGAAATGAAAGTCTGCCGAAGGTATGAGCTGAGTCTCTTCATATCGCGACGGTAGTCGTCTCTCAGAGGTTCTGGCATGTTGATGGGGAAGGGGTGTGGGTATTGCGGGGGATGGCTCTCGTAAGCGACGGAACCAAGACGTCTATGTCGCCGCTTGAGGTCATTTACCACGGAAATAAGGAATTCCTGACCGAAACCTGTGCCACGCATGTCCTTCGCCACTTCCCAGTTCGATATGTAAAAGAGGTCGTGGTACTGAAATGGGGCAGACTTTCTATGGTCAGTCAGAAGAATGTGAACGAGGTGGGTGATGTCGCCGCCCTTGCTCTCGGCTTGGAAATAAGCATCGTGGGGGTCCAACAGAAAGGAAGGTTGCCGATTTACGATCAATTCTCCTTTCAAAACGCCAATCGTCCGGCCATCGCGGATCGCTCTGGCGGTCACGAAGTAGAAGGCGAGAGCATATTCCCCGTCGTCACCGCCACGTTCGCGGGTGATCTCAATGGAAACATCAGTGTCCCTCACCGACAAACTACCTCTGCGGACATCCCCCTTGCCGTATTCAAGAGGTCTCCACATCTCACCTTCGAAAGACGACGACTCTTCAATACCTGGATACCAGGAGACGAACCCATGTCCATTGTCCGATCTGGTCAATGCATCACGGACGGAAACATTCGCGAAGATATTTTTGGCGTCGAGGATGACCCTCTGTGCGATTTGCTTGAACGCCTTCCTCTTCGTCAGGTCGGACACGAGTTGATCATTTGACGCGCCAGTCTGCCCCGCGAGCCGTTTCCATAGCCCCTCTGTCGGGTCGCCGGCATGTCGCGATGGCTTCAAACCATCAAACAAGCCGATAAATTTCGATGAAAGCTCAGCCTCCAGCAGGTCCCATCCTTTGACGGGAACACCCTTTTCCGTGACGGAGATGATGTCGCCATTTGGCCGCTCCTTGTGTACCTCTGTCGGAGCCGGAATTGGACGCGACATGAAACTGTCCACCGACTCATCGAGACGAACAGCCATTGCGCCAACCAAAGGTAGGGATGCCACATCCAGCACGTGGGACCTAACCCGGTTCGCGACGGACATGCCGCGGTGACTGCGTTCCATTGTCGAAATGAGCAATGGCGTCAGCTCATCAAGGAAAGGGGATGGTAAAAGCTCCAAGCAACGCCTACGGGTGCCGCTCGGTTGTGCCTGCTCTACGATGGCTGTAGCAGTTGTCAGGTCGACATCCAGTGCTGAAGCCACAGCCTTGGCTTGAAAAGACCTCCGTGCCGAAACCTGATCCTGCGTTAAATAGTCGTCCAACTCAGCGACGGCGATGTGGGTGGAGGGGTTCTTCAGCGAGTAGAAAGTCTCAAAGCCGAGGGTGGAAGCAAACAGTTCCTGCGCCTTATGATGCGGATATTTTCGGCCTGTAATGTCGAAGATTGCATTTTTTAGTGCGACAACGGCCTCATTCACCACTTTCGGTGAGTGGATATACACTTTCATCGGTTTGGGTCCTCATGGCAGCACTGGCTCGCTCAGTCCGCCGCAAGGGTTGCGAACGATCTGTGATTCAATCTTGTGTAGTCTGTATGTAACCAAGGTCTCTGGAGGGAGCGTCACCACGCGAGCGGTCCGATGCTTGTCACCGGTGCCTAGTAGGCCGACGAAAGATGCCTGCTGCGAAAATTTTGTCAACAGTAAAAGGATAGGGGCAGAACTGCGGTCAGCAGAGCACGGCGAACCAGTTCGGAAGCGAAGGTTCGGATGACAAGGATTAAAGCTGCGCTGGCCTGTAATGGGCTTTATCGGCCAGGACGAGGAAGTTTTTGTCGCCAAATACGACTTAACGGCTGATTAAGTCGCCAGCCGGAAGTTAAGGACCATGTTGAGCAAAAGATTTGTGATGGGTTGTCCAGACAATCAACAGTATGGGCCGCGCCGGCGCGGCGCGGGTTAAGTTGCGTCTAGCGACAAAACGCCTATAAAGTTGCGTGGGGCGACAAATTGTCGTCGGAGGACGTGTTTATGTGTGCGCAACGAGTCTTATTCACGGACGGCAACGACAAGGCTGCCGACAGGGCTATTCAACGGGCTGCTGCGAACGGCAAGCTGATCAAAGTTCATGACGGTATCTACGTGGAGCCTGGGATCAGTCCTGTTGAGCAAGTATTGACGACGCGCTGGGCCGAAGTGGTAGCAAAGATTGCCCCAGAAGCGGTCCTGTCGGGGCGAAGCGCGTTGCGGAGCATGGTGTGGCGAGAACCTGCCGTGGAGGGCAAGTCATCGGTAGGTTGGATTTGGGCGAGCCGCGCCGACATAGCGACCACAAAGCGGTTGAGCCTTCCGGGCCTTGAGATCAGAATTGTGCCAGGTCCTGGCCCGCTAACCGGAGATATCCCGTTCCTGGGCGTATATCTCCCCAGTGCAGCACGAAGGCTTCTGGACAATCTAAAACCGACGAGGTCCCGCGAAGGGCCAAGTCGCACGGCTGGACGAGAGGCTGTCGAACTGGAAGTTGAACGGCTCCTCAGAACGGAACACGAGGACGCCCTGAACCAGATCAGACGGAACGCCGCTATGATCGCCCCCTTGCTCGACGCCGAGGAGCAGCTTTCGACCCTAAACGAAATCGTGGGCTTCGTTTTGGGGACCCGTGAAGCCGATCTGGTTTCCAAGGACGTGACCGCACGACGGAGACGCATCAGCCCTTACGACCCGGAATGCATGAACAGGCTTCGTGTCCTGGCGGAAACTATGGGTGTTGCCGTACTTCCGTCACGGGCCGATCCTCATACCGCAAGGGAGGCGAGGTCAAACACATCCTTCATCGAGGCCTATTTCACCAACTACATAGAGGGGACCAAGTTTCTGGTGGACAAGGCGAAGCGGATCGTATTCGAAGGCGACGACCCCGACGGTCGACCTGCTGACGGCCGTGATGTGACGCAAACGTTCTCACAGGTCGTGCATCTAACCCCGGGCATGACGATGTCGACCACGTTCGACGAATTCGTAGACGAAATCAGAGAGCGAAACCATCTGCTCCTCGACGCTCGTCCAGAGAAGGAACCGGGGCAATTCAAGACCGACGCGAACAGGGCCGGAAACACGGTTTTTGTCATGCCGGAGTTTGTCGAAGGAACTCTGAGGGAAGGCTACGCAATGATGCGCGGCATCGAGAACCCGCTTGCCAGAGCGATTTTCACCCACACAATGTTGGTGTTGGTCCATCCGTTCAACGATGGCAATGGTCGGGTGTCTCGGATCATGATGAACAAGACGCTGGTGTCGTCGGGACACAGCAGAATCGTCGTGCCTACGATTTTCAGGACAGACTACATCAATGGCTTGCGGGCTTTGACCGCCCACGAAGGACCAAGACCGTCGCCGCTCATTCGGGCAATGATGCGTTGTCAGGACGTGACGGCAAAAATCTCTGATCCATCGCTCGACCGCACGGTTGAGATTTGGGCGTCATGTCATGCCTTCCTCGAGAACGAGAGGGACGCCAACTTCACGCCACCCGACCCCGACGCCGTTATTGAGTGGCGGGATGGCATACCAGCGCCTTCCGAATATTGGCAGAACCTCGATCTTGAAGCAGCGATGTCAAAGGCAGAAAACTCGGCATCAGGACGCTTCGGGTTTTGAAGATCGGAGACCAGCTCCGCTGTCCATTTCGAGAAAGGCGGCTACAAGCGCGACCCAGACGGGGGAGAGGCCGGCATTCGGTTTTCGGGAATGAGTGCTGGCCACGTCATTGACTGCATATGCCATTCCTCTTCCAGGCCGGTCTCGTTGTCGATGACGCGGTAGTAGCAATGCTTGCCGTCACCTACGACGCGACCGGTCCGTCCGTCGTCGTGCCACACGTCGTTGAGGTCATAGGCCATGTCATACTCTCCAACATTGTCGCCAGCGGCGTCAGATTCACGGTATTCTCGCGAACCGCAACATTCAAGGAAGCCTTCGCTGTAAGCCTGGAAGGATCGGAAGTTTGTTCCAGCGCATCAGGATGGGTTCTCGAGCTTCATCATCTCGTTCCCCAATCGGTTCCCGAGAACGGCGGCCTTGAGCTCAGTAGAGTTTTGGAACCTGACAATCAGGGGAGGGTGTCCCTTACCTGCCTCGATTTTCAGAAGCTTGCGAAAGCTGTCGTCGTCTAGGTACCGTTCGATAAAGCGACGCAATCTGGGGCCGACAACCAGCCCCCAGCCCAGTATCCGTCTCGCGGCCCGGTATAGATTTCCCTCGATAGACGGGGTGGGTTCGACATTGATCTCGATTTCGCCTCGCTTGATTGCATCCCAGAAGATACCGTGCGAGACGACGCGATGGCTGTTTAGATCGAAAACCGCGGCGTCGTGCGTGAAGAACGTGGTCTTTGGAAAATCATCCAAAGACCGTCCCTTCACAAGCCCGGTCCTCAGAGTCCAAGTAGACTCGAATGCCCAGAAATCGATATCGGCATCACCGAACCGCGTCCTCCATCCACCGAAAACATTGCGCCGCGCGCCGAGGGAAGCTGCGACGGTTGCAACCTCATCGATCGTAGCCTCGATCACGATATCGATGTCAGAATCGAAAGCATCGCCACGGGCTATATCCCTGACCATGCCACCTGCGATCGCGCATCGCTTGAAGTGAGCGAAGGGACCGTCCATCAGGCTATCCAGCGCCGCACCGAAGGGGTTCGGGTCGCGCCATAGGAACGCGCTTATCCGCCGCTCGACATCTTGGTCATCGGCTGCGATGCCTGCATTACTATTCTTGAAATCCGCCATCATCCGATGGTTGCCCGGTCTCCAGAGCTTGTCTACAGACGAACAACGGTGATTTGACTGTATTGCGTTGCTTCCAGGCAACCGCACACGATATCTATCAGGAACAGCTCGCGGAGCCGACAATGACCGAGAAACTCTACACCCGCGTAACCCCGGATTTCGACCCGTCGGCTCCGACGGGCGTGCTCGTCTGCGCGGCCGATCTCACGGACACCTACGGATTTTCGCAGAACGGCTACGACAGTGTCGACTACGACGTGGAGCCGCACGTCTACGAGGTGATCCTGTCGGTAAACCGCATAGCATCCGAGGAAGAGGCGATCGCTGCCGCACGTGCACTCGGAATGTCGATCTACGACACCCACGACGATTTCGAAAGGTCGGTTGCAGCCGGAAAAGCCAAGGGCAAGTGGCCCAACGACTACATCTGCCTCGAGGAAGAGCCGATCAACCGACTGCTCGAGCGCGAAGACTTCCGTGCGGCCATGGCGGAGGCGGCGATCGGAGCGATACAGGATTACGTTGTCATCACCATCGACCAGCCGCTCCTGACAATGCTCTGGAACCCGGAGACCTACAGGCTTCTAGGACCACTTGCCATGGTGCCGGCCGCAGGGGCCGACAGCGCTCAGGACGTCCGACTTGCTCACGATCCCACAGTATCCACATCCAACAGCGGGCCACGCCGCTGACGAAACGGCGCAGCCAACCCGAACACCCGCGCCAGGATGCGAAGCGGCAAAGCGGCTCTGAGCCGCATGAGCGGCACGAAAAGGACCAAACGCGCCGCATGGCGCATCGGCGGTCCGCGACGTGGTCTCCCGAGATGCGCGGCCAGACGCCGCTCCATTATCCGCAAGCGTTTCTTTCCTAACTCCGAAACTCGACCCCAACCGTTTGATCCGGTATCGTACCCGTCAGGTATCGCGTAGGGGAAATGCCGTTTGGCCAAGATCAAGGCCGATGAGGACAGGCACGTCAGGACGATCGTCCTGCCCGTCCCGTCCAAGGAATGGGAACGCGCCGCCCTTTCGCTGACCCACGAGGCGAAGAACCTCTACAACACCGCGACCTTTCTGATCCGCCAGATCAACAGCGCGTACCGCCGTGACGAGGAGACGGGCGAGTATGTCCGCGCTGGCGATCTCCACACCAACCAGAATGCCTTGGATGCGTTCAATCGCATGATCTCTGTGATCAACGACAAGCGCAGCGGTAAGGAAGACGCGAAACTCGTCGAGGATCGCGTTGTATTTCTCGACGATCTCCGTCGGCCGCCAATTCGGCCGGGGAAAGCGTCTTTGGGACCAGTAAAATTCGAAGAAGAGCTTCAGTGTCGACAAGTGCACGACCTACGGGGCCCAGTGAAGCTTCTGGGGCGAGGCCCGCAAAACAAAATGGCCACCCTCTCGGGTGGCCATTTTCGTTGTTACCACGACCGCTTGATCGGTACGAAGCTTGCGGAGGAGGAGTTCGACCCGTTGCCGAGCTGGCCGACGGTGCCTGTTCCCCAGCATCCGACTTCGCCCCAGCTGTCGATCGCGCAGGCGGCGTCTGTGCCAGCGTCGATCTTTTCAAGGTTCTCGGCATTCGTTACTTGGGCGTAGGTCGTGCCGCAATATGCCTTGCCGTCGGTTTCGATCACGCAAGCCCTGCCGCCGCCGCGGGAGCCGTCCTTGATCGCCATCACGTTCACGACCGGGCCGCTCTGGCAACCGGCGAACATGCCGCTGACCGACTTGTAAGCGTAGCCGTAGGTCTCCGCTGCGGCGTTGGCTCCCGTAACGGAGGACACGATACCGGCTGTCGGGTATTTGGTGCCTGTAGCGCCGCGGCAAAGACGGCCTTCTCCACCCCAGCCCCACGAATACAACGAGCCGTCGCTCTTGGTCGCGTAGGTGCTGATGTACTCCATGCCGATGCTGGTGACGCCGGAACCGAGGCCCGAGACAGCCGTAGGGGTCGAGGTCGAAGCATTGCTGCCGGTCCCAAGCTGACCGTACGTTCCCATTCCCCAGCAATAGGCCAGGCCGTCCTTGATGGCGCAGGTAGACGCCGCACCCGGCGAGCTGAGAATGTCGGTCATGGCGACGAAGGTAACACCGGAAGTCATGATGCGGACAGGCGACACGCGGTCGGTCGTCGTCGAATCGCCGATCTGGCCATTGGCGTTGTCGCCCCAGCACCAGAGTTCCCCGCTTCTCAGGACGGCGCACGTCGTGTTGATGCCTGCGGCGACCATCACCGCGTCCGTGAACGAGCCGGCACGGACCGGCACGTTGGAGTTGGCCTTGACGCCGTTTCCGAGCTGGCCGTCGGTCCCGCCGCCCCAGCACCACACTTGGCCTTCGCGAACGCCGCAGGCGTGGTTGCTGCCTACGGAAATCTGGGTGAATCCGGAGGAGGTCGGGCGTGCGACGAAGATCGTGACGTCCTGCTCGGTCGACTTTGCTTCCGCCTGGGCGTTGTTATCCTTGAAATCCGCCTTGAGGTGGAAGGTGAACTGGCCAGGCTCGCGAGGCGTGCCCGTCAGGATACCACCCGAGATCGACATGCCGAGCGGGAGCTTCTGAGACGCGTTCTTGAACGAGACGGTATAGGTCAACCCTGTCTTCGGGATATTGGTGAGCGTCATCAAGTCGCCGAGATCATAGGTGTATGCAACCCAGCGGTCCGCATCCTTCACTGCCGTCGACATCGCCATATCGATGGTCGGGAGACCGATGTCCAGCTGGTAGACCGCCGAGCTGGCGACCTTCGAGTTGGTCTTGTTGGTCGCCGTGACCTTCACCATGAAGGTTCCGCTGTTAACCGGGGTTCCCGTGACGATGCCGTTGGAGGACATCGTGAGGCCGGCCGGCAGCGTTCCGCTGTCTGCGACCCACTTAAACGAGAAGTCTGTGACGCCGGCGTTCTTCACTTCGGCGAAGGTGCTGAAGTCGAAGGAGTAGGCCAAGCGCTTGGTGGCAACGGTCGGCGTTCCAGGCATCATGCGGACATACGGACCCGATGCGTCGACATTGATGGCGAAGACGTTCGAGTCACGTGTCTCGGTTCCCGTCGCAAAGGTGTCCGTCGCCTGGATCGTCAGGCCGCCGTACATTCCGAGGCCGACGGCAAGCGGAGCGGTCGCCTTGATAGCGCCGGTGGTGGCGTCGACGGTGAAGCCGTCTGGCCAGTTGCCCGAACCCTTGACGTACTTGACCGTGCCGAGGGCGTACGCGGTGTCGACCGTGCGGTTAACGTCTTCGTAAGGGTCGACCGTGACGATGTCGGGAACAACGACACGGAGGTTCGGCAGGACCGAGACCTTGACGGGCTTCGACGTCACGCGCTTCGTCGCGTCGGAAACGTAGACGTCGAAAGTCTTGTCGCCGATCGTCGGGAACGACCCCGTCACCAGGCCCGTCGACGCATCGATGCCAAGATTGCCCTTGAACTCGCCGGGAACGTGGGTCTGCGGGTCGCCGTCGATGGCATAGGAGTAGAACGTGACCTTTCCGTAGGTGTTGTCTGATGTCGACTGCATGCTGATCGGTAAGCCGACTTTCGTCACGACGTCTGAAACGTTCAGGACGATGGCGTCGTCAGGCGTGATCACGCGGATAGACACGGATGCCGTTGCCGTCTGCCCGAAGCCGTCGGTAGCGGTGAAGGTGTACGGGCCGAAGGTACCAAGCTGTGTGGGTGTCCCGGTCGCGACGATCCTGCCGTTGTCCCAACCGAAAGCGACACCAGGCGGCAGGGAGGCACCGGTCGTGTTGACTGACCAGTTGGCCTGCTGGATCGGGAGGTTCCACGCCTGGTTGACCGGCGTGATCGCGAAGTCCTCTATGGCCTTGTTGACCACGATGGCGGAGACCGTCGCAGGCGAGGCGGGCGTCAGGAGGGCGAAGCCGGTTGGAGCGCCGTCGACAACGACGTCGAAGGCGTTGGACTCCTGCTCGTCGTGGAAGGTGGTGCCAGCCACTACGAAGGCGTCCGAACCACGGATGGTCAGACCCGTGAACGAAGTTCCCTTGGCGGCCGTGATCACTCCGCCGATAGCGCCGTTCAGCGGATCGACAGTCATGCCGTCCGGCCAGTTGCCGCTGCCCTTCGAATAGGTGACGGTGCCGAGGATGTTCGACGCCGTGACCGGGGTGATGTGTTCCTTGCCGGCTTCCGCGTAAACCGTCGGCACGTCGATCTTCAGCGCGTCGATGACGTCGATCGAGAGCGTGTGGTCGGTAGTGCGTCTTGTGCTGTCGGAGACCGTGACGACGGGTGCCATGTGACCAGCGGTCGAGTAGATCGCGGTCGCAAGTCCGGTGGCGTCGACCGAGACGGACGGATCGGACGACAGGTAGCCCATGTCGCCGAAGGTCCTGCTGTCGGCCTTGATCTGCACCTGGACCGGGAAGTCCTTCTTGGTGCGGCCGGAAATCGAGGAAACCTCGATCCTCTCGTCCTCGTCGAGAACCGAGATCGCCACCTGCGTGCTGGCTGCGGAGCCAAGGCTATCCGTGGCCGAAACAGGGACAGAATAGTCGCCGACTTCCGATGTCGTGCCGGACAGGACGGCGCGTCCGTTCGCGACAGACATCGACAGACCGGATGGCAGGCCGGAGGTCGGGATGACCCAGTCCGAAGCGGGGATGGACTTGCCGAAAGCGGAGTTCAGCGCATTGACCGCGAAGGCGGGCAGCGCCGTTCCCTCGACGACGCCGAACGGGTTCGGCTTGGCGGAGAGTTCGAGGCCCTTGCGTTCTTCGACGACCAGCGTCTGCGCGTCGGCCGAGGCGGTGCGGCCCGCGGCGTCGCGGGCGCGCCAGACGAGACCGGGGAAGTTGCCCTTTTCGGTTGCGTAACCCGTGAACGACGCCGAGGTATCACCCTTCACCTGTGTCACGCCATCCGGAAGGGTGCCGGAGATCAGGGACCATGTGACCGGGCGGCCAGCAGCCGCGTTCACCGCATTGACGCTGAGCGTCGGAGTAGTGGTGTAACGGTAGATCGTTTCCGAAGCAGCCGACGCTACGACGGCCAGCGGCGCGGCGTTTTCGACGTCGATGGCGAACGGCCCGAGCTTGACGCTGTTATATTCCCCTTGGTTCGGCGACGGGATGGCGTAGTCGTCGGCGTGCAGGTCACGGGCTACGACATAGAGGCCGCCGAAGCTTCCGCTCTTGGACGGAGAGCCGACGAGCGACGGCTTCAGAGTGTCGAAGACAAGCGCGTCGTAAGGGAGGAGCGAAGAGGCGTTCGGATCGTTCGCGTCGATCCACTTCGAATTGCCGTCCTCGTCCTTCCAGCCCCAGCCGAGGAACACCTTGTTTTCGTCGTAGTTCCTGTAGACCAGCGTGCCCGGAACGTCGCCCTGGAGCGAGTAACGCACCGCCTTGATCACGTTGCCCGTCGACACGGACCACGAGGCGTCGATGCCGCCGTTGCCCGCTGCCGCATACTGCTTCGCGGACAGATCGGGAGTGACGGCGTTCGCGGTCATCGGCGCGACGACCGTGAATTGCTGGAACGCGTTCTCCTCGAAGCCGCGCCCGTCTGCGTCGCGAACGCCGATATAGAACGCGTAATAGTCCGTCGGAACCGAGAAGTGGCTGCTCGGCAACCAGGCACCGGTATCCGTGTCGAGATCGAGACCGTCATGGACTATTGCGGGGTTCGTCGAGAAGACGACGTTTCCGACGTAATTCGAGACGTCGATCGGGTCGGTGACGAAGCGCTCGTCCTGGCGGAGCTTGAGGGTGTTGTCCCCGTTCTTGCGCTTCACGAAGCCGTCGAGGGTCGCCTTGATGACAAGCGTGGCGGGCTGTTCGGGAGAACGGTTGCCTGCGTCCTTGACATTCAGCTTCACTGTCCACTCGCCGAGCTTGTCGGGAGCGCCGGTGACGCGGCCAGTGGTCTTGTTGACGTCGATCGTGCCGGTCATGCCGTTCGCGACGGCATCCGTGGCGTCGATCGAGTATTCGAGCGGCTTCTCGTAGGAACCGCCGACGATCGGAGACGGCGCGGCCGTGCCGTGTGTCGGACTGACGACATAGTTGCCGTTGGCGTCCTGCACCAGGTAATAGGTCGCCTTGGCGACGTTGTAGGCCAGCGTCACCGGAGCCGGTTTCGTGATCTTGATCGAGAACGGAGCCGTCCAGCTGTCGAGGCTTTCGCCAGCGCCGCTGATCGATGTCGCCTTGAAGACGATGCCGCTGACGACGGTGTCGAGCGGGGCGGTAGCCTGCCCTTCGACAGTGCCGGTCTCGCGGTTGAGGGTCAGGCCTGTAGGAAGGTCGGGCCCCTTCGAGGTGTCGACCGTCCAGTAAGGCTTGTTCCAGAAACCGGAACCCGTTTCGCCCTGCACGGGCACGCCGATCAGGGCCGCGTTTGCAAGGCGCGGCACCTCGTAGGCGCTCTCCGAGGTCTTGACGGTCGGATACGCTCGCACTTCGAGCGGCACGTGCATGACGCCCTCGCGTCCTGCTTCGTCCTTGAACGTTACCTCGACAACGCCGTTGTATTCGGACGTCGGCACGCCGGAGAAGGTGCCGTCGGCCGCGTTGAAATCCAGACCTGCCGGCTTGGACGGGTTCGCCCCTACGAACGTGACCTTCTCCGGACCGCCGATAACCGTGTCGCGGACGACGTAGTTGCGAAGCGTGTTTGACGCCGTACCCGGAATATTTAGCCAGGTGGCGCTTTCGCCAATGGACGTATTGCCGCTGACGGTGCCCTTGAACGTGGTGTTGACCATCGAGTCGGGTGCTGGCCAGTCGACCACCTGAATGTGGAATTCGTCGGTCGTGACGGTCGAGCCGTCTTCGTCGGTCGCCGTGATGGTGTAAGGACCCCAACGATGCAAGTCGTCATAGGCGATCTGCGGCGCGGCCGTCATCTCGCCCGTCGTCGGGTCGAAAGACAACCAAGCCGGTAGCGGATCGGCGGACTTGTTGTTGAGGACGTAGTCGACGCGGAAGTTCTTCGCACCGTCGGGCTGCTTGACGACGAGCGGCGTCGCCTTCTGCTCGCCCCAGCGGACGGTGAACTGCGGATCGACCAGGCTGGCGACGGCGATTTCGTCGCGCGGCGTCACGACGATCTCGAACGGGTTCGAGGTCACGGGCTTGCCTTCGTAATCCGTCATGGTCACGGTATGCGTGCCGTACGATTTCGCCGCCGAAGCTGTCGCGCCGTAGAAGTCGCCACCCTCGATGCCGATGCCGACGGGGAGCGTCTGCGGATCGGAAATCGTGAATTCAGGATAGGTCTTCGCGCCGGAGACGTCCGGGATGACCGAAGCGGCGTCATAGGGGATAGACCCCCACGCCTTCACCGGGCCAAGGCGCTGGACGGTGATGGTGGGGACGGTTCCGGTATCAAGCGGGCCGTGACCGACATAGGAAAGCTGACCTGCGATTTCGTTGCCGTCACCGTTGGACAGGGTCAAGGGTATGGTGGCATCGCCTGCGGCTGTCACCGTGCCGGAGACGCCGACCTGAGCGGTATCGACGGTCGACGTGGTGAAGGAGAAGCCAGCCGGCAGAGAGCCGTTGGCGGCCTTCACTTCGAACGGGTTCTGGCCTCCCTGGACCTCGGCTATACCGGCGAACGTCTTGCCGACGCGCACATGGCGGTCCTGCTGGGCGGTGGCATCGGCCAGCGAAAGGCCGCCCGGCCAGGTCCGGAACATGAGTTCGCAGGACTGTGGCGTGCCGACATTGCCGTTGATCGTAACGGTCGACGCGATCGTCACCTTCGTCTGCTGGTTGGCCTTGGACGGAGTACCGACGATCAGGTTGTTCTCGAGCTTGAGGCCGTCGGGGAATTCGCCGGAAATCTGCGTGTAGTTCACCTGACCGGAGGCGTTAAGCGGCTTCGGAGGAGACATGGAAACCGCCGTTCCCGTGTTCAGGTCGAACGGAAATTTGGCGTCGCAGCCGAGGATCGGCTGGCCGGTACCGAAGGTCAGCCAGCCAGAATATCCCTCGGTACCGTCGCTGTCGATCGCCTTCACCCTGATCTTGCCCGTGTCGAACGGCTTGAATACCCATCCCCAGAGCGCGAAACCGTTTGCCGTCTGGTTCTGGACCGCGACGCCTGTCGGAAGACCGTCGGTCTTGTCGATCTCGAGGTAGTAACGCATCGGCTTGGCGGGATTGATCGTGTGCAGAGCGAAAATCTTGCCGGGAACGGTCACGTTGAACTGGACACCGCTTTCGACGGGCAGGTCGCGGATGTCGGCCCAGTCGACCGGGTGGTTGAACGTCGGTCCGTCTTCGACGATGTAGTTGCCCCAGTAAGTGGCCACCACTTCGCCCATGTAGTTCTTTCCAAACAGCATGTAGCGCTTCTGGTCGGCCTTCGTCGGCGTACCCTGGATGTAAGGGCCGTTGGCGGTGATGCCGGAGGGCAACGGATAGATATGCTGCCAGCTGTCGATGACGACGCCGGCCGGAACCTTCATTTCGTCGACCTTGAACTTGCCGGTATGCGCGTAGATGTCCGCATGAACGGGGACGCCCTGGATCGTGTAGATGTCGAAGTGGGCTTCGGCCTTGGCGACGGTGTTGCCGAGCGAGTCGACACCTTCGAGCTGCACGGTCGTGTCGAGACCCGGCGTCGTCGGCGTGCCTTCGAACGTGCGGGTCGCGCTGTTGAAGGTGATGCCGTCGGGCAGCGAGCTTCCGGGAAGGACCGACCACGTGTCGTCTTGCCATTCGGGCTTGAGCGGCAGGAGTTCGGAGAAATCGAAGCCCACGCCGCCGGTGTAGTAGGCTGTGACGTCTTTGTTTTCCTGCTCTGGCAGGCTGACGGGTTCGAAGTTTAGGCTCTTGTACCGGAAGTAGAACACCCCGTTCTCTCCGACCATGCCAGCGGACTGCGCCGGAACGACGGAAGTGAGTGCGATGACCGCAGCGAGGAACGAGTTCCTGAATTTTGTAAACATCGACGTACCAATCAAGGTGAATTCATAGTTACTAAGAAGAATACGGCGAGTCGATACAAGGGGCAATGTCGAGGACTGCCCGATCAGGGAAAATTTGAGACTTGAAAGATAGAGAGCGCCATGCGAGCCGGAATTAAATAGAGGACGCCAAAGCTCGGGCGACGATACGGTTGAGGTAAGACGTCGCGTGGCCCATAACAGCCTTTATCGGCCACGGGCAGTAGAAACCTTGTCGCTTGGACGTCGATGACGCACAGTTGGTCATCAGCCACGCGACAGGAAGCGACCGATGGAACTGCATTTCGAGACGATCATGAAGGCCGCTGAACAGCAGCTGGCAAACGAAGCCCACATGCTCGTCAATACCGACCACAGGACGGCGGTCAAGCTGGCGACGATCGCCGTCGACAAGATCGCGCACCGATACAGCACGGCACAGAAGCTGACGATCCTCGCCGGGGTGAGGGATATCGACGAACTCGAAGTGGAAATCGCCGCTCTCGCACCCGTCAGAAAGATGTCCGAAGTGGCCACGGTGATGCTGAAATCATGCATCGCGGAACGGCTCGGCATGGTCACCGCGGCCATCGACATCGCGGTGTTCGGCAACGGCGTCCTCCGTGCGGCAGAGTCCTTCTTGAAGGTGGCGGAAGCCCAACATTGGGTCTCCAAGGACGAGGTCGTCTCGATGCGGGACGCATACGAGCGTCTCTATGCCGGCGAAGGGAGCGAAGACGATTTGCGAACGCTTCTGAAGGGAGCGGCGATCTTCAACAAGCTTTTCGGGGCGGAACGGCCCAGGGAGCGAGGCAACCAGCTTGCACCGGAACTAAGCGAGATGCGTCAGGTCGCGAACGAACTGAAGTTCTACCGAGACTTGCTCAGGCCGGGATGGCCGCTGCTGGCGTCCGCCTACGAGCAGCTCAACGACCAGCAGCGTCGTGATCGCGGCCTGACAACAGAGCGGAAGGCTCCGTCAGGTCCGAAATAGGCGGAGCGGTCCCCCGTTCAGAAGAAGCCCATGGGGCGGTCTACCCAGGCTTCGATGCATGCTCTTGCCTCGCTACCCTCGTCGGCGAGAAGAAGCATGAACTCGGACGCTTCGTCGAGAAGGTCCTCGTCGATGCTCTGATAGCGTTCGAGCCACAGTTTCTTGAGGACTGAGAACGCCTCGGCCCTTTTGGCTTTCTGGACTAGCCGCTGGCTCCTTTGCCATCCGTTCTGATTGAACAGGTCGAAGAACAGCGCTCGTGTCCGCCTGAAAAGAGGATCGTGATCCGGGTAGTCCTCGATCGGATTGAAGAACAATGCGCTCGATCCGCGATCACGCCACTTTTTGTCCCTGATGTCTCTCCATCGTTCGGTGGTGATCTCCGCCTTGGCGAAATCGATCACCGGATCGCCGAAGCCGCCATAAGGCGTGAATACCCGACCGCTCGGCGAGTTTCGTTTTCCCGTCGCATCGCGGCTTCCGATGGCGTAGCAAGGGGTGTCGATGCGGCAGTACGCCAGCTTTTCACAAACGATGATGTTCTCCTCGCAGTACCTTCGGACACGCGCCTCAATTTCAGGAGTGTCGTCCCACTGGATGTTGTCGCCAGGGCGATAGTTTCGCATCGAGGAACCTTGCGTGGCGAACGCATGGCCACACGGCTGCCGCGAGAAGAACCTGAAGCCGAAGGCGTGCCACGAGAACTGCCGCTGGTGGTCCCGATCGAAGTTCTTGAGTCCTTTGGTGGCGTTGCCTCCGTGAACCCAGCCAAAACTTCCCTTCAGCCCGCGAGTTGACTCGTTCGTGGTCTCGACCAGCGCCCAGTAGTGACCGTCATAGGCGTAGACCTTATCGTCCGACACTCCCATGTCCGATGCCAGTGCGTCTCGAAGGACCACTTCCATAAGCCGCGCGGGGACTTCTTCGAGTTCGACCTCGGTGCTGGCCCATACGTAGCGTTCTTTCGTATGGTAGTCCTGCTTCGTGTTTCCGTGAAAAAGGGTGAGGAACTGGATGTCGATTTTCATGTTGCCGCCTGCGATGTCTTTGTTTCCATTCTCATGGCGGAAACCAACGGCCGCAAACGGAAGACGCGGATAAGCGCGGGACGCCATGGAAACGGCGTCCCGTCACACACCTGCGTTTACTGGAGCTGCTTCAGCAGCTGCGGGACAGGCTGTTGGCCGGCCGGCATGTCGGTGGAAGGAAGGCTGGCGGCGAAAGACTCCACAGGTGCTTGTGTGCATCTGTGTAACGACGCCTGTCTCGCGATCCTTGGGTGCTGGCAGATTATTTTGCAAATCGTCGAGCGCCGCCATGGAAAGGGCGAGCGCACGGGCCTTGGCCAAAGGGTCGGTTCGGGGAGAGATGTCCGCTCCGAGCTTGTCGAGTTCCATGTGAACTACCCGGGCCTAAAGGACCGGGCTTCCACCTCAGGCGGCTTCCAGATGGAAGCTCGCCTGAGGTTTCTCTTTAGACGCTTCTTCGCCGCGTGCGTCTACGGCACTGATGGCCGTATACGTCTTATCTGCCGCTCCACGTCTGTAATCGGCAACCGTAGACAGAACGCCTCGGTCCGACAACCCTGTCCCAGGGTCGAGTAGTAAAGTCACAGCCCGTTTACCGATGACGACGCCGGCATTGTGGTCCGCGTTATCGCGGTGGCCGCAGGCCGTGCATTCGAATAGTGCCTGAGTTCTGCGGTTGTCGGCATCGACATGACCGCAGCAGGCGCATTCCTGGCTGGTGTAATGTGGTGCAACGAGAAACAGGAGTTTTCCAGCTCTCGCCGACTTGTAGCGTGTGAACTCCACGATCTGGCCGAGGCCAGGCTCGAGGAGACCTTTGTTCAGGGCCGCTTTGGCGGCCGCGCCGTTCTTGATGAACTTCCCGTTCTCGTCCTTCTTTGCCTTTGGCCGCTTCGTCATGTTCTTGAGCTTGAGGTTCTCGAAGACGTTGATCAACGCAGGACCATCGACGATCTTCCTGCTGGTCTTGTGGCCGAAATCCCTGCGGATATTCCGCTTTTTGGCGTTCTGGACGGCGATCCGCTCCTTCGTCTTCTGCCGACGACGAGACCCTTTCTGCTGGCGAGACAGCTTTCTCTGAAGGCCATTCCCACGCTCTTCGGCGCGATCCTTTGACTTCTTCTGCTCAGGTGAGAAGTCGAAGGCCTCGGTTGGCGAATGGACGGGGATCGTAGAGCCACGGTCGTGGCCATTAATGTTGGCCTCCAGCCATTCTCTGTCCTTCGACCTCAACCAGTCGAGCTTCGCCTGATCGTTCGCGAATACAGGGATTTCGGTCTCCGCAGGTACCTCGTCGGTCTCAAAGCTGAAGGAGACGAACCACTTGCCAGCATCCTTGACGATGCGGATCGAGTTCGGAATGCCGAACTTGCGATGCGCTTTACACTCCAGATGGCCGATGTTGTTGGTTTTCGTTCCGATGAAAAGGCGGGTGACACCGCCATCGCCTTTCTCGAAACGGAAGAGCTCGCGGGTGAGATGGATCGACCCACGATCCGTCTTTTTCTTGCGGCCAGGCCTACCGCAGAGCTTCTTGAAGAACCGCTGGTACGTCTGGTCCAATTGACTGCCGCGTTGCGCAGGATTTGCGACGGGCATTCGGAGAGCCACGGCGTCAGTTCCTTGTCCTTGAACTGGGAGAAGGACTGATCCAGCTGGGCGTATGTGCCAAGCGGCAGGTTCTTCCGCGCAAAGGTCGCGAGGTATTGATGCTCATCGCACTTGGCATTCCAGATCACGCGCGCGCAGCCGATCCACTGGTTCAGCCGTTGCTTCTGCGCTTCGGTAGGATTGGCCCTGAGGCGAATGCCCTGCAATGAATTTCCCAGCAAAATGAACCAACTATGCGCGAACTTTACCGGAAGACTTCGTCACCGGGAAGCCCCTTATCTATTCGGCTGTCGCCACTCGCTTACCTCCCCCTGAAGGGAGAGGACTGCGCTCGGGTCCCTGACAACATTCAGCACCAGAGCGTAAAGCCAGGTCCTGAAACGGCCGCTTCCCTTGAAATTGGATATCGATTGGGCAAGGCGCAAACACACCTCCTGGGCGACATCCTCGGCGTCGGCGCGGTTCCTCGTCCATTTCCAGGCGACCTTGAACACGAAGTCGTATTCGTGTTCGACAAGGCGCGAGAAGGCGCTGCGGTCTCCCGAGGCGGCCTTCTCGATCAGGTCTGGAGTCACTTCATCCATTCACGGTTCCTGCGCCCATTGCGCCGACACTCTCACAAAAATAAAGACGTGGCGCAATAGCAGCGCCTTGCTAGGTCTGTAAATAACGTTATTGTTGTCAACAAACTATAGAACCGGAGAGAACGCAATGGCAGACTTCATCGTGACAAAGACGGGCGACAAGCTGTTCTCTGGCAGGATTCCCGACGACCACCTGATTTGCCTTGGAAACGAGCTCGATTTCTCGCATCGCGGAACGGTCAAGCGCTATCGCATCGCCAACATCGTTACGCCAGTCAAGAACCGTTGGTTCCGGAAGGCGAAGTTCAGCGAGCCGAAAATCTTCCTCGATGAAGTGGAGCGCGACTCGGTGCGGAAGGTGGCCAACTGGCTCTAATAGCCATTCTCAAATCCAAGGAGCAAATCTATGTCAGAAGACTTCAAAGACTTCGAGTTCATACAGGGTGCGGGAGAGGTCATCGTCGACGGCAAGAGCGAGTGGCCGGCCTTGCTGCGCGTGAAATCCAGCGGCAAACCGCAATGGACACAGCAATCAGGATTCTGAGCGCGCTCAACAGACACGATCCTGTTGATCCCGACTACATCGAACTTGCGATGTTCGGAACTCTCGAAGAGATGCCAGAGGATTGATCGAAGCGACTACGAAAAACCCGGCTTTGACGACCGGGTTTTTCGTATGGAGAAAAGAGCTTGGGGGATCATCCAACCATTCGCAGCTGGCCGATATCGAGGGCCTGCGTGCATTCTTCGGCGATCCTCGCCTGATGCATCTTGAACATCAGCAGGACCGCTTCTGGCGAAGACATCGTTCCGGACGGCATACGTCTCGACAGGTTGTCGTAGGGCATCCACATGTCTTCCCCGTACTTTACCGCGAAACCGAGAAGCTCGCCCCGATCAAGGATGCGCGAAACGGTGTCGTCGACCTTCTCGAGCGAAATCTCCTCGACGATGTCGGGATGCTCGATCATGTAGACGGCGCGGATGCCGAAATTGGTGAGGTCAAGCGTCCAGCTGTCGGGATTGCCGCGCGCCCACTCGCAGTATCCTTCGTTCACAAGGTCGACGGCCGGCGGATAGCTGCTCTCGAAGCGCTTCATGCCGGAGTCGATGGCCAGCAGCGTTTCCTGGTGGACGGGCGTTAGGATCATCGGCGGTTTGGCCATCGGGAAATCTCCGGGAAATCGTTGATTCCACGAGGTTCCGATAGGTCGACGCGTTCATCAAATCCAAGAATCCAAGACGCCGGCTTGCCGGAACGCCTGTGATATGGCATATCGAGGTCAATGAATAAGTACGAAAACCTGAAAGCCCGACTGGACAAGGGCGAAGACGCCAGCATGAAGTGCTTCGGAAGCTCCATGCTCCCCATCCTGACCAATCCCTCCACCTGCAAATACAGACGCGAGACCTCCTACAAGATCGGCGACATCGTGTTCTGCAAGGTCAAGGGACGATATATCGACGCCCACAAGATCACCGCGATCCAGGGAAATCGGTACCTGATTTCCAATAACCACGGGCACAACAACGGTTGGACATCAACGATCTTCGGGCGAGTGATCGAGGCCGTTCTCGCCGACGGAAAGACAAGGTCATTTTTGAAAGACGATGCTACAGATCGTTGACTGCGCGCTGCTGCCTGTATATCAAGACTCCGATAGAAAAAGGAGCCGATCCATGAGCAGAGCCATCGCAATAGCCCGTCACTACAGCATGGAAATCCACAACGACAGAAGCCTGGTTGACGCGCTGGGGTCCGTCGAAAGGGAGACTGCCGAACTGCGCACCGAGGTCGAGAACGGCAGCAAGGGCGTGGACGGGATCAAGGGCGAGGCGATTGACGTCTTCAACAGCACATTGGACGTGCTTTTCCTTGCGCACCCCGAGATCACCATGGAAGAGATCGATGCAATCATGGAGGCCAAGTGCCGTAAGTGGATGCTGAAATACGCCAAGGAGGACGACCAGACCTGCACCGAAACCATGCGGGAAGCCGACGATATCATGTCGGAGCTGAAAGCAGGCGGTCTTACCATCGAGGAAATCGCCGAGGTCGCCAATATCGAACAGAACTCGGTGGAGTGCGTCCTCGATGGCTCGCTGGCATCGCGCCGGACCAAGGCCCGCCTAAATGCCATCTTCCCGGTTCTCAATAAGGCATTCGGCGGAAAATTCCGCTCGATGAAAACCATCTGGATGAAGGAAGGTCCGGACGGCGTGACATTCCACGAGCTGCTCTCAACGAAGGTTGTCGATCTGACCAAGCTTGGGTCATTCGTCGCGGCTCATGCGGCCGATGAGGAAAGTCGACGGGATGAGGCGTTTGAGACGGTGTCCGGTGCGGAGTTGAACGCCGCGGACGGACCGTAGGCGGCGTTTTCGGATCGCCCACGACAACGACCCGGCCGAGCCATCGAGCCAAACTCTGGCGGCTCGGTTGAGAAATCTCCACGAGGATGGCCAGCGGTCTTTGCCGTCTGAACGAATGCCTACATCCCACGGAAAGGCGTGAGGATTTCCGTCACGAGCGTTTCGACCGCTTCTTTGCGTGAAAACTGAGCGCTGAAAGGGATCGGTCGGTACGGCGAAAGGAACCCGGGTGCCGACCGGCGCGCGCCGATGTAGCGCTCGAAAATCGGGTCTTTGAACATGTTGTCCATGCCCAGCATGACCATGCGGTTCTTGAGGCTGCCGTAGTGGGACTGATCCTCGACGGTCGAACGTTCTCCGAAGTGCAGCTGCTGAAATAGCTCGATTTGATCGTAATTTGTTCTGCGCATGGTACCCGGGAGGCTGTGCGGTTCGTCGCCAAAGCCCCACCATGGCTTCAACACCAGCTGGTCCATCGTCGCGCCGCGCATTTCCTCAACGACATCGATGCGGCCGAGTTCGGGACGGAAATCTTCTCCGACGATGCCGTCGAAAAACATCGCCTCCTCGGCGATCCCGCCACGCGGCCCGAGCTGGCATAGCTCGGTATAGGAAACCCGTTCGCTTTCCTCTGGATAGACGAAGCCGGAGAAGGCGTAGACCGTCGCTCCGTGCTGCGAAGGCGGAAGGTCCGTCGCGCGAAAGACGAACTCGGCGTTGAGTCCGCCATTTGGGCGGAACCGATCTATTTTCCGCACGAGAAGGTCTTCAAGGGAGCAGATGTCCAGGTCAGGGCCAATCCCATCGGGAAGCGCCGTAGGCGTCCTGAGACTGACGACCGACGAGACCACGCCGTCGTCCCTGAAGCCGACGTGCAGCGGCATGCGGCACTCGTCGTACACACGTCGGTCGTCGGGCGAGGTCTCCATCACTCCGCCGGCGATGTCGGCCCTATAGCCGTCCCTGGTGACCCCGGTTTCGCGGATCGCGATCTGCATGCGCATTGGAATTCCTCCGATTGTTGCCCCATGGTGCGAGCGATATCGGAATAGGACAACCGGCGGGTGTCAGGGAGCAGGAGAGGTGGCTGACGGCTCCGGGGTCTTGACGTTGTTGTATGTCGACAGAACCTTCCAAGGGTCGATCTCGCGCCCGAGCTCCGAGATGATGCGGGCAGCGACGTACACGATATTGCCAAGCTTGTTCTTGCCCTTCCAGTTCGCGGGGTCCTCGATATTGGGGTCGTCCCATCGCAACGCGACGCCCCACTGGTCGTCGTTCGGCGCGCCCTCGACGAACTCCCGGTCACCCATGTCCATGAGGACCTGATAGTGTTCGTCCGACTGCGTGAACTTCGAGAGATTGCCGATCGTGACGGCAGGGACGGAGACCTTGTCCCAGAAGGCTATGTCGTCCGCATCCCACTTGCCGCCCTTGAGACCCGGAACCTCCCTGCCGAGCACCTTGATCTTCTTGACGTCGTGCGTGCCTGCCCGATAGCCGGGGGCCTTGGTGTCGGTCTCGCCGAACAGGACGGCGCTGCCGAGGATTTTCTCGAGGACGGACCCCTTGCCGGTGTCGCCGAACACCGAGGCCTTGGCCGCCATCATGTATTGCTCGCAGGACGAGAAGCGCAGTTTGACGCCGGACCGCAGCAGTCGACGGGGCTTGTCGTCGGTGGCGGGAGCGTAGACAGGAAGCTCTGCTTCGAAACGCGATGTGTGCCACTGGCTGAAGGGACCGCCCCAGAAGTAGACGTGCGTCGGGGTGATCCGCATCGAAAATTTGCTCAGGTCCATGTCGTGTCCTCGATTTCTGCAACCATGATGGCGTGGAATTCGGCAATCCGGAAGCGTGGAACTTGCGATCGATCATGCTATCGAAGGGAAACACCGGAGGACGAACTCATGAAAGCCAGCTTCCATTATCCGATGATGGGTTCCGGACGCTCCAGACAGGGGCGCAGCGACAAGATCGGCATCGTCGTCGGCGAATGGACGCTGGACATCCCCGAAACCACGAAGGAAGACACCCCCGTCGCCCTTTACGTCTGCCCGCACGAGAAGCCGACATACCCGGTTTGCTGGTACGACGGCGCGCATTACCGCCCGTTCCAGACATCCGAGGGGATTATACAGCAAGCGGATGGCAGTCTTCGCATCAAGGGGCTGACACGGCGTCTCGAGACGCTGCTCGGCAACAGGATGCAGGAAGAAATCACCTTCCTGAAAAGACCGCGGCAGAGCTACTACCCTGACGGAATATCGAGCCCCGACGTGGCGCACGATCTGCAGGGCGGGAAGGCCGATCTGGGTGAGAACTGGACGAGGCCGGACGGGCACTTCGTTTTCGACGAGGACGGTATGGTAGAGGCCGCGCGCTGGCGGGCGCTCGCCGAGGAAGCGGCGGGATGTTTCCTGATGGTCGACGGAAAGCTCTGGGAGAAATGCGACGAGCCGATATACAGGATCGCCGCGCGCGCCTCTCCTGGCGTCGATCTCCTCGGCGGTGGTCCGCTTGCTGGTATGATAAGGAAACCCATTCTATCCAACACAGAATCCTATGTTCGGCTCTTCAATGCGCTCGAGTACGAGATGGCGCTCGACGCGAAGGCGCTGACCGAGAAGTACCGCAAGCCGGGGTGCAAGGAGCAGTCGGGATTTATCGAGGTCTTCGTGCCGCAGGCGGTTCGCTACCAATCCGCCGAGGGCGAATTGCGACGGTTGGCGAGGCTACTCGTCCAGGACTTGGAACACGAAATGCGCCAGGGCTCCCAAAGTGGGGCCGCGAACTGGAGCGATGTTCTGTCCGTGTCCAAGATCGCAGCTTGGAACGAGGTCCGCATGGCGGAGAACTGCTTCGACTTCCCTGGCGGCCCTGAGCGCTTGGAGGAGGCTGTCGTGGCACTTGTCGATATCCTGAAGCCATTCGACTATAGAATGCGGGTTCTGCGCGACGAGGACGTCGAGGCATTGCTGTCGCGATGGCAGGATCGCGAGATCGCCGTCGACAGCATCCCCTTCATGGCTTCCCGGCTATAAAACTCAGGCGGCGTTCCGCATCGACGCGATGCGGGAGCGCATGGCGTCAACCGTCAGGATGTCGGGCACGGCCGGCAGGAACACGCCGTTGCTGAACTCGACGTCGTCACCGATTTCCTCGATCCGGTCATCGCACAGAAGCTGCTTGGCCTTGACCCCATTCGGGATGACGCGGATGCCGGTGTCGATGATGTCGAGGAAGGAGCCACAGGAAAAGGCCTCCGGGAGCTCCGTGATGTTGGTTCCGGAGAGGTCGCAGGCTCCCCCGACGGACAACCCGCTCGGGAGGGACGAGATGTTCGAATGCAAGAGCAAAAGACGTCCGCCGACATTGATGTCCGTGGGCAGTTCGCACAACAGCGACCCGTTCGCGTCGAGGTCGCCCGTGACGGAAAGTCCATCGGGGAGCCGCGTGATCCTGTGGGACGTCAAGAGGTTTCCGGCGACCGCCCTGAGGTCGTCGAGGTTCTCGACGTGCGTGTGATCGACAAGCAGATCGCCGAACACCGTCGGTCGTCCCGGAAGCGAGGCAAGGGTCGAACCGCTTGCGACGATGGACCCGCCGATCTTCCAATCCCGCGGGATTGAACTGACCGTGGCCCCGGTCATGACAAGAGAACCCGCAATGTCGGCGGTTGCCGGCATCGCGCCGACGTAGGTGTCGGGAAGATGCAGAGTGCCGCCGACCGTCATTCCCTCGGAAAGGGTTCCGATCCTGCATTCGGCGAACGTCACGTCCGCAACGGCGGCGAATCCCGGCTCGAACCTGTCGATCTGGCAGCCTCGAAAATCGATAGACTTCCGAACTCGTAGCGTGGCAGGTATTCGATCGAAGGTGGACTCGGACACGCTCAGGAAGCCGTCGACCTTGAGGTCGTCTGGAAACTCGTGGAAACCGGCACGCTGGATAGAAAGGTTCGAACGAGCGTGAAACCCGGCCGGAATGCTCCCAAGCGAACCGCCGTCAATGTGGATCATGCCATCGACGACCATATCCGAAGGCAGATGCCTGGTATCGCATTGATGGAGGCTCAATACGCCGTGAACGGTAAGCCCTGCCGGCAAGCCGCTTTGCCTGTACTCGGACAGGCTGAGAGAGCCGTGGACCGTCAGGCCATCGGGCAGGGCAAAGCCTTCCGGATATCTGCCTGGCGGGAATTTGAGATCGCCCGCCACTGCCGTTCCGGCCGGGATGGCGTACTTGTCGTAGAGCTGGCCGTCAGGAGACAGGACAAACCCAAAGCGATCCGTAAGGATGCCCGGGTTGAAGTCGGGGCGGCAAAACGCTGATGCCATGGCCGAAATATAGCGGCGGTCGGGGAGCCTGTTCTGTTTGCCTTGAAGCTGAACAATGCGGCCATCGTCGACGTTCACTTCGATGGTCGCGTGCGCCTTGCCGTAGGCGTCCCTCAGCGACAACAAAAGACGCTGACCGTTGGCGAGATAATGGTCGTATCCTCCGCCGCCGATGCAGTGCTGCATGACGGCGGACTCGCGGTCGAGCGCTTTGGGCGTCAGAAGGCGGACAAGAACGTAGCCGTTCTCGAGATCGAGCCAGACGGACTCTTCTCCGTCGGTCAGCTTCAGATTGCCGTGCTTTTGCGCGAACACCAGCATCGCCTTGTCCGCCTCCGCGAGGATGCTCGCGACCGTTGAGAACTTCATCAGTTTCTTGGGGCGGCCGGCGTCGTCGAGACGCGACAGCCACGCGCTCTTGTCGATGATGGCGGCGGCGAGCCAGTCGCAGATATGCCTGAGATCGTCGAGAGCGCATGCCGTTCGCCAGTCATCGCCCCGCGCGTCGATCTTGTTGAGGACGCGCCCGAGACTGAGCCTCAACAGTTCGAGAACAGCCACGCTCGGCGCTTCCTTGGCAAGGTGGTCGTCGATCTGCTCGGATTGGGACTGACGCATAGGTGTGCCTTTGTTGAAATCGGAACCTTTATTAAAGACTTCGACGGCGCGTGGCAACCGCTAATTCAAGACGTTGGGAGCCGAATTCTGCGCGATGAACCGATTGATGGCCACGACCATGACCCCGCCGAACAGTCCGTCTATATGACCCGCGTCTTTGACGACCACAAAGCGTGGCGGGTTGGGTGCCAGCGCGGCGAGTTCCTTGCCGGAATTCAGCGGAACGACATCGTCGCGGTCTCCGTGGAATATGAGGACGGGTGACTTCACTTTCGGCATGTCGAGGTCGCTTCGCAATGGCGAACGCAGTCCCAGCTCGACCGGGAAATAAGGCATCCTGTCCTCGACGATCGAGAGCATCGACTTGAAGGGAGACACCAGGATCGTACCGCTGACGGTGCGGTCCGCCGCTACGTGGACCGCGGGGGCCGTGCCGAGCGACTGGCCGAAGACAAGGATCGGGGAGGAGGGGTGCCTGCGAGCCGACCAGTCGTAGACCGCCAGTGCGTCGCGCAGGATCGCGTCGGCACTGACGACGCCGGCCGAGCGCGGATAGCCACGGTATACAGGCGCGACGATGCCGTAGCCGCTCGCCGCCCACGCCTTGTAGAGAAAGCCGTAGTCTTCGGGATAGCCCGCGTTTCCGTGGAAGACGATGATCGTCGGCTGACCGGGATCGGGGCGGCGGTAGAGAACCGCGAGGTCCGTCTGTTTGTCGACCGGGACAGTGACCCTGCGGACGGAGACAGGCGAGGCCATTCCCACCCAGTTCGGAACGCTTTCGTAGACACCCGGATAGATGAAGCGGTCCTGCAACGCCCAGAGCAAGGCGAAGCAACCCGCGTAGAGAATGGCGAAGGTGACGGCGAAGTTTCGAATTGTTCGGCGCGCGGATAAGGTCATTGGATGATGATGTTTGCCGATCGGGGTCTTGTAAAGCGGCCAGGCGTCGTGCTATGTCACGGCCATGTTAAAGCCAGTCACCGATTTCATCCGCAAGCACATCGATGCTCCCTTCCTCGTCATGGCGAGAGCCGCGATGGCCTTTTGCTGGAAGACGTTCGCCGTCGTTCCGCCAGCCCTCCAGCATGTCGTCATGGCGGCGGCAGGGGGGATCGGTGTCATCGCCTCGGGCGCGTTCGCGGTTTCGGCGGGAGAACCCGGATTTTCCTCGTTCCTACTACTGGCAGGCGTCGTCTACGGCGGACTTGGTGTATGGCTCTATTTGCTGGCCTCCCGAAAGCCTTGGAACGCGGCGACGTACAAGCAGGCGGTGGCCTCGGCGCTCGAAGATAGACAAGGACGGCTTCGCACGAGGGTATCCGGGCTGTTCATCGGCATTCTCATGTGCGTGGCGTCTTTCAGCCTTGCCAAGTCCGGCCAGACGGGAGAAGCGAAACTGCCGTTGCTGATGGCTCTGCTGTTCCTGACGATGACGCTGTCTGAATATTGCCGCGCCGCCGAGCCGCCGAACCCGGACGACGGCGACACATTCGCGCGGACTGCGCCATCCCGGAGCTAAGAGAAAAGACCTCGGACAGGGTGAAATAGCCACTCGAGCGGTGGCTATTTTTATGAGTGCCATGCATCGCCTGCCAGTAGCCTTGACCCTGTATTCCAGACGGGGTTTGACATGGCCAACTCGCATATCGACGTCATCGAATTCAATCAAGCCGAACTCAAGGCGAGAGCCGCCGGCGCGACGGGCGCGGTCCGCAGGCGCGTGGAAGCTTTGATCGCCGTCGCCAAGGGGCAAGACCCGCGAGAGGTCGCCGAAAGGATCGGCGCGGAACGGGCGAACGTCCTGAGATGGGTACGTGCATTCAACGACGGCGGATATGAAGCACTCTCGGAGATCAGGGTTGGCAGGTCGACCGCAATGCGCTCCGATTTCGACGCCGAAAAGCTGAGAAAGATCGCCAACGACGCTGTTCTCCCCGAAACAAAAAACAGGCTGCTCGCCATCGCGAGCATGTACGACGGCATGACGACCGCCGCCATTTCCGTGGACACAGGCATTTCGGAAGCCGTCATCAGGCGCTGGAGAGCGAACTTCAACGAGAATGGCCCAGGCGTCAAGTCGGTGGTCACCACCGCAGCGAAGCTAGAAGCGGACCTTGCAGTGACGCAGCGAACCGACATCAAGACCGTGGCCGACATCATCGGCAAGTTGACGGGTGAACAACGCGAAAAGGCAGAGGCGATCCTCATGTCTGCGCAGTCCATGTCTGTCGCGAGAATCTGCGAAGCCCTCGGCCGTCCGCGCAACTGGACGGTTTCGGTCATCAGGACCTTCAACAGCACCGGAACGGAGACGCTGTTCGGCGTCCAGAATCGTACGGCGAGAGCCGCAGCGGGGGGCCGATCCGCATCGATAGAGCTGCCGGAGGGGCACACCGTCAAGAGTCTGTCGGATGCGGCGCGACAAGTCGAGGGGCGCGCAAGCCGGGACCTCTATGCGCTGTCCAAGGTATACCTCTACAAGAACAGGCGCGAAGCGGCGGAGGCGTCGGGCGTTGCGGAGGCCAGGATCGGACTGCTGCTCGCGCGCCTTCAGAAGGGCGGCATCAAGGCGGTGTTGGAACAGCCCGCCTATATGGAGCTCGATGCAGACAAGGTCGTGCAGGTGGCTCAAGGCTACAAGGACAAGAAAGCTGCCGCGAAACTGTTCGCCCTGGCACGTGTCATCCGCGGCGAAAGCTTCGAGGCGGTCGCCGCCGACACAGGAGGCGACAAGGCAAGACTGCGCGAACTCATGAACCGTCTGGTCAGGTTCGGGCCGGATGGCGTTCCCGATGCCTATCACGTGAGAGCCGTTCCAGAGAAGCCGAAATCGAAGACCCCGCCACCGGCCATCCCGACGGCGTCAAAAGTGGCGAAGGCGACCTTCAGCGCCCGTGTCAGGAAAGCGGTCGAAAAAGAGAAGAGGGAAGCGGCCCGCAAGTCGCGCGTTCCTTCACGCTATTTCGAAGGCGTTCCAGCGGAAACAGCCCCGGTGGAAGTCAAGGCATCGTCACCGTTCGTAAGCCCAAGCCATATGGAGTTCGTCAAGTTCATGGCCAGCGACGCGGGATATGCCGGCAGAAACCTCGCATCTGCGATGCTTGAATATGTGGAGACTGGCAATGCCGAGGAAGCGGCACGCCGTTTCGGTGTCGCAGAGTCGAGTGTCCATCTGCTCTCGAACAACCTCGGCCCGACGGTCGAGTTGTACGCGGAAAACCGCGTCCGAACGATACTCGACGAAGCCGGCATCACGATCGCGAAGGTGAAGCGGCTTTCCCGGAATTGCCCGAACGGATGGATGTCGAAGCTCCGCAGCATCGGCTACCTCGCCGAACGACGCTCGCTTCGCGAAGTAAGCGCGATCACGAATGTCGGGATGGACAAGCTGTTGCGGTGGACTGCGGAAATCGCGAGGGGATGGGAGGCCGCGGAAGAGAGGCTCACGACGACGGTCCAGCCGCGGCGCGTCGCAGGCATGGGCAGGTGATGCAACCGGCGTGGCCACGGTCGAAACCGCCCGGAGCCACGTTCACATCGACATTCGCTGAGTTGTGCCGATTGCCGGTTCGGATGCAGGCGCGTCACCCCTGACGACGGCCTTTAACACGGCATAGGTCTCCAAACGCAGCGCCCGCGAATAATGCTTCCTGCCTGCGGTGGAGTCGTTTCCCGCCCATTTCAGCTGCCACTGCATATCGCCATCGATGCGACGACCGTCGACGGAAAACCGACCGGTTCGACCGGCCGCCAGATCGACCTGGATGATGGCCCGCTCCCAAGGTGGATCGCCTGCAAGCGAGATGACGGCTTTGAGGCCGGCCGCGCGCAGTCTTCTCAGCATGTTGGGAACGGAGTTCGGGTCGGCGACGATCTCGGGAGGAAGACGGTCCCTCGATTTGCGGACCTTGGGATCGGGATCGAAATCCTTTGGAGACGGGCGGCGAAGAAGGGAAGGCGAGGCGACATCGCTTTGCCACAGGTCTTCGAGTGTCGGAGGTTCGTTTGACTTCAAGGCCCAGTATGCGGACTTGATCATCCAGCTGCGTTTGGAAGCAGCGAGCTCGATCCGGTCAGCCAGTTCTTCGAACTGTCGATGCAGCTGTGTCCTGCGGTTGCCTTCCTCGGACACCATGGCTCGAGCGAGCCGCTCCAGACGATATTCGAAATCTTCGCGGGCGACAGGGTCTCTGCCTGGAAGCCGATCCCCGAGTGCGCGTTCGCGGCGTTCGGCGAAGATGTCTTCCCGGGAGGTGACGACATCGACGGATGCCACGTCCTCGGGATCGAAAGGGCCGACCACCTTGCCGATGAGATCGCCCTTGCCTGCCTTGGTGCCGACGAAATGCATCCCCGCCTGTGTCATGTAGGACCCGGTAAAGGTCTCGCCTGATTTCAGGACGACCGTAATGACGTCCTGATCCTGTCTTCCCTCGAACATGGGAGTGCCTCCGCTATCATCGCCGATCCTAGCCGCCGACGACGCATCAATCCTCGCAGGACATCATCTTCACGACGTTCGCGAGACGAGGATCGTCGGCGATCACCGCGACGCTATCGCCGGACAGCATGTCGAAGACCTCGATCTCACGCCCCTCGATCCCTTTGACCTGGAACGCTTCCTTGAAGTCGTTGAGGTAGAAGCTTTCCTTGAAATCGATGCCGACGCCGAACAGCACCAGCGACGCCGCCAGCTCGAAGTCGTGTGTCAGGAACAGCGTTTTCCGGTGAAACGCACCGACGCATATGGTCGCGCTCATCGTCTGATGGATAACGGAATTGGGAGAACCGCTCTCGGTCGACAGTTCTACTTCGGCGAGAAGGGAAAACGGCTCGCGTTCCCCCTCCTTGTATCGGATGCCGTAGAGATGATTTCGTTCGGCGCTCATGGGCGGTGCTTGCGGTTGCGGCGCTCGAGTTCTTCGGAGCTGATGAAGCCGTCCTGGTAGTTCGGGTCGCTCTCGGTCTCGTAGACGCTGTCGATATAAGCCTGCTGCTCGCGCTTGGACAGCTTCGACGGCGCGCGGCGGTCGCGTTCGAACGTGTCGACAAAGACCAGGCGGGCGTTGGCTCCCTTGTTCGAATAGCCGACGACGTCGCAACCCTTCTTGGAGCGGACCGGGTAGGCACCGGTCATCACGTAGCCGGGGATGGACTGGTCGTAATGGCCCTTGACCTCGTAGGGAAGGAAGGGACACCCCTTTTTAAAGACGTAGGCGGTCCCGGAGACAGCGCCTTTCCAGACAAGCGTGCCGGAGAAAGCGGCCATGCCTTCGTCCACCAGGCCACGCAGGGAAGGCTTGACCTTCATGTAGCGAAGGTTGCCGTATTTGTACTGGGCGATGATCGTCGAGCCGTTGTGGTCGAAGAAGTCCGTCTCGGGCGCGCCTGCGGGCTGTTCCGTTGCCATGGCGGCCGAAGCGGAGAGAACGAGGGCGGAAAGCAGTACGGCGGTGAGCTTCATGGTGGTCTCCGTTGGATATATGCCCCGTGTACAGGACGGGAACCGCGTAACGGGTTGATGCGGAACCGACAATTTTACCGATTTCGCTTTTTGTTCTTGTACGGAAAGCCTATTCGCAGATTGTACGGCGGAGAGAGCGGAAGCGGAAAACGGAAGCGCTATCGCCGAACGACACGTTGACCCCGCCGTTATAGCCCGCTCCCGGTGCCGAGAAAACGCGGCCTTCACGGCCATCCTGGGTCGCGTAGCAACCCGCGAAGAGGATGTCGCTGTCATCGACCGCCTTGAAGCCCGCAAGCCTTGCGAGACGGGATTGTTCTCGCTCAGCGCGCAGCACATCCATCGGCGTAGGCTTGCTGACGGTATGAACCAGCAGGCCGGCCATAACGAAGAAGCCAACGGCCCAAAGAAGGAAGCCAACGGCCGAGAACGACGGCGAGTTGGACGCACCGTCCGCAGATACCACCAAATCGGTTGAAATGTTGCTCACGACTGTTTCCTTTCGTTACACTAGGACTTCGCGCTTGGTCTGACCGGCAACGCCGAACACGCGCTTGTAGCGTTCGACTTCCGACGGGACGCCGATGGCCTTCGACGGGTTGTCCGAGAGCTTTACGGCCGGACGGCCATCGGCCTCGACGACCTTGCAGACCAACGACAGCGACTTGAAGCGTTCGTCGCCACCCCGCGGCGAGCATTCCTTGAAGTCGTTGGTGAGGTTGGTTCCCCAGCCGATGGGCGTGCCGCCGATGCGGTTGCGGAAGCGACGCACGCAGTTCTCGATGGACTCGATGTCCATGCCGTCGGAGAGGATCGCCACCTTCTGCATCGGGTCGCGTCCGCGCGAGCGGAGCCAGTGGATGTATTCCTCGACGCCTTCGACAGGCTCCTTCGAGTCGGGACGGATGCCCTTCCAGTCGGCGATCCATTCGGGCGCGTCGAGCAGGAACGGCGTGGTGCCGAAGGCGTCCGGCAGCATGATCAGCAGGCGGCTGCCGTACATCTTTTCCCAGTCCTCGCAGACCTTGTAGCGCGAAGCTTTGAGTTCATCGTCGGAGTTTGCAAGCGCCGCGTAGACCATCGGAAGCTCGTGGGCGTTGGTGCCGATGGCTTCCAGGCCGAGGTCCATCGCGTGCTTGACGTTCGACGTGCCGGTGAAGCATTCGCTGCCGATGCCTTCGCGCATCGCCTCGATGCACCAGCGCTGCCACAGGAAGCTGTGACGGCGACGGGTGCCGAAGTCGGAAACCTTGAGGCTGTCGGCATCCTCGGCCTTGAGGACGCGCAGGCGTTCGACCTTCGACCAAAGGCGCGACTTGGCGCGCGAATAGAGGACGTCGATCTCGAAGCGCGACATGTCGGCAAAGCCGGCACGAGCCTTGAGTTCGTTGATGATGGCGAGCGCCGGGATTTCCCAGCCCATCGATTCCTTCCACGAACCGCCGAATTCCAGGTAGAACTGGCCGTCTTCAACGCGCAGGTCGTATTCGGGAAGCTGGTAGGTGCGCAGCCATTCGATGAAGGCCGGCTTGAACATCTGGTCGGTTCCGTAAAACGTGTTGCCTGCCAGCCAGATGAGCTCGCTCTTGTCGAAGCGGAGAGTGCGGGCATGGTCGAGTTGGGCGCGCAGTTCGTTCTCGTCGATGATGTCGGCGAGGCGGATGGCTGGATTGCGGTTGAACAGGCGGAACTTGACCTTGGTGTCGGGGAACTTTTCGAAGACCATCTGCTGCATCAGCAGCTTGTAGAAGTCCGTGTCGAGCAAGGACCGGATGACGGGATCGATGCGGAATGTGTGGACGTAGGCGCGGTTTGCGAGGTCGATATGCATCCGAAGTCTCCAATTCGTTTCGGGGTCTTGATATTCCTCGCGCGCGTCGTTGTCAACATACTGGATGGCTTCCGGCGTCTTATTTTCCGGATTATCATCCGAGGAAAACGGAGACTCCGATGAAGTATCGAAACAAGGTATGGAAACGTTTGGATTTCCTAAGGATTTCCCTTGGCGGCGCGATTTTCGGAAGCGTCGGATCGAGCGTGCTTGGAAGCTGCACGTCACTCGGGCCGTCGTCGCAGCGCGATCTTGTTTGCGCGGCCGCGGGGTTCGCCCTGTTCCTGTGGATACTGATCGACGAAGACCGAAAGGAACAGCGCGCGAAGGCCGAAAAGTCAGAGAAACTCGATGCGGCCGCGCTTCCGGCTGAAAACCATTGAAGACCGACGGCCGTGGCGCGATGCCCGCCCCATGAAAACCGCCCGCCAATTCGGATAATTGCGCCTGTGTTCGCGCGTGTCGGCCTTCGCCAGACGCCATGCACCCCGCATGAGAGCAACCCCAGCAGCTCCGAACCCGATCGCCAGTAGCAGATCAACGATCATGCGCGGGCCGCTCTCAGGCGGACGTCGTGTTTCTTGAGCCAGACCAGCTCCTTGTGGAAATCGACGCCGAATTCGCCGTCTCCCTTCCAGGCGATGCGGCCGAGGACCTTCACGCCTTCCGGTTTGATCAGCAATTCAACCTCGTCACCAAGGAGGTTGACCTTGTCGAACTTCACGCGCGCGCCGACGGACGTCAGGTCGGCGATCTTGCAATCGTAGTACATGCCGTTCGGCACGTGCACGATCTGCGCCACCTTGAACGCCCGGTTGCGTTTGAACAAACGATTTTCGGCTGACATTGAGTTCTTCCTTATGCTTCGTCCGGAAAATACACGCTGACGAAGTGTTGTCAATAAAGAAAGACTTCGATAAGAGGCGTTCGAACACTTGAATTGCGGCGACATGGAAACATGCCTGCCGGCGGCATACGGTCATGCGACGGACCGGACAAGGAGCATCGGATGTCTAAGGAAATCGGACCAATCGCCCAGCTGGACGACAACAGGGCGTATCGCCGTTATTTCGACGGCCACGCCAAGTCGAGAAAGGCCAACGGTCTCGATCTCGGATTGATCGTCGATGCGACGGTCACGATGTCGGTGGAAACCATCTGGCCCGCTTTGCTGACGCTGTCGAGGCGGGTCGCCGAGGGAGACATCGCGCTTAGTAATGGCTGGACGTTGCGCACGGCACGGACGCTTCGCAGCCATGACAGCACTTTCGTCATGGAACACGAAGACACGCCCGGCGGCTTCCTCTTCAACTGCTCCATTCGGGAAGAGCCGGGGTCTGGCGGCGCTCGCTTCAAGCCGGCCGCCGAATGCGACATGGTGTCGGCCGTCACCTGCTGCGCCTACCGCGCCGACGGACTGTTCCCGCCCGGATACATCGGCTACGGGCACGACCTCGAAGGAACGCTCGCACTGGGCTTCGACGGGAGCAAGTACCAGATCGGCAAGCTGTTCGTGAGCAAGCCGTCGATCCACCTGCAGCTTTCCGGCATGGAGTTCGGACGCATCCTGATGCCACCGTCGAGTCCCGTGTCCGATCCGGCCATGGCGATAGAAGCGCTCGAGCTTCTCGGCGAGGCCTTCAGGGAGACCGGTCTTGATCCCATGATCGACAAACGGCGCGCGGAGCTGGGCGAGCTGATGATCGAGGACTTCCACATCAACGAGGCTGACCGTCTCCTTGTCGAAATGGGCGTGGGGGCGGTCAGGGGAACGCCGGGAGAGCGGACAGGCGGCATGCTCAGGCACTTCTACGCCCAAGCCGCCGCACTCGATTTCGAGCGCCTCGCGGAACGGCTTGCCGCGTCGGTGGCCAAGTTGCGCTCGGACGGCCATGACGCCGCCGAAACCTCCTTCGACTGGGGCGACATGGATAACCACGCATTCGTGCGAATGTCGTCTGAGACCGGGGGTATGCTCTGGATCGACACGCAGCAGACACCCTACCGCATCGACTTCAGCACCGACGAGAACGGTTCCATCGCGGCATTGACCGTCGCCGCCCCTGGCTCGACCAAGACATCTGAAGACCCGACGCCGACGCCGGAAGATCGCGGGTTCCTCGGTGAATTCGTCCGCGACGACGCGGGGCCGGATTTCACGATCTACGAGATCGCCGATTTCACGACACGGGACATCCGGAACATGAACGGCATCGTATCGGTCATCGACCGTCTGGCGGAAAAACTCGACGTCGACCACAAGCCGACGGCCGGCACGGCGGCTACACCGTCTCTTTGAGCCTGAGGACTGCCTCGATTTCCCTCCCGTAATCCGGGAGTTCGAGGCAGTCGTTCCTCAGGACAATCGCGTGGTCGGCAGGGATGGATATGGGCTTGGACCCGATATCGGCCTCGAAAAGGAAAAGGGAATAGCGCGCCGGGAGCGAGCCGCCGCCGAGGACGGCCATAAGGCATCCATGTGCTTCCCACGCTGCATTGGTGAGAAAGCTCTCCCGCACGGGATGGGAGTGAAGCGCTCGCAGTGTCCCGCCCGCCTTCACCATCTCGTCGAGGGAAACGCGGCCCGGAGACAGGTACGACCAGACAGACGCGAGACGTTCCAGGCGGTCCTCGGTGAGGGAAACCGTGCCTCCCTCCCGAACCAGGCTTTCCGCTTCATCGAGAGACAGGGCGCAAAGGGCTTCGATGGTTCCAGGCTCAACGAGGCTGGTGTAAAGGCCGCGGACCGCCGATCGTAGACTGTCGCGGCCGATGCTCGCCGTGCCGGCGCGCGTCGAGACCGACACCTCGCCCGTCTCCGGCAACAGATGCCAACCGGAGCCGAAGCTCGTCGCCAGGCGGGCCGCCGCGAGGTCGAGAGCCCTGCAGACGCGCTCGTGATCGGACTGGGCATCCGGTTCGACATCAAGCCACATGGACTAGCCTTCCTCTTCAGCAACAGCTCGAACAGACCGTGGCTCATGGCGGATCGCCTGCACATCCTCGTAGGTCTGAATAATCGCCGGTTTCCGACGGGCGTCCGATTTCTCCCCGGAGAATTCGGGGGAAGACAGCGGGTCGGCAGAGCGATCGGTAACTTGCGCGTCGTAGCCACGGTCACTGCCGGAAAGGCGTTCCTTCGGGTCAGGTTTCCGGGGGGTGAAATCCAGAGCCTCGAGAGTTTCCCCGACGGAGCGGTTCGTGGCTGTACGGGCAGCCATGTCATGGGTTTCCCGTTCGCGGACGCGATCCAAATCGACGAAGGTCTCGGCGTGTTCATCAAGAGAGGCATCAATCGCAGGATCAAAATTCAGGGCTTCAAGGGTCTTTTGGACGCTATCAACCGGGGTCTCCGGTTCGTCGACCCAACTTAGGACGGTGTCGGCCACCGACGTTTCGGGCGGTGTCCGATCATGGAAGTCATACGTATCCTGCCGTAGCTCATTTGGATGGAAGGCCTGTGTGTCGTGTTGCTCTATTCGCTTGCGACCTTCCAGGTTCCTCCGGATGTTGGCAAGGTTCGCCTCGGCGGCCGCGAGCATCTCTGCGGACAAGGAGCGCTTGTGGGCGGCGGCAACGCGGCGGCGGTCCAGGCAGTACGGGCCGGAACGGAAGAACGAGTTGATCTCGATGGCGACTACGCCGCGTTCGGTAAGGCCCATGTCCACGACAAAGTGCATCCTGCCTTCGGCGCGCATTTCGCGGACGATCTTGCGTGCCTCGCGGGCAAAGGCGGCGGCGAGCGGCCGGTTGACCTCATGGGCGGTCTGGCCCCGATCGAACTCGCCCCCTTCGACCTCGGGCCGCTCGATAATCGCGACCCTCTCGTCGAAAAACCTGCCTTCGCGGATATCGGTGCCGTTGAGGTTTCTGTCTGAACAGACGGACGCGACAATACGCCCGTTGGTGACGAAGAAGCGCTGCTCCCGTGTTGTCGGGAGATGTTCCTGGACGATGAGGCCGTAGCGGAAATTCTCGGAACTGTCGAAACCGTCCCTGATCAGGTTCCGTAGCGCGTCCTCGCGGGTTTGCACGCCTGTCAGATCAACGGTCCACGTTCCGCCTTTGGACCTGACCGACTTCACGAACGCCCGGCGGTGGCCGCGCTCCGCCATGTCCAGAAGAATGTCGGCAGCTCCGAGATGATCGTCGGCCTCTTCGGAATAGCGACGCATCCCTTTGCGGATGGGTTCCCACTGCCAGTATTTGCCGTCGTCCTCGTGCCTTTGCTTGACGAGCGTCTTTATTTTCTCCCGATCGTAATGACCGAGCGGGAGAAAAGTCAAAAACCCGTCCTCGTCCATTCCTGTGTAGCGCAGGATCAGATTGGGGATGGGAGTCCAGAGAACCGCCATACCAGGCTGTGCGGAACCCAGAGAGAAGAAGGAAAAAGCGTCGTCGACGTAGTGGTGGAGGAAGTTGCGCTGCCTGCCTTGCAAGTGGCGTTCGTAGTAGTCCGCGTGGAGCAGACGGCGCATGCCATCCCGGCCGATGTAAACGCCATCGATGGCCGCGTCGAATTTGGCGCGGCGCTCTGCCCTCGCCGCGATCTCGGTCTTGTAGGCCAAGTGCGTGGCAGGCGACCGTTCCCGCCACAAATGCGGGTTCCTCGGATTGTTTTCCTTGATCATCGTCCAGTTGGCCAGCCACCTGTCGAGTACGTCCGCAGCGGCAGGAAAGGCCGCCTTTACCACTTCGAGTTCCGATGCGTCGGGAATGTTCGTTATCCCGACGATCAGCGCGTGATCGAGGTACGGACGGCTCATTGCGTCAGGGTGCCACGGCGGGCGACAACGCCCTTCGAGTTCTCTTTTGCCGAGCAGACCGATCTGTGGCGATGCGCTGAATTCGCGGAGAAGCGACCGGCGTTCGTGCGCTGACGGAATGTGGGGTTGTGCCATGATTACTAACCTTCGAAATCAAATTCGTTCGGAGCGCTATGGAGACCGGTGCGAGCGCCGAGGGGAGGATTTCGTTCGAGTGCCACCGCTATTGCCAACAGGAACTCGTCCTGGGTCCCGGTTCGACGCATGCCGGTGCCTTCCCCTCCCGCCAGGATGCGCCTCGCTGTCCGCTCGCACCATTGCTGTTCGAGTACGGGCAGCGTCGGTTTGGGTTCGTCGCAGTGGATGCGACGCGCTCGACTGGAACTCAGGTTTCTGAATTTGAACTTTCGGACGAGGAGCGGGTTTCGGTGGAGGTTCGACAGGTAGCGCTCGCGCCTGTTTTTAAGGGCAAGCCACATCCTGTCGTAGGGAATGCCGTAATACGGTTCCGACCCGCAGACGTGGACAGCCACCACCACCGCCTCGCCAGTGGTCGTGAGAGCGGCGCGCACACGGTGCGGAGGTGCATTCCTTGCCCATGCGGATCGCGCGTGGCGCAGTACCCGGCGAGCCAACTTGGCCGCGATACCGCGATCGGCGACGAGGACACCGGTGATCGGCGCGTCGACGTTCATGGCATCGGCGTCGCTCGGGCAAAGCAATTGCCCATCGAACCTCCGCAAGCCGGGGACTGGATCAGCGCCGGAGACATAGGAAAACAGCACGGAACCGCTGTCGACCATGAAATCCTGAACGTGGCTGTAGGAGACGGCGGGAGACACGAAGAACGGCTTGCTCCATACGGGGAACTCGAAGTTCGGCGCGGTATCGGCAAAGCGTATCAACGATTCTTCTGGCGATAGGCCTCGAGGAAGCGTCAAGGTCACTGTTTCCACCATGCGGCGGCGGGCGGCGAGGCGGGTCCAAAGGCCGAGCTGTCCGCTTGGCTTTCCGTGAGGAACGCACGACTTCACGTTCAGCTCAATGTCGCCGTCCTTGCAAAGATCGGCCAGAAGTATGCCCAACTCGCGAGGCCCGCGGGCTGTCAGACATTCCTCGCCGGTCTCGGGATCGATCCCGTGGAAGTCTCCGGTCTGCATCTCGCGGTGAGCCGGCCAAGGTCCAAGAAACGGATGGCCCTTGGAGACGGGACTGGGATGAGGCGTTGTCCGTGCGCCGGGGAAGTCGTCCTGTTCCGGTACGCGAAGACTGGCGGCACCACGCTCCCTGAACAAGGACATCCCGCCCGCCGCGAGGTAATCGACCGCAGGTTCGGCGTGTTCCACGAACGCCAAGGTCCTGCGGGCGGCTTCAATGACCGCATCCTCAAGCGCGGGGTAGCCTGGAAGTTCCGAAACAACCCGCTCGATGAAATCCATTATTCCGGAAAGGCTCTTGGCTTCTTGGCAAAGCCCGGCTTCCAGAAGAGCCTGAAACTCGCGTGCCGCATCGGACAGAAGGTCTTGCATGACCTCGGTGTCGCTCTTGAAAAGTTCACGGGTCCTCGCGCCGCTGCTGCGCAGCTTGTCCCAATGAGGAGTGGCGTCCCGGAGCAAATGCGCGGCATCGGGGCGGCGCGAGGCGACGACGGTTGCCAGCCTATCGCCTGGCAACAGCGGGAGAGCCATTTCATACCGAAGGAACCGGTTCCCTGAGACAGGCAGGCCAAAAGGCTCGACCGTCCTGGCGTTCTCGCGTTTCGGGATGGCGGAACCTGCTGGCGCAGGTCCTGCCTGGTATGCGGCGCGACCGCGCCAGAGTCCGGTTTGTGCGCCGATGCCGTCGACCATTTTCCGCACCTGTTTCGAGGAATGAGTTCTTTGATTGTGAGAAACGCGGCGACGTAGTCAACGGAGTTTGGGGCCTTTATTTGACCTCCCAATGCGTCCGGGGTCTTGCAAAAACCCGCGGAGCCGGCTAGCGCGCTACTATGGGCAACGACCAGGAACAGACAATGAGCGCCGAGATTCCGCACTTCGACTACGACCAGCTTTCGGACAACGTCAGGTTCTTCGTCCGCACAACGCTTCACGACGAGGCAAACGTAGCGAACGCGCTGACCTTCGCCCAAGGGGAGGCCCTCGTCCAGAAGCTGACCTCCGCGGCCGTCAGTGAAGCGAGGAAGATGTTGCAGCCCTATCTCGAACGGGTCGAAGGGATCGTCGAGAGCCTCGAGACCGCGGCGGCCGGTCAATCGGAGCGCTGATCGCACCCTAAGAGGCAAGCGGAAGCCGCAACGGTTGTCCGCCTTGTAGCCGCTACGGTTTCCTCACAGGAAACCGTAGCGTGGTTCCGACGGCTAAAGGCCTGGACGCCTGACGGTTACGGCGATGGCCTGCGAATCCTGCCGCTCCAGCTGTTTCGCGATCCTGCGCGCGGTTTTGACGTCGATGCGGGGGTTGTACCACCGGGGTACGATGTCCTCGAGCGCGACTGCGGCGCGGACCGCCGGCTCCAGATCGGAAGACACGTCGAATGGGCTGGCGGATGCGTCGATAGCCTGACGAAGCTCCATTACCGTTTCGCGTGCCTCCGGCGGCACGTCGACCCCGAACCAACCACGCATTTCCTTGGCGGTCTGGAAGAGGCCGGCCATTGCGTAGTCGTGGCCGAGCAAGGCGCGGTCGTCGAGTACCTCGACCAGACAACCGGTCGTTTCCAGCATCTCCGCCGCGAACCTGTCCTTCCCCTGCGCCCGCGAAAAGGCCTTGGCCTCATCGAGGCTGTCGGCCGCGAAGAAGTGCGTGGCGCTCGTGACTACCCGCGCCTCGGCAGGATTGTACGGGGAGGGGAATAGGCCGAAGGGGATAACCGACGAGATGATGCCGTTGTCCACGTCCACCTGGTAACAGGGTTCCGGGATCGGCCTCCAGACCACGCCGTCGATGATCTTGTATCCTTCGAAGCCTTCCGCGAAGAACTGCCTGCAGCGTTCTATGTCGGCCTCGCCCGCTTCGTCGATCGGAAGCCTGCCTGTCGGCCCGTGAAATGCTTTGGCCTGCTTGTCGAAGATGTGGCTGCTGCTGTCGGGACGAAGGAGGTGCTCGATCGCGCTCGGCCACGGCGGTGAGTTCAGACCTCCGTAGTTCGCAAGCTCGTCGTAGAGACGGTGGCGGATCGGCTGAAAAACATCCTTCCTGTAGCTGAAATGCGGAATGGTGCTGTAGGAAAGGTCCGGAAACGGATCGGTGAGTGTCTCCGCGAAACGCTCCACCTTCATGAGCGGCATGTAATGCTGTTCGCCGATCATTCGTATCGGCACCGGACCGCCCCAGTTTTTGACCTCGTGATTGTAGTGGCCGTGAATCGTCATGACGACGGGAGCGCCGTCCGAAGCGACCTCCGGAACCTCAAGCTCTGTCTCGCGGCGGACGACACACCGCGTCAGCGAGGGCCGACGCAGTGGGCGGGAAGTGACGATGGCAGGGTAGGTGGCCTTGAACAGCATCTGCGCTCCTTAGAGGCCAAGAGCCGTCGAGGCGGCAACCGCAGGCTTTCGGCCAATGTCGTTTCCGTCGAGCGTCGCCCAGACGCTGTCTGGAACGACCGAGCCGGGATCGAAGGTGACGTTGAAGACGCCCTTGAGCGTCGGTCCGGCCGGATCGTCCTGGTTCGGGATGAACAACGTCTTGGTGAAGTTGCCGAGGCCGTCGTCCTCCCATCCATTGTCCGCTTCGGGCGCGCAGCCTTCGTCGAACTCGAAATCAAGATATGCCTGGTCGGCGGTCGAGCGGCGCAGATTGGAAAGTTCAACGGTATCCATGGTCGTTCTCCTCTAAAACTTCCGCATCAGGCCATTGCCGACCGCATATCACAATGGACAAGCGCTGTAACGCGGACTTGTCGAATGCCGCGCCGGACAGCATCCTTTACGCATCGGCGAACGCGAGAAAAAAGCAATGGAAGGCCCCTATTTCATCGAGCATGGCGACGTCTGGAGTTACACCACGCAGCCGGGAAGGCCTAGCTATGTCGGTCCAAACTCGCGACATGTGTGCGACGGAACCGAGGAACTCGCCATCGCTCTGGTCGGCGACACCATGATGAAGCATGGAAGCGCAAAGAGCGTGGACGCATGGGCCGAGAAGAAAGCGTCAGGATTCGATGTGACGATAATCCGTTTCCCTGTTTCACCCGAGACGGTCGAAGAGCTGAACAAGTGCGCGACGAACACGACGAGGGCGGCATCCATCGTCGCAAGACTCGAAGATATCGGCAAGTCGCGTCCAGAATTGGCCAGCCTCCCAAGGTTTCCGCGCTAGCCAAAGAGATCGCCAAAACGGTCGGACGAAGTAAATTCCCGGACGCCGCGACGGACCATTTTTGGGTGTATTTTCATGTAATTGACAGACGTCAACTTCACTCGGATTCGAGAGAACGGCGAACGTCAAAGTGAACGGAATCAATCAATTAAGAGTAATACAAACTGTATATTGGATGCATTTGCGATTTTACTGTCATCCGGGCAGGGGTTTATCGCCGTAGACATTGCAATACTCAGGATAGTTCCTCCAATTGGAGTATATACAACCACCGGATAGCATGCTACTCATCTGCGCGTTCGGAAGAGGAACCTAGCCGACTGACATTTTGGGGGTGTCATGGAAGCCGTAACTACGAAGACCTTGATCGGTATCGCCGTGCTTTCCATCGTACTGTCGCTTTTGGGACACCTTGTCACGAAGGTGCCGCTTATATCGATGTCGTCATTGCTCGTCGCCGCGACGCTCTTCTACGCCCTGATAATGCTGGTCGGATTCATCTATCGATCCGCCGGGCGAGGGCGGTACCTTCCCTGATCGGCAAGGTCGCCGTCATGCTTTCCCGGAGCGCGCCTTCTTGCGTGCGAAGCGGTCCTCGTACCACCCGTCGAACTTACCCATGCAGAACGTCACCGCGCGGAACACCGCCCATACGGAGAGGATGCAGCATCCGATGATCGAAAACACGGAATGCATCCCTCTCAGGCTGATATCGTAGAGCACCACGGCCATGCAGGTCATCGGGAACGCGATGAATATCGCCTCGATGACGAATCCCATGAAGATGTTGAAGCGGCCTTCGTTGCCGCCAATGCGATGTAGTTTTACGGTCTTCATTTCGGTCTACTCTCGGAATATGAAGATCATGCCTGTGCCACCATGAACCGGGCATGAAGGAAATCGACGACGTGAAAATAAATCATGACGTCAAATTCCGTTGTCGAAGCTTTACAGAGAGGTCACAATTCTCCTGAAGAGGAGAAAACCATGTTGAGCAAGATCGCCGACGTTCTTCGTCGCTGGCGCGGCAACCGCGGGACGAGCGCGCTTCCGATGAAGTTCACCCTCGAGCTGGAAGGCGGCCGCCCAACGACCGACGATGCGGGTGCCGCCGCCGAAAAGGCGGCGGGGGCAGCGGTTTACCCGGATGTCGTGGTGGGCGTCGTTCTGCGGAGGCGGCGGGCGGTTATGCTCAGGCAAACCAACCAGTCGGGGACGATGTGGACCTTCCCGGGCGGGAAGGTCGAACGGGACGAGACCCATGAGGAGGCGGTCGTTCGCGAACTACGCGAGGAAATCGGGCTCCGCTGCGATGTCGTGCGAAAGATCGGCGAGCGGGTGCATCCCGTCACCGGCCGGTCGATCACCTACTTCCTCTGCAAGGCGCAGGGCGGCAAGCCCCGCAACCTCGAGCGCAACAAGGCGGACGACATCCGATGGCTCACGCCGCGCGAAATCGACCAGGTGACGAACGGAACCTTGTTCGACAAGGTACGGGATACAATTCGCGACGAAACGCGCCTCAACAAATAGGGAGAGGTCGAAACCGATGATCGGAAAATTGACGAACTCGCATCGAAAGTCGGGGATTGCCGCAAAGCAGGCTTGATTTCGCCACCGTCTCCGGCCAAACACGCCCCGACGACGGCACAACCCCCCCGCCGTCTTCATATGGTGCCGCCGTGACCCCAAGACCCAAACCCCACGGCGGCACCGCAATTCGCGGTGGATTTTGCCCGCGTTCCGGGTTCGAATGGTGTGACGCTTCCAAACACCGAGAAATCCGATGGAAAAGACTTCCGATCTACTGTGGCGCGCATGGAGCCAGAAATTCTGCGAAATCGTCGAGGCCATGGACCATCGGTTCACCGATCGTGACGGCAGCGAGCGCTACATCAATCACTACTTCCACAAACAGCCGAACGGCGAACTGCTCCAGCTGATCACGACCGGCAGGAGCGACGACGTCATCGACCTGAACCTCTATGGAGCGGGGGGATCGTCGACGATCGTCGCCTCTCTCGAGGTGCGCTCGAACGGAGAGATCAGGATCGGTACTGGCAACGCCTACCACCGGCTGGAGGAAGGGACTGCCCCCGAGCTCGTGGACTTCCTCAAGAGGATGCGGGCGAAGGCGGTGTCGCAGGTTCCGCCGTCGCCACGACCCGCAGCCTAAAGCCGCGGATCGGAGGGGTCGGATTCGAGGCCGATGATGGCAGCCACGCATTCGTGGATACGGCGTAGAGGTTCTCCCCTGACAAGGCGGTCGAGCGCCTCGACGCCGAGCGCGTGTTCCTTGATCGCCCTTGCCCTTTTCGACTTGGTCGCGCGTTCGCGCAGTCGCGAAAGATTTTCGGGAAGGTCGTAATCAACTCCGTAAATAATGCGGAGGTAATCGCGACCACGGACCTTGAGAGCCGGCTGGATCATCTCGCGTTCACCCATGACCGTGAAGCTGTGAGGCTTGACGACGATGCCCTCGGCACCGTTACCGGTGTCGTGGAGCCACTTGTCGATGACCGCGTCCAGCGCCTTCGGCTCCGTCAGGGACACTTTCGTGAAATCCGTCTTCGCCATGATGGCGTCCTTGCCAAGGACCATGTCGATCCAGCGCATGTGAGTGGAGTGAAGCTCACGAGAATGAACCCGCCCCTCGCTCGCCAGAACGTGAAAAGGGGCGATCCGCAGGTCGTCGACGGAGGGCGTCGCCCAGCTGTAGCCTCGCCACACCCTGTCGAAGGCCTCGGCGTTGCTGTGACGCTCGCGGACGTGGCGAAGCTGGGTGTCGACATCGGCGACACCGCGCGCGGCGAACCGCGAAAGCGCGTCGAGGACCAGACCCGTGCCGATCTGGGCGGCCTTGCCGGTCGGGGCGTACTGGTCGCGGATCAGGGCGGCGGCCTTGGTGTTCCACGGCATTATTTCGGCGTCGAGCAGAAGCCAGTCGGACTTCAGTTCGTCGAAGAGAGGCCCTGCCGCCGCCGCTACGCGCTCGAGAACGGCACGGCGGTCGCCGTCCTTGAAGAACGGGTTGCCGTTCCTCGTCCAGATATGCCCGAGGTTGTCGTCTTCGGTATGGAAGCGCGAGCGCGCCGCCGCCGCATCGCGGCAGACGAGGACGTGCGCGCGGGACCCCATGTGCTTGGTTTCGACGACGACAGTGTCCTGACCGACCGACCGGTAATACTCGAAGGCCTGGTTCGGATGCTCGAGGAAGCCGTCGATACCCGAGGATTCGACAGGCGACATGGTCGGAGGCAAGTAGACGAGGAGCCTCGGATCGATCGTAAAGCGGGATAGCGTCTCCATCGCCGCGCCCATCTGGTCCGCTTCGATGGTGATGCGGCGTGCCAGCGAGGTCTCGATGTATTTTTTGCCCGTCACGTCGGCATGCGACAGTTCGAGGAAGCCGCGGTTGTCCTTGCGGGAGAAGAGGGGCTTGTCGGTTTCTGCATAGGCGCGGTCCGTCTTGACCGAGACAATCGTCTTCTCGGGCCAGCGCAGAGCGGTCAACTCGCCGCCGTAGACGGCCGCCGTGTCGATGCAGATTGTGTTCTTGAACCAGACGGCCTCGTCGCAGGCCACATGTCCGTAGACCACCGAGGCTTTGCCACGGTAGTCCTTCGCCCAGTCCACGCGCTCGCTCTTGCCGTCGGCGTCGGGTGGGGTCTTGGGACCGTAGACGGCGAACTCGCGCATCGCCTTGGACGCACCGAGGATCATTCCCTCTTCGATGCCGGCATGGGCGACGACGAGGTTGCCGTCGTCGAAGACGTAGTGGGCCGGAAGCGCGTCGAGGAATTCGCCCATGGAAACCTTGAACGCCTCAGACAGGCCTTCGAACTCCGCCTGCGTGGTCTCGATGCCGCCGCCATCGGAGACGGTCTGACCACGAAGCCAGCGTGAAATGCGGGCATCGTGGTTGCTCGCGACCGCATAGCCGATGCCGGAATCGACGGCGGAACGCATGATGCGCAGCGCGTCGAGCGAGCGTGGGCCACGATCGACGGCGTCGCCGACGAACACAAGCTTGCGGTCTTCCGGATGGGACAGCGTAACAGTTCGGTCTTCGCCCTCGCCACGCCAGGCGACCGACCAGCCAAGCTTCGCCAACAGCGCCTCGAGTTCGTTGGCCATCCCGTGAATATCGCCGATGATATCGAATTCCCCCCTGACGTCGCGAAGGTCGTTGAAGCTCCGGCGGCGCACCACCGTGGCGCTTTCGATCTCTTCCGGAGATGAGAGCCAGATTGCCTGCCTGATCCCGAACGCTTTGCCGAGCTTGCGCTTGTCGCGGGTCAGCAGGGCATGATGCTGTTCGACCGCCCTTGGATTGTAGCGGGTTCCCTCGCGCTTGCGGGCGTGCTTGTGGCAGAAGGACATTCCGGGATCGAGAACGATGGCGGTCACGAGCGAATGGGTCCGCTCGGCCACGTCGATCCAGCGCTGACGGTCTTCGTGACGGACATTGGTTGCGTCGACGACCGTCAGAAGACGACGGCGCAGGCGGGCCTCGATGATGCGCTCGGCCACGTCGGAGGCATCGCGGGTCGCGGACTGGTCCTCGGCATCGCCGCTGACAAGCGCGCGGCAGGTGTCCAGCGAAACGCTCTCGTGCGGGCCGAAGAGGCGCGAGGCGAAGGAGGTCTTGCCGGCACCCGTGGGGCCGACCAGAAGAACCAGTCCAAGTTCGTTGAGCGTGATCTCTGTCATGGATCAGCCTTCTTTCTTCGTGAACACGATGTAGTGGGAAATCTCGCCGTTCGCCTCGTCGGCCTCGGGATTGCGGCCGCCGACGGGCGTGACCTCGGCTTCGTAGTCATAGGCGGCAACGACGCTGTCCACCCATGCATGGCATTCGGCTCGCGTCCACTCGAACCGATGGTCGGCGTGGCGGAACTCGCCGGACTTGAAGCCGAAGACCTTATTGTAGTCGCCGTTCGGGGTCGTGATGATCACGCGACGCGGGGCCATGATGCCGAATACGCTGCGGGCAAGCAGAGACAGGCGGTCTTCGTCGACATGCTCGATCACTTCCGACAAGACGGCGGCGTCGAAGCCTTTGAAGCGCTCGTCGCCGTACATAGCAGAGCCATGAACGAACTGGACGCGCGGATCGAGGGTTTTGCCCGGATTGTTGGACAGCTTCTTGCGCGCGCGTTCGATCTCGCGGGCCGACGGCTCGATGCCGACGACACGCATGTCAGGAGCGATGCGGACGAGCCGCTCCAGAAGCTTGCCTTCGCCGCATCCGAGATCGATGACGTTGCGCGCGCCCCAATCGGAGATGTCACCGACGATACGGGAATGGCGCTGCTGATGCGGAGAGTTGTCGTCCGGGTCCTCCCAGTCGCGCATCGCCTCCTCCGTTTCGGCGATAAGCTCGTCGAGGTCCTTCTTTTCCTGGAACCTGCCGAACAGCTGGCGCGCGTATTCGCGAAGCTCCCTGCTCTTCGAAAGGTAGCGGCTGATGATCAGGTCACGCGACGAATGGGTTTTCAGCCAATCGCCGCCCTTGTCGAACAGCTTGCGGACCTCGCTCTCGTCATAGAAGTAATGGCGGCGCGGATCGAGAACCGGAAGCAGCACGTAGAGCTGGGTGAGGGCGGACGACACGGTGGCATCGCCAGTCAGCGTGAACACGTGGAGAGGGCGGTCGTCGTCCACTTCGACGTTCGGGACGGCGAGTTCGTGAGCCTCGACGGTGGAAGTCCACCCGAGTTCCCCGAACAACACATCGATCATATCGGGGTTGCAACGAACGGGGCCGACCTTGATGGTGATCGGCAACGGTTTCGCGCCGACTTCCTTGACGCGCGCGTCGATAGCGGGGTCCTTCGAAGCGAGGATGCCGTTCATCGCGGAGCCGAGCGCGCTCGAAAGCGCCTGCGACATGTGGGAAGCGGCGAGGAACGGCATGGGTTCGACGTAGGATGCGATACCGCGATCCCAGTTCACACCGCGCACACGCTCCACCTGGTCGACCTCGACCGCCAGGCAGAACTCCGCGCGATCGGCGGTGTTTACGGGGAAAAATCCGGTGATCCTGTGCTTCGGTGTCGATTTCTCGAAGACCCTGTCAGGGTGCTTGTAAAGGATGAAGCCGAGATCGGACGCATGTTCGCCCGAAACTGAAAGCGATAGAAACAAGCCCGTTCTCCCGGAGCAAATTGACGTCGAAGTGTCTTGCGACACCGAAGGCCGGATGTCAACACAGAAATCAAGACATCAATGACACCGCCAGCATTATTGCAAGACGTCATTTGCCGACTTACGCTTGCGTGAAGCCGTTAAAACAACGATCGGATCAGCCGCATGCCAGCCCTCCAAACGCTCAAGTTACGACAATCAGAGGGGACGGCCGCGGAAAAGAAGGTCACGCCAGGACTCGTAACGCTGTTCTGCGACGTCTCGTTTTGCCCCAACTCGGGAGCGGCGGGATACGGTGCTTGGTATCGCACCGACGACATGGAAAAGGGCGAGTTCTTCGGTGAAGCGATCCCGGTCTCCTGTTCGAGTTCCAACGATGCCGAGTTCTGGGGGATCGCGATGTCCCTCAGGCACGTATTCCGGGTCGTCGGAGACAAGGCGACGACCGTGGTTCTCCAGTGCGACAACATCGCGGCTCTGAGCTGGATGCGCGAGTTCCATCCAAACGCTGGAGCCGTCGGCGACCATCACGGGACGCATGGCATTCCACAGGCTCCGAAGAGCTTTCCTAATTCGATGGGGACGGCGATTGGGGTCGTGCGGGCGATGAAGCCTTCCGTGCGGGTCTGGCTGAAGCACGTCAAGGGACATTCGAAATCGAAGTCGGCCCGAAGCTGGGTCAACAAGAAGTGCGACGAGCTGGCGCGCCAATACATGGCAGCGCGTCGCGGCGGACGTGTCAGGCGGGCTTAGCGCCGTCGGCGACGAGGCGGATGACCTTTCCGCTCTTCCAGCCCGGTCTCCTGATCTCGACCACGTTTTTCATCTCGTCGTTGGAAAGACCGCGCGAGAAGATGTAGCCTTGGATCATGTCGACACCCGCGACGGATACGACCTTCTCCAGCTGATCACGGTCTTCGACGCCCTCCACCACGACCTCGTAGCCAAGACCCTTGGCGAGGCCGACGACGGCGCTGAACAGCTGCTGCGCCTTCTTGTCCTCGACGATCGGCACGACGAACGACCTGTCGATCTTCACCCGGTTCAGCGGGAGCCTGTTGAGATAGCTGAGCGACGAGTACCCGGTGCCGAAGTCGTCGAGCGAGGTTTTGACCCCCATGTTTCGCAGCGTCATCAGGGTCGCGGCGGTCTTCTCGAAATCCTTGACGAAAACGGTCTCCGTCACTTCGATGCAGAGCCGAGAGGCCGGCATCGCATACGCGGCGAGCGCGTTGGAGATCATCTCGACGATGCCGTCCCTCGCGAGGTCGAGGGCGGAAAGGTTGACCGCCACGCCGACATCCGAGTTCCACGACATGCAGTCGCGGCAGGCCGTGCGAAGCACGTACTCGGTCAGCTTGCCGATGACGCCGATTTCCTCGGCCAGCGCGATGAAGCGTGCGGGAGGGATATAGCCGGCGTCGTAGTGTTCCCAACGGCACAGCGCCTCGGCGGACACGATGCGCTCTCCCTTGGCGTCGTAGATCGGCTGGTAGTTGACCTCTAGCGAGCAATGGTCGATGGCGGTGCGCAGGTCGGCCTTGATGCGGAGGGTCGTCTGGTACTCCTCCTCGAGATTTTCGTCGAAGAGCATCCACGCCTGGTTCGGGTTCCGCTTGACCTTGTAGAGGGCCATGTCGGCGCGGCTCATGTCTGGGTGCAGGTCGAACTCGCTCTTGGGCCGGATGATAACCCCGCCGCTGCACCGGACTTCGACGTTCTGGCTCTTGATCACATAAGTCGTCGAGATAGCCGAGAAGATGCGGTCGTAAATCCGCTTGCCTTCCTCGACGCTGGCGAGGCCGGGGACGAGGACCACGAACTCGTCGCCGCCGAGGCGGCCAGCCAGGATGCGCGGGTCGTCGACGCTGCCGATCCTTGCGGCGATGCCCTTGATGACCTCGTCGCCGATATCGTGGCCGAGGGTGTCGTTGATGAGTTTGAAGCGGTCGGCGTCGAGGACGGCCAGACCGACCAGCGAGTTCTCCCCGAGTTCGGAAACCGCGAGCGCTGTGGACTCTTCCCAGAACCGCCTGTTGGCGATCTTCGTCAGGCCGTCGTAGCGGGCCAGATGCTCCATCTCCCGGTCGGCCGCCACCTTCTTGGAAACATCGAGAATGGTGAGGATGTAGGCGTCTTGCTGGCGGCCACCCCATTCTTCATCACTATATTTTTTGTCGGATTCGGCGAGACGACTGACGCGGAAACGCAGCCACCGCCCGTCGAGAGCTTCGTACGTGACTTCCCTGATATCTTCGCCGATGGCTCCCGAGCGGATCGCATCGATCAGGCTCTCGGGGTCTCTCATCAGCAACCGGAGGGCATCGAACAGTGGACGGCCCTCTTCCAGCTTGGGGCCGAGCTTGAAGCGGGCCTGTTCGTTGATGACCACCATGTTCTGGTTGCCGTCGACCATGATCAGCCCGTTGGGCATGCTGCCGATGGCGGCCATGAACTTCTGCGAGGCGATCTCGGACAGACGTGTCGTCTTGAGAGCCGTGACCATCAGCCCGTGCAGGTAAGCCGCGATCTTGTTCGAACTCTGGATGATGATGATGATGGGGATAGACGAAATGCTGATCAGGTAGTCGTCGTTGACCGGACCGGAAATCATGAAGCCGATGACCAACGGCACGCATATGCAATAGGTCATCACCTTGGCGTTGATGATCGAGCCGAAGTTTCGCCCGACGATCGAGATCATCGTTCCGCCCACCAGTCCCATGCCGATGGCGGGTGCGATGGTATGGGGCGAGGTGAGACCGGAGTAGGCAGCGACCGATCCGACCGCGACGGCGGTTCCTGCGGCGGCCAGGATATAGAGGCGCTCCCAGTAGTCGAGTTGTTCGGTCGTCGTGATCGTTGTCACAATGCGGTCGTATGCGCCGAAGACGGCGACGCGTACGGCGACCGCCGCGACGAACAGAGGAATCCACAGGAAGTAGTTCGTGTCCTTGGTCGCCCCCCAAGCGACCGCCATGCAGATCACGTGCGCGAAACATCCCGAAATAAGGACACCCTTCGCTCCGAAGAGCGTCGTGATGATTTCCTTGCGGACTTCAAATGGGATCGGCGGAGCCGACTTCCTAGAAAACATACAGTCCAATCCGGGTGGCACATTTCGGGTTCCAGCGGCGTATACAAGAACTCGCGCCGGGGCGCAAGCGTTAAGACGCCGGTTACCAGAACTCGTGTGGACAAGTTAATTGAGTGTTTACAAGGGCTTATTGAAAACCGCGGTTTAAGGTGCGTACGGTATGAGTCAGAGGAAAAGCTATGAAATGGTAAACGCGGCTACGTATAGCATGCGTTGTGTTCGAAGACGGCACACGTCAATCGAGCGGAGGGGCAGATCGAATCCCGGGGTGGGGCAGGCATGGGGACGGCCCCAAAAAAAGGGCAAAACATCGCCGTCTTGCCGTTAACGGACCGGGGTCGTGAATTTATGTTGACGTAATTCAAGAACTCGTTACAAATGCCGGCACGAAAATAGAAGACCCCATTCATCGGATTCGAGCCATGATCACCGGTATACCCGAACTCAACCGCTATCTCGACGACAAACAGTGGAAGGCCGTAAGCCAGGCGATCCGAGCCTCCGGCGGCAAGGTGACCGACGGAAACCGCCTCCACGTCGACGCCGTCCTGGACCTGATGCAGAGCCGCCGGGCATGGCGGGACCTCGACTACCGCTATGGCCAGTGGAGCTCGGTCCACGCGAAGTTCGTCCGCTGGTTCGAGACGGGCATCCTGCATTCAATCGTCATGGCACTGTTCAAGGTCGGCCTGACCGACACCTGGCGCGAGACCTACACCGAGTTCTCCAGTGGCCCGAGCGCCGTTTCAGGCCCCCAGATCAGGCCGCTGATGGCCCAGATCGCCAACGGCCTGCGCCGCCACCGCGAAGAACCCAAGAAGCGTGGACGCGCCGCCGCTCCCAAACTGCCAGCGCCCGAGGGCAACACCTACCGTGAACGCACCAAGGCCTACGCCAAGAAGGTCAAGGAGGCCGTGAAGGCGCGCAAGGGTCTGGTGGACGGCCGGATCGCCAACGAAGACTGGGAGCTCATCGCTTCGCGTATCCCCGATCTCGGAGAGGCGATGAACGCGACCCGGCGTCAGGTCGAGGAGCTGATCGACGTCATGCGGACCAACAAGGGCTGGGCCTACATGGACAAGAAGGCGGGGAAATGGAACGTCGCCTATGCCAAGTTCGCCAAGTGGGCGTCGGACGGCACCATGGCGCGCCTGGTGAAGTGCCTAGCCCAGCTCGGCCTCACCAAGGACTGGAACCGCTTCCTCGTCGCTCCGCTCGGCGACGGAGAGAAGTCGCTCAAGATGATCATCGGGGCCGAGGCATGGCTCCACGAAGGCGAGGGCCGTACACGCCGCCGTCCGAAGGCGGCAAAGCCCAAGACAGAGGCGAAGACGACCACCACGAAGCCGAGGGACAAGAAAACGGCCAAGACCGCGAAGTCCACGACAGTGAAGGCCAAAGCCGCGAAGTCCAAGACGACCAAGGTCAACGCGAAAACCAAGAAGGCGGCAGCGGCGAAGACGGCCACGGCCGCTCGTAAGACGAAGGACAAGGCCGGAACGATCCGCCGCAAGGCAAAGTCCTCCCGAGCCAAGGCCGTGGCGGCCACCAAGAATGTGGCCAAATCCGCAGCCAGGCGGGCCGCGGCCTAAGGCCGTGGTTTCCCGCGCAAGCCAAACGGAGAAGCAATGAAACTCGAGATCACCAAGGAATGGTTCGGGCGGCGTGCCGCTCTTGAAGGCGATCATGAAATCGGCGCTGGGCGACCTGTCCCACCAAGGGATGCCGCGGACGGGCAGGATGAAGACGCCACGCAAGGCCAACCCGCCGACGTGACCGCACCGCCGGAAGCCAAGGACGAGTAGTCACGGACCTTCGGGGGCCGCTGGCTTCAGGTCGTCAGCTGCATCCGGAAACAGTGCTGCGTGCGCGCAGTCGATGTTCGTCAGCGCCTGACGAATGACGACTGCCAAACGGTCGTCGTAGCCGCAGATGTCGGTCACCTCTTCGACGCGCTTCTCGTCCACCATCATGTCGATGATGGTGGACTTCCTCAGGCCAGGGGTCGCGTAGTCGGAATTCGCCACGATCACGCGGCCATCCCTGAACGAAACGAGGATGCCTTCGTCCTCCGCTTCTTCGGCGTTTTCGACGTAAAGACAAGGCACGCCGCCGTCGTCGCGGGCATAGAGGCGGTTGTCGCCGTCGTCGCAATCGTAGTCGTTCTCCGCCGACGTGTAGCCGTCCTCAAGGAGGGCATCGGTCAGTGTGGTGATGTAGTCCATCCTCGAGGCGACGTCGATCGCGACGCTTCTTTTCCACATTTCCTCGATCATCGCGGCGAAGTTCGAGCCGGGGAACGATGCCGTGTGGCTGAAGGTGCCGCGGGCAGCGACGAGAAGCGACTGGTAGCGGCTGTCCATGCCGACGTACCCGATCTCGGAATGGCGCTGCATCAGGTCCGCGAACCCGTCGAACTTGGAGGCGAACTCCGCGATTACAGGAAGCGCCGACAATGCCGCACCAGGCTCCATCACCTTGTCGGACGACGTAAGCAAGACAATGTCCGACGGGACCGCCAAGCGGCTCGGGACACGATAGCGGATGACCGCCTCAAGGTCGTCGTCTCTGAGGAGGCACCGTTGAAGTTCCCTGCGGGTCAGAACCTCCAGATCGCCGGGGTCGGATTCATAGCGATAAAGCCTGAACTGCGCGATCTCCGAGCTGTTTTCCGGGCGAAACAGATCGGACGACGCGTTGCTCTTCGCCAGGCTCTCACGCTCTCCTTGCGATACACGGATGCGTTTGACGAGTTCCTCGATCGGCAAGTCACGGTCACGAACCTCTTCTATGCGCAGGTCGCAAGCCATGATGAAGCCGGCGTCGGCGTCGTCGGGGTTCACGAAGTCGATGAATTTCGTCCACACCCTGCCGAGATCGAGACTCTTGGCCCGCCAACCTGACGGGAGACCGATGTCGATGCCGTCCTGTTGCAGAACGGCCGTTACGAGCAGCGGACTGATGGCGTCAAAGAGGTATTGAGCGGCGTACGTGACCGGAGCCTTGATGTCCTCGATACGGTTGGGCTGGAAGTGGCCAGCGGTGCGCTCGTAGTGATGCTCGAAGAAGGCGTTGACGTTGATTCCCGTGTTGTCGGGCTGGATCAGGTATTCTTCAGCCATGCGGCGTCTCCGTAGAACTTTTGGACAACGTCGTCCATTACCGTGCAATCGGCAATACGACTGGAGTTGCCACGGACGCCGCCTGCGGTCTGCCGGCCGATCCTGATTGACGGTCCGACCTGTCTCGTCAACCATGGATGTAGCAGGCAACAGGAAAGGAACGCTTCGTGACAGAGAACGCTCAACACATCGACCCGCGCTACCTCTCGATCGTCAAGGAACTCGTTGCCTGGGATAACCAGGAGTTCGACGGCAACGGCCGCCCCCTGCGATTGGAAGACCCCGAGAACGGCTACGTCTGCCCCTGTCCTGACACAGCGCTCGAACGCGCGCAGCGCGCCCTGCGAGACATGAAACATTGGGCGCTTGAAGGCCGTCGCATCGACGCGAAGCACGGACTGGAAGACATCGAACGCGACCGAGACCGCGACAGTTTCTAACAGCGGGCGATCCCGGCTGATTGGAAGTCAGAAGCGGGATAAATGGAAATCGTGGTGCCGCGCTTCGCCCGTAATGGCACTTACCGGCCAGCGGCCATCGGCCGGAGATGGGGTTCGACGGCAATCGGGCGGTCGTCAATCCGGGCCATATGAAACTCGAGCATCCGGCGGTCCTTGTCGTCAAGGGAAATACGCGACAACACGTACTCGATCTCACTGGACACGGCGTCCCATGTCCACCGCTGCTCGTCCCGGACGAAACCGAGAAGCCTTCGCTGGATGGGCTTCGCAATCTCCTTTCTGATGCCGATGTACCATAGCAAGGCGATAGCCTCGCCGACTGGAACCTCGTCCGAAAATACGGAGGAGTCGAAAACCTCCATGGAGACGCCGTCGCGTTCTCCCGGGGAAGCCATGTCGGCAGCGAGGGCTTCTGGAAGTTGCTTGATGGTGTAAAACGTCCGCCCTAGAAAACAGTCGTTGAACAGCCTGCGCATCTGTGGCCCGGAAAAGTGGCTGTCGATGTGCATCGTCATCGGGTTGTCCGTCCAGTGTGCCACAGACAACATAGGCTCCGGCGTTGGAACCCAGCAATCACCGCCCATCATCATGGCTTTGGATACCACCGAGACGTAGTCGGATCGGACTTCAGCGAGTTCCCTCTCGCCCTCCTCGTTTAGTTCCATGGATTTCCCGATCCTTACGAGGGAGGGAACCGTTTTCCTTGTGCTGTCTCGATTGATGATGTTCCATGCAGCTCCGCGGGGAAGCACATCCCCCAATCGCGGAAGCGCTCGGCGGGCTTGTTTGACGAATGTCTCATGCCAGAAGTGTCCGATTAACGCAGGCTCCAGCTTATCGTCGTAAGTCTTCAGCTTTCGATAGAATAGGCCATTGGCTGCCCGAACATCTTCCGGCTCGTAGCCACGATAAGTCCCGCGAGCGACGAGACGCATGCACGCCTCGTCAGTCTCCTGCAGTTCCACGACGGTCGGCACGAGTGCCATTACCCGTCTTGGCGAACGTTGGCGGGGAAGGATTGCCGAGCTGATGAAAGCCGGCATCCTGATGTCGATCAACATGTCAGGTGAACCAGAAGTAGGCGACGATGCCCAAGACGAGCGCTGCGAACGCAGCCAGACCCCAGAGCGCCAGCGTGAACGCGATGTAGAGCGGATGGTTCTGGATGAGGGTCCATGCCAGGGACTTGGCTAGTTTCACGGCGACATTCTTCTTGTGGTCGCGGAGATCGGTGGCCGAGATGTTGCCTTCGAGGACGGTGGCCTTGGCCATGTCTGCGGCGGCTTCGATGAGTTTTTGCATTGGGTTTTCCAGTTGCGACTGTAATTATGGTTCCCGCTGGCTGCATGAACGTCAACCGATTTAAAGGACTTCGATGGACGGCAGCCGAAATCGAAACCCTTGGCGGCAGCACGCTCCGAACGAAGGTCTGCATTGCACGGCCGGAGATGCTACCGCACCACCTTCTTAACCGAGTAGAAAGAAATCCCCCAGAAGTGTTACTTGACGCCAATCTAGTACCTCTGTCCTATGCGTCTTCGAAAGAGGGGACGAGCATGAACTGGGTAAGTAAATTCTTTCAGCCAGCGAAACCGGCTCCTGCGCGCGATGGCGCAGACCTCGGAGCGGCAACGGCTCATGGGCAAAATGGCGCGGGCAATTTCTCACTGACGCAATTGATCGAGGCGTCACACCGAGGCGGTGCGATCGCGCTATTCACGGCCGCTTGGAGCGGACCGGACAAGCTCCTGGTTCCCATTTTGGCGTCCGTCTGCGACGAACTGTCAGCCCCGCTCTTTACTATAGACGTCGACAAAGAACCGGATTTGACATCGAGATACGGCGTAAAGTCAGTCCCCACCGTGATGTCTTTCGTGAACGGCGAGCCGACCGACCTCTTCGTAGGTGCCAAAAGGGCCGAGGAGGTGAGGTCATTTGTCATCCGCGCGCGTGGACGCAAGGCGGGCAATGACACAGCGCCGTCTGAAGCGCGTGGCGGCGAAATGCCGAAGAGCGGTGCAAAGCAAAAGTCGGCGAGCCTCACGGGAACCGAGATTAACGAAATTTCAGGGCGTATCGACGCATTCGCGAAAGAAAGAGGATATGCGCGTTCCCGGTTAACGGAAGCCCATTCTCAAGCATACTGGCAATACTTGGTTGAGACCCACCTGCCACGCTTGCTGCGCGACCGCGACGAGAAAAACAAAAAACAGAACGAGTTCATGGGACTTTTCACGCTCTGCTTTCAAGTCAGGGGAATCGCGGAATTCACGGATGCGGAGCAGTTCGAGGTGATCAGTGGTTACCACAGAACGATCCTTATGAACTTCCTAGACGATATCAGCGACGGCGATTTCTTCGCCGCGTCGGCGGCGCGGGTCGAGGGGCGACCGATCCCGAGCCGGGGAGCCGTAAATTTTGCGGGGGTCGCGCAGGAACTGATGGAGCTTTACGACGCCCCGAAGGGAGCTCACGTAAGTGCCGACTCCTGCAACGCAATGGTCAGGGACGCGGTGGCGACTTTCCTGAAAGCAAGGGTAGACATGGTGGAGGGGCTCCATGACGGCCCGATAATCTTGTTCGACACGCTCGACCTCGATCTCGTCGCGAAGTCGTCCTTCGAGAGCTGGAGAGAGGGAAAGATCGGCTTCATGCCGTTCTTCATCAGGGTCGACATGATGGACAAGTGGCGCGAGACGCGGCAGTTTCGCGAATTCGAGCGTGATTATCTCGCGGACGGATTGACGGTGAGAATGTCAGTGCCCGAGGCAACCGAGCGCATGATAGCCGGAACCAAATGCCGCCTCGCGATGATGTATCCTGTTTTTCCAGAGGATTTCGCATACATCTCGGCCATGGACGACGTGCCGGGCATTGTCGTGCCTGCTGCAGCGGTTATTGAGGAAAGTAGCTCCCAATAGTAGGGGAAAATGCCGCCCCGATCGAAAACAGGGACGGCAATTCAGCGATCACCGGAGGGAATCAGCCGGCCTCGGGGCGCGGCTTCGTCACGTGCGGCAGGATTTCCGATACGCTCGAAGCGATCTTCTGCTGCGGAGCCGGCGCGACGGTCGCCGCGATGTCCAGGGCGTTGGAGCGTCCGGTCGCAAGGCCGGCGAGACCACCGACGATGCCGATTTCCGAGAGCATCTGGTCGATGATCGGAGCGTTCATGCGGTGGGTGAGGGCCGCATCGACGATCCGTTCCGTGGTGGTGCCGCCACCGGCGCTCGAACCGCCAGCCCCAGCGCCGCCGCCGTTTCCTCCCGGCGCGAAGCCGTCGAGGTCCATGATGCGGATGCTGTCGATCTTCTCCATCGGGCGGACGGCTTCGGCGATCATGCCGCGAACTTCCGCCACCATCGCAAGACGCAGACGCAGGGTCGCGGCAGTCTCGCTGATCGAGTTTTCGGCGTCGTTGCGCTGACGAAGGGCGTCGGCCTGCGCCACGCCGATGGCGAGCGTCGCTTCGGCGTGGAGTTCGTCACGACGCTTTTCGGATTCGGCCTGCGTGATGACGGCGGCGGCGCGGTCTTCTGCTGCGGCCTTCTCGGCGGCGGCCTGAACCTTGATACCGACGGCGGCCTGCTCGGCTTCCTCTTCCGCCTTGATGACCGCGATGACCTTTTCACGGTTCGCCACTTCGGTCCGGCGGGCGGTTTCGACCTGTTCGTGGGTCTTGATGGCCTCCGCCTTGGCGATGTTGGCCTCGCCTTCGGCGGCCGCCTCGTCCTTGGACTTGTTCGCGATGAGGATGTTCTTGTCCTGCTCGCTGATGGCGATGTCGCGGCTCTTTTCGATCTTGGCCTTTTCGATGTTGCGCTCGCGGGCGATGTCGGCTTCCTGCGACAGGCGTTCCTGTTCGGCGCGCAGGACGGCCACTTCGGCGTCGGTGCGGGCGCGGTTTTCGTCGAGCGCCTTCTGCTGGGCGATCTTGGCCAGTTCGTTTTCCTGGGAAATCGTGTAGGAGAGCTTGTCGGAGTCGGTACGCTTGCGCTCGATCTCGATGCGGGTGTTCTGCTCGATCTCGTTACGGAGCTTGCGACGGGTCTCGATCTCGTTGGTGAGCTTGGTCAGACCCTCGGCGTCGAAGGCGTTCTGCTCGTTGAAGTACTCGCGGGCGGTCTGGTCGAGGCCCGTCAGGGACACGGACTCGAGTTCGAGACCGTTCTTCGTGAGGTCAAGCATGACGTTTTCCTGCACGGTCGAGACGAACTGCTTGCGCGCTTCGTGAAGCTGGCCCATTTCCATGGAAGCCGCGACCGAACGCAGGGCGTCGACGAACTTGCCTTCGATGAGCTTGGCAAGCTCGTCCGGGCGCATCGTCTTGGTGCCGAGAGTGGTCGCCGCAGCCGAGATAGCCTCTTCGGTCTTGCCCACGCGAACGTAGAATTCCGCCTGCACGTCGACGCGCATCTTGTCCTTGGTGATGAGCGAGTTCAGCTCCTTGCGCGTCACGACGAGGCGCAGGGTGTTCATGTTGACCTTGATGATTTCATGCAGGACCGGGAAGACGAGCGCGCCGCCGTCCATGACGACCTTTTCCCCGCCGAGGCCGGTGCGGACGAAGGTCAGCTCCTTGGTGGCGCGGGTGTAGAGACGGCTGAAGACGAAGGCGGTGCCGAGGATCAGCAGGAGAATGACAATGGCGGAGACGCCGATGAAAATAAGGTTATCGAACATGATCAGTTATTGATCCTTTCCGGTGTTGGAATAGACGGTGGGCGCATTGCGGCTGGCGAAGAAGAACCCGCCCTCGGCACGGGTGACGTAGACGACGTCGCCTTCTGTGAAGGTGTCTCCGGCTTGTTCCGCCTTGAGCTGAACGTGATGGGCTCGGCCGTGCGTGTCGCGGACTTCGGCATCCGCGGGCAGCGTGTGGCTGGCGGTGCCGTAGACGATCTTCGCAGCGCGACCGACGAGGGAGTGCCGCGATACCGCGAACGTCTCGACGTTCGGCATCAACGGCGCGAGGAAGCGCGTTGCGTAGTGCGTAAGGGCGAAGGACGCGGCGATGGCCGGGGCTGCTGCAATCCAAGACCACAGAACGTGTCCGAGGATGTTGTGAGAGACCCCTTGAACCAGGATGCCGGCGACGCCGAAGAAGGCGAAAAGCATCATGATCACGATCATCGAGGGGACGCTGCCCCAGCCGACGAAGGAAAGCGCCTTGCCGAATGCCTCGAAGTGATGATCGTGATCGGCATCGGGCAGAATGTCGTCAACGAGGTCGGACAGGCCGACGCCGACGACAAGAAGCAGGAGTTCGAGGACGAAAAGTCCGAGGAAAACGAGCAGAGCCACCGAAAATGGCACGTACCCGTCGGTGAAGAAGATGTCCAACAGGACCCCCTTTTGGCGAGTTGGTTTTACGGGCGTCGATAGCGGTTTCCACCGATGCCACAAGCAAGTCTGAACCGAAATAGAAGAACTCGTCAACAAACTGCGTTGATTAAATGAAGACTCCAAGTCGATAAAGCCGTCGTGACACTTTCGGCCGAGAGACGCTGACTGGCCAGATGGAAAAAGGCGCACGAAATGATCCGGCGTAACGCCGACATTCTCACCAACACGGCCGCCGTGACAACCGACGGGCGACTGCTCGTTCTGCATCACGCTACAAACAGGTCGTTCGAGACATTCGAGCGATCCGCGCCATTTCGGCGCTTGGTCGCAGGCTGAAAAGCGGCGGGCGAACATGATCTCTCGCGGCGAGGGCAAGGCAAGCGACGAATGGTCGGTGGTGACCTGCGCGCTGGCGATCCTAAATCCGCTCGTCGTCGCAGACGACCCGGGGTTCTGGGACTGGGAAAGGCCGACGGACACGAATCTGTTTCATGGAGACCGGCCGAAAGCATAGGAGCTTTCTCCGAACGATTGGCGGCCGTTCACCGCGATCTTGAGGCCGAGTTCCTCCCCGCGCCCAAGAGCCGACCTCTTTCCACCCCTACCGCCAGGTGATCACCGTCACCTGCGACGACGGACCGAAATCGGGATAAAAGCGTTTCATGCCGGCGAGCATGTCCGCGAGATCACGGAAACCGTTCGCCACGATCTCCCGGTCGGAAACCTCGTTGGCGAGTTTGTGCGAGACTTCCACGACGTCGACCGTGATCGGAGGATAGGTTCCGCTGGAAGAACGAAGCTCGAGCGGACCGGTCTTGATGTCGCGGATTCCGGCACGGATGGTGTTCCTCTTGAGGCCTGCCTTGGTGGGCCCGACGAGATCGTCGGCGATGACGAGGTTTTGCATTCGAGATTTCCCTTACATGTTTAGCAAGGGAAATCGTGACTCCAATTGGGCGTGGTGTAAACTAAATTGCATAAGTTAAATCTTTGGGTCAGGAGCGCCAGCCGCGGGTTGTGGTTCGGTATGCATCGAGGCGATCCGTTCGACATGTCTCGCGACATCCTGTTTCAGGTCGTCCACCCACTCAGTGTCCAACACCAAAGAACGGCCTTCCACGGAATGTTTTAGAAGTCCGTCGAACTGGTGGGATTTGGCGAGCGCATCGATGAGCACGTCATGTGCATTGGCCACGGTTTCCGCATGTTCGATCATGTCGCTGTCGAACAGGGTCTTTCCGGCCTCGTACCCGGCCTTGATGGATGCCAGTGCCTTATAGAGTTCGTTCACGTGCTTAATCTCCTTGGTATCGGGTTCACGATCCGGACCGAGATCGAAAGCCACAAGCTGCTAGAAAGTCGGCTTCGAAATCATCAGCCAGATGATCCCGAGGACCGCCGCGAATGCCGGGAACCCGCAAGCAAACCAGATGCGATAGAGCTTGAAGTAGCGCGGTGGCAGGACATCTTGAGTGCTGGCGGCCAGCGCAGCGAGCTTGCGCATTTCCATCTGAATCCAGACGACGGGCAGCCAGAACAGGCCGGCAAACACGTAGAGACCAAGGGACGCCGAGACCCAAAGCTCGGTCAGCGGCCATCCGATGCGGTGGGCCAGCGTCACCCCCGTGATCGGCTGGACGACGACAGCCGTCGCCGTGAAGAGGAGGTCAGCAAGCACGACTGTGCCAGCTGTATGCGCGATCAGGACGGGGTTCCGGGTTTTGTGGGACATCACCATGAAGAATGCGATGCCAGACCCGGTGCCGAACAAGACGCACGCGCCGATGATGTGAAGCCAGCGGATGAAGAGGTCGAAGTCCATGTTCTATCGCGATCCTGTGAACCTGGAGGCAATGACGGCGAATACGGCAGCGGGAACGGTCTTGACGTACGGACCGAGCGGGTCGGCCCATAGCTCAGGGGAGAGGACCGTCCCGACCGCGAGGTAGGCGAGGGTGACAAGCGCCATGCCGACGAGGGCCTTGCGGGCATGAGCCTGGAACAGCGCCCCGACGCCAAGAGCGATGTCAACAAGCGCACCGCCTGCGACAACCGCGGCAGCAGATGTATTGCCCATCCCGACGGCGGTCAGATGCTCGGCGGCTCTTCCAAGGTTGGCAAGGGCGATCATCCCCGATGCCAACCAGAACAGCGACAGGGTCGCGACGGCGACGGGCATCGCCAGGTAGAGCTGCGCGAACCATCGCTCCTGCACAGTGGAAGGCAGCTTGCGCAGCGTCTCGGCGAGGGGCTTGGGTTCTCGGCCGACATGCTTCAGGTATTCAGCTGGACTGCCGACAACGCCGTCTTCGATGACATCGAGCGCGGTAGAGCGCAACGGGGAGCGCCAGCCAAGGTATCCGAGCAGATCGGCGGATTTGCCGACCAGCGAGCCAACCCATCCAGGAAGCTCGACGACGGCAACGGGCGGGGGGACGCCCATCCATGACCTGAAAGCCAAGGCGACGTCTTTCAGCGATCCAGGCGCGGCTTCCATGATGTCCATCTCCGTTGCTGCGGGTATCGTACCCTCCACCGCCATGACGACAGACGCGGAGACCTCGTCGATGTCGACGGTCGCCACCTTGGCCGAGCCGTGGACGACCGGAAGGATCATCGGAAAGGCGGCAAGCATGCGCAGCAAAGCCGTACCGCCATAGGCGTTGGGCGAGATCACAAGACCGGGCTTGAGAATGACCCACCCAAGCGCGCTGTCGCGCAGACGGCTGTCGGCGACAGCCTTGGTACGCAGGAACTCGGTCGAGGCTTCCATGGCGGCACCGGGTGCCGATATCTGGACGAAAGTCTTTATGCCTGCCGTTTCGCAAGCCTCGATCAGGGATACGACCGATTTGTTCTGGACCGCGCCGAGATCGTCGCGAAGACCCGTCTGAAGCGCGCCGGAGGCATTGACCACGGCATCGACGCCTTCGAGCGCCACGCTCCAGTCTTGCGGAGACGTCATTCTGGAGATGTCGGCGGCGATCCAGTCGCAGCGTGGCTCCTGTCTGCGGCCGTGAGCAGCGTTCCGGCCGAGGCCGACGACAGAATGGCCGGCATCCAGAAGATGGCGCACGATCGACTGTCCGATCAGGCCGTAGCCGCCGAGAACAAGTACCCGCTGTTGTTTCACTAGATCGCCCCTTGCTTCCTACTGAGTGTAAAAGCGGCGCGTAGATACTGCAACCGGCGATGGTGAAGCACCCTAGAGACGATGGCCCGCAGGAGCGACCGCCAGCGAGACCTCGCGCTGGTCCCACCTCTCGAGCGCCCAATGGACGATCGCCTCAGTTAGGGCAGTAGCTGGAGGCAGGCTCTCGAGATAGACCGCTAGACCCTCGTAAAACCCCCGGTCGCGGTTCTCGGGTGGCATGCCAAGCGACGCCACCGTTTTCGCCGCCAAGAACTTCGTCTCGACCCGAATTTTCAGAAAATCTCCGAAGTCGCAAGCGGGAACAGTGGAAGCGAGGGTGCGCTCGCAGGTATCCTCGGCGAGGTCGAGATCAAGGAGCCTGGATACCTTGTCGTGGGTCTCCGCCAGCGGCTCGGCGCGGCCTTTCCACATGCGCAAGCGCTCATCGGCGCTGGTAAGGATGGATTCCTTGAAGTCCAAAGCCGCATCCAGTTCGGATGAAGAAAAATTGAAGTGCGACCTCGACTCTGTCCCCCATAGGACACCGTCCTCGACGTTAAGAACACCATGATTGCCGAGGTGACTGTCGATGCCGACACCAATGACCGGATCATGTCCCCGGACGATGATGTTGCCGTCCACCATCCGCATGTTCCTCAGGGCGTAGGCTTTGATCTTCGCTGCGGTGTCCTCGGTGAGGTCGAACGACGGTTTGCGTCCGCCGCGGCCGAGTGTCGAGTGGAACGGACCACGGCCTATCAACTTGCCGGCTGCCCGGACGACATCGAACCCTTCCGAGTTCGCCGTCGCTTCGAAATCGACGAAGCGCGCGCCGAAAAATGTGTTCCGACAGCTTCCTCAACAGGAAGGCGCGCCGAATGTCGACGTCATGGGAGCCGGATTGGTCGCCCTCGAAATTGGGAAGCAACCCGGTCCATGGCTTGCGGATATTGATCTCGTTGAGGCGCGGGAGGTACCAGTGACCGCCGTCACCGTAGTAATGAACGTGATCGATTAGCAGGTTTCCGCCAGCGTATTCGCGGCTGCCGATCTCTGGGACCTCGATCTCGGTCGACCTGAGGACGTACTCGCCCTCGCCTTTGCAGACAGTGTAGGAGATGAACGGGATTTCGAGTTTCATGAACTGGCCTCTGTCACGTCCAAACGATGCCCGAGGCCGATGCCATCATCAATGGAGTTCGTCGTCGCCGAGCGGACGAACGGACAGCGTCCAGCCGCCGTTGCCGACCTCGTGGCGGTGGACTGCCTCGCCGGTTTCGAAGCCGTCCGCCAAAAGCAGGTCGACGACCCAGTCGGCGGGCGAGACCCCCGGAAGGTCCGCATCGCGAACGAAGCGGGTCAGCGTTTCAACGTCTCCCTTTGCAGAACTGGTTCCGGCAGGCGTGGTCAGGGTCCAGGAATAGGCAGTCAATAGAATCTCCAGCGGTTGGACGGCAGGAATGCCCGGCGCGGGGCGGCGGGTCAAGCACCGTACGCCGACGTAGCGACAGGTCCGGTTCCATGATCGTTGTCGAGCTGAACGGAAATCGTGTCCTCGCAAAATGCGAGGTATCCGTCATGGATCGGTGCGTCGATGCCGTTGGCATCGAAGAACTCGCGAAGGGTGTCGAGGCTTGCCCCGATGCCCCGACGTTCCAGCCAGACGCCGAACTCGACCTCCTGGCCCCACCAGCCTGCCTTCCTCGGACGATATTGATCGACCATCCTCTTCGTCTGCGCCGAGCTTTGGGAGCCGGGAAAACAGGCCAAATATCGGCATAGAGGTAGTCGGGCCGCTCGCCGTTGAATGCGGCCGCAACCATGTCTTCGGTTTCGGAAGCCATCGCATCGGCCTCGATCATCGTGACCTTGTCGCTGTGTACCCAGGTCTCGAAGCGCGTCGACTCCTTCATCAGGGCGATGACGTCAGGATCGCGCTCGATGACCGCGATCCTCTTCACCTCGGGTTTCATGGATGCCGCATGGACATACATACCCATGCCAAGTCCGGCCACCAGCAGATTGCCCTTCGCGCATTGTAAATGCCAGGCGTGGCTTTCCACTTCGAGCAACGCGGTGGACATCCACACGTCACGGCCGTGGAAAAGGACCGAATGCGGCGGCTCGACGACCTGATGCGCGAGATAGCTTCCGGACAGACCTCCGAGGCGGGACCTCACCGACCAGTCGCCCTGTTCGACCGGCGCGTAGTCAGGGATTTGCCACGGCAAATCAAATCCATAGGATCGCTTGTAGTCGTCCGAGAGGGTTTTCAGGTGATCTTGGTGCTTCATCAGGTTCTCCAAGACTGGAGAATGAGACAGGCCATGGCCTATCACAACGAGCCGACGAAGCTCGGCGACGGACACGCCGAACTGTCCACAAACTCGACGATCAGACCTCGATGAGACGCGGTCCCTTGCGATCCGATCCCTTTGGTCCAAAACGACGGACCGCCGCGAAAAACCGGAAGGTCGGCAATCCGATCGCCAGGAAGAGGCCGCCGATGAAAGGCAGCATCAGGACCCAGACATTGAGAAGGCAGACGATTGTCAGCAGTCCGAGTACCGCCGCGCCGATCAACGCAACCGCATGCGGAGACCGTGCCAGCGTAAGACCTGCCGAATCCTCGGTAGCCACCAGAAGATTGAACTTGCGGATCGGCTGGCGGGCCTGGAGGAGATGGAGCGTCACGACGTTGTCCAAGTGGATGCGGTTGTCTGTGACATCGTCACAGGCAAGGTTCGAGACACGCAGACGGTCGCCGTTTTCAGCCGTGAGGACGACGTTGCTGTACAGCGAGCCTGTCCTCGAGATGGTCCTGATGCCTATTTCGGTGATCTTGCCTTTGACGATTTTCATGCGGTGCCCCAAACGGTTGTATCGACCCATCGATACGTCGGAACCTTGAATTCCGCACTAAGCGGATCGTTAAAATGTTCCGGATCGGCGATCCGTCTGTTGCGACGCGTGGATGATTGCTACGGTGAAGCCATAGACATCAGGCGACAGGTCACATGGAAATCGAACTTTTCTACCCGGTATCTGCGGCCGCGCAGGACGAACGCGGCTTCGACGTGAAGGCCTACGGTTACCGCCTCGGAAAGTTCGACATCCCGGCTGCCACCGACCAGGATTACCCGTTGTTGATGGAGTACAGGTCTGGAATGGCCTCCCACCCCGTCCAGCGCTACAGGTTCGATCCTGAGACGGGCCAGGTCTACCGCACCGTGGGCACCGCCAACAACGCGAACAAAACCAAGGAACTGACGAGGTCTCACGACAACCAGCTGTCGTTCAACGATCTGTTTCGAAACCTGCAGGCAAGCCATGAAGCGGCCGCGAGGTCGGGTAAAATCGTAGTCCCGGATTTCGACCCGAAGCTGACCTTCGTCGTCAGCCGCTACCTCTTCGACAATCATCGGCTACAGAATGTTCGCGAGCGGGACCTAGCACGACATTTCGACGAGGCTCAGGCCTTGCTCGCCGAATACGTCGTGATTGGCGGCATGATCTGGCAGCCTTGCGACGAGCCGACCTTCAAGGTAGCGCGGGGTAACGAATCGTGGGGCATCGGGCTTGGCCATCACGACTACTATTCGCCGGACTGGCATACATACTATTTCTCGATCGACGAGTTCGAGATGGCCATGCAATGGATCGACGTCCTGGATACCGAGTTGCGTCAGCGTCCGAGGGCGAACGCCACTCTGGCGATGGCCCCCGAATATCAGGCGGTCAGGAGAGGCGGTGTCGAGGACGCGCGTCAGATGGTCAAAAACATGATGCAGAAGATCGTACGACTTTCCGATCTGGCTGAGCAGACACCGGACATCATCCAGGATTACGCCCGCCTCAAGCGGTTCATCACGGCATCGCCCGCCGACACCGACGAGGATGCGGTCGATGAAATCCTGGAAGCCGTGGACCGCATATGCGCGGCCGACGAAAAGGGGGAGATCGCCTACGCTCCGAACCCTCAGACGAGGCCGAGGGAACTCAAGCTGGCCCAGCTGCGGAGAGCCGTCGATCTCCACACCCGTCGGTGGCAGGACCGACCCGTCAACGTGATGACCACAAGGGCGGCCCCGAAGCTCGGTTAGTGCGCAAACCGTGGCAGGATGGCGTCGTCATGATGCCTGTCTCTGCCGATCCTTGTTCCGATGTTTTCGCTCACCCGCTTGGCAATGCGCTCTTCGGCTTCGTATTCGTCAGTCCAGCTTGGTTCTTTTCGACCTCGCCACTCCCGGCCGCTACGAGGGAGGCGGCCTTCCTGTTCCAGTGAATACCTCATCGCGTCCTCGTCGAATGCAAAGACGATCCGTGTGCCAAACGTCACGGAGTCATCGGTATGAAGCTCCGCATCGTCCAATGCGTCGCTGACCGCGTCGAGTATGGCGTCCATGTCCTTTTCGTCTTCGCCGCAGGAGAACGGGCAAAGGATGTCGAAGGTGACCTCCTTCGTATGTTCAAGGCAGGACCGGGACAACGAGACGAGGTGAAGGAGGAGCTGCTTCTTCAAGGCCTGTCCGAGCGTGTACGCCGCGTCAGAGAGGTCGTGCCTCTTGTCGATCCTGAAGTGACGGGCGTTGATCTCGAGGCCGAGATGCCAGTGATCGTCGGTCGCCTCGCAAAACTGGGCGAACACATCAAGAGAAAGCAGCATCTTGAGAGAATCTTCGCCCTGCCACACACCGAATAGACCCATTCCCGCCACACGATGGACATCGATGAATTTTTCCAGGGCCAGCCCGGCCTTGTCTCCGACATCGGCGTTGGCGATCAGTTCGCGCAGTCGATCGTCCGAGCCGGCCGTAACCTTGTGGTCGCCGCGACGTTCGTCTTCGGTGTCGTAGATCGCGTCCTCGAAGGCCCATACCCAGTCGTCAGGGGAAGCAAGTCGCAGTTTTGGCCGATGTGCCTCGAGTTCGGAATCGTCGAAATCAGGCCACCGGAACATCCGCCCGAGGTCGCCCGACGGCGGATTCACCGTGTAGCCGAGAGATGCGCGTTCCTTTGCGAACTGCTCCTCGATATTGTTCACGATCTGGCCGTTGAGGGTGACAGGAACACCGGAAAGGACCGTCAGGGCTTTGGTGAGGAAGCTCTTGAGGCTTTCCATGAGGTGGCGGGTGCCTGTCAATTGTATCTCGAGGGTTGTACCTCCGGAGGCCGACACAACGCCGTGCAGTTCGATAATGCGGTCCATGACGATGGCCGCGACTTCCTGCCAGCTGTCCAGGTCGTCGTCCGGCTGGTTTCCGAAGCGTATCGCGAACATCGGCTGGATGAACACCTTGGCGGCGCTGCCGAGGTTCTCCCGGTACTTCACGAAGGCTATTTCGCCATCGGCAGGGTTTTCCGCCCAGTAGACCGTGACGATGTCCCCACGCTCGCTTATCTGCGCTTCGCTCAAAAGGCGCAGCTTTTGCCATTTCGGCCGTCCGTGCCGAGACACCTTCAGGATGTCGCGGACCTTCTTCAGTGCCCGCTTGTCGGGAATGTTGAAACACTTGCCGCGGGGGTTAATGTCTTCGTCGTCGAACGGCATCATGGCTCCGGCAATCATCGAGACGGTCCTCCTGTCTGGCCGACTGGTTTCACAATATGGATTTTTCCTGTGTCGGCCGGGGGTTCGGTCGATCCGTTCACGATCGTCCCCTCGAACAGTCGCCACTCCCGGTTCCGACGGCCTTCGCCGATCACGACGCGTCTCCAATGTCCGCGCCGCCAATGTGTCGCCCGATGCCTGCCGGATGACCGATCGTCCCCGGGATGCTGGTTGACGTAGGCCACCATGCTCCGTCCGGCGAAATTCACCTTTATGTAGCCGAGGTTGTCCAGTTTCCGTGCCGAACTCATGCGTTTGTCGGACGAGCCGTTCGTGGCCGAGAACACGAGTTCCTTGGGGGCGTCGGGCGGATAGCCGAAATCGAGTTCGGCCCGCGCGAGGTTGAGGTAGAGCAGGCCGTTGATGGCCATGCGCAGCGCCTCGACAAGCGTTTCGTTCGCCTCAAGCAGCGAAGGCGCGCCAGAGAAGCGGCGGTTCTCGATCGACCAGGCGATGGATTGCTCGCGGGAGATGTGGAGACAGGCTGCCGTCGAATTCCGTTTGAACGTCTGCCCGAGCGGAACGTCTGCCGTGGATTTCCATCCGGGATGGTTGCAGACGAACGTAAGGCACAGCTCTTTTTCCTTCTCGGCGATGTGACGCAGATATGCGCCGTCAATCCAGAGGTCTTCCCCGAGCGAAAGGCCGGCGGACGACCCGAAATGGAGGTAGAGGCTCGCATGGGGAAGCGGCGTGTCGTCGAGAACGATGTCGTCGACGTCGACCTCGCGGAACAGCGGGCAGACCCTCGAAATGTCGTAGATGTTCTTCCCGATCTGCTCGAAGCCGGACCTCGCCCGCTTGAGTTCCTCGATGATGTCGAGCCGCCACTGTGCGGAACTCTCCGCATCGAACCCTTCGCCCTCGCGCTGGCGGTCGATGAGGGAGTGGTCTTTCTTGATCTCGCGAACGGTCGTTGCCTTCTTGGAAAGCCGCGCGAGCATTTCTGCCTGAAGGGCGGCTACGTTGGCTTCCTTCCGTTGCGCCTCGAGCCGCTCGACAAGAGCGATTCTGATCGGATGGTAATGCTGCATGTTCCAGCCATGATTCGTGCATCTGGATGCGTGTTTTTAGCCAATCGGTGTCAGCGTGTCGACATTAGTGCCACGCAACCCCCGCGTCACCGGGGGTTTTTCAACCAATTTCCAGGCCGCGACCGCTGCCAAGGACGACGGGGACGAAGAGAGAGCCGTGTGGAATTCGAAATTGTCTTCTCCTCCCCAAGGCGGTATGCGGGAGCCGGTGAGCGTGACCCCGAGAGGATGCAATGGCACAGATCATGACCATGGAGTTCGCCGAGGCGATGAACGAGGTCGTTCGCGAGCTGGCGGAAGAAATCGCATGGCGGTACGAGGGCGGCGACATGATGGCGGCATCACCCGCGATCGAGAAGATCGCGAAGACCGTGGCCGTTCTCAAGGAGGCCCGATACGAGCCATCCGAGGCTGCGGTCAATCTCCTTGCCCAGTACAAACGACAGCAGAATTGAGGCGACCATGAAGGAGAAGGCAATCAGGGAAGACGTCCTGATCCTCGCGATCGAACTGATCGACGAGCTGGCGACCGAAATCGACCTTTGGTACGAGGACGCCGATCTCAAGGAGGCGGGGCTGGCGCTGACCTACATGGAAACCCTCCAGACATTGGTCGGCGGCGCGCCCACCGACACCTACCTCCACATCATGGATCGGTACCGGAAGGCGACCGGCAAGTCATTGTAGAACCGGGTCACATTGGGTTGAAAGCGACGGTCGCTAGGGATGCCATCGTGGCGGAAAACCCGATCGCCAGCGTTTGGAAAGCCCAACGCAGCCAGGACCGCGTCGGCGCGGCGAGCGCCGCCAGGAGCGCCAATCCGAGGAGGATGACGGTATTCTGTATGTGGATGATGAGCTGGTAGCGCAGATCGTAGTCGAGATGCGCCATCAGCCCGGTGCTGAGGGTCATGGAACACCAGAGAAAGACCATGATCGTCTGGACCAGGCCGGAAACCCCTCTAGCCAGCTCCGAGGGCTCCTCCCTCCACGCGCGGTAGCGGTTCCAGAGGGATTTGGCCGTCGGCATCGGTGTTCTCCGTGGGGTGATGTTTGAATCATGATCCCCAGCGGCAAACAAATCCAAAGCTATAGCGTCTCCGAACGTTGCGAAATCCGATAGTCCGTTGCTGAACATTGCAAGGTCATGACGGTTTCGCGGACCTCAACTCACTGAGTTCGTGGACCGAAGGCATGCGACCGCCGAATGCGATCCAGAGCGGATTGGCTTCGGGATCGCGGTGTTCTTCGTTCATGGCGAGGAGAAGCATCTCCTCCGGGCGGATGCCGAGTTCCCGGCACAGCGCGGGGATACGCTTCGGCGGGAGCTTCGTCTTGCCGCTCTTGACCATGCTCAGCATGTTGGGATTGTTGAATCCGCAGGCCAGGGCGATCTCGGTCTGGGTCTTGGGGCCGGTGTATGAGCTGAGTGCCTGTGCGATGCGGCTGGCGACGGTCTCGGTCATGCTACGTCCTTTTCGTTGGTGACGTAGTGCCTTATAGACAGGCCAATCGCCGAAGCGCATCAAGTCATGAGCGGGTCGGCGCAAAGGGCGGACCAAGACCGGCCGAAGCCTATTCGCCGCGTCGTGGTTTGTACACCCGCTCCAGCGCTCGAAGCGACGGAACCCCCTCGCGCGCGGTAGGTCGCAGAAGGCTCCAGACGGCTTCGGCGAAATCTTCTGGGACGTCGAGCTCGTCTGCTATCATTTCGATCTGGATGGCTCTCCGCAGGTCCATGTCTTCGGGCAAACACTCTTCATCGAAGTCGCTTTCGCCGCCATGGCCGCCTTCGACCATCTCTTCCATCGTTTCCCAGCAGTCGAAGCCGAACAACCTGGCAACGAGGTCAGCAGCATCGTCTTCACCGACATGAAGTTCGTTGACGATCGCGTTGCGAGCCAGAATGGCGCGCTCCATGTCTTTCGGGACAATCACATAAGGAAGATGGGGCTGAAGTTCTTCTGCCATTTCGCTGAACGCCATCAACATCTCCCGCGCGTTGTCGACGCCTTCGACGGCCGCTTCGTGAAGGAGCTGGAGAGGATTGAACTCGTCCGACAGAAGCTCATGGCGGAACATGAAGTCGGCTAGAGCGACCTTTGCGGGACCATAATCCAGTTCCTGAACCCCGTCGCAAAGCGTGGCGAACGCCTTGTCGAAGCTGATGCGGTTATTGAACATTCCCGTCTCGTAGCCCTTCGCGAGCTTGATGTGGGCTTCTCCGTGGCCGAGTTCGGCAGCGCGTACGAGGGCGGGCATCGCTTTGCGCACCGTTTGCTCGTCGGACGAATACCGTCCTGCCAGCGCGAAATAGGCGTCAGCAGCGACGTCCTCGTCGTAGCCGCGGGTCGCGCGCTTGAGGAGTTTTGTCTGATAATCTGGCTCAGGCTGTTCCCGGTAAAAGAACGTGAAGGAACAGACGAGAGCAGCATGCTGTGATTTGCTGGCCATTCTGTCGAGAAAGTCAAAAACGTCGCGCGGGGTCTCCCTGCCCATCACGTCCATGATCATCATCGCCAATTCGCAAGCGTTGTCGATTTCGCGATGGCGAACAGATGATCTGAATTCGTCGATCTTGGCCATGGGTTCCCTCTCGAAGACTCGCTCCCAGTATCGGGTTAACCGATTCGTGCCAGATAGTCCTCATTGCCGACGGTCACAGCATACCACATTCGGTGGCAATTGCCTGCGGATGTTACAGGCGAGGGCCGACGCCGATCTGGAAGCCAGGTCTGCTGCCGAGGTCGATCACGGCATTGTCGCCGAGCTTGAGCGCCCGCTTGATCAGCATATCGCCGAAACGCTTCCGTGCTGGCGCGGGACCGACGTGGCAAAAGGTGGTCGGGCGTCCGAGATAGTCCCACGCGCCGCATAGGTCATCCACGAACGGCGTGACGTCGCCGAACACGCCCAAGGCGTAGTTGGTCTCTGAGACGGCCTGCATCGCTGCGTCAAGGCTGTCCCGTTTGTTACCCTCGATCCACTCGTCGGTTCTCGCGATGAAACGGGCACATTCGCTGGCCAGCGCGTAGCCGATCCTCGAGAGTTCCTCGCCTTCGGCATCGTATTCGGCGATTTCCGGAACGAGCAACTCGTACGACGGCAGTGCTTCAAGTGCCTGATACTCGCAGCGCTCCCGTGGGCGTTTTGCGACACAATCGCGCAGGTACTCGCGCGCGGCTTCAAGGTCGTTCAATGCGAAATACCTTCGAGACAGCTTGGCGTCGAATCCGTCATGGGCGTGAGCCAGCGAGAGTGTCGCGAGCGGCTGGTTTTCATCGACGTCCACCACGAGAGCCGGGGGACGGCATGCCATCCATACTTCGCCGTCGATCGCCAGAAGTCTTCTCGCCTGATGTCCGATCATCGCGAGAGACCGATCCGAAGCCTCGGCGTCGATGTCTCGGATGTCGGCCATCGCGCCCCTGAAATCGAGGTTTTCCCGGCTTCCGTGCCTTGTCAGGCCGCCCAGCGCCATCGGCCATGCGTTCACGACCCGTCCGTCTGATATGCTGGTACGTTCAAGTTCCCAGTCCCACTGGCGGATCAAGGCCGCCGACATCGCATTGCTGCTTCCCGTCTCCGCAAAGGAAATGTTAGCACCGTACTCCAGGTCGAGACCTCCGATCCCATGGGGGAACGCCCTGCCCAGATTGAAAAAGATGCGTTCACGCGGGTCGGCGACGATGTCCCGTTCGGTGCCGATGCGCCTGTAGAGCTTCCCTCCGAAAGTCCGGAGTACCGTGCCGCCCGTATGTTCGACGACATGGTGCCACGCTGGCTTGTATTCGCCGTTCACGTAGGCGTTCTGCTCGAAATTGATCCTGCATTTGCGGGCGGTCTTGAACGCAACCTCGGTCTCGCGCGCGGAAATGTCCGGGATGTCCACTGTCATGGATATCGCCATGTAAAGGTCACGGCGACGGGTGTTGCGCTTCGGAATACCGGTGGTCAGGAACGGGTATCTTAGGTCGATTTTCACGCTGGCTGCTCCTGGCCGTTCGACAAAGCCGTCGGCGGTGATCCTTGTTGTAGGCCAAACCTATATCATCTATCCCAGCAAGCGAGGGACTGATCACGCTAAAAGACGGGCTTTCGAACGCGCAAACGGCAAAAACATCTGGGGAAGGAGCGGTCGCGCGTGCTATGGAGGCTGACCTCTTGTTTTGCCGAGTGACTGGATGTGGTTCAGGTATTCAAAACGTTGGTCGGAGAAGCACTATCGTGCCGTGGATAACCGCCACAACAGAAATCTCATACTGAGAAAGCAATTGGATGAGCGCGCTCTTGATCTCGACGAGGACGACCTAAGAGCGCTGGCGAAGGAATGGCTCGTCATCAACGACGACGACGACGTGCTTTGGAACAAAGTGGCGCTCTACCAAGAGGCCGAAGATACCGGGATGGTGACCTTCGGTGGAAAAGGACAGGACCTCGGCGGGTGGTTGAACGAGCTGCCGCGGGATGACGACGGTATCGTCACCGAAATCTCGGACGAACGCTTCCGCATCCTGGCAACGGACATCGTCCATAGAGCGTTGGTGTGTTCGACGGGGTCGGTGCGGATGTCTGACTTTGTTGCCGCCGTGCGCTCCGAAGGGCTGAATTCGGATGGTATTTTTGGAAAAATCGAGAGGCTGGTTGCCGAAGAACCACTGATCGAAAGGCACTCGAGATCGCTCTTCCGCTATGCGCCGATGGAATTTGAAGACGATCCGCATGAGAAAGCCGAACACCAGATTTCCAAATGGATCGAGGCGCGCCAGAAAATTGAAGCCGCCGAGAATGAGAAACGCTCGCGAATGCGAGAAGAACTCGCGGGCATGTCGTCACGTGACAGCGTTCGGCGAATCCTCAAAGATGCGCTTCTTGCCCGCGGGAGGCCAATGCGCCTCTTTGAGCTATCAAAAGCACTCGAGGATTCCGGACACTATTACGCCAGCTACAGTGCGACGATCGCCTATCATATCAAGGATTGGCCAGAGCTGGAACGGATAGAGAAAGGAGTCTACGGCTTAAAGGGACAAAATTTCCCCTCCGTTCACGGAAAAGCCAATCGTCTGGAAGACGTAGCGGCTAAGGCTGTACCCGCAAAGGAGTCCGTCGTTGACTTGGCAGAACAAATTTCGACCGATGCCGATCCGCCGATGGCGCAATCCGAAGGCAACCATCTGCCCGCAGCCGAGCTAGACGCAGCGGCTGCGGCACCTCCACCACTGACAAAAACAGCAGAGGAAACCTCGCCTCCCGACGAGAGAACTTGCCCACAAGCCGTACCGGATGAACAGAACCGCCCGTTTGGAGAACTGCGTACCTTTTTGCGGAAACAGCTCGTCAAGGCGAACCGACCGATGAGAGTTGCTGAACTCCGAGACATTGCGCTGGCTTCCGGATATCATGGGAACCAGCCATACCAGCACGTCAGCGCTGTTCTTCAGAGGAATTCCGAATTCAGGAGGGTCGGAAGGGCGGAATTCCAGATCGCAGCGTCGCACCAGGTCGAGCAGGACGAAAATCACGAGCAAAGCGCGCCTTCTGAGACTACGGAAGGAGTTTCCTCGTTCGGAACTCATGCTGAGACGCCACCGCCACCGACCGCGAATGGGAAATCGACCGAACTGCCTGTTGAGCCTGCGTCAGACAAGGCAGAGGAAAGCGATATGGGTCGTCCGAACGTCGGAAAGGCGCGCGCGATGGAAGCCACTCCGACGAACGCAAAAACGATGACATATGCGGAACAAGAGGCGGAGGCAAAGAAGATAGTCAGGGCAATCCTCAGCCGAGTAGGCCAGAAGGTTGTCTTGAAGACGTTGTTGGACGCCATTGTAGCTGGGAACACGGGACTCGACGATCGCGCGGCCTACAAGCTCCTGCTCAAATGGAAAATCGTGAAGATGAGGCCAGTGAAACCAACGAATCCGACGCAGTAGCGCAAGTCCAACGCGGTCGCGATCTTCTTCGTCGTCTTGCCCGCTTGATTGACCACTTGATCAGGCGGGACTAATCCAAGGATGCGCAGTTCAACGGGATCAGATGATCCACGTCGCCTCGTTGCTGGCCGCTACTTTGGCCAGATGGAATGGCTTCATGATGTATACCTACTATTCGACACCTGCGGGGGTGCGATATCCAATTATCGGCTCACGACTGCCAGCGGTAGAGCCTGTGGTTGGTTGCCCCGATGATACGCTGAAAAAGAGGCGACAAACGTTGTCTCGGGACGAATGATCGAACGCCGCGCACCCGGATCGTTCCAAGCATATAGACTGGCACTCTTCGGGCGGTAACTTGATCGTGGCAGTCTCAAACCCGGCGATGGCCGTTTCTGGATACTTGAGCAGGCCGCCGCTTGCCAGCCATCCGAATATCGATGAGCCGTCGACGGCTCCAATCTGAACGCCGACAACCTCGTTTTTCTCGTTCAGGACCGGCGCACCCAGCAGCCCTTTGAAACCGTCATAGTCCGCGAAGCCGATGGCGTCTTTGCTATCGCGGCTCGACGATCTCCCGTCGCCGAAACTATCTGGTACCGGCAACCGCCGCCCGGAGCGATGTTCCAAAGCAGCAGTTTCAGGCAAATAGCCATAGGTCGTTAGAGTTAGTGCACTTCGGGTCAGAGCGCGACGAAGGGGTGACGTCATTTGAAGGGGACGGGAGAGCTTCAATTGCACCAAGTTTGCGTGGAGGTTAAAGTCCAAACTCTCTGTCTGGACCACCCTCTTGTCTTCCGTGGTGACAGTGACGCTTGCCCGGTCGCCATCCGATCGACCGAATACGCGTCCTTGCTGCGAGGTGAGTATCAACGGAACGGGAATGTCCTCCAGACGGTCCGGGTCAATCTCCTTCCAGTAAGATCGAAGAAACCCGGCTACCTCTGAAAGCCCGGTGGCTATCCGATCAGGCTTTTCGTCGAGAAATGCGGTCGCCTTCGAGCTGCCGGTGAAATGCAGGCAAAACACGCCTTCTCGACAGAACCTTTTGAGTGCTGATCCGATGTCTGAATCATATGGATTGGGTTTCGCGTCCACCAGACTCATAGGTTTCGCGTACCCCAAAGGAACCTCGATCTTGAAAACGGCATCCTCGGGGCCTGCCCCAGCAGGCCCCGAGGATAGGACTGCGAAGACCGTAATCAGGACTAGGCGACAGCGCATGGCACCCCCGTTTCATCGCCGCATCTATTCCGACGCATAGTGTTTCGGCGCGATGTACTCTTCCTAGCACGACCACCGTCGGGGACGCTAGGCGCTTGAAATGGGGTCACAGCCTGGTCGAGGTTGGGATTGCTTCGGGGTTCGGCTCTGTCCGATAACAGTGCTTATCGGCCAGCGCCGATCATTTGGCGGGTCCAAGTGATTCGCTTTCAAATTGTCGAACAGAGCCAGCAATGGACAGAAAACGACTGAGAATGCAGCTGTATCTTTGTTTTTGACGTACCGCTGGGATGCAAAAACATCCAATAAGGACAAGCGTTGACAAGCCACGAGATTCGGGTCTGGTTACTGCAAAATTTTTCGCAATGACAGAAAGACATCATCAATGGCGCAGCGTCGGCAAGGCACATCAAAGCTTGAAATAGCGTTCGGAACAACGGTCGGGCCGGTCATCGATTCCATGAATGAGGAAGAAAGGAAAAATCTCTCATTACCATTCGCCGCGAAACTAAATGATACCTCTCAGATGCTGATCGCCGGTTGGGCATCAGATCACAAGATATCGTTTTTTATCGTTTTCGATGGCAGACAAACGCTTTTCACTCGAACCAGACACGCACCACCAATTCCTGAGAAATCACGGGATTTGCCAAGCTACGTTGATTTCCTTGAGCAGGAGGTGGTGCTGGCCGTGCGTCAGGTTGTTAAAGGCGTCATCGAATTTCCAGAAGTTGATTGGTGGGATAAAGCACGTTGGTCTCGGGATGAACTTGATAAGGGCGTAGAGCGAGCCAGAGAGGAACTTAAAGGGAAGTTGGCCTCGCATCACGACGCTGTTTTCACGTTCATCACCGGATTTCTTCCTAGTGACACTTCGGCTCTGCTGGAAAAAACTACAGTTGGCCTTGAACACCTAAACGCACTAAACACTGCCAGAGACACTGGTACTGGTGAAAATTTAGCCGCGCAGGAACTTCTTTTCTACCCGGCTATCGCTGGCGCGGCGCTCGAAAACAAGGACATTGCGAAGGAACTAGCTCGGGGAATTTCTCTTGAGGAGGCCTTCGAAAACGCATTTGACCTAGACCACGAGGGATGGCGGGTACTGTCTCTTTTGGAGCAGAGCAAGATTGCGAAATACGGTCAGGAATATCTGTTCCCCGTGATGATGATCGCCCTGTCAGTGATAAACGAGGAAGTCCTAAAGAAAGTAGAAACCGCTGAAGACGCCAGATCGCTTTATGATGTCATCGAAACATTAGTTTACGTGATTTTAGACGCCTACGTTCCAGCCGGAAGCAACTACGCCGACAGCCACGTAAATATGGGGTTCATCGTGGCATACCTTATAAACGAAGAAGTATCACCTGCGGAAATTTCCGTACCAGAGCGGTTCCACTCGGTTTTCCAATTAATTGCGGAAAGAACAATACATGACGCCTGCGTCCCCGCACTGCGCTCATTCGACAAAGGAACGAAGGCGATGGGTGATTGGGAGGGGATAGGAGGCCTGGTCATGCAAAATTTGATATGGCAATTGGGACTGCGCCAGGCAATTGCTATCGTTGACCGCTATCAGGGTTCACTAAAATATGACTCTCTTAGTGAAGTCGAATCAATAGCGTTGTCGCGGATTGCGGCAGAAGCCCTAGCTATGGCTTTTCCTGCATTGACCGAGCGAGAACGCGGCCTTGCTGTGATGACAGACCTGCCCAATACACTGACATGGAGGCGAGGCTAGTTCTTTGCATCACGCGCGGTAACGAACTGGTTAAGAACTGGGTTCCCAGCCAGTCAGTCCTCTGGGAAAAGTCCAGGCAGGAACCGCATCGCCAGCTCCACCGGGAACGCCAAGCGAAGAGGTGACCTCGACGTTTCAGACTGTACGACCCCGGACTTGATCAGGGCCGCCGTCAAACGACGGGCTGACCTTTCGCTTGCCCCCATCAGAGTCATGACATCGCCGCGTTCGAGTTCTCCCCGGTAGAGGATGGCTGTCAGGACCGCGTCGGACCTCGGCGGGAGCATTCCTGCACGCGTTTCCTCGCGCGCCCAGGTCAGTACCCGGTCTCGCATTTTGTGAGGCTGCATCAGACCGCTCATGAAATCCACCTGATCGATGCAGGTCTCGAGAAAGAAAGCGGAGAAATCCGCCAGTGCACCCTCGCTGAGTGACCCTCTACCGTCGAGGCTGCCACGGCGCGGCTCGTCGCACGACTGGAGGTGCGCCTTGTATTCCTTCTCTCGACGAGCGAGGCCGCGGGCGACAGACCATAGGCCTTTGGTGCTGATCGCAGACCTCAAAGCCGCATAGGACACAAGCCTCGCGACGCGGCCGTTGCCGTCCAAGAAGGGGTGGACCCAGAGGAGACGGTGGTGGCCGCAGGCTGCGATCAAAATTCTGTCGATCCTACCCGCCGACTTGTAGCCCTGCTCCATGCGAGCGAGAAAGCGGGGTACTGAACCGGGGCTGATAGCCACATGGCGACCGACCTTGACGTCTCTCGACCTGATAGCGCCTGGCTCCACCGATACCTTTTCGTCGCCATTTCCGGTCTCGACCAGCAGAAGTTCCGGAGGAAGCAGCTCGCAGAACCGCCTGTGAATATCGCAAATCGTCTCGGTGGAAAATGGCGAGGAACTGATACCGTCGTCGTCGATCCACTTCTGGACGGTGATGTGGGCGCGGGCTTCCAACTGGAGATCACGCTTCTTCGCGTCATCGCTATAGTCGTCGTGCATCGCCCGTTCGATATCGATCGGGTGAGTGTTGTGACCTTCGATGAGATTGCTGTAGTAGCAGTTCATCGCCCTGACGAGATCGGCGAGAGAGTCTGCTATCGCGGGAGGCAGTGACGACGAGAAGGCAGCCGATTTTTCTGCCAAGGACAGCGCTAGGTCGTTTAGGTGGGGTCGCGACTTGGCTCCCTCGGAAACCGTAAGCGGTTCGAAGAGACCGATGCTTTCGCCGTCGTCGCGAGCTGTCATATTAGGCCGCCTTTTTGGCCGCTTCTTTGGCCGGGTAAGAGAACGAGATTTCTTTATATATAACGGTAACTAAAGGAAATTGTAAGGGGCGTCGTGGCCTGTTCTTTGGCCGCTTCAATGGCCGGGTGAAAATGCATCTTTCACCCGGTGAGTGCTCAATCTTTATCTCAAACCGGTCGCCGCACCAGAATCTGGTACGATCGATCCAAAAAATGGTGCGACTGGGAGATAACGCACCTTCCAAGTGTAAGGCCACTCAAGGCGTGTTACGTAACGCCGCGCGAGGATATAGCCGACAAGGCCGGAACGGTGCCGCCTCGGCCCGCTGGGGGTCAGGTTCATGGTGGGAACAGGTACGAACAGTGACGCCTAGAAAAAGGGTGGCCGATAATACGGGTTATCGGCCTCACAAAATAATCACCAAATTGATGAATAATCCACAAGCAGTTGAATTCATTGTATTTTATTGACTTCACGTGGATTGGGTGCCATCTGTTCCAGCGAAAGTAGGAGCAAGCACCAGTGACGGCCGCAGCCAACCGCGACTTCATCAGACGAATCCATGCCGCGATCGACATGAACCCGGACGCCCCATCTGGCCATGGGCGGCAAAAGTGGTTGCGAGATCGGATCATGGCACGCGCGGGAAAGGACCTCAGTCCAGAGGCTGTCAGAAAGTGGTTTGCCGGGGAAGCAAGGCCGCGTCGGGCAACGATGGCTATTTTGGCCTCAGCGCTGAATGCCGACCTGGCGTGGCTTACGCTTGGAGATCGAACTGAGGCGGTCAAGAGACAGGGTGTCGAACATTCTAGTGCAGCGACCGGTCTGACCAACCTAGTCGCCGGGATGATGCAGACAGCGGGACGTGTTGTAGAGTTCGACAGTCAGCCAGGGCAACAACCGATCGAAGACTTCGTGGTCTCGCGCGGTGCGGTACGCGCTAGAATCCACGTGCGGCGCATCCCTGTCGTGGGAGACGTTGACCTGGTCATTGATGCCAGCAGGAGGGTCGGAAACGACTGGCTCGTCGTTGGCAGGCTACTTGGAAGCACGTCGGTGCCATGGAGTTATCAATGTTTCGCTGTGCATTCCCAATGGCTGCGCAACTGCGAAGAAAACGGCATATACCGTATGCGTATCTCCGCTGCCGAGAAGGTGATGCTCGACTGGCACCCTCTGGAGTTGCTCTCATTTGACAGCGGCGCTGATTTGGCTGACGTGTCAGCCGGAAGGTGACTGCCGTTTTGCGCTTGATTTTCCGGAATAATTTGGCATGGTGCGCAAATCGGCACTCTGGATGTCGCGTCGCCCGCAAGCACGAAGCCAAAAGCGCTCCAATGGACTGCAACGTATTTTACATCAGCCCGCTTCTATAGTTGGGCATGAATGGAATGTTTCACCCCTTTGGTGAACCTCGCGGGCTGGTTCAACTACTAAAGGAGGATGAAGACATGCCAATCAACGTCGTTGACCGAGAGCAGGTCAAAAAAATCGCATCAATCATAAAGTCGAGGTGCAAAAAGGCTGGTCACGTGATCACGCTTTCAGCTTGCCGCGACATTGCCGCCCGCCTGTACGGGTACCTTAACTGGAATCACCTTCTCAAACGAAGTGTCGATAGAGAAGGTAACCATTTTAGCTGGGAGGAAGTTCAAGGTTCGTTCCTGAATTCGCTTCGGCGCGAGCCGCTTCCGCCAATAGTCATCGACGAGATCATGGAAGTATTGAAGGAACACTTTGCCGCCCAAGGCAAAGGTTCGACGGAAGACGTTCGGGGTCAACCAAATGAGATGCGTGCTGATTTGGACAGGATGTACGCTGAAGAGGACTTCGATGGGCTACTAGAGGCTATACTCGATATTTCGCCTTCCGTATTGGGCAAGTTCGACAGTGGCTTTTTCGACATGGTCGATGAGATCGTGAGAAGAAATCCAGAAGCAGCGCTTGCCCTCTCGAACATCATACCGGAATCTGGATCGCCTGATGTCGATATGAAAGCAAGATTGGCCAGATTGCAGCTCGGCATCGGCCGATCAGATGCCGCAGACCCGCATTTGCACCTCGCGATGGCGCTCCTGTTGATCACGTCCAACCGCTCGGAGGCGTTAACACATTTAGACGCAGCCTTGGAAGCTGGATGCCCAGACGCGCCCTATGTTGCTGGCATGTTCGCAGAAACGGAAGCGCCACCAAACCTCACAGAAGCAATGGAGCATTATCAAGCTGGATTCGAGGACCACGATGACCTTATGTGTGGATTGGCGATCGCTAGACTGTTGTTGTCGGAAAACGCCCTCGATCCAGCAGATTACGATTACGACGCAGAAGAACTGCTGGAGGAACTGGGGGAATTCGACACGGCTGAAGGCGACCAGGCGCGATCGATGTTGAATATGCTGCATGAAGCGCGCACTACACCTCGCGTACTTTCTGAAAAGGTCATCCCGATCAGCAGTAAAAGGCCGAAGCTGGTTCGGGACGCCATAAAGTCTTACTTCGACATATCCATCGAGAAAGCCGAAGCGGCAACCGCGAGCCTTCATGGGTTCGAAAGTTGGGGGCGTTTGTTGAACGCTGCGAAAGACCCCAGAACGATCAAGGGACCATTCGACGAAGACTTGGACGCGCCAAGGTTTGTTGCAAGGCGAAATGCACAAGTCGGGGTGCTTAGAATGCACGTCCCGATCGACCAGTACTTTGGTGAAATCGCAATCCCAATGCTGGGAGCGACAAGTAGACAGGGTAGACCGTCCTTGAGGAAGCTCAAAGAGACGGCTTCGAACAGGCTCATACCCTTCGATTCAAGAAGCATGGAAGAGAGTATGAAAGAATTTGTGAAGTCTGCGGGCATAGACTTCGACGGCAGTTCGACAGAATTTTTCAACATGTTGCGATCGGCTAAGCCCATCGATCCCGAAGTTTGGTGCGAATACCTCCGCGACACATGCAAATGGGACATCCGTGAAATCAAACCGTCGCCGACGATCGGAGGGTCGAAGGTGGCTCAGGTCAAGGGCGAGGGGCGTTCGTTCGACGTTTATATGATTGGAGCGGCATATGAGCCGGGAGACCGAACGGATTTGTTGGTCGACAAGATGATGAAGGATATCGATCAGAATGGAGGCGACGCAATTTTACTGTTCTCGAAGGTCGCGGTCTTCCGCGGCAAGAAATCCAACTTGGGAGTCCTTTATGGTGGACGGATGAGGTTGGACAGCAACTGGACAGATTTCACCGTCAGGCCAAACTGCGGGATCAAAGGGGCCATCGATCAGATCGGACATTTTCAGTATCCGCCCAATGATGAATTTATCAGTCGCTTCGGGTTTTCCGATTATCTGGAAGCCGGAGCATGGATTTCGGCAAATTCCGCGGAAGGTCCTGACGGGCCGATCAAATTCGGTTTGATCAGCATGGCCTCTGGGTGGACCTCATACGTCCGAGCTTGAAGCATTTCGCGTAAACCCCATGGCCGGTAACGCAGGTTATCGGCCATGGGCCTCGTGTCCGGCCTTCGATCTTGCAGCCTCCATGGATATCCTTGGGTCAAATCTCGATTCGAGTGCTCAGCCCATGAAACTATCCTTCGAACTTCCTCTCCTCGTTCGCGGCAGGCAAAAGGCCAGGTCGAACATCTCGGACATCTACTGCACGACGACCTTCTCGTCTGAGATTGAGGAGATTTCCCTGCGAGAGATGGAAGTCGTCTTCGAGGTTCAAGACAGGTTCATGAATCACGATCGGATCAATCGTTCGCAGGCTACGGCAATGGGAAATCCGATGGCATTCCCGACGAAGGCATTTAGGCTGAGAGCGTACGATGGAGCGGTATACCGTCGGGTGTCCGCCTCAGTATCTGAAGCGATCAAGCACGGGCTGTTCAGCACGCCGTTCGACGACACGATTTCCGGTCGGCTTGCCAACAATTACCAGCAGCGCGGGGGATGGCCAGCTGATCACGGGGGCGACATCTCCCCTGTCAGACTGCCTGGCGGCAACAAGCCGCTCGCCCGCCCTTTAACGGACGAATTCGAATGGCGGCTCGACAGGGAGAGCGTTCACGGGCTGAAGTCAAAGACGGCGTGGCCACGACCGCCGTTGCGGGCAGAGGACTACTCGAAAGGCTGGCACGCCCACCGCAACGCGATCAAGTTCGCCGATTTGGATATTCGGGACCTCATCCAGGAGGACCTCGAACTCGCACTCGCGATGTACAGAGTGCAGGCCGACAAGCTGGTCATTGCCGACGGGCAGGTTTGGGTGAAATCGCGACCGCCCGCTTACCGGGTGCAGCGCATACCGGGAAGGTTCAAAAGCGCTCCGACCTTCATCGACGTTTCAATGGTCACGGCCCCGGAAGGGTATGTCGGCGACCTCAATACGCAGCACTTCTCGCTCCGCGACGAGGATGAGGCGATCGAAGCCGCGCGTGTCATGTACGGAAACGAAGCCGATTGGCCTGAAGGATTCAATCGGGAGCTGTCAGACTTCAGGAAGCCGTATGACTGTGTGGAAGAGAGCCTGCTCGACTACGACTACCAGCAGGAGGAGATCAACCGCTTCGGTTACACCGCGGCCGTGGAATGCTGGAGCTATCTGAAGCGGAACCCTGCAAAGGCAGAGACGCTGGAGGCCCATCAGATCGCGCTGATCGAGGCGGCTTACGAAGACGTCGGGCGAGTGAACCACGTCCTCGGCATTCACCACGACATGACGGACTATGTTCCCGGTCTCGAAGCCGCATGGAAAAAGCTCGGACATAGGCAAATCCTGACCGGCGGGCAGGGACTTCAGTACTACGCCGAGATGGCGGCGGAACGGGCTCTGCGATACGTCGAGAACACCCCTATCACCCTCAACCTGCAGCCAACCGCGTCCGCACCGAAGATTTGAGTGTTGCGGCGCACTGCCGGAAACAGAACCCCGAGGGTCGAGGCTACACCTGGAATGTGAGAGAGAGACGCGTTGAGGACGACCCTAGAAGTCGGCCGTGGGCGCGACCTGCGGTTCCAGCCGCGACGCGATGGCAGCCTCAACGACCGTCTCTATGGCGATCGGGCGAGCAAGCAGGAACCCTTGCCCGAAGTGAACGCCGAGGCGTCTAAGGACCGACAGTTCGTCTTCGGTCTCTACACCCTCCGCCAGCACCACGCAGGAAGACAGGCGGGCAAACTCCATGATGCCGGCAAGCCAAGCTTCCTTCATCGGGTCCTTGTCGATGTCGTTGATCAGGCTGGCGTCGATTTTGACCAGGTTGGGGTTCATCTTGAGGACATGGCGAATGTTGGCGTAGCCTGACCCCATATCGTCTATCGCGAGCCGGACGCCCAGGGCGCGGACGGGAACCAGCGCCTCGGCCAACTTGGCGTAGTCCTCGACGATCTCGTGTTCCGTAATCTCGAGGTAAATCTGATTGCAGGGAAAGCCCGAGAACAGATGGACGAGGTCGAGCTCGCACGCGAGGGACGGCGATATGTTCAGACCAAGTACCAAGCCTGCCTTGAAGCCCGTCAAGAAGCGGGTGAGGGAGTGCCTGATGGCCAGTTCCGACAGCGCGCGCTCCAGACCGACGTTGGCCGCCTCCGCGAACCACTTGTCAGGAGAACGGAACGGCTCCATGGGAAAACGCGAAAGAGCCTCGGCACCGACGATCTCCTTGGTCGAAAGGCGATAGACGGGCTGATAGCAGATATCTGGCAATCCCGCGGCGATTGCCGTCTCGATCACCACGCGACTGATATCGTTCTTGCGGTGCGCGTCGAGAAGAATGTCGAGATGGGAGCCGATCAAGTCAGCGACGGCTCGCATGACCTGCAAGTCACGATCCCCAAGTCCGGGGACCGGTCTGACGCCGAGGCAGCACAATGTGCCATAGATGCCGCCGTCCTTTAGCGGGATAGGCACGCTCATGTGAGCGCCGATCGGGAAGGCTTCCGTTTCGGGCTTGGCGACAGCGGCCGACACCAGGCCTGTGTCGGGAATGAGCTCAGGGAGGCGGCCTTCTACGACATCGAGGCAGTAGCCGTCGGAGAGCGGTATCACCTGGCCAAGGGAAATCTGGGATTCATCGGCCTCGACATCCAGGTGCTTGATAACCCGGTTCTTGCCCTCGAATTCCGATATGAACGCCACATCCAGACCGAGAAACTGCCTCAGGGTATGAAGCGTGCGGTCAATACACTCGGTGGTTATTTGCTCGCGGCTGGCGCGGGCATCGATTTCGATATGCGAGTTCACATATTTCCCCTTTTCAACCGCGTGTAGATGAAGGGGCCACCGTTGGCAAGTGGAGTCGGCGTTTAGCAAGACCTAATAAACAGCAGATTTATGCGGTTGTTGCTCAAACACATCGAATCGAACCCGTTTTGTTCGCAGCAACGAAAGAAAATTGCGTACCGATGAAACGTTTAAGCGGACTTCGAATGGTAGACGCCGAAAGAATCACTGTAACGTTTCAGTCGCTTATAACGCTTGTTATTGTCGAAAAACTTCAGCCTCCAGCGTCTGCGACCATGCATAAGCGGCAAAGGCTTCGCACAATACTTCGGAAAAATTAACCTTTTTGGCGATCTAGTCGCCGATAGAGCCATCGCAGGACTTCCCCGTTGTCAGAACTTGTACGCGCTGAAGGCTCGATTGAGCGCGTCAAGCTTTGCAAGGTCCCGCGAGACGCTTTCGCGATCGATCAGGTGTCTGCGGCGAGCGAACTCTTCGCGTTCCTCGGTCGTCAGGAATTTGGATGCACGTGGGTCCGACATCGCGAAGGTGACGGCGTCCTCGCCACGCTGGCGACACTCGATCACCAAAACCCTCAGACGTTCCTCACTGGATGCCCGGCTTCTTGTTCCTGCCCGTTTGTTGCTGTCCACCGTATCCCGCTGCGACTGTTGATCAGGCCAACCGGATAGCGGCAGAACAGATAACGGTTGGTTAGCCAGGCGGATAAATGCTGCCCTAGTGAGCAGTTTGGGCAAACACACGGCGCTTTCTGCCAGACACGGCCGATGAAGGTAGATGCCGGCCACACCTGGCCACTGGACAACCGACGGTGATGCCGCCACCTTTGGAGGGTTATCCCTCCAATTTACGAGACTTCGATGTGCAGTGACGAGGCGGAACTAGCCAGACTGACCGATGCCGTGCGCTTCACGCTGTCCGATCACCAGAGGCTTCTGCGCAAGAGCGACGTCGAGGGCATCTGCCACAGCACGGACTTGTGCTTCGAATACTCCGCCATCGTTCGCTGCGGTCCATGTGCCGTGAAACAGGCAGCCGAACACGGTGTGACGGTCATCGACGATGTCGGTTTTTCTGCCGACGTATGCAGGCTCCGCCGCCGGCTGACGGTCACGGAGACCGACGTCGGTTCCTTGCGAGAGGCTTTGCGACAGGTAGTTCAGGACTACGACGCGAAGACCGCATCGCCTACGGAACTTCGGGATGTGATCGGTGAAAACGTTGTACGCTATCGCGAACTATCCGCGCACAAGGAGATACTGACGGAAGACGAGGTCCTCGTCCGCTGGGTCCGCGACCGAAAGTAATTATCGGCCGCTGACCTTTGCCTTTTTAACGGAGGGCAGGCGCTCTCGCTGTCTGAGACAGGGTGGGGGAACTCCCCAGGGCCAGTCTGATCGCGCTGGCGCGGCCGCTGAAGGTTCCCTCGGGCGAACCGATGACGAGCTTGGGATCGAGTCCTGACTTTTCGAACCAGTCGAGGATCGTCTCGAATGCGGCAGTCTCCGTGTGCCGGGTCCAGCCCATGACGACACCGTTCTTTTCCGTAATATGCTCGGCGATCTTCCAGGCGAGTTCGTAAGGTCGTGCGGAGGTGATGGACAAGGCATCCTCGAGTTTGGTGTCCAATCTTGGCCAGCTGAACTCCGTACGTTCGCCAACAGCGCAACGCACAGGGGTCAATTCGGCGAAGTCGTCAACGACGACTACGGATTCGGGCTTCTGTTCCATGCATCTCACGGCACAGTACAGTTCGATCGGACCCATCGGCGGATGGAAACGAAACTCGTCACCGATGTCGAGGTTTTCCTCAACATCGAAGTCTCGCTTTTTGGCTTCTATCCGGTGTTCTTCCATGAACTGGGCGAACGGCTGGCGCTGCGGGTGCTCCGACCACTTCCTGGCATCCATAACGATCTGCTCCAAGTCGCGGTGTCTCGATATAATGGACGCTTGAAGCGGATCGTCGACATCGAGATTGCGGGTGGACCAGGCTTGTTCGGCAGATCGACGAAGCCTCTGCATGTCGTAAGAGGCATTTTGTTCGATGTGAAACACGGAGGGGTTGGAAGCCAGCTCCGTATTGACCACTTCCCGGGCGGCCGTGATGTCGGCGACCGATGCCCCTTGAGAAAACCTGTTGGCTATTGCTACGAGTTTCATCGCGGAATCAAGGAAAACGCGGAACTGGACAGACGCTTTTGTGTCATCCTTCCCCTTGAAGGAGACCTCATATCCGTGCTCGTAGGCGCTGGCCACGCCCTGTATGTAGAAGTCCTTTTCCTTGTGCTTGACCGATTTCATAGTGGTTCCCCATCAGGCATCCGCGATGTCTCAGTTGCCCACAAGATACGGCATGGCACAAGGCAAAGGCGGAACGGTTCTGACGAGCTGCGAATAGATGAAGTGAAGGCGCGGCTCCGCAGGCTCCCGGTGCTCATACCACTGAACGGGTTCCGTCATAGGATAGGTCGGTATCCGAAGGAGTTTCGTTAGAAACTTGGATTTGTGGACGAACGATCCGTTGAGGCGTGGGATGTCCCGATGCAGCAACCTGCGGGTTTCGATCATCTTCTCGTCGTTCGTGTTGAAACGCTCCTGGGCTTTTTTGAAGCGATCAGTCTGGCTCTTCAAGTCGGAGGCCTTCAAAAGGCCGACCATCTCGTCGAACGCTTCAACCACGAGACGATCGGCGCGCGCGATATCGTCCCAGCTCTCCATCGAAATCAACGACCGATACACCGTATAAAGACGTTCGCGCCGGGCATCGTCGAAAAGGCCGTTCTCCTGAAGAACCAGCATGATGTCGAGAAGCGGTTGCTTGAACTCGACGACACCCCAGAAATAGTCGCGAAGGTCATCCTCCACATCAATCTTGAGACGCCTGATTTTGTAAAACGGGCGGGCCGTCAAATAGGCGGCGGCTGCGAACGAAGCGAATGTGACGAAGCTCATGTTGGTCTCCCGATAGTGAGGAGATTGTGGGCCATGGAGCCGTCGGCCACAACGCGCAAGCGGGCGAGGGGCCGCCAGTGCTTGCTTCGCTATGACGATGGTTGATCGATGGCAAGCACGGTTCATTGATCGAAGTGCGGGTACTTCTGCGAAGTCCGGATATCCCTCAGCGTCTGGATGTCGCAGATGGCCACATCTTCTTGTCCAGCACATTTATCCGAAAGTTCCACAGTGTATTCGTCGAACCTCTTGATGGAAACGGTGCCGTCCCCAAGTCCTCGTCTTGCGGTGAGATTTTGCGAGTATCCCAACAGAAGCTTCTCCCGATCTGTCTGCGCGATGTCCCTGATTACGGCGTTGATGACCTTGCTGTTCTCGGCCGCGACGTCGAGGCGGCCGTATTCTCCGCCGCGGGCATATGCGTATTCCGCACGGGCAGACAATGCGGCTCCCTGACCGTATAGGACCAACCCGAAGGCGCAGCACGCGATCGCCAGAGAAGCAAACGAGGATTTGTGATGATCGTAGAGCCAGCGGGCGATGCGCCCGGCAACCAGGCAGCAGGCCGTTTGGACGATGGGACCGGCGAAAGCGGCGGCGCTGGCGAAGTCATTGACGCGCCCGTCGGCGGCACTGAATAGCCATCCGGTATTCTTGTCCCACCAGTAGTCGGCCCAAAGCATGCGCCACTGTACGAATGCCCACAGGAGCGCGAGGATGCCGGCGACGGCAGTGCCCCTCCTGCCTTTCATGAAGGCTCCGAAGGTGAAAGCCGGAGAGATGACAAGGCCAACGCCAACCGAAATGGCTGCGGGCGCGATCCAACCGATAGGAAGCGCGATGTTGATGGAAGGCTTCGGAATGCTTGCGTTCATATTGCATGTCCCTCAATGACGTTTCCATCAAAGGGTGTCGATCTGCTCCATGTTCCGTCAAAGGAAATGGGGTGTCTGAACGTTGAACTCTGTGATCGTGGCGTTTCCAATGTTGCAGGGCGGATCGATTTATTGCTGACGAGGCCGAGATCGCACTTCTGGCGGCCACCCGATATTGGTGGTGCCGCCTTCCGTCTCTGGCTTAGTGCGAGGGGCCGGGAGGACGATAAACGACGACGTCTGCCGGAACCTGCGGAATGACACCCCGGCGTGGATTGAAGATGCATGTCCGGCGTTGCATGATGTCGTCGAGGATCGCTTCGTCCTGATGGATACGCTCCCGCGGGACGTTGAAGAGGTCGGCCAGCCTGATGCCTGGCTCCAAGTCTTCGACGGAGATCGGCCGCCGGGAAGCAGGGTTGAAGACGAAATCCTCCAGCCAGCTTCCAAAGCGACCGCGAAAGTCATGCTCGACAAGGACGTCCGTGATGCGCAGCCCATACTTGTCGTAAGCCACGGCAAGCGTTGCTTCGGGGGTTACGAGCATTCCGATCCTGTCAGCTCCCGTAGAAGCGTCGAGTTCGTCAACGAGTAGTGTGGAATTCCGTTCGCGCAGGATGAAGGGATGAGCATCGCCATCGTGGAATTCCTCGTCGGCGCGGTCCCTGATCATTTGAAGATATTGCATGACCTCAATCGGTGGGTCACGGGTGAGGTTGGTATGGCCGGTGATGAGGAAGTCCAATCCCCAGCCGCTATAAGTCAGCGGCTTTCCAGGCACGTCCGTTCGCGCTTCCGTTTCCTCGAGCAGGCCCGCGCGATGCATCTTGTCGAAAATGGCGCGCGGAAGCCAATGCTCGTTGCCGTCGGCATCGAGGTAGCGGCCCGCCTTCTGGTCGCCGTCCGCTGCGTAGACGAGGTAGGCGTCCTTGTAGTTCGGCATCCAGCGGGGATAGGCCGGGTCCCACACGCCGATCAAGCCGTAACGGTAGCCGCGAAAGCGGTCTGCCTGTGATGGTGTGAAGTCGGCGAGGGAGAAGCTGCGCTTGGTCATCGGATCGCTCCGTTGGATATGAAGACTGTCTCCCAAATGGTCGAAAACCACAACTCGACGGATGTAGGCACAGAGAACCGGACCGGAAAAATCGGCACCACTCCGCGGGCTCGTCGCCTGAAGTCGAGGGTCAGTTCACCCAGCTATCCACGGCTTTATGACATTGACGGAAGAGGGGGAAACAGTCGCTCCGATTGCCTCCCTGACCATCTCCGAAAACCGCTGTGCTGCGTCGAGGGCTTTCTCGGCGCGGTCTTGCTGGGCAGGGAAAGCTCCCTCGTCGGCTTCGTCACGGAGAAGAACGGCGGCCTTGTAGAAAAGCTCCAGACCTCTCGGTAGACGGCCGTCCTCGACCCACGCTGAAACGCAGTCGAGCAGGTCGGTTGGATCGCTAGGGCGACCTTGGAGGGTGATCGCAGCCTTGACGACATGAATGCAACACGCGCTCGAACGGCTGATTGCCCCATCGAAAAATCCTGAGCCGTAGAGCATGTCCGCCTCCACCAAGGCGTTGGACGCTTTCCGGAGGTGCAGGTCCGCTGTTCTGTCTCTCGTTGCCATACGCGGCAGCTCCCATTTCAAGTGAGCGAACGCTACCGGAAGCGCTTGCACGGAACACACGCAAAAATGGACCTTTTTTGGTGGAAGCATGCAACCTAACATGTTGACAGAAGACTCGAAGTCCTCACGGCAGGCATCCTGGAGATCAACCAGAGTTAGAGACCGCGAAATTTCTTAGCAAATACAGTCACGCTGTCAACCGGCCGGCATTTGGCGATGGCCGAAGCCCTGTGTGATCCTGATGCATTGTCAGCGAGTGTACAGCATGTTTGGAGCAATTTGCGGAGACGTCCTTGGAGCGCCATACGAGGTAAACACCGTCACGTTCAAGGATTTCATCCTTCTCGCCGACAATTCGAGGTTCACGGACGATACCGTCTGCACGCTGGCTGTCGCGAGTAGCATTATTGACGGCACATTCGATTTTGCGGCGTCGCTACGCCGTTGGGGAAAGCGCTTTCAGGTCCCTTACGGGCCCATGTTCGAAGCCTGGATTTGGTCAGATGAGCCGAGCAACAATTCGGCAGGCAACGGGTCGGTGTCGCGGATCGCCTCGATCCCATGGCTTGCCGACAGTCTCGGGCAAACACTGGAGTGGGCGGCCGCAAGCGCCATGACATCTCACCGACATCCTGATTCCGTCGATGCCGTCTGCGCCGCCACCGCGGCAGCGTGGCTCGCGATCGAGGGATGGCCGAAGGACCGGGTTCGCGAGGTCATAGAGGAGGCCATCGGTTATGACCTGACTACCCCGCTGGATCACATCCGACCTGACTTCGGTTTCCGGCTCCTCGCGTCAGAAACAGCACCTGTCGCCATCCGATCAGTCCTGGAAGGCAACGACTTCGAGGATGTCATGCGACTTTCGATATCGATGGGCGGCGATGCGGATACGATCGCGGCCGTGGCAGGCGGGATCGCCGAGGCCTACTACCCGATCCCGCGCGACATGCAGGACCATGTCTTCAGGCGTCTGCCGCCGGAGGTGCGTCAGGCACTTGTCGAGTTCAACGCACGCAAGCGGCAGGTGGCCGAACCTCGTGCGCCGCCCGATGCCGAGGTCGCGGCCGTGATCGAAGTGCTCCGTGAACGGGTGGGACACTGGCGGCAGCTTATCGAGGCTGGACCAATCACGTTCCGAAGCCGATGCCGCAAGATGCTCGCGAAGATGCGGGAAGCGGTCCGCCTACCTCCGACAAGCGCCGTCGGCTGAGCTGAGAGACCATGTCAGACGGGAATGCGTCACTTGAACGACGGCAGTGCCAACGAAACAGATCGATCGTCCCACATCTCGGTCACAAGCCTGGTCCCGAGGACATCGTACTCGTTGCTGAAGACCCTGATGCCATCTCGATGGATGGCGAGCGCGTCAAGCAGAAGGTCACCGAGCTGGCTCGGGTATTCCGTATCGTTTGACCGCTCGACGATGCGGAAGAGGTCATCGATCACCTGATGCTCTCCAAGCCAGTCCTGTGCCTTTTTCACGATGCGAGCGCCGGCCGAGTAAACGCTCATTTCGCTGCTATCGACAGCCAGACGTGATGCGTCGTGAAGAGCCACGGATACGGTATTCCAGTTCTCCGGGCGTGAATCCGGAACGCCTGCCGCTGCCAAAAACGACAAGAGACCATCCTCGTCATCCAGCCGAAAAACCGCGTGCGGGGGGATGGGATCGGTCTTCGCGGTGGTGATGCCATGCGATGAACGCCACAGTGGGCGTATCCAGGCATCGGAAACCCCGTTCTTGAGATCAAGGTCGACGGCGATCACAGGCTCGGATACCCGGAGGTAGACCAAGCCTTCAGAAAGGAGAAGACGAGCGCAACGCTCTCTGTGACGGCTTATTTGGCTGTCGATACCGTCCTGATACGGTTCGGTGAACTTGATATCCGTCAACGGCCGCAAATCAAGCGGTTTGGTCCACGTCCGTGCCTCGGCCAACGCTTTCGGGTAGACGTAACTCCGTCGGCCATCCATGCGTGCGTTATCAACGGTCAGGCGTATGCTTCGGTCGGCCTTGTGAAACAGGTAGCTGGTGTTCTTTTCGTACGGGACGAACGTCCGCGGAAGGTCTTCCAGTCTGCAATGGGGAACGAAAAGGTCTCCGCCGCGATGGAAGTATGACGTCGGCCGATCGAGTTGACCGTCGAACCGAACGGTCGCGACGGGGTCCAGTTCACCGCGGCCGCACTCGGCTAGGTCCACGCTGACGGGGACCGTGCCGACCATGGTTGCCTTTGTCTTGCGGCCATGCGGGATCGCGTTGAAAACCACCGGTAGTTCGAAATCGATATCCATGCCATTCCCCTTTGCCCAAAAGATGCATGCTGGGAATGAATGGAGCAAACGGAGTAGGGGTCGGAAGACTACTGTCTGGTCAGGACCCCTGAAAATCCACCGCTGTACCGGATCGTGTTGTCAGAAATCTTCGTAAGCGTCACGTTCACTGTCTTGCCGCTTGCTGGCTCGGGGAAAGAATAGGTGAGCCGACCTCCGCTGATAGAGCCGTCGGTGAACTGGATCGAATCCTTGTCCCCAACACTCCGCCCACTCGCCCGGTTTCCATTGACCGAGATGGTCAGCTCGAGGCTACTGGAGAACACTAGCATGGAGACCCTGCCAGACCACCGTCCTTGGAAGAACGACGGACCTGCCGCCGATGACCTGTCCAATTTCGTTCCGCCATTGACCTGGTCACGATCAAGGTATGCTGTGCACTTCTCGACCTGGAAACTGCGTTTGGTAATCGGAGACGTTCCGAACGTGGAGTCGCGATCAGAACTTTCTGACTTGAAAACGGTCTGGTGCGGTGTGTTGTCGATGTAATACTCTACCTTCGAGCAGGATGGAGCAGAGCTGCGGACGGTGAATTCGGCGGAATAGTTTGGCTTTGATCCCTTGGCGCTGTTGAGCGTGATCGTTCCCTTGCAACTGCCGACGGGTTTCGAGAAGTCGCAGTCCGCAGCTGACGCCCCTCCAACACCCGCAAGTCCGATTGCCACCGTTGCAAACGAAAGAAACACCCGAATCATAGACCCTCTCCAGTTGACGACGCCGACCATACGTCGAATGACCAGCGGGAACATCCTCCACTTGGAGTACAAGCGCTTCCAGCTGTGGACGATAATGTGGGTTATCGGCCATCGAACCAGACTACCGTCGAGGAGACCGGGCGGTGATTATCCCGCCCGCGGTGACAGGGCGACATGGACTCGATCATCTCACCAGCATTCGGAGCCGTGACGGCCAGCCTTCACGGGGTAGGACTTCGGGTGGACTTAGGCCGTTTCGAAGGCTTTAGCTCACCGTCTTCGAAGGCGTACTCCTCGTCGTAGGCGAACTGAAGGAACATTAAACGAATCGCATAATGCCCCTTGCGGCCCTCCGCGAGTTCGACCTTCTGGCTGGCGACATCGAAGCGAAAAGCGGGAACGGCGGTTCGATCGACGACAGCCGCAACTATAACCTCATCGTCTTCTTGATCATCCAGAAGATAGCCAGACACCGATGCTACCTTACCTCTGGAATCCAGGTCGAACACAGCGATATAGCCGCGCTGGGCGAAGCCTCCCCCGATGTGCTCACTGTAAAGGGCGACGGAGCCATCTCCCATGGCAATGGTGCAGCAACGGTTCTCACCGTCGTTGTACTGCAGGATATTGTCTCCCCAAATCGCCCCACGCTCGGAAAGTCCCTGTGCGAGGGTCTCATATCGGTCGATAACCGACAACAATCCATCACGAGCGCCCAACACTTGCTTCGTATAGTCGACAACCTTGCAAAGTCGCCCCGGAAGCCCACCGTCATGGAGAACCAGTTCTCTGAAATCGGCAAACTCGTCGGCCTTCGTCACCCACACGGTGCCGGCCGTGACGTCAAGTATCGGCTGCGGGATGGAGGGCCTGACCACGTCCATGAAGTCGCAGAACTCTTCGAACGCGCCTACGGCGACTTCGCCGTCGATCGAATTTTCGAATGTCACGTCAGCTTCGTCGTCGTCCCCAATCTCGAAAAGTCCCCAAGTAAGGCCTTTGCTGGGGTGTTCCTTGCCGCTGGCCAAAGAAATCGCTCCGCCGTCTTCACCGACCCGAGCCAGCTTTACGGTACGTTTTCCTTTCGGCAAGGGTTCCAGCGAAAGCCGCCAAGCATGTCCGCAATGCTCGAGGGTACAGACGTCGGTTTGCCAGGTGACCCGCAAGCGATCATCCCCTGACCATCTGCCATCAGGGCCATCGAGCCAGGCCAGAAGCCTGTTAAGACCGTGGGAGACGAGTGGGTTGGAATGCCCTTGGAACGCATCGAGCATAGGGAGGACGGTGTCGCTGTCGAAACTGGTTTTGCTCATCGGGGAAGCCTGTAAAATATCCCTCGACTAGACAGCGCCATCCCGCAAGCCACCAGCTGCGAGGAGGATGCCATGTTACGCATTCGCCGCTTCCCCCGATGAGGTGTGGTTAGCCGCCGAATTTCGGGGCGAATGCCTTGATCGGCTTGCCCGTGGCTTCCTTGCCGCGGTTGATCGCACGTACCCGTTCCTGCGCCCTGTCGATCACTTCGAGGGCGCGATCTGTTTCAGCCAGCCACTCGGTGAACACATCGATGTCGGCATCGTCGAGCTTCTGGCCGTGGACACGCTCAAATATAGGGGCGTCCTGCATCTCGAGCTTGAGTTCTTCCTCGATTTCTTCCAGATGATCGAGGGTCGTCTCTTCGAGTTCGAAGCTCCAGGTGATGTCCGCTGGAACATTCCATTTGATCCGGTCCCATCCAGGCGAAGGGACATGGCCGCGGTCGAGCGAAGTCCATATTTTCTTGGCCAAAGGCAATGCCTTTTGGCCGTTCTTCCCCTGATGGGGATAATCGTGATGGGAGCCGATCATCGCGAGGTTCATGGTCTCGCTGCTGATGGTGTAGAACATCACGACATCCGGGTTCACCGAAAGCTTGGCGTGCCAAATGCCCTCGAGGTTCTTTCCGTAGAACGGATATTCGGAATTGCTGCGATACGTGGGGTCGTCGATTTTGCGCTCGACGGAGAAGGCAATCCTCGCCCTCATGTCTGCATAGCGCCGATGCCCCCGATGCTGCTCGAGGGTATCCCAGAACAACTGGGTCATCGTGATAAATTTAAGGCCGGACATCGCATTTCCTTTCGGAATGCAATGTTACCGGCCTATTACGCAAGGTAGAACGGCGGAGTTCCTACGCCTGTTCGCGCTCGCCGCCCGCGCGCAGGAATGCAAGGCCGTCTTCGACGGTCATGCGGGTCTCTACCTCGGTGGAAGCGATGGCCGCTGCCGTCTCGGCCGCGCGCGTCTCCAGCCGACGAGCTTCACGGCCGGCCTGACGGTCGATGTAATCCTGGCGGATCATAGCCTTGGTCTGTGCGTCGCTCATGGCAGTCTCCTTCTTCGTTCGAGGAGAGAGATATGTCATTCAGAAAACATTGTCAACACTGGAGTCTTTAATTAAACGAGAGGCGATGCGGTGATCTCCGCGGTGAGAATAATAAAAGGCTCCGAGATATCATGTGTCCTCGGTCCCGGGACAGAGGACACATGCTTTAGAGGCGCATCCCAGCTCGCTCCGGCGCAGGGTGGGGAGCCTCGTGGGCCGCTGCTTCGAAGTCATGGACCACGCATGGTCCAGTCACCCATACCTCCCCGACGTGACCGCCGAGAACGGCATCGAGATCGGTCGTGTCGTCGACGACGTGCTCCATGATGACCAGCGGCTCCAGAAAGCTGTCGATCATCGCCCCTATCGCCCTCTTCTGGCGGCCGAAACGCAGATAGGTCTCGGCGATGTCGATATCGCCCGCGATATCCCGCACCAGCGCCCCGAAATTGACGCCTTGATATTGCGTGGTTCCGTTCCAATGCAGCTCGGACAGGTGGTTTCCGAAATGCAGAAGCATGTCACGCATCGACGGAACCCAGGAAACGACGCAGCCTTGCTGGAGTTCGAGAACCTTGAGGTGAGCCTCGTCGCCGTTACGGGCGTATTCGAGCGCCTGTTCTTTAATGGTCGATCCGTAAAGGCAGATTCTCTCGTCGCGGGTGCCCGCAAACCCACGAGCCTGCAGGCGCTGGCCGATCATGACGTCGATCAGCGGACAGTCGGGTGACCACGAACCGCCCGATCCCATGTAGATCATCACAGCGCTCCAACCAATATTTCACTTTGGGTCGGATGGGCGCATATTGCAAACGCAAGCTACGGCAGGACGTATATTCCGGTCTGCTGTTTCAGCAATTCAAACGACCACCACATGACGCGCTTAAAGGCAGACCGGGCGATCAAGCCATTTCTCGAGTAGCGCCCGCATCGCGTCGTCTTTTGCGACCCCCATCATGATCTCGGCGGCCTCGTCAAGGGCCTCGTCACTGAGATAAGGCATGCTCTTTTGCCAGAGAGTGTAAAGAGCGTCTACAGCCGCGGCCGCCTTCGGGTTCTTCGCGGCGGGCGCGAGCCATGGTCTAAGGCCAAAGACGCGCAGGAAAAGCGCTCGGACACCACGCCTGACGGGATCGTGCTGATGGTCTTCGATCGGGTTGAAAAACGGCGGACGCTCCTTCCGGGCATGGCGCAGTTCTCCCGGACTATCCACCGCACAGGCAGCTGCATAGGTTGTCTCGAAATCCACTATAGGATCGCCAAAACCGCCATAGGGCGTGAAAATACGCTGCTCGTGTCGATCGTTCATGAATTCAAACATCAGTGGTTCGGCGAGGCAGGGTGGTTCGATGCGGCAGTAGACGGTGTCGCCTGCTATGAGGAGGTTGTCGCGATAGTAGGCATTCGCGCGAGGCTCGATGGTTTCGATGTCGTCCCACGTCGACCGACCGAAAGGGCGGTAGTTGCGAAAGTTGAACGGCTCAGCGACGCGAAACCCCTTCTTCGGCTGCCGGGGCATCAGCTTGTATTCAAAGGCCCGCCACGAAAAACTACGCTGCCCTTCCTGTCCGAAATTGGTCAGCCCGTTTGCAACTGGCTTGCAACGTTCTGACGGCAGGTAGGTGTGTCTCATGCTATGGAAGTGGGTGTTGTTGGCCGCCTCTGCCACCGCCCAGTACTTGCCGTCGAATGCGTACGCCCTGTCGAAATCCAGGGTCTCCCGGTCGCCCCGGCCTTCGAGGAACACAAGCTCGAGTTCGCCAGCTGGAATGCAGTCGATGTCCACCTCGGTATCGGCCCATGCCATCCGCTCCATGTTTCGAGGCTGGTTCTTGGTCTTGCCTTCGTAATGGTTCAGAAACTGGACTTTGATGAGCATGTGGCGATCCCTGTTATGGGACCATTGTCAGGCGCAGACTCGGCCGGCGCGAGGTCGGCGCTCGAACTTGTCGAATGCGATACGGCACGTGAAGCTGACCACCGAACGGCGAGCGAGGAACCCAATGAGCGATATCGCAAAGAGCATGGCAGACCGCATCGGATATCGGACAGCAATTTAGGCGTCTGCGGAATTCCTCCGCCTTGGCAAGCGTTCGCACAAACACAGGACCAGAATTTTGATCATCGATTACCGATACCCAGCGCTAGTCACCACAAAAAGGCGCTCCGCGGCCGCAGCATGGAGGCAGATCGTACCGATGTTCGGTCGGTCAGAAGTCCAGGAAATGTCGTCCGACGAAGTACCGGTCGCTGCTATGGCCACGATAAACAGCGGCCAACCTGAGACGGAGCTGCGGTTCTTCGGCGGCAGGTTCTACAGGCGGTCGAGCGCAACCACCTTCGAGGCTGGAAGTTGCGGCCTTGAAGGCGAAATGGGCCGGGCGATTTGCGATCACCTGATTGATGAGCGCATGTCAGCGGCCGCCATAGGCCCGGGAGACGACGGTGCGGGGTGGAAGAAGCAGTTGTGGCGAATGCACAAGGAAGCCCGGTTAAGCCAGGAAAGGAAGTCACGCAACTTGTCGGCTGTCCCAGACGAACTATGGGCGCTCACCAAGCCGTTCGACCCGGTCAAGCATACTGACGAATTGCTGCCGAAATGGGCAGATGCGGCGGCTGCATATGTGTCATCCCTGATCGTGGTGGACGGACGCCTGTGGTTGCCAGTCGACGAGCCGATGCTTGCAATCAAGGACGGGTATGCCCTTTACGACGACGCGTCGTGTTGCCGGGCCAAGAACAACATACCATCGAAGCTGCCGTCGCCCTTCGGGACAGACAAGGGACCTTTAGGAAAAACCGGTGACTGCCATCCGTACTGGGACCCTCGGTACAGTTTCGTCTCCTTCTTGGAAGCGGTGGAGGACCCGAGCATTCCGATCAATGGGCCGTGTGACGTCCTGATGCCGGAAGCGTTTACCGTGGACCATGCCTCCCTCCAGCTCGATAGGGCTGCAAGAGTTGCCGCAGCTTCCATCGACTGGTTGCTGAAGGAAAGTGATTTGCTGTTCTTCCAATCTTCCCTCAAGCGAATGCTGAAGCCGGGATCGCGATCAACGCTTGACGCTGTCGATGTTGTGCTCGGCGAATTATCGCATCATCTGATCAGGCGGTCGGGTGAACCCGCCATCGCGCATCTTCTGCGAAAGACCCAAATCCAGGGATTGATCGAGAGAGCCAGGTTTCGCTGGAACGACAGGCCCGTCGAACTGGGGAACGATCTAGGCTCTTACAAATCCTGTACATCATCCAACGATTACGGACGGGGACCGTGATCGAGAGCTTTCGGGGATGCGGGCCTGAACTGTAGCGTCTCGTACCTCATTTTCATGACCAGAGCGTGGATATCGGGAAATCCAAAGCTCGACTCGGGGCAGTGCCCGGTCGTCGTGAGATAGACATCGGTGCCGTCATTCAACTCACGGCTCCAAAGGTGGACTGTTCGGTCTTCGGCTTCGGCACGAAAACGCAAAACCCATTCCTGAACGGTATCTTCAGGGATTTCGACCAGAGCGTCCCAACTGACGTGTTTGGTGGGGATCGGCATCAGAGGCCACGAAAACCCATATTTGTCATAGCCGCTGTTGATCATGGCGATCTCTTCCGCAGAGTATGGCTTGGGGCGGGAGTTATCCAACCACTTCTTATGTGTCTCGCCATCGCGCAGGGCAATGAACCCACTACTCAAGAAGCGTTCAAACTTGTCGAACGTCCACCACTCGCTTCTCGCATGCCCTATGATGGTGACGATCTCAATGCGTAACGCTTCCCGTTTCGCGTCTACGATCTCGATTTTGAGGGAGCGGCCATCGTCAGACACGAACTGGGCGTCACGTCCAATGCCAGATTTCAAGCGCGACATGAAGATGGATACGAATTCCGGAGTTTCCGTAATCCGGGTGTCAGCGCCAGGGTCGCGAGTATTGAAGCTCAAAATCATGTGTCCTTACGAGGCAAGGGCTGTAGAGCTTGAGCCGGCTGCAAGCTCTACGATGGTTTCTCTATACTGAGTTGGGGAGGCGGTCGACAGCCACTTCAGATAGTCGTCCTTGTCTACCGTGTCGACTTCTCCCCAGTCTTCGTTGTCGAAGACATGGGGCGCAGTGTAGCCATATCCCAACTCAAACTGCTGGAACCCGTATTCGATCCCATATCTCTGTTTCTCAGGCAGAAGGGCAGGGCGGTAGGCATCCCCGCAAAGGGAGACGAAGTGGTCGCGCATCTCCTCAACGAATCCAGCCATGCGGCCTGTGCGTTGACACAGTTCGATGTCGGCGAAAATCTCCGGGTATACCCCTGTCCGCTCTCGATGGTTGGCCAAGCGAGCCACATCGGCATTGAAGAGGTCTCCGATCATTCCGCAGGCGCGCGCGAAGTCTCTATCGTGAAGGTGGCAGTCCCTGGACTGATAGATTGATTCAACGTTCAAACGGTAGTTCCATTGATCCTCTGACGTCATTTCGAGAGATCGCGAGACGTAAAGGACGGCCTTGGTGTCGCCTTCCACCTGGATATCTACCGCGAAGCCGTTTCTACCATCCAAAACACGGTCGCCCGTCAATCGAGAGACGGCGAGCGAAAGCCCGTCTTTGCTGGTGATGGGACGAAAGGATGTCCGCAAGACTTCGTGGAAGACAGACGCATCGGTAACGCGAAAGTCCGTGACCGGTTCGCCGAGCTGCGGCATGACAAGCCGATCTCTGATATTGTCACCGCGACCGGTCGATTGAGGATGATGAGGATAGTCGATAGGCGGAACGATGCCTCCTCGAGAAGCATCGAACGCCAAACGGCAGGGGCAATTGAGGTCTTTCAAAATGTGCAACGAGCTCTCGGCAATCAACGCATGACGGCGGGGTCCGTACAGCATTTTGCCAAGCCAATGCCGTTCCTTCCGGAACCAGTCGATGCTCTCCGGGACAACGCCGGGATAGTGCTTTTCAATGTGATGGTTGATCCGATCGATACCGGCACCGAAAAGCTTTGCTCGCATCGACGTTTCGACAACGATGTCGAGGTCACCGACGTCGGATTTCGCAGGATCGATGAAGCTTCCGAAAACCCAGATTTTCTCGACCCTTTGCACGCCCTTGGGATCACGGTTCAGCGCGTCAGCGCGCTCGATCAGATCGTTGAGTACCCTACCGGCCGCATCCTTGGAGGATCGTTTGCGTGCGGAGGCCGAAGCGACAGCCAGTCCCGCATCGCTGAGCTTGGTTTCGAGGAAGCGATGCCCGCTTGCCACGTCCTGCGGGAAGCCAAATGGCGGGCTCGTTTCGAACAGCCCCCGATCATAGGCGTCCGATATGACCGCTGTAACCGCGCCGGATGAAAGGGACACGTTCGAAAGGCGACCCAGACTCCCCGGGTGGCGATTACCTTTCTCCCATGCCAACAGCAGTGTCTTAAGCTTCGTGAGGGAGTGGCCGAGAAAGGTTTCTTTGCGGTCGATGTTGGTCGTCATGAAGGGGTCCTTAGAACTCCCTCCATTCTGACCGCTTTAATGCCAGGGACAAACCAGCGCCGAGAATGCGGGCGGCCCATATTGCACACGCCTGGCAGTCGACTATCGAACAGCGTTCCCGAACGCTTTCTCGATCCGTTCGAACGTACCCGGCGTGGATTCCCAAACTCTCCGTTCCAGACGGCCGTCGACCGAGTAGTTGTCGACGCTCGCGATAACTTCCCACTCTCCGCTGACGTCAAGAAAATCGAGGCCACGATCGCTTTTCATCACGCGGATACCGTGAATGTTGTCGGTGCATGTTCCACTGCGGGAATAGTCCTTGAACGCAATCTGGCACTGAGGAAGGGTCGCGATCTTTTCTGCGAAGGTGATCGTATCGGTAAACTCGCCGAAGTCTTTCTTTTGTGCCGTCATTGAGAAGAAGACAACGACGAAAGCCAGCACGAGGGCTATGCAGAAAATCCATGCTGCAAGAGAGAAGGGGGCATCATCATACTTTGAAAGTGAAACTGACATGGAAACTCCGAGATGGTGTCAGTTTATTTGACCTTCAATTTCGCGACATGGTCAACATAATTAAAGACAACGATTTGGGAGCCAGCGCAGCGTCAACTCGACACCAAACGCTCCGATAGATTGGTGGCCGACAAGTACAGTTCCGGAACACCGCAATTGTGACAAATTGCCGGCAGAATTCTGCGTTATCAAATTTACCACGCGAATTCAGAAGCTTACATGAGATAGTGAAACCATGTTGTATGACAACGTCCAGTAGCCAAGTATACGGCATAGTTTACTGGGAAAACGACTTTGACAGGCTTGGCAAAATTCATAATTGGCGGACTGATTGTTCTCGGTGCCCCGACAGCGTCGCAGGCGGCAGGCATTTGCTACGGCACGAGGGATGTAGCGGCGGGATGGGTGTGCAGCAAAACCGATAGCAAATCGGCGGACTTCACCCATGGATGCATCTTTGTCGCGGCGCACAAGGAAACCTACGAGGTGCCCTGTCCGCCTCCACCGGCTGCGTGGGCACCAGCTTTCGAAAGCTCTCTTGTGGGGCTATCGAGCGTAAAGAAGATCAGCTGCCAGAGCGCCAACATGGGATCGCCGACATCGATCAACGGGTTTGAATGCAAGTCGCGGAATCTCCCCAATGGCGGCGCTTACTCCTACGAGATGCAAGGCATGTCCGGCGGCTCGAATGAACAGATCACGCGAGACTTCTATTGCTTCGCCTCGAAGAGCGCAGTTCCGACCAAGGGCGTTCCATCGCAAAACGACAGGACCACCTACTACGCCTGCACGGGCAGCTGACGACGCTCGATCGACGCTGGACGTGACATCGTCAAGTCGTTCGTGGAGCCTTTCGAGCTGGCATGTACTGGTGATCTACGTCATCCTCTGGATGGAACACCGAGATCAGGGGATGCATTCTGTGGGAATACCGTTGTCAATCCAGCTTCCGGAGAACGTGCGAGAAGAAGACGTCACGAAAATGATCGCGGCGCTTGGCGCTTTCCGCGGGGACCAGTGGTGGTTCCACGAGGAGAACCCGGTTGGAGGCGGGCGTTGCCTTGCGCCGTTGGTCCTCCAGAACATGATGATGCAGCTCCAGAACGGCACCTTGGAACCCAACATGCACAAGTTCAAGAACCTACTCGAGACGGCTATCTACTACGAGGCCAAGGCTCGAGAATTGCAGGCAAAGCTAGACTAAGTGTCCACAGCGGCACCGTAGGGATCGCAGGCGTTCAAAGCCGCTATGGCCGGTAATGCTACTTATCGGCCACGGGGTTCGATCATGAATTCGGGGAGGGGCTGTAGGTCGAGAATTCCCCTTTCGGTTCCGCCATTCCTGAAGAAGTCGTCTTCCACGGGGACAGGCCTCTCAGTGAAGGGATCAAAATAGATCGTGTCAGCTTCCGATATAACGGTTCCACTGCGCCAAGGTATGTTTGGCGTTTGCGGCAGCTTACGCAATTTGCTTCCTAGAAGGTGGAGATCACGTGGACGGGATTCCGCATCGTACATGATCACGCCTCCATCCTCTCCCGTGCAAGCGGTCACAACTCCAATCTGGCCTTTGAGAGTGGGATGATAGCGTTGGTTCACGCCGTTCAAGACGCCTGTGATCTCAACGATGTCCCCGGGAACGACAACATTCCTGTCGGCATCGAGCAAGAACGGCTTTAGCTCTGGGTTCCTGTTGACGTTGATGAGGCCTTTGATCTGTGTATCGTCTCCGAATTTCGGAAATCTGGTATTCCAAGCTTGAAGATTGTCTGAAACGCGCAGGTAGTAGGGCATCTCCTCAACATGGGGGTTGTTTTGGATAGCCATCGTTCCCCCAACCACGAGTGTTGTGGCAATGGAGGGGAATTCCGCGTCTGGCTTGAGTTCGAGCCACTCGAAAGCCACTATATGATCCGCCAAACATGTCCCAGAGCTATTTTCAACGTGAAGCGCCCAAACGTTCATCGTCTCACTGGGACGCGCAATGTTGGCATTGTAGATTTTGAGATGGCCTGAGACCGTCAGCGCCAAGGGAAGCACGACATCCTTGCATCCAGCAATCCAGAGGTCGCCGCGAAGGCAAAGTTTTTCAGGTACGGGCTGCGTTCGGTGGACCTGTCCACAGTCATCGATAACAACACCACGGTTCCATTGATTGATGACAGGCCACTGGCGCTCCGTAATGAACCTTACAAACGGCATCAGGTATTTGTGCTTGGGGACGGCGTTCTGCTTGCCCAAAAAATCGCAAACCAGATTGTCCTTGGTCCTAATTTGCGCGATGGCGTGAGAGCGATTTCTATCGTCTCGCAAAACCACGTACTGATGCTCCCCATCTGCAAGAGATTGGTCGTATCCGCCGTCGCCGAGGCAGTTCTGGAGTACGCCGCCTTCGCGGAGAAGGGCCTCGGGAGTTCTCAATCGTATGAGGTGGAACCCGCCATCGAGGTCAGCGAACCATTCCTCATCATCCCAAGAGGCGGCCGCTTGCGCAAAAAACTGCGCCTCCATTCGGTAGGCTTTACGGACTTCCCTTACAATCCCTTCTATATCCGAGAACTTCATGAGCTTTTTGGGGCGGCCGAGATCATCGACCTTCCCGAGCCAGTCGATGTTCATCTTGATTGACCGCCTAAGCCAACGACTACAAGCAGTCACGTCGCTGACCAGGTTGGTGAAATCCTCGATCTTCCGCTTTAGGATGACCCTTCCGAAGCATAGACGCAGGAGCCGGAAAACCTCATCGTCGCCAGCTATCCCGTGAAGCCACGAGTCTACACGTTCGCTGAGGGGGCGCTCATCAATGGAATTGTCTGTCATCGTCACCTATCCTTGTCGTCCAAGGGTAGGTGAACCAAGGGCCGGCGCAACGACAGCGGCGCAGTAACGGAAGCTCAGGCTCCGGAGATGCCTGCATCGACGAGGCCGCTGTCGATCACCGCCTGAACGACGTCCTGACGGTCGAGACGGCTGGAGACGGACGAAACCGCGCTTGACGTCCCGAGGCCGACTGCCAGGATCGCAACAACGCCTCCAACGAGGGCGAGCGTTGGGGTATACGGCTTGATCAGGTCGAAGACCGATCCAATCGTGTGGTGGGCCAAGCTGGTGTTTCTCTTTACGTCCATCAGTCTTCCCCAAGGATGCATGATCGACCGAGGCTAGCTATACAGCGCAAGCGGGCGGCGATCCATCACGCAATCCATACGCCTTTCGGTTGATATCGTTCGGAAATCGGATTTGCCGGGTCACGCAACGCTTGACTACATTTCAATTGTCCGGCGACATTGAGTCATGCGGGATCGACCGCAACGGGGTCATCCATTCCCAAGCTCATGTGCATCGACACAAACTGAACGCCACCTGATAAACGTAGTCTGCCAAGACCCCGTGCCAGTGCGTTCCGAGGATGACCGGTTCTGCGCGAGAAGGCATGCGGGCAAGAGGCAACATGCGTTTCCAAATTCACGACATCGACGCGCTCAAGCGCAAGGCGAAGTTTCTCAAGAAGTATATCGGACACCCTTTCATCGGTTGTCCCGAAATCGCGCTCGGTGAAGTCCAACGTACAATAGCGATGGGCTTGGGGTATGCCGATTGGGCCGAGCTCGTCCTCGTTACGGGACGTCAGAACCCTGCCCATGCCGCCGTCGGCTGGCCGCCAGCGGCCTTCGAACAAGTGTCGAAAGCTTTGGCCGGGATAGCCGGCATTGATGGACCTTTGGCAGAGGCATTGACATTCAGGATGGGCTTCACGCCCGAGGGATATCTCAGGACGCCCGCCACCAATGCGGGCTTCCCAAGCTTGCGGTATGCCGACCTGCTGCTTGATCGACTGTTGGAACTCGACGCTGGATCGAGCGATGCGTTGGTCATTCGCCAAGCGCTGAATGATGTCTATGATCGAGTTGGAGCTGGCGTAGCTGACGGAGCCTTTGGAAACATCGATACGAACTCTTGGCGCAGCAGGCAGGCAGCCGTCGAATGGATCGAGACGGTGGCGATCTACATGGGGTGGGACCTCGTCAGCTGGCGCGACAGGAACGCCAAGGCCGTCCTGCCAGTCACCTACGTCCGCGCCGACAGGATTTTGAGGTACGCCGACAAACTGCCGTCCGCCGGTCTGTTTGTCATGTCCGGGTGCTTCGGCAGCGGCAAGAGTACCACTCCACGATTGATTTCCTTGGCGAAACGACGGGGGAACACGACAATGTTCCACATGTCCAGCGATCTCCGTCCACTGGAGGTGGATACCCCCTGCGCCGTATATCGCGGTGAGATACGGGAGGCAGGGTCGTTGGTGGCTATTCAGAGGGAAGCCGAAAGCAAGCTGGTGATGATGCAGCTGGCCGCAGGCAGCGCTGTCTCCGCGCATCACCGCGTGATGGAAATGGCCAAGCGCGAATTCCCTGGCAACTGGAAGGATTGGCTGGACGCCAACTTCGTCAATGGTCTCCATCACGAATGGATGCCTGATTACCGACCAGACTTCGTCCAATCGATGATCGAGTGGTGGGCTAAGGATGTTCGGGCGGCGCACGTTTCCCGGGAGTATCCGCCTGACATGGAAAGCTGGCATACCCCTCACCGATGGGGCTGGGTGGCGGACAATCGCCAGTGGCGCGAAGTCGCCGTAAACGAGCGAGTTAGCAGCCCAGAGGTCGATCAGTGGTTCGCAAAACTGGCGAAAGACACTCGGTCCGAGAACCCCCATCGGCAACAGGAAGGGCGCTCGAGCCTTTTTGCCAAGTAATCGTCACCCGCGCAGGGATCACAAGAAGCGTAATTTCCGAACAAGGTAGCAGGTGAACGTCGGAGACATCGGTCGTCGACGTTCACCTGCTACCTATCAGTTGACGGCTTGGACGGACTTGAACATCCGGTTCCGCATTTCGTCGGTATGTGTTCGACAAATGGAGGCCTAGTCTGATGCCGACAATGAGGAATGAGGTTCCATAGTCCCCGTCCTTCGCTGAGCCAAGGCCTCTACTGGCCTCATTGGCGAGGGGATTGAGAACCGTTTTTGGTTGATCGTCAAATCCGAGGATAGTGTCGGCACCTATGACGTCACTCGGGACGTCATAGGTGCCGACTTTAGCTCTAAACGGCCGATCTTCGGTTTTGACCGACAGATTTTCACGTCAAGGCAAACGTGGCCAGAACCTTACCTAGAACGCCTGACATCAGGACCGTTTGCCGACGTTCGGAGCTGATCCTCGTGGCATCGTAGCTCTCCAACCGAAATCCGTGAGGCCGTGAAGTGTCAACGATGGCGTACGTCCCAGGATCGGAAACGAGCGCGACGCTGCGATCAACGAAGAACGTCTCATTGCCGCAATGAACGGCGATGACAAATGGAACCGCGCCGCTGGCCGTAATCGCCTCTGACACCCGTTGAGGCAACATCCATGTGTCGCCTTCCACGAGCGTGCCTGCATCCGTCACCCGGACGTCGGGAACCCGACGCTCATCCTGTAAGCTGTCTATGCCGCTATAGTCGCCGAGCGATGCAGCCCGAGCAGCGCGCCATTCAGGGGAGGCGAGGGCGTAGACGTCTTCGGCAGTGATCGGTGGCGTCCCGAGGCCGACGATTGCACTCTCGAGCCTCCGGACGAACTCCACGTCGAGATAGGGAGGGGAATTGGGCTTCGCCTGAGCGAAGCGCTGGATGCTTGATGCGCCGCGATAGCCCATCGCTGTCGCCAGCGCCTCGAGCGTCAGGCCGGCACGGTTCCGAAGAGCTTTGAATTGCACGGCCGTAGCATCGGACATAGATAATCCCCTTGTTCGCTTACGTCGTATAGCATCGCATACGACCTGCGTAAAACGGTATTGTCGATGTCGATGCTGCGTTGACATCGCGCCCTGCGATTTGTATTGGAGTCTTGAATTAACATGAGAGAGATGCGCGGGGATATCCATGCCTAGAGTTCGCCTTCCATACTGCTACGAGGCCTCCTTCATCAAGAATGGCCGGAAGACAGTCCACGAAGGGTATCTCCATGGCGAGGTGGCGGCAGATGTACCCGAGCTATCGAGAGGCGACGTTCGCGTAGTTGCCGAATGGTCGAACCACTTGTTTCCAGACGACGGACCATTGAACCGGACCAAGTTCGCCCACTCTAAAGCCGTATCTTGGAATGGCGGGCTATATGTGCCCGCTGGGGAGGATATGGAAGACGACATCCCCGCCGAAGTCATCGCCAAGACCCTTGACGTGATGCACGACGAACTTTGGTGTTACAAAGCGATCTACAATTACGAAACTGCCTGCAACAGTTTCTCTGCGATCGGCGACTGCATCAGGGGATGCGATGTGTACCAGTTCCTCGGTATCAGTCCTTTCGGTCGGCAGCCGAAGAAACCAACCTACGAAGCGAATGACAGAATCCTTAATGAGAACGCCGACGCCCACCGGGCAATTGTACAGGATATCGCGAACTCCCTGGCTTTCATTGACGGCACGGTTTGGAAGAGGGTACCGTCGATACAACTGCGACTGAACGTCAACGAAGGAGCGGCGAAAGCCTGGGTAACAGTCGTTCACGGAGCATATGGCTATAACGAAGCCCGTGGACTAAGGAACAAGTGGGATGTTGATCGGCACCTTCACCATCGGTTCTACGCCCTTAACGAGATCGGCAGACTTCTCAAGGACGTTGGCCCGGGCATCGATGTAAGCTGGCGGGTTTCCAGAATTGAAATCCACGACGTTGATGCCATCCGGTTCAACGGAGCTTCAAACTATGCGGCGCGAGCGATGGAAAGCGCGGTAATGGCGCATGCAAACCAAGTCGGGTTGACTGACCAAGGGTGGATCAACGATTGGCTGGCGCTGCGCACTGCCGTTGAACGGCACCGCGAATTTCCCGACGACGAGATGAGCCAACAGGACGTCGAACGAATGTTTCGACTGCTCGATGCAGACGGTGATAGAGGGCCGGCAAGAGCAGAACGCGCTAGGCGATATATTGGCGGGTATCGCTCGGAGAGCTGGGATCGAAACACGTTGATGCCTGCGCTCGGACACCACGATTCTGGCCAATGGCTGTCGTGACTGTCGGTGGTCGATAGAGTAGTTATCGCTTATGCCGTGCAACAGGTTTAGGATTGGTCTGTATTTTCTGGTTTGGAGAAAATATTGAGGTTGCGACCTGCTCTTCGAAACAGGGCATTTAGATCGTTGCCTAGAAGTTTCGCATAACGTTCGAAGGTCGATGACGAACCGTCAATACGACCATCCAGTCCTTTAGTCTTTCCAGTCACCAGAAGCTCGAACCCCCATTCAGTCAGGAACGTAACCTTCCAGCCGTTCCCAATGTCGAGCGCCTTTGCATACAAGCCGAGTTTGATCAGAGGATTTACCACCTTATTGCTCAGTCCATTTGGGGCATAGCAGTCGACACAAAGCCACTCGTCTCTGACATACGAATTTCCAGGTCTCATTATGAGTACTAGCGTTTCGGGCTTAGGATCGCCTGTGACTATCGGCGTCTCATCATAACTATCGCCCATTGCCCAGCGGATATACTGCATCTGTCTACGTGGTAGTGGCGGAACATCTAAATCCGTCATGGGACGATGTTGGTCACGTTGGGTAGGCGAAAAGCTTGGATCAGCCCCAAGCTCAAGGCCCGCCCGGAAAGCTTTCTCCATCATTCGAGCTATCGACCCAGGGGTGTCGGCGTTGTATCCTTGCTTAATCTCCTGAGACAGCTCTAGGCCAATCGCGCGAAACACATTCTTCCGGAGAGTGGCATCAGCCATTTCCGATGCGACTAGCGGTTCTCTTTGAAAATTCCTGCTACCCATCCGACTTGGTCCAGTTGTTGTACAAGAAACCTACCGAACCATAGCCCGGTCGCGCAATAAACTCCGTTCGGTAGCTCGATGCAATCGGGACGGCGGCTTCTGCGATGGACCTAAAATAGTGCGAGACGCTACAATCCTTTCAACAGTGAGAGAAGCGATCCAAGCGAGGTGAACCGTTGCCTGATGACTGCCAGGAAGCGTTTTGAAGCGCTCGCATTATGCGTTTTGGTCTCTGCACTTTCTCCGCGTTGATCTGATCCATTGTGCCTACGCAACAATGTCGGCCAGTCGAGGTCAGGAAAGCGTGCCCGTTCCTCTTTGAGTTGGGTTTGTATTTCCGAAAATTCAGCAACGTAGGGCGTCACAGTCAGCGCGTCGTTTTTACGGAGTGCCTTGAGCGAGTCCCTAGAGTGAACGGTTACGATCAGTTTGAGGGTGCCACGACCCCACAAGACCTCCATCGATGGCTCTATTGCACTTATAGTCCGAAGGAGACGCGAGGCTCTAGCCCGGTCCGCGCGTCGACGTTCGACAGTGAAGAGGAAACCGCTACTCCGCTCGATTTCCTCTGGAAGCAGCGTCTGGTACGGCTCTTCGTCGAAGATACCCTCCGACTCGAGTATTTCGCTGGGAATACTCTTCAGCGACAATTCGGGGGTCAAAATGGTGATAGCCTTGCGGTCCTCTTGGTTCATCACGGCAATCAACCTACGCCCCAGCGCACGGTACGTAGAAGTGGTGTCTTTGTGGATCACTCGCGAACCGGCGAGAAGCCGCCGAAGTCTGGCGCGGTACCGCTCGAGACTGCTTCCTCGTTCTATGCTCTCTATCACATCAAGATCGCTCGGCTCCTCGGTGACACCCTCTTGGTACCGCCGCCGGACCATGGCGAGATAGTGCATGTCCACCGGAACACGGGATGAGCGCTCGACGAACCTTAGCAGTGCATGCAAGGAAAAGTCCCGAGGTACGGGCTTGCGGCGTACGCTGCCGCCATCGTCTTTTTGGGTCGAGACATCCATTGCGGCAAACTAGGCGATATGGCACTCCGTTTCAATTGGCGAGGACGCGAAGGCAAGGCCTTGTAGAACGCAAGTCGGGAATTTAACCTCCGATCATCACCTCAACGGATAAGTGGAGACGATCTTGAGCACCGAACTGGAAACGTCGCTCGCCGAAATCAAGTTCGGCTACGAGATAGACGAGAAGACCGCAGGAGACATGGTCGACTACGCAGAAGACATTCTGAAGGAACACGACGCCCTCATTCTAGCGCTGGCCAAGGCTAAGGTTCTTGACCGCCTTACAGATGCCGCCACCAATGGCAATAAGCTGGTTATCGACGCCGACTTCGTCTCACGCATGCAAGCTGAAATAGGGAACGAGGTCGGACGCATCCTGAAGCCGGAACTCGGTCGTCGCGCAGTAGTCGAAAGATCACAAGGACCCAGCTTCTTGCGTTGACTCTGGCCGATAACACGAGTTATCGGCCATGGGTGAGGCGACGGAAAGCTCCTGGGCGCTCACGGTGGCATTGTCGGATGTCGAGTGCCGCCCAGACGTCCCCCCGTGAGGCCAACCTTGACACGTCTGCGATCCGGCCGAACCATCAGAATGCCGATCAATAAGGACGTGAGCAGGATGACGACGATACGCATCGAGAGAACGACAGACTGGCACGACTGCGAGGACTGTGGGCTCTCGGCAGCTGACGGAGCCCGAGTTCTATTCGACGGTGTCCCAAGGCTCAACCTGGCTCCAATTGCGCATTGCTTTGACGGCGTGGAATACGACGATGAGGATATCGCCCGCGAAATTCTCCGCGAGCTGGGGTCGAACGTTGTGTACTCGACGGAATACGGCTATTTCTCGCGAACTTTGAAATCCCTTGGGCACAAGCTTCAGGTGGTCGACGCGCCACGGCATTGACACCAGTCACGGGTTCGACTCCGTTACGGTATCCAAACATACCCCCTACTATTTAGGTTTTTGCTTGATAGGCAACCTGCTGTAGCCTCCCGTCATTCGATGGAGGCGGCAATATGGACGATGACCGGTTCAAGGGAAATTTAGTAAAACTTCTGCAGGGCATGGTACTGCCAATGCCGGTAAAGCCGGAGAGCGTCGAAAGGTTCAGGGCCGTTCGTGATATTCTCCGCCGCAAGTACAAGCTGAGCAGGATGGAGGCATCGTTCACGGCGGCCGCGCTTTTCGGTTTCATCGGTCCATACTTCGCAATCGAGGTGTGCCTCACGTCAAGGTTTGACGAGGAACTCGAAGGCCCAGATGAACAGTGCGATCCGTCACAGGTCATCAAACGGCGGCGCGAGCAGGCTGCCACGTTAGTTACTCTGCTGGAAATCAATCCTGCAGAAGCGAAGGACGTTATCAGTCGCATGAGGCCTACGGCACGCAACTGGAAGCCGACATTGCGAAAGACAAAATGGCATGGTCAGGCCGTGGCGAAAAGCTAATGACTGCCGTCAGTAGGCTTGGTAATCATCAAAACCATAATCTTCAGCGTCTTCTGGGTCCCAGCCGGGGATGACCTCGCTAGCGGTAGGGACAAAATTCGCCCGCAAGGCCGCACGGGAGCAATAGTCAGCTGCATCGCGGTAACCCTTGCCAGGTAGGTACTGGAAATCTTCCGCAAATTCGAGAGCTTTAGTCCCCATCAGGCCGAGAAAGCGAGCCCTTGCTACCAGCAAGGCTGCTGGCAACGGAGCGAGTTTTGAGATTGCCTTCTCTCTTTGTAGCTGTGTCTTTTTTAGAAATTTGAGCGCCTCATCCTGCTCGGCTGACGTCATTTTAAAAAGGGAGGCTTCCCCTTTCTTCTTCAAAAAATCGATGGCCGCCTTTCGAACTGGACCTGTCAGCAACCATTCCAGTTCATGAGATATGCCAGGGACATTTCTTCGGTATGCGTCCAACGGATAAGACAAGTGCTGCTCCTTCAGGGTCTCGACCGTCTGCTTACCGCGTTTCGAATAGCCGATCCACTACTCAGTGGCCGGTAATGAGAGTTATCGGCCACCGACGGGGCCGTCAGACTGCAGGCTTGCGTTCAATCGAGGCTGCCGCATGTTCCTTGAACACCGGAACGTGCTTTCGGTTCTGAAACCCTCTGTCCGTTCCGAAGGAGGCAATCAGCATCTCTGACCGTTCTGACGCGCCGATGTCCACCCGGTAGGCGGTTCCTGTCTCGGAGAGCGAAATGCGGGCCATGCCCAGCAGTTTCATGAAACCTACCTCCATGACCGCCTCTTTTAAACCGAATTGATCAGCCAGAACCTGCGCGATACACGGGGTAGGAATGCGTGCGGATATGAAGCTTTCCGAATACGAGACGAAGTCCCCTGGGGGCATTCCATAGACCTCCGCGAACCCATCGACAAACTGTAGCCGTTCCGCTCTTTCAACAGCTGCCTTTTCCGCATCACGAGCTTGAACGGCCCGGAGCCTCTTTTGCCGTTCTTCTTCCTTGGCTCTTTCCTCGGACGCCTTCGCCTCATGCGCTGCCTCCAACGCTTCTTTCCTGGACTGGAGAGACCAACTGAAAACGTGTGTACCGGTTGGATCAGGCTCGAAGAAGGGCCGATCTCCCAGCTCGACATCGCAGGAAGTCTCGACCCGCTTGATTATGTAGTGGCAAAGATCAGAGATGGCATCGATTACTTCGATCGCTTTGTCCACATCCACATGGTCTTTCCTACGTGCAGCGGCATCGACGAGACTCGAGTAATCGTCGACACGAAGAAGTTTAACTCTCTGGTGGAGCCTGATGTCGGCCGAGGACTCTTCGAGCAGGTATCCGTAAAGTTCGATATTGCCGCGCCGTGCGGGAAAGTCGTCAATCCAGAAGCCGATCCCGATCTTTGGCTTACGCATCCATCGATTTTCCCCTTGGATGTATGCTGCCTCGTCTCTCATCAGATGTCGAACGTTCCATAGTTCTGGGGAGACGAGGTCGGAAATGCGGGATTCGAGCTTGGAGAAGGAATCCAGTGCGCTCGCGGCTATGCGGCTAACGAAGTGTGCATCACGATCTCTAGAGGCAGCATCGAGCCGCATGATGATCCACCGGAGGTCAGAAGAATGCACTCGATTCGAGACATGTTCTTGGTCGGTCACGTTATGCGGTATCATCGGACAATCCATGCATTGTGGTTAGACCATACCGTCGACGACCTGTACGCAATCAACAATCGGCAGATGGAGTCACTTCGGCCGGACGATCTCGATGAGAGCGCTCAACAGAGGCGCTTCATCCTCTGAACGAAGGCCACGGCTCGTTACGATTCGCAAGGCCTTTCCGTTGCGTTCAACGCCTGCAACGACGACATCTTCTCCAGCGAGAGGTACAGGAGAGACGGGAAGTGCGGCAACCGGCGAACCATCTGACGAAACGTACTCATCGCCAAACATAAGCCATGCCGGATTGACCCCGAAAAGGCGACCGTAGGCAATGCATTCTTCAGGGCCCGGGTTTCGTTCGCCGTTTTCGTGTTTGTTATAGGTCGGCAACGGAATGCCCAATGCTTCCGCAGCGGACCTCATTGATTTATGACCCGCAGTCGTCCGAGCCTCTTTCAATCGTACGCTAATGCTGTCAGCCAAATCGTGTCTCCATACGACTACGTCGTACGGCTTTCTAACACAAAATGGGGCGGATACCAGTGGAATGGACCCAAGGCGGGTTGAGGCGAGCGACCCCAATAGCGGAAGCCACAGAGGTCGTGACGTGAAGTGTCCATGGGTGCTTTGGTTAGGGACGGGCGACAGCGCCGTCCAAGCCCTTCCAGGACGATCCTACAGCCTTTTGCCCCGCAAAGATCGAGAACGCCGCCGAAGGGGACGCGACCTCGATGTCCTCTGTCAGCAACCACCTCAGATCATGCTGCTGTTCAAGCATGCCGCCCGTGATCAGCTTTTCGCGCTGCTCGTGGTAGGTGTTGTCGAGAGACGGCGTGGTGTCAGGTGCGGCCTTCGATCCCTTGATCACGTAGTACTTGCCGTCGTCTTTACGGAGATAGGCCACGCTCTGTCCCCGGGAGGTCATGACCCAGCTACAATTCTCCGGCAGCACCTCGCCGTCCTTGAGACCGTAAATGTTGAACTCGTCGTCGACCTCACGGGCAATGATGACCTCGCGGCCGGTGTCCTGCTCAACGATGCGCTTGAGGAACTCGAGGCGGCTCTGCTCGAAGGCAACGAAATCATCATGTCGCATGGAAACCGGATCGATGCCGTGGGTTCGCAACGAGGCGTCGATGGCGGTATCGTCGACCTTGAAGTCAGTTCCGAGCTTCACGAGGTACTCGCTTGGCGCGGAGCCGGACAACAGGATGTTCGTCTTTTTGGCCAAGAGCGTCTTGTTGATCACGCTGTTGCAGCGATCATCGCTGATGCCGTTTGCCGCGCACCACTTCTTCGTGAAAATGTGGTGGATGTCGTAGTTGCCGTCGACGAACTGCTGGAGGCTCATCTTGTTGTTGGTGCCGAAGTCACGGACCTCTGCGCGGAAAAGCCCGGTCATCAACGCATTCTGGATGCTGCCGTTGGTCGCCGTGGCGATCGTTGCAAGCGTAATCCCGAACTTCGCCACGGATGCCGGCGCGGCTTGGTCGTCGGTAATCCATTTCAGGAGGGACGGCAGCTCGCCGGCAACGCCAGTGTCGCCGTTTTTCGTGTGGCAGTTCGAGAAGGTGCAGCACCAGAGCCAACGAGCCAGCTTTTTCCGTGCATCAAGGGCGGTGGCTCGACGGCCGAGAACGCAGATGGTGATCGCCAGGCCTGTGACGAGAATGGTCGGGGGTAGCTGGCGCTTCTTGAACACCCCCTGTTCCAGAAGGAAGTTGTAGGTATCGACGAAGGCACTGGCCACTCGCTCGTTGAGCTTCTTGTAATCATCGAGATCGAGCTGCAGGACGTCGTTTGAAGCGCGACCGAACTCGTGGTTGGCAACCATGAGGTTCGCGTGAAGGAACTGCTTCGGCGTGATCGCCGACAGGACGTCACGAGTGTCCGTGACGAGTCTGGCCTTATGCTTCTTCCAGTCCTTACCGAGATCGAACCCATGGGGCGCGAACCGTGCGATGGCGAGATCGAAGACGCCGAGGGGCTGACCCATCGTGTTCATCTTCTCATACTGCTTGCTGATCGCTTCGGGTGGCGTCTCCCGGTCCATGACCTGAACATTGACGTGGTAGTTCATGAAGGTCTGGTAGACAACCGTCTGGAAATCGCGGATAGCCGTCAGCACCCGCTGGCGTTCAGGTTTGCTGAAGTTCTCCTGAGACGACCAGAACCGATCTGCATCGCCGTACCATTCGTCGAACTCGAAGATGCGATTAACGGGGAAGTATCCGTATTCGTACTGGTATTCGGGGTCGGAAAGGTTAGGCGCGCTCCGGTCGATCTGGACGCCACGGGGGTCGGTTCGTACGAAGGTCAGTGCGTCGATCATCGGCTTGTCGGAGCGGACCGCGCCTTCCATGTTGAAATAGAGGTGTGCGAACCGGGCTTTCGTACCGTTTTTGGTGGATTCGATACGGATCGGGGCCTTGGAAAGAAGCGCTTGATACGATGTCGTCAGGCGTTGCTGTCCATCGAGGACGTAGTAGTCAGGATGATCGTTGTCGCCCGCCGTTTCATCCGTTCCTTCCAACGGACGAAAGCCAAACTTGGTCGACCCGCCGGTCTCCAGGAGCATGGGCACGCCAAAATTCTGACCCTCGGCGATTGTCTCCACCAGATTGAGGATGTTGTCCTGGGTCCAACACCATGGGCGCTGGAGATCGGGGAGCTGGATGGAGCCGGAATGTATCTCCCGCAGAATTTTCTGGAGGCCCCAACGACGAGTATCTACCGTCTGGCGGGGGATGGCACGGCGAGTGTAGGACATCGATTGATCTTTCCGCGAGTTCTTGAATTCGCCAGCAGTGCCCCGGAGAAAAACCGCTGTCAACAACTTTTGCGATCGAAGTCATCAATTAAATCCGGAGGTTGGCGGTTTACGTTGCCGCCAATGATGAGTCTCGCGAATGAATGACTCTGATTGCAGTGGATGAGGAATAAAAACGAAGACTCCATATTGCCAGTACTGCTGAATTATGCGTTTTATGCGCATAAGATATTTACGGAGATATGGATATGACAAACAAGCTGAAGCACTTCAGGGTCGAAGCAGAACTTACGCAGGCAGAGGTCGCAAAGGCGGTCGGGATCAGCCAGCCGCAGTATCAACGCTGGGAGAGCGGCCAAGCAGAAGTGCCGGCCGGAAAATTGAAGAAGCTGGCCTCGGCGTTCTCAACGACAGAAGCCGCCCTGTTGGGCAGGCATCCCCCTGTAAAGGCGGCGTATTACGACGAGAGTGCTCCTGAGAACACTCAGTACTACGGGGAGGTGGCAATCCATTTCGCAGGAGGAGGGGAACCGCTTCTACTTTCAATTTCCGAAGCTGCATTCGCTGAGGCACACCGTGACTTTCAAGGTTCTGCTCCATTCGTGAGAGTGGAGAGCCTCTCTAATCAGAGGGTAATGGTCCGCAGGGCGGCCGTCGCCGACCTCTATTTTTCGAGCGAAGCGCACGACACACACGGCCCAGAGCATGGGCAATACAAGAAATCGTCGTCACTGCATCTTCCTGACCCCCGCGATTGGGAAATCATCGAAGCGATTCTTGACGATCTCGGTCAGGATGAATTCGATCCGGAAAGCGTTGAGAGACTCGAGAAAATCCTGGCCCCGACCTCAGACGAGGAATTCGAAAAGCTCGTGCAAGACGGCAGCATGGATGAAGCAGGTGTCATTGCCGCACAGGAGCGCGAGGCGCGGAGACTGGACAGGATTCATACGAATGCGACGTCAGTGGTCTATCAGCTCTCCGATGGTAAGCAGCGCAAGGTATATCTCTTCGAAGATGACGAGCTGTACAATGCGCTGAGTGAGTTCTGCACCGACGAAGACCTCGATTTGGAGGTCAGTCAGCCTCTGGTTCGCTTCGCTTCGGAGGGGTATCACCGGACGCTCTTCATCAATTCCGACGCGATCGACTACATCTCAGCTCCGATCCACAGGTGGGAGAAGGGGCGGACGGAGGTCGAAGGATCGTTGCTTGATAGCTGACGAAAACTGCCGTCTCGCAACCCAGTGACTGTGAGTATTGGTAGGAACCTTGGTCGATGGAGGAAATCATCGGCCAAGGTTGACGCTACGACACGCCGCGAAGCGTTCATTTGAGCGAGGGTGAGACCTGATTGGGTTCCCCCCAGCTCGGGTAATCCTGGTGGTTGAGAATATCTTCCTTGGATATCGGGAAGTCATCTGGCAATTCTTCGACGTCGTCCTCGTCAAAGTCGCACCAGTGCAACATCCCTGTTCCAATCCGGTTATCATCGCGAACCATCACGCCGTAGTACATTGATTGGGTTAGGAGACCCTCGCGATCAACGGTAAGGCCACCGGCCTCGCGTTGTATGGCCGATCTTAGGCCGTCAAATTCGATATCGTCTACAGACACGTTCACGTCCAAATAGATTTCTGCGAACGGGTTGGTTTCCCTTCGAAGCCAAGCGAGTCTGTGCATATCGGCCCCTACGACGAGTTTTATCGCCTCCGATATGATCGACTGCTCTCTAGGTGTGACACCGCCTGATGGCTCATTGCCAATGGGAGTTACAGAAACTCGGCAGCGGTAGTTCCAAAGGTCGCCATCTTGGCCCTCCAGCATGCGGTCGACAAAGACCACAACAGGCCGCCGGTTGCCATCATCGTCGTCAAACACCAGCGCGAAGCGCCCACGTCCATCGAAACCTGTCGGGTTTGGAAGCTTGTTTGCAACGTCGTCTGGCAATGCCGTGCAACAGACGGTGACATACCGTTTATACCAGCTATCGAGAAGATGCTCCTCCAGTATCTCGGATGAGGAGGGTAGAAACACGTTGGTGGGTCCTGTGAGATTTGGGACTTTCAGCCTATCTCCCATTCGATCCGCTCTCGAAGTGGAACTGGGATGATGGGGAACAACATGTTCGAGAGGCAACCTCCCCATCGATTTGTCATATGCCAAGACACAAGGGACATGCAGGTCGACGAGTTCATTAATTTCCACTTGAGAGATGAGCGGATGCCGCTTTGGACCGAAAATGGCGCGGCGGCAGAAGTAATATGGTGCGAGCCAAAACGGTGTCACGTTGTCTATACGAAGTTCGGGAAAATGTTTTTTGTAGTAATCCATTTTCAGGCCAACTTCATTGAAGATTTTAGTGCGAGATGTCTCGACCGCGATGTCGATATCGCCGATGTCGGCTTTGCCCGGATCGATAAAGCTTCCGAACACCCACAGCCTCTCGACGTTTATGGGCGAATTGGGGTTTTGGTTTAGTTTTTCAATTCTCTCCATAACATCTGCCAAAACTGCATATCCAGCGGCCTTACTAGCTCGTTTGCGGGCGGTAGCGGTAGCTATGGCCTTGCCGGCGTCCGTCAATATTAACTGAGGCGGTCCATCGGGAAATCCCGGAGGAGTGTCATTGGCGATAAGTCGCTGGTCAATAGCCTCTTGTATTATCGCGTAAACTCCTTCCGGCGAGAGCTGAACCTTTCCGTGCTTGCCTATCGCGCCTAGATTTTGAGTTGTCTCCCAAGCCTTGAGAATCTGTCTGAGGCGCAGGAGAGAAATGTGCCGGAACGTATCGTTACTTCTGATCTGGGTTGTCATGTCTACTAGGTACTCAAGGGAATTGGCCTCGTAGACGCATAACCTGATCAGTTGAATTGGTCAAAGTATGGTGCCGCACGCCAAATGACATTGCTTGGCCGATAATGGCAATTATCGGCCAGAGTGGTAGGCAAACTCCCCCGTTTGGAGGATGGCGGTTCGTTGGCCGATCCTTAAAGTGCAGAGAGTTAACTAGGGGGCCACATGAACAAAGTCTCACCGTTGCTGTTGGCTGCGGCCGCAGCGCTTCTTCCTTCCACCTCGTATTCCGCATCGGACTGCGACTTCGACAAGCCCATAGGAAGCTGTACCGCGACGATCGACTTGTTGAGTTCTGGTGGATCGAGGCCGAGTTTCAGCGCGGAGATTTCAATCAATAGCTCGGCGTCTTCATGCTCCAAAGTCGAGTACTTTCTGGATTCGACGCCGCAGACAACCATTTTGCGGGCTGGCAGCAGCGGGCAGGAGAGCTTGTTCGGAACGACGCCGATCACGAAAGACACCATCAAGGTAGAGCGCTGTACAGCCTACGAAAACCAAGCAAACGGTTCGAGCGAAGACGCTCAGTCGGTCAAGGTCGCCAAGGCGCTTGCTGGACGCTGGGTGAGCAAGCGGTCCGGCGACGACGACTACGATACTTGGTACGACATCCGCATAACCGTCAACGAGGGGGATGTGGTGGGAACGGGAACACGGTTTCACCGGGAAAGACACGTACCTAGAGGTAAGGTCTATCAAACCAACGATACAGCTGGCGTAAAAGGGACCATAGAGAACGGTCAGATCAAAATGCAGATGATCCTGCCTGATGGGAACGGTCAGATACAGGTCTGGACCATAAATGGAGGAAAGCTAACCAACGGAGGCTTGGTATTCACCAGAAAATAGCGGCCATTCACCTCCAGACCTCGATGCGGCGCACGCCTCATGCATAGTTCTTCTACGGCCGCGGCCCGTTAGACGCCTCCACACGAGGGCTGCGGTAAGAGAACGCCAAATCGAATTCCTCGTCGGAGATCGGCTGCCCAGCTCTGCATATCGTCATGTAGCACTCGCGGGCTTCTTCGAGCGTGGCGTCGCGAAGATTTGTGATGGTGATCCGCGCCGAACGAACAAACCCAGGCAGGTCGTTCATCAGCCATTGCATAGCCGGGTCTGCCATGCCATGGCGCTCACCTGCCGTTAGGACATCGAACTGCCGCCCCCTGCTGAACACGAATGCATCCATCAGATCGCCGAACGGTGCCGATGTAGCTGACCACGCCTGGTCGCGCTGCCGGAAGGTCACCGACTTCGTGGAATAGTCGGCAACGAGGATTTCGTCCCCGAACCACACGTCGATCTCGCTGTCGCTATATGGATGCGCTGGGTCAGCGGGCGCTTGATGGACGAGGGATGCGTAGATAAGGCTTGCAAGCCTGTTCTGGCCGTCGAGGACGAGTGTCTCGACGTCTTCCGGGTGTTCGACAGGACCAAGGCGTCCCTTGGTAGGGTATTGGCCTCTGTCGGCGGCAGAAGGTGTCCATGTCGTGAGCGAACCGATCGGCCATTTGTTCAGCATAGACTTCAGGAGTTTTTCGACATCCTCCTTCGTCCAGACGTATTGGCGCTGGAAGGGAGCGAGGCCGAGACCGCCGCCAGCTGCCTGACGGGCGATATCGATGAGGAAGTCGCTGGATTGTTCGACGCGCATGCTGCAGGCCTTGTAGGAGGTGATAGCGGCGATATTCGGGGTGGGTGGAGCAAGGATCAACGTGTTGTGGCAGCACTCCGGCGAGCGACGTAAGATCGGAATATACGCTGCTGCAGCGTCCAAACTACGCAGGCATCTAGCCGATAATGACGGTTATCGGCCAAGTCCGTTGGGCATGTTCTTTTGATCTGCGGTGAACCCCACTGACTCAAGAGCCCACCAGAATTCAGCTTTGCCCTCCGGTTTGTGAAATTCCTTCACCGTCCAAGGCCCGAAGTCATAGGTGAAGATCGGTTCAGGGTCCCGCACGAAATACCAAATCGGAAAAGGTGCCTGTCGCAGTTCATGTGGATCGAACGAATATCCTCGAGGTTGCACGAGGCGGTTCCAGTTATCGACGTGGTCGGCGGTCAGTACAAGAGCGTCGACGCTATTGGCGGGGCATGAGAGGGTGACATAGCCGGCCCTAGCCATCTGATCTTGAAACGGCGAGCTTCCGGGATAGAAGTGTGAAAACCGGGTGAGCTTCGCTTCACTCGCGTAGCTGAGCATCGTTTTGGTCTGGTAGTCCACCACCAGCACACCGTACTCGCTGTCGCGGACGGGCTTTTCCGCGACATTCACGTTCAATCCTCGCAGCCATTCGATATAAGAGAGCGCGCCACGGTCGTCGCCGCTCAGGAAGCCAATATCTCGTGCATAAAGGTCACGGGCGTTTCGCGAATGCGCCTTGGCGACGTATCGCGATCCATCATTTGCCCTCAAGGCGATCGTCATATATCCAGACATGGGGTCCTCCTTTTCACTGGTTACAGTGTCTGCCGCGAGGCACACAGTGGCAAGACGGAGAGGAACTGGCCGATAATGACAGTTATCGGCCAGCGCGTCAGAACGAAAACCGATAGGGAGTTACGTCGAACCATCCGTGAACATCCATGTTGGTCCAGAGACGATCCTTGTCGGCGAATGTTCCGATCCTGGGGTCCCACGACGTGCGGCCCGCCGTGCGGCTGGAAGTAGGAATTGTTTCGAGGAATGCTTTCAGCTTGTCAGTCGGAATCAACCAACCCTCTGCTGCTGCGGTCTTCCATATGACGAACAGATCGGCCTCCAAATGCAAAGGCGTTATTTTAACAAAGCCCGTTTCAACTGCGCCCCGGTATGGCGCAGTTTTGGAGAACTGCACCGACCGACGATCACGTGTCATGAATGTGTTCGGATGACCTTCGTTGAGAAGCTCTGCACCGAGAGACAGTTCGACACCAAGGATAGCACGACGAAAATGCTCATCGTCGACGACCGAGTGACGAACGTGAAAGTCATGACCGAGCGAGCGCTTTTTCCATTCTTCATTCCACGCCAGACGTGTTGCCCCGCCAAGCACAGACTCTTTGGAAATCAATGAGAGGACCGCGTCTATGTGCGGTGGCTCTGCAGTCGCAATATCCACGAACTTGAAGAGTTTGTCAGGCATGGCGACCGGAGCATGGACCACGTAAATTCCAAGGCACGACCCGTTCGTCAAAACACACCAAGGAACGTTCAGCGTGTTGCCATAATTAACCGCCTGAGAAATCGAAATCACATCAGACAGATTTGATTTGAAGGACTTTGCTTCGACTAAAAGTACAGGCTGATCATTCGAAATCATCGCATAGTCGACACGATCTTTGTTGACCGGATATTCAGCCTGAACCTCGTCCAACCCATCGACGTCCCAACCCACGTATCGCAGCAGCGGATCGACGAGGATTCGCCGGGTCTGCATTTCATTCGGGTTCATCCCTGAGGATTTGATCGATCTGGCCTTGCCGATCAGGTCAGTAATAGAGGACACCAGTAATTTCCGTGACTCTTCAACGCCGATCCATTTTTCCCGACGTCACATTGTTGCCTGCCCTCTACGATGGGGGAGTGTAGTTGTGCGCGCAAGCCTAGCAGCAAGAGCAGCGGCCGATAATGGCAGTTATCGGCCAGGGTGGAACGGCCGACAACCTCCCGACCCAGACGCAGGCTGATCACTCGAAACCCACTTCTTGGCCATTGCCTCAACCTTACCACCCCCGCGCGGGTCTCGAACCGTTCCGCAGCATTCTATCGCGAGGGCGCGCGCGGCGGCGTCGCCAATACCGGGGGCTTCAATTTCTCGACCGCTGCATTCCAGCGAATACCTCATTCTTTTAAGAACACCAGAGAAACGCATGATGTCATCTGTTGGGATCACGCCGAACTTCTGTCGAAGGATTTCGACCCGGCCTGCCATCGGCACCTTATTCCGAGCGAAGAGATCAGATAATCCGATGATCTGCTCGGGCCGCATACCAAATTCTCTTTGCCAACCGTCCAGCGCCGAGGAATGAGTACTCAACATGTTCTGGCGTCTAATCTCTGCCTCTTCTGCTTGCTTTTCGGACCGGGCCTCCGCAGCGATCCGAAGTCTTTCCTCGATTTCAAAAGGAGAGACCAAGACATACTCGAATTCGCCAGTACCTTTCTCGAAGACCCATTTGCGAGAAACGGGGGCGTAGTTTTTCAGGCGGTTTTCCGCCTCCGATACCATTTGAACAACGGTAACGAAGAGATGCTTGCGCACGATTGCGGTTAGCCGATCTCCAAGGTGGTCATGGCAATCTGGATTGGCATCCGCGAACATGGAGTATCCACGGAGGTACACAAGCTCGTTGCAGGGGCTTGCGGTACGAAACTCAGCGTAGTCACCTCGGTTGTAAGGGAAATCGGCAAGATTGTCGGGGAGCCAGGTTACCCGGAGGTTGCCCTTGCTGGTCTCGACAATGTTGAATTGGACAGAACCTAGTGGTCTATTCGGAATGCGGGATACGGCACGAATAGCCAATGAAGCGAAGTGGTCTAGGCAGTCGTTCATTCTCGAATAGCAGTGGGCGACCGCGTCGATTTCTCCAAGAAGCATGTCGGGATACTCATGGTGTCGCGCAACGAAGCTGGCGATCCCGCACAGTCGTTCCGTAACGGTTAGCCCAAATCTGGCGTTCCCATTTAGGATGTCGTCGATTGATGGGATTGTTCGCTGACGCCACTGCATATCAAGACTCCGATAACTGCCAGAGAGCTAATGAGGTCTTCATTAAATGTCAACGGTGATTTATGGCCTTGCCCAGGCGGCGCATGGTCTTTTGCGGCCAATCCGGGCCAGCGCAAATGATGGTGTCTTCAGAGCACTGGCCGATTATGGCAGTTATCGACCAGAGCTGTCGTTCTACCGGAGTATCGCCTCATCATTCCTCGTCTGCATGCCTCATACCTTGATGGCCAGAAACGAATGTGTACGCTTTTTTGTTGAGTCGGACGGATTTGTCACGGGTCGTGAGGTACTTTAAGCACCAAGAAACCCTCTTCCGCAGTCTTTCGAGGAAAATGTCCTCGAGTACACTGTCACCAATGCACGAACTCGCCGAAAACCTCTCGAGGACATGAAGAACGATGTCGTCAAGTTTGGCAGGAGCCGATGTCTTAAATAGAAATGCCAAGGTTTCCTTGCATATCCAAAGGTAGGATGGAAGGCGAGGGTGCTGCGGCTCCGAAGCAAAAAAATCGCCATCAGTAAAGGTCCCAGGCAACCTCGCCTTCATCATCGTTAGTATAGAAGAACGCCTTTCTCGGATGAGACCATAAAAGTCATCATTCCTTATAGTGGAGGGGTCAATCCGCGCCGAAATCAGAAGGTTGTCCATGTCTGCGGAGCTAAGGCGACGAGCTATTTCAATCTCATACAGATAAATGCTTGGCGGCCGATCGCTGATGACCCTTTGGTTGGTATCGGAAGACAAGGGCGTCTTATTGTAGATTGAGTTGTAGAGAGCCTCGGGGATGCCCTCGTCCTTACACCACTTCTTGGGGAAAATATGATGGACGTCGAAGGATGACTCAGAGAAAAAGTGGTCTTTGATGATCGCTGAAGTCGCAAAATCCCGCGCGCCCTCACTAATTAGAATGGAGGTAGCGAATTTAGTACCTTGTGCGCCAAGAACAAGCGATTCAGTGACGTTAATTTTTGCCAAGAATTCCGGTGTTGTCGTATTGCCTCTGATCCATTCTGCTACTTTGAGAACATCTCCAGCGAAAAGCGGGTCACCTCCGCGGTATTTCTTCACGAGCGTAGTCCCGTAGTACCATTTGAAGAGCTTTCCCCTGACGTCGGCAGACGCACAATCCCTACCTGAGTCGCCCAAGATCGCACACATAGCCGAGAGGTAAAAAGCCGCTGGAAGGTACGTTGGGGTAAGCAAACTAGCACTTGTGAGGGCCGCGAACGCTTCCTTGTAGCCGTTAAGCACGGGTTTAGCCGCTTCGCGATAGTCGGCGGCCTTGATTTCGAGGAGGACCTTTTTAGATACACCCTGGCTAGGAGTACCTCTGGCTATGTTCAAATAATGCTGAACGGCCGGCAGGTACTCCGTTGGCTGTATGTCCTTAATGAGCCCCTTGGATACTTCCGAAATTGTTTTCTGAACCCCAGGTTCACCATTGATCCCGAACCAGTCGGCCCTTAGATCGAAATTACCGGCCGCATATTTTGCGATCAGCAATTCAAATGCGTCCAGTTGGGTTCCCTTTGAATTGAGATTGCCGTAAGCAACTGCAATGTCACCAATTGTCGCGTGGTCGAGCATCGTGATAATTGGAATTGAGGCATGTTTAACGAGCGATGGAATTTTATTGAAGAATTGCATTGCGTCGCCAAGCTCACTGGACCCACTCCTGGATATCCAGTAACTGTCGTACGCAACCTTCCATGCCTCAAAATCCATCGTCAGCCCGAGCGGAAACCAACACCGAGCAAACTGGGTCGCCTCGCTTTGAATATCTCGCAACTCCTCGTCAGCGGGTTTGCCAGTTTTGGAATCGACGATAACTGTTCTAATGGACCCAGCTATATCCTTGCTGCTCCCGTAATGCTTGATGTCGAAGTAAAACAGAATCCGGCGGAAACCCTTCCGAAAATGGACGCGAACCGGGGCGGTATTTCCGAAGACCTGAAATAGGGTAGTCAATCTTTGTTGGCCGTCCATCACCAGAAATTCTGGTACAGGATCGACATTGCTCACCTTCACTCCATCAAAGAAGGGACGATACTCGAAGTCGACTGAAGTCCTAGTTATGCGCATGATGCCGCCAATGGGTTGCCCCACGCAGACCGCCTCCGTAAGGCCTCTGACTTGGTCTTCATTCCAAACCCACTCGCGCTGAAAGTTAGGAAGCATCCACTTCCCTTGCCCCATCCAAGAAAGTATGTCGTGGAGATAACTATAGCTAGTTGAGTAAAGGCGGGATATGTCTTGTTCGCTGTCAGGTCTCATGAGTGGATAGCACCGATTGTCGTCAATTTATATTGAACTTGCTGTAGTCTGGTCGGTCAAATGCCGCCGGTCACGATGGTCGATAAGTTGGGCGTTGTCAGCGAACCCTATCTTCCTCGGCCGCAGCAATTCTGAAGAAGACCCACTTAAACATGTGGGTTACGACTGAATTGCCGACCATCCTCATTAGCTCTTTTTTGGTTAGCGTTTTGCCGCTAGCATTCTTTGTGAGATAGTCCCCGTCGAAGCCCATCAATCGTAGGGATTCCGCACTCGAAAGCTTCCTGACGACGCCATTCTGCAGAACAGCGTCTGTTCTCGTAGTTCCGAGTGTGCCAGACGTGCCACGAGGACGTACGACCCACCGCCTTGACTTCCCCATGAATGACTTATCGTTGCCAGCGCCGGAAGCTTGCCAGTCAAACGCAAGCGTCCTGCTGCGCTCCGAATGTTTTCTCAACCACTCGACAGGAATGCCCGGGAAGATGTCATCTTCCTTGGTCTCAAGGAGAACGCTAGAGGGGTCTCTTCCACCTGTAGACGCGACGAGGACAAGTCTTCGTCTCCGTTGAGCGACGAAACCCTGAGAATCAATAATTCGCCACGCGATGGATATATCTCCCCTGCGTACGATGCCCACGTCAGGCCATGTCCGGCTCCCAGCTTCCAATGGTCCTGTCATGCCGAGAAGGCCGCCTAGTAGATGACCAAAGGCATTGTCGGCCGTGCTTAACACCCCAGGTACGTTTTCCCACACAAGCCACTTTGGGAATACCGTGTGAAAGATGTTCACCAACGCAAGCGTCAGGTTGCCTCGATCGTCTCCTAAAGACCTTCGCTTTCCTATCGTTGAAAAAGCCTGACATGGAGTACTAGCGATGAGAACATCCGGCGAATACGATTTCAAATCAGCGGCGAAATCCGATCTTGTCATATCGCCGAGGTTGGTCACGCTCGGAAAGCTCGTTTCAACAATGGCATTACAGGCGGCATCAATCTCGCTAGAAGCGACGGAGTTCCATCCCACATGACGGGCAGCTACATGGGCACTTCCAATTCCGTCACAAAGACTCGCTACTCTCACTTGACGACACCTTTCGCCTGGCTCCGAAGCGCTCTTAGGATTTCATCAGGCATCGCCCGCCCCCTTGTCGCGTCTCGTTTCAGAACCCCAATACACGCCTCAGGCGAAAGCAAGAGATTGTGATCGATCTCGATTTCAATGATGTCGTCCAAGGAGGGTTTGGTGAAACCAAGACACGAAAGGGGCAATTCACCCGTGAATGTTCCGCCAACATATGAGAACAAATGATTGATTTCGCGCGTACTTTTGGATAGCGAAGGGTCTTTGGGTATGAGGCACTGCTCGTCCTTGGGAAGAAATAGTTCGACCTCAGCGTCTGGAATTTCGATCCGTTGAAAATCACGGGCGACTTCACAGAAAAGTCGCATGTTTTTAGATGAGGCTTCGAAAGTCACATCTACGGCAGTGAGCAAGAGGCACCTATAAATTAAGAGGTCATATAAGGATTCTAAAATGCGGTATCTTTCGGCGTCAAACGTTCCGAGCGCGGAATCGCATAGTAAAGCTTGAACACTCCCACATACAGGGCTTCGAAATGCGCCTTGCATCGCAACCTACTTGACGTGCGGGTGCAAATTGCATTATTTGCGTTATCGAAGTCTTGAGGTGCAACATTATTGAAGACATAAGTGGCCTGAAGTCTGTCAATTAAGCCTCGCGAATGAATCACGAATTCCAGAAAAACAGCAGTTCAAAGTAAGGAAGACAGGTTATGTCTACGAAATTTTTAGAGGCATTCATCTTCCCAGTCTTGGTGTCTATCGTTTCCGCAGCGCTGTTGGCAATCGGCGTGATCATCACAGGAAGTGATCCGGCGGACGCAATCGCGATTACACGGTATGAACTTTCCATTCCTACCGGTCGCATTGATAAGACGATCAATGCAGTAACTGGCGAAGTCACCGAAAAGTCGAAGAAAGAAGCATATGATCGGCTTTATGATCTCGACACGTACATCACCCTGTACGAAATCCAAAACAACAACAATTTCGTCGTCGATGATCTAGTCGGTTGGATCAGGCAAGATGGAATCGTGATTTCCGGAAGCGGACAAAAATATTCTATTGACAACCCCTCTTCGGAGCCATTGAAGCTCAGCTTGCCGCCATCGTCAACTTCGAAAATTGTGGTGCTGTCGAAGGGATACCAAGACACCAGAGAAGACCGATTTGCCGCCGGTAACAACGAAGTGTTTATCTGGGATGGAAGCGACAGTTTCGTAGCAAGCCTATCCGATCCGCTAATTTTTTATCCGCAAAAGTTCGTTACGAGGCACCAGTTTCTGACGTTCAGTCTCGTATCTGTTGGTGTTTTCGGAATCGCGCTGTTCGTGGTCGGTCTGCTCTTCGAAATTGTAACGCTGAAGCCAAAATGGAAGGCGAGACTGACTTCGGACGAGGCTGTGGCTGAAAAGCTGGCATTGCATGATTTGATTGGCACAATGGATGCTGGCCGCGCTACGGGTATCCGAACCAAAGCCCAATCATTGAAAAGCAAATGGGGAATCCCGTGAGGCTTCAACCCCTCGCATCATTGTCGAGAGGACGATCAACAAGCTAGACACGGGCCCTTCTGCAAAGAGCCTCTGAGGTGTTTGGTGACGCCCGTGGCCGATAACGCGGGTTATCGGCCAGTGTAAGAGTGTGTAGCATCCTCTGCCAGGACTTGCTGCGCGGGCTATTTTCGCCAAGACTTCCTAACGGTTCCGCAGTGCCTCCGAGCCAGATCACGGGCAGCGTCCTTCCCAAGGCTTGCAGGTGTGATCTGGATATTCAGCGCTTGAAGAGTATTCCGCATGGTCCGCATCGTGCCAGCGAACGTACTGAGATCGCTAGGCGGCCTGAAGCCAAATTCCTTGGTCATGATAACGGCGCGCCCTGGCAACGGGGTCTTGATTTCTTGAAAGCGATCGTTGATCCCAAGCAATACCGCGGGATGCATTCCGAATTGGGCTTCCCATTGAGCAACACGGGACAGCATTTCGGCATGCCTCTGCTCCTTGCTCATCAATTCAAGCGCTGCGGCCTCTTCGATCTCAAGAGACCGCTTGTCACGAGCGACCTGATCGAGTTTCTCCTGATCGAAAGGACTCAACAAATCGAACCTATCCGAATGGTCTTTCTGAACGAACTTCCACCGCTCCACTACCTCGCAATGGGCCGAGAGTTCATTCGTCGCCGTTTCTACAAGCATCAGCGCGGTACGAAAGACCTCGTAGCGGACGATTGCTTCAAGTTCGCCGTTGCCGTCCCTGAAGTTCTCCGAATCCCAGAGAAGGCTGAAATCGTGGAGCATCAGAAGTTCGTTGACAGGTCGTCGCGCTCCGAACTCCCGGTAATCCGAGCGCATCCATCCAAAGGTCGCGTAGTCAATTGGTACCCAATAAACCCACAGATTACCCTGCGATGTAAATTCTACGACAAGGCTTACCTTAGGCTTCTCTGAAGAACGACACGAGGACCTTTGCACATTGCGCTCGATGGACGAGGCAAGGGAATGAAGTCGACCAAACAAGGCGGCGAGATTGTAGCTTACCTCGAGCAAATGACTGCAAACGATCCCAGGGTTGGCCATCTCGCGGTGTGCAAACGCGGTAATCATGACCAGACGCTCGGGAACCGTGGTGCCAAACATGAATTCAGATTTACGCCCGAGAACCCAATCCCTATCTGGCATCTGATGATTCAATCTAATCAAAACGAAGACTCCAGCTACTGCTTGGGTCTAGTTATTGGGGTCAGGAGTTTTTGTCAACACTGGAACTCGGATGGTAGGTAACTCGACGTCGGCTATCGCTGACAGCCCTGTCGAAGAAGGTTGGATATGTGGTTGAAACAAGGATGCCGTGCGAAAGCTCTGAAGTTTGGGGAATGGTTGGTGTATCGGCACCACGGAGTTACCTGGCCGATAATGCGGATTATCGGCCAGGGGAGAACCAGGGGGAATGCGACAGGAAGCGAATTTTAACTGGTCGCTGCGGACATAGTAGGCCTCCGCCTTCCAAGTGGCCCGGGACGTTGTCAACCGTCCAGAACTCGGGACCACATCGGTGTAGCTTTAGAGGTTGCCTAGAGTGAAGAATTTCTCGGGTATAGGGTCTATAAATAGATGTTGACAAGGCAATGGCTTCGATGCGAATGGGAGGCAGTATCCGAAAAGAGGTCGGGAATGAATCCACTTCGACACATGTCCTTCGCACGCGGTTTCGCCAGCGTCACCCAATCCTTTCCAGACACGGAGGAGAACCGGTCCTGTCACCTCGAAAGAGCGCTGCTTCGTGAGATCGAAGATGCGGTAGACGGGTTGAGCCGCACCCTGAAGGAGGTTTCGTGCATTTCTGTATGGAATTTCGATGAGCTGGAACATCGGAGTGGCATAGAGAGGCGCGCCGGGCAGAGCAAATGGTACAGAAAACCCAAACTGATCCTTGATTCTACGGTAACAAAGAAAGGAAACCTTTGCGTAACTTGGAGACCAGCTGAGGGCTACGAGAGAGATACCATTTACGGACCTTACCATTACAACGCCAAGGCGGCATTCGAGCGGCCTCAGAACGAGGTCTTGATTATTCGCAAATTTGCCAGGGCAGCGGATATCGCCGAGGGTAGCGACCATTACGGCACGATGGATCGGGAAAGGCTCTGTAAAATCGTCGATCTAGTCCGGCTGCTTATCGAACACGCCCGTGAGCTGTTGTCGATTAGCTGCGACGTCGAGTTGGGAGAGACCGTCAAAGTGAATTATCCCGTCGAGGAATCTGTCGTCGGGAAGATCGAGCCAAGCGAAAACCCAAAGTCAGCAGGGGTTCGCGATCTCTCTGGTGTGGACAAACGGATCGAAGAGGCATTTTTGGAACGCTACGGCATCACCGCGGCGACCTTGGTCGGGTTCGTGTGGGCAACGCGCCGATATCGAATGCCAATTGCCGTTATGGCCCAACTGCTCCATGACCATCACGGGATGAAAGCGGAAGTGTGGACGGACGGCTTCCAGAAGTTGGTCGACGAAAATGAATTACGGGTCATGTGCAGTCAGGCGTTAAAGCGGGTGGAAATTCCATTCAAAGGGACGCCGCTGCCAGCGCTTAAAGAGCTGTTTGCCAAATCTTTCCCAGACAGGAAGAGCTGGCACGTCGGCACGTTCGAACCTACCTTCCCATAAGCCGAAAGGCCCCACGCAAGTCATGGAAGCTCTGGCCGGTCGAAGACGGCAAGAGCATTGGCCGATAACAGGCGTCACCGGCCAAGGGGTAGCACCCCGCACTCCTTGACACGGCCGACCACGGTATTTAATGACTCCGTTTGGAACGAGACCTCCACGAATTGAGGACGTCAGCGATGAGTAAATGGGATGGAAGCCGCGACGCGAGGGCAGGGCCTTGCCGTGCTTTCGTCGCTGGCCCGCGCGGGACCAAGGAAGAAGCGGAAAGAGAGCGGAAACTCTGCGGAAACGTACCGTCGGGGCCTTAACAACCTTCTGCGGGAAGTGCTGACTGGGGCGAATGAAACGGAGACGACCATGAACACAATCCTCAATGAACGCATTCGCCAATCGATGACACAGAAGCGGCTCGCCCATTGAGGCTGGCATCGACGCTAGGACGCTTCGAAAGATCGAGAAGGGTGAAGACGTGTCGGCCGAGCCCCGCCTCTCGGTATGCAAGGTCTTGGGCCTCGATCCAGCAATTGCTGTTATCGACGCGCAGCTTGCTCCCAGAGAAGAGGTCGTATCTGCCGCGCCTGATCAGCCGAGCGTAGCGCAACGGGCACCGACAAAGAAAAGCAGGTGGGATTCCATCGTCGCGGAGGTCAAGGATTGTTGCATCAAGGCGATCCTACCAACGGCGCTTTTCTTTGGAGCCTACGTGGCAGCGGCATTGATGTACGAGAATGCCCCGAACGCGAATGTCGTTGTATCGCTCGATCGCACATGCCGGGACACTGATGCCAATGAGATGACAGACAATGTGTCCAAGGCTCTCGCGGGGTCGAGGGTTCTGGCGTCATCGATTAGGCCAGGAACGAGTACGTGTGCGATCGTATTTCAGGTGGCGACGGACGTAACAGAGTCTGACTTGCTCGCCCAGTTGGCCGCCGCCGGCATGTCAGGTCACCTTGAAGACTACAAGTTGCGCAACCATCCACTGGGCTGAGCATGGATCGGGAGATCGGCCGGAAAGAGGTGTTTGCCTTAGCTTGCGCCCACTGAGACAATGGTCGCGCACCAAAGGGAGGAGCAGGTATGGAACTGAACGCCACAGAAGTTGACCGCATCGATTTTCGCGAACTGAAAACGCAAGACGAAGGTGAAATGTTCATCTTCCACAACGAACACATCAAAAGGGCCGTATGCTTCATTACCGACCCCGATCGCTATTTCACGGACGAGGAAGCGTCCGACATCATGTACGGACGACGGACGTGGGGGGAGGTTGTGCAATCGAAGAAGGCCGCGACCGGCGCGCTGAACTGAGCGGTTCGTGTGAATTCACTGGCCGATAACAGGCTTTATCGGCCATTGGGGTCTCAAAAGGGCAAGTCCATAAAATCTGACGTCAAGTACCCCCGAATTTCTTCGAGCGTGTAGGACTTGCAGAAGTGTCCCTTGTATGTGTTCGGCCCTTTGTCGAAGCCGCGCAATCCGCCTGTTCTGGCTTTGGTAACCTTCACCTCTCCACGGAGTTCGACGTTCGGCGATATCGACCGGAGCTTGCCACCCAACAACGGTTCGGAAAGAATGAGGTCGTTATTGATAATCAAGCCAGCGGGCAATTCCTTGAGGGACGAACCCCTGAGGTCGAGGGTCCCGACCTCCGTACCCGCAGATATCGATTCAACGGGTGCATTACCCAGCGTGAGCGTTCGCCCAACGTAGAGGCCCTCTGGCAAAACTCGTATCGCGGTGTCGTGCAATTCGAGGTCTCCAGCGACACAAAGCTCCTGCGGCAGCTTCGTGAGCCGTGTACCTCTCAGGTCGAGATCGCCATTGACCGCTAGCTTGTCGGCCAAATGCTCGACGGGGCTTCCAGAGAGGATAAGGTGTCCAGGAAGCATTGTCAGAGGCCGCCAGTCCTTTATGCCTGTCCCAGACGCGAAGATGCTTCGTCCGACGCTAAGGATCGTTGGCAGCTCCGTTATGTCGTCTCGGCCGTTTAGCGACAAATCAAGTTCGACGCTCACTACGTTCGGCAACGGCCCACGCGAAAACTGGTCGGAGAGAACGAGGCTCCCGTAGACGCTAAGAACATCCGGCAAACTAGCCTTTTGGCGGATGTTGTCTGTGCGATCAATCACAAAATCGACGTCTTCGATTTGGAGCTTGGTCACAACAACAGCTTCCATTAATGCCGCCATGTATTTCTCGACTGGCACAGCATTCTGCTTTCCGCGGGTCTGGATAATCGCTCTGTCCCTTAGGTCGACCTGAAGAGTAGCGTGAGGTCTACCGCTGGCATCGCGAAGAGAGTAAAATGTCACATCACCAGACCCGATGTATTTGTCATATCCTCCGTTGCCAACGCAGTGCTGCATGATCGAACTTTCGCGATCAAGAGCTTCCTTTGACAACATTTCGACGATCGACATCCCTCCAGAAAGGGTGATGACGATCCTTTCGTCTCCAGAAGCAAGTGCCGCCCGGCTGCCTCTCTCGATATCGAGCCGCATCGCCTTGTCGGCTTCTTTGACGATCGCCTCGATGCTCCCGAACTTCATCAGTTTCTTGGGCCGGCCTAGCTCGTCCACGTTTGCGAGCCACTCAGCTCGCGCGCCAATGGCCACCGTAAGCCAGTCCACGACGTGTCCGATAGCCTGTTCGTCCGCCAATACGGTCCAATCGTCGCCCCGCGACAGCGCCTTATTGAGGACCCTTCCGACGGAAAGGTGGAGCATGGTCAAAACGGCATTGTCGTCAGTGAACTGGTCGAGGTATCTAGCAATCTGTCCGTCCACGTTTGGAAAACCCCGCCTCGCTGGAGATGATACAAATTAAAGCAAGTCAAAGCCGGCGCAAAGTTGAGGCGAGGCGCAAGGGTGAGCGAGATTCCATCGAAGCTAATTCATGACTTCAGGACGCAATCCAGTGTTGACAATTAAATGGGGTCTTGATATTCCGAAGCCCAGTTTGGTGATGGAGTGTCAAGAATGGCCAGTCCGGCGGAGCAGAGTTTTCGAGGCAAGCGTATTCTTGTTGTCGGCGGCAGCCCTCGGGAAAGCATTGATGGCGTCCGTCATTATGCCAACCATAAGCGCGATCAGTCTCATGGCGCACGAGCAGCGGCAGCGCTGGTTGCCCTCGGAGCTTCGGTGACATTCGTCTCCGTGAACTCCTCTACGGTGAGCCTCCCGTCCGGTGCCGCGAATTTCGATACGGTCAACGGCTCCAAGATCGTTTGCACGAAGGAACTGCTCGCCGCCTGCGCCAAGCACAATTCCGAGCCGTATGACGCGATCGTCCAGCTGGCCAACATACCTTCGGTCATCCCGGTTCAGCCGTCGGAACATAAGCTTAAGGTCAAGTCCGAGGAAGGCGTTCCAGTGTTCCTGGACGTCGTCGCAAACATCGACGTCATCATGCGGCTTCGGTGGATGTTCCCGAAAAGCGCGGTGTTGGGATACGACAATCGTCAGCAGTGGTTCGAAGTCGGGAACGCGGCGCTCGTCCACGATATCCGCACGGTCGTCAGTGACCTGCCTGGCCAGTCGACGCCCACCAAGACGGTGGGGACCCCCGCGGTCGACCACACCAGCAAACCATTGTCAGGTCGAAAGGTCGTCGTCACCAGCGGCCCGACGGCCGAGCCAATCACGGCTTTCGGCGACGTGATGACCAATTTCTCGTCAGGTCGACAGGGACACGCAATCGCCGAGGCATTGGCGGGAATGGGCGCGGAAGTGGTTCTGGTGTCTGGCCCGACGTCTCTGCGCGAACCCTCGGGTGAAAACATCCGCACGGTCCACGTCAGTTCTGCGATGCAGATGCATCGGGCGGTCATGGCCGAGCTTCCGGCGGATGTCTTTGTCGGGGTCGCTGCGGTCGCGGATTTCGCCTCGCAGCAGCCGCACGAAGTCCCAATCAAGGAAGGCGAGTTCCGGACGCTGGAGCTGTGCCAGAACCCGGATATCTTGCGGTCCGTCGGGAACCATGCGTCGCTGCGCCCATCGGTCGTGGTCGGCTTCGCGGCCGAGACGCACGACGTTTTGGCGTATGCGCGTGACAAACTGAGCCGGAAAGGCGCTGACTTTATCTGCGCCAATCAGGTAGGCGAAGCCGTCGCTTCCCGGGGCCCGGGAGTGAACGAGATTACGATGGTGACGCCGATGGGGGACGAAGTATTGCCCGAACTCAGCAAGCTCGACGTGGGCAAGGTGATCGGCTCGAAAATCGCCCAGCTGCTGGCCCACCAGACGAGCGCGGCAGCATGATCAAACTGCTGGTCGTCCTGCCGACCGAGGACTACCGCCATGGTCACGTCTTGCGTCGCCTAGCCGAAGAGGCTAGCGCAAGCGGCATGGTGGCTGAGGTCCGCATGCAGGATGCGGCAGCGCTCGTTGAATGCAGCGAGGACGCGCAGGCGTTGATCGCTGATGTAGAGCTGTCGGGCGACCTCATGCGTCAGGTCAAGGCTGCCAATCCAAGCGTGACGCTGATCGGCGTCCACGGCTGTAACGACGCGACGACCATCGCGGCGGCAATGGACGACGGTTATTCCAGCCTTCTCAAGCATCGCTGCACCATGATGCTAGCCCTATTGCCGCGCGGGGCAGATTCAGCGGACCGATCTCTTTTGATCACGGGTGAACGAGGCATCGTTCCTTCGAAGGGCTTGGACACAACCGCTCGATCGTTCGTCGACCTGCTTACAAGCCGTGTGGGCCAGCAGCACAATAGGACCGAGCTCACCTTGGGCGGCCTGCCTGGCTCCATCGACGGCGATCTCGCAGAAGCCATCCGGCACACGAGAGAGTGGGCCAAATGGTCGCTTTTCCCCAAATACGAAGCACGCGATCCAAAATATCCTGGCGCGGAGTTTGGCTTTGTCGCGAAGCGTACGGCCGCGGGGACGCTGATCACGGCTCGCGCTTCGAACAAGGAGAGGCCTGGCCCAGACGATTTCGCGTTGATCACCGCCGTCGATGAAGATGGAACCGTCCACGTCAGTAGCGCCGGGCGCAAAGCCAGCCTGAACGCGCCGCTTGCCCATCGCATCCTCCAGGAACGACGTGACATCAACTACGTCGTACATAGTCACGTATTTCTGCCGGAAGGGGTCACGGTTCCTGCCGTGTCGACACCCGGGACGACCGATGACTGGAACGCCGTTGCACAGGCTGTGCAGAGCGGAGCGCAGGTGATCAACCAGCCGCATCATGGCACCCTGATCCTACTCGAACACCATCAACAACTACTGCCGATCTTGATGGCGAACGGCCTCTATAGGCACAACAGCGAATTCTACGATCACGCCTACGCGCGCTTTCAGGCCACGGTGGACAAGCCGACCAGCTTGGAACGGACGATCAACCAGATGGCTATTCCTTTGAATGCGTCGGTGCTTGATCTTTGTTGCGGCACGGGGGCCTCGACGCTGGCATTGCAGGCATTTGGCCTGAACAAAATCGACTTCGCCGACAGATCGACTTCGATGCTGGCAGTTGCAGAGAGCAGGCTCGGCCGCAAGGGCGGGGTGGCCGAACTCGAGGACCTCAGCGACATCCCTTCCGGGGCATATGACCTCGTGACGGTCCGCCAAGCATTCGCTTACGTCCGCCCCGAGGATTTGGGAAGGGTAGCGAAGAACATTGCACGCATTCTAACGCTGTCCGGACGTTTCGTGTTCAACGGCTTCGCCAAGATCGCGGCCGGTAGCTCGAAGGCGCGTGACATCGAAACCGAGCGGGAGAATGTCCTCGTTCGGACGCGCGAGAACAACCAGATCACCGACGAGGCTGTCTTACACACCCAGCGGACCGAAATCGTGGATTTCAATACCGGTCGGTGGGATGCGGTCCTCGACGTCAACCATTTCTATCAGCACGCGCCAGAGCGGCTCCGCGAGGAGTTTGAGGCCGCCGGGCTGTCACTGGAATCCTATCACCAAGGCAACAGCATCTGCTACGTCGCCTCTCGGTCAGGAGAATAGCCTTGCTGTCTCTGCAATCCAACACGGTACTTCTGCCTAACGAGACGGTGGACGAGCTGGATGCAGCGATAAAGGCCATCGATGTGCGCCGCGCCGCTTCCTACGCCGATACGTGGGGTGAGCAGGCGCTTCGGGAAGACGTGAAAGCACTCACGCCAAATTGGACCGGAGAAGCTCTAATCACCGGGTCTGCCACGCAGGCATTGATGCTAGCGATGCAGCACGTTGGCCGCGAGAAGGCCATCGCCATCCAAGTTCCGTGTTATTTCGCCGTCCTTCGGCAAGCCAAGGAGCTCGGATTGAGCGTGCGGCCGTGGCATTACGTCGACGAGCTGGAACGCATCGGCCCGATCGACGCGATTTTGCTGACCAGCAACCTGACGCCCCCGAAAGGCATTTCATTGTCTCAGGAGGCGAAGGAGCGCATTGCCGCCGTTGCGCGTCGTTATGACGCTTGGGTGATCGAAGACAATGCTTACGAGGCGCTGTGGTTCGAGAACCCGCCGTCCCCTGTCCCGGCTGACCCGGCGCGCAGCATCCGCATCGGCAGCCTGTCGAAAATCGTCAGTCCTGACTTCAGGATCGGTTTCGTCCGCTCCAATGCGGAGACGCTCGAGGCCCTGCGGTCGCGTAAGATCACTATGGAACTGTCGACACCACGGTTCATCCAAGAGGCGGCGAGGGCTGGCATCACGCCACAAGCGCTAAGTCGGTGGCGGTATGAGCTCAAGTCGCGGTCAGACACGTTGCGATCCACACTGAGGGATGTTTTCGGCGTTGGCGTTGCGGCACCAGAGGGTGGCCCCTACGTCGCGTTGCCGCTATTTGATGCCACGGAAACAGGTACGCTGGTCGCGCGGTGCCGGGCAAGCGGATTGCTGCTCGACGAAAACCGCCAGCACTATCCCGATGGGCGCAACCGACCATACATCCGCCTGCATTGCGGCAGCATCCGCGGCGAGGACATCCAGCGCGCCGTCGAACTCCTGTCGATCTGCCTAGACGAGATCGGGTGAGGGCCCAACCCACGGAACGCGATTAAGGGACTTGATCTTGTATCCCGCGGCGCGAAGGTGTTGGCTCAAACGAGCAGACGCCGGAGCCAACAATGATCGTCGAGATGCCGTTCTTTCAGAAGTTCACGGGGCGCAGCCCGAACCGCAGCGACATTCGCGAGATGGTGAGCTACGACAAAGACCTGATGGACTTGGCGGAATTTTCCCTTTCCGATTTCGACCAAGGTGCAGAACTCGGCGAAGGCATCGGAACCCTAGTCAGGGACGGCCGACACTGGGCGTATTTCGGCACGGGCGTCACAGGATGCCTGGACAGCCGCCCCGTTGATGCCGAGCGGCGAGCGACGGCAATGCGTGAATTGTCGAAAATAATCGACCCAACTCGCTTTTTCGACAACGGCAGAATGAAGCTCCAAATCAACCGCCTCATGTCGGAGCCACCTCAGTCACGGTGGATCGAGAGCACAGAACGACAAAACATCTTGGCGCGCCTGAGGGAATGGGTGGGGGAAAATGTCGCTGTGATCGACGGGCATCTGGCGATCAGGGTGGGCGAGCCGTCTCTTAGGCTGATGGTTACGCAACGAAACAAACGGAGCAAGGAGTGTTCTCTGTGGATCGAGCGGGGAAACCTTCTGCCCGACCTCGCGCGCCATCCGCAAGGACTTCATTTCCCGATCAGCGACAAAGACACCATCTGCGAGGTTGCAAGAATTGCGGTGGCCAAGAATCCCCATGTCGAGTGGGGAGGCATTCTTATCGATGAGAAAGAGATCGACAGGATGGCTGTCGGGTTTCCAACGGATGAGAGTATGCACGAGAGGACACTGCGGTCGCTTGCCGCTGGCGTTGTCGTCGGCGGCGTGCGCGGCCCGAACGGGTGGGCGATACAGCACCACCTCGATTATCTCGATACATTGAACGACATGCCGACCGGACAGACGGACGACAGCATACTCGATCAGATGATGAACAGTCTTGTCGTTATCTCTCGATACGTCACTCCGTCCACTTCAACTCTCGTGGCGATGGCGGTCGAGCGATGGGAAGATAGGCCGGTGGCCGCCATCTCTATGTGCGGCCTCCCACGTCGCGTAATCCCTTGATGGGAGGCCTCTACATGAACGGTGTCGGTGGCATGCTGATGCCACGCGCCTTGGCGGCTCGCTTCACCGCTGGCGAGTAATGAGAAGCCGTAAGATCGGAGGCAGACCGCATCGCGCGTTGGAAGGTTCCAGCGAGCTCTATGACCCCGGCAGCGGCCGCCGCATCACGGTCCTCTGCCGTCGTTAGATCAACCGCGTGCGCCCTAATGATCTTGTCGAAGGGGTGGGCAAGTTCCTCGGGCAACCGGCCGTCTTTGAAGCATCTCCTAAGACGTGGAAGATAATCGGGCACCTTTGGGTCGGCGTTCAGCCTCAGCGATACCGCAATGGCGGCCTGTACGCAGGACCTGAGAGCGAGCGTGTATGCGCCATCGAACATATCCGCCGCATGGAGGAAACGGGCTTGCTCGAGCGCCTTTTCGGCTTTGTCCCAGTGGGCGGTCCATGTTTTGTCGGTCGTGATCATGCGGCGGTTCCTAGTCGATTTGGTAGCTAGCAGACGATACCTGAGAGGCATGCATTTGTCAGGTCGGGCTCACAGTCTTAGTCGATGACTGATAATGGCGTTGTCGATTGCCAAAGACAGTAGGAGACCTTGTATAGGGGATAAAGGAGATCGATAGCTTGTATACTCTAGCAGAAATGGAAGCCAGAATTCGAGCCGCTGTCCCAGCAATGCAGGAGAGTGCCACGGACAGATTTGAGGCGATGGCCGAGAAATACAATCCGATTTTGGCCGAAGTGGCGCGTCAACCTGTCGTGCCTCGTGGCACCGTCGACGAGATATTCCCGATGGGCGACAGAACAGACCAGAGGGATTACATTTTCAATCAGGTCGAAGGCCAGACGGAACTTGATCGGTTGATCGAGGCGTTGAAAGGCGATGGCGGCGACGAACACTGGGAGTACGACAAGTGGCTTCGCAGTGCCGCCAAACACGAGAAAATCGTGGTCGAGGTGAAACAAGAAGGGGATGACAAACCTGCCGGATTCGCGATTTTCGGAATGACGCTGGCTTTCGAAGACCACGGCGACGACGAGGTTGAGTCCCATCTTTATCTAACCTTGGACCTTGCCGCCATCTACCTTTCGCCATGTCACCGCGGCCGAGGGTTTTCGGCGGCGCTTTCGTGGGCGGTGGGGTACCAAGTGGAAACGGTAATCGAAGCCCTGAAGGAGCTGGCGGAGGAGAAGCAGCCATCAGCACCAGAAGGCGGCCTCGAGATATTCATTTCTGGTGAGGCGCAATCGGCGGGAGGGGCGCGCTATCTCGCGACGACCGTCGAGAGGATTAAATCGAACCTTGAATTCCTTTCTTTCGAGGCAGGATGGGCCGGCGATATCGACGTGATCGATGACATAGATTTCAGCGACTTCCCTGACTGCGGTTTCAGTGAAGAGGACCAGATATTGCAGAAACCAACATACGGCTGATTTCCCTGACCGATAACATGAGTTATCGGTCACAGGGCCGCGCGGACGCCTAGCAGATGCCCAGTATCAACGTTGGAAGGCGTGGTAGATCGTCTGGGTGCATTTTGCTGAACTTGTCCGATACGTGTTCGAAGTAGGCCGGTCCAGAAGACATCTGCGCCTGAAGGTCTTTCATTGGCACGATCTCGATGGCGCATTGGACCAACCCCATCCGCCGGAGGATCGAATTTTTGATCATGATGTCGTAAAATGGGAAGGTATACTTGCCGAGCTGCATCTCGATCACCATTCCGTCCCGCAGGAAGTCGCTCTGCGTGTTGGAGCGATATGGCTTTAGACGCGCAGCGCGGATAAACGCCTTTTGCTCGTGGTAGGGGAGCAGAGCTGCGGCGCGATTGACGTCAAAGTCCTCGCAGACAAAGTAGTTGTCCGTGTATTCCTGCCAACCGGCGGCATCCATCCGTTCTTCAAAAGCCTTGTTGATCTGGATCGGAGACCAAAGCAATCGTCCTTCCCGACCTTTCTCCCGTGAGACCTTCTTTTCCAGCCTGTCGAGGTCTACGAGCCGCAGCGCGTCCTTTACAACGGAAAGCGACCCGTTCTCGGTCGCGGTCTCCAATCCTGAACTCAGGGAGAGATGTTTCTTGATACGCATTCGCAGGTCATCATGCCAATGCGGAATTGTAGACTTGGAACAAAGCGAATGACGAACGCCGGCCGCCTGGTGAGGCCGTTGATCAACGAAGCGGCCGATAACACTCGGTATCGGCCGTTGGAGACGTCGAGCCCACTGTTCAGGATGCGCCGGGGCTAGCCGTGTGTAATCCCGAGGATTTCTCGCTCGGCGGCTTCGACAGCGTCACTTGGTGAATTCCAGAGAGTGTCTTGCGGACGTTGCCCATCCAAGAAACTACAGCTCGAAGCTAGCCAAATCGCGATGTTCCAGTTTGTGTAGCCTGCGTCCCTTAGGAGAGTGACGACCATTTCGAATGCATCCCGTCCAGGGAAATTGACGTCGCCAGCAACGACCCACGACGGATAAAGCAGGACCCCATCATGCTCAATAGTCAGCGTCTGCTGGGCAATTTCCTGTGTGACGGGGACGGTGGTCGAGCTGCCTTCCATTGGAAGCCACGCGCCGGCCTCAAGTACCGCCGTCCTAGCATTGTCAGCCATTGTGGCCTCGATCGCCAGTATCTGTTCCTCGATCATAGCGCCTTCTTTCGTTGGTATCATGGATAGGACCCCACAATCCATTACTACGGCAAAGCCTCGTCGGCGCAATTCGCTATAGTTCCAGTTGTCGAGATCGCGCCGTAACGATTGGACAGACGGTCCATATCGGCGCACTGGAAGCCGTCAGTACGCATCGAAAATCGTCACTGCGGGAGAGGTGAAGGACTTCAGGTTCTCTCGTGTGGCATCGTATTCGTCAGCAACGGACTGCGGCGGCTGATAACAGGTGTTATCGGCCAGCTCCGTAGGAAGTGGGTTTAGTTATGCAGGGCAAGATGCTCTGGCCAAACATCGTTCGATTTCGGAATTGCGAACCAGACTTGCAAGAAATCATCCCTCCAGCCATCGTAAATAGAGGCGTGTATAGGGCTGGAGCGTTATGACCGAGATCAAATCAGGACATCAAAAGAATTCTGGAACCGATAATTTTATCGGGCTGGTGGTCTCGATTGCTTTCGGAACGGTCTTCTACGTCTTTGTCATGCTTATGATCCTGGGTCTCAAGCTCAGCAGCGAAGCTCCGCAGAGGGATCACATTCGGTCCCTCCGGGAAGCGACGTGCGCGAAAAACGGAATGGTTCTCCTCGATGACAAGTATCATCCCGCCGTGTGCGCTTTCGAGGTCGATGAAGAAGGCAATCGAGTTCCATGATTGAGGTCGCGGCCGTGCTTGGAAAACGTCAAATCGACCAGATCAAAACCAATAAATATGAGGCGATCTCGATGACTGCGGGCTTCGTGGCAGGCTGCGCGTTTGTCGGCGTTGACGAACTGCAAAAGGCCGCCGCGCTGGATTGGGCGAGAGTCGTTGCGGTGATCGGACTGTGTTCTATCGTTGCTGTCATTCACTCCGTCGGCGCGGTCCCGGAGGATCGACTGTCGATTGCCAAGAGATGGGTTAGGGCATCGGCCATGACGATCGTTGGAGCGGGCGTGACCAGCCTTGTTGCCTTGGTTTTCTGACGCTACCAACGTGCGAAGCTGGCCGATAACGAGCTTTATCGGCCACGGCACCAAGTGGGCCCTTGAAATCCTGTTAGGCTAGCGCCCCTCAATAGTCGGGGAAGTGGCGCACGCACTGCGATGGGAGGTGATATGGTTGACCGTCTCGAAACATGGAAATCCATCGTCCAAGGCCTTCAGAGGATCGAGGATGCCGTCGACTTGATCGAAGGAGTCGAACTCGAAGAGGACGACTTAGAAATCCAATTGCTGGCGATCAGGTCGTCCCTGAAGGACATTCGCAATGCGGCGCATGACTTCATCCGACCAGACAGGGATTAACTCCAAGGCGCACGAAGGTCGAAGAACTGTAGGCTGCCCGGCCGGCTTCCCCGGAGCCTGCGGACCGACGTACAATGGCACCCAGTGAATGGAAATCGGGATCGCCGCATGGCTGGCTTGTTTCGATGAGACAACAAGAGGGGAAATATCAATGGATTTGAAGGCTCAGTACGAGCAAGGCCGTAGGGATGCCTTGGAAAGGTGCCTGGAGGCTGTTTGGGATGCGTCTCTACCAAACGGGCAGGGTGCTTGGTCCGAAGGACAGTACGACGCCTGCGAAGAGGTCGCCAAATTGATCATGAACCTTCAGAAGGAAAGCGAGCCGAAGCCATGAAATTTCTGATCTCGGGCTCCGCGGGTCGGGTGGGGTACGCCGACGGGCAGACCTTCGTCTACACGGACGTCGAAAGCGAGCCGAGGCAATGGCTTTCCACCGGTATTGGAATGTACGCCTACGCCCTCCTTCATGCCGAGGACGTGACCGAGATCGATGCGGAAACGATCGAAGACGCGCTTGACCGAGGTCGTCAGGAAGTCGATTTCGCCAAAGCCTTGATGATGCTCAACATCATCATCGACCCAAAGAAGCTGAAGTTAGACGACGAGATCACAGATTGGTTCCTGGTCCACTATGAGACCAACGCCAAGCCAAGGATAGATGCGATCCTGCGACGGGCACCGCTCCCTGCTGGGGTGTCGGTTGAGGCGCTGAAGGCTATAATCGAGGCGCAGCCTAGATTGACCGAAGTCATCAACATCATCATCGAGACTCACAGCAGGAAAGATGCGCCCACGGAGACCGAAATGGCCATCGATAGAGAGAGAAAGCTCGTCTCCGCACTCAAAGAGGTAATGTCTTGGGTGACAAATTGGGACAGCCGCTTTCTCGACGACGAAGAATGGCCCGAGACGGAGAATCGAGTGAATGCGGCGATCACTGCATCGGAAGAGTTTCTGAAGCAGTTTGACCACAGGTAACATCGCTGCCCGCCTAGACCTCAGCGTTCGGATTGGGGTCTTGAATGACCGATAACAGGCCTTATCGGCCAGCCATCGGTTGACGAGTTGGGCAGGCCGGAACACCCTTGAGTCCTAACGCTTTGAAAGAGAATTTTGATGACGCTTTTTGAACGTCAGGGGCGCGACTGGTTTTTCGCGTCAGCCCCTCGGAAAGTACACGACAAGTTGCCCGCTGGGACCTACCTGCTGAACAACCACCCTACTCTTGGCTACTACCTTTCTGAGATCGAAGACTTCACGCTGCCGGAAAAGACGTACGGAAGGGAAATCGAGCGCTACGATCGGATCATCAATACGTTCATGTCGCGGCCGGCGACCACCGGTGTCATCCTGGCCGGCGAAAAAGGGTCTGGAAAAACCCTGCTCTCCAAGCGCGTTTCGATCGAGCTGGCGAGACAGCACGGGATTCCCACGATCATTATCAACGCGCCTTACTGCGGAGACGACTTCAACCAATACATGCAGGCGATCACCCAGCCGGCGCTGGTGGTCCTCGACGAGTTCGAGAAGGTGTACGACACCGCGGCGCAAAACCAGTTGCTGACGGTCCTCGACGGAACGATGCTGTCGAAGAAGCTGTTTATGGTGGCGATCAATGACATCGGCAAGATGAACCAGTTCATGCTCAACCGTCCAGGTCGGTTCTTCTATGTCTATCGGTACACCGGAGCATCGGAAGAGGCCGTTCGTGAATATCTGATCGACAAACTTGCGGACCAGTCTCGCATCGACTCGGTCGTCAGCTACGCTCAGTTGTTCCGCAATTTCACCTTTGACATGCTTTCGGCGATCGTCGAAGAAATGAACCGTTACAACGAGCCGATCAGCGAAGTCATGCAATACCTCAACGTCAGCATGGAATGGGGCGGGGCGGAGTGCTACGACGTCCTCGAAGTAAAGTTGAAGCGTGAGATCGACGAAAAGTTCCTCGGCTGGGATGCCGATTCCGTCCGGAAGGGCGGGGCGGGCCGATCCTTCAACGACGGCTATGCATACAATCCCTTCCACGACGTCGTGAGACAGCGCGTCTACGTGCGGGTTGCCGAGAAGAAGAAGCAAGAAGACGAGGATGAGGACGACTATTACGGTGGAAACTACGAATATCATCGGGTTACGCCGAGCGATATCGTCAGGGTCGATAATGGCGGTGTCTTCACGTTCGAAACAGACACGATGACGATGAGGATCGGCAAGAGGGTGGCAGAGAGCTACTCCGCGAAGATCATCGCCTGACCAAACGGAAACCGGCGCGGGATGCGAGGCGACGTCTACAATTTTGTTGACGCCGCCTTTTTTGCGTGATGTGATTGAGTCACGGCAAAATGAAAGGTTCCACTGTGCTGCAACAGCTGATTGACGCCGCCTTAGCGCGCGGCGCGACGGACATCCAATTGATTCCTGAACAACATGCCTTCAGGGTATTCGAACGCATCCAAGGTGTTCGAAGGTTGGTTGGCGAGTACAACCAGGAACACGAAAGGGCGATCATTGCGCAGGTTAAAGACCGCTCGGCTATGGACTTGATGGAAAACGCCAAAGAACAGTTCGGCGAGTTCGAATCCGGCAATGGAAACACCAAGATTGGTGTCTGTGCAGCCACCTTTGTGGACGAGGAAGGCCGTGAAGGAGCACAGCTTAGCTTCGCAAGACGACCGTTCAAGCTGCTGAACGAAACAACGAAACATGCCAAAAGCAGGGCTGAACAGTTTGAAGCTCGCGGTTTCGTAGAGATCGGAATGTAATTTCCGGTTCCCGCACCGTAGACGGAGTTTTCAATTTGTCGACGCAAATCCAGAATGAATTCATTGAAGAATAATCGTCAAACAAGGAGTGTCTCATGAAAAACGTATTCACCAAGACTGTATTCGGCGTAGCGGTAGCGACGTTCGTCGGGCTGACCGGTGCCGCGCTCTATTACGCGCCGATCGCATACCAGAAGGCGCAGGAAGCCAGCCTCACCAACGCCGCAACCTCCAGCCACACCAATGTCCAGGTGCTGAGCCTGCTGTCGGTCGTTCTGTCCTTGACGGCCTTGTCGCTGACCCGTCGTCGCGCAAAATAACGCCACGAAAAAGCTACGAACCCCGATGGGGCGCGCTGCTGAGGCGATTGCTGAAATATGACGACGTCATCAAGCCCGCCGCGTTGGCGGGCTTCTTTGTTTTTGGGCTTACCGCGGATACCATTCTGGATGGGCGTCGATCTTCTCCTGGGTGATGGAGTCAAACCTTTTGGCGCGCCATTCGAATTCCATCCGGGCAATCTCAAGGGCGACGTACAGCTCCGAGGTTTCGTCGGGCATCGCTTTGCGCAGTTTGTCGCGCTCTCGTTGCGGCATCTCGAGATACGCCAGGTATTCATCCTCGCGCGCTTCGTCGAAGCCCTCAGCCCACGGGATGCCGTGGAGCCGAAGGCGCTTTCTCATCGCTTCCTCGGCGGTGTCGGGGACCTTGAAACCAAATTCGTGGGCGAGAGCAACCAGCTCCTGCTCTGTCGACGCAAGAGACTCCATCGCGTTCTCCCACGATAGCCGGCCGGCGCTCCAAAGGGTCAGGGTCTCGTGCAGGCTGAGATCGGCGGTCATGGCCTTCGGCTCCTTGTGATGGCCAAAATATAGCGCCTGACGTCCGCCTTGGACAGGACCGCGGAGATTTCCATGGAAGCGGTCGAACCTCCCGCCTCAAGGAAGTGATCGGATAGAGCGATCCATCACTCAGCCAGCCGCCAGTGATTGTCTTCGTGTGCGTACGCGATATCGACCCGGGCGAAGACATTGTCGCCCGGTACATAGCCGACGGCAGTGTACCTGCTGTCGTTGCTCTGGTCTCGGTTGTCGCCGATAACGAACACCATGCCTTCAGGGACCGTCAGCTCGGCCGTTTCGTCGCCGCCCTCGAGGTCGGAGATTTCCATTATCGAGTACGAGCGTCCCGACGGGAGCCTCTCCTTGTAGACGATGAAATCTACATTCTCGATCGTGACTTTCCCCGTCTCTTTCCGGGATGCCATCGATCCGTTCACATATAGTCGCCCAGCCTTCATCTGGACACGGTCGCCGGCCAGCCCCACGACCCGCTTGACGTAGTCGTTGCCGGAGCCGTCCGGTACGCGAAAGATCACGATGTCTCCAAGCTGCGGATCGGCCCTGAACAGAGGGACCTTCGGCCCGATGTCGAAGACGAAGGAGTAGGGACCGTACCCATATGCGAACTTGCTGGCGATGACGTAGTCTTTGGAGCGGAGCGTGGGGGCCATCGAGTTGGTCGGGATCGTGAACGGCTGGTACACGAAGCCTTTGACCAACATGATCACGACGAATGGAGCGCCCACGAAGAGAGCGAGGAGACCATACCAACGCCCGTAGAAAGGATAGCTCGTCCGATCGCTTTCCTGGGCGGTGACATAACCGTGAACCGCGCCGATCAGGTTGAAGACAGCGAAGGAAAGATAGGTCGGGGTCGTCCAGTCATATCCGAAGAGGAGAACCTCACCAAGCGATATGGCATTGCCAGCGACGATATACGCCAGAGCCAGCCAGCCGCGCCCGAGATAAGCCATCACGACGGCTGGGCCGAATATGAGGCCAACGAGTGCGGCCGAGGCTGGATACCTGCCGGTCAGCGCCCGCACGCTCAGCCAGCGCATCGGGCCGTAGGAAACTGCCGCGGAATCGTTGCTCATGTCGTGCAAGCCTCGCCCTAGCGTGAATGAGGTTCCAAAGAACGCTCCCGCAGCGTGTGGTGACAACGGCAGCGACATCAACATATCAAAACGGCTGGCGGCCGGAATAACGCAATTGGAGGAGGCCGAGAGCTAGCAGGCGTGGTCTAACGGTTGTCTGGCCCTGCAACGCAGACCGAAACCCGACCTGCGCTTGTCCAAAAACAGCCGTTCCGCCGTCACTTGTCCGCGGCGACGAGGCCTCGTCGTGCCAGGATCGCTTTCATGCTACCGCTCACGCCGTCGACGACTGTCGTCGCGTTGATCAGGGCTTGAGTGGCTGGGTCACGAAGAGCATGCAGGACCTCTCTGGTCATGAACCCTTGGCGAGAGAACAATGCCCTCGTCACGAAAACCCGGCTGTTTGTCGGAGACGAGATTATCTCCTCCCTGATTTCAGTGATCGCTCTTCCAGTCTCGTAGCCACCGAAGGGCATGCCGCTGCGGATCATCTGCTCGGTAATGGCCGCGTTTATCTTCGCGCCATCAGGCCCGAGCAGTTCAAGGGAAACCTGCATCTGCTCGCACGCGACGCCTATGCAGAAATAGTATGCCGAGTTAGGGGACGAGGCTAAAGCCTCCAGAGGTTTTCGTGGGACACCACGGCTTACGAGTGTCCTTGCCATGCTCTGGCCGAATGCCCGATAACCCCCGCTCACGCGAATCGCCAGCTCTTGAAGGAAGTCGGCGGCGACCTCGTTTTGCGCGCGCTTTCGGAACAGACCGAACATTCGAATCCTCCGTGTGCTCGCCAAGAAACGCTACACCAAGGCCCCGCACCCGCCAAGCCCATCTCTTCGCCGCACAGGTACGGGATCGTGAGGTCGGCAATTTATCGACGTCATAAATTTGGCGTTGACGCTCCATTGTCAACACTTTATAAGGCTCGAAGTCTTCAATTCGTCGACAGATAACGGTCGGCTTGGCAGGGATAGGGAAGCAATGGAAATCATCCTCATCGACGACAACCAGCCTACTGAATACCCCAGCCCTGCCGCACTGGGAGAAAGTGTCCTGGTAACCGGAACGCTTTGCACCAACAACACGTCGGGCGGCACCGCGATTCTCGAGCACGCCGGCACACAGTGCGTCGTTACCAAGGCGTTCTGGGATTACGAGACGGGCTGGCGTTATCACGGCCGCGTCGATGATGCTGCCGCGCTCGACGCGTTCCGCGAGCAGGCGACGACCAGGTTCACCCCGGAAAGCTACCGCGAAAAATACCCGAACAATCCGGACCTGTACGAGCGCGCCAAGAAGGCGGCCGACGAATTCGATCCAGGTTACGTCTACTTCAGCGAACATGACCTCGCCAAGCGCGGCTAACAGGAGATTACGATGACTGCAACCGCCGCCAAACATAGCCTGACAAGCACAGTCTTGAACCGCCTGTTCGGAGTTCCGAAGGTTGAAGTAGAGTCCAAGGTGATCGAAACACCGAAGCCCTACAATCCCGTCGCCGGCCTGTCTCGCGATGAGGTCCGCAAGCTAAGGCGGATGTTGGCCAGCGCTGCTCACGGTGCCGACCCATACGATTCTGACGTGCTCTTTGACTCCATCAGTGATGAGTCCGCACACGACGCACTGGAGGGTCGAGGGGAATTCGCCGAAATTTGGCGTATCTCACATGAACACTTCGATTGGGGTTTTGGACACACCATCGTTCGCGCAAAGATCACTGGCGAAGCTGGTCTCAGTGTTTCTCGTTACGTAAGGGACGACAGCACGCTTTCGCAGCTTCACGCTTTGCCTGAATACGAAGCGCTTAGGATGGACAAGGGAATCCCGACAACGATCGCCGCTTTCTATAATCACGACGAAGCGGCAGACAGATACGAGTTCTGCGTTCGTTGTTTTTTGAGGGCCGATCAGCTCGGCGAGATCGATACTGTACACAGAATGCTCGAAAGCATCGGAAACGGACTAAAGAACAGTCAGAAACCAAAGGCCCGTCGACGGGCTGCATAGGTTGCGATCTGTGACTCCTGAATGCTTCACCTTCGGTGACCGATAGTCATCCTACCGGTCACCGAAGGTACTTGAAGCGATCAGACGCCGATCTTGAAAGTCTTGCCGTCGTGGAGGCACTGATTGCACGCAGCACGCTGCCGGAACTCGGCCAGTCCTTTGCCGTTTTCTTCATTCCAGGATTCGACCCAATCACGGGTCTCAACTTTCTTGAGATACGTGATCACGGAGTTGCTGTCTTGATTGAAAACGCAGAGGGCGTTCGCACCATTGTCGGCTGCGATCTTCTTCGCTTGATCGACAAGTTCATCGAGGTCAATGGCCGTGACCGAGAAGTCGGGCTTGCTTGGTTCTCCCATGACCGAAACGGTGCCAGTGTAGTCGCCGGACGCTGACTTGTGCGTCATAACGCAGACCCGAGGTACCGCCTCGGCATATCGACGGTTCTCTACCTCGGCATCAAATTTCGCAGCTGCAACGCGACCTTGCGGCGTCAGGATGTAAGCCTTTTCGGCAACGTATCCAAATCCGTAAAACAGGGCAGGAAGCCCGACGGAAAGCACAACCACTGCGAAGAATGCGTCAAGATTCCAGGAAATATACCAGACGATAAGGCCTGCGGCCGTAAGGAGCATCAGGGAAATAAAGCCAAGCTCCATTCTGCGCAGGCCAAATGTCGTTCTAACGTCTTGGGAATTCATCCGTGATCTCCGTGTTCATCTACACAAATTGAAGACGTTAAGGCTTGGCGCGTCAACCAACTATCGCAATCAAGAAGCGTGGAGGTTGCTCTCTTGCTGACAGACAATCACGGTTATCCGGCAGTGAGAGCGGGTGCCTAGTTGGCGTCAACCGCCGCCGCAGCCTTCGCGGCCTGCGCCTGCTGCGCGATCTTCAGCATCTCAGCGAGATAAGGCTTGGGATTGCCATAGTAGAGGCGGTAGAGGCCGTCGAAATAGGCGATGATGCTGTCGTGGTCGCGCAAGACGATCTCGGGGAGCATGTAGGTGTATTCTGCGTCGTAGTTGAACGCGATCTGCTTGCCGGAGTGGTAGTGGCGGACAAGCGCCCGCATCACGGTGCGTTCCTTGTCGGCGCAGCAGCTCGTGCCCTCGACGTCCACGAAGAGGTTCCGGATGTGCTGGCTGACGAAGTCCTGCTTTTTCAGGAGAAAAAGCAGGTGGTGATTGTCGCCATGCACCGTTTTAAAGAGGGCATCCGTAAGTTGGTCATGGCGACGAAGCAAAGCGTGCTTGAACCTGCGGTAATCAAGTTCACGAAGGGCCTCCGTGGCCTCGAGAATCGCCGGATCGTTCTCATGCGCGGACAGCACTTCCTGCGCCGCACGGCCTGCTTCGCCCAGGATCGACGCAAAGATGTTCTCGAGGCCCTTCTTCAGGTCTTCCTTTGAAAATTCACCAGACTGTTCTTCCGTCATTCGTATCTCTCCGTTTGAGAAATAGATGGTGGCGTGGCCGCGAAAATCGGTCAACGCCATCGCGGACGATATCGAAGACTTAGAACTGTTCTGACCGCTTACGGCTTTGGAAGATTGCCGTTATTGGGCCGACGGCCGAGACGGGATTCCAGTTCCTCGACCTCGCCCTCGCGCGCCATCTTGGCTTCCGACACTTCTGAGCGGGCTGTATTCAACGCCTCTGAAGTAGCGTTCATCTGGATGACATTTATAGCAACCGTAAGCGATAATCATGCTCGTGCCGCCGATTATAGGGAGAAGACCACCATCCCCGGCGCGGTATTTCGAGATGTCGACTGGAAGGTTGATGGCGGAGAGGCCGGCCGCGACGAGGTAGCCCCATTCTACGGCCCTGTCGGTAATGCTGCGGGCTTTTGACATGTCTTTTCTCCGTTCCATTGGCATGAAGCATATCGCCTTGCTAGGCAAGTTGCCATGGGCCGATACTGGAACCATACAGCATGGGAAAACTACAATGAACAGGGCATCCGCAGCGATCCTCCGGTGGTACCTCCTGACACTCGACGACGGAGAAGAACATGCGGAAACGCTCATATCGGCCATCGCAAGCGGCATGGCGAACGGCGATGAAAGCCTGCGCCAGATGTTCTTTTCGCTCCTCGCCAAAGCCCACGAAACAGCCGAGGAGTCCGACGACTATGACATCTTGACCAGACTGTTCGAGCTACATTTCGAGCTGGATGCCCTCCAGGCTGCTGAAATTCGCGTTAGGAACATCACGGAGCTGATGGAACTCACCAACGCCGAGCCCCGCGGGCCAATCAGCGCGCGAATCCGAGACCTCAAGCTCAAGTCCCTGTTGGCGGAGCTTGGCTTGGAGGATCGCCAAACGTGAAGGCGGTGGCATGGCGCTGGCTTGCGCTGATCGGAATGGTCGCGGTGGTGACGCTGGCTGGATGGATTATCACTGAAAGATCGCGGTTCACCGCTGACATCCGGGCCAACCTCAGGTCGATTCCTCTCGACGCTAGCTGCGACACCAATGGCATACTGATCGATCAGGGATTGGTGAACTGCGTCGATATCGGCGGCCGGTTTCGCGTCGTCCACTCGCGAGTGACGCAGGTGTTCTTGTTGACGTCGGCCACGGTACGACCGACGCCTTTTGCCAGCTTTACCGCCGACGTGGACATAGACCGCCCCATAGACGACGCTCTGATCCGGTTCAGTGATGCCGTGGCTCAGGCGGCTCTCCAGCAGAAAACGTCCGCCGCCCGATAACGTCATTTATCGGTCAATGGCTCCTGCTCGTCTGCGCAACCCTCCCCCAAGTGGAGTATGAAATCCTGAGATTCGCGTGGTATCGACCCTCGTACGGGATTCAAGGAGAGCTGAATGAGGCATTTGATTTTGGTCATCGCGGTGACGCTGTCTCCGGCAGTGGCCCTCGCGGAATGCGATTTTGACAAGCCTGTGGGATCGTGCCGGGCGTCGATATCGATCGACAGTACCTCGGGATCGAAAGGAAGCTATTCCGCCGAGGCTACGGTGAGAAGCTCCGCCTCCTCGTGCTCGAAGGTGGAGTACTTCCTCGACAACACACCGCAGACAACCGTTATCAAGAACGGTAGCAGCGAAGACGAGAGTCTTTTCGGGACCAAGCCCATCACGAAGAAATCGGTGCAGTTCAAGAAATGCACTCAGTATGCATCGAAGGATTCCGCTGGAAAGAAGTCGGGTGGGGGCGAGGCCGCCGATAGCGGCGGCCCACGATATTTTCAAGGGAGATGGACTGGTTCGATTGGATGGGGTTTCGCGCGCGGCCCGATCACCCTGGACATCGCCGTCAATGGAAACCACGGGAACGGGATATCGGCCTCCAGCGTCGGGGAACCGCAACGGATTGACGGAACGATTTCCGGCACCCGGATGACCTACCGGCACATCAACGAAGATGAGACCACCACAGTCGTGCTGACAAAGTTGAGCGACAACACCCTTTCCTACGACGCGTCGTCGGCACAAGGCGGCATGATTCACGTAACTGGAAAGCTGACGCGCCAGTAGGGCATTCAACCCGTTATCAAACCCATTGGCCGATAACGCCCTTTATGGGCCACAAATCGGCAAGCTGCCCGGGAGCAGGTTTTGTCAGAGAAAACGCTCGCTGAATTCTGCCCAGAACTCGTTCCCAAAGGGGGCATCCGCTTCGTCCTGGGAGCGATGGGGAACGGCCTTGGCGGAGGCGACCGCCGACGGATCGTGTCGGCAACCGTTGCATAACTGATGATCACAGTCTTCGACGTAGCCCTTGTATCCACAACCGACGCAGTTGACCAAAATCATGACACGCATCCCCCAAGTCATCAGAAACCTAGTCTCGCTCTGATTATTCGCGATCGCAACTTGGCTCGGGCAATGGGTTGGAGTGGCGCGCAACGCTTGTTTCCGGGATCAAGTGATCATAGGGTCAGTGCAACTGACTTAGGCTAAAAGCATGGCAACCCTTCGATACGAATATCCGATCGCCTTCAACGCGACGCCGCTCAAGCACAAGTCGCACAAGTTCGTTGCGGGCAAGTTCATTGAGACTTACGACGTTGCCGAAGTCGACGCCAACGATGTTCATCCGTTGATCGACATCACCAACGACAAGGGCGAAGAGTTCCGCTGCTTCGAAATCGAGGGGCGATTTTACAGGCTCGTCGGGGCCATCGACGACGATGTGGTCGCGGCCTACTACTCGGCAGCCAACAGTCCGATCAAGGCCCTGAGCGAAGAGTATCACGGACTCCGCAAGGGTGGTCAGAAGCGGGCGAAATCTTTAGGTCTACCGATCTTTCCAAAGCTCGACCCGGAAGTTGAAATCGGAGACGCCATCCTGAAGCGCGAATGGTTCTCCGAGCTCGATCGCGAGTGGCTAGATCGAATTCGCGACAAGGCGGTTGCACAGCTATCGTCTCTGAGGAGCTGTGACGGGGTTCTGTACGAGCGCATGTCGGAGCCAGGCTTCATCGTCACTATGTCCGCCAGCCGGGACGGCCTGTCGGCCGAGAAAATATCGATCGCGTTCGAGAAAACCGACAACCGGTTTTACTACATCGGTCACCCAGTCGGATATTTCACGGCAGCCCAGCAGGCAGAGGCGTGGGAGTACGCGGTAAAGTTGGCGCAAGTACATGGCGCGCAGTTCGAATTCCGCGGCAACACGAGTGTCGTCGTCCATGACGAAGACCGCCTGACATTCGAGCCTTCCCATGCCCATGCAATGGATGCGTGCACCATTGCCTACCGAATGCTCGACGGAGACACGGCGAGGGAACAGAGCGGGCTGAAAGACCTTCTGGAGCGCATGGAGGCGCTATTGGGCGAAACTCCAGACGATTGGAGGTCGGAACCGAACTCCGAGGCCCTCCAGTCCAAAGCGCTGGCGGCCGGAGAACTCGCACGCGAGGCTCGTGAATTCGTCGCTCGTATGGAGGGGTATCCAGTGATCTTCATCGATACTTTGCTGGAACGCTGGGATGACCGGCCGGTCGCGCTGGCGATGTCGGCAGCGCCAAGTCCCCGTCGGGTGTAATCAGCCGCATGATGCCCACCCAACAGTTCCTTGCGTCGCACCGGCCTATGCTTTATTTACTAATGCGGTGGACACGATGTCGAGTGTAGCAGTGAAGGTTCTGTCGACGGTGAACGCCCCCTACGGGACGAACCTTTCGGCTGAGCAATTGGCTGCGAAGATTTCCGATCCAGCAAGCGTCGAAAATTTCGACCCGTCAGCATTTTCCTTCTATTCCGAGGTCGATGAGGGCCTCCAGAATTCGTTCCTGAACGAAATGCATATTGATCATTCCGAAGCGACTGAGATTGCGCACAAATTCTCTGCTCTCGCAGGATACCCGATGGCGTTGGCCCGATAGTGGCAACGCCATCGAGAAGCCAGTGGGAAAGCCTGTTTGATCGGGCTGTAGCGATCATAGATCAAGCCAATCGCGAATTTAAGCACGTTGACGATTGGAGCTTTGACGTGAAATCTTTATCGACGATCCGCAGACTCGATCCCCAGGTTCACGGCTACACGTTGAACCTAAATCCCGACCATCCCGTAGGCGCACTCAATCGTAATGAATGATGGAACCCACGCGCCGGCCGGAGTCCAATAGGTATGGAAGACTTCAAGGAGTGTCGCGTGGCCAAGTTTCAGTTCTCGTCGGAAGACGGCTATTCACGGGTGTCGGCTGGAGAACTCCAAGGCATCATTGAACATGGCGGGTTTGACGAAGAAGTATCCTCGGTCCTCACCAGCCTTTGTCACCCGTATTTTACCGACTACCTCTGGATTGCGGGCGAGGACAGGGAATATTTCGCTGAAATTTTCGAGAAGGCGCTGAAAGCCGGACACGAGCAGAGTTTCGGTATGTACGAAAAGGTCGTCAAGAGCGACGAACATATCAAAAGCAGATGGCCGTCGTTGGCTGCCGTCGCCTCGCATCTTAGGGCCGACGACCAGAAGATAATCGTGATCACCTACGACGTAAGCGGATGCTTCCCGAATTCTAGTTTCGCGCCAAAGGCATGGAAATCCGCAAACAGGCCACATGCCGAGGATGTGTTCGAAGAACTACCGGAGGCGGAGCAGTGGAGCCTGACACTCTGCAACCTGTTGAAGAAGCATCCAAAGAACCAGTGGAAGCGGGGCTTCAGCCACTACGCGTCGAAGAAATTGAAGGAGCAGAATGCCATCGGCATCGGCAACAAGCTTGCCACTGACAGCATCATCCGCAGCGAAATCATCGCCGCCCGCGACCTACCTGCGCTGGAGACGGCGCTGTCCAAGCTGGGAGAGGAGTTGCTTGAACGCGCTGGAGATCACATTGATCCAGATGACACGATATACATTGCAGGAAACAGGGTCGACAACAAGTTCCTGGCCGATCCGCTGGGTGAAGCTTACCTCGGTCAGTGCCGTGGCGCGATGATGTTCCGAACCGACATATGCGATGGCATGCTTCCCAACATGTTCGCGCTCGCAACCGAAATTGAATGCTGGATCGAGCCGGATTGCCCGGTATCCAAGTTGGTCATCGTTCAGGCAGTTGTTTCCCGTGCGGACGAGATAACCCGTGCTATCGAGATGGTTCAACGACGGGGCCAGAAGTTCGATGACGTGCTGCTATTGACGGGCGTGATCAACAAGATGCAGCTGGCGAAGATCAAGAACCTGTATCCGGACATCGAAGTGGAGAGCGTCGAGATCACCAAGGGCAACCTTCGGGAGGTGCACGAGCACATGGAAGAGGTCTGTGAGGCAGAGGGTAAGCCGAAGCGTGTTCGATCGGGCATCATCCGCCGGTTTGTCCGGCAAGACATAGAACGGGAAAAGGCGGTGACCTGAGAACTTCCATAAGTGCGGTAGGCCGATCTTTCGCGGCAGCCAGGTCGTCTGTTTCTTATCAAAGGCATCCCATATCAAGACGTCACGGAGTCATGAATTGAAGTGTTGACATAGCCAGACACCATTGATATCGAAGCGACGTCATTAATTAAAGACTAGGCCGTGGAGGTTTTGATGTCGGGTGACGAAAATACGCATTACAAGGTTCGCCAGTTTCTCCGTAACGAGGCGATTAAAAGCGGTCACTCGGACGTCTACAAGGCATTTATTCAGCGGCCATCAGACTCGAAAATATGGCACCTCAACCTCAATGGCGACGCCATCGGCGCGGCGGTCACGCACGGCAGCAATATCGAGTTGTTCCATGTGAAGACCGGCGAGCAAGGCCGTCTAAAGATGGTCGCGGAATCCATCCTCGCGCAAATGTGCCAAGAAAATTACGTGGTCGCCACGGTGACAGAAGAGGACGCCGAGAAGCGGGCGTTCTGGAAAGAACTCGGCTTCAAGCCAAAGGGCGGGCTGCTTTATCTGCAATTGCAGGATTGGCAATGGCCGGTCGACCTGAAGGTGTTCGACGGGGTCAAGAAAGGTGTCGCCGTTAAGTTCTTCGACAGGAGCCAGAGCGGGGAAACTCCGTTTGCCGAAATGGATGGCGTCGGCGTCCTTTCAGACAACCACATCCTCCATTTGCCGGAGCTAGCGGTCGCTTTCGATGGCAAGTCCGAAACCACGTTTGGCCGACGTTGGGTTTCCGTATTCATCGACGGCACGCTGCAGGCTGAGGCCAGACTTGATTCCGCCAAGGCGAGAGAGCTTGGAATGCGTCGAGACGCAGGTGGCATGCCATACATCGCGACGGTCGACCTTTACACGCCGACGATCCTCTGAGCGGCTTCGTTTTGGCCGCCCTCATTTGCTTTATGCCGTCCCTAGCATGACAGTGAATCAAACACTGGAGGAATGAAATGTCCCTACAACGAGTAGCCGCTCAAATCGAGTTCCTTGCTGGACCGAAGCTCGCTGAACTTGGATTGACCTTGGTACTTCATCCGAGCGAAAACCCGGCCTCGGAAGACCATTCCATCCTATTCACCGACGCAAGGGCGCGGGCGCATGCGGTGAGCGTGCAGGTTGACTCCAACTCACCGTCACTAGCCAACTCATCGCTGTCGATCGAACACGTAGAGCTGAAACCCATCGAAGGCACGCCGCTATCGTGCGTGAAGTCTGGATGGGCGCACGCCGAATTGAGGTCAAATACGATCGGAGGTAGGGTGGAGGAAATCCTCAGGGCCATTGGCGCAAACAACTGGTTCATCCCGGTTGATGACGTCGAGGCCGGGATCGTCACCGACTTCCGTTGGGAAAAGATCATCCCGAAGATGCGCGAGCATTTCTTCGACGGCGAAGTCAAGCTGAGCAGCTCGGTCGTGGGCCAGCCAAGCGACACTGTCGAGATCATCCACGGCGGCAAGACTACCGCAAAGGCCGCATTGGCTGGACAAGCAGTTATCCGCGTCAGCTACGAGACGCTGGCTGGCGACGAGCGCGTTCTGGAATACGTCGGTCTGGCAAAGTTCGAAGCGAACATCGACAAGGACCTTGGCGGCAGACCAGCTTCGACGGCGGGAATCGGGCCGCGCATCTAGCATCCTTGGGAGACCTCATGGCCGGTAACGCGAGTTATCGGCCATGGCTCATGCCATTACGTTCAGGAACAAAAATATGAACCCGACGCATCTTGCCAAGCTCCTCAATCTCACGGAAAAGGCGATGTTCGCATTGATCGAGTTGCGGCCGTTCCCAGCAAGCCTGAGTTCGGAAGACGATGCCGGAAGGGCGCTTCGACTTGCCATTGTGGAACATCGCGACGCCGAACACGCCGTTTTCGAGATTGAACATGCGTTCGAGAGGCTCATCGAGGAAACCAAGGCACAGCTGGTGGCCTATCGCGCCGAGACCGAAGAGTTCGCACGCGCAAATCACCTCGAGGTGGTAAAACACGTTCATTTGACGATCGACGACCTGTTTCTCCGTGATGAGGTATCGGCGGCCGAGGCTCGAAGGGCCGTCGTTCAGGTCTTGTCGAAGGTGGATAGCGCTGTCGCGAAAAAGATCACGGATGGCATCAGACTATGGGTAACCAACGCCAGGCTTCGGGGTGAGAACCTCGATCCGTGGAAGAATTTCATCACCGAACTTTTGGAGGTTGGCACCTTCAACGTCCACCGCGATCAGGTGGACAGACTGGCGCAAGTGGTTCTCCTGATCGCCAGTTCGAACCGTTGACGCAGATATGGTCTCCGGATTGTTCTGTCGGGAAAGATGATCTCGCGGATTTGCGAGGCCGTGCCGACTTGTTCCTCGGGCAGCTAACAGCCCGCTACGGAAAATCCCTGAAGCCGAATGTCCAACGGCGTAAACCATACCAAAAGATGGGGGTCGCGCTTCTTGCCGGGGTTTGCTAATCCGGGACCGTATCGAGGTCAGAGCGTATGGAAATCGTCCCACTTAATCCTGCCGCTGAGAACATGGAGTGCATCATGCTCTCGGATTTCGGTTTCGTCTCAGCCACTACCTTAGCTTATCGCTCATCTCTTTTTGGCAGGATCGTCAGGCACTCCCCGGGGCTGCCCATGGCGACGGCAAAGAAAATGCGCGTCGCCGTCGTCAGTGATGCCGCAAATTCGAAGAAGACATTGGCTCAGGCACTCTCGTTTCCAGACCATTCAAATGTGCCAGTTTACGAGCTTCAACCGCCTGCCGAAGCCGTTCCACGATTGATCACGCTAACGTTGTTCTGTCTAGTTCTGTTGTCTTTCTCGTACTCGACGTTGATAGGACTCGGCCTTCCCTTGATCCTCCAGACGAAAGCCTTCGGAGGCGAATACGAGCGGCTTTCCGCCGCAAACTACATGCGGCTTCAAATGATGACGTCAGACACATCTTATCGTCGGGATAAACCTGAGGATTTCCCATTGCCGTCCAGACTTTCCTCGGTCCTGGAGCGGAAGCCATGAATTATCAGCGGCGCAAAACCGACGCACTGCTCATCAGTGCGGCCATGATGCTGGTCGCGGGACACTGCCTGGAATGGTGGGGGTTGCTAGGGATTTTCTCCGACTCCGTTCAAACCGCGTCGGAACGGCTTCTCCGCAGTTTCATCTGGAGTTATTCGGAGGGCATGACGATCTCGCAGCTTCATGGTCGGCAAGCCGGCTGGATGCAGATTCTAGCCGACAGCTTTCTCTTATACGCGCTGTTCTCCGTGGCAGCCGTTGCAATGGCGTGGCGTTTCATCGGCCCGGAAGTGGCCAAGATGGGCGCGATCGCCGTCATCGCTTTCACCTTCGTCTTCGACGGACCTCTGCTGGCGGGACGGGCAATGATCGACTATGCGTCGGACGGCCATTATCTGGAGGCGGTGGATAGGGGAGGTATCACCTACACCGGAAGCTATTTGAGGCCACTGACACCGCTCGCTGGAGGAGTCGTCCAGACGCCTCTTCACGACGAGCGTACAAGCGGCATGCTGTTTCCATTCGTCTCCCACCTGCCGGCCGCGATACTCTGCGGGAGCGTGACGTTGATGTTGATATGGTCCTTCCGCAAGCCGAAGAGGATGCGGGCTAGCGCTTCTGCGGCGTAGGCTCCAGAACGCCCGACACCAAATGCAACAGCTCGCGTCTTGCCTGAGCTGCCCTTATTCTCTTCCTGTCGCTATAGAAGAGAAAATGGCAGAATGCGGAAGTCGATAAAAATACCCGTCCTGCATACCATCGGCGGAAGCCTTTCGAAGACGCAGAAGACACTTGTTGGCGTAGTCGACCACGAAGTGGCGCTACGAGAGCTATCCGAACGCGACGCGCCGTTGGCACTGCGAGCGGTCTTTAATAACAGTCCGTTCGAACGATGTGACTTTCGTCTACATGCCGGAAGACTATATCGGCGGATGGTCAGGACCAAGACCGACAATCCGCTATCAGTCTCCGATCGGTTCAGGCGGGTACAAAACGACCTGTGGGAGGCCGCAATCGAGCTTGCGAAGACGACGCCGGGCCAGATAATTCCGCCCCGGCCACAGCTCGTGGCGAAACCGAAGGAGTTGAAAGGGTATGATGGAATTCCGGAGTTCGTCGCGGCCGCCGTCAGGAACGTTCCGCGCCCCAGAGACCCTGAGACCGAGATCGCCGACTGGCGGCGACGCGCGGACGACATGGCGGCAAAACATATCGTCGTCGGCGAGAGGGCGTACGAGCTGTCCTCGGAGCCGATGTATAAGGTGATTTTCAACGCTCCGGATCGCATCCTCTTTGCCTATGATGCGGCCCGCGTGTACTCGGTCGTCACCAGGGACTTTCGTCAGTCGGAGCTCGGTGGTCTTGACCTGTTCGCGTTTCATTTCAACGTCGACCAGGAAGAGCAAGCACTGCAGCTATTCGAAGCGAGAAAGAAGCCTGAAAACATCGATGCAAACCATGGGGTACATATCGAGCGGTGGCTAGACGACTACCAGTGCGTGGATAATGACGCTTTCGAAATGGACAAAATGGCAAAAATGGTGCTGAATGACGTTTCATGGGGGATCACGGTGCGTTCGAGAACCAGGCCGATGATACTCGATGTCGGATCAACCGAGCTGATTAATTCCGTCATGCATCTAAAAGCGATGGTCGACAGCCGCGATCCGGCGCAGGGGGTCGATGACGATCTCGACGTGGCGATGGAGCGCGTTATCGAGGCCGCTGTCGGTGGCGCGAAGACCAGGCCGTACCTTCGTCCGAAGGTGAGGGAGATGGCTCTCTACAGCATCGATCGCTGGCGGCAGCGACCAATCGTTATGCCGTCGCAGTCACTTACGTTAAGTCGCTGAGCGGTCTCGATTGTGTTGATCGTCGAAGCAAGATCGCGTTCGACGTCATCAATTCCTGGTAAATGTTGATAATCATTCAATAATCCTGTAAAAGACCTCAGTTCCAAAGGGGTTTTTGCATGCTCCGAGCCAGTTTTGCGTCAGGAATTCTACAGCTTCGATTGGTTGCCGCATGAGGAGGGCCAGCGGAGACCAGCATTCCGATCTCCCGCTTTTCGGCCTCGCCGCTCCCGTCGTCACGGCCCGGATCGACCGAAATTCGCCCCTCAGCGCCAAGGTCAACTTCCTGCTTGGGCTGTTCGGCGGCCACGACCTCCACGTTGGCTATCGATGGGAAAACAACGGTAGGATTGGGACAGCGATCCTCTGCGACAACGAGTGGGACAAGGAGCTTTGCCAAAAAGGCGGTGGTGGCGGGCTTGCGCGGTGCGAGTCATGTCCGAATAAGAGTTTCGTGGTCAACCGAGAGATGATCATGAGAAGCCATCTCGCTGGCAGCAAGCAATTCGGCAAGGTGGCGGCCTGGAGGCGGGACGACGAGTTCGTCGCGGCGGTGTATCCCGTCGCCGCTGACGGCACCTGCCGCTTCTTCTGCGTTGGGTTCGTCTCGGAAGGGTGGCGCAAGGATGCCGAGGCTTTCCTCGAGACCACAAAGCTTTGGCGCATTCCGGCAGCGGTGGAGGCGGGCAGGGACGGGCGAGGCGCGCGGGTCTGGGTCTTCTTTCAGGAAGGCGTCCCCGCGCGCAAGGCACGCGAACTGGCCTACTCGCTCGTGACGGAGACGATGGACCGTCGGCCTGAACTGGCTTTCTCGACCTACGATTTGGTTTGGCCAGCCGAGAACTCCGCGATATCTCCAGTCAACGCGAAGCCAGTTCCGCTGCCGCTACAGATGAGGCAGATGGCATTGGGTTACACCGTCTTCCTCGACGATCAGATGAACCAGGTAGACGATCAGTGGCTTCACCTCGATCGGATGAAACGCCTATCCCTGTCGCAGCTCGATTCCCTGCTCGGGACCACCAAGAGGCGCGCCGACCGCGTGCTGGGCGTCCGATTGGTCGCAGAAGGCGATTTCGACACGACTGTTGGAACGCGCCCGTCCGGCCTAATCGGGGTGCGGCCGGTCTCGGTTGCCATGCCGCCAGTGGTGGATGTCCTTGTCTCAAACCAGGTATACATCGACAGATCGCAGCTTCCCGCCCAACACGCGGCGAGATTGATGAGCCTCGCGGCATTTCAGAACCCGGTCTACCTCAAAGCCCAGAAAGACAAGCGCGACACCCGAAACCAGCCCCTGATAATCTCGCGCGGCCAGATCGACGACAGGTTCGTCGCCTTGCCTCGGGGCTGCCTTCCGGACGTCCTGAAGTATCTGGAGCATTACGGGGCGGCACCGCGGGTCGAGGACAAGCGCAACAGGGGCCAATCACTGCCATCCGTATGCCGGTTCACAGGGACATTGGAGCCGTCGCAGCAACTCGCTTACGAGGCCCTGATGCAGCATGATATCGGCGTGGTCGAGGGGCCGCCGTCGTTTGGAAAGACCGTCGTCGCGGCCGCGATGATCGGCGGCCGAGGGGTCAATTCCCTCGTCCTCGTCAACCGCAGCCACCTTCTCACCCAATGGAAAACCGCTCTGCCACGGTTCCTCGACATCGATCCATCGTTGATCGGGACCATCGTCAGCGGCAAATGGAACCACAAGGGCGTTATCGACATCGCGGTGATTCAGGGGCTCAAAGGCGAGGATAGGACAGAAAACGGGTTGGTGCTGGACGACCTGTCAGAGGATTTCATCGCGGGGTACGGCAACATCATCGTCGACGAGTGCCATCACATCGCGGCCGTGACCTACGAGGCGGTTACGAAGCGAGCGCCAGCGCTCTACTTCTCTGCGTTCAGCGCGACGACCAAGCGGGGCGACGGCAAGGAACCGGTGGTGTTCATGCAATGCGGGCCGATCCGTCACCGGACGACGGCCGAACAGCAGGCGGCGGAGCGTGGAATCCGCCAGACGGTCCTTCAGAGGCGGACGGCTACGATCCTGCCGCCAGAAGTGCCTGTCGACGATCCCAACGCGCTGCAGGCCATCTACAAGGCTCTTGCGGAGGACGAGGGTAGAAACGATCAGATATTCGAGGACGTGATCGTAGCACTTTCGAAGGGCAGGTCACCGATCGTGATCTCCGAACGCCGTGACCATCTCGAGGTGCTTGCCAAGCGGTTCGAAGGCCATGTCGATCATCTGGCTGTGATGCACGGGCAAATGAAGAAAGCCGCTCGGGAGAAGGCCGAGGCCGCGCTGGCGGCCCCGCTCGGAGAGCAGCGCCTCATCCTGGCCACCGGAGGGTTCCTCGGTGAAGGATTCGACGACAGCAGGCTCAGCGCCTTGTTCCTGACCATGCCGATATCGACGGAGGGATGGCTGAAGCAATATACAGGCCGCCTTCAGCGTAAGCAGGACGGCAAGGAAGAGATCGAGGTCTACGACTATTTGGACTACAAGGTCCAGCGGCTGGTGAACATGTGGAAGGCGCGCCAGAGGGTCTACACCGAAATCGGCTTCGACATCGTGCGGGATACGAGCTTCATGCCGGAATTCGACGAAGGAGACTGGGAGTTGGTCCAGGTCTGAGGCCGTGGTGAGCGATCCGTCACTGGTGTCTGCACTGTACGGTCGCCAAGGCTTGCCAAAACGGGCAAATCAGTTGACTCTCACACGCCATGCGCCAGATCAGTCCGCCTAGCCATAGCGACGACGATCCAGACAGGCATCTCAGGTGCCAAGAGGCGATGCTGTGGGCTTTTCAGGATTTCATCACGGCAGCCACCGAGGCGGGATGGCATGAGCGCGAGGTCGCGGCGGCGATGATCGATCTTGCCGATCACCACCTCTTGGGAATGATGGAGAACGAAAAGACCTCCGCGATCATCTCGCTGCTCAGGCGGATAACCTGACAAGTTGCCGTGAAGACATCGGTGATCAGAAGGCTCTTAGAAGTTCGGGGCTTTGGCGATCGCTGGTTCGATGTCGCCGAAGTCTTCCTCGTCAATGGAGAAGTCGGCTGCGGCCGCAGCGGACGTATAAACGATAGATTTAAGGACGTTACGACGCTTGGACATCTCGGGGATGAGCTCGTTGCGGACCCAATTGCGCTCGTGCGTGCTGTCTGCGTTGCTGGCGTCTTCCATCCACTGGTACCCACGGCGCTTCGCTTGCTCGAGGATCGCTGCCTTGGGGACTTCGAGGAACGGGCGGTATCTGGAGCCGGCGAATTTGCGCATGCTCAGCTTGTCATGCGGGTAGCCGCGCATGAGCCGCAGGATGATGGTCTCCAGCTGATCGTTGGCGTGGTGACCGGTCATCAAAAGCTCTTCCGGTCGTTTGATCGTCGAGAAGAACCGATACCGCTGGCTACGGGCCTCCGCTTCGAGACTTGATGCCGCGCGCATCCTATCAGGTTCCCCGTATCCGACATGGCACTCCAAGCCGAGGTCAGCGCAGGTCTTCCGCAAGAGTTGCTCCTCTTCGACCGCTTGATCCCTGAGGCCGTGGTTGAAGTGGGCGACCCGCAACGGCTTCCCGGAGTTCTTCGCCATGAAATGGAGCATGAATATGGAATCCACGCCGCCGCTGACGGCCAAGAGGTAGGCTTCGGACGAGCTTCTGATCTCCGCGATGATCTGGTTCCATTTGATCTGCATGTGCGCTCCAAAGGGGGACTGATGCCAATCTATCGGCCGTTGTTACCAGCCACAAATCCAGCGTGCGCCCTGACCGGCTTGCTCGTGGCTTAGAAAAAGCCCCAGCCAAGGAACGTCGTTGGCGTTCCGACCGATACAGGCTCCGGCGCGGGGTCTGGCTTCTTCATCGAAGCCTCGATCCGGTCCCTTAGTTGCTGGGGGATCGGGACACCGTTGTTGATGGCCCTTGGCGCGTATCGCTCCGTCGAATAGGTCCGCGCAGGACCAGAGGGGCGCTCCGCTGCGCGCTCGCCTGCATGTTGAGACGGCTGCATCATAGCCATCTGGCCGAATTGCACGTGATGCGCGGTCATCGCGGCCTTTGAATATTTCATCCTGATCTCCCCCGCTGCCGAACCGTTCCTCCAGTCGTTATGACCCGGCGGAGGTTAACGAAGTGCGACCGGAAGACAACCATAAATGCCCACGCTATAGCCGGCCGGCGCGATTTCGACCCGTGTCACGTGCAATCGCGCCGCGGCAGCCGCGTCAAAATCGAATGACAGAGTTGCCTCGAGAAGGACTAACGTCGATCCACTGCTTTGATGCAGGTCAGGGGAACAAAAACAATGTCAGACGACAAAAACACGCAGCTCATAAAAACGTTCAAGAACATGATCCAGGACTTCGGCATGCCACGGACGCCAGCCGATATCGCGGACCCCGACTTCAGGTCGGCCGCCGCCGCACACATCGACGAATTCGATGAAGCCCGCAGCGAGTGCGAAAGCGACCTCACTCTGCGTTGAGGCTTTGACTGGCATTTCCGCCTGATGCATCCTCTCTGAGAAACAGTGGTCAGGAAAAACGATGACTTCGAAGGACCAGAAGGAAGCGGAAGCAAAGTTGCGGAAGCTGATGAAGAGTAAGGAACCGATGACCAAAGAAAGAGCGCTGGAAAGCCTGGCGCTCATGATGGCAGCCGGGCGGGTCAAGGTTCCATCATCCGGATCGGCTTCACCGATCGACGACGAGAAACGCCCCGGCAGGATCAGGCCTTTCTGAGGTTTCGATCTGGGGTCTTCAAGAAAATCGACGCCTTTAAAATTTTAGACGTCGATTTAACGGGCAGGTAGCGCGTGCACTCTACACAGGCTCCACAACCAACGGAGCCTTAAAACATGAAGCTTGCAGCCATCTCTGTCGCACTCGGTATCGCATTCGCAGCTACCGCTGCTGTCGCATCGGACATCAAAGCCCAAACAGAGGCTGGTGCAGGCAAGGGCCTCAACAAGTACATGGACATCTACAGCCAGACAGGCATGGCAGGTCTGGAAGACGCTGTCACCGAATGCTATCATGGGCAGCAGAAGACCCAGACGGTAGAAGGTATCGCGGAATGCGCGGCCCTCGATTTCCGCGCCAGCGGCGAGGACGCAGCCTTCGCGGCCAGGACCGGATTGCAGGTGGGTTTCTTCAAGGCTCCCAAGCCGATGAAGCGTGTCAAGGCCGCCGTCAAGCCGCTCAAGCTGAGCGCCGAAGACCAGAAGGCCTTCTTCGAGGTGATCGGTCGCCTCTAGCCTAGAACGCCACGCAAGCGAGCTAATTAGACGCCCTGTTCGGCTAACGCTGGACAGGGCGTATGTCTTTCAGCGTTCGAACCTGTACTCCAATTGGAGGATGCATGATCGCCAAGCCATTCCTATGAGTATTCCCATTTTTATAGCGAGCTCGGAAGACATGCCTCATTTTATGACTTTAACCGCCAGCATTTTTATGGCGGCTCTTGCGGCCCGAGGCTCCGATGAGGCGACACCTCGTGAGACCGCTCATCGGCAGGCGATCAGCGAGATAACCGAACTCGATTGCAGCTTCGGCGAAATCGCTGACGACCTTTTATCGGCTGCACACCACATGGAAGGGTTGATCGCGCGCTGGCCGATAGGGTCGGGGCTGAAGGCCTCTGAGGTCGCACGCATTCGAACCTTGTATCTATCGGCGTTGAATACCGCTGAGTTGGTTGATCCCGTGAGGACGGCCACACGCATCGAAAGAGACGGGGCCATGGCAACGATGGGAACTCGGCAAGAGGACGTCGAAGAAGAAAAATCGGGGCGATTGATGGCAGTCGGATTGCAAATTGCCAAGAACATCCAGTCGTATGCCAACCTCTTGGACGGGGTCCTGGACAAATGGTCGACCGCGACCGCCGGAGGGCAGGAGACATCGTCTGAAAATGATGAAATAGAGGGGATTCGTGTTCAAGTTCGAATGACCGCTGCAGCTGCATGGGCAACCAACGACATGCGGAAGATTATGGTCGCACAATCCGAGAAGCGCGGCGTTACCTTCGAGCGCGCTTTCTATGGGACCAGAATAAATTGCGGGAACTGAGGCGACATAGCGACGGGGCAACATACCCAAGTCTATGACCAATTAGACATGCCGAGCTAAGCATATAGGGTAAATACTATTATTTATTCGCGCTTGCGTTGCTTAAAACTTCAAATATTGTTGCCTCGCGGTTTCAAATGTGTGGGGCATAAATGAACCAGATGGTAATGAACCTCCTGAAGCAAAAGGTATTGGGCCAGTTGAGCGATGCGGACGCCGCCGAACAACGTCGGCTAAAGCGCGCCATAACAGAGGGTTGGACAGGAGTAGGGAACAACGCCCGCGAACGCCGTTCGGCCGTAGGCGTGTCGGAACAAACATTTGACGATCTCATGATCCCGAACGGCCGGAGGAACCGGATCGCCATCCAGGATTCGCGTCTCCGCCAATACGCCGAAAGGGACGAGGCCAGGACCGCCAAAATAGCTGCGTTGTCGTATTTTGCAAATTCAGGTTCAACCATCGCGACTGCGCGCGACGCCCAATTGCTGATCGACAAGGACAACGCCGGGCTCAAAGCAACGAAGTCGGTGGATTGGCCGGAGGTGAACGCCGTCATCCCGGACGAATATCTAAAGCACGCGAACGACATCACGAAACAACAGGTCTTGGTAATGTACAGGCGAGTCATTGTGGCTTTGGAGAACGCGCTCGTCGACTTCACCGTTGAAGGCATCTCCGACGATGGCATTATGCGTCGCGTTCTTCAGGCGTATACCAGTCATATAGCGGGATTGAATGTACGGATGCTCGCGTCACTGAAAACCGCGATTGTCGTTTTGAAGGAGACCACCGTTCCTTCCAGATTTTCGGCCTATCTCGCTGGAATTGGCCAAGAGGTCCCCCAGTTGATCGACGCCGAAATTCGGAAAAAGGAAGCGGCCGAGAAGCAAAGGGTCGACAACGAGAAGAAGGCTGCGGAGGAAGCGGCTGCACGCCGCATCAAAGTGGCGGAGCTACAGAAAACATTCGACGTCAAGGAGGGGCGGCTAGACCTCCAGCCGCTGTTCTGGCCCAAGCCGACAGAGGCAGAAGGCCTGGTCATCGTCCGCAATATAAAAGAGGCTTTCGCCAGAGCCCAGAAAGTGGTCGCGGGACACTTTCCGGACGATTACGGCAGCGAGCCTCAGTACATTTGCGTTCGCTCGCTGAACGAACTGGATTGGACGTGCATTTCATCGTTGAGGTCGCTCCTCGTTGAAGATCGCTTTGGTCTGAACGAGGCAAAGGGAAAACTCGGTCAGGGACGGATCACTCCGGAGATGACCCTTGCGTTCTTCTGGGCCATGAATCCCGACGGTCGCGCTGAAATAGGGTTCAGAGACGGTCGGCACGGTGACTTCAAGTCCGTCGCCAGAAACTTCCCGGAACTGTACGCACGGTTTACGGGTGATGAAGGCTGGATCAGGAAACAGACTCGTGATCGGCTTTCACGCTACTTGGGAGACCAGACGGCGCTTGGAGCGGCCAGCCGCTGGGCATTGAACAACGCGCAGACCTGATATCGGGGAGCCGAAGCGTACCCTGGCCGATAATGCCAGTTATCGGCCGCCGAGCGGACGTTTGCAGCCCGCGTACTGAGCGATCCGTGTTACATAAGGACTCATACTGGCCACTGAACACACCGACAAAAATGTGCGAAAAGTTCGTTTGACGACACATTGTGAACGTGCTACTCAATATGTGTTCGTAAGACGCAACGCAAGTTTGGGAGCTACGCATGAACCCCGAAATCGGACAGCGCATCAAGGAAGCCCGTCAGAAAGCTGGTTTAACGCAGGAACAACTCGGTGAAGCGATTGGGAAAAGCCGGGTCGCGCTCGTGCGTTGGGAGGCTGGAGCGGATTTCTCCACCGACCTGCTAGACAGTTTGTCCGAGAAGCTCAATGTCGCGCCTGAGTGGATCATGTTCGGTGACCGGAGAGAGGCGGTCGGCGTCTCGGACGAGGTGATAAACCTTATCGAAAACGCGAGGAAGCTAGTTTCGGCGACCGTCGGCTTCAACGTCACGGACATCCAGGCCATCGAATGGATCGCGACGAAAGCAGGGGTCCGCAACGCTCTGTTTGGCGAAGATGAGGGCAATGATCAGACTGGCGAGGCAATCGCGAGCTGATCAAGTTTGCGTCGGTGAGGAGACGTTTGCGGCCGATAATTCGATGTATCGGCCACAGAGATCATGTTCAGCGCAGCTTTGGGCTGGAAATCACCGCGGGATGACCAATCAAACTCTGGATGCCCCTCGACGCCATCGCCTCGACGGCTGATGTCTTGGCGCTGTCCATGACGGCTTGAAGGGCGTCTTCCCTGCGGACAGCGACCACGGGATCGCCGAACCGATCCCCTTCCGCGGCATCGAGCTCGGCTGTCGAATATGCCGCGAGTGCCGCTCCGTCGGGGGTGTCTACAATGAGCAGATGCCAGCGGTGGACGGGCTGTAGGTACTTGTTGACGTAGTTCGCCAAGACGCTTTGGGCCGCATTAAGGTTCGGCGCACAGACGTTCTGCTCAGCGATTTCGTGGTTGGACCCGAGGCTGCGTGAAACGATCCTGAAGTGGAGTTCGTCTGGGCCGCCATTAGCCTGAAGGCGCGCAACCACGTCCGTTTTGATCGTAAAGTAGTTGTCGCTCCTGTCCTCCGGGTCGTGCCAGTGGAGGCCAACGGTGTAGTCGGTACCCAGATGCGCGTATAGCCGCGCCCTGCCGTCTTGCGGAAAGACGCTGCCGGTGAACCAGTCCGGTTCTACCTCCCATTTGTCACGGCAAAGACGTTCGAACATCGTCTTCAACTTGAGGAACCGTGGTAGCGGAAGAGGGAGCTTCTGCGAGAGGGACATCCACTGACCGCTGGACTTGCCGATACCCAGAATTTCCGGGTCCTGGTAGTCCTGTTCTGTGCATCCCAATCGATCAACGCCGTCGGCGTTGAAGCCGAAGACGTTATACCCGTGGGCGTCGACAAGCGTCTTCTTCGAGAAGCCCATCTTATAGAGGGTCTCGGTGTCGGATGCCCAGTTCGGGTCCTTGTCGTAAATCCAGTCCATTGTCGGGCTGATGAATTTGTCGGTCATAGCTTCGCTTTCATGTCGTCGATAAACAAAGCATTGCACCTCAGTCCGAAATTCACAATTTCGACGGGCCAGACGACAGCTGCGCAAGGCGATCCGCCAGTCCTGCCGTTGGGTCGTAGGTATCCCTCGTCACTCTCCATGTCTGTATCTGCCGCAGGCGAAAGGCCGCCTCTTCCGAGACCGGGCCGTCGATCGACCGAAACTTGTTCTCCAAGCCATCGAGAATGGTCGTCGCGAACCCCTTGGCTTCCAGATCGCTTCTGGTCAGGGATGCGAAGGCTCGCGACTTCACGAAGTCGGCCATGTTGCGGGCATTGCGGAACGGAAGTTTCGCCCGGTTGCGCATGTAGAGGTCTTCGAGCATGGTGTCGTCAAACATCGTGTAGGTCGCGACCCCTGGATGGTGATCGAAGAACTCGAGCTGAGGCTTCACCGCATCCAGTCCCGCATCCGTGATGCGAACGATCTTGTTCGGCGGAGGCACGACCATTACCACGTATCCTTGGTCGAGGATGGTGCGGTCGGTGGCGTTCTGTACGATCTGATGCCAGAAGGGAGCGTTGCTTCTCGTCGGATTTGGCCGGAGGTCATCCTTTCCCATCTCGCGCGACTTCCTGATCGAGTTCCTTATTTGCTCGATGCTGCCCTGCCGCTTCGGAGACTGGGACAAGAACCGGAGCGCCAGGAATCGCGCTTCCTCTTCGTTCAGCTTCGGAATGTACACGGCGACCTCCTACGCGGGCTATGCTCCTCCGGTGCTTGGCATCACCAGAAAAGCGACTATCGTCATTCGCTGGGCGGCGTCCTGTCGGATTTCTTGGCCGCGTCGGCGACCATCGACGCCAACCGGCCGCCAACGTGGGACCTCAGGTCTTCGATCGCCTTGTCGATGTAGTAGACGGCCTTCTCGCATCCGTGAAGGGCGTTCGCGTGATTTCGGATGGTGATCAGCTGCTCTTCCAGCCTTCTTATTTGTTGGTGGAGGTACAGCACGTGGTCGGACATCAGGGCATTCCATTGTTTGCGTCGCGAATCGGCAACCAGTCTAATAGCCCAAAACGGAATCGCGCGCTTCGTGAGTTATTACACTTGACGGCTCAGCCCATCCGGCGATCATGAGAATACTCTGACGTCGAGGGCCCACTGGGGTCCACTGCCTTTTGTTCTGGGGACTGCGTTGGAGTCTAAACTGCTTGCCAAGTGCTGACGTGAGCGACCGTGCGGGCCAGGGAGACACCACGACGGATGTTCTTCCACCAGGACGAGGGGTTCTACCCTTTCCGCCCATTACCCGTGGGTGATACGGAAACATTCGCGGATGTTTCAGGGGACGAAGGGAGCGCCACGTCAGCGCTCCCTTTTTGCTGTTTGGATGTCCACTGGCCGATAAGCCCTGTTATCGGCCACAGCAGGATGATGGTCCCAAGCGACAAGAGCGCCTACGATAGGCCCGTCAACCGGGCGATCAATATGCTGTTTTCAGTTCCAATACACTTCAACCTCACGGCCACCAGAATTGGTGGCGAAAGACGGCAGTCGACCCAGGCATGGAGCATCGTCGACTTCGAAATGACCGACCTGTCCGACAGTGACGTACCGGTGGCCACCAGATGGAGACAGGATTTCAAAGGCATCGAGTTCACCCGTGGCGGCGTCGCGACCGCGATCGGGGCGTCGCCTGCCCACGAGTTCATGCATGTCAGGAAGTTCGGGGAACATTTCTTCAGGCCCGTTGTCATAGATAGCACAAACTCGATCGCCGCCACGAAACATGGGGAGGACGCCGCCTTTCTGACGGGGCAAAGGGCCGCGGATTTGCTCGCGAGTTTCGCTGAGACAAGCATTTTTGCGACTCCCATGCCGGGAGGGACACATCAAAAACGCCTCCGCGCGAACGGCGGAGACGGGCTTGCCGACTTCGCCAGCGTGGACAATCACGATCTTGATCGCAGGGTCAGGAACGTCAGGGAGAGACTGTCGAAATTCCTACTTGTCGAAGGCGTCCTTTATGAAAGGTGTCAGGAACCCAAGGTCGCGGTTTTCACCACAGAAGTCGAATTCAATGACTCGAGAGAACCGCAACTCGGGACCTTCGCTTTCGTCACCTCCAATCCATACGCGCTGACGTCGTTGGACAAGAACGCCGTGTTCTTCGAAATCGAGGACTACGGTAGCGCCGCCGCCAAGGCGCAACGGGCAAACAAATCGCGTCTCAACAGAAACTCCCTGGAGGCCGTCAATTCTATGTTGGCCCCGGAGATCGATCAGGCAGACAGCATTTACGCGCGGGATGTCGCATGGATTCGCCGCGTCACCAGGATTGCAGTCGATATGGCCGCCAGAATCGGAGAGCAGCGAGCTAGCGCACTGTCGGAGGAGCTGTACGCGGCGTATCGCGACTTGCACAAGTGCCTGCATATGTCCGACGGCGAGGATCGGTTCTCGCTAATGGGCGAAGCGATGGCCGCCGTCCTCGCCGAGTGCCGGGGACAGGAATGGCAGCATCTTGCGGATGCGGCAAGCGCGGGTCTCGAAATCCTCGATAACCGTCCGGTAGATGTAGAGGTCAAGAGCAGCCTTCGACCGTCGCTAGGATGACCCGTCTGCAAGGTCCGGATTTGCGTGGCAGCAGCGGACTGGAAGCGCCGCGACCCACCAACACATAGTAAAAACGCTGAAACTGGTTGCATTTCGAACACGGTAGAAATGCAAGACCCGATTTTTCGGCAAACAAAGTTGCTACTGCTTCCGCCGAAGCACATCATTCTGATCATCGAAACTAAGGTCTCACGCATGTTGCGCAGAATTATCACGTCTTCACTTATCGTCAGCCAACTGATGGCGTCCACCGCATACGCGCAGTCGGACACTAAATTCTATTATCGGTACACGAAGGGGACGTTTGAACACCTACAAGGTCCAGGTCAGCCGACGGACCCAACCGACCCGACAGACCCGACAGACCCGACAGACCCCGGGGAGCCTTCCGATCTGTTCGTCGCCAGAAACATCGGCGGAGACTCGGACGCCCTGGTGCTAGGCGCGGACGAGCCGCACGTTTCGATTTCGTTGTTCGACCCGGAGTCTGGAAATCCCTTCTATGGCGCGGCCAGCTGGGAGCTTATCTCGGGGACTCTCCCGCAGGGCGTCGTCGCCAAGCTTTCGGACGACAAACAGACAATGTCGTTCAAGGGGGTTGCCATCGCGGCGGGCGACTTCAACAACATCGTCTACAGGATCAAGGACCAGTCAGGGAACAGTGTTTCGACGAAGCCGCTTAGCTTCAAGGTCGTAGACACCGGGATCGCACTATATCTGTTGCCCGATGGATACCCGACGATCAAAGCCCAGACGGAGCAGGTCTCCCTTCGCGTCGCAGCTGACAATGTTCGGCCGGGCTACCCGGTCACATATGAGGTCAACGGAACGCTGCCATCGGGAATTTCATATTCGGTGGTCGACGGACAGCTTGTCTTCTCCGGCACTGCGGATATCGCCGGTCACTACCAGGGAATCACGGTCACGGCGCACGACAGCCTCGGCCGTTCGAAGACGATTCCGGTCGTCTTCAACGTCACGTCCTATTACACGGCGGTCAACAATCGTAGCGGTCAATATCTCGACGGCACAAAGAGCGCCGCGATCGTAACCACCCTCCACGAGATCGGCACCGATGAGGTTTTCACGGGCGGAGCCACCTGGACGCTTGCGTCTGGATCGCTCCCGAAGGGCGTAACCGCGACGCCGTCGGCCGATGGATCGCAGATGGTCTATTCGGGAATCGCCACTCAACTGGGAACGTTCGAGGTGACCTGGCTCGTCAATGACGGGCAGGGGAACTACGTGAGGACAGACCCGGTGAAGTTCTTCGTCGGGGTCGAACCTCAGCTTCAGGTCGTGAGCGACCGAGGCAGCTCGTTTACACTCGACACGGCGAACGACAAGAAGACGATCTTCACGGCGGAAAACACTTCCGACGGAAACGGCATCCCGGTCGGCAACTGGAAGCTGACCGGCGCGCTGCCGCCTGGCATGAATATCGTTCAGAACGCCGACGGCGCAGTTCTATCCGGCATCCCTCAGACCCCAGGCCAATACAAGGTGACTTTGGCGGCGACCGACGCACTCGGTAAGTCGGACGAGATTGCTTTGACTCTGAGTGTCGTAAGAGGCTTTGATCTGCTGCAGACCAAGACATTCGAGAGCGTCTACTCGAATTTGCAGAGCTTCGGCGCGTCATATCGCTTGCGGGTGGTCAACACCGGCGCGACAGGTCGCCCTTACGCGGACGCCGCGACGAAGTGGGAGCTGATCTCGGGCCGACTGCCTGCGGGAGTACAGGCAGTCGTGTCTGATGACATGTCGAGCCTCCAGCTTGTCGGGTCGCCGACAGAACTTGGCACGTTCGACAATCTCGTCTGGCGCGTAACCGACAAGTTCGGCAACACGACGGACTCCCGGCCTCTGACATTGACCGTCATCGCTAAGGAAGCCCTTGAGCTTGCCCGTGAGGGGTCGACGATCGACCCCCAAACGATCTCAGGACTTCCTTCCGATCCGTCTTATATACGGGTAAGGGCGACCAATGTAGCCCCGGGCGGCATCCTGCCCGCCCAGTGGGTGGTTTCAGGTTTGCCCTCTGGCATGTCTATCGCGAAGACCGAAACGACGGTCACGTTCGCGGGAGTTCCTAAAAACGTCGGCCAGTACCTCGTGAACGTGTCGGCGACAGACGCGCTCGGCGATACCGCCTCCACGGTAATTCCGATAACGGTCGTCAACGGTCTTTCGCCGGCGCAGTACAACCCGACGTCGGAGACGGTCAAGGAAAGAGGCGCTAAGCCCCAGACAGCTCTAGTGGCGTTGCTCACCGCACAAAATTCGCCTTATCTGGGTGGAAACCTGGTTTGGACACAGGTCAGCGGCACGCTGCCCCCTGGGATAGCGGCCGTTCCAGAGGCCGACGGCTCTGTCATGCGCTTCGTTGGCTCCGCCACGAAGACGGGGGTCTACGGCAACATCGTGTTCCGTGTGGCCGATGTGAACGGCAATACGTTCGATACAAAGCCCTTCACGTTCAACGTCGAGGTAAACAACGAGCTTCTGAACATCACCAGCACGGTCTCGCAGGTGAATTCCGTTGTCGGAAGCACTCTCGATACATCCCTTCAGGCAACGGGCATCGCCCCCGAAGACGTTCTTATGCCCGGCAGCTGGACGATCACAGGCCTGCCGGACGGGATTTCGCCGAGCTGGAGCGCCGATGGCAAGACGCTGTCGCTGCGCGGCACCTATACGAAGAGCGGCCCATTCACCGCAACCATCGGCGTTAAAGATCGCCTCGGTCGCACTGCAAGCCAGACGATCACCTTCCAGATCGGTGCCGGATATAAGATCGTCGCGACAGACGGTGCCGGAACAGGCAACAGCAGCGAACAGGTTTTGTACACCTACATCACGGCGGCCGATCGTCAGCTCCGCATTCAGAATATCGAAACGGGAGCGCTCTACACAGGCGGAGCGACGTGGCAGATCGAGACCAACAACCTGCCTACGGGTGTGACGGCGACGTTGTCGGCTGACCAGTCTACCTTGATCGCCAGCGGATACCCGACAGCGACCACCAATGGCTGGAAATACACGTACTGGAACGTGACCCTGGCAGACGGCACGAAGGTCCGCGGGGGCTTCGGTTTCAACGCTTTCGACGCGCCGATCTCGCTCGGCAGCGACCAGACGACTACCGCTTTCCAAGGAGTCGCCTTCTCGCGTAGCTTCGGCGTCAGCAATTTCGGTACGGGCGGCACATTCACCATCGCCAACGTCACCAGTTCAACTCTTCCAGCGGGTCTTGGCCTGCGGGTCAGCGGAAACAGGCTCTACGTCGAAGGAACGCCGACAGCGCTTGGTACAACTCCGATCACGTTGACGGTGACGGACCACTTTGGCCGATCGGGTTCGGCAAAGCTAAACCTGACGGTAAACGCTCCATTTACTGTAGGTCGCAACACGCCGATCACCGGAACCGCGATTTCGGGCGATGTGAACAAGGGTATGCTCTGGGTAAACAAGCCAGGCGGCGGGTTGGTCGAAGACTACGACGTCGTCTGGACACTTGAGAGCGGCTCGCTGCCTCCGGGATTGAGGCTCGAGGGCAACGGGTACGAGCGGAATTCCCTCGTGCTACGTGGTTACGGCACCGCCGCAGGAACGTGGAAGTCGACCTGGCGCGCAACCGACCCAGATGGCAACTATGCGATTTCTCCTGAAATCACCGTTACACTCGGTGCCAGGACGAACATGTCGATCACGGGAACCGGCGCTTCTTCGTTGGTCTCGGGTACGAATGCGACGTTGGGAACATTCACACCGAGCAACAACGCGTACGGACAGCCGATCGACGCGGCGAATTGGACGGTCACAGGCCTGCCTCCCGGCATGAACACGTCGGTGACAAACGGCGTCATGACCATTAGCGGCACGCCAACGACCTACGGAACCTACAACCTCTCGGTTCAGGCAAAGGACGCTACCGGTCAGACGGCCACATATACCCGGACTGTCACTGTGATCTCCTCGATGACGGCGAAAGTGAACACTCCGATCGCGGGAACGGCGTTCACGGCCGACTTCAACAAGGGCATGCTCTGGGTCGTGCAGCAGGGGACCAACACCCTGGTCAGTGACGTCGACCTCGTCTGGACACTGGAAAGCGGCTCGCTTCCCACGGGCGTACGTCTCGAAAAGAACCCGGCGGAGCGGAACTCGCTGACACTCCGTGGCTATGCCACGCAGACAGGAACCTTCAAGTCGACGTGGCGTGCCACCGCCCCGGATGGCCAATACACCATCTCGCCTGAGGTCACCATCACCGTGGCGGCGAGGACGGCGTTTACGCTGTCGGGCGGAACCAGCATCTCGATTGCTCCAACCCAGGCCGGAAGCCTCGGAACCTTTGTTCCTGCCGGTGCGGCATTCGGTCAGGGCGTCGCGGCCGACAAATGGACCGTCACCAACTTGCCACCTGGCTTCACGCCGTCAGTGGTCAACGGCAACCTGACGATCTCGGGTACCGCGACGACCGCTGGGACGTACAACGTCACGGTAACGGCCGAAGACGCATCGGGAGCCACCGCTAGCCGTTCTGTCACGGCGACCATCAAGGCCCCGTTCCGTATCGTCAACAACTACGGTACGATTACGTTGACCAACAACGTGAGCGCCTCGCGCACGGCACTTCTGTTCTGGGACGACAACAATGCGTACATCACGACCGTCAAGAACCTCACGGTGCTTTCCGGATCGCTTCCGCCGGGCATGACGATGACGCTTGGCACCGGGGCCAACGCAGGTACTGCCATCCTGGCGGGGACGCCGACTGCCGCCGGCACGTACACAGTTCGCTATCAGGTTCTGAGTTCGACGAACGTACCGGTGCAGCAGACGAGCGACTTGACCATCGTCGTCAACTGACGGCGGTCCAAGCATGCAAGCAAAAGGGGCAGATAATTTCTGCCCCTTTTGCTTGTTCGGTTTTTTCTATGGTTTGACGCCGGGGCGGCGAAACCGCTTGTCAGCTGAAGCCAGGTCCACGGGGTGTCGGCTGGTCAATGCGTGCGTCTTCCACACTTTCACCCATATCGGGTTGCGCGTTCTGCTCTCGTGCCATCGCAGTCCTGATCCGCGATGCGAAGACATTCGCCAAGGCATTGGACCCTGGAGCCACTTGAACCGAGCGGTTGCGGGGAGCGAGACGTTCCTAAAGATCGGGATAGTCTTCCAAGACACCAGCGGAGACATCCAATCCAGCTACGAGCGCCCGGATGATCGCTGTCCTGTGCGCAGATCGGCGCAACTGCCGACCTGCCACCGAAAGATAGTTGCTCTCGTTCATCGTTTCCGGATGCCAAAGACCGATCTCGAACGCCTTGATGACCATCTCGGTGCCAATGCCTCTTTTCTGGTGACCGTCACGAACGATGATGTTCTTGCCTTCGACGCCGCCAGCAAGTTCTCCCGTGGCCGCATCGAACACCGCGACCATGGCGTCGCCCGCTCCATTGACGGCCGTCGCCATCAGGTATCCGTCCACCGGCCCAGGCGTCGCCTTGGAAAGCATGTCGCGCTTCCTTGCGAAGTTGAGCATCGCCTTGAGCGGGTTCTTCGGCCAGGCGTTGTCATACAGCCGCTCGTCCGCGACCGCGGCCGCCAGGAAAGGTTCCTGGCTCGCTGGGAGGGAGGGGCTGGCCATCAAGGCATCGAGGGTGATTTCGTGAAGAGGAACGCTACGACGGCTCGTCATATGTGTGCCTTGGATCGGTTTACATGATGAACGCTACACAAGGACGACGAAAAGGACCAGTTGCCCCGAACTGGAGGGGTCTGTGGAGGTACTCCAACTGGGGGATATGACAAGCTCAAAACGCAGGCTATGAAAAGGGGAACACGATGAGGGACACCATATGCGCCGTTTCATCCTATCGATTGCGTTGCTGTGGCTGCCGACTGCCGCAATGGCCGAATGCGACTTTGATGAAAAAGTCGGTTCATGCTCGGCGACGATCACGATCAACAGCACCTCGGGGTCGAAGGGAAGCTACTCCGCGGAGGCCACCGTGAGGAGTTCGGCAGATTCGTGCTCCAAGGTGGAATACTACCTCGACAACACACCGCACACTTCCGTCATCAAGAACGGTTCATCGACCGACGAGACTTTTTTCGGCCAGAAGCCCATCTCGAAGAAATCGATCCAGATCAAGAAATGCACGCAGTTCGCATCGAAAGGACCGGGAAGCAAGGCAGCCGGAAAGGGCGATGACCAGGTAGCTGCAGCTGGGCCGAAGTACTTCGAGGGGCGTAGGAAGGGGTTCGTCGGCCTGCTGATCGTCGGAGGTCCGGTTGAACTCGACATCCAGGTCAGCGGAAACCGCGCAACCGGAATTTCAGATTTTCCCAGCAACAATGCAAGCGAACGCATTGATGGAACCATACAAGGGAACGTCCTGCGGTATAGCTACGTCGTGGACGGCGACACCCAGAACATCGTCCTCACAAGGAAAACCGACAAAACCCTCTCCTATAGGGGAAATGCAGGGATCAGCGGAACTCTGACGAGGTACTGAGACAGCTGTCCCGACGATTACTCGTTTCTTGCGGGAGGTCCGTAGCCCGTGATCGGCAGTCGGCTTCCCGCAGTAGACCCCTGAGCCGAAACAGCGTTCGAAACGGTCGAGAATAGCCGGCAAAGGTTGCCGCTGGACGAATGGTCGTAAGCAGCACACCCGGATCGGTCTTTGCATATCGCGCGACATTGATCGGACGACGTCTGAATTTTGGCAGTTTCGAATCCCTGTATGGTCGTGTTCGGGTAGCGGAGAAGCCCGCTGCGGACCAGCCACTCGAACATGGAGAACTCCCCGAGCGCTCCGATCTGAATGCCGACAACTTCCCGGTTCTCGTTGACGATCGGCGCGCCGAGCGCTCCGTTGAACCCCTTGTAGTTGCCGAACCCTATGACATTTTTGCTCTCGCGGCTGGTGTAAACTCCGTCGGCGAAATCGTCGGGAAAAGGGGCCTGCCTTCCAGAGCTGCTATCGATCCATCGTCTGTCGATCGAGTATCCGGTGAGCGTCAGGGCCTTATTAATTCGCGTTGAGGCCCGTTTGAAGGGTTCGATCTCCAATCGCCTGGAAAGCCTCAGGGTCACAGAGTTGATATGGAGGTTGAATTTGAAGCTCTCGGTCTGCGCGACCCTCTTGTCTTCGGATGATAGGGTTACGGTGGCGCGGTCTCCGCTCGACATGCCAAACAGCTGCCCGTCGCCGCCATACAAAATAATCGGCACAGGGATGTCGGTGAGCCGATCCGGATCGACCTCTTTCCAGTAGGACCGCAGGAAACCTGAAATCACGAACAAGCCAGTCGTAACGCGATCCTGTTCTTCGTCGAGAAAAGCGGTGGCGGTCGTGCTTCCAGTGAACGAAAGGCAAAAGAGACCATCCCTACAAAAGGCTTTCGACGCCAACATCGTGTCGGAAAACGATCCGCTCGTGCTTGCATCCAACTTCGTCATCGGGGACGAGTATCCGCTAGGCACCTCGATCTTGAATATGGCGTCGATGGTCGACGCGAATCCCAAACGAGGAACAAGGGCCAGCAGGATGGCAAAAAACACCAGGAATCGGCGCATTCCAACCTCCGTCGAGAAAGCTGCTGTATGCGTTCGAGAGCAGATTTGCCTCGACGGCAGCCAACGGCCAAGATTATGTACAAAATGCAATTAAAGTGAAGCTCTTAGGCAAACGGCACGGTCAGGCTTAGGATTTCGGTAGATCAAAAGCCTGTCCGGATTTAGGAGGATAGGACACGGCTCCAGCCGGTCACGCTTGCCTCGCACGCGACCGACGACCAACATTCACGATAGTGAAGGAGAGCATTATGTCGAACAGCGACAACGATCCCGCGAATTCGCCATCGCACGGCCACAAGAACCCCGATCGAACAGACAGCCTGCCGACTTCAACGCGCTCGGTCCGCAAGTCGAAATATACGATCGAGGAACTGATCGAAGGCCATGTGCCAGGCCCCATTTCCGAAGAATTGCGGGCGTGGGAGGTTTCTCCGGCAGTCGGAAACGAAGTCTGGTAGTGGATCGCGTGAAACGCTGGATGGCGTTATGCGCAAGACGTCATGCGCATATGGCCCCTGATCAGCTCCTTCAAGCGATCTCGGCAGCGGCCCAGGTTCCGGAAGCACGGTATCCTCTCTGAGGCGGCTGTAACTCGGTCAAAGGCCAGGGGTTTTGAGTGGTCCCGCGACTTTGTTCGCGTTGACCCCCTGAAGTTCTTCAAGAACAGTATATGCGGTCTCCAAATCCGCACTGTCGATCCCGAACTTTGGATCGTTGGTCGCGCGGAACTCGGCGCTGCGGTCTTCCAAGTCGACGCGGAACCGATTTGAAGTCGGCAGATACCAAAGTGCTGCGTCGTCGAGGTTCGTGATGAACTGCGGCTCCGGAGCCGGCCGAAAATCCGGATCGTACTTGTCCAGCCTCACCAAGACCGCATGAACCAACTTCATTCCGATCGCCACCGCTTCGGAATCAGGCCAGGTCATCCCGAGTTCGCTACGGAACTCCAGAGCAAGGCGGTCGGCGGACATGCCTACGCCAGGTGTGGCCCACCGGCTGTATACGCGCCCGCATTCCTCGTCTGTGAGCGCCTCGATGCGCGGAAAATGTTCGGCGCGGAACGCCGCCACCTTCGCATTGTGCGCATCGATCCATTCGGGCATAAGAACGCTTTCGGTTTCAATGGTCATATTCAGCTCCTGCTGACGTCAATCTACCCGTGGGAATGGCATGCAGCAAGCGAAGTGCCGAGGTATTGCCACATCGATGTTTTCCACCAGACAATGAAGGAAACAGGAGGCATGAATGGCCAAGCTCAAATTCATAACCGACGCGGAAGACATCCTCTTCGATATCGATAGGCACGATGCCGAGGAAAGGGAATCCGGCGTCATCGGACCAGGAGCGATGGCCCTCATTCGCCTGATGTACTTCGAGTTCAACCGCGATGCCGAGGAAATCGCGCGAGTGAGCCGCTTCGATCTTTCGAAAATTCGGGAAGTGATCGCCCAGTCAACGTCCGCGGCAATCGAGACAGCCTCGACCAGCGAGGACAATGGATACCAACGGGCGTCTGTGACAAAGCCAGGCTTCATCACGGACGCCGAGGACATGCTCTTCGACATGGACAGGATGGACGCAGAAGACAAAGCGGCAGGCATCATTCGACCCCACAAAAAGGACTCCATCAGGCACATGCACTTCGGCTTCAATCGAACTGCGGACCAAATCGCGAGGTCGTTGGAGCTAGAGGTAACCAAGGTTCAAGAAGTGATCGATCTGAGCACTCCTGAAGAAATCGCAGTCTGGCGATAGCGGACGGCGGCCGTCACATCCGGGTGCCACGGCCTTGGGGCCGTGGTGCAACGTCGATAGCCTGCCCACCGTGGTTGGGAATGATTGGAAGGTCAGTCGCATCAGCGAGAGCTTCGATCTCGGCCGCGAACTCCGGGTAAGGGTTCCTGTTATAGCGACCCGTCGTGTGGCAATCGGAAACCATGTCGGGGTTCCGCACGACTTCACCTTCCGGGAGCACGCACAGGCAAACCTTGCCGACGGTGACGCCAGCGTCGTCTGGACCCACCAGTACAAACCAACGCCGAGGATGGCGACCCTCTGCCTTTTGCTCCATCTCGTAAAAAACGCCGATCGCGGTCTGGGTCAGACCGCCAGCGTATCTAGCTCCCTGATCAGAGTCGATTTCCGCCCAGCGATCACCGGAATCCAGCTCGAGTACGGTCTTCAAGGTCGGAGACATCATCCCGTCGACAACACTGCCGAGGGTCTGGACCGAAATTCCAGACCGGACCGTCCAAACGTACTCGAACGCACCGTCTCCCATCAGGGTGACCGGCCGCTTTCCGCCCATGTAGTTTATGAGGTAGGTGCCGTCGGCACGACGGTAAACCGTCTGGCGACCTTCGTTGACGTGATTTTGGTTAGGATCATGCTCGCCGCCGATGATGTGGTGGACGTGCATTCGAACCGTCTGTTTGCCGAGATTTTCCATGTGGAGCTCCTGTTCCGTCCACGCTATCGACCAAGGGCGCAAGAGGCAACTCCGACCCGCTAGCGGCGAGGCGCGCTGGACGAGGATTGCCTTATCGAAGCAGGTTCTTTCGGGACAAAGCCAACCGTGAAGCCGAACAGTCGCGCAATCCGTTCCAGGGTTTCGATGGTCGGATTTGCCTTGCCTGTCTCGATTTCAAGGACCTGCCGCTTGGTTATCCCGGCGATCGTCGAGAACTGGGCCTGAGTAAGGCCCAAGGACTTCCTGATCTCAACGACGGCAGAAGGGAACCTCAGCTCGCCAGTTGCAGCTCTTTCACTTAGGCGTGAGCGGTTCTCGCGGACTTCTTCTTTTGTCGGCTTCTTCCATCTGGGCATTGAGGTCCCTCCACTGATGCTCTCGGCGACCATCTGGCAACCATTATAGCAACTTCGATGACCTCGCGAGGCACGCCGATCTGGTTCACGATAACCTGGACTTGATGTCCAATCGCAATGATTAAGCCCCTTATAAGGGTCATATAACAGTGATTATTGAAGTTATCAAACCATTAAAGGGATATTTAGCGCTGACACCTTGAACGATGTTATTCTATCTGCGGGTGGCGAACGGCCCCATTTCGCTTGTCATCGTGCGTCCATTGATCGTGACTTTGAACGGGGCATCAGGGTGTGACGCCCATGAAAACATCAGCTCGTTTCCATCTCGCGTGCCGCTGAATTGTCTCTTCTCGACCCGTTTCACATAAGGTCCACGTGGAACACGCTGCTCACGTATGGTGTCGACTGCATAGCCCTTAAACACTCCCGCATGGTCTTCCTCGATATGAAGGACGGTTTGGCTTTTTATCGTCTCGAGGTCCGTGAGGGGAAATTGCCAAGTAGTTCCCTTCAAGGAATTCTTGGCATCGTTCGTATCCTTCGTGCCAACGGCCGCATCTTCGTAAACCGTGCAATTCTGCACCTCGATGCTTGTCCTCAATATTGGCGTCGTCCCGAATAAGCTTTCCTGCCCGGAATTCCCGCCACGCAGGATCGTCGTCTGCGGTGTGGAGTCGAGGTAGTACTCGACCTTCGAGCAAGAGGGTGCCGAGCTTGTGATTTTGATCTCGGCCGTGAAGCTCGGCTCAGAGCCGCCGGAACTCAAAACTTCAACAGACCCAGTGCAGCGGCCAACGGGCTTGTCGAAGTTGCAGTCTGCCGCTGCAGGAGCGGCCGCTGGTACGCCCAGTGACGACAGGGACAGAAGTAACAGTGAAACTTGACGCATGATGGTGTTCATAGCCCCTCTAACATCGTCGGCCTTCAGAGAGTACAGCCAGCGAAGAAGACCAACCTCCTCCAATTGGGTTACATTGTGAATTGGCATGCTTGCTATGCACCGCACAGACGGCTTCAGTGGCCGAGAAAGCTCATTATCGGCCACAGGCCGCAGGCTCGGGATGCTGATCGACGTATGGTTACACCATTGTGGGTTCCGCATCGTGAAAACAAAAAAGGCTCCTTTCGGAGCCTTTCCCATGGCGTTGCCGCCGAACGAGTGTGCCTTACCGTGGTGGTCCGACCTCAAAGGGTGCACTGGCAGCAGCGACCTTTCGGAAGCCTCGTTGTCCGCTGCTGATCTTAGAATAGTCGCCGACGGCGACTATCGCAAGCTGGGTTACCCCATCTTGGGGGCAGCGACGATCGGCTTGGCGGGCAGTTCATCTTCCGCCTCGAATGCATCCATTTCCGCCTTATTGCGGTACGCTTCGTCGATCTTGTCCTGCCACCCAGCGAGATCGTCCGGCGAGAGCAACCCACGACCAGTCAGGTAATCTCGAACTTCCTCGAGACCTTCGATATCGTAATCGTGGAACGACGTGTTCCATGCCGGGTAGGCGACGGTGAACGAGCGACTTGGGCCACCAGGTTCCCAATGGAGCATTCCCGGATTTGCCAGCAGGCTGCTGGCGTCCTTGAGCGGTTCGATTTCGACGGTTTCCATCTTCTGATCGTCGTCGTTCCACTCGTGCAGATGCGTAATCATCCTGGCGAGGCCGTCGGCACCAGCCTTGCCCCCACGCTTGAAAAACTCGGCCTGGGCGATCTCAGCGCCGATGATCGTATTGAAGTTGGTAAAGCGCTGGGCGGCGACAAAATTGCCTTCCCGGAGGTCAACGAGCACGTAGCCGTAGTCGGAGGGCACATTCGCAATCTTGCCGAAGCCCTCGCTGAAGACGTCGTTTTCGTACTTGTCGAGAAACTCTCGGAGTTCGCTGACATCGCCAGTTTTGGCGAACCCTTCGTTGATAATAGCACCAGGCATGAATTTGGTGTGCGCCTCGATCGTCTTCAGCGCGCCGTCTTGTTCAATGATGCCGATCGCAATCCTGCCGCCCATGGAAATGCCTTCTCCGTAAAACCGTTACCGCAAACTATAGCGGATGAACGCACAGAACAATGCGGTAGGCGACCCACGGTCGATAAGGACCATTATAGGTCAGTGCGGGGAAGGCCTGAGCAAGGGCAGGTTGCGGAGCAGTCCGGACGGTTGGCTTTGTCGATAAATCTGGACTATCGTTCCATCCCGTCACGATGGCGATGGAGGCGATATGCGGGTAGCCGTACCGATCTTCTACGACGCAGCGGGTATCAGAAAGGGGAACCAGGTTCGATCGACGCTTCTATTCCACGAACTGGTGGACGTGGATGTCCACGACGTCGACGGAACCTCCGCGCCGATTGCCTTGACATGGCGCGACGATCCGCCGCCGTCCATCTTGGGGGCAGCAGCCTGGGTGGTTGAAGTCGGTGCCGAGATGCAGCATGTCCGTTATTTCGAAGGGCAATTCTGGCGGCCCTTAGAGACGCGGAAGGCGATCGGGCGCGGAGACGGCCGAGCGATCACCTGCCGGGAATTCTTCGAGGCGGTGGAATCCGGATTGCACCGTGCGGTATTCCCACTGCCTCCAGAAAGACCCGCGCGCTTCGACAGAGATACCGAGTATTTTGGGTCCATAATATCGACCAATCGCGGGCGGTCTGCTGCGGCCGTCAACAGTGCGGCTTCCAGACTCCTTGTCGTTGACGGCTACGTGTATGAAAAAGCGATAGAACCGTACGTGATCCTAGCCGGCGCGCGCTTTGCCACGCCAGTACGTGATGGGGTTGTCAAGCATGCCCATTGCGCGATCATTCGCGTGGTCGCTTTCGAATATGACGGCTCCGCCCTGGAACGTTGTGAGACGTATCCGATCCAGCGTTTCGACGAAGCCGTCGCGAAGACGAAGATGCTGACCGCCGGATCACGAAAGGAACAGATGGAGGCATTGACCACCTACAACCTTACGAGGAATCCCGTAATCGAACTAGACTTGTTGAACTATCCAGCAAGCGCCGTTGTTTCCGAATGCCGCCTCCGCCTTCGGGAATTCCTTTCGGGTCAGGCAACCGCTCCGAAATTCCTCTCAGCGGACCGCACTGAACTTCGACTGCTATGCGATCTGCATGACGCGCTGGAAAGCCTTCCAGACGAGGCCTCATTGGCGGCCGTAGAGACACTGGGAAAGCGTTTCATTGAAAGCTATGAGGAGGCTAGACAGTTTCCCGACGACGGCCTTTCTCTCCTCAGGGCGGCGATAGCAGCGGCGGAAGACAGACCAATCCAATTGAACACTGACATTTTCTCACATCTCACTGACGGATAAGGACCATCGTCAGCCGCCATCCGGCGTGCTGTGGCCGCGTCTGCGTGTCGTCGTCAAGCGCGATGGAGAATCCCTTTCGAATATCACTTCAATGGACGATAAGGATCATTATCGGCCATCGAAGCGCTACAGAATGAAGCGTTTTGTCATCGTCGGTGTCATTGCCGAATGCGGTGATATCCCTCACAGAACAAGAAAAAAGCGATCCATTGCGACCAATCTTGGACGATTCTGTAATCCATATTTGACAATATGACACCACGTAGTTACACAACTGCAAGCGCAGCTGGAGTCATCGATGATAGTTCATGACATTTTGGTTGATCGAAAGAAGGCGGTTCTCGATCAAATAGCGTCACTGGAACAAGAGATCGCCGAGATCGACAGGATGCTGGCCCTGTCCCCGCCGCCGTCGGCCAAGGGTGTTCCCTTATCCAGGATGACGAAGGAGGAGCAAATCCTCGAGGCGATCAAGGCCGGACACCACACCCCCGCGCAGATCACAGACCATCTGTCGAAGGCCATCGGAAAGACGATCAACAGCGGGACGATCCGCACCAGGCTCCACAGAATGAAGGTCGAAGGCAAGATCATCAGAGATGCTAGAGGCTGGAACACAACCGCCGCTGCCGAGCGTGCGGACCCTCAGCAACACGATTAAATTGATCGTTGCAGAGCCTGAGGGTATCCGTAGAGCCAGTTCAGCCATCTAACTGGGAGTAACGTGTCTTCATCATTCCAGAACCCCCAAAGCCGATCCCTCTGCACGAGATCAAACTGGCCGATCTGATGGCACCGAAGTCCCATTCGAAGGAAAGGGAGGCAATAATCACGCGCGCCTGCTCCGATCCGAAATATCTGAACAAGAAGCTTGGCTTCAATCCCATTGTCGACCTCCTAACACGGGAGGAGCAACTCCGCTATCGCATGAAAGACGTCGATTGCGGCATGGATGGCTACAGCATGGCCTTTGACCAGCCCGCAGGACTGCTTGCGGTCTATGACTCCGCTGGGAAGGTTATCGGTGGGATCAAAGACAAACGTGTCCTCGTGCTACCTGAACATCGCGGGCAGGGGATCGGCGCGGAGATGATTATCCAGGCATTCGAGACTGGAGTAATGCATCCGAGTACGATGAACGTTGGCAACTCCCTGACGACTGCAGGGCGCGCCAATCGCAAAGCCGCACACCGTATCGCCGTGGAGCGGGCGGTGCGGGCGGGCGTAGATATGAATCCTGAGGTTCTGGCCAGCTACGCTGACTTCGCGCCGGGTTGGACGTCTACACATTCGGCCAGAAGTACACCTAAACCGTAAGAATGTGCGGCCACGCTAACGCTCTAACTGCCAAGCCGTAAAGAAGCGTTTCTCTTTAGGTCCACCGTTGCGTAGCGCTCAAGAGCGATTCTGGCATGGGCGATGAGCGCTCGCCGTTGGGGGGACAGAGCAGGCGAGTCCCAGGATAGAAACGTGTTGATAACGGCTTCGTCCACCGACGGCGTTAGGCCGGCATGGTATTTCGCGACGCTATCACGAACATCAACCCACTGAGCGACCGTTTCCTTGGGATACTCGCCGACGTCTGAAGCCGTGTCCAAGAGGAACCGGTTTATCATTCGAGCAAGATAGTCACTTCGACCGTTGAATGCTAACGCTGTAGAATCAAATACTTTGACGTCATGAACTACCCCATCTTGATAGGTTTCAGTCAAATCCTCGGAGTGATCAGCATCGTCAAGTGAAAACCGAAAAATGCTTGAATCGTTGAATTCGGCGTCTAAATCGAACCTAAACCAAGACTGCCCGTCGTCCTTGCTGAAATCAGGCCATACTTCGACAATATCGAGAGGTTTGGGATTACTTCTGTCGATCACCCGCAGGTGGAGACGTGAAGCCTTTTGAAAGACGTGTCCCTCCATCACAATTAAGGTGTCGGCAACGGCCTCCATTTCAGCGAGACATTCAGGTTCGGTAGACGAGGAAATGATTGAATTTTTTGCAAGATTAAACGCTCTGCCGTTTGAATAGGCGTGAAGCAATTGCAATGCATTTTCCGATTTCACGAGTCCTCGAAAGATAGATCGATGCGGGCTTTTGTAAGCATCGCTCACCTTGCCCTCGAAATCCGACAGAGCTAGAAGTCTCCCTGTCACTTCATCCATAACAGGTGCGTAGACTGAGCCGCGCCATCTCACGCATTGACATCTTAATAGTTCGGCATGGTCCCCGAAGTCTTCTCCAAGAAAAATAGACCAAGTCGCCAAAATATCGACATCCGCTTTGTCGACTACAGGGACATCACGATCAACATAGCCGACCATCGCCCGCTTCTTTGTCTCGCCCCCGACAAGTTGGTGAACATAGTAGAAATATGGCAACGAAATTTTCATTGGCACATAAGGCAAACTGACACGTCCGATGTCAAGCTGTTGACGCGATCGTTCTAAGGGTCATATCGGAAACCGAACGGGTCAGTGGCCGATAATGACGTTTATCGGACGCGGACAGGTTCGCGCCGGACGCTGGCGCTGTACACTTCGACGCCCGAGATCATTGAAGAGCATGGTCGATAGGATGCGGATCGAGTTGCCGCCTCCATCCTTGGCGCTTTCAAGCCGACGGGCGATATTGCGGCTAACGGTTATCTGGAAGGTGCCACTTGAGCATTCCCGCGCGGTTCCCATTCGCCTATACAGCAGACGTTCGCACTGCGAGAGGCTTCTTTGATAATCGAGTTCTCGTGGACACTGTCGACATAGACGTACCGACCATGGCGGACGCGGAGTGTCCGGTAGTCATGACATGGCGGACTAGCTGGGATGGTCGTCGCCCCGGGAACGCGTTCGTCGCCGAACACGATAAAAAGACTTTTGTTATACGCCACCGCGGCGGGCGTTTTTATTCTCCCGTGGAGCCGAACGACAAGGGGTTGGGACATCTATCCGAGGACCACCTCCCTCGTAGGGAACGCCACGGCTACGGTGCCGAAGGCAGTGTGGCCCTCGGGAACCTCTACGACAGATATCTTCCAGGCGGGGAAAGTCGGGTCGAAGCGGTGAAGAAATGGCTGACGGGAGATTTCAAACGGCAGCCGACGGAAAGCGACATACTTAGCAGGGCGAAGTCAGACTATCTGACGAGAAAAGCAGAAGCGAAGAAGGTGGCATCTCGTCTGATGGTTATCGGAGGAGTGCTCCACGTTGAAGTCTGCGAACCAAAGTTCGTCGTCGGTACAACGTATTTCAACAATAGGAATGACATGCCACGTGGTGCGACCTGTTGCCCGCTCGTGGCGATATTGTTGGAAGAGGCAAAATTTGGAGCGAGGCTTCCGCATTTCGGAATGCGTCGGCTAGACGCTAAGGAGGAGACCCGCACGGCTTCAATGCGTCAACTCGACGAACTCATCGCCTACTACGACACTCGTGGAACGCCGATCCTCTTGCACTTCGACGATCTCGAGATTAGCGACGACGTGGAATTCGAGTTCGACGGCGAGCTGAATAGGAGGTGGCGCGTGGTCTGCGAGGTCGTCTCAATGCTCGCTGACCAAGTCCAAATGATGCCAGAAGCAGCGGCGATGGCATGGATGCGACTAAGGAGGGTTGCCGCTATGAGGGAGGCCGATGTCACCCGAGAGGCGGTGGACGATCTTTACGAAGACGTGGTCGGCCTAGTCTCATCCATTGATGTTAAAGATATGGATCGCCAGCGACTGCTCGACGCGACCGAATGGTGGAATGACGCGCCGATCAAGCTCGAGATGGGCCATCTCGCGGGCCCGGCTCCACGCTGACAAACGTCGGTCTATTGACGTACCACCCAGACTTGCCCTGCGTCGTCGACGATCTCGCGCCCTTTGAGCTCGTAATGGGCAGGTGGTGAGCCGCGTTCCCATTTCAGCTGGATGCTCGTGCCGTCGCGAGTGCCTGTAAACGATTTCCGGTCAGTTTTTCTTATCAACTGGCCCGGTCGGAATTCTTCGATGATTGTTGAGGTCCACGTCCCTGAAATGGAACCATGGGTGTCTTTGATGCTAACGACGACCGATCCTTTCGTCTTCGCCGTATCGAACTTGTAAGACCAGGTTCCAGTTAATGACGCGTTGAAAGACTCGTACGTCGTGCATTTCAGCACTGGAAGACTGTTTCGCATGATGGGTCTGGTGCCAAAGAGTCTTTCCTGCTTGCTATTCTCGCCACGTAGAAACGTCGTTTGCCGAGACCGTTCGAAATCGAACTCGACTGCGGAGCAAGAAGCCGACGAACTCTTTACCAAGACCTCAGCCGAGTAGGCGGTTTTCGAGCGTCCAGATTTCAGTAATTGAATGATGCCGTTGCAACTGCCGACGGGCTTTTCGAAATCGCAATCAACTTCTGCAAATGCAACAGGTGGGGCAGTAAGCAGAGCGGCAACAAGAACCCAAGAACGCATATGACGCACCCCATCTTTCCAAGGTTATTGCCGAGTAGCCCAGACCTGGCCGTCCTCGCCGATCAACTTCCGCCCCTTGAGCACCAGGCGGACCGGATAAGGACTGTCGCCTAATGTGAGAGTAACATTCACCCCTTCGCGGGTTCCGTTGAGCGATTTACTCTCCGTCTTCTTTTTCCATTTGCCAGGTAGGTACTGTTCATTAACCGCGTAGTTAGCTGACCCAGAGATCGCGCCGCCGCTGTCACTCAGGTCGATCCTGACGGTACCCTTGATTGTCGATAGATTGAGTTTCCGCAACCAAGTTCCATTCAATTCCGCATCTAGGCCGTCAACGGTTTTCTTGGGAGTTGCCGCATCTTCGTACGCTGTACACTTCTGCACTTGGATGCTGGTTTTCGAGATAGGAGTCGTTCCGGACAGGCTTTCCTGTGTGCTGTTTCCCCCACGCAGGATCGTCGTCTGTGGGGTGGAATCGAGGGAATACTCGACCTTCGAACAAGATTTGGCGGAGCTTTGCACCTTGATTTCTGCTGTAAAGCTGGGCGTCGAACCGCCGGAACTCAGTACTTGGATTGTTCCCTTGCAGCTTCCGACCGGCCTGTCGAAATTGCACTCTGCCGCCGCAAAGCCGATTGTCGGAGCAGACAGAAATCCAGCGGCCAGATACAGGATACTCGTAATGCGCATGCAATCCCCCTAGTTGAGGCCCATGCCTACCAGAAAAATTGTTCGCCGGGCATACCGCAATTGGAGGAGATTTAGGCACGGCAAACGAGGCCGGCGGCCGATAAGGCTCCTTATCGGCCAGCGTCCAACCGTCGCCAACAAACCACAGACGATGCTTGCCTTTCCGAAATAATCGCCTAAGTGTGGTGTACCGCCTCGGATGAGGACGGATTTGGCTGTCCCCTGGATAGGGATCGAAGGCACCAACGAGTATTCGTTTTGGTTCTGGAGACAGCCTATGTCGATCTATGCACTACATCTAAACGATCAGGAATATCTCGCCGAAAGCTTTCGGCAGGCGTTGCGCATTGCTGCCACCGTCATTCTTCCGTCCGACACCGCCCGCGACGAGGCGAAAGCGGTCGCGTGGTTTCCTCGTCTCACGGAGATGAAGGCCCAGGGAAGCGTCAATCAGTACCTCCGCTATCTCAACGCCCGTCAACTCCACTTCTCGTTCTTCGTCGACGAACACGAGGTGGGAGGGCCGCCGGATTGCCCGACATTCCGCGCGCGCTTCGACTTCAATAGTGGCCTCGATGTCAGCTACGAGGTGCAATCGAGGCTATGGGATATCGGTTTTCATAGAACTCACAGCGCCGTACCAGCGCTGACCGATGACCTGTTCGATGCCATACAGAGTGGACTGGAGAAGGCGCGGTCGGCGACCGGCGATGCCGACGTCCTCCAGAGACTGCAGATCATCGAGCAGAGAATGGGCGGGATCGCGACTGTCCCAAGCGTCGGTCGCCCTTCCGCCATCCTTGATCGCCTAGCAGACCATGCTTGCGATCTCTTCGAGGACATAGCTTACCAGGCCTTCAGCACAGGTTGAATTGTCCTTCCTTCTCGGCCAATGAGACGGAAGAGTTCACATTCCCATATTGCGCATGAGGTGAATCAAATATTCACGGTGATAAGGACCGGTGCCGAATTCCGTTTTCTGCCAGTATTTGGTGAAGTCCTGCTTGATGTCCTCGATACCATCTTTGTCTTCGAACGGACGGATAACGGAATCGATCTGGAGCCAGGACTCCTTCGAGGGATGTAGAGTGCCGTCTTTGTCGCGCACAAGCTTACCGTCTTCCAAGGGAACAGCCATGAAACAGCCCTCTGGAACCAATTCATCAACCTGTACGGCAGCGTGTTCTGAACCAGCGATGGAAATCACGCTCGGAACTGATACGGGACCAGCGTATCCGATCGCCTTATAGCGCTCGGCGGAAATGTTCTCCAATGTGTTCTCGATCTGTCGGTGCGCGTTCTCCATCACCTGGTGCATGCTTGTGCCATGTGCCCAACCCTTAGACCTTAGGTAGACAAGGGAGTCGAGCGCGTTTCGGAACTGGAAAATAGCCTCCTCGACATCTCGCTGAAACGCCGATTGGATGTCAGCGGATTTGTACTCAACTGGACTGCGGATGAAGCCAAATAAGTAAGGGGATATCGAGTGAACGATGGAACGACGCAGCCGTTCGTCGTTCTTGATGGCCGATAGAAATCGAATGTCTGTCATGGAGGTCTCGTCTTGTGGACCAGTAAATGGTGCTCAGGAAGGTTGAGGCCGTCAATCGAGGTGGACCATTGGCCGATAAAGCTGCTTATCGGCCGACGGATCGGAAGAGTCACATTCTCGGAATTAGGTAGCCCCTCCTACCAGACTAGCGGCCGCTGAACTGTTGGGATCGACGCCCTCAGTCCGCTCGTGTCTGTAGGCCCGGGGAAAGAAGAATGCTTAATTGGGCAGCAAATACAACAAGGTTCCCGACGCAGAAATAAACTAAGAGTTTACAACGGTGCCAAAAAACAAAACGCGTTATTGTCTCAGGCATCGGCCGATAAAGCTGGTTATCGGCCAGACAGGCGACGCTTGTTGAATACCGGCTGCTGACGTATGCTTCGGCGTCCGAAATGGAAATGGATTGTCACGTGACCGAGAAACTTACCTACAAAGCCATTGAAGGTTGGGCGCAGTCGAACGGTTTCTCCATCGACAGCAGCGATGGGCGTCTAAAGGCCCCATACGGCGAGGCGACGGTCGTTATTGAGCCGCTCGCCCGGGATTTTCGCGTGGTCATAGAGCATGGTGACTACAGGCACCGTCTGATCACGGCTACTCCTTCAAAGACCTACGTGGACGACAATGGAATGCTTCAAGGGGCCGGTCTGTTTACCTACTTCTATACCCGCTACTTCGACAATGGAGATGACGAAATACTGCCAGTCTGGTTCAACAAGCGAGTGAGGGTCGCCATTGCGGAACGTGCTGCCGCAGCAAGGAGCGCCGCGCGCCAGTAAACATCGGGCCCCGCAGTATGTGCGCGACTGGAACCCGCGACATTTACTAGGACAAGCGAGCGCGGTGAGCCGCTCGCCGACGTCATCAGCGACGATCTCAACGAAGTCCTGGAAGCTGTCGCCACCCAGGATGCAGAGGCTACCGCCAAGGCAATTCCAACAGTTGGTGGCCTACGCACCTAAGAAATGCCTGCCCGCTCGGTCCTGCATCGTGGGTCGAGGGGATGATCTACGGACGAGGAGATGTCACGCCCAGTGAGGGGAGGAATTTTGGTTTGTAGCGATCGAGAACGGCCACACGAACGCACCTGGCTAACGGATCGTTGAAGACTTCGAGCGCATCCATCGCCTCAATTGGCGAAAGCCAGCCGTCCGCGAGCCTCCAGCGCCTGTAAAACAACCAGTCGAAGTCATGAAGGCGGACCTTCTCTATCGTCTTTCGGACGCCTTCGTCCGACTTGTCGTCGGAAATTGAAATGACCCTGGTGCCAAATTCCTTCTTTAGGCTGGCGGTATGTTCCGCGCTGACACGTCGCCACTCCGCGACATCGGCATCGGTGATCGTGAGCAGCCGATCAAATTCAACGATGATATCGTCAGGCATCTCATCGATCGCCGACTGGACCGCCTCAGAAAATCTTGGATCGATTGTCGCTTGCTCGGGTTCCGGTAAATCCCAGATGATCATTTTGGTTCAAGACGCCCAGGACGACAGCGACGACGTCGTCCCACCGCGGGAGCGTGTCGGGGATCGCTGGGTCTATACGAGCGACCGCACCCCAACTCCTTTCGTCCGCATGACCGAGTGCGGACAACGCCTCGCATCCCATTTGGTACGCGGTTACATAACGGTGATCCCAGCCCTGTCGCTGGTCGCCGGGGAGATTGTCCTTCAAGAACCTGACGACCTCGGCCGCCCAAAGAGCCTGCACCGCGAACCTCGTTGGAAATCCCGCTCGAGTCGTTTATTAGGGCTGGTGGCGCAGATTGGCAAGCTCCATCGATATGATCGGCAAGGTGCCGATAGACAGGCACTTCCGCCGAAGCTAGGATTCTGCTTGTAAACTGGAAGATTGATATGCTTGAAAAAATTCATGACTTCACCGTTATAGTCTGCGCATTCATGACGGTATTGACCTCATGGATGGCGTTCGTCGCCGGCACCGCGCCGTGGTACTTCCCCGTCATATTCCTGGCACTCGCGCTAAGCCCAATTTGGTCCTTCTACGCCGAAAAGGCCGTGGTACATCATTTCAAGAAGAGGAAGACCGGTGCTAGATGAACTCGTACTGCGGTCAGTTAAGTTGACCAGAAGCGAAGACTTGGCCATTCGGGAATTCGCACATAAGACCGGCATACGCGTGGGAGAACTGATCAGGGCGGCGGTTGCGTCCAGGATCGGTGAATGGGAGGCCTCCGGCTCTGACACGCTGCTGGATGACGACCTTGCTGCGGTTACTTCGGCGACCCCTGGCCGATAAGGACATTTATCGGCCACGGCGCGATGCTGGTTGTTCCTTGATCGGCGCTACCATATTCTCGACGCGACTGGAGAGACGCGATGATCGCTGACGACCCTATAAATGGACCAGAAACAGTTGAGTTTAGCGTTCCGCTTTCCGACATCGTCGCCTACTGCAATCCGCTCGACGGACAGGAATGGGATTGCGCTCCGATAGAGCCAGCCGCGGTCATTGACGCCGCCAACCATCAGGAATTCGAGACGGAACATTGGCAAGAGGTGAACAAGAGGCACAGAGGACAGGCTTTCGACGACTTCACCTTCCACATCCGCCGGATGGCATTCCTCTATGCAAACGCCGACAGCAGTTCGATTGAACTCGAATTGGATCGTTTTGAGCGAAAGATGAGGCTCCGGGTTTTTGACGGTAACCACCGTCTCGGGAGCGCGATCATCAGGGATGATGCCGAGATCGGCGTTACGGTCCCCTTAGACGACGTCGAAGATTTCCTGGCTATAGTCCCGTCAGCCGTACCGACGGCTCAGAAGGTCAACGCGCCTACTGCCGTCGCGCCATAGCCGGGACCGACACCGCCTTTATCGGCCACATTTCAGAAGGTTATCCTTAGTTAACGAAGGATAACCTTAGCAGCGGTCCCGTTTGATGGTTGCGCCTTCATACCGGCATAGTCGGATGAAGGGAGAGAAACATGCGCATCAGGTTCGATCACCCAGCAGTCGTCAGCGGAGAGTGGCACAACGGCGACGTCCGACGTGAACTCGTGCGCGTGGCGGCAGATTTCGAGATCAAGGAACTGTCTGAACGAGAAGCTCCGCGCTCTTTCACAGTCGACGTGAATGGCACTGTTCTGTCCGAATACCGCATGGTAGGGGGCCGACATTACAAGAAATGGATATTCGACCAGCAGCAGGACATCCGAGAACCCGCTTCAAACCTCATGAAGTCCCTCTACACGGGCGCGAACATTGATTTCCCTGTCTTGACGGACATCCTGAAATCGGAAATTCGCGAGACCCGAAAACTCCACGGCCCGGCCCAGATCGAGAATACCGAGCGATCGGTTTTGAAGCGGGAGTTGCAAGATGGGTTCGACTCCAGAGCGATCGCACTCTTGAAGGCCCCGCACTTCAAAAAGTGGCAATGGCTGGGAAGAGATGCCGATGCCGAAATCGCCGACTGGCGTGAGAGAACCGCAGGGGTGTTCGACAAGATCATCTTGGTGGACGGATGTCCGCACTTGCTTTCCTACGAGCCTTGCTATCGGTTGGTCCATGCAGGCACTTCTCAGCCTCGCCGAGGACCCGCGGAATTGGTGCCGCACGATGTGGCAGTCTATGGAAAGACGCTAAAGGATCGCCAGACGGAGGCAAACACCGGTCTTGAGACCCTCGGGTATCTGGGTCTGGTACTCGGTGCCCAATTTTTCGCCGCTAGTGACATGGAAGGCATTGCCACGTTCGCGGAAGCAAGTGGATGGGGAATGCGACACATAGGCCAAACGATTGTCATTCACAACGAAGCCGAGCCGTTCGGCGACTTCATGGAATTGGAAACCGTCCGTCACGCACGGATCGTCCTAGACGGGGCCAGGGTGATGATCGGGCAGGTCAAGGGACAGAACCATCTGCAATACCAGTACCACGGCCGCCAGGTGGACAAGCTGGCGATGCAACGGAAAATGGAATGCCTTCGACAGGCGATCGTTGCGTGGCAGGACGAGCGAAATGGCATCGACGGCCTAGTAGCGCCATTCGAAGACCTTTGGACGGAAATCGTCCAGTGGGATGACGGTAGGCCGAAGAGGAACGCCTTTGAACTGGAAGACCAGGTGAAGGCGTTCAGGGTGCGGGAGGACTTGGCGTCCGTGAACGTTGTCACGGTTCCCTGGATCAGCCCGTTGGCCGGCCGAGAGCCATGATCGGAACCCCTATCAGTGGCATCGCGACCGGCCGCTCTTTCATGACTCCCAGGTGACCAGAAATTGGTAGTTTTTGGCTTTCGCCAATATATGGTTGGCGTATAATCCAGCGCATCACGGGGCGACCGAAACCATATGTTGCATGACGAAAAAAACCGACTGTCCATTTGTACGACGCATTCGTTGGTCTCCGAGCTAGATTGTATCGAGGCTAAACTTGACGCCGAAGGTCTTGGAGAGCTTGACCGCGGGGAAAGCGTTGATCTCGACGACGCGCTCGACAAGGCAAAGGCGATCGTCAAAGACGTCGAAAATCGACGTGCATTGACACATCAACGCCAAAGGTAGGGGCATCTCCTTGCGGCACTTCATCCGTTTCGGCGACGTGCCGGAAGGCAAAAAGTCCAAGATGTGGACCGCTCCCAACGTCTATATGCACGGAAGCGTGGGGCGTGTGCTGCCGGGCCTTTCGGCATATGGCGCGAAGCGTAAAGGCGGAAAGTGGGTGCTCGTCACTGACGAAATCAACGTCGGCTCCGGAATAGCCTCCCTTTCAGATTGCTTCTACAGGGCCGTGAACGCACCAGATAGCAACAAGATATACCTGCTGAACGGGGTTGCGACGACGTGGAAGAACATGACGTCGCAAGAGAAAGAGACATTCGCGGATTTATACCCCGGAAAGCGCTACGAGGGCTATGACATCCTTGGGACCGATGGCGAACCATTGGTGCGCGACTTCGAGATCATTTCCACTGTAAAAGTGACCGACTTGATCTGCAAAATGATAGACTTTCCCGAGGACTGGGACCTCGACCTCCCAAGTTCCCCAGATGTGGTTTCGTAGCGTTATGGCGCGCTTAAAAGAAGGACTCCACGTAGTCCGTCAACGGCACATAGCCCTCCAAGTAGACTAACTGAAGCTCGCGGTCCACGCGGAACCCGCGGAATTCAAACCACGAGAGCGCGATTTCAGTCGTCAGCTTAAGTGCCTTACGGGCAGAATCAATGGCGCGCTCGATGACGTCACTCTCCCAATACGGGATGCTGCCACTGTCACAAAGGATCATGCGGCGGTCGAGAGATGCCGGGCGTTCGCGCTCGATCGCCCCCAAAAACAACTCGGCGATGTTCTCACTGCTGTGCTCCAGGCAGCTCGCGAACGCGTAATCGTCAGGCAACGCCCCGAGCGTTCTCCGGTACAAGCTTTCTGTACTGATCTGCTCGAAGGCCTTCGCGTTGGTAGACAGCCATTCATCGATCCCGCTTTCGCGCGGGCTCAGCCTCATCCGCTGGACCAAGAAGCGCTTGAGGAGCCTTGTGCCAGATTCGCCATAGAATTCCACGAACGGGGACTCGTTCCATTGCCGAAGCCCCCGGCACATGGCAACGCCAACTGGAACCCAGTCATTTTTTCCTACCGAGCAGTGATAGGACAACCCTGCAAAGTAGCTGGCTCCGAAGGCGTCGATATTTGCTCCTATCCAGTGAAATGGGGGAACAGCCTGTCTTTTGACGTCTTTACTTTTCTCAATGGAGGAACCGACTTTACGACCGAAAAGCTTTCGAAACATTCTCAACCACTTAACGCATGGGGACAGCATCAAGTGTCTAGCGGCCGGCGAGGGTGGTCAATCCGTGAGGCCAGATGCCCGCAGCCGATAACCCTAGTTATCGGTCATCGTCCCCGTTATAAGGTTTGGGCGAAACCCTTATAACGACCGTTTCTCGCCCGCGATCACGAAATCACCGAAACGCCGGACGAAAACGGTCAAACTGAATTCCTATTCCCAACCAAGACTTCATCGCTAACAACGGGCGTTCAAATACATTTCTACGATCAGTCGCGATAACGACGACCCACTCAAGACGATTGGGTCGTCTTTCCCAAAACGGGAGTCGTCGAAGCGACAATGAATATTCCACCGCCGGGTCTCCGCACTGGTCTGCGATCCGCTTCACGGTATCAGATACCCGGCCAAAAAGGACAGTCTCTGCGTCCTGGTGATACCGCAGTCTGATTTGCTGCGCCGAGAACTCTGCGTCAGACAGATCGTCACATAGGGTGTCAGCGTCCATCCCCGGAGGGGTTTCCACAAATCTGACTTTGGAATTTGAAGATAGAGCATTATCCACAAAAGCTCGGCGGCCGGCTTCGGCCATACGCGCTTCTTCGATCGTCGCGAGAAATAAGATACGCTGCCCCACGCCCACGAAATTCCCCCCCTAGAAAGAAAAAGCGGAGATGTCGCAGTTTCCGTGGGACCGGCATTTGCGAGAAAGCTTGAGGGCCTATTCCCAATATCCCTCGAGGACGACTTCATCACTGAGCGCCAAGCATCTCCAAGGTGATGATTTACCGGAACACCGCAGTCCGTCAACCACGACAATGATAGACACGAACGACTGAAGCGATGACTGAAAACTTGTGTGGCCGATAAGCCTAGTTATCGGCCAGCGGCAGTCATTGACGCCGACGAAATCGCATTAGAAAGTGGTTCTCAACAACACCTCCCACGCCTATCGAAGAAGCGCACCCGGGAGGTTTCTTTTTGCCTTCAGGTGCAGTACTGGTCGATTGCGTGGCCGCGGCGCATGGTTCTCGAAACCGTTGAAGGGAATTCAATCCATGAGAGACTACTTCATCCGCAAGGGCGAAACGCCGAAGCTCGCTGAGCTCACCACCGTTTCCGAGCGCAAGGATGGGAACGTCCACTTCGCGAACGCCTGGGGTGGTTTCGTCTACTTCACCAGCGAAGCCCAGTTCGCGGAGCAATTCGACAGGCTGCCTGAAGACGCAGTGACGAAGCTCTTCAAGACCTATGAACCTATCTCCGTCACCGCCCTCGAAGGGGATGCGTCGATGGAAGGATTCACCAACGGTCAGGCGTGGAACGGATGGGAAGTGCCAGTTTTCACAAAGGAGACCGTTCTCGCGGCGCTCGAGGATGGCGGACATCTCGCGCACCCCGCTATCTACTCGAACACTCGCTACTTCTTCGATAGCAACACGAACGATCTATACGAGATCACAACGCAGGACGGCGACATCCCAGCTAGCTTCGACGTCAAAGCGCTTGAGCAGTTCTTGTCTCAGCCGCGTGAAGTCAAGGAAGTAGCCGCCTATGGCGAGGCCATCGGCCTTTGGATCAACCAGACCTATAAGACGGCGATCGTAGTCGACGGGGAGACGGAGCCAAAGGTCGTCTACGAGGTTGGCAACGGATGGTGCTGGGAAGATATGGCCCGTTTCGAGGAAAAGGCAGCGCCTTACGCCGGACAGAAGATGTAATCGAGCTGAGTACCGCAGAAATAATTCAAGGCCTTCAGGGGTTTCCTTGGAGGCCTTTTGTTTACGTGGCTGCCACTCGTGCGCCGCGAGCCGCCTTGATGGACTAAGAAGCTTTAGAGCCGAAGAAGTGGCGCAGCGCAGAGTCGATCACGCCGTTCGCGATGGTCCATACGATGAACACAACAACGGCGACCACGATCTGCTTCGTCGACGGGTCCGGCAGTTCGATCGAGAAGAGATCAGGGACGACGATATAGAGCAGGGCAAGCATCATCAGCGCGTTGCTGAATGGCCGCCAAGCGCCAACGAGGATGTCGGTAATTTTCTTCATGTGAGGTCTCCAAATAACACAGTAGGAATATGAGACTCTGAAATGCCCGCGCGCGTCAATTGAAAGTTCCACCGACACGTGTGAAGGGAACGGCAGTTGTTCGATGTGGGGATGCCGTAGCCGATAAGGCAGGTTATCGGTCACCGAAGGTTGCGGGAGCCGAGGTGGCGTTGGATACTTGTCGCAGTCAGTCAAAAGGGGTGGCGAACGCTTCGCTTACCGCCAGCCGCAACATGAAAGGGATGCCTGATGAACGTCGGCGAAGTGATAGAGACTCTGAAACAGCTTCCTCCAGATGCTCCATTTTGCAGGGTGGACCCGTATTCGGACACGGGATTGACCGAGATCGTGTCGATCCACCGGGAGCGGGGAGCATATAAGTCGGAGGAAGGCCAGAGAGTACATAGCGACATGGTCATCTATGTGCGGTGATGGTTCCGTTTGACGGCTACAGCTGCCTCAAGTAAGACAGTCGCCAGGCAGTCGAGGCGATAGTATCATGCGGAAGGCCCATGGCAGATGGCGCATCGATCAGATACTAGCGACTATTGGATCGCTCTTTAGGTGGCGGAAGAGTGTCGGGCTTTCTCCACAGGAATCGCCCGTCGCCGTAGGTTCCAGTTCATTCATCGTGGACGACGAGTCAATAACCGCTTGGTTCCAAGCCCATAACAGCTGTCCTGATTGCGGCGGCGCGCGATTTGTGGATGGGCCGAAAGGCGGAATGTCCCGCAATATCCGCTGCGAGAATGCAGCATGCGGATCGCAGTACAATGTTGCCGCAGTCCAAGGACACGTCCTTTTCGCACAGCGCATTCACTGGGAACATTCTGGAAAACGAACCATCCACTAAGCCAGATCAGTTAGACAGCCGCCAAATTAGGCGGCATCCGCCCTTCGTCGGGTGTTGGACGTGGCGTCAGACCAGCTGCTTTCAAAGCGTTCTTGAACTGGTGGTCGGCGTCGCCGATGTAACCGTGTTCAGCACCCATTTTTACCCACAGCCAGCGCTCCGCCACCGACGTGGGAACGATCGCGAGACAATAGGTGTCACTTCCTTCGTTGATGTCGATGATGCGATAGCCAGCAGCCTCGGCCGCCTCGCGGAACGCTACATAGACCATCCCGGCCGCCTCGCCGCGTTCAATTTGTTTCGGGAGGCGCGCGGCTGCGGCGACGGCAGAAGATGTATCGACCCCAACCGCACCGAGTAGGCATGAAAACGTCTCGACGCATTCAGAAACAGAATCAGCCCAATCGAGATACCAAGCCCGATCCGTTTCGCCGAGCGCACCAACCACAATCGCCGGAATGCCTGCATTATTAAAGACGTTCAGATCATCAAACGCATCGCCATCTGGAATAGTGCCCGCAAAGGCATGGGTGGCAATTCGCAGAGCTACTTCGCTTCCGCCTGATACCTCGTTGATAAGCGCAAGTGCGTGTTCACGGGTGAAAATGAAGTCTGTTTTTGTCAACGCGTAAACCTCGGATGGACCATGTCGTCGGCGATAAATAGAGACGTCGACACGCTTTGGCAAGCTGGTTTATTCAAGAATTCGCCGTCAGTCATTGGCCGATACTGCTAGTTATCGGACATGGTGAGGGCGGTAAAATAATCATGGCCCCACGATAACGGCGCTTGTCCGCATAGTGCCAGCGACGGAAGATATTACGCTGCGAGGAGAAAATATGGACAGTAATGCATCTGCTATACTCGGGTACTGGCGTGATATCGAGTACCTGAACCCACAATCATTGAACAAGGAGGACGCAAAGAAACTTCGGTGGATGGTGAGCCGCCCAGCCGAATTACCTTGGATAAACAATGCTCGCAGGACCGCCGCCGAGAAGCAGCTAAGCAAGTACACAAAGCGAAAGATGGAGATATCTTACTTCGTCTACTGCGGAATCTATGACGTTGGCGCAATCGCGAAACAATTGACAGGATGGTACGGTCAGGAGACGGAACAAGATCGACAGTTGTTGCAACAGAAGTCAGGGAGAGCCGCAGCTCTCCTTGTTAAAACAGACTCAAAAGGCGTGGTGCGGGACGTCTCAATTTCGAGTACGCCATGGTACATGGGTCGGCTAGACCCCGCATCTAAAGCAAAGCCCATGGCTGCGTTTGAAGGGCAAGATGGATTCGAGCATTTTGTAAAGGAAAAATTGCTAGATCACGTTTCGGACGCAGTCGCGATCGCAGACGGTCAGCGTGTTCCTGAGCGAGTTCTTTTAAAACTCCAGCACGAGGATACCTCGGTGCTTTCGGAGATATTCTTTGGCTATGCTGGATGGCGGCCCGAACGGGTATTTCCAGCTTGCTTGGTTGAAGCGAAGGTTACCGAGGTAGGGGCTGAGACAAGTGCCGACGACCTGCTCAATAGCTTTATAGCAGCCGACCTTCAAAATGTCCAAAATGAGATGCGGCACGGAAACTTCGGACAGGCTCTAAACTCGTATCTCGGCAGTCCGGGCGAAATGAACGCCAAACGATTGGATATAATGCGGGACAACGGGATAGAGATATTCAAAACTTCTGCTCCAAGAGCGACGCCGAAAGGGCGGTGGCCAACAGCAAATCCCCTCGCAGTGGCACAACAGTTCGCCATCAATAAGTTGATGTCGGAGATTGGGAAAAATGGCGGAATATTCTCGATCAACGGCCCCCCAGGGACTGGAAAGACGACACTTTTGAAGGACCTGGTCGCAAGTGTCGTAACAGATCGAGCCGAGGTGTTGGCAAAATTCGAGTCTGCGTCACAAGCCTTTGGAACTGAGATCAAACTCCCGGAGTCCGAATACCCAGGACGGGCTTTGAATGGTGCACTGCATGACTTTGGTATTGTTGTCACCTCGAGCAACAATGCCGCAATTGAGAACATTAGCCTTGAATTGCCGACAAAAAAATCCGTAGAGGGTGTGGACTTCCAAGTCGACTATTTCTCGCAGATATCAGACCGGCTTTTAGCTCGTGACTCAACTGACGAGACGGATGCCGATCAAGACGATGATAGCCTGCCGACTTCGGACGGGGATGTAGCCACATGGGGTTTGATATCTGCCGCCCTCGGAAAGGCTGAAAACAAGACAAGGTTCGTTAATCGTTTTTGGTGGGGAGGAAAGCAGCTGGATGGAACCCCAGAGCCGTGCTTCAAGGACTGTCTATGGGAAAAGGTCCCGGGAGCACTCAACTGGGACGAAGCCCGACGTCTATTCCTCGGTCGGTTGGATACCGTAAACCAGCAGCGTGAACGGCTTGAGAAAATTCACGCGGACATCAGGGGCAGCATTGCTGATCGTAGCCGTCTCGCAGAATTGGAATCCAAACGAGACACCTTGGCAAAGGTCTTAAAGAAGACTTCCGCGAAGCGGGAGGGCATTCAGAGGGAAATCGCGAACCTGAAGGTAAACAAACTCGCATTGGATGCGAGGTCTCGGGCCAATGCGCTGTACGAAGAATATTCTGGAAAGCGCGACAGGTCCAAGTATCGACTCGGTGACTACCTGCGAAAGATCGGGGGAATTAACGGCAAAAGCGATTTGGCGTCAGAGTTGAACCAGCTCAGAGGCTCTTGTGAGAGGACGCTACGAAAGCTCGAGTTAACAAAACCATCATGGTTGGTAAGACTGTTCCGACCAACAGAATTCGCAAAGTGGGAAAACGACTACGATCGTACCACAAGTAGGATCAACCTAATCGAATCTGCTTTCGAGACTTGGCAGGAGTACACGGCAGCGCGAAGGCGTTTGGAAAGCCTTGACGAAGACGGGGCGTTCGATTTGAAGGCGGCGGCGAAAACAAAAATCGAGCTTCGGTTTGCCACTGAGAGGCTTTCCGAGCTTGATTCGGTTGCATATGGCATTTCCAACACGGTTGCGAGAACGGAGGCGAGCTTCTCTTCCGTGAGCAATCAAATCGCGTCTCTGAAAAGGACGATTGGTGATGCCAAAAAACGGCTGGCCGAAAACTGCCTTGAAATCGGCCTATCGGAAGACGTCATTGACCTATGGACAGACTTCAATAACCGGGAAAAATTCCAACAGGAATCCCTTTGGTACACAAAGGAGTACTATCGCTCCAGGTTTAAGCTATTCGAGGCTGCCCTCGAGCTGCATAAAGCCTTCTTCAAGGCAAACCATATGACTCTGATCAACAATCTTGGAATGATGTGCGAGGTCCTTCAAGGCAAAGCGGAGGCCGATCCAAAGTTAATGCCGCACCTATGGGGTACATTGTTCCTAGCGGTTCCAGTCGTCTCAACCACGTTTGCGTCTTTCCCCCGGTTGTTTAATGGGATGGGAAGGGAGAGTATCGGTTGGCTCCTTGTCGATGAAGCAGGTCAAGCTACACCGCAGGCGGCCGTAGGAGCGATCTGGAGATCGAAGCGCGCCGTTATCGTGGGCGATCCGCTTCAGCTTGAACCTATCGTATCGCTCCCTGAAAAGGCCGTAGATGTCCTGAGGGACCGCGCCGGGGTGAGTAGCGAGTGGCATCCCACGAGGTGTTCGGCTCAAGTGGTAGCTGATCGGGCGAATATGTTCGGGACATACATTGCCACGGGGGGAATGCCAACATGGGTTGGGGCACCGCTCATTGTTCATCGCAGATGCCAGAATCCGATGTTCGCGATATCAAATGACATCGCTTACGGTGATTCAATGGTACACGGTCGAGACACTGCAATGAAAGGAATTTCGCCAGACAGTCGCTGGATAGACCTAAAGCCTGAAGGTGAAAGTGGTCACTGGGTCCCCAACCAAGCCGATGAGGCAGTTCGGATAGTACAGGCAATTGTTAACTCGGTCGGCCTGCGAACAAAGGAAGGAGAGTATAACGTCTTCGTCATAACCCCATATCGTGATGTGGCCGAAGGTTGCAGGGCAAAATTACGAGCTATTGACATAGATAGCCCGGAGAAGATTTGCGGGACCATCCACACTTTTCAAGGCCGCGAGGCAAAAACCGTCATTTTGCTCTTAGGTGGCGATCCGAAAAAGGAGTCAGCGGTGACTGCCTTCGCGGCAAAATCACCAAACCTTCTAAATGTCGCGGTCACCCGGGCAAAGGATACCCTAATAGTGATCGGCGACACGGCACTATGGGCGTCAGCTCCATATTTCAAGACAATGGCTAGAAAACTTAAGACTGAGAAGAAATAGCGAAACATGCAAAATGAGGAAGAGAACGAGAGGTGCCTGTTAAGTTTGTGATCCATGTACATCTGTGCATTCTTCACTGGATAACGATGGGCTATCCCTTAGCTCATGACGACACACATCACCCTCCACGACGGATATGCAGACGCCACGAAACGAGCCTACCAAGCAGATTGGAAGGTTTTCGAAAATTGGTGTCTCGAATTCGGTTACCCACCACTCCCATCCACCCCTGAGGTCGTGGCTGAGTTCCTCGATGCGCAAGCCGAGGAATTCAAGCCGGCGACCCTAACGCGCCGGAAGGCCGCGATCAGTTCCATTCACAAAGATATGGAGCAGCAAGACCCAACCAAGAACCGCCTCGTCGCAGTAGCGTTGAAAAGGGCCTATCGGAAGCGGGGGCGCAGGCAAAAGCAGGCACGCCCTCTGAACCGCGAGGTAGTCGATCTGATGTTGACGTCAGAACGAAAGAGCATGATTTTCGCTCGCGACGCGGCGCTGCTGTCGACCGCATACGACACGGGCTGCCGTCGGTCAGAGCTTGTTTCCATTCAAGCGGAAGACATTGATCGTATGGACGATGGATCGGCCACGGTCTTGATCAGAAAGGCCAAGACGGACCAAGAAGGCAATGGGCAGGTTAGGTATCTTGCGCCAGACACCGTGAAGAAGATCGATCTATGGCTCGATCGGTCAAACATTGAAACGGGGTCGCTATTTCGATCCATATTCAATGGACAGGTCAAGGCAGCCCAGTTGCCCCCGAGGGACGTTTCAAGGCGTTTCAAAGCGATGGCCGCAGCGGTCGAAATCGAGGCAACGATAGCGTCGACTTATTCTGGACACTCTACTCGGGTCGGAATGGCTCAGGACATGGCGGCCGCAGGCATCGACCTAATTGCCATCATGCAAGCAGGTGGATGGAAGACGCCGACCACTGTATCTCGCTATGTCGAAAGACTAGGAGCCCAGCGCGGCGCGGCCGCCACGCTGGCACAAAAACAGAGGCGAGGCCTGTCCCGCCAAAAGTCGACAGACGCGGGCGCAGACTAGGTCAAACAATACAACTCCGAAGGCACATAGTTGCCATTTTGTTCGCATCCGGTACATAGGCAATGAGTTTGCGTGTACGTGTAATCTTGAGGTGTCAGCATGGCTCAGAAGGTGAAAAAGCTCCTGCGGATTGACGAGGTCAGGGGTATCCTCTCGGCTAAACCATCGGAAGTCGAGCGATGGGTCAACAACGGCGACATTCCTGTCCACGAATACAGGGAGATCAGAAAATACGGTCGCTACCTCAATGTCCGAATGTTTGATCCAGATGTAATCTCAAGCCTACTTAGCAACATCGAGAATTGGCGCGTCAGGGATAACGGCGAGAAGCGTCAGCGCCGTTCTCAGGTATCTAAGTCGGTAGCGGAGAAGACCCGCTCCACGAAGGCATTGAATGCCGAACTGCGGTCGCTGACCGGCATCTCTGACTATGCTGCGTCGTTCCCGCTCGCGCGTGGACTGGGACGACGCCTTGTATTCTTTTGCGGTCCAACAAACTCAGGAAAAACCTACCGCGCGATGCAGCTGGTCACTTCCGCTGGTTCGGCTGAAATTCTGTCTCCTTTGCGGCTCCTTGCCATGGAACATTTCGACACCCTCACGGCGCGGGGTCTGCCGGCATCGATGATCACCGGAGAGGAAAATATCGGCGAGGAAACCGCGCCATACATATCGCGAACGATCGAGTGCGCAGATTTCTCGAGGGTCGTCGACATCGGCCTGATTGATGAAGTGCAATTGCTAGATGATCGATCTAGGGGTTGGGCATGGACAGCGGCCGCATTCGGATTGCCTGCAAAGACACTGGTGATGACTGGTTCCCCTGAAGCATTGCCACTCGTGCAGCGTATAGCTGAGATGACAGGCGAGGAACTAGAGGTGATCAGCCTCGAGAGACTTGGAAAACTCGAGGTCATGGATGCGTCTATTGAACTCACCGAGGTGCGGAAGGGAGATGCTATCATCGTCTTCAGTCGGACCGACTTGAGCAAGGTGCGCAAAATTCTGAGTGACGTTGGGGAAGTAACCTCCGCCGCGATCTACGGCGCGCTGGGGCCTGAGGTGAGGCGAACGGAAGCTGCTCGGTTCGCATCAGGAGAAGCCGATGTTCTCGTCGCAACCGACGCCATCGGTATGGGTCTGAACCTACCGATCCAGCGCGTACTTTTCACCACGACGCGGAAGTTTGACGGAGAGAAGCTGCGCGACCTAACGATCGGTGAGATCAACCAAATCGCTGGGCGAGCGGGCAGGTTTGGGAACGGCGGACGAGGACAGGTAGGGATCGTAGAGCTGCCTGACCGAACGGCGGTTCGCCAAACGATCTGGCGAGCGATTGATGTGTTCCAGCCTTCATTGCGCACCCGCTTCCTGTTCCGCCCGTCGGTTAGGGTGGTCGCTAGAGCAGGCACTGCGCTGAACACCAAAAGCCTCGTTGCAGTTATGGCGTACCTACGGGCGCATTTGGCAAAGGGAAGCAAATCCTTCGAACTGGCGGATACGAGCGAGATAATGGAACTCGCTCACCACCTTGATGGTCACCAGCTTTCGCTCGAGGACAAATTCCTGTTCGCGTGTTCGCCATGCGAAACGAGAAGTGACGCACAAATGCGAACAATTCGAGCCTTCGCTAGAGAGCATTCTGAGGGTCGGCGGGTCGGGTTGCCAAAGTTTCTGGAACATGGCCACGCAGAGGCACTGGAGGATTTTGCAAAGGATGCTTCGCTTTACCTTTGGCTAGCTCGACAATTCCCAGCGACGTTTGCTGAATCAAAGGACGTGCAAGCGCTCAGAGCAAAGGCACAGGAAGAACTAAGCCGCATTACCATGAGTTTGGGACAGGTCAATGCCGACCTAGACGACGAAAAGCGGGAAATGGTGGTGCTGAACCATCTTTACCCTCCGACGTTTCGTAACCGGTACGGTGAATTCGAGGACTACGAATACGATTTCGACGATGATGACGATGACGACTTCGATGTCTATCGAAAGCCGGTCCAAGTGAGCGCACCGAAGAAAAGGAAACGTAAGCGGAAGAAGAAAAAAAAAGACGTTTACCGAAACGGCAGCAGTCTAAAGTTATTTTGGTTGCCGAAGTCCGTCAGGAACCATACGATGAAATTCCACGCTGTCGGTTTACCGATGGCCGGCGGCGGCCTCTGTGCCGCCGTTTCCATTTATAGCACTTTCAGTGGCCGATAAGGGCTGTTATCAGTCATCGGTTGCGATCCTTCGCGCCGGCTCGCAAACTTTAAAAAGAGCGACAGGAGCGACAGATGGTTCTAACGACAAAAATAATGGTCGCGGCCAGAACAAGCATGGTCACACTTGGCTGGACCATCGTCTTCTTTATGACATTCACGGCAACACTGTTGGCTATGGCAGCAGAGCGCGCTCATGGAACTCAACGATTGGTCGGGCCAATCCTATTACAGGCTGGTCTGGTGGCCATGGTCAAAGGGCTTTACGCACTCCGCTCTTCACTCGCAATCCCTGAAAAGCCTTTCGGTCCGGCCCTACGCGACGCTTCTTTGGGGATGGTGGTGGTATTGGCAGTCACGCTCCCTGGGCTTGGAGGTTGTCTCAGCCTCAATAGCTGCAGCTAAGCGGCGTGGCGGCGTGATGCACCTTAAAATCCCTGACGGGCCAGAGTACGACAGGGAAAGTGCAGGCTCGAAGTCGAAGAAGCGCGGCGGTCGTCAGCGGATCGAGACTACTTGAGCTACTAACAAGACGGTCGATAATGGCCGTTATCGGCCGTCGACAGCTACTTGCCGCATATAGTCCTGCTCAATGGCCTCCGGCATATACCGAGCAATCAGATACCTGAAATGTCTTTCGGGTTATCGGCTTGGTGCCGAAAAACCCTTCCCAATCAGAACGGCTTGAAGGGCGGAGTTTCAACGGCATGGACGCGTTCAGTGGTGGGAATTTCCGTGGGCAGCCTCGACGCGACTGACATTATCTGTGCGCGCGTCATCTCTTGCCCTCGATCACTTCCGGATTGCATGACGTAAGCGACGCCCCAGTTCTGCGTTGTGTCGATGTCCTTGACGATTTTCGCAAGAGACCGTCTGGTCTTGAGGCTCATGGCTGGCGGAAGGTCTATGGCGAAGCCCTCCAGATTGGTGATCCTGACCCAGCCCTGATAAAGCCGCCCCGACGTCGTGTGTCCGGTTCTCTGATCGAATTCCAGGTGCCCTTCGTCGAACGTCATCTCGATCACGTGGCCGACATGGGTGATATAGTATCCCGTGACGCGCGCGCCGCGCTCAGACGCCGTCGGGGGAGGAACCCAGCCATTCGCATAGCTGCCGTCGGGCAGCAAAGGCGAAAGAGAGCTGCCGCAGTCACCGCAATGGTATGGCGATATTTGAACCATTCCGACGCCGACGTCGCAGAATTCCGCATAGGCATCACCGCCACACAGTCCGCATTCCTCAGCTGGCTCGGCCTCGCCGTAACAGTACCCGCCCATTTGCCTTTCTCAAACATCAGTGCTGAAAAAAGCATGGTCATCCGTGGACCTGCAAAAGGCAATTTGGGCCAACCGATGAGGGCGGTTGTCGGCCTCGCCATGTGGACCAGCTCGTCAATTGCAAAGGAAGGCATGGTGGCCGATAAGGGCCTTTATCGGCCATTGATGAGGCAAGGACCCAAGCATCGATATGACATGCGCTATCGGCCAATTGGCAACAGACTGACGAAAATATAATCCCTGACCCCACGCACCCATGAACCAAAGGCTAATCGAACGGCGGAGGGCGTACCTTAGCTTTGAAAAAGCCGGAGAGCGACCTCGAAACACTAAAAGTGTCGTGGTCCGATGCTGACTCTCGGAATTCATAAGGCAGCAATTATTGGCAGGCGGAACCCTTGATTCCCGGGACGACACGGTTAGTCTCGCCTACGGCTATCGATTGGAGGGCGTCATGCGAATCTCATTGAACCCATGGGATGCACCAAGTGGGGGATACACCCTGATCTACGTGAACGGCCTGCCGATTGAGGGAAAGGTCTATCTTCAGGGATCAAAAGGCAGAACCCTCGTCAAATTCAAAGGTGACTCTGGAGAATTCACGGCAGACCGAATCCTGGATATGGTGGCCGAGGTCGCGGGATGTGACGTGCATAACTTCGAAGAGCTGTTGATAGCGGCGCGATCCATGCCTCAGCCAAAGCGAGGCCCACGAACAGGCAGCACTGCGGCGAGCGCTCGACGAGGGGGGGGGGAACTATTTCGACCAGGCCGCAAGTCGCCCAGACGCCTGGACAGCGGAACATACCCACAATCTCGATCCCAACGAATGGAAGGACCCGCTTCCCGAAGAAACCATCCTCCTTGTGGACCATCGGGAACCGAGGGAAATGGTTGAGTTTTTCCAGAGGGTCGAAAAGCTGAAGGTCGAGATCGTCTCGCTAGAGACCGGTGACTTCGTCATCCCTGGGAAACTCATCATCGAACGCAAGACGGCGGCGGACCTCGTGCGCTCAGTGGTCGATGAAGACAAACGGGTCTTCTACCAGACTGAACGCATGGCTAATTCCGATATTCCCGGTGTTCTTCTTCTTGAAGGTGACATCTACAAGCAGACCAACATGAAGCTCAACGCGATCACTGGCACGCTATCCTTCATATCAGCCATCCAAGGGATATCGATCATCCCGACCCTGTCGCCGACACACAGCGCGGACATGATAGTAAAACTCGCTCGACATTCCATTTACGGTCTAGGCTACCATCTCTCGCTACGGGGGCTTGGCCCGAAAGAGCCGCGATTGTCGGCCCCATTCGTATTGGCTGGAATTTTCGGGGTCTCGGAAGTAATGGCATCGATACTGCTTCGCAAATTCGGCTCCATAAATAAGGTCTGCCAGGCCACCGTCGCGGAGTTGCGGGATATCGAGGACATCGGTCCTAAGCGCGCCGAAAGCATTTGGCTCACGCTCAATGGCTCCCACCATCAGGACGGGGAAGGGCCGATGCTGACCATTGAAAACTGACGACGGGGAAACCTCAAGCCCAGCCGCAATGGCCAGTAACCGACGAGGGGCCTCTTATCGGCCACGGGCACGGGTTTGTCTGAGGCTGCGCCCGAGTGTTCAATCTACTTGGACATCGGGTGGAGCGAACATGAAGATCGTTTTGGATATCGGATACGACATCAGAGGGCGGAAGCCGGGAAGGCAGCTCAACATGCCCTACCGGTTCAAAGAATCCGTTTTGCTCGACATAGAAGAGATACATCCAGACGACGCCCCTGTAGCCGTGAAGTGGCGGGCGCGGAAAAAGATCGAGTGTCGGTTGAAGGCTTATGATGAGGTCCTGACACACGGCGACGAGAACGGAGAGATGCTGACACGATGGCACGACGGGCGTCACTGGCTGTGCCTGGCGGGGAGCCAAAGGGATGACATTGGCGCTCCATGGCTAATTCGTCAGCTTGAAATGACCAAGCACGAGCCAAGAGATGCCCCCGCGATCAACAACCCGATCAACCTGTTCGAATCCGTCAAGGAAAGCGGCCGTGGCCCGGCACTCGAAGCCGTTGCAGAAGCTCGAGATCGGCTGATCTCGGTCGACGGCGTCCTCCACCTCGCGTGCGCGCAACCCGCCGTCAGGACGATCCTAACGCATAAAACGAGAGGCTATGGTAACTACGAAGAAAACATGGCGATCGATACCCGCAGCAGATATCTCGATGGAAATTCGGGATATATGATGGGCGTAATCGCGCATCCGCTCGCCGATTGGGACAGAGTTCGGTCACGGGTTCACGCGCAAGCTCTCGACACCAGTGCGGTCTGGACCGAAAGCCACCTTACGCGGCCTGAAGTATATATCCCGGAGAGCATCAGCAAAGACGTCGACGCCAGGCGGGCGGTCGACTCGCTGGTGAAAAAGGCCCTGTACATCATGTCCGCCCCCAAAGAAGCTGGTGTCCTCGCGAAAGAGTTCTTCGAGGCAAAAACCAACCAGCGTCATGATTTACTCGAAGCGCTGGTGGGCCAAGCAGAGAAATTCGGCAAACCGCTACATCCGGCGCATCGGCAGGAACTCCTCCGAAGCGTCGCGAACATTGAAGATGATATGTCGATCGAAATCGGGTTGGTCGCTGAACCCTCGCGGCTAGGCATGTAACGACGGGAACTTCAACGACGACATGGCTTGTCGACGTGGTCGACGCGGTGGCCGGTAAGGGCTATTATCGGCCACCGTCCGCCTAAGAGATTCTAGCGCATTATTCCAAAACGACCGCTTGGCTCCAGAACCCGTTTATCGAACATGCCTACCCTTCGGGCGGCAGATTGGAAAACGGCATTGGGATCATTGCCCAGAAGACCCCGGTACGCTTCAATCGTCGATGACGTGCCAGGTTTCCGATCGGCCGATACGCGCGTCTGCCCCGTAGTGAAGAATTCAAAACCCCACTCAGTCATATAGGATACTTTCCAGCCGTTGGAAAGTTCTTGAGCGTCGTGGTAAAGGCCGAGTTTGATAAGTGGACTCACAACTTTATTTGTGAACCCACGTTCCTGGAACCTGATGGGAAAAAGCCATTCGTCTCGCGAAAGGCTTGATGGCATGCCGCGATATCCAGGCTGCATTATGAGGAACAGTGCCTCTGGTACCGTAGCCCCTCGATTTCCGTCGAAACCAATTCGAAGGGCTACTTGAAAGAGGGGGATTTCCTCGCGTGGCGATGGTGGGACGTCCAGCTCCGTCATGATGCGATTGGAAGTTCTCTGATTGATTTTGAAGCTCGGACCGGCCCCCAGTTCCGCGCCAGCCTTGAACGCTTTCTCCATCAACCGAGCGATTTCGCTCGAAATGTCCGTTACGAGTCCTTCTCTTATTGAACAGGCGAGGTCGCGACCGATTTCCCGAAAAACGCTCTTCCGTAGCGATGCATCTGCCATTTCCACGTGGTCGAGGGCTTCTCTTCGTGTGCGATTAATGGACATCAAGTCTATCTCCTGGTGATGGATTTTACGCTGCTTGGCAATTGGACTGGATCGAGGCGGCTGAGTTTTGCAACAAGAGTTCGTTCATCCGCCGCCACCCATAGATGCCATCGCGAAGAAGCTGTTGACCGATGTGTCCTATAGGCTGCTGGGAGAGCTGGTTCAGCGTTTCAATCCCTCTGCGGACGCGCCACTCGTGACCAGACTGACTGGCTGCCTTGACTATTCGCAATTCGGATAGGGCGTCCAAAACCCAAGCATTATCGACGCCAATAGTCTGTCGGTAGATTTCCTTTTGGAAGCGCTTCAGATAACGCCGTCGAGTGTCGAACTCGAGCCGACCACCATCGAACAACTGCAGCCCATGGAATGTACCGGAGACTGGCCTATCAAGGGCTTGCCGGCCAGCGACTTCGTTTAGAGAAATTCGGAAGTCGCTCTTCCAATTGAAAGGCCGCTCTGAATTTGCCCACGACATACCTTCGTTTTTCGAATAGTCGATTGCGCTTTTGACACGGTAACTGCGGCCGGTGGCATATTCCCTGTATACCACGCAATGAATGTTGCTTGCTTTTTGATAAACCAAGCCGTCGACGATCAAAGTGCGGCCGGCTAGGTACTCCAGCCATGCGATATCTTCGATTCTTGTCGTGCCGTGGTCGGGTTCTTCATGTCGCAGAGAGCTGTTAAGAGTGAGCCACTCACGAAGAAGAACTACCCGTGTTTGGTCCCGGCTCGGACTTTGGTAGTAGGCGGTTGCCGTGGGAATACTAGTCGGAAGCCCGAAGCGTATAGCGGCCAGGTCCCTGGAAGTTACTCTCTTTCCCTGATCGGTAACGGTGGGCATGTAAAGGGAGCCGCGCCATGAAATGCACTCGATCACTGCATCGTCACGGGCAAACCAGCGCGCGACAAGCTCGACTTCTGCTCTCTTTATGTATGGAATTTCAACATCGTGAAAGCCTACACAATGGATCGACGTATCTTGCTGTACGTTGCAGTCGAAGAAAAAGGGCAATTTGAGAAGCATTTTGACATCCACGGGGTGAGTTGTTCCAATGTCGGCAAAAGATTTTCGCGGCGTAATAACACTGTGGGACCTCCATGGTTGAATCGCGTCACACCGTCAGGTGCGACCGTCGCGTGGATATGGATGGGGAAGAACGTTACTTTGGAAAGGTAGAGATTTTTACCTTAAACGGGATGACAAAGAACCGAGTTCGTCGGTAAGAATGCATGCAGCATATTCTGTTATGCTCACAAAAGACATTCGTCGATCCCATTAAACGAGTGATTGGACGTCAATCAGCGTGCCGATGGTCCGATTCACGGAACATCTGGTCGCAAGGATTTGGAGCTTCTATTTCGAGTTTTCAAGGTACTGAGACAGTTGACGAAGATTATAGTTAACGCAGGCCTTAGCGAACACAACTCCACGTGTAGGCATCTGCAGGGTCGGCATTGACGGCATGGTACGCCTTGCCATAGTCGAGTTCGCACAGTCGATCCATGTTGACGGGGATAAGCGCTCCGCCGCTGCGGCAACTCCAGCTGCTGGCGTCGGATCGACTGCCCATCACGGCCGATGCCTTGCTGCCGTACATAAACTTGCAATGGTTGTCGATATCCATGGGACGGCCTTGCTGCGCGTGCGCCGGCACGCTGAAGACGAGCAAGGAGGCGAGTAGGACCAGGCGGGCAGGGACGTCCAAAGCTGTTCGCATGTTCGGGTTCCTCTTCAGGGTTGTTCGGAGGGCTTGGCAACCCCGGTTATCGCGTACCACGAGGCCGGCAGATGGAGCTGGCTCCCATTGACGCGTGCCTCGTCTGGAAATCTCGCAATGAGCTCGCAGAGCGCGTCGGGCAGGCTGGGCCACAGCATCTCGATGAACGACTTTCGATCCTCCTGTGGAAGCCTCGAGATGGTGTTCCGGATGACCGCCGCCCCACATTGCAGATAGTGTCTTTCGCCTACAGTATCGACCTGCTGGTCCTCTGGTGAATTCACAGACCAGCGCGCAGTCGCGGCCGTGCGTGCTATTTCGCTTCGCTTCTGCTTGGAGAGCTTCTGCGCGCGAGCCTTGCCACCAGCGCTCTAAGGGGAATCCGTCATGCGTCCTCCGAAGTCCGAAGGAGACAACTACCACGGCCACAGGGATTCCCGCAAGCATGGCGGGGGTCGATGCTTGCGGGGGATATGCATGCAGGAATGGATCGGCCCTGCACCAGAAGACATCAGATACCTTGGCTTTTCAGCCACCGATAAGCGGGTTCGGCATAGACCGAAGCGGGACCGAGACCAACGGAGTTCACGCCCGCGATGATGATTTTCCCCTTTTCCTGGTAGGGCTTTCCCTTTCGGAGAAAGAAGGAGGGTCCGCCGCTATTACCCGCACAGGCGGCGGTAGTCTTGAGCGACCAAATCCACGGAAGGTGCATGCCAAAAAAGCCGGTGTTGTTCTTTTTGACGACAAGTGCCTTGCTGGGGTTCGCCATGGAGCAGGATTTCAGACCGCCATTGGCTGCCTTGCCGACGTTCACGCCATAGCTGCCGCGACCATACGACTCGAAGAGGATCGTCTCGGTTTTGAACATGATCTGGTCCATCCACGGCACATGGTCGACGAGGTCGGTGAACTTGTAAGAGGCCTTGTAGTTGTCGCCCATGACCTTGGCGGGCGCGACGTACTTCTGATAGCGCTTGAAAAGCTCGTCGCTCAGGCCGAATATCGTCGTCCCGGCAGGGACGTCTTGAGACAAGGTGACAACGGCCAGATCGCAGCACTTGTCGGGGTCTGGCCTTGGGTACAGAGCCACACTCTGGGACGGGATCACTTGTACGCCTCCCTTCGAGAAGAAGGTGACGGGAAGGCCGCTGCCGCTTCTGCCCCTGAAGCAATGTTCGGCCGAAAGGATTTTCCGTTTGGTGACCACCGCACCCGCGCAGAACTCGCCGCCCATTTGAATGTGGACGATCCCGCTGCTGAAACTTGTCTCCGGGGACAGGTAAGAGTCGCTGACGTCCAACGGGTCCGCCCTGGCAGGCGAACATATTGCGACAAGTATGGCGATCAGAACCGATCGAACGACTGCCCTATGCATTCACGATTCCCTCCGTTATGAGCCAATGAGGCCTATCGGAGGGTCTAACATCCCAAGAACATGAGGTTCCTCCTCCAATTGGAGGAGCTTAGGACAAAATCTGCCAGGCCCATGCAGTCGAGGACATCACCACCCCGGTTCGCCGACTGGTGTCCAGTTTGCCTCTCGAATGATATCGCCATAGCGCTCGTCGTTGTCGGCCTGGATACGGCGCGAGGAAATCCTCAATGCCGATCCTGTCATCGTCGTCGCAATCTTCGACCGCGGACGGGGACCAGGGCTGGACACTAGAGTTCAAGGTTTCGTAGGAAGTCATCTCTTTGTCCCGCATTTACCATAGAGCGTGCCTAGTTGCCTCCGATACGTCGATGGAGACCCTGTCAGGGGCCTCTTCATCGTCTGAGACGCCAAGCACTGGCCGATAAGGGGCATTATCGGCCAGCGGGGGCGATCAATGTGTCAACGGAGGTCCGGTTTCGTAGCTCCAGGGGCCACAGAGAGGTCTTTCAAGTACCTCTTCGCTGGAATGTGATCGACATCGGCACTTGCACCTTCCGCGGGGTCACGGACTTGGAACTCCGCACCGTTGCCATACTTGCCAGCACGCACCTCCCGTAGGATTTCCAAGTCGTTCTCGATCATAAGGGGAGCATAGCCGAGATATCCCGTCCGCGCGGCCTGCGCATGCACCTCGAGCGTCTTCGCAGCGAGATCGTAACTGTAGGCAAGGCCTTCCAGTGGTCGACCGGTTTCGAGCCGGCGTACCAACTCGTCATCCTTGAGTTTGCCTTCCATGTCTCGGGTCTTCTCGATAAGCCAACTATAGTTTTCGCGGCCGAGAGGTTCGTCGTCGTCAAGTCCATTGGCCACGGCGAAGTCATGGGACCAAGAATCTGCAAAATACGCATCAATCGACGTGGGCTCACCATTCGTCCGGTTGATGACCGTGACGAAGACATTCTGCTCGTTTAGATCGATGTTGTCGTGACGGTATACAGTTTTCTCCTCCAGTTCCTCAACGGATACACGGATGTCGGTGTCGTTATACGCGAGGACGGTCCCAGCGCCGAGACGGAGATCGGAAGCTATCTTGGCGATCTCCTCGAGGTCATCGATATGAGCGACGATAGCACGTTCGAACAGGTAGGCGGACACCGAGCCGAACATATCGACGGCCGTCCCATTCCTTACGAGTTGAGTGTGTTCCTCAAGCTCCCAAAACGGTTCCCCAGCCTTGGGTTCAAAAGTCCGCATGAACCGATCAATGATATCAAAGGGGCGGGAGAAATCCCGTGTGTTCCCTACCGCGGAATTGAACCTGTCGTCGCGGGCATTGATGATGACCCTCACACTACCTACGGAAATAGGCCAACACACTTTCTCCATTCCATGTTGCTCTATCCGAGCGACGATGTCTTGAAGCAAAGAAGGGGTATCCTTTCCGCTGGTCGCACGGCGAGCATAGCGAGCCGCTTCAGGGACTACACCCGCAAACGCTTCAAGCTTACTTCCGGCTTCAAGCATCGTTTCGATCTTGTCGGACAGTGCTTTTGGCATCTCGGGCAAAAGAGAAATCAGATAAACGTCGACGATCTCCCTACCGGTAGCGCCAGAGGCGGACTTGCGGGGACCCCATACGATGAGATCGCGATTGCCCACAGAATATTCTACAGCAAGTCCGAACTGTTTGTTGGGAAAAGAAAAAGCCTGAATGACTGAGCCGTGCGACGTTGCCATTGGTCCGTTGGACGATATCGCGGCGTGCTTGATCTTCATGTCATCGAGTGCTGGGAGGACGGCAGCTGCGAGGCATTTTCCGTAGAATTTGGTGAAGAGCTCGCCAGCGCTGTAGTCGATCATCTCCTGGTCATCATTGAGCATGAGGTCGTCGGCAAAAAACTCTATGGCAGCCCTGCTGGTGGATATCATTTGAAATTCCCGGGTCTTGCTGAAACTGTGCCACCAAGCGTAACCGCAGAGCCTGCTTGCCACAACGCGAAGCGGACTTAACCCGGGTGGCCGCCGTCACGAGGCTGCCGGGACGAGCGATGTCCCCGAAAAAGGCACGCACAAGCGTCCGGTGCTGTCTGCTGCGGCGACTGTGGTTTCCGTAGAAAAGCGGCTTGCGGCAGTTGGCGGCATCACGGTCGATAGGGGGCGAGCTGTGATCGGCTGGCCGTTTGCCTCATATCTATGTCGTCGTAGACAGCGAGACTTTTCAAGGCCTGCGCCACCGAATCGCGCAGGCGCGGGCTATCGCTGAGCGATGCCAGCGCCGTAAGCGGCGCGACCGGGTCGGCTTCCTGATCCACGAGGAGATCGAGGACCTCCTCCCTGGCCGTCAACCACCGTCCGATTTTGGCCGCGTCGAATCCTCCGACTTCCACGCCTGCGGCGGCGATAAGTTCCCTGACCGCTCGGCCGAGGTACTCGCGTCGTCCGTCAAAGACCAGAGCGGCCTCGTCATGGATTTCCAGGTCGGAGAAGTCAGGCCGCTGGACTTGGGTGGTAAGCGCCCCCACTTGTTGAAGGTCGTTGAGGGACGCCCGATGGATACAGACCTGGCGATGGCCGTTCCACCAAAAGTCGTCCGCCCATGTACGGCCGCCGTCCTTGCTGTAGTCGAATTGCAGTTCCGTTGCGTCGAGATTTCTTTGTGCACCGACCTCCTTGACGCGCAGATGCAGTCCGACGGCTCTCTGCCACATCCTGTTATCGGCAACGAGGAGGCCATCGGCCATCTCGGTTATCGTCTCGATGTCCGCGGCCTCGGTCGAACCAACGATGCGATCCGCCTTGGGCCTTGAGAATTTCGACCTTCTGCCCTCCAGATAAGAGCACAGGTGCCAAAGCCGTTGGTCGGCTGAGGCGATCCCACGGTACATAGACACGAAAGTCTCGACACCATACCGCCCGTTGACCCCCTCTTTTCCAGAGACAACCGTAGGAGACAGGTCTCGGTCGTGACTTTCGGAGGTGACCGGAACGTAAAGATTATTGTTCCACCTTATGCACGCGCCACGTGGGTTGGGATCGCGATGGTGCCTGAAAATCAGCCAATTCCATGAAGCCACCTTTTCCGTTTCGCTGATCGCCACCTCCGGTATGTCACAGTCGTAAATCCCGACCTGGGGTCTACGCTGGATTTCACCCGAACTTGTCAGGTGGTCCACATAGAAGATGTGAGGCAACCGTGCTTTCATACCCCAGGTCCAACCTTTGGCGCTGAACGCGATGTCGCAGTCGGCCAGAGCCGGCAGTCTTCACGAAGTTTCCCGTATTCGATCGCCGACTCCACATCACAGGCGAAGTCGAAGAAGAAGAATTCCTTGGTGGTGGCGGAGGATTGACCCGAGACCGTTCGTTGATTTTTGAAGTCGAACACAAGGCTAGGGCTGCCTGTGCCTGAAAGCATGGCATTGACGACATCTTCCGGGTTCTTGTCGTCCATCAGCATTTCGACGCAGAGCTTTGCATTCTTTTTGCCGTAGTTTTCGAACCACGCCACCAAGCCGACCTCGCCCGTCCACTTGGCTCGATTGCCGTGATAAAAGGCTGGCGAACCGTCCGGTGTCGGGATCACGCAGGACGTGATGTCCCCGTCGTGGTAGACCATGGCGGCCGATCCCCACACCGCGCCGGCTTCCGTCATCGCTTGAGCGAATTCGGCTGCAGTATCCCCGACCCAGTTGGCGACGGGCGCGGTCACATCATCGAGGACCGCTTGTACATAGCTGGCAGACAGCGCACCAGGCAAACCTCCGTCGTAAGCAAGAAGCTTGTCTTGCTGCTCGAGAAACCAGACGACTTCCCCGGTGACGGTATCGTGAGTGTGTTTCCTGAAATCGTCTGGCATCGAAGTGGACAGTGCGGTCGTCAAAATGAAAAGTGGAACGTAAGCTTCATTGTGGAAGCGCCCCATGACAGCACCTGGACCACTCGGCGTGGTGTAGAAATTATGCTTTTTGAGCCGTTCGACCCGCAGTCCATCGTCGATCTCGCCGGACGCGAGGACCTCCAAGGTACCATCCAAGGCGATCTCCGCGATCTCGATCATGTCCTCTTCGCGCTCTCTGAACCACGACACCGACCACGATTTCTCTAGGGCGCTATCAGAGAGGATGCACGTTTTCTTGCCCTTCTTCGCGTCATCGCTCCAGGACGTCGAAAACCTGTCGTCGCCTTCCCACTGGACGTCGTCAGCGCGCTTCAGCCAGTGGCCAATGCGGTTCAGGCTGAACGATGCCAGGGAATTGACGTACCGCGGACCTTCCTCCTCGAGCATGAAAATCTTGTGGGAGTCGATCTCCCCAGTCGGCACCGCTGGGAAACAAGCCTTGTTCCAAGCCCGATGCATCTCCGCGCGACGTTCGTCTTTCATCTGTCGTCCCCCTTTTGGTCTTTGCATTCAGACTGCGGAAAAGGAAGCATCAGACAACCTCGACGGGCTTTGGCATCGTTGCAACTGGCGTGTCCTCAAGCCATTCTCATCAAAGTTGACAGGAGACCAGAATGCTCGACAGGCGAGATATAGTGAATTGGCTTACGGACCACGGCTTTGAGACGAACGACGGCTTCACGTTCGTAGCGCCGATCCCGGAAGGAACCTTTGAGATCGAGCTGTCGGACAGAACAGGCAGGTATGCGCTGTGCAAGAACGGCCGCCGCATCCAGGGGAAGCCGACACCGTATCACGTGATGAACCTGGACCAGGTGAATGATAGCCTCCACGGCCTTGGTCTATATACGCTGTTCATGGCGGAGACCTTCGTTGGCGGAGAACCGCCGATATGGTTCTCGCAGGAAGTTCGAGAGGCCCTGAAGCCAACGACGCCTTCCGCAGGAGCGGCAGCGCCCCGCCTGCATTAGCTGCCGGGACGGTTGCGGCCCGAGTAGGTTGCTACTAGCCGCCGCGCCAGAGGCCAGCCAACCTGAGTTTCGGACCAGACGTCGCGAGCTGAGGGTTCAAGTGGTTCGCCAACATCTGAGCCTCGTCCGCCGCCACCGCCTTGTCGGCCGCGATCGCTGCTCGGGCACGCGCCAACACGTCCATGCGTGGCGTCTCATGCAGGGTCTTCATATCAACACCGGTGCCGTCCCTTTTTGATTCTTCGACCAAGCCCTGGAGCTTGTTTCCGAATGCCACGGCCGCCACGGCGGAGCCGACCGTGGCCGTTCCGAGCGCTGCCACCGTCGGGAGGTCGACCGTGCCGCCGGTTAGATGGGAGACCAGTCGCAAACCGGCCGCGAGTGTCGCGCCTATGGCCAAGGTCGCTGCAAAGGAGTGGAACGGATGGTGTTCGTCTGCGGACTTTTCGATCTCAGAACGGTTGGAGGCCTTTGGTATCATGGATGCACGCCTGCGGAAGTCGATTGTCTAGGTTACTCATGCCTATGTGCAGCCGACTATTCGTATTACTTTGCCCGAAGCTGTTTTCGTGGAATTCTTTAACAAAACTGACGAAGAGCATGAAAATGAACGTTGCTGCGAAAGCCGTACTGCGCTGGCTACTTTCCCGAAGAAGCGATCAAGCCGGAGAGATCGAGCTTTTCATCTCCGCGCTCGAACGAGGCGTCGACAAAAAGGAGGGAGATGCCGTCGAGCTTTTGGCCGGCCTTCTGAACAGGCCAAACCAGGAGGCTAAAGAGGACGATGACCAGGCAGACATCGAACGGCTGATCGCTCTGCATCTCAAGCTGGAAGAACCGTCGAAACAAGAGCAGGTCGTTGTCGCCATGCAGGAAATCCGAGGACCGCTCGACCTCCCTCCCTCTTCTGGACTGCAAGCTCGCGTTCGTTCCTGGGGCCTGGAGACACAGCCGCGTAACATCGTAGCGATCAACGGATAGTCTACACCCCGCTTCGACGTCAGAACCGCGTCACGAGCTATATGGCAAGGAGAGGAGAGGTTTTCGAAATCGCGGGCTTGAAACAAAAAAGCTCCGCCGCCACCCATGCTACCTTAAATCCACGCGATTTCCGCCTATTTGTCGGAATAGGCAAACAACGTGCAGGGCGCGATGATCCCATCAGAACTGTTCTTCGACCTAGTGGATGCTCAGGTCTCCTTCAGGGTGAAGCATCACGAATATTCCGTCGGTGGAATCATCTACGACGTGTCCCGCGCGACCGCCGGCAAGATGACGCTGAGCCTCGCCAAAACGCACACAGTGAACGGGTCGGCGGACCAAATCCTCGCGCGCATCAATGCGCTTTTGTGCAGACAGTACGACCACTGCGCTCCTCGACTCGAACTAGACAAAGCCCCGTGCTTTAGAGGTGGAAAGAACTATACGGTTTCCATTATCCCGGAGAAAAGGGGGCAGTTTCAAGCGTTCGGTGGGCCTGTCGAGTTCAGATGTCGCCTCGAACAGGCTGACGACCCAGATGCAGTCCGACAGAAGGTGCTGGCTGAGGTTACGCTCGCGGAGCGGACAAAGCTTTACTCGATGCAATTGCTAGATAGCAATCGCCTCGTCGAGCTGAGCCGACACTCGGCTCACGCCTTGCCCGCAAGAATTCGAGCGATGACAACTACTCGCCTGCGGACCTTGGTCAGGCAGTCCACCTAAATGATCACGACGAGAACGACACGTGATCGCAGACGAGGCCCAGATTTCTGAAGCATGGACGTCACCCATTCTCGCGAACGTCCGTTTAGCCGCTAAAACCGCTGGCCGATCAGGGGACACTGGAGTGGGGTCAGTCAATCGTTTCGCGCATCCTCGCAAGGTAAGCGTTGCGCCTTATTTGGGTGTCATTCAATTCGTAATGCCCATAGTGCCACTCCGCGCAGTAAGAATAACGGTCAGCCAAGTCTGACTCATGCGACTCGAGCATCTGAACCATAAACGGACGATGAGCGCCGTTCTCGAGAAAATTTCCTGGGTCATGGCTACCAAGCATTTCCATAGCCTCGAATGCCCTAGTGATTGGGCCATCCCATTTGTCGGCTGGAAGCAGTGCCCTAACGCTCGCGGCCTCCTGCGCTCCCGAATTCAGGTAGGCAACAAGCCAAACCAGAGGAAGATACTTTTTCGCTGAAGGTGTATCAACGCCCTTCAACACCCACGAGCTTCGAGTGGCATTCCGATACTCTCCATTGTGCAGTTCTGCCTGGCATAATGAAGCCACAGTGCGCACCCAAGTGTCATGATCCAAGGGGCTGATGGATTTTCGTTTCGCGGCGATATCGTGCAAAGCTCGCATATGGCGAACTGCATCTTCAGCGTGGAGGTCGAAAGAATCATCAATCGCGACATAAATCCCGAGTGGGTCTTGAGCAACCAGCATCTGCGGATCGCTCCTAAATTCGCTGCGGCAGGCTTCAGGTTCTGGGTAGGTTCCCAAGATACGGACGCAGAAGGAGTTCCCTTCCCAGTTCGCGACTGCCGCTTCAAACTGGGTTTCGGTCACCGATCGACTGATCTTTGTCTGGATTTTCGAAGAGGGTGATTGGACTGCAACAGAAACCGCGACGCTGCCGGCAAAAAATCTTCCCAGCGCATTCATGGATGCGTAGATGGGGGCAGAAAGAAATGGAGCCCATTGTCGATCTTCTTCGCTTTCCTTGTCGCTGAGGCTATGCTCAATGCAACCTGCTAAGTCGTGCTCGCCTTTCGTATAGAACGCGGTATAACCGTTTCGAAGATTGTCCCGCATTCGAATACCGACAGACCGTGCTGTTCCGCCGTCACCCCAGCGATCTGGATAGTCAGGCTCACTACAGACCACCATAGCGGAAACGTTGAACGCTTGCGGACACCCGCGATCAGTTTCGTCGATATCGATTCCGAGATAGACACCTTCCACGCCGCAATCTTGATACGGGCTCGGAAATGCGTTTCTCCCAAGGTGGACATAAATAGCGGCATGATGCCAGTCATTGGGAACGCAGGTCAAAATCTCATCACAGAATTGGGCTGTATCAAGATCAGATAGGCTTGACGCATCAATGATCCAACCTCGCTTTCTCGTATCTTCGAGAATCGACTCCAAGGCCGTTTCTGTCGCGCCGCCGGCGTCTTCGCACAAAACGCGATCTAAAAACAAAAGGCCTCGGCCGCGTGCCCATTCACCTAAGATTTCGACTGCTTCAGAATAATAGTAATCGAAGTCTCTATTGAAGTTTTCACAATGCTCGTCAATCCGAAACCAAATATCAGCCACGCGGTTCGGATGATAGCGTTCTGCCGCTGGGTACGCGACGAGAGTCCTAGCTGTTCCTCCTCGCTGCGCTCTGGCTGTCGGCCTGAGCCTATCGAGAACCATCTTAATTTTGCCGTCCGGAAATCCGCCTAGCCGGAGATGGTGAAGTTGTGATAACCGACGTGCCGAAAATTGGTGTTCAGTTAGCTCATCGTCCTCGGGGCCCGGCTGTTCGTTGCTCCCAACTCTAGTTTGCAAATCGTGCCAGCTCTCATAGCCAAATAGCTGGGAGCTAATAGCCTGAGATGCGGTAGTACTAAGCTTTAGGCCAAGTTCCTTAGCGATCTGCACCAAGTCCTTCGCGACAGCACGTGGCCGAGCGTCGCTCATCAGGAAATAAGGCATAGCTGTCCCTCCATACGCGCTTCGTCGCGAAGCGCAATGCGACCTAAATGACGGATGCGTAGAAAAAACCAACCCAGCACGGGCTTAACCATCATGAACGATGGACGGCTTGGAGCCGCTTTACGTGATACTCATATAGCTGATTCGCGATCCGCATAAAACAAGTATTCGAACTTAGGTCGTTGTCGGCAGGTAGAAAGGTGCACCGGTTGTTGAGACAAATTCGGGTCTCAGGCCCATCGCGCTGGAGAGGCCAGCGAAAGATAGATAACCCCAAAGGGTCACTGACCAGCATCATTTTGCCGAATCGACAGTTTTTTGGCAACGTATAGGGAACAGGGGGCAAAAATGAAGTTCGAGATTGTTCATCCACGCGAGGTGCAGATCAAAGAAAATGGCGTAAAGCGGCTCGCTCAAGTCGGACAGAAAATCACAGTGAAAGAGTTGCCTGATCGGTGGGACGGTGAAATCAGCTGGAGGTGCGATAGAACCGGAAACGTAAGCAATTTTGTTGAGGTCGGCGGGGAATTTTACGAAGACATTAAACAGAAGGTCAGCAGCGGTCGTCTTCCAAAAAAAATGTTCTATGAAGAGCAGGGGTTCTTTTCGGGGAGGGATCGGGTCTACTACGAAGAAGATATTATCGATTGGAGCGCGACTATTCGGAGGAAGGCGGCCGGTCTTCGCCTTCAGGGTGAGAGAATTTGGAAGCGCTCCCCTGGACCTGTCCTAAAGATAGCTAGCAAGCAATACGGATGGCACACATCGCTTGTGTCGGGACAACCCGAACTCCGAAATGACCACCTATTTACATTTCATTTTGGGTTAGACGAACTTGAGTCAGCGCGAGATTGGCTCAAATCCATGATCGCAGAAGGAAGGACGGGAACATTTGGCGAATTGCAAATCAACGGTGGTAGTGTCCCGTTCATTGACGGAGCCCATCTTGATGCGATTAATGTAGCAAACACAGTGCGAGCAGAATTCAGTTCGGCAAGCAAACTAAGAAATGTGCCAGGACCGGCACTAGGCGATTTCGATAGTTTGAACTTTTGGTTGGGAATGCGGGGTCGTTACTCGGCGGACTGGCCCCCTCGATATGTTCCGTTGGATGTAACTGAAATCGAGGATGATACTATCCTGAGATTGCTGACGCATAGCGCGAAAATCGTCGGACTTTTGAGGAAAGCAGGCAAGAAAAACTTCCCTCAGCAATCAAAAAATTTTAATCGGCACATTGAGAGAGCCGAGCAGTGGATTGCTGGCAAATGGCCCTGGCGAGACGGAGAGTTAAGAAAACTCGTCAACCTCACGCAAAACAAAGATCATCATGACGACGACGGGGACGACCCGCAGGAAAACCCAACGGTGTACTACTGAGTGTCAGGAAGATGACAAATCATCAGGAAAGAGGGGATATGCCCTACGTCGAACGGGCTGGTCAAATAAAGTTCGAGGACCGCGAAGGGTCCTCGAGTGCGGCCGGCTCAAAGCGCGACCCCGTGGCGGTTGGTGCCATTTGACTACCGTACTCGCCAAATCTAGCCAGCGCAATCTAAGCGGGGACTGTCATGCTCGCTTACGTTAGTAGACACTAAAACATGGATCGGGCAGGTTTCATTCGGGACCTCCTGTTTGACCCCAACTAGCCCGACGCCGATCCACCCCGACCAGGCGTCGGGCGGACCTTTTGCCCAACGACATTTTGAACGTCGGCGCGGGAGGCTGCGGTGTCTCCTACCTCTCGTAAATCCCGCCGTCATTTTTCGGCAAGTGCGGAGCGAGGCAGATAAAGGCTCTCGTCGGTGGATGCCTGAATGATGGATGCCGTTGGTTTCATCATCAAGGACTCGGTAATGAGGAAGGATTGCTTGCAGTCGACCGGGAAGTCGAGCCAGACGATGAACTATGCTCTGAGAGCTGGTATGGTCAAATGACAGGCATCTGCGATAGGTAGGCGGGGACATGGACGAACCGGAATTCGAGATGTGGGATATCCATCCCTTGATACCGATTCTCCGTTTCGCCGACGTCGAGGCGTCGGGGATTCACGAAGGGTCGTATCCGTTGGAGTTCGGCTGGTGCGGGATCGATCTGGTACCTTCCGCGATCTTGGTGCGCCCAGAGCCGGGATGGACCACGAACCTGTTCGATCCCAATTCCTACGAAATGCACGGCATCTCATATGACATGGCGAAAGCCAACGGCGAAGACGCCGACGCAGTCGCGCACAGGCTGAACGCCGAGCTCCAGGGGAAGGCCGTCGTGACGGACAACGTTTATTGGGACGGCGTATGGACAGCGAGGCTGGCCGAGACCACGGGAGTTCCGATGCGTTTTGGCTACAACGACTCCACCAACATGAAGACCACGTTCAGCAGGGTCTACGATCCGTGGTGCGTAGAACGGCGCGACACCCTCTACAAGGCTACAGATCGCTTTTACCCGCACACCCACCGCGCCGACGCAGATTCCCTACGCATGGCGGCCCGCACCCGCATGCTCATCGACCGTGAATGGGCGCAATGGCTGCTCGATCGCCCGAATGCAACGGCACAACCGAGTTTCGCCGGCCGAACATTGGGCCGGTGATCGACGGTTGACGTCTTTGTGATCCAAAGGAGTTATGCGCTCCGAGCTTCAGAAACTGGAATTCGCGGTGCATCTCGTTCCTACGTGCGACTGTCGATCCGACGCCGGACGGCGAGCGACTTCTGAGAGGGAGCCGCCAGCGATACCTTGCCACGCGGCGTCGCGCGCGCCCACGTTCGTCCAAGGCGCGGTCTATCCACGTCTCTAATTAGGAACATTGGGACTAAAACAACAGGTCTCAATATGACAAATGGCAGGCTCAAAAGACCTCAAAAACATTCAAAAAACCGCATACAAATGGCGGATTCCTTGATCTAGGGGTCTCCCCGGAATACTTTATTGAAGTCTATAATTTTCTGAGGGTCACATGTTCAAAAACCTGTTCGCCAGCACGGTCATACTTTTCGGATCGATCGCGCCGTCCTACGCAGCAATGGACCCTGCCAACGGCACGTATTTCTTCCGTTACAAGTCCGAGGACATCAAGATCGATGTCGACGACAACGAAAACCAGTCCAAGAACATAACGGCTTTCTACGCAGTCGGCCTGGACGAGGATTTCTCGGAAAAACTTCCGATGAAGGCGCAATGGGCCAACGACAACTGGGTGGTGACGAGCGGCAGCCTGCCAGACGGGATAAGCTTTGATCCAGCGACCCTGACCTTCTCCGGAAAGGCGACCAAGGCCGTGACGAATGTCGTGGCCAAGCTCACGGGATATGACGACAACAACAAAGAAGTCGCCACCGCGTCCGCGAATTTCGACGTCATCGACCTGCCGAGCAATACCCAGACTGTCGACCTCTATGGACATAAGGGGACCTACTTCTTCAAGCAGTTCTCCATCCCGGCCGGTATCACGGTCAACGAGTGGAGCATCCGCTATCCGCTGCCCGCTGGTATCAAGGCCGTCGGTCCCAACCTCGACGGCACGCCTACCGAGGAAGTGAACTCGAGATACGTCATCATCGGCTACGACTACCTCGGCGAGGCCGTCGTGGCATTCAAGGGAAATTTCACTGTCGACTACGCCTCGGAATTCCCTCCGATCGCGGACAAGCTCTACGATTTCGATCCGAAGGTCGATCCGTACGCCGTCATTTTCAACAAGATGGCAGTCACTCCGATTAAGCAGTCGCTCGGCAGTCCCGCCGAAGTCCGCTATTACGTCGACGTACAAAATGGCGGGAACCTGCCAGGCTCCCTGAAAGTCTCCAACGACGCCCTTGGTCGGACGATCTCTGGGTCCATCAAAAAACACTACGACCAGGCGACGATCCGCTATCGCGCAAGGGACATCGATGACCACGAGTCGATCTCGAACTGGTTCAAGATTGGTTCGCTCGGCCCGACGCCAAAGTGCGGCGTTTACGAAGGGCAGTTGCCGCCGTCGACCATCGTCGGCATGGCGGGAACGGCCATCAGCCCATACAGGGTCCCGTTCGTCGACGCGGCAGGAACCAAGGAATATGTGATGACGTCGGGCGCGCTGCCAGATGGCATCACGTTCAACACGGCGACCGGAGTGTTTTCCGGAACGCCGACCAAGGAAGAGAAGCAGGCGGACATCAACGTCGACATCCGCGTCACCAACAACGGCACCACCGATGTCGGTCACTGCGGGCCATATGACTTCGACATTCAGCCTGCGAAGTTCGGCCTGTCCTACGCCATCACGGAACGCGACATTCGCAAGGGCGAAACCATCGACGCCACGCTGAACCCAGGGGGCGGCCTGCTCGGCAACTGGTCCATCGCGCTGAACGATCCGTCGTCGCTCCCAGCCGGTATATCGTATGCTGGCGGCCAGTCGCTGGCAGTCAAGGGGCAGGTCAATACGAGCGGCGACTACGCTCCGGGCTTCACCCTGACGAACGGCGACGGCCGCACGTCTTCGACGGTCGTGTCCTTCTCGGTCCACGATCCCCTTTCCATCGAGGACCTGCCTGCGACGCTGTCGCTGAAGAAATACGACGTGATGCCGTCGCCATATCAGGTGGTCTACGACAAGGCGGCGATCATCGGGTCGCCGAAGTTCGAGATCGTCGGCTCGCTCCCGGCAGCGGCGACGTTTCCTGCTGAAAGCCTCAGAATTGGTGCGAACTCGGGTCTTATTCTCGGCGGGACGACAGAGGCCCCGGGAACATACGGTCCGTTCAAGGTGAAGCTCACAGACGAACACGGCGGCCTCGCGACGAGCAAGGACTTCAATATCGAGGTTCTTCCTCGCGACAACATGGTCGGGAAGACCACAGCGCCGACATTCATCATCAACTACGCCGATACGAAAGGTCAGCAGCCGCTCACGGTAACGCAGCCTGTTCTCGCCACGAACCTTGCTAAGACGTGGTCCATCAACAAGGCGGTCCCGGACGGGCTGTCGTTCGACCAGGACACGGGTATAATCACAGGACTGGCGAAGACAAAGGGCGAATACGACGGATACGTCATCTCGGTCTCCGACACCGATGGCGGTAGCGTGTCGTCCGAGCCGTTCACGATCTCGGTAATCGAGCCGCCTGCGCCGACCGCGGGTCGCGTCGCTTCGATCGCGACGAACGTCGCCGGGGCCATCAAGCGCACCGTAGCAAGCGAACCCCTGCGGTTCGACGAGAAAACGCTCGTCGGCGGCATCTCCGCCGTTAAATACGTGGATTACACGCCTGCAATCGCAGGACTTAAATTCGACACGACGAGCGGCACCATTTCGGGTGTTCCGACCGAAGAATTCCACGGCGACGTCAACATCAATTTCACGGACGGCAACGGAAGGCCGGGAGTCGCGCCGCTTCGTTTCGACATCTATCCCTATCCAGAAGTCGTCGTGAACCCGACCTACGAGCTGCCGCGCCTTTCGGGTTCTACGATCAAGGTGTCGGCGAACGAAGGCTTCTTCGGCGGCGTGACATACTCGCTTTCACCGAATTCGGCGGCCCTGCCGACGGACCTGTCCGTCACAGCATCCGGCCAGATCGACGGAACCACGAAGGACGCGATCGGCGACTTCCCGGGCATCGTCATCCGCGGCAAAGACGGAGCCACCGGCATAGTCGTCGACAGCGCGCCATTCACCCTCAAGATCGTCAAGCAGGTCCCGCTGGCGCTCAAGACCAACACGCCGAAGGTGACATACAGCCTGAACGACAAGACCTTCACCCCGGTCTCGAGCACTTCGTTCTGGCTGAGCACAGACGGTTCCTACGTCGCACCGCTGGCCTACACGCTGGTGAACGCGCCAAACGGTTTGACAGGAGTGGATGCCGGAACAGGAAGGCTCACTGGTGCGCCGGATTCTCTCGGAGAGTGGACCGTCACCGCGACGGCGATCGATGCCGAGGGAGTTCAGGCAACCCCTGTCGACTTCACGGTCAAGGCCACCCTCGACGGGTATGTCCAGACGACGCCAGTCGCGCAATCGCCTTCGGACGTACTCCCGGGCGCAAAGGCGACGCTGCGCAAGGGCGAAACATTCCAGACGGCCACAGAGGTTCCGAGCAACCACGTTGGAACGGTGACCTTTACAGGGGCGGGAAATCCCTCGACCCTGCCGTTGGTCGATCCGAACCTCGGAGTTTTCAGGGGGTACATAGACGCCATCGGCACTACCAACTGGACGGCCACGGTGAAAGACAGCGACGGTCGCGGATATGCGTCCAACGGCCACCTGTCGTTCTCCGCGGGCGTCATCGCGCCTCTCGCACTCTCGCTGACGCAGACGACTTTCACGGCGGCGCAGTATTCGGCCAGCAAGCCAGTGAGTATCGCTTTCCCCAAGGCTTCCAATGCCATTGGAACGATCTCCTACGGCATCTCGGGCGATCTGCCTGGTCAGCTGTACACAACAAACGGAAACGGCGTCTGGACCCACTACAATGCGGACAACACGAAAGTCACGGTGACGAGCGCGACGCAGCTGCCGGACGACGCGTTGGTGTTCAACACCGTAAACGCGACCCTCCAGGGTATCCCTTCGTCCGCGGGAACGTTCGACAACCTTTTCATCACGGCCAGTGACGACCATGCGGACCGTTACATCCAGAACGATTCGACGAGGGCGGCGTACAACTCCGCGACCGCAGGACCTTTCAAGATCGTCGTGGATGCAACGGGCTTCCAGATCACGTCGACCGCAAACCCCAAGCAGGTCATCGTTCCCGACGGCAACGCGACGGTGACGCTCGGCGTCGTCAACAACGCCTACGGAAAGGGTGTGACCTGGACCGCAGGGGCCAGCACCCTGCCGACGGGCATCACCTACGCCATCAACGGCAACAAGGTGGACTTCTCCGGATACTGGACGACCTACGGGACTTACTCGATCGCCTTCAGCGCCAAGGACGCGCTTGGGCGCACGACGTCGGGAACGCAGTCGTTCAAGGTCATCCTTTCTTCGCAGCCGATCGACCTCAACGTCTACGCCATCACCTCGAAGGTCGGCTTCCCGATCAAGATGGAGCCGCCGTTCGCCTCCAATGTGCTGTCGACCGGAAACGACTTCGGAACCCTGTTGTTCACCTCGTCCGACGCAGCAAGCCGTGGCCTGGGTGTCGACAGGGATACCGGCGCGATCTCCGGATCGCTCTCGGCGACGCAGTCGTTCACGTTCAACCTCTCTGTCACGGACGACACGAACCGCATCACGTCCAAGCCGGTCACCGTGAACGTCATCCCGGCGCTGCGCGTCCTGTATCCGTCGCTCATCACAGTGACGCAGGGAACAGCCAACACCACGGTTCCGGACACGGCCTACAACATCGGCGCTGTGACCTACGAGCTGGCGGCAGGGCAGACTCTCCCGGCAGGCCTGTCCATCAATCCGGCGACGGGCGGCCTAATCGGCACCCCGTCGGGAGCGACAGGACAGTTCGACAACTTCGTCGTCTACGGTGTCGACGCGGCAGGCGACCGACAGCCGTCGAACACATTCTCCATCCAGGTGAAGCCGATCAACGCCCGCCCGGTGATCTCCAACATTTCCGGCAACAAACTGGCGTTCGGAACAGTCGGCGTGCCGTTCAGCTTCACGCCTACCGTCAAGGACAGCGTGAAGAGCGCCGCCTGGACCTACCCGGCCAACTACACGATCAACAAGGACCTCACCGGCACCGGCCTGTCCTTCGACACGACCACTGGCGTGATCTCGGGAACGCCGACGACACCTGTCTACTTCACGGACATGGTGATCGGGGTCTCCAACGACACGGGCAGCTCGCAGACCGCGGCATTCATCTTCGGCATCCAGCCGTCGACGGCGATGAGCGGGGCAGCGGGTCAGGTGACGTCGTATGCATACCGCGTCGGAGATGTTGTATCGATCCCCGCGCCGGTCTTCAACAACACGTGGGGTACGATCACCTACACAGCGACACCGCGCCCTGCTGGCACGACGATGAGTACGGCTGGCGTTCTGTCCGGTACGACGACGGCTGCGGGTACCTCCAACGTCGTGACGACTGTGACGGATGTCTTCGGAAGAACCGCGACGTTCACCTACACCGTCGTGGTACGAGCCGCGCTTACCATCAAGGTTTCGTCGCCTGCGACGCTTATCGAGCAGGGGACGGCATACAGCGCAATCAACCTTCCCACCGTGACGAACGCCGGAGGGACGACGAAGTTCGACGTGGTCGGCCTTCCAGCGCCGCTTACCTTCTCGACGTCCACGGGAGCCATATCGGGCAATATCCCCGTCAACACCTATGCCAATGGTGCGACGTTCCCGGTCGAAGTGACGGTCACGGACACGACTGACGGTAAGACCGCCACGGCGACCTACACCCTCAACGTGGCGAACACTTTCGCGGCGGCCACCGGCCAAGCCTTGACGGTTACCGTCCGCTCTGGTCAGCCTTATACGTTCCCCAAGCCTGCCTTCAACAACGGTGTCGGCACGGTCACATATACCGGCAAGTACTACATCGCCGCCGGTGGATCGCAATTAAACGGCTCGATCGACAGTGACGGCATAATCACCATAGACCCGGTTTCTGTGGCTTCGACAGGTTATGTGATCATCACCGCCAAGGACGCTCTCGGTCGGACCGCGACGCTGCAGCACAACATGACGGTCATGGCGGCGATGACGATATCGGCCGTCCCCCTTGGCCTGCAGGAAGGCGTGGCGGTATCGAACCAAGATCAGTTGACGGTCACGAACGAATACGGTGCATCCACCTATTCGTACTCGGGCCTGCCACAGGGAATGACCTGGAACACCTCCACGGGGGCGCTGTCGGGAACTCCGGCCACCGGCCTCGCGAGTGGCAGCCAGACCTATCCCGTGACGGTCTCCATCACGAACTACGGCAACACGGTATCAACGACGTTCAACGTCGTCGTGTCGGCTCAGCCGGGACACCGCTACTGGAAGATCATTTTCGGGCAGGCGGTGCAGCCGACGGTTCGCGAGGTCTACTTCCGCAACGGCAATACGGCGTTCGTGGCGACGTCTTGCACGAACGCCGGTCTCTGCAACCTGAACACCAGCGGTTACATCACGGTGTCGACCGCCACGGGTACGGTAGCGTCGCGAAGCTTCACCTTCACGTTCCCGACGCCGATCGTCCCGGACAACATCGTGTTCGAGCGTGGAATATCGACGGTCGCCGTATCGTTCAACGTTCTGTGGTCGGATGACAACGTCAACTTCACGCAGATGAACACGGTGCCGACAAGCGTCGGTTCCGGAACATACTCCATCCCGAACTAAGGGAGTGAATGAAGGAGGGCCGAAAGGCCCTCCTTCTCCATTTGTCCTGCAAAGTTGAAAATTTGGACATCTGCAGGACAAACTTCGATTATTTAGACACTTGAAGGCGAAGCAGTGTCCGACACACTTGGCCTGGATGCCATCGGAGCGGCTGTAGTGGTTTGCGCCCGACCAGGCCAAGATTTGGCTGCCAGACAGCCTTGAGGATGCCGCATGACTTCGCTTTCCCGTTTCATCGCCAGACAATCGGACGACGACGTCAAGATGATCGTTGCCGTATCGACCATCGTCATCGTCGGTGGCCTTTGGGTGTACAGCGGCATCCGGCAGAGCCTGATACACGATGAATCGATATTGGCGCAGCCCCTCAACGGAAGCTCCGTCAGCGAATTCATCGACACCCTCGACCAGAAGCCGGACGGTCGCGTGGATTCGCTCACGCTGAACAAGGCGGCCGACCGTTTCATGGCCGACATGATCGAGACATCGATGCTGGCGCTTTCGGCGAACAAAGGCGAGCTTCGCGTGCCGACCGAGCAGGAGATGGCCAAGAACAAACTCGATCCGCGCCGCTACGACGCCGTCAGAGACATGGAGCTGACGATCAGGACCAAAGGAAAATTCCATTGGTCAGTGAAAAAGTACGGACCCCAGGCGGCCGAGAAACTCGATGCGGTCAAACAGGCCGTCACCAATTTTGAGAAAATGGTCACGGCCCTCAAGGTCGCCGACATCGGCACCGCAAAGGCGGAGCTGGTCGAACTCCAGGACGCGCTACACGATTATCTGCTGAAATTCCATTCCAGAGAAGAGTACATGGACCGCGCCAGCTCTGACCTGCGTTTCCTGGAGCGGGAGTTCGACGCCATAAACAAGTCGGTCGCCGCAGCCGCAATCCCGCAGACCGCTGTCCCGAAGTAGGGCTACCGAGCGCAGCTACTTAACGAGGTGATCGAGAGAGGCCCGCCGGTTCATAGACCGCGACTTCCCTCGGCCAGCGCGCTCTTTGGAGCGGTTCCTCTCCGGTGAAGATGTTTCTCCTCCTGAAGGCATAGGGAGCCTCCACCAAGAGTATTGGACGGAGGCTTGGCATGTCGGGAACGAAGCGTGGCGTGCGGCCGCCAGAACGTCGAGCATCGCAGGTCCAATCCGGCACTTCGAGGTCCCACCGCAGGGCGAGGTGCTCCCCGACCGCGCCGATGTATGAATCCGCGAATTCATTACCGAGATAGGCCGGAGATGCGGATATCATCGCCTGCATGGCATCGCGATCAGGATATTCCGTGTAGAATTCGTCGAGAAACTCGTCCAACGGGAGGGCATATTCCGCTCCACCGACGTCAACGACTTCAGCTAGGCTTCTTGGGCGAATTCCCGACATCGTCTTCCGGTCCGTTGGTGAGGTCGGCAGCAATTCCGGCTACCGCCTGTTTCATCGTGAGGTTAATGTTCTCGGGTCCAAAGTACAATGCGTGGATCGAGAAGATGTCGTCCGCTGTCTTCAGCCCCAGCTTCTTCGCTAGCATCGTGAGATCGCTGATATCACGGCTTGCGGCGCGGCGTAGCGCCTCGACCTTCATGGCGACGAGGTAATCCGGCTTGGCGAGGACCACGTTTAGATGCGGGCGTCCATGCTGCGGATATTTTCCGTAGGGGATGAGGTCCGCATCGGTCGCCGACCTGCTCGTGAAAACCGACACGTTCTCGTTCAGCCAACTTGTCCCTATCCCCAGCTGACGACCGACCTCCCTAGCGGCTTCCATCACCGGACCATGACCGACACTGACGACGCAATCCACATCCGCGGTGTTTTCACGGTATTCGAGTTGAAGCATGACGGCAGTCCCGCCGTAGACGGCGATCTCTCCCAACACCTTTTTGCGAGCCAGGATTTCTCCCAGCTTGTTGAAGGCCTTTTCCAGCATCTTTCGATTAAGCGGACGATCGTTCATCGGATAGGCGTTCCCTGACTTTCTCTCACGACTATGCCACGTGGGTTTGTCAGGTTCAAATGAAGGAAAATGTGTCCCTTACGGAAGGTAGACCCTAGACCTGCCCGTCGCCGCGGCGACGAGGGGCCAGGAAGGTCGTCCTCCACCAAACGTCCCCATCAGGGGTTCGCCGCAGCCACCAGGGTTCAATCGAGAGTGTCGAGGAGCGGCTATGGAATACGAAGAACGATCGGCTTGTTCATGTCGGCGTAATTCGCCATTGCCGATGCTTTCTGTTGATCGGAGGCAGCGCCGTAGATATCCAGGCAGTCACCGTAAACCCCCTCGGTCAGCTCCCAGTACATGTAGGTCATCTTCGAGTAATAGGCACGGGAATCCGCCTGCCTGTTCCACACGTCCGCTATCGCGTAGTAGGGCTTGGCCTCTAGGAAGGCCAACGCCTCCAATTTAGTCGCCATCGCCGCGACTTGGACGACGTCCACGTAGTCGGGATTTATAAGGATGCCGGCTTTGAAATATTCACTGCATTCGACGTAATCGGCGATCTTCTGATCGATGGCCTTCTTCTCTGGAGACCCTGGGACGAGCTTCACCGAGCCTGGTGCGGGGGTGGGAGACGCTGCCAACACTGCTTTGGTCAGCATCCCTGCCGACTGGTCGGCCTCAGACGCCGCCGACGTGCCGTGTTCAGATCGGGAGGATTGGACGCTGACGTCGGAACGAGTGCCATCCGCATTCCTCAGGGCGGTCTCGGCGTTAACAGTATCAAGACGCGCCTTTTCGATTCGGGTCTTTGCCTCGGCATCCGCGAGAGACGCTTCGCGTTTTGCCGCCTCGACACGAACCTTGGCATCCGCGTCAGCGGCAACTGTTTCTTTTCGCGCTTGTTCAACCCTGACCTTGCCGTCCGCCTCCTCACGGATAGCGGCCAGCTTCGCAGAACTGGCCTTGGCTTCCGCCTCGGCTCGCTTCACTGCCTGCTGAGTGTCAAAGGCGACCTTTTGTCGGCGGATATCTTCGGCCTTAGCCGCCGCGACCATAGCGACGCGCTTCGACGCATTGTTGTAAACAGAGCGAGCCTCTTGGATAGCGGGATCGCAATCCTCCAAGACCTTGGCAACTTCGCCGCGCGCATTCAGTGGGTAGGAAAGCAAATTCCGGCCGAATGCCTCTTCGTTGGCGCGCTGGATGACCTCGAACGTGGCGGTTGCGGAACCGATCTCTCCTACGACGAAGCGAAGCGCCGCCGCCGATGTCTTGGCGGCTTCACTCACATCGAGTCCGCCGACGAAAGTTTGGCCGGCCTTGAGCTTGCCAGCACAAACGGCCAAGTGCGTTGCCAGAGAAGCTGACCCCTTGGCTTCGAGCGGTGTAAAATCGGCGTGGGCGGGAAGCGCGCCGACCATCAGCGAAAAGGCGGACATTTTGAATACGGCGAACTTAGACATCTGCGTCCTCCTGCGAACCTGATGCTCCATATACCGTCGGAGTCTTAAAAAAAGGAAAACAACGCGCCGTGGGAAATGGCAATTGATACTGGGAGACCCGAAAAATTGAAGACGCCGACCGTCAGCCGCTTGGAGGGCGAGGATAGGTGAATCCTTGGGCCAGCAATTTGGAGCGGATGGACAGATTGGCGATGCCGACAAGGGAGACCCTTCCGCCCAAGCCAAGCAGGTCGCCTTTCAACGTTTCGGCCTGACCTTTGGCGAACCGGGCAAACACCCGCTCAACGATGGCATCCGGGCCGTTAGTGGCTTCGGCGACATGAAGTTCGACTAGATCGGCGAAAGCGTTGTCGGCGGCGTCGATGTCTTTCCCGTATCGCCAGAGGAAGCGTTTGAGAGGCGTGATGGACCTGGAGACGGCGTCGGCGACGGCAGAATCCAACCAGCCATCAGCTTGAGGTGAAACGGATTGACCACGCTCCACACGGCCGACGCTTTGTCCCGGTAGCCCATAGGAAGAGGAGGCCGAGCGGAAGACGAACTTGCGCCGAAGTCTTGGCCACTGCTGCGACCATACAGCGATGATAGCCCGCTCCCACTTTTCCGCGTCGAGTTTGGACGTGTCGATCGAGACCGATTGGTAGGCTTCGCGTAACGCGGCAGCGACTAAGCGCGCATCGGGGGCAGGGATGTCGGTCGGCCGCTTTTCAATCTTCAACGGTTCCGAAAATCCATCGTCGGCCTTGTAGCCGTGGGGCCGACGGAACAGCGAAAGAAGCGGCGTCAGGTCGACTTGGGTGGACATCGTCGCACTCGGGATCAGGAGGATATGGCTCCAGACGCAACCGGGCCGGGGCATTTCCTGAGCGAGCCAAGTTCGAACGAGGGCGTAGAACCCACCCGGAAGCTGAGACCCGCTCAGATAACTCTCCGTACCCGAAATCGAAACGCCAGGGGCCAAATCCGACAGCGCGGCAAGCTCGTATTCATCGTTGGTAGTCAGTCTCACACTCGAGCGAAGCAGTCGATGCCCTTCGTAATATCCAAAGACGGCCTGTTCGACGATATTGTAGTTTTCGTTCGAAACAGAAGACATCAATCACGCTCCACACCGGGATTTGCAGATCGGACAAACGACTTTCCTTCGCGTTCCTGTGCCGGGGAGATAGCTGCTTTCTTCGCAAGGAATTGGATTACTTGGAGATGAGATGGGACAAACCCAAAACCGTTCGCCAACTCGTCAGCGAGTTCATCCAGCAGCGACACAACCTCAGGATCAACGAAAGTCTTTGCCGGCTTGAGACCGCCACGGCTTGATCTGGTGTTTCTTCCTTTCATCCCATACGTGGGATCGAGGTCGTTCGGCTGGCACCTGAGTGCTTTGGCGAGCTTCGCGAGGGTCGAGTTACGGGGAGTGGCACCGGCCTCGATGTCCGAGATAGACGGTTGGGAAACGCCGGATCGCCTCGAAACCTCGGTTTGCGTGATCCCGAGCTGAACCCGTCTGGACACAATCGCTGCGGAAACTGAATTCATCGAAGCTCCATACTCAAATCTAAGCGCCTATATAGGAGAAAAATAGGTTCCAATCAATATATTTAAAACCTATATTGCTGGACTTAGGAATCAAGACTTGGAACGGATGCGCCAACCGATGGCCGGTAACGTGAGTTATCAGCCAGCCGTTGATGCCATTCAGGATCAATGCCATCATGATCGGCATCAACGGAAATGGATGAGGGCAAAATGAAGGTCTGGAACGCAGGCGACAAGAGCTCGGCATGTTGCGATAGCTGCAAGGCGGTGGTTCAGACGACGTTCGGGATTCACGACGTCCAGCTCGAGTCAAGCGGGGCTGTCGTCGAGCAGATCATGGCGGCCGCTTGCGATCAATGCGGCGAGGTTGTCGCCATCCCTCCGCAGTCAACGCTCGCCATTCAAGCCGTGATCAGGACGGCGCTAGACAGCCGCCCCTTGTGATCAGGGTTGCAGGGTCTGGACCGCATCCGAGGTCGGAGCGACATCAGGAATGCACTCAGCGTAGATTCTCGGGTCTGTCACTTTCACCTCGGTAGGGTCGCTGGGGCCGAGCCAAGAGGAATGGCCCGACTGAACAGGGTATCGCATGGCCCAGAACTTCTGCTGGGCGAGGCCTCGATAGTGATCCAGCGCGTTGTAGGCCGCGCGGGCGTCTCCGCCGCCGTCCAAGGGCGTCGACGGATCAAGAGGAACGTAGATGGTCACGGTGTCCCTGATAGGAGGATGGGTTCCGAAGCAGATGCTTTCATACCGGAAGGCCAACACACTTTGCGGTTCCTTGGCGATCCATTCGCCGTCTTCGTACCAGAGGTCGTATTCTCTGACGAAATCGTTGTCTTCGCCGTTCCTGTGGCTTGGCGGAATGTCGAGTTCCTTCAAGACGTCGAGAAATTCGCCTTGTTCGAGCGCACGGGTCTTCGAGAACGACGGATGGCAGATTTTGAAGTGCGTATCGTCCCTACGGCTCTTGAGAACCCACAACATGGCGACCGGTTCGCCAGATGCCCTGTCTACGACCCCGAAACGGGCGCACCGGTCCGTGTAGCCATCGTCGTCGTGGGGATGGGTATTCGTGTCCCCCATCGCGATGTAGGCATCTGCCAGCCTCGTGCTGTTCAACCTGTAGCGGACCAGATCGGAAGTCGCGAACGAGGCCACGACGGTCGGTTCGGGTTCGTCGTAAACGTCCTTGTCGCCCTTCTTGAAGGCGATGGCCCTTTCTACGATCTCGTCGAGCGAGCGCTTGATCGGAGCGTAGTCCTCGAAGCGGCTGAGATGTCCGTTGCGGTTGTGGTCGGTCATGCGATTTCTCCAGAATGCAAGTCATCAGAACGCGCGGGGCCGCAACAATCCAGCGCCGGGAGGTAAATGACCGATAAAGAGCGTCATGAAGCAGCGCCAGATCAGGCCTCTCCACGGAAGTAGTCGAGAAGATTGCCCTTCCATTTGGGGTTTTCCGCCTTCATGCCGTCGTTGGTCCGCTGGATCACCGACCAAATTCTCTTGCGCAGCTGATCCGCGGCCGCCGCGTCGATGTCCTTGAGGCCCTCGTAGTCCGAAAAGCATATCTTGAGATCATGCCTCACGTCGCCCTTGGCGGAGAGGTGGTCTCTTACGAGCGTCTCCATCGTGTTTTCGCCTCGTTCAACCTGACCGAGATAATAGACGAGGCTCTCCTCGGCCGCTTCGATGCTGCGGAAATAACAGGCGGGCGCATCGACTGTTCCTGCGCGGAGATCGGCGTAGAGAGGACTGACGGCCCTGATGAGGGCGGCGCGGCCAGACGGCGTCACCTTGTAGATGGTCTCGATAGACTTGCCGCTCTTGGACGGCTTGGAGCCGACCTGAGCGACCCAGGAAAGCGATTCCGCTCCCTCGGTGAACCGCTTGGTCAGGCCACGCAGCGTAAAGCTCGCGTTCGACAGTTGCCGGATCGTGAAGCCGTCGGGGAGCAGGGTGTGCAGCCGGAGCATCGCCATCCGAAGCCACTTAATACGCCATTCTTCCATCTCGCCCCCGTTGTCGACGCGTCTGACACTATTGAAGCGCGTGTGGCGGTCGGCGGCAAACAGCCGGTTGCAACGCATAAAGCCAAGCGGTTTGCCATCGGGATGCATTCACCGAAGTGCGGATTTCAACACGCTGTTGAACTTCGATGTCCAGTGAACGGTCAGCGCATTATGGGAGAGGGGGATTGCGTCTCTACCGGGACCGAAACCACCCGGTCCTCGAGAAGCAACAGCGCGTCCCTCATCTGCTGCTTGTCGCTCTTCTTCCACTTCGTCACAATGTCGGCAGGTATCGCCGAAAGCAATTCGAACTGTTCGTCCAAGTCTTGGGAATACATCGCCCTTGTGATGTTGCGATGGGGATAGGGGCCATGCACAGGTGCGGCAAGTCGGAGACTTGCGAGCAAGCCTTTCAACACCAGGCCGACTTCGGTCGACGATTCGTGGTCTCGGGCAATGGAATCGGCGATCAAAATCTCCGGTGCAAAATGCGCGAGAGATTGGACAGCGGAGGTTCCATCAAGAGCCGTCGCCACCGCGCGATCCCAATCCGGGATCGCGAAAATGTTGTAGGCCGCTTCGCGTTGATCCCAGAACTGCCGCGGGGTTGTCTCGATGGCGATGTCCAGGTGTGGATCGAGCGCACGATGCTTGGTATGGCAGACCGAAACGAAAGGCTCCATGGACCGCCTATGAAGAACTCCATCCACCACGATCAACGAAGCGACAGCCTCTTGAAGGCGATCCACTTTCTCAGGTCGATCGCTTCGCCTGATAGACGAGAAATCGGCCGAGGGGTCGCGATTTACGTCCTGGGAGCCAGATACGCAGGCAACTTCATGGAGTTCGTCCCCCAGCCCCATCACGACCGCCGACGTCGCCGACTCGTGGTAAGTCTCGCGCATGAGCGCGGCCGCCAAGTCGTCAACTGTGAGGGCTGGGGTGGCTGTAGTGCCAGTATGATGGGCTGAGCTGGAATTCAGGTGTCCGTGGCACAGCCTCTGCCAATGTCTGCCGTTATACCATCTCGTATGCTGATAGCCGTCGGGTCCGACAACTCCGGTATCCGAAAACCTTTGACGCGAATACATCGATGGCGGCGTTCTGGGAGCCGGACGCCAGCGGACGGCGACAGGAGCCTCGGCAGACGAAATCTCGGCAATGGAGACAGTCACGAACTCGCGAAAATAGTACTTCTTGCTGGAGACCGCCCCGTCCTTGGTTCCGCTTATGTAGTAGTTGATGGGACACTGAAATTCCATGACACGCCTCTCCTTGATTTGACGACCATATCAACGACGAAGGCGTGTAACAAAGGCTATCCGAAATGGCCTACGAGTTCTCGGTCAAGAGCGTCGAGCCTCATACCAAAAACGCGCATCTTACCTTCGTCGAGCGGAAAATGCGGCAACATCGTGGGGCCTCCGTAGGACCGCGCATCCTCACATTCGTCTGCGTATTTGACGAGAATATCGCGAAGTTCAGCGACGACCTTGGCTTCCTTCAACACGGGCTTGGGCGGGGAGTATGGCTCGGATACCGCTAGGAAGTCTCTCATCACGAGACGGGAATATCCGGCTTCTGCCGCGATCTTGGCGGCATCCTCTGTCGGGTGGTCGACTTCTTCGTGTCGACCCGTCATATCGAGACCTTGGTGATATGCCTGACCGTTGAAGTCGACGCCATAAACAAACTCGCCAAGCGAGGTCTGGGCTTTGAAGAGACGGAAGCCCTCCCCGCTCTTGTCTGTCCACTCGGGCGGCTTGATCCTGAAGGTCAGGACGGATGGATCGGCAGGCTTCGGTGTTTCGGTCACGGCATTTCTCCAAGTCTATTAATTCAGTCTCGACTGGAGCGACCGTGAAGCCAAGCGTGTAAACACCGGATCATGCGAAAAACGCAAAAGCGCGATCAGACCTGTGAGGCGAGAATGTCTACCGCCGACAGGATTTCCCAGTCGGTAGCGTGCATGTCTGGCTGCGAGGCGTTCCACCCAGGCTGATGGACCTTCTGGGCCGTGAAGAGCACGAAGGTGGACGCGAAGCTAACGGCGCTTCCGTCGAGAACGATTCCTGGAACAGCCGCTGGCGCGAAGACATGCCGATAGACGAACATCCCCTTTCCGTTCCAACCCGCGCGGCGGACGCACTGGCCGCCCATGAGTGCCTCGAGTGCTTCTCCGAAAGTCTTCTGCCGCTCGGCCATGTCCATACCAGTCGTTGATGTTTCTATGGACAATTCTCAGGTCGGCAGCGGCCGGCATCAAGCGTTGCCTACAAGCGAAACGCCCAGGTTTAAAGCCTGAGCGTTCTGTGATTGTCAGCCCGCCATTTTCATCTGCGGTGCGGAGGGAGCACTTTCGGCCTCGTGATCGTGCCACGGCGACAGGGCAAAGTTGTCTGTGTCCTTGAGGAGTTTATGGACGGTGTCGCGGGCGATGCCGAAATTGACGCGGAAGAAGCCGTCGCCCATGGCGTAGCGGTCGAGCGCTGCGTGGATGTCGTTGTACGCCGCGAGCGGTTCGTGGACCAGCCAGGCTGCGAGGACGCCATAGGGATGATGGTCGGGGTTCTCGTCGTTCAGGCGCTTGATGACCTCCTCGACCTCGCCGCCGGCAGCGCCGACATGAACGACGTCGCGTTCCGACGATGACCAGAGAACGTAGGCCCAGCCTTCTTCGCGCACCGGATGCCCGTTCCTGACCGTCATGTCGAGGTAGTTCTCGAGCATTTCGTTGCCATAGTCGGCATTGATGCGCTCGACGGCTTCGTTGAACAGGTCGACGTTTTGCTCACGGATTGCACCTTTGAGGACGGCAATGCTGGTCGATATGGCCTTGCTGACTTCGCCTGACGGGTGACCGAGGAACTTCGAGGTCGTGAACCAATCGTAGCAGTCTCCGACGTAAATCCTCGAGAACATGCCCTTGACCATGCTAAGGCTCTGCTGGAGAGGCTCGGAATCCTTTGGAAGCCGACCCGACTCGATGACATTGAGGACGACTTGGGTTGCCGCTATACGGTCGGACCAGTCTTTGTGTGGGATCGGGATCGTACCGAAACCGTTCCTGCCGACGAAATCCTTCGCAGGTACTTCGGTCATCGGCTTCTTCGGCCCCTTGATGCGCTTCAGGCTGACGGACATCGCTTTTTCTCCTTGGATTTTTCCAAAGCGTGCCGGAGGCTGACGCAAGAAAACACGGCTACCGTAAGCCGAACGTCGGTTGGCGGGTATTCACATCCAGCGAGATCGGCCGATCACGCAACCTTTCGAGCATCGACGGGATGAAGAGCTTGGCTTCTGAACCAGGCTTGGCGGCGGTCAAGCAGCCTTGGAGCATCTCCTCGACGCCGTCATAGGTCCAGTTGGCGTCATTCGCGAGGAACTCCGCCACTGGAATGATCATATCCTTCGGCACCTCATCGTCTGACTGCAGCTCCCAAAGCATACGAACGCCGTCCGGTATGTACGGAAAATCGTTCGAAAAATAGAACGGATCGTGGGATATGACGGAGAACCTCGCCCCCTCGAACACCGCTTTTGGAGAGGAAGTCCTCCCGGCCATCGCTTGAACGGTTTCAAGCTCGGCAAAGGAGAAGAGCTGGATGCTGCTAGGAAGATACTCGCGCGACAGAAGCGGCGAGTAGGTCGGGAGCTCGCCAGCGAAAATGGAAATCCTTTTGTACTCCGGCGACCGCGCGTCCATCTCGACGGACAGAAGCGGTTCGTTGCACTCTACCCACACTTTGCCGTCGATGACGACATAGGACGAGCATTGCTCCTCGAAGCGTCTCCTGGCCGCCTCTACCGTTTCTTCGTCGCTATCGGTGATTTCCGTTTTCGCGGAGCGATCGATGAAGGACACCTGGTTGACGTTCGGAACGTCTTTTCCCTGTAGGATATCCAGTACGCCAACGGGGTAAGCTTTCTTCGCGTGGGGAAGGACGGCCACATAGATTTCGTCGGCAAGCTTTTGACGTCCATGAGGGCGGCCCCATGGCTCTCGAAGGTCCACACCCTCGAAGGACTCGATCGTCTTGCGGAGCGGACGATAGAAACGGCCATCTATGAACCGAAACTCGAACGCATTGGTTCGAGCGCTGACGAAGTGTCCCGCGGTTGCACGCAGCGCGACCGGGGATTCGGACTCAGACACCTCGCGGATGTCGACCGTAGTGTCCAAAAAAATGACAGCAGGGCCTCGGTTTCGAAACCCGGGCGGTCGGACTTCCCGAAGGAAAACAGGAAAACGGGCTTTCACGATCATGGGGACCATCCGCGCGACGATGTGGGAACGCTATACATCGGGAGAGCAATCCACCATAGCCTGAGCAGTTCAAAGCTCCGAAGCGCGCGCAGAGGACCGCTGCCCCGGCAACGGAATGGTCTTCGGGGCAGCGGGAGGCGGTCATCCGCCCCTGATGCCGCCTGCTTGCTAGGCAGAACCTACAACTGAGCTCGCGATTGGCACCGGACCTAAGTCTCGCGATTTCAGGGGCGAAGGTCTCGACGAGTTGCCGCCGATGGGTAAGGCAACGACAATGACCAGGAGGTCAGTTAGTTTTAGGGGGAATGGATGGACAGACCGGTTCACGTGTAAGGTCGGATCGCCGATGGCCGATAAGTACCATTACCGGCCAGTCCGGAATGTTTGTTGAGGGAGAGATTGCCAATTTCTTGTGGCATGCCTCTTGAGGGCCGATGCTCACTCGACACCCGATGGCCTCGTTGGGCGGCGAAGGGACGAGGGACGACGATGATATTGGATGTGAAGTTTCCGGTGCTTATCACTGCGGCGGCACTGCCTCGCTACGGAGAACTGAAATCGATATTGGCGTTGGTGGATACCAAGGTCGAAATCGAAGAAGTGGAAGACGTTAGAGCGCCAGTCGTCGTCAGGGTAGAATGCCGCACAAGAGACATCGAGGAAATCAGGCATCGGGACGGCGTCTTCTACAAGAAGATCAACCCCGACTTTCATTCCCTGGAAGATATCGTTCGCTATCGACACCGGCGGTTCGCATTCCACAGGTTCGCCCTAAAGGCCAGTGGGCAGCAGGATGTCGTTCTGCCAAAGGGAGTCGTGAACAAGATTGCCAGAGGTGTGGACATCTTATCCGAATATCCAAAGCTCGAAAAACTCGCGAAATCGATGAAACTTGGCGAGGTGGGCGAGGCGGAACTCGAAGAGGCGCGAACTGAATTCCATTCCTGGATTGCGAACGCTGTTGTCGCGATCGACGGAGAGCTGTGGATTGCTGTTCCAGAGCCTATGCTTTCCGTCGATCATTTTGCGGCTTATCCGCTCGAGCTGGCTTTTGACGATCTTGGAAAGAAGGACCCTATCAGCGACCGCTTCTACCGAGCGCCAGTAGGGCGGACGCTATATACGATGAACCAGCTGGAGCAGGCGTTCATCCCGAAGAAATATGCCCCTGACTACAAGGACAGGACCAACGTCGAGGTGCTGGACCCGTCGGTTTTCCTGGACGATGTCCCTATCGGAGACATCGTCGCGCAACTCTCACATATCAGCAACGACTTCTCCTGGGACATCAACGTCTCCGACGAAGCGAAGAAACGGCTGTCGGATTTTGTGGAAAACGAGGAAGACTGGAGCTGGGACAGAGCTTTCGATGAAGTCGAATATCTATTGGCCAACGTCTATACGAAAAGCTCCCAGTTTACCCGGCAGATCATAGAACGAGAGCGGGATCGCATCGAGGCCAAGTCTATAACGATCCCGACCGCGCTAGCCATGGGCCGTTACGGAATGTAAAGCGGAAGAACGGCCGATAACTAGCGTTATCGGCTATTCAGCTAGCTGTTTGAGAAGTTCGGTAAGCTCCGTTTCCTTCTCCAGCACCTTGCCGTCCATGTATTGTCCGTTGGTATCGACCCAATACATGAGTCCAAAGCCCATGGGGATAACGCCAACCTTCTTTTCGGTTTTGCATTTCAGCCTGAAACGAAGGATGTTGACGAGGTCGAGCGCCTCGTAGGAGTTCATGCTGAGTTCATAGTTTCGTTCTTCGGGCATCACGTACATTTTCGTCTCCTCCTGGAACGATGGATCGCGGTTGTCTGAATTTCGGCGTATCGAAGGTCGAACTAGATTTTGGACCTCACTCCAATGCGAGATCAATGTTTTTTGAAGACTCCACAAGCATGTCTCGTCGTTTCATCGAGCAGGAGCGATATACGAGGGAGACATCGCCAAGTCGTTCCCGATTGGGCGGTCTTCCCAGCGGCGAAGCACCGAAAGCGGATGGCGATCAGGGCGCATTTCCTCAAAAAGGAGATGTGAAACAAGCCAGAAGACGGATGCATGACTATGATCGCGCTCGAAAGGGCAACAGACGATCCAGATGACCCGTCGTTGCGAATTTACCGGGACTCGGCCATCGGCGGCATCATCACGGTCAGTATCGCGGGGGATATATCAGTGGATGGCTTCGCCAATCTGGATGGCTACCAGTTCAGGAAGGGTGGTAGCTCGCGCCCGGGCAAACGCAACTCCTTTGCGGACACGGTACGGGTTATGAGGCCAGAGTTCGCATGATGATCGAGGTTCAGGTTCCCCTGTCTTATGTTCTCGACGCTTCCTTCCCGGGCCTTCGACCTTAGAGCGCCAACGTCCACTAGGCTTAAACCCTGCTCCCAGGAGCGCGGCCGCTGACGGCGTGGAATTGATAATAGAGATGGCGTGAAATTACTAATAGAGATGACGTGGAATCACCAATAGCGGCCGATAACGGGCGTTACCGACCAATGAACTCAGACGGCACTAGCGCTTGGGGGTGCGGCCTATAACAGGCTTAGAGGCGACAAGCTTTTCGTAGTCGAATACCATTACCTCGTCTTCAGCCGGGTGCGGAAGCATTCCTTCCAGGATGACCCTCACGCCCTCTTCGAGGCAGGGTGCGATACAGGATGTGTTGCCCTTGTCGTAGTCACTGGAGATGCCGACCTCGACCGGCATTTCCGCCAAGATGCGGTCGGTCAGCGGCACCGCGATATCGCGCCCTTGGATTTCCACGAATTGGGGAGCGGGAGTGCCTCGGACATAGACCTTGAAGCCTTCGATGTTGCTCTCCTTCAACCACGCCGTCTGGCCGTAGAAGTCGTCGAGCAGGAAACCGTTGGCCGTCAGGATGCCGGCGACCAGGCGCTCGTCCTTTTCCTCGGGAGTAGTAGGCGGCGAGGGGGTCATCTGGGAAGCCATTTCGGACGCGACCGTAACGGCAATATCGAGCGTTGCCCCTTCGGGGAGATTGCGGCGTGCATGCTCGACAAACGAAGCGCTTCTGCCGTCACCTTCGATGAGCTTGACATGGGAGTCTAGGCCGTCGTCGCGGACGAACACAGCGATCCGCTTCGAAAGCGGTCGGCAATCAGACGGATGGTGATAGCACCAGCTCCTCGCTTCGTCGCCACACCACGTGCCAACGGTCACGGTCGACGCGACCAGTCCTGGAATTTCTGGGGCGGGTATGTGTCTGGGCATGATGTCCTCTTGATTGCGTGTCAGCCGTTAACTTATTGCCAGGCAACGCACACAACAAAGGCAGCGCGTGCGGCCGGCACCTTGCTCTTCCATGCGGTACCCTCTATGTAGTGATCAGGAGCCGCCAGCAGCCTCCGGCAGTCCTCGCCCCTATGGGTTTGCTAAACGCTGGTTTGAAGAATTCACTGCACACCACGAACCTTTGTCAGAAGGTCGCGGGCGGGTCGACGAGGGCTAAACCGCTACCACGACCGTAGACGGAGGCTCGCATGCCAGTAGAACTGACTCACCAGAACATCCGCGATCTTACCAAGGAACTCCGCGAACTCTCGGGGCGCGACGTCAAATCCACCGCTGTTCTCGCGGCGGTCGCAAAGGCGCTTGGCCGACGGCCTGACGCCTTGATGCACGAGCTCAAGATCGAGCCATCGGCGTCGAAAAGTCCGGCAAAGGACGGCTCACGCTTCGTGTTCCCGCATGATCCTCGCAGCAACTACGATCACATCGACAGTGAAGCCATTCGCCAATCTGCACTCGCGCTGATCTCGGGATACGAAGACCTGCTTGCGGAAGATGTCGACATCAAAGCTATCATTACCGACAAAGGCGGGTGGATGATTACGAAGGTCTTGCGTACGGCCGCCGCCTTCGCGTTTATGAGGGGAATCGATCCCAATACCAACTACGACGCTGCGCTGGTGATGCAGGGACTGGCCGACTACGGCTACCCGTCGACCGGGGCCGTCACCGCCGAAATCAAGCAACCATCTCCGGTTTCCCAGTCGCGCGATTTAGCCGAGGCGAACGGCTTCAGAATCTGGCACTCGGGTGGAGGGACGTTGGTTTTCGGAAAAGTGCTAAAGGATAGCGACCTCCCAACCGGAGACACTGCGACGCTCAGCGTCATGATTACCGCCAAGGGAGGCACCTCGGTCGACGCTGGACCGAACGACCGCGTGTGGTTCGCTGGAATGAACTATCAGGACCCCCGCGGATCGGAAAGGGTGGCAGGTGGCGGCAATGAGCTTTCCACTCTCCACGAGGCGCTGATCGTCTCGGCGGTATTCGCGAGCCAGGCAAACCGGGTATGGGAAGAGAACTACGATCCAAGGGCGATCACAGCATTCCTAGACCGCCGAAATTCCAGCCAGCCGAAGGTTTGATGGCGTCGCGCAGCAAATTCCAAGATTTCGATTGAAGCCGAAATCGACAGACCTCACACTCCTTTGGTCAAATCTGTAAAGGAGTGTTCTTTGGTCCTCACGGAAGCCGCCTTCATCCTCTGGGTTCTCAATTGCCTGATTGTGGCAGCACTGGCTCATTTTGTCGGCTGGCTATTAGCGGGGGCAATCGTCGCCGGGGGATGGATGATCGTCTGCACGGTCGCCTTCGTCGCAGAACATTTCTTGGATCGCAGGGATACACGCCGTGGGCCACTCCACGAGACGCTCATCGCTTATGCTGCGACGATCGTTCAAACGCTGTGTATCCTCGCCGCGATCCTGATCTTCCCGGTCGTCTATTTCGGCATCCTCGCGCACGGCCACTACGAAAATAAGAAGGCGGCCCGCGCAGCTGCGGAACACGGAGCTGACGCCGGACAATCCGATGACTAGATCGGCAGGGGAAGAAGCGATCGCGCCCATAATTGAGGGCGTCAGATAGTCATTTCGTTATTTGAGCAAGGCTCTGGCCGATAATGCTGTTTATCGGCCAGCTCCTTTCAATCAGACAGAGCGCGTCCACTGTATGTGGGAAGAAGGATCGGACAAGAAGGCCTCCCGGAAACTAGACGACAGGTCTGTTCCGTCGAAACTCACGTCGATCGCTTTCAGCTCTCGGGAATAGACGCCGTATGGGAACCGGTCGAGGATCGCGCTGACCTGGGAATGCATGTCTTCGATGCTCGATGCTACAATGCCGCAAGTCGCGTGGTGGCCACACTGCCAAGCAAAGTTGAGCTGGTCGCGCTGAATGCCGGAAAGAGACGTCCCGAGAAAACGGGCATCAGGAGACTGGAAAATAAGCTCGTCAGGATCGTCTCGCCAGTGCGAGATGAGATTTTGGTGCGAGTTCCTGACGGAAAACTCGGGTCCGAACGCCACCAAGGAAACCCTCCGCTCCGGCGCTGCCGCAAGCGGCAAGAGTTCATCACAGAAGGCACGATCCCCGATCGCCAGCGACCGGCGTGTGGGGTGAGCCTCGATGTGGGAGAGGACGGACTGGGTTACGGCCGCAGACGACGTCATACCCAGAAATGAAAGAACCATCCCTCTGCCTCTGGAAGGCTTGGAGGGGAATGAAGGTTGAGTTTCCTTCGCGATCGAAGGAGCAGGCAGTGTTCCGGCGACGATGAGGCCGACAGCGGCGAGGGAGGCTGTCGTAAGGAATTCACGTCTGCTGAGCATGGTTTCTCCGGTTGAGAGTTTGGAAGACTTCAGTCTCCGAAAATGGTAACGGTCTCAAACTGCCCACGGAAGTGAAATGTTCGAGAAACGCTTTGGACGCAGCCGGTTAAGCAAGCGATCAGGTCAATTCAGGATTAAATTCGATCACTGATCGAAAAATGCTGGATGCCGGCAAAATTCCAGGTCAGCATTTAATTGCAGACATAAGTGGCGGGAGAGACGCATGTTCACAAAGAAATCTGAAGGCGATTTGACGGATGCCATTGGCTTCATTCTGGCCATCGGGTTCATCGCTGGCATCCTCGGTTTGGTGGGCGGCGGTGCGGTCGAATCGACCAGGAAGCGGCCATACCTGATCGCGATCATCCTTCTGGCGGTCGCTGCCGGTGGCTACTATTTCATGAGCGGTCCGGCTCAGCCGCTTGCAGTCACCATCGCGCCCCACGAGGTTGTCCAGGCCCATTCTTCGGGCGCTTTCTGCTTTCAGGCCGCCGACGGGACGAAGGGAAGCATGATCGGCATGGACGACGAGAAGATCGTGATCAAGGCCGACGGCGGAAAACTGCACACCTATGCCAACGGCCAGCTGCGGACTGTCGCCTGCGACTGAAACCGATCCGTATGACAAAGGAACGAAAATGATCGGAAACGACCATCAGCTCTGGGTGAACAGAACGCAGGCGAAGCGGTTTCAGGAGGCCATTGCAGCCAAAAAGGCCGCCGAACGACCCGAGGACGTCGCACCGGTTATCTGGAAAGCAATGACCGACGGCATGGAGAGCATGCTCGAGACGCTGACGCGCGAGATTGCCGAATACGAAGCCAAACTTGGAGAAGGTCAGTCGAGCAAGAGCCGCGCGTAGGTCGGCATCTTCTTCTTTGCTGGCTTTTTGGATGAAGCGGGAACTTGCGGCGCTTGGCCCGTCAGCTTCCAGATCATGAGCCAAGCCCTCATGGCGGCCGCCACGGGGCCGCTCACGTTGTCGTTGACGATCTGACGCCACAGCGTACTGGCGTCGATCTTGGCGCACTGGCAGAACTTTCCCTTCCAGTTGTCGCCGAACACGAGAAAAGCGGCCGCCTCGATACCGGACAAGCCGCTTTTTTCCTTGGTGCCTGGGCTGATCAGCTCGACCAGCCTGTCGAATTCCTGGGTGTCGCAGGGTTTTCGTGGCGGGGCGATTTCGAACTGACTACTCAGTTGCAGCCATGCCGTGATCGCGGCCGCCACGGGACCTGGGACGGTTTCCCGTTGGAAATACCGCCATGTCGTCGTGTAGTCGACCCCCAGCGCGTCGGCAAGCGTCCCCGCCCCGGTGTCCGGGAAGAGTTCGTTCGCCGCGCGTTGGAGTTCGACAGGTGTCATGAGCGCACGAAGTCCGCCATGAGAGAGACCGCGTCGGAGTCGAAGCCGACGATGTCGAACATGCCCGCATCCTCAGGATCGGCGATCGAGAAGCCCGTGGAGGTCATTCCCGCGACGATCAGCTTTGCCGGGATACCAGTCTCGCGACGGTACTTCTTCAAAGCCTCGGACGGATGCATCGACCCCATGTACGTCTCGTTGTCCGTGTAGACAACGAAGGCGTCGACTTCCAGGCCCTTCTTCAATGCGTGGAGCATCGGAGCGGAGCAATCGGTTGAACCAAACGGGATACCCGAAATGGAACGAACGACTTCCGGCAGGCTCATTTTCGAGGAGATGTTCAGGTCCTTGATCGAGTGCGAGAACCCGATGAAGTGATGAGACTTCTCCGCGCGAGCGGTCGCCATCGACATGGCCGCGGACGCCTCCCTTGCGGAAAGGACACCGCCGATCATGTTATTGCCCATCGACCCGGAAACGTCGAGTGCCAGAAGGTGACGCTTGCCAGTCGGTTCGACGTTGCCGAACGCGAGATAGAAAGCGTCATCGAGCGCGTCGACCACGTTGCTCACGGCCTTCCAGGTCCTCGAGCCCTTGACGGACCGGCCCGAACGGTAGACAGCAAGGGCGTTGAGAATGGAATACGGATGGAGGCGCGACTTGCGCACCGCATCCGCGTCCGCGAACTGGTCCGCGACCCAAGACGTCTGGCCACCGAGCGGCTTGATGACACCGAGGTCCGTCAACGTGCCGAGGTTACGCAGCAGCGCCGTCATGCCGAGGTTCGGCAAGAGAGCTTCCCACACCTTTGCGTCGGTCAACGCCCAGGTCGGAATCTGCTCCCACGTCAGCTCGTGCTTTTCGATTAACGGGATCAGCTCGGAAGCCTTCTCCGCCTTCATCGCCGCAAGGTGTCCGAGGACGAGGTCCGGAAGCACGTGGCCGTCCAGATCGCCGCCGCACGCCCAGCGGTAGAGCGCGATACGCTGTGCGTCGCCATCAGCCGCCTTCGGACGAACGCGCTGGATGATGCGCTCGTGGGTATACTCGTTGCGAACACGGTACTTGGTCATCTGGTACGCAAGCTTCTCCGGAGAGCGGTTCTCGTACCAGGACTTCATCGAACGCGCGACCGCACGGCCCCATCCACGCCCAAGGGCGTCGAGCAGGGAGGCGAACTCGAACAGGTGCGACGCATTGCGGCACACGGCCGAGACGGCATCGAGAGCGGCGCGGCGCGCACCCACGTCTTCGCTCAGCGTACCGAGCGCGAGCGCGAAGATCGCCGGCGAGTTCTTCGGCGCACGGCCGGCCTTCGAGATTTCGACGATACGATCAGCGGTACGACGGAAGTCGGCCTTCCAGCACGCATCGATAGACTTCGCGTTTTCACGCGTCAGCTTGCGGGCAGACTGGTAGTACGTCGGCGCGTCGGAGCCGAGGACCAGGAACCGGTCGAGGCGCGCCCAGATGTCCAGTTCGAACACGTAGCCGCCAGCGTTGTTGACGACCTGACGGTCGTTCAGGCGCTCCATCTGGGAAACCTTGGTTGAATCGATGAGAGATGCGTATGACATTGCAGTCTTCCTTTAGAAGTCTTGCGCCGTCCGTCAGTTTATGAAGTACGCGAACGCGATGGTGGAATCGGGTTTTTACGGTGCCTTACCACTTGGCTATCCCCATCCGAAGATGGAGAGCAGGATTCGAACCTGCGTATACCGGCTCCCAAAGCGATAACCGAAACCGAGGATTTCGCGTACTTCATAAATTGACGAAACGAACGCGGATGGATCGTGATGGGGGATATCTTAAAAGGATAACCCAACACTGGGATTTCGTTTCACCAACTTACAAATCGACTATCTTGCATTTTGCAATGTAGTGCAACCCCATGGCCCGTATTTTTCTGATTTTTATTCCGGCGGAGTACGCTGAAATTTGCGGAAAAACGAGAAAAGGGAGTCCAGTTCCGCTGGTGATGCCGAATACGAAGGGCGAAATCGGGGTTTTTGGCGGTTGCTCTACCATCTGAGCTACTTGGCTTGCGGCCAAGACGGGGATCGAACCCGCGACCTACTGCGTGAGATAACCGAAATCAGGGATTTCGACATCACCAGCGGAACTGAGGCGACGAGTGCGAAAGGTCGCTATGGGGTTTTATCTACAGGATAACCCAAAGCTGTGATCTCGTCTGATCTAGTGATATTGCATTTTGCAATGTCGAGTCAACAGACAAAATGAGGTCGGCACGATTTTTCCGCCATTGCACATTGCAATGTCGCCCTGGGGGCGTCGGTTGAGCCGGCCACGCGCGGCGGGCACCATGGTGTCATGGAAAGAACAAAGACCACCTCTCAGTCCAACCTCGACCCCGTGGCACTCGCTGCGGAAATCGATGCGATCCGCGCGTATGCATCACGCCATATAAAGGCGAGGGCGAAGAACGCCGCCCGCTCAAAAGGCCGCAGGACACGCCACCTCAATGAGCCGCAGGTAGCCATGGTCATGGTGCAGCCCATCCTGAACCTGATGGGGTGGGGGACGCGCGACGATCCGGACAGCCTCTGGCGCGAACTGGCGCTGCCGAACGGTCAGGCCGACTTCGCCTGCCTCGTTGACAACGAGGTCAGGGTGACCATCGAGTGCAAGAACCTCGGCGTCAATCTCCGCGAAGAGAAAGTCGTGACCCAGGCGGGATGCTATGCATTCGCAGCGGGCGCTCCATTCGCGGTACTGACCGACGGCCTGGTCTGGGCGATCTATTCCACGTTCTCCAAGGGTCGCCCTTTAGAAAAGCTCGTTCGCAGGATCGACCTGATGAAAGCCTCGATCGACGATGCCGCGGAGTTCTTCGGGTTCTGGAGCAAGGCGAGGGCCATCGCCGGAGAAATCCGTGTAGCGAGACCACAGGCCTCAGCACGCAAGGCGAGGGGCCGCAAAGCCAAGAGCCGCCGTGCCAGCCTCAACTCGCCGACGTTCAGGAACCACGTCGCTCTGGTGGAGCGCTCGATCGGCGGGCCGCTGCGTCCCGTGGAAAATGCCCGTAACACCTTCGAGACATCGACCGGGGAGCGGGTCAGGTTCTGCCTGTCCTCTGGAAAGAAGGGCGCGGCGATGTTCAACATAGGCAGGGAGCATCTGGACGGCGGCATGTTGTTCCTGGCCCATGACGGTTGCGAACACGGTTGGCTGGTTCCCGCCGACATGCTCAGCGAGTATCTGCTCGGCGCGGCGGCGGTCGACGGTCCGGCGAGGAAAACATGGACGCCGCGCGTCAGCTGGTCCGACGAAGGCGACGTTCTATGGACCAACAGGGAAGCCCTGAAGACCCTGTCTCTCACCGCCCATCGCCATCCGGTCGGTCACGCTTGAACAACGGAAGTTGAAACGACGCGCGCTTCGCGTTATCTATCCGCCAGTTGGGGAGCATGGAGGAGCGCGACGATGGAACCGAACCCGAAGCTTTACAAGCTCCTCACCGAGGCGTGCGACGAAGTCGGGCAGACCCTTCAAGAGGGCGACGAGGAGAAGTGGCTCGCTTACGTCGCCATGGACAGCGACACAGCCCTCGACTGGCGGAGGGAGATCGGCATTGCAGAATTCGCGCGTCTGCAGCGGCTGGCGTTCCATTCCCATATCCGCGGGGGCGTTCCGACAAGCTTCCCCCAGAAGACGGTGAAGGGGCCGATCAGGCGCTTCGTTGATCGCGTTCGTGGAACGAGGACGTCTGGTGAGTAGAGTCAGGTTTCGAGCGCGCTGATGGCGTCGCCGATCCCCGCCTTTTTGACGAGCCAGCGAAGTGCCTGGTCGGGGGTGGGTTCGAAGCCGATGTCTTGCGCGGCGACGATGCGGACCAGGCCAAGAACCCGATCGACGGCAGATGCGTCGTCGGTCGATTGCGGGGAAGAATTCACGACCGCACCGCTAAGCAGGGCCGCAGCGTCGATGTTGAGAAACGCGCAGAGCTTCGTCAGGTTCTCGAGGGTTGGCTTGGTCGTGTCCTTTTCCCAACCGACCAATGACGGTCGAGCGACTCCGACGTAGTCAGCCGCTTCCTGCTGTGTGTTGCCACGGGATTTTCGGACTTCGCGAATGCGTTGACCCAACGTCTTTTCCATGGCAATTCGCCCCGCTCATGGTCAAATCCTACTAGCAACTACGTAAAAGTAGGTCAAGACTTCATTTTGAGCGCTTCCGTGGCCGATAAGGGACGTTATCGGTCACGGCTATCGAGGCTCTGCTCTCGCGGTTCATAGGGGCCAGTTTGGTGACAGTCGATCAATCTGGTATTTCCATTCCAAGCTGACGCGGTAGCATCGTTGAAATACCGGATAGAGGACACGGACGATGAGCGTCTCAATTCAAAACCTTACGGCCCTTCGAGCTGAGCGGAACATGACGCAACAGCACCTCGCAGACGCAGCTGAAATCTCACTCAGGACGGTAAAGCGAGCGGAAGCGGGTATAAGGATTTCTTCGACCGCCAAGGCAGCTATTTTTGCCGCTATGAATGTCTTCACTTCGCCTGAGACACCACGGGATCGTATCGCGATAGGAGAGAGGCGCATCACAGCGTTGATCGATATTGGACCCATATCGAGAGAGGATTGGCAATCGCTTCATAGGTTCCTTAGGACAGAGCAGGGAGATGATTTCCAGTAGAAATCGATCGGATTCCAAAGTTCTGCATATTATGGCCGATAAGGTGCGTTTCGGCCACTGGGTCATGGCTGGCGCGGCGTCGGTGCCGAGGTCATCGATCAACGGGTCTCGAAGGCGGTCCGTTGATCTTTTAGAATGCCATGCGCTGTGACTATCTCCACTCAGTTCGGAGTGATGAAAGCAACAACGTTCGGGATTTCATGCGCACATCTGGGTGGCATCGCGACAAGCTTGCCGCAGAAGGCGGTGTAGGGGCCAAACGGCTGATCGGATCAGCCGATCGTTTGGCTGGACATCGCACAATCTTCTTTGGCGGGACTGTCTCCAAGCGCACTGATGGCGTCGTCGACGCCTGCCTTTCTAACTAGCCAACCAAGAGCTTGCTCGTACGTTGGCTCGAAACCGATATCTCGACCTGCGAGGTTACGCACCAGTCGCAGAGTATTGTGGACCGCAACCGAACCAATGTCATCTTCGGCGTCCGAGTTCAGGAAAGTGACCTTGACGACCTCCTCGTCGGTAAACAAGACGGCCAAGCCGTTGGCTTGCAAGAAGTCGGCGAACCTTGCAAGGACTCCGTCGAGGACGTACGCGCCATCGATTTCCGAACTTTGCATGATGTCAGAAATCGCCGAGGAAATAGCGCGAAGAGACGATGTTTCGATGTGCGATACTTCGACCCCCAGAACCGCGGTCTCGCGTGCCTTCATGCGGAAGGAGAAAGTGGGTTGTCCTGCTTCAGGAACGGCTGACAAGCTAGAGGAATCAGCTATTGCAAAGACTATCATTGGCAGCAGGAACTGTGACTCTGCGACATCTCCCGCCGACACTTCTATCCCGCACAAGAAGATCGGTTTGTCCTCAGCGCATTTGGAAACGATCGATTGAACCCGGTTCGCGAGACGAAGACTTTCTCGTCTTTGATTCGGTTGAGGTGCCACAACTTTCGGGCCTCGCTCAGACGCGGTGACTGTCGTTTCCATTTTGCTATCCTTGAATTTGGCAGGGTATTACACAGTCTAATCGCAATTTTTGGGCGTAGTCTCTCGCCGAGCGAAATGGCTCGATATTTGTGTGAAAGCATGTTCACCGCGTGCGGTTGGCGATCTAAGGCGGCCAACAATTCTCACTATCAACCACTGTCGTTCGTTCTTGCATTCATCGGCCTGTGATAGCCTCGTCAAAACAGCATGGAAATCAGTGCAAAGATGGCGAACGAACCACTCACCGCAGAAGAACAGGCTTGGGCGAACGCAAACGCCGAGGCCGTGCGTACTTTGATGGCGAGAGCCGACACGACGGCAGCGGCATCGAACCAAGGGACAACTGATCCGATTTCCGATGCCGCCCGCGATCTCACGATGTCCATAACCAGGCTCAGCTCGAAGATCAGGAAAACCGCCGAACGCGCGCAGGTATCGCTGGGACGCTACAAGAAGATCGCGGCCGACGCCACGATGAGAGCGGACGACGAGGAATATCGCGCGCTGATCTCCGAGGAGATCGCGGACCTAGAGGACGAGATAGCGAAGATAGATCACCATCAGGCGGCGCTGCAAAGAAAGCTGGCGGCTTTGGCAGGCAATCCGGAGGAGGCCTTTCTTCCTCTCGGGACGGTCGTCCGTTTCGTAGGGGTTCCAGATCATGAAAACAGCCTTGGCCTGAGCGACGACAGGAAGAGCTATCCTGTTGCGGGATCAATCGGGGTGGTCACGAGGCTCAACCATGAGGGCGAGTATCCGATCAGCGTCAGCATGAGGGAAGAATACGAAGATGGTTGGGGAGAAAAGAGGCGTCCGAGTGACGGCAATCTCCCGACCTACTTCGTCGAGCGCGAGATGCTCGAGGTGGAGGAATACGCCCGGTTGCCAAACGGGGCTGAATTTTCCGGATACCAATATCACCCGACACATATCAGAAACGACGAGTGGAAACAGGGCGTCGAGATGGTCCTCGAGGCACGGGGCCACTTCTGGCGGTTCCATGACTTCGGCGGAAAGCAGGGCATAGAAGCGTTGAATGCTTTCGAAAGCATGGAGGAAATGCCATGGATCGAAGGACCGGTCGAACAATATGCGACGTCGGCGGGAACTCCGACGGGGCCGGCGGTAGGACGTTAGGCGAGAGCCTTTTTGCTTTCGGCGTGCTTCATGGCTTCGGTATGAATTTTCTCGTACCAACGACCGAAGTCATGCGAGTGACAAAGAAGTGCAAGGCTCTCTTCCAGCTCTTCCGCATTATTGGCGACGCGGGCGGTTCCATCGTTGTCGGTGACCATGACCGGATAGCCAGAGCTAGAAACAACAACGCGACCGATCATGTGCTTGGCGACAATGCGGCTGTCGCAGGTGATTGAGACATCCAACGACTGCGACTTCCTTTCCATAAACGTGCACGTGACTGAAAGACCGGAGACGAACACATGGCCCTCGGAAACCTCGCGCATAGCCTTCTTGAAGGAATCAAAGATTCCGTCGATCTCGCTGAGCGCCCTGCCGGCATTGCGCGCAGCGGCTCGGCCCGTCTCGATGGCGTTCGTGAACTTAGCGAGTGCTGTCATTGAAGGTGACGTCCTTGCGATTGTAGCTATCCTTAGCAAAAGTAGACGTGCGGATAAATTTGGTGTCAACTGATTTTGGAAGCGAACAAAATGGAAGGTTCCGAGATGGCCGACAAAGTCGAACCGCATGCGAAGATTATCTCAGCCCTTTCCGGCACGATGAGCGACCGAATGTGGCCGGACGAGTTGCTGACAAGATGCAGGCAGATGCGCGAGGCAATCGAGGAGATCGAGAAGATAGCGCGAAGCAATGTCGGTGGGTCGCGCTAGCACTGGTGGAATGCGCGCATTCAAGGAAAGGATGCGGTATGGCCTTCAGGAGACAGCTATGACGTTCACCTGCATCCGCATTTATCCGAATGGTTCCGCGAAATATTCCGTGCGAGACGAGGCCGGGGCCAGAAACTGGCTGGCCTATAACAGTCAGTGGCGGCCGGGGAACACGCTCGTCATCAACGGCATGGTGATCGACGGGACGGGAAGCCTCAAAGGCAAAGCTCTACGGGAGATCGTAGATTTCGTCCTGTCACAGGAGCTTCCAGACGAGACCATTCGGGTTATCGGGAACCATTGGTGCGATATCGAGCGGAAGCACGTCCAACGCTATCCTGACGATGACGTCCTCGTGACGGACTACCATGGGATGAAGCACGTCGAAGAACTCATGATGAAAACGCCCGTGATGTCGATGCGCCCTTAGGCCATGTTCAATACTCTGGGCGTGAACGCTCGAAACGTTCAGAAAACTGAACACAAGCGGGCTGGGATCGATGAATCCACGAGGTCCTGTTTATCCTATTTTTACCACGGCCCGTAACATTCAATTAAAGACTCCGGATTACTCGTGGCCCACCGACAACCGGAGGACGTGCATGTTTAATATCGATGCGGAACGCGGCCAGCTGATCGACACCTGGAAGGAAACTTTCTCGGACAATTGGTTCAGCGCGCCGAAGGCACCCATCAGAGCGCTCGTCGACACCAACAAAACGACCTTCGATATGTCCTTTCGTCACGGACACAATCTGTTTGGATGGAAAGCAGGCGACACGCTTGCGAAGCGCGGCCTTTGTTCAGGCGCGATCTATCGCACCGAGCGTTTCATGAACATCGATCAGGATGCCCGCTGCGGTTCGAGAGGTACCGAAAAAAACGTCCATATCGAGCATACGGTGCCGATCGCCGAGCTGAACCGTCAGTGGATCGCATACCTGAAGAGCCATGAGGCAAGCATCGCCACGGCCTACGCATGGATGCTCTGCCATTCCGTCTCCACCGCATTCCACATGAATGAAATGGGCGGCATCAAGGGCTACGAGGGCAAAACCGATGCCTTCGATCCGACGTCTTCATGGTTCAACCGGCCGTTCATGCGTTACACCAAGAAGGCGGAAATGCCGGCGATCTGGAACGTTCTGTCAGGCGAACGGATCGATTACCAGACGTGGACGTTCGCGGACCACTTCGCGGCGGTCGACAAGCTGTTCGATCTGGCCGGGTGCGCGGCTGATGAAGCAAATCTCGTTCGCCAAGAGGCGAAAAGGATGATCATGGACTTCGAAATGGCCGACATCGTGTTGCGCGCGGCCTGATCATTCCGGGTGTGCGGCCGCTGCCTCGGGTAGCGGCCGTTTGTATTTGTTTTTGCCGCTTTTTTGGCCGATTTTGCAAACAAGAAATGGCAAATGAAATAAGCGCACTAGGAGGTGGCGACAGAGGAACTGTGCCGTTCTTTTTGCCGATATTTATTGGACGGATTATCGCCCTAGTTTGTTTCCGGTTTGTGGGTCGCGAGCGACGGTGAGACCTTCGTTGTACGGTCAACAAAGGAACCAGCTATGTACCCGCACCGAGCCATCATCACCCCGAATAGAACCGTCCTTTTCCACGCCGCTTATTGGATAGCGCAGACGGCCATTGGCGAAGAGGACGGCGGCGTCGCGGACCACTACGAATACAACGGCTTCGGTTACCGCGAAACCTTCGCGAACCAGGGCGGTGCGACGCCAATCAATGTGATCCTGGATCATCTTAGCAGCATGGACGTCGTGAGGCGTCTGGAAGCCGCAGGCGAACCCGACATCGAACCGGCCGCCGAAGTCACGGACGAAGCACTGCCAGAAATCGCGAAATCGGTAGCCGCTGCCTGGATCGGTTTCCTCCAGCAGCAGTTTCCAGAGGTGCCGGCCGACAAGATCGCCGAGACCACCCACGATGCCGAGAAGGCGTTTCTTCACTACATCACGTTCGAGCAAGAGTTCTCGAAGGCCTATCCCGCGAAGCCCCAGGCCACAGCTTCAGGTGTCTCTCTCTAAAGCGAGTGCGCCGGGCCACTAGTGCTCGGCACACCTCACTGCCATCATCGGTCTCACAAGGTCTTCAAAATGATTGGTTTGTTTGATCGAGCCAGCGACGCGCGTGCATGCTTCGCGCTTCACAACGAGCGCTCCGCAGCGAGATGGTAGCGTTTGTCCGTTGCTCTGGCGGCGAGCATGGTCAAGGCGAGATAGCTTTACAAGGAGCATACCAATGACACTGCTGGCCACCCAAGGCGATACATTCATGATCACCATTGGAGAGTATAGTGATGTTCTTCTCTACGGTCCGTTCATCGCAAAGGTTTCGATCGAACTTGAGACCGCAATGGAAAGCTTCGGCGAGTGGCTTCACGAAAACGGCGACGAAGGTGCTGAGAAGCTCCTTGAGGACACTCTCTGTACTTCCCAATTCGAGAACCACGGCCCAGGCGCAGAGAAAATATATCTCCGAAGTGCTGCATTCGCCGCTTGGCTGGTTCACGTCGGCGCGGTCGACGTGCAGCCTGCCGTCAAGTCGATCACTCTCAACATCCACCAATACGAGTCTGGGGGCCTGACGAGCATGGTCGGCATTGGCGGAAAAGTCCATCGAACAGACTTTGGTTCTGCGCCCGTTGTCGTCTCGAGCCCTCGCCGAGGGCCATAACGCAATTACTGTCGTACGTCGCCGTCGAAGGGCTTGTCGGTCAGGTCGGACAGGTGGATGTCCTGCTGCGTCAGCATGTGAAGCAGCTGAACGGCACTCTCGATACCGATGAGTTCCTTGTCACTGTCCATATCCGCACCAGCCTTCTCAAGGTCGCGGTACGCGACGTGCCGGATGGCGGTCGCGTAGGCGAGGAGGTTCCAAAAGTCGATCTTGTCCGGAAACTGGGCGAGGTCGACCAAATCGGGCGGGCCGTCGGAGTCGGCCGAGACCGGAAAGCGCTTTGCTGCCTCGCCGATGTCTTCAAGGATCGATGCGAGTGTCGACCCGATGAATTGCCTGGCGGTCAGTTTTCGGGCTTCGGTGTAGGATTCGAACGTCGTTGAATGCGCGGCACGCGAGAGCGCCTTTTCGTCGTCCCAGACCTTGGTTCCACGGTGATAGCCAAGCGAAATCGTCTGGGCGATATCGTAGGCAGCAGCCATGGTCAGGGGGACGCCACCTTCCTTTTCGGCGATTGCGGCGGCAACTGCTTCTACGATCAATTTATGGACTTCGCTGTCAGACATTGTCGGCTCCATGAGGTGTCTCAATTAGGGTGCCGTGATTTCTGCGGTATCGCCAGTCCCTACAATGTTTGAAGGGTGCAAATGATCGATACGAGGGGCGAACAGGCACAGCTCCCAACGTTTGAAGACATCGCTTCCAAGACTGTCAGAGAAATTTCAGGAGGGTGTCGCGGAAGTGTGGACTTCTGGAGCGACGAGGAACTTTCTTAGCTATGCGCGAGGTTAAAGTGCAGTGACCAAGGGTCAGGAATGACGGCGCGAGTTCATGTTTTCCTGCGCACGCCGACGATGTTTGATCCGCTCGATCATCATGATCTTGCGCAGCTCGTGATCGGCGCATCCTTGTGGAAGTCGAAGCACATTTGTGGGCATCTGTTTTGGAGCAGCCCGCACGTATTCCTGCGTTACCTCGACCATCGTGATGGGATTGCCGTCATCGTCAAGCGCCACGACAAACGATGATCCAAATGGATCGCCGATCCTATACGAGACAGCCTCAACTGGCGCGCGCTTTCGTTTTGCCGTCGGGGCGGAAAAACTGACGACTTTGCTGTGCACTTCGACTGGCGGTCGTTGAAGCGGCTCCATAACAAGAGGGAGAGCGGCGGGCATGATTTGAGTAAGCACCGGTGGATTTGTTTGGATTGGTGGCCAAGGGTTGAACTTGTGGGAACGGATGTTGGGGTGGCGCAACTCCTCCATATAGCGAGCGAGCCAATCAATATGGCATCCGGAGAGAGTGTCGAACGACCGTGGCCCCCAGCCGAAGCTTTGTCTGGAGGAGTTGCCCAACCGTCGGTTTTTCACCAGGTGGATTAGCTTGGCCCGCCGAATGAAGTCAAAGACGGAAGGGTCCAGTTGCCATATGCCATCACCGTGCGTTCCGTCCGGGAACCGCCTTATTATAATGATCTCATCTTTGAGCCTCTCCACCGTTCGATCAGCCAGTAGCGCCATCGCGACATAGGGATCGTTGACACGTGCCACCACGTGCCTCAGGTCTGTCACGAGATATCCGATGCCCCGCAAAACCTTGCCCAGCGCTTCAAAACATGCGAATTCCATCCCATGGATCGGTGCGAGAAGCTTCACACTTTGGTTTGGTGGAAACACCACGGGTCCTTGGCCGTCCCAGGTCGCCCTCGTGCAGGCGTGGCCGTCGACCTCCATCCTGTCACGGCCGCCGTCATGTCCACGCGCCCTGTTTCGGCCCCGGATGCCGTCACCGTACCATTTTACGCCAGCGGCGGGGTAAGCCGGGTAAAAGCGAACTTCCGTCGTCACGAGTGCCTCCTAAAAGCAGCGCCTTTCGTAGCGCAGGCTAGGCGAGTCGCGAAGATGTCTGATGCGATACTCACAGTAACAAGGACTATGGCCGATAACACGCATTCTCGGCCAAGGGCCGGCTTGGCATGAACCGTTGCCCAACGCGGGTGCGGCCGCTAACGTTCGGTGATCACAATGTCGGTCGGAAGACTTCGGCGGACGACGGGACCTCGAAATGCGCATTCTTTGCCCGATCCAGTACGAAATCTATGGGACGACGAGAACGAACCGCCGCCCGCTTAGGTATCTCTACAAGGAACTTGTCTCTGTGGAGATCGTGGAGGTTTCTGCCGCCGATGCGCCTGTCGCAGTAGAGTGGATGCCTTCAGAGGTGAGGCTCGCGGACCGGGAAATCAATCCCGTGGTCACCGGTCCTGACGGAAAGCAGCTCACACGGTGGTTCGAAAACCGACACTGGCAGCGGCTGAGCGACGGCCACTTCTACGGAAAGAAATCGCTCGGGCATAACATCGAGGTATCCCATCTCCAATCCATGCTCGCCGATCCGTCGAAAAATTCCGTGGCTCGAGGTGCAATCGGGCTGATGAGCCAGGTAGATCGCAAGGAGCGAGCCAGGATCGTCGATGTCAAAGAGGACCCGCGCGGTCGGTTCGAGACCATCAGGCTCGATGGGAGAACCATTGCCATGGGCTATCTCGACAAGGCGATAGAAGGTCTGATTTCGGTGGAGGGGGTCCTTCATCGCCGATGCATCGAACCGTTCTTTCGCGTCTCGCTCGTCACCGAAAAGGAAAGGCTACAGGTGCGAGACATCCGGGTTGAAGCGACGGCGGATGCCTTGTGGTCACCGTCACATTACATATTCGCCTGTTTCGGAGTGGATCAGTGGGATGGGGCAATCGCGTTCGCGAACTCGCAAGGATGCACGTTCGATATCAGTGCGTTGTCGACGCAGAAGCCCGTAATCCTGGTTGACGACTCCATCAGGTACGATTGGGAGGTCAGCTATAAGGCCGCGACCGAAGCCAAAAAGGCCCAAGAGCAGCTTAGGATGTTTTCGATGTCATTCGATCCGCGCCTCGAGGATGTCATCGTCTCGCAGGATGCCGACGAGCAGTACGAAATCCTGCACTCGATCGATCTTACCGATCCAAAATGGGCCGGGAACGAGAGCGCGCTGCGCGGCTACCGGAAGGCGATGGAGATACTGGAGGACCGAAAGGTCACCATGGTCGTCCCCGGTCACTCTGGCCTGCGTCCCTGAGTGACCGCACTGGACGGAGAAGACGGTTACATCATGATCCCAAAATCTCTGCCTGTTTTGTCGCTTTCTGGCCTCGGTCCTAGAGTCGGGACACTGGCGGCCAATTGAGGAAACGAGATGACGATACTGTTGCCTGAAGATCGACCTGACGACCACACCATCGGAAAATATTTCAAAGGAGACGGCTGTATATGGTTTTGCGACAGCTACGACACCCATATCGGCTACTGGATGACACCAGTGTACGGCGAAATGCGCAGCCTGCTTCAAACGCCGCCAGAAAGAACCAATGTTTCCGAACGAGCTATCGGCCGAACATTCCATGTAATCTACGACATAGGTGTCGTGGGCGAGCCCTATTATCAATCTCAGCATCGTCTCAGTCAGGAGGAACGGGAATTCATCTCGCACCTTCTCGAGGTAAAGTCCGAGGCAGTGCCAACAGCGACGAACGCTCCTCGAGCCTGACTTTCTTGGCCAACGAGTTTCGAAGAGCCAACGCTGACCTATAAAGAGCATTATCTGCCATGGGGCGTGTCGTCGGTTGAACCCTGCAAAGCCTGTGCGAATACTCCCTGAAGCAATTCAGGAGTGCGAGACATGCAGATCGGGGTTCCCTTCGCTTACGAGGCAGAGGTCAGGAACGGGCGACGCCGTGAAAAGGTCATCTTGGGCGAATGGACGACCGTCGAGGTCAACGAGGTGGCATCGGACGACGCTCCCGTGCTTGCCGTGTTTGAGGTGACCAAAGGCCGCGGAACGATTTCCTCGGAAATCCGAGAGTTCGACGGTCATTGCTATCGACCGAAGATCGACGCCCCGCATGGCAGGGAATACGATATCTTCGCGCGCCGCGTCGATGTGGGTTCGCTTGGACAAGAGAACCCGATCGTGAAGACATTTTTCGGTTACGGATGGGGCGACGTTCTCGGCAGAGGCAACAACGCCATCAACCCCGACAGCCTTGCCACCGTTCTCGAAGCCGCGAACAGCGGAACCAGAGGGTTCGATGTGGTATCGAGCTTTAGGAATGCGGTACTTCAGAGAAATCACGACGTCGCCGAGACGCTCATTGTCATCGACGGGCAGGTATGGGAGCGATGCCTTGCGCCTCATTTGCTTCTCGCCCTGTCAAAGCGGCCGCCGGAGGTGTCGCTCTCGTTCGAAGAGCCAGGCACAGACCGCGCCCTTCAGGATGACATAATCGTTCCGATTTCCGAGATGTCGTCATTGGTAGATGCCGTTCAACGGTTTCACGCGATCAACGAGAGGCAAGAGCTCACCAATGCCCAGGGACGCCAATATCTTGAGGCGGCGTGGAATCCAGAAGACGTCGTCTATCCGACCGTGACCTCATTCGGTCCTAGCCCCATACAGTCAGAGATTCCATATTTAGTCGGCCGCGCTGAACACTACCTAAAGGCCCACTTCGGTCACATAATTGGTGATCTCCAAGACAGGACAGCAGCCTTTGCTCGGAGCTGGGCAGACCTGAAGGACGCTGTCGAGCTAACAAAGGCGAATCCAGGAGCAGATACCGCTGAACACCTGGTTTCCTCATTGGACGGCTATCTGGAACGTTGCGCGATCGAAGGGCCTCGTATTGACACCAGGGACAACAAGCCGTTCTACGGCACCGAGCGTCACAAGGTCCGCTTCGATCTTCGACTGGCTTGCGAATTGTCGGCATGGAAGGCATTTATGGACCGGGCAGACGACCACAAGCCTGCAAATCATCAAAATGCACCGCGGCCGCGGTGACCATAGGCGCGCAAAACAGCGCGCCTATCCATATCCTACCCAAGGCCAACGGCAAGGAACGCCATCCATGCACATCACGCTGCCATACGCCTACGCGATACACGGTCGCCGCGGCAAACTGGGAAGGACAGTCCACGCCGCTGGGGTCGTCGAGCGTGACGTGCCTGAGATTTCGTCAACAGTCGCTCCGTTGGTGGCCGAATGGGTTGTCGACGATGGCCTCCAAAACGCGCGGGCGTTCTGGGGCGGCTCCCGCCACTCGCGCATTTCCTGCCGGGTATTCGATGGCGCGCACTACATCCAGATGCCGGGACCACTCAAAGCGGACATGGTCGCAAAAGACAGGCTATTCTGCTCCGGCCTTTGCATCCAGTCGCTCCTGAAACTGATGAAAATGACCCCGGGACAGGACGACACCAGGATTCTCGAGAAGCTTTACATCGGCGAACAACCGAAGATCGGAAATTTCGGCAAGCCGCTGGACCGCGTCGTGACTTCGGACGAGACCTTCCGCGAGATGGCCGCAAAGGCCCTTGTGAACTCCATGATTTTCATCGACGGCGTCGCTTGGACACGTTGCAACGAACCCAAGCTCCGGGCTACTCGAACGCATCGTGGCGAGGGAATGATTTCCGTCGACATCGAGTTTGACAACGACATGTCCAAGCATGCCTATGGCAACCATGTGCGCTCCAAGCTTTACGACACAGACCTGTTCTTCAACCTGACGGATCACGAAGAGGCGAAGGCATTCCTTTGTAGCAAGGGAGTAGAACAATCGCCGACCCCAGGGGGAGTACAGCAGATTGTCGTCTACGCTCCGGACCAATTCGATTTCGACGATGATCGCGCGCGTCTGCGGGCCATCGGCCGAGAACTGGTCTGGCATCTCCGAACGCAAGTGGGGGAAATGGATGCCCCGACCGCGCAGGATTGGATGACGTTGCGTGAAACGATGGAGGGGAGGAGCGAGATGGACAATCAAGCTCTGTCCGACGTAATTTCGCGCCTTCTTCCCGAACGTAGCGAAAACGTGGAAGTGGCCAAGCTGGGCAATGACTTCGAGATCGCGCGGCAGATCGGCGAATTCAGAGCAGGTGGTCAGCGGGCCGTCGTGCACGATAGCCAACGCCGACCAAGGTGACGGTTCCGCTATAGCGGGCAGTATTGCATCAGGCCCATGTAATCGAGGTGGTGTTTCTTCTGATACGCCAGGTAGACCTTGAACCGCTTCAGGCACTCCATCGGGTCCTCGCCAGCCTGCTGCGCGCCCGTGGGCTGCTGCTGCGGAGCTTCTCCCACTGAAGCGTAGGCGGTGCATCCCGCCACCTGGATATTGTCCCGCGAGATCGGTTTCGTTCCGAACAAGGATTCCTGTTCCGAATTGCCCGACCTCAGTATGGTGGTGTTCGGCGTGTTGTCGAGATAGTACTCGACCTTGGAGCAGCTAGGAGCCGAACTCGACACCTGGATTTCAGCCGAGTAGCTGGGCTTAGAACCGCCGGAACTCAGAATCCTGATGCTGCCCGTGCAGCTGCCGGCCGGTTTGTCGAAATCACACTCGGCTGCGGTAGCGGAAAGCGGCAGCAAAACCGCGATGGCTCCGAGGAGCATAGGCATTACGTCATTTTCCATCGAGACCCCGTGTATTCGTCGCGAGCGTTATCATCCAGTGTTTGCACGAGCGTAGCTCTCTTGCTTCCTCCAATTGGAGTAGGAGAACGCAGATACATCGCCAAGCCCGTCATGGCGCATTTTTTGCCGATCTACTGTTGCTGAATACCAGATGATTATCAGTAGGTTAAGAGACTTTTTAAAGGTATTTTGCCGATCTTCGTTGCCGATGTTGCGCCTGTCTGTCGCAATAGCTGATAACGAGCATTATCGGTCGCCACTCCATTACTGCGGGGAGCCTGCTCCGGTCTCGGCAATCGCGCGGTGATTCCGGCCCTTGAACCATTCTGCGTCTCATGTTTTCTGGATGAAATACTGTGTCGGAGAGCCTCATGCCAGTTGCATCAATCCGTTTCATTAGCAGCGACCTCCGAAAGGACGCCGCCGATCTCGTCGCACAACGGATCACCCCATCAGCGACAAGCATATGTGCAGCTGTAGGGGGGCCTATAATCAAGGCTGGTGAAGGCACGATAACCTTCGAAGAGGCTACGTTCACAAAAGGGGACGGCACCAGTTACGTGGTCGAAGCTCAGCTAAATGACAAATCACTTATCGATCCCCGTAACCCTGACATCGTCCTGTATTACCAAGCTCTCTCGCGTTTTGAGGCATTGATTGAGAACGCCGGCTTGTTCGGCAAGGCTACAGTCACGGCCGTATCAATAGACGGGTCCTCGATTCCAACGCCAGCCATCGAAGCGGGGTACAGGTTCATACGCGACCGTTCGGCGTCAACAGAACAGATTGATCCGTCTGATCTGCTCTTGAAAACCGTGTTCATGAAAAATGGCACAGCGATTGTAGAAACGAAACCGAGCGACACCGACGTGGTCGATGGGACGCGTTCGAAGTCGTTCTACGACGTGGGGGCAATCGATGCCGAAGGAGATTTCCACTCTCTCCGGTCAGGATTATCCAGAAATGAGGCGCAAGCATTTGCCGAAAGGGTCATTTCCGGAGAGCAGGTTGAGTTCAAACCTTCATCAGATGAGAAGCCAGTCGTCGATTTGGTTGGAGTGGTGGCGACACGCCGAGAACGCCCCACGACGGCCAGCCTGTGGACCTATAGAAGCGATCAAGTGTCGACATTCGAAGGCGATGCGTACCGTGTCCCGATCCTATTCGCAATGAGGGGGTACTCGCAGCAACAAAAACGGGTGGAGTGGGTGGAGCGGGCGGCAATATCCATACCCTCCGTCAATTCCGAGCCGGTCTACACAGTAAATTTGCCGACAGCGAAGGAAACTGCCTTTTACCGGATTGGAAAAAGGCACTACGTACCCATGGTTGCTCACCCTCTCTCAGGTTTTATAAGGACAAGAATTCATCAATCAGATGAGCTGAAGCAGTTCGTAGCGATGCTGTCGTGGCGGGACAAGAGCGAAGACCGATTTAATCTCCACCCCATAAACGTTCTCTCGCATTGGGGCGGATATGTGCCACACGCCGAAGTAAAAAACCTTTCTGGAGGGGACGATCAGAAAGGTGTGTTTGCGGACGTTTCTTTTGATGGGACATTCGGCGGGACTTCTCGAGGCGATCTATACGCGAATTTCGAAGAAGCCTGCCGAGCAGTTGGTGAAATATCACTACGCACCGAACGGGACGCTGTTTTAGCCGCAGTATCTGAGATTGGGAGATTGTTCGCTATGACTAGAGATCGAGCGCTCGCGGTCGTCAATGAGCCCAAGATCATCGTCCAACAGGACTATGCCACGAAGACCGCCACCGTAACCGCGAAGGTTTCACCGCAAGAGTATCCATTCGCTGCCGTTTGGTTTCCTCTGACCAGACAGGCAGATGCAGAAATCTTTGCCAATGAGCTTGCGGCGGTACGCCATACCTCGTTTAAACTGCCTCGTTTTACATTCACCGTTCACGACGACACCGAGGTTTATGATTTCGTTCGCGAAAACATCCTACGATTATTGGACAACGTCTTCGGCTACAGTCCAGAGATGAGAGAGCTTCGGGACTCTTTGAACCGACTATCGACCGAGGACCTCGGGACCAGGGTCATAGAGATGTTTTCTGATGCCACCCTTGACGATGCAATAGATCGTCGAAGAGCCAGCGAACGCAGTGCACCCGATAGACGTCAGCTCGAGATTGCGGTTGATGAGTTACGCCTCTTTGTCTCGATGCACGTTCATACGCCTGAGAATACATACACGGCACAGATAAAGCCGTAGTCTGGCCGATAACAGTCATTATCGGCCAGCGGTGTCGCTTCATCACTGCGCGGAACATGCTCCGTTCTCCCAGTCGCAGTCGTCGCTGCTTCCGCCCGATGGGTATGTTTGCTGAGGCGGGGGTCGGTATACCGGCGCTGTTTGTCGGGGCGGCGGTACGTATCGCCGCTGTGGCGGCGGTCGATACACCGGTGCCGGAGTCGAATATGCCGGATATCCAGAAAACCCGCCGATGAAAGCTGCGGTGTCGGCGTCGGTCCATCCGCCGCCGGTTGTTGCGCAGCCGGAAGTGACGACTACCAGAGCGAGCGACGCGAAGACCGGGGCTATCGGAACCCAATTGATCTGGGAAAGCTTGGAGCGGTCACGGATCATCGCAAAGCCCGCTGCAGATGGGTGCGCATTGAGTTCGGCTCTGGCTGGAACAACCTTTGCCTTGCACCGCGCACGCATCGAACGACCTCTTATTGCGGCAACCAGGAGGATAAGGTCCATATCCATCACCCGGATCATCGTTCTGCACGAAGAGCAGTTGCGTAGCAGCCTCTTTTTGATGGTGAGCGGCACGCCATGGGGACTCCTTCTCAATTCTCCAGCGTGACGGGTCTGAGGCAGCTGTGGCGGACGTGAAGCACGCAGTGGAAACGAGCGCGGCCGCGAGCAACAGCGCGGAGCGATGCTCGGGAACAAACTTGCACAACGCAGCGAAAAATGACGTATCACGCATGAAAGCCTCCTAGAGATTTCATCGATCACGGACGCGTGGAAACTATCACTTCGAGTTTTAGTTGTCTTTTAGTCAAATCGGACTACGGCCGATAACAGGGTTACCGGTCAGCGCTGGATGGTTAGGTCTTGTGGTCCTTCTGATATATGATCGCCGCAATGGCCGCGGTCGAGTATTGCAGGGTGGTCGTGCGCAACTGACTTTGGTACGTCCTGATCTTGGCTTGACTGACGCCGGCTTGGGCGAGCTCAGTCCCGAACCGGTTCATGTGGCTGGAACAGCGGCGGTCGACGGTTTCTTTGATGTTGACCCGTTGCTTGCTACCCAGCGTCTGCGACATGGTCTTCACCGTGCAGCTCCGGTAATCCTGTATCGACCCGGTGATGACTTGGTCGCCGCTGCCGCTCGTAGTCGCACAAGAGGCAATGGTCATAATCGCCGCGCATATGGTGAGGTGTTTTCTCATCGCGTCAGTCCACTTTGTCGATGTCGTTCTTGAGTTGATCCAGCCAGCTGTTAAAATCTCGCTTAAGACCTACCTTGACGTCCCGCACACGGTCGATGGCACCGTTGACGCGGGTCTTGAGGTTAAGCATGACATCGGCGGCCGTGTCGCTGAGGTTTGCTGTCTGCTGCTGCCCGTCACCGAAGGCTTCCTTTATGAAGCTTCCAAGCTGGACCTTCGCGACGTGATCGACCACGTCCTTCGTCAACTCGCGCTCGACCTCTCGAGTGTCCTCATCAGACCACCAATTTTGATTGGGGACCTCGCGCTCGGCTTCGTTCTCCGCTTCCCGTCGAAACTTGGCCTTGAGCGCCTCGATTTCTTTGAGCTTCTCCTCGGTAGTGAGTTCCGTCGGCTGGCGCGTAGCCTCCTCCTGTTCTTGCTCTTCGGCCATCTCGGATATGGTGCCGATGATCGACCCCATGGTATCGGCGACCTCTCCCCAATCCGTTCCGCCCCCTAAATTGTTCCCGCCGCCGCTTGGCATTGGGCGGAAAGGCATGCTGCAATCGGGCGGGGGGCCTTCTCTTCGAACCTCGACGTCGTTGCAGTCGACTGCCAAAGCTGAGGATGACCAAACAAGGGCGAGACCGATTCCGAACCACGCAGCTTTCAATTTTGCCCCCTTTGAAGAACGCTCTCCATAGGGATAGTGCGCTTAAGGGCCCACTTGGACATCCCCCACTTGGAGTATGATCTGCATGGCAACAGTCCATCCAGAGCCGACGGTTTGCCGGTGCCGGAAACCTTGAATGGCCAGAGGGCGAGCCATTACGAGATGCCTGTCACCCGCGAGGACAAGGCGGCCAGACTGAACCTTTGGACTTCGCTCGGAACCGTCGCCAACTCGTTCGGGACGAGGGCGTCACAGGCCATCTCACGGCAGAGGCGGACGGCAACAAGCTGGCTAGGCAGCAATGTTTGCAAGAACACTTATGACGCGTTGCGACCCGTGGCCACGCGCCGCTCAAGGATGAAGTCCTCTACCTTCGGTGCGCCGTTCAGTTCAAGGACGCTGTCGATGCGAGAATAATCGTCCCATCGTTCCCCGTTGTAGGCGTTGACGAGGTGTTGTCCGCGGAGACGGTCGAGCCAGTGATAGCCGCCGACACAGGTGTGCCAAACGACCTTCCTCTTGGCGGAGTTCGGGTAGTGGATGATCAGGTAGCAGTCGCGTTCGTCTTCGGCGTAGCCGACGAGTCGGCCGACCTCGGTCCCAAGTAGGACGGGTTCGTTGAAGTGATCGCGGCACATCTGCTCCAGATCGGTCGTCCGCGGCGCGATTTCGTCGAACGGCATCTTGAGTGCCGGGGCAGGGGCCTCCGCCAGCTTGCGCCATTGCTCTTTCCAGAACGACGCGAGGCACTCCGCCTTCGCCTGCTCGATCGTCGTGGCGTTGGTATCTCTGGTGTCGGACAGCTTGCAGTGCCATTTGAAGACGCCGCCGTCTCGCTCGTATGCCTCTCCGACGAGCATCAGGTCCTGCTTGAGGAGCCACATCCCGTCACCAGCGTCTTCCCAACGCGGATATTTCCAGCCTTCGATCATCAAGAACTCCCCTATTCAAAGAGTATGGTAGCGGCAGGGTTTTCGAACGCAAGACGGCGCTGAGGCCTCGTGTCGCGACAAAGACAGGTGGGTGAGTGCCGATGGCCGTTATCGGTCGGGGGAACTCGAGAAGGATCACGTGACGCTATCAATAGCTCGTTCGATCTTGTAGCGGACTGCCGGTAGAAACGCCTTGACCTCCTCGTCGTCGTTGGGATCGCTGACCAACGAAAGGAGTTCGTTGTACCCGATGACGGCAAAATACATCAGACGCGGGGCGGCCAGCTTCACAGCGCGGGAGGCGTTGATGTCCGAAACCAGAGCGAAGAGGATGTCCATCCGATCAATGTCGATCTTGGTTGCAGCAGCATCGTCACCGACCTTGGTTTTACTACGGAGTTCAACGGTCGTATTGCCACCAGAAAGTCCGCCGTTGTTAAGGGACCGCTCGAGCCGGACCAGAATCTCAGAATTGAGGCTCCTCCCGTTGGCAGCGGCATCGACTTTAAGCTTATCGCGCATCCCAGTAGGAAACCGAACAACGTACTGATCAGCCTTGTTGCTCGGGTATTCGCTTTTGTCGCTCATCGCTAAATTCCTAATCAACGTCCGGCGGAACATAGCGACTTGATATGAGCGGTTCAATAGGAGTGATTCCACTTTGATCCACTGCGGGGAGTGCGGCGGCAGTGTTTTCAGTCAGGCGGTGACACTCTCGCTGGGAACCGTCTTCGATCTTGGCGGTCCGGCTTTCTTTGCGAGGGGCTTTGGTCTGGAGACTACAGGTTTCCAGTCCCTTGATGTCGGCCGAACCTGCGCGATGACGTCGAGGGCGGAATTGAGGTCAGCTTTGACGTGGCGGGCGAGGGCTTTGGCCTGACACAGAAAGCGCTCCTCAAGAATGTCGGGCGAGCAGAACTCGTCCTCGGGTTCGACCCTCTCGAACTGGTCATATGGCTTCTCTACCGCATCCAAGACGTCCTCGTAGCGCTCGAAGCCATAAAGTCCGGCGGTGGCTTGGTTGGCTACGGGAAGGGTCAGAGAGTACCTGCGTCGAATGGCGTCCCTCACCTTGTCGACGCGGCCGGCATCGGTCGGCTTGACGATATGCGGAGAGGTGGCCGAGAAATGCTTGGCGACAATCGCATCCGGATCGTCCAGGCCAAGGAAGAAAGAAGTCGCCAGTTCGGAGGCGGCTTGCGGACTCTCAGGCTCTCTCGGCAACGAGCGGAGGGCGGAGATGTAGGATTTCGTTCGATCGTCGCCCTGCGCCGCAAGCTTGAAAAGCTCCTGAATGTCGGCCCGTTTCTGAGGGCCGAGCGCGCCGGCCACGGCCAGTGCTGCGACCGTACAGGCGGCTGAGGGAGAACTCTTTGCGCTCGCCATCATCAGGGCATGGAATCGGGGAGGTCGCTCGCACGGATGCAGGAACACCACGGTCAGTCCACGTTCGACCACTCGCTGGTGATTGGACCGGGCGAAAAGGAGTTCGATTTCGTCCATCACGGGGCCAAGCGTTTCGTCATCACTCATACACGCCACTCCGGTTGCGGATCGAGAGTAGCTGAAAAATCAACGTTATCAAGCGCTGCCTAAAACAAGGCGCTGCAGCGACAGAGGCCGCGCGATCGGCAAGCTTCCGGCGCGATCCGAGCGGCAAGTTCATGGCGAGCTTTTGACCGACGACGGTTTGAAGGCACGCTAGAAAGAGGCGACGTCGGGACAGGGATGTCTGCCGGCCTTCGGAGCCCGACCAAAGAAAACGGCCGCACTCGGCGGCCGTTAACTCCTCACCCTTGCGCTGCCCAGAACCGATTGCCGTCAATGCGGGGCAGGAGGACATGCGGGATATGGCGCGTCCGGCAAGACGCATGGCCAGTGATCGTTACGCATGGCGACACACCAATGCTGACCGCAGTATCCATCGGCGTCAATGGACGTCAGTGTGTCTGCCCGGAGCGGGGCTTGCTCGGCGGCGAAGGCTTCTTCGCTTCAGCTGCCATGGAATTGCGTAGAGCTTCCATGATATTGACCACCTTCGGGCGCGGGGCGACCTTGTCTGCCGGCCTCGTCTTGATCTTCGGCGGTGCCTGAAGCTTCTTCTTCAGCTCAATCATCTTAAGTAGCTGGTTCTGGACCGGGTCGGTGACCATGGAGGCAGACCAGTGGCCGGTTTCCTTCTTGATGAATTGGTCGATGACGGAAGCTGCCTCGCTATCTACCTCATCGGCCTCGATACCAGCGAAATACTCGGCTTTGTCCCGAATCTCGTCGCCGTATCGGAGGGTCCACAGGACGATACCTTTGCCGTTTGGTTCGATCATTACAGCCCGTTCGCGTCGCGAGATGACCAGCCTCGAGATGCCGACCATATCCTCCGACGACATAGCGTCTCTGATGACAGAGAAGGCGTCCAGCCCGACAGGGTTCTCAAGGGAGAGGTAGTAAGGTGTTTCGAGCCAAATCCACGGTATGGAGGCGCGCGGCACGAACATCTCGATGTCGATAGTCCGTGTGCTTTCCAGCGCGACGTTCGACAGCTCGCTGTCGGTCAGCATTACGTACTCGCCGTCGGCGATCTCGTAGCCTTTGATCTCGTTCTCGGAGCTGACCTGCTTCCGGGTTACGGAGTCCACGTATTGGCTGACGACCGGGTTGCCAGTCTGGCGGTTGAGGGTCCGAAATTTGACCTTCTCGTTCTCGGTCGTCGCCGGGAGCATCTGAACCGGGCAGGTGACGAGGCTGAGCTTGAGGTAGCCTTTCCAATAGGGAGCGGGAGCCATGCGGTGTCCTCTATCCTGTCTTGCGTCGTGACGTGGCCTTCGGCTTGACCTCGCTTGACCGTGAGGCTGTCGATGGCGTTAGCTTGCGGCGTGGTTGCGCGCCATCTCGGAGCATCTCGGCACTCTTCCTCAGCGCCACGAGGAGGTCGTCAGGCTTGGAAACAGCTGGCTCCGGCCGCTGCGGGATCGCCCTACCTTCCATCTTGGCCTTTACCAGATCGGCGAGCGCCGCCTCGTAACGATCGGAGAATTCCTCTGGGTGGAACTCGCCGACCTTGGTCTTGATGATATGCTTGGCGAGATCGAGCATCTCTCCTTGGATATCCATCGCCGGAATATCGGAGAATGCCTCCGCTGCCGAGCGAACCTGGTAGTCGAAGTTCAGCGTCGTCGCGATCAGTCCGTCTCCATCAGGTACGATCAGCATCGAGCGCTGGCGGCGGAAGATCACCGTTCGTCCAATCGCCGCCACGCCCGCACGACGCATGCCGTCTCGTAGCAGCGCATATCCGTCCGAACCCAGTTTGTCCGGCGTGAGATAGTAGGGCTTGTCGAGATAGATCGTGTCGACATCGTCTAGCGGGATGAACTTCAATATGGTGATCGTCTTGTCGCTTTCCGGAACTACGGCCGCGATTTCGTCTGGCTCGATCTTGAGAAACCTGCCGTTCTCGATTTCGTAGCCCTTGATCTGGTCATCCTTATCCACGGGCTTCTCGGTCTCGCTGTCGAAATACTCACGATTGACGCGATTTCCCGTCTTCTTGTTGAGGATGTGGAACGCGATGCGTTCCGCCGCCGTCGAAGCACTGTAAAGGGCGACCGGGGTCGACACCTCGCCGAAACGAATGAACCCTTTCCAGTTGGCGCGAGGCCCTGCCATGGCGGTACTCCTTTGCAGCCACCACGAGTCAGATAGGTCTGGGCGTCGAGAGGTCCATGGCTGGCCAACGAATCAATTGTGGCCAATGAGAGGCGCGCAAGGTGTGTTCGCGCCACAGGGGAGTAGCTGCGGGGGACTCGCCCATCAGGCGTGAGGATCGCCCTCCCCATCAGTCGCGACATCGAGAAAACGGTACCGGGTATCGACCATCCGAAGCATTCGGTCTCCAAAAACCCGCTCGACCTCCTTCCTATCGATTGTGCGCGTGGACAATTTTTCTACGACGTCCCACGCGAGTCCGTGCCAGACACCGTCATTGGCATGAAGGTAGTCTTGGACGTCTTCGAGGTCATGGAATCGAACCACGTGCGATGCCAGCGTTCGCCCGTTATAGCCTCTGTTGGAGCAGCTCTCACATCCTTTGGTTTTACATTGACGACAAACGCAACGCACGAGGTGCTGAGAAATCGCACCGCGGAGGACACCAAGTTTCGTGTGGGGTAATCCCCAGTGGGACATCACCTCCGCTACTCTCTCGACGCTCTCGAGCGGAGATACGGCCAATACAAGGAAGCCTTTCTCGGCAAAATCCAAGGCCTGTTCGGTGATTTCGCGGTCACTCAGGTATCGAAGAAGTACCACATCGCCGTTACCGCTCGCGGCGGAGGGAAGGTCATCCTGCGTGTAAACTCTCCGACCTATTGTCTCCAGGTATCGTGCCGAAGCCTCCGCAGTCGTGTTCCTGCCGGAACCTGTCGCGCCGCAGGCTAGGCACAGACCAGACGAAGAAGATATCGCACGCTTCCAAGTGTCAAGCAGACGAATGCCGAGCTGGTCGAGGGTGGGGCCGAATCTTAGAGCGGTAGGAAGATTGCCGGGTTTTAATCGCGCTTTGACGTTGCCTTTCAACGCATGCATGAATGCGTCCGTCTTCCATCCGAAGGCTTCGGCGATAAGGTCGAGGCGCTCTGTGTGCCTGAGCGAGGAGCTGTCCGTCTTGGATAGGGATGCCGCGAGTTTTCGCACGGCTGCCTTGGTGACAAGGATGTCGGTCATACTGTTCTCCGGTTTCCGGCAGTCGTCAGGTTGCTTCCATCACCCGAAATCCGGAAAGGAACAGGATAACGAGTTTATCGATAAGCCGACGTTCAGCATGCCATTGCTGGCGGAAGCTGCCACGGTGCGTCGGCGACCTACGAGAAGGGTAGGCGCGGGAGATGAGAGCCGTCAAGATATCGCGACGTGACGTCGGGAATTACCAAGATTGGTTGGGCCTTCATCTTGTCCAGAGCGGACGACACGTGTGTCCATGTTGGACAACAATGAAATCCTTGTCTTAAAATTTGCCTGACGGTGAGCTTGAGCAAGTCAAGACATCGGAGGACGACATGACAGACAAGGCCAGCCCATTGCGGGGTTACGACGACAGCCACTACCTGAAGGAAATGTCAGACGGGATCATCACCCGTCGGTTCACTTCCGTAGAAGAGGCGGCCAAAGCAGTTCTCGACGAGGAGGCCGGATCGAACGTGGACCGCCTGCGGCGCAAATTTCGCGAGCAGAACTGGTACGAGCGCGGTCTGAACGATTACGTCAAGGCTGAGATCAACAGACGAGCTGCCGAGACGGCTCCACACGAGCAGGACCACCCGCGAGTCACGCGACAGGCAAGCCGATGACCAAGATGCAGATTGCCGTCGATGACGTCATAAAGAAGATCACGTACGAGTTTACCCCGACAGGAACACTGGCATTCCTCGGCGCTGGCGTTACCGCAGGACTTGCGGCCATGGCAACCCGCCAAATGTCACTCAATCTTGTCCTGTTGCTATCCTTCATGGTGTCGTTTGTCGGGATGGTGGCTTGGGCCAACAGCGCGTCTAGGAAGGCATCGCCTGTCCAGGCATGCCTTCATGTCGCAGCGCTAGCCGCATTGTGCTTGTCCATGATCATCGGTTTCTCCATGGTCGTGCCAGACCCAACGTACAAAGCTGGATCGCTTCCAGGTATGGCTGCGATCGCTTTTTTAGGAACGGTTGCGGCCTTCTACATCAGTGAATTCATCCTTGCGTACGGACGCCGTAACGGACGAGAGAAAACGCCGGAAATTATCGGCTTGGCAGCAGCGTCCATAGTCATCGTAAACACGCTTGGGTGGGCACCCTTGCTGCTCGACGCATCCTACGTCATGAAGCGTGCAGAGCAGGGCGGCGAGGCGTTCCATCGGGTCGACGAAGTGTACTGGAAGCTAAAAAAGGAACATCCGGACATAGACCTGAAGCCGTTGAGGGATGCTCAAAAGCAGATCGTCGACGATGCGATGCGATTTCCGAAGTGGGCAACCGAAATCCGGTGAAGCCGACGTGTGATCAGCCGAAACCTATCGTTAACGCTGTAATGCGGCCGCCTCGGAACCATGAAAAGCCGGCGGCCGATGTTATCCATTTGGTCACGAATTCCTGAGAAACACTCGCTCGTCCAATCAACGGCAGCGAAACAATGTCCACCAAGAAGCTTATTCGAGAACTCAAGGCCATGGTCGAGACGATGACCAATGATTTCGAAATCGAGACCACGAACAACAACCATCTTCGCATCACTCTCTTCAGATACGGCAAAACGGCCAGAGTCATCGCGCCTGGCACGCCGTCAGATCGCCGTGGCATGCTGAACCTGCGCTCGGATTTACGCAGGCAGTACGCTTCACTGGCGGCATAGGCGCACGACGTCCAGCAATATTCCGAAATCAAAGTCGGCTTGACGGAATTTCTCCGGCATCCGCACAATCTCACGACCCCATTCGAAAAAGGATACGTCGTGCGGACACTCGTGAAGGCATTCAAGCGCAAGACAGACGCAACAGAGAAATTGCTGAACTCGGTCTTGGTGGCCTTCACGACGATCGCGATGGACGTCCTCATGTGGAAGCAGCTTCGGCCCGCGTTCGAGGCCATCGGCAGATCGGACGACTTGTCGGTGCCTCTCGCGGTCTCTGCGGCCGCGACGATTGGTGTGGCGGTGGCGCTCTGCTTCAAGCTCCCCTCGGAATGGCGCAAGATCGTAGCAGATCAGGCCAGAAACGACGCCGCTGGCTGCAACATAGTCGGCCAGAGGGAAGAACTACTTGCCGCACGCCACGAGGCGGCGATGGCAAAGGCGAAGCTTCTGAAGTGCAAGGCCGGGACGGAACGGGTCCTGGTCGGCTGAGGCTGACGACAGTCGGCGCGTGAGCGCGACGAGAACGGGCCACCACACTAATTTCCCGCGTTCTTGTCACACTAAGTTTCTGCCAAGTCGAGAAGTGATCGGCGGTCTCCCCTGCGAGCGATCACTGCCTTGTCGATTTCAATGCCGGACCCAACATTCGTACGAAACTGCCAATCGGGAGTACGGCATGTTCGATATTGACACCATCAGGACCAACGCCTCGGAGTTGCTCGATCTCTGGCAAGAGGCCTCTGACGGCAGGATCGCGCCCTATGCGGCCGTCGAAATGTTGCGTCGTTTCTCTTTGGACCACTTCAAGTTCGATATGGACGACGCCGAAGCCTATCGCGCGGCGTTCCCTCATCTCTCTCCAAGTCAACTGCAATCGGAGGCGGCTGTATCCCAAGCGCTCGTGGAGAACGTCTGGGCCTCGGTCGTTCCGGAGTTCGCTGCGAAGCAGGAGGTCTCGATGTCCGGTTACAGGACTCAGCTCGAAGAAGTCGCACGTGATTTCGGGGAAAAGGTCGATGAGCGATTTTTCGCGACCAACAACCACGGTAGGCAACCGATCACTCTTGGCGAGTTCGTCGACTTCCTTCGGGGCGATGGGCGCGCGATCCGCAAGGAGATCGGCACCTTGATCGACACCATAGCCGCCCTCCCGGACGAGGCCGATTTGGACGACTTCCAAAGCCTGGCATCGCGACTGAAATTTGCCTGCGCAGCGATGCCGGATGTCTCATCGATGGCCGATGGCGTCCACGGAAGTATCCTGGCGCTGATCGATTCCAACAAGAACCGGCTGCTTGGTATGGCGCGCTTCGCGGAGTTCGCGCGCGACGGCATAGTGCAGTTCAACGCGGCAGCCCAGCAGAAGAAAGCACAGTCGGCCGCATATCGGGCGTAGAGGATCACCGCTTGAGATGAGGCGGCTCGGTCACGGGAACAGAGACGGGGCGATCGTGCCACCGACCGACCATGGCCTCGAGCGGCAGACCACCTGGATTGAGACCGCCTCCTTCGGGAGATCGGATGACCGCCTCAAGGGCATTGGCGATGTCGTCCGGTTCAACGGATTTCCCAGCTGCGATGCTTTGGGCCACGCCCCTCAATTCGCGATAGGCGACGAGGGTCTGGACCGGTAACTCGTCAAGCACATAGTCACCGAAATTGGGCGCTCCCGGTTGCCCGAGAAGTTCTTTCCTCGCGTTGGACTCAATGCGGACGACAGCTGCCGCAAGGCTATCTCCTTCCAGTCCTCGCATGGGGACGGAACCGTAGTAGACCAGACCGCCAAATGTCGCGTCGATCGGGCTGTCGTTCCGGACGTAGTTGGCGGCGGCAAAATTCCTTGCCTCCTCCTCGCGGTCAATGCCGAAGTAAGCAATAGCGCACTTGTTTTCGAGGTAGAACGGAATGCCAGGCGGGTGGCCGAAATCCGGGTAAGGTTCGGTGCTGACATGCAGACACCATCGTGTGGAGCCAGTGTGCATCAGCTCGATGCGCGGTTCTTCGCATCGCTCATAGACTTCGCCGCCGACGGACACGTAGGCATTGCCGAAGCCGGCGAGAATGACATCGATTGCGGCGTCGATCGACCGATCGGCATAGAGACCACCCTCATCGCGAAGCGCGAATTCCGATCGCGACGGAAGATTGGCGAGATGCTGTGCGACCTTGCTCCATTCCGGCCCCTGTGCGGGCGGCAGGACTTGGTATCCCCGCATTGAGGCTTCCGCAAATCCGCAAACGGCGATCCCGATCTGCGCCTCGATCGCCGAGGCCAGTCTTTCATGGTCATCGATCTGTAGCCGCCCGCGCATGCGGTTGGTGTAGTAGAGGCCGCCTGCCCTGAAGACAGAGAACTTGTCACCGCGGCTCTCGTAGTCAACGAGATGCTCGGCGTCGTGGGGCAGGTCGGGAACCTCGATCTCGATCTGGTCGCGGCGGTAGACCAGATGCGGATTCCGCTTTCCAGGAGGAACGCCGATGCTGGGACGGGGGTATTCGATGCGGAGTTTCATGGCGGGGCCTGCGTGTGGTCGTTCTCCATAAGTCGCCCATTGATGCGCGTATGACAACCAGCGGACCACCTCTTCCTCACTGTGAACGCGAGGAGACATCGGCGGACTGCCTGTATCTCAAACGTCGATGGCCTCCCGCAGGGGAGGCCATCTTTCGTGATTCAGGTGCTCGTACTTACCACGAAAGCGTGAAGCTGGTGGTGGTATAGGTCGCCGTGATGGTGAGCGAGGGTATCTCGTCCAGCCAATAAAGGTTCGTCCCGTCGTCCGAGAAGAGAAGCCTGATCCTCGGGTTCACACTCGTCGACGGGCGCGGCACCAGGATGTTGTCGACCGCTTTCGGTGTCGCATACCTGTAGAAGTAGGTTTGCGTCGTGCCGGTGTTCGAAATGACCAACGACGAGGTGGTATTGCCGTCGCAGAGCTTTGCGCAAGTGCTTCCCGATCCGTCGGGAAGACCTACGTTTGTCGTGCCGCTACGCAAGAAGGCCTCGTAAGCGCTAGAACCTGAGCCGATCTGCGACTGGAAAACCCATACCTTGTGAGCGCCGCGCGGGTTGGGAGCCGTGATCACATAGGTGATCGACTTCTCCATCGCGTCGAAGCTGTCTACCACCTTCACTGTGACGCTGAACGTAGTGCTGCTTTCGTACGCGCCTTCGACGATCTTCCCGCTGATCGCGCCGGTGGCCGGATCGATCGACAGACCGGTTGGAAGACCGGTCGCGGTGTAGGTCGCTGTTCCCACGATGTTGGTCGCCGTCGGCACGAACGTCTTGACGTAATCGACTCCCTGCATCGCCGTCTGTGCCGCGCCAGCCGACGCCAAGGTAAGCGCCCCCTTGATATCGACGGAATAATCGAACGTGGCGGTCCGGCCGAAGACGTCGGTCACCGTAACCTTGGTGTTGACGACCTGCACCGTGGTCGGAGTTCCAGAGAGAACGCCTGCCGAGGAGAACGACGTGCCGGCCGGCACGGGGGTCGCCGTGTAGGTCAGCTTGCCGAACGTGTTGTCGAACGACGGAGTCGGTATCGACATCGCCACGGTGGCGCGTTTCGTGTAGGCCGTGGTCTGTCCAGCGGTCGCGACCATCGGAAGCGCTGGAGGCGTGCCGATCACGAACGGGGCAGTCGCCGAATTGCCGAAGTCGCTGGCGGCCGTGATGACCACGTCGTCGAAGTAGAACGGCGCTGTCGGAGTTCCCGAAATAACGCCTGTCTTCTTGTCGAACGTGAGGCCGTACGGTGTCAGGTCATGGTTTATCGTAAACCGGGCGGGATAGGTCCATGGCTTGTTTTTGACGCTGTCGGTCACCGTCGGTGTGAACAGGAACGGCGTTCCTATAGTGCCGAAGGGGAGTTTGTTGTTCGTGACGTTCGCGATGACCGGGTAGGCCTGGATCGGATTGACGACGATCAGGAAGCCGTTGGAATACTGCCGATCGCCGATGCCGTCGATGCCGACGACGGTGAACGGTCCATACTCGCCCGCTTCGACGGTCGGGTCGCCAGAGATGGTTCCGGTGGTCGCATTCAGGCTGAGACCGTCAGGAAGCGTCTGTCCGGCCGCCATTTGGTACGAGACGTTGCCGATGGCGTAGGAGGTGTCCACCGTACGCGAGGCGACCTCGCCTTGCGTCACGATTACCTGGTCAGGATAGATCAGGCGCAGGTTCGGAAGGACCGTTACCTGGACGGCCTGCGAGGTGACGCGCTTCGTGGCGTCGGACACATACACGTCGAACGTCTTGTCCCCAAGGCTCGGGAACGAGCCGGTCACCAGACCCGTGGCGGAGTTGATGTCGAGGTTGCCCTGGTACGCGCCCGGAACGTGGGTCTGCGGGTCGCCGTCGATCGCGTAGGAGTAGAACGTGACCTTGCCGTAGGTGTTGGTCGCGCTCGGCTGCATGCTGATCGGGAAGCCGACCTTCGTCTGGATATCCGACACGTTCAGCACGATGGCGTCCTCAGGAGTGATCACCCTGATCGAGAGGGTCAGGGTCTTTTTCTGACCAGCCATATCCGTCGCCGTGAACGTGAACGGACCGTAGGTCCCGAGGGCAGTGGGCGTACCCGTCGCAACCATCTTTCCGCCCGAGAAGACGAAATCGACGCCAGGCGGAAGGCCCGCCGACTTGTTGACACTCCAGTTTCCGGCCGTCAGCGGAAGGTCCCATGCGGTGTTGACAGCGGATACGGACAGTCCTTCGACAGGGCGGTTGACGATGACGGCGGCAACGTCCGAAGGGCTGACCTCGGTTTCAAGGGCGAAACCGGTCGGCGTGGAAGTGACGAGGACATCGAACGGGTTGGAAGCCCTGACGTCGTGGTAGGTCTTATCGCCGACGACAAACGTGTCGTCACCGATGACCGTCAGGCCGGAGAACGTGCCTGTTGCCGTCGGAGTTCCGCCGATCTCGCCCGTCGCCGGGTCGACCGTCATGCCCGCAGGCCAGTTGCCGTCGCCCTTCGAATAGGTGACGGTACCGAGGATGTTGCTGGCCGAGACCTGAGTGGTGCGTTGCTGGCCCGTCACGGCGTAAACCGTGGGAACCTCGATCGCGAGCTCGTCGATGACGTCGACCGAGATCGTATGATCGGTCGTGCGCCGGGTGCTGTCGGAAACGGTGACGACAGAAGTCTTCTGCCCCGCATCCGAATAGACGGCGGTGGCAATCCCGGTCGCGTCAACCGAAACCGACGTATCACCCGATACATAGCGCATGTCTCCGAAGGTACGGCTGTCGGCGGTAATCTGGACCTGCGCAGGGAAGCCCTTCTTGGTGCGGCCCGAAGTCGAGGACACCTCGATCTTTTCGTCTTCGTCGAGAACGGAGATCGCGACGGCGACATTGGCGGTGGCACCGAGGCTGTCGGTAGCCGAGACGGGTACCGAGTAGTCGCCGACGGCAGAGGTCGTTCCGGAAAGCACGGCACGGCCGTTCGCGACCGACATGGTCAGCCCGTCAGGCATTCCGGATGTCGGCAGTACCCAGTCCGAAGCCGGGATCGTTTTTCCGAGGGCAGAGTTCAGCGCGTTGACCGAGAAGGCGGGCAAAGCCGTGCCTTCGACGACACCGAACGGATTCGGCTTGGCTGAGAGTTCGAGGCCCTTGCGCTCTTCGACAACGAGGGTCTGGGCATCGGCCGTGGCCGTGCGGCCGGCGGCGTCTCGGGCGCGCCAGACGAGACCGGGGAAGCTTCCTTTCTCTGTGGCGTAGCCGGTGAACGAGGCCGAAGTATCTCCCTTCACCTGCACCACACCGTCAGGCAGATTGCCGGAGATCAGCGTCCATGTGACTGGGCGACCGGCTGCCGCGTTGACGGCGTTGACGCGCAGCGTCGGAGCCGTGGTGACGCGGTAGATGGTCTCCGACGTTGCCGAGGCCATAGCCTGGAAGGGGGCCGCCGCCTCGACGTTGATCGCGAACGGACCGAGCTTGACGGTGTTGTACTCCGACTGGTTCGGAGACGGGAAGGCATAGTCGTCGACATGCAGGTCCCGCGCGACGATATAGAGACCGCCGAACGAACCGGCCTTCGAAGCGACGCCGACCAGAGATGGGTTCAGCGTGTCGAAGACGAGCGCGTCGTAAGGCAAGAGGGTAGAGGCGTTCGGATCGCTGGCCGCGATCCACTGGCTGTTGCGATCCTCGTCCTTCCAGGCCCAGCCAAGAAACGCCTTGCTGTCGTCATAGGTCTTGTACACCAGCGTACCGGGAAGGTCGCCTTCGATTGAATAGCGGACCTCTTTGATCACGTTTCCTGTCGTCACGGACCAGGTCGCGTCGATGCCGCCGTTGTCGACGGTCGAATACTGTTTCGCGGACAGGGCCGGAGTCGTTGCGGAGGCTGTCAGAGGAGCGATGACTTTGAACGACAGGACCGGATTTACTTCGAAGCCGCGTTTATCGGCATCCTGCGCCGTCACCGCAACGCCGTACGAACTCGTCGCTCCCTTGAAGGAACTCGTTTCAAGGAAAGCGCCCTTGTCGGTGTCGAACGCAAGTCCGTCTGCGAGGATCGCGGGAATCGTCGAGAAGACAACGTTCCCGACAAAATTGGAGACGTCCAATGCGGGTGTGGTGAATCGTTCGTCCTGTCGCAGGATCATGGAAAGCGGGCCGTTCGAGCGGTTGACGAAGCCATCGAGCGTCGCCTTGACGGTCAGCGTGACCGGATCGTCCGGAGTACGCCCGCCGCCGTCCGTGACGTTCAGTCCGATCTGCCATTCGCCGAGCTTGTTCGGAGCGCCGATCAGTCGGCCGTTGTCGACGTTGATGCCGAGGTCGCCGGTCATTCCGTCGGAGAGCGCCGCGGCCAGATCGATCGAGTATTTCAGAGGATCGTCATAGGAGCCACCGACCGTCGGCACAGGGGAAACGGCAGGATTGGTCGGGCTGACCGCATAGCCGCCGTTTCCATCGGGGATGAGAAAATAAGTGACCTTGCTCTTATCGTAGGCGAGCGTGATCGCCGCGGGCTTGGCCACCTTGATCGAGAACGGCGCTGTCCTGCTTTCGAGGGTTTCGTTGTTCGCACCTCTGGAGACGGCCTTCAGCACGATGTTGCTGACGACGGTGCCATCGTCGGCACTCGTGCTGCCTTCAACGATGCCCGTCGTCGGGTTCACGGTGAGGCCTTCGGGGAGATCGGGTCCGTTTGCAAGATCGACAGACCATACAGGCGAGTTCCAGAAGCCGGACACGGCCTCCGCTTTCACCGGATTGGCGATCAGCGCTGCGTTCGCAAGGCGGGGGACATCGTAGCTGGATCGCGTCATCCGGACCGTCGGATAAGGACGGACTTCGAGAGGCACGAACATCGTACCCTCGCGACCTTCCTCATCCGTGAATGCGACTTCGACGTTTCCTTTGAACTCCGAGAGGGGAACGCCGGAGAAGGTGCCGTCGGCGGCGTTGAAATCAAGACCGGCGGGCTTCGACGGGTTCGAGCCGGTGAAGACAACTTTCTCCGGGCCGCCGATGACGGTATTGCGCAGGACGAAAGCACGCAGGCTCTCGGGCGACACGCCCGGGATATTCAACCAGGTCGCGTTTTCGCCGGCCGCAGTGTTTCCGCTGACGTTTCCTTTGAAGGTCGAACCGACGTTTGCGGCAGGCACAGGCCAGTCGCCGACAACGATGTCGAACTGTTCGGTCGTGACGGTAGAACCTTCCTGGTCGGTCGCGGTGATCGTGAACGGTCCCCAATTGCGCTTGTCGGCATACGGGATTTGAGCCGAGGCAGTCATCTCGGCAGTGGATGTGTCGAACGAAAGCCAAGCGGGAAGCGGATCGGGAGATTCGTTGTTCAGCGCGTAATCGACGCGGAAATTCTTCGCCCCTTCCGGTTGCTTGACGACGAGCGGCGTCGCCTTCTGTTCGCCCCAACGGACGGTGAAGTGAGGCTCGACGAGGGACTCGACGCCGATCGCCTCGCGAGGTGTAACCACCACTTCGAACGAATTCGACGTAACTGGTTTGCCTTCGAAGTCCGTCATGGTGACGGTGTGCATGCCGTAGCTTCCGGCCGCGGACGATGTCGCGCCACGGAAACCGGACTGATCCAGCGTGATACCGGAAGGCAGGCCGCCAGCGTTCGACACAACGAATGCCGGGTAGTCGTTTGCACCGGAGACGTCGGGGATGACGCTCTGTTCGTCGTATGGAACCTTGCCCCATACCTTGGAAGCGGCGAGACGCTGCACGCTGATAGTCGGAACCACGCCCGTGTCGAGCGGACCGTGGCCGATATATGAGAGTTGGCCAGCGATGTTGTTGCCGTCTCCGTTCGACAGCGTCAAGGGGATAGACGTAGCGCCGACCGTGGTCGCCGGGCCGCTCACACCGACAAGGCTCGTGTCGACCGTAGGGGTCGTGAATGCAAAGCCGACAGGAAGCGTACCGGCGGAGGGTTTAACCTCGAACGGGTTCTGGCCGCCCTTGACCTCCGCCACGCCTGAATAGGTCTTGCCAACGCGAACGTGGTGGTCCTGAAGCGGGGTGCTGTCGGCAAGCGCGAGATTCCCTGGAACGGTGTGGAAATTCAGGACGCAGGACTTCGGCGGCGCGGACTGGCCGTTCGTGGTGACGACGGAAGCGATGTTGGCGGACGTGGTCTGGTTCGCCTTGGTCGGCGTTCCGACGATGAGGTTGTTTTCGAGCTTGAGGCCTTCGGGCAGAGTGCCGGATGCCAGGGAGAACGTGACGGAACCTGTCGTGCCGGTCGGGGCTGGCGGTGCCATGGAAACGGCCTTGCCGGTCTTCAGTTCGAACGCCGGACCGCTGACGCCGCAGCCAAGCACGGGCGCGCCCGTGCCGAACGTCAGCCAGCCCGAGTAGCCGATGGTGGCGTCGCTGTCGATCGCCTTGATCCTGATCTTCCCCGTCTCGAAGGGACGGGCAACGTTGCCGGCGACAAGGATGTTGGAGGTCGTGGTGTTCTGGACCGTTACGCCTGCGGGAAGACCTTCGGCCTCGTCGATCTCTAGGAAATACTTGATCGCCTTGCTCGGATCGATGGCGCGTTTGACGAAGATGTCGCCCGGCGATTTCTTGGAGAAGAACACGGTGTCGTTGATCGGAAGCGGACGGATGTCACTCCAGTCGGCCGCGAAGTTGAACGTCGGGCCGTCTTCGACGAGATAGTTGCCCCAGTACGTGGCGACCACGTCGCCCATGTAGTTCTTCGCGAACAGCATGTAGCGGGTAGCGCCCGTAGCGGTCGGGGTTCCCTGTATGAAGCGGCCGTTCGGAGAAACACCCGAAGGAAGTGGGTAGACGTTCTGCCAGGTGTCCGCGACGACACCTGCGGGCAGTTTCATCTCGTCGACCTTGAATTTGCCTGTGTGGGCGTAGATGTCGGCGTGATACGGAACGCCCTGGATCGCGTGGATATCGAAATGGACCTCCGCACGGGCGACGGTGTTGCCAAGGGCGTCGACGCCTTCGAGTTCGACGGTCCTGTCGATGACGGGCGTGGTGGGCGTGCCTTCGAAGGTGCGGGTTCCGACGTTGAAGGTAATGCCGGCCGGAAGGATGCTTCCGGGCTTCAGAGACCACGTGTCGTCCTGCCATTGCGGCTTGAGCGGAAGCAGTTCGGAGAATTCCATGTCGACGCCGCCCACGAAGAACGCGGTGACGTCCTTTTTTTCTGGTTCGGGCAGGCTGACGTTGTCGATCCCAGGGGCCTTGTAGCGGAAATAGAACGTTCCGTCGCTGCCTGCGAAACCGGCTGCGTTAGCGGGGATGGCGCTCGTCAAGGCGATGGTCGCCGCGAGAAACGAGTTCCTGATTTTCGAAAACATGCGGTCGAGTCCTTTATTCGTCGTCTTGAATATTACGGGAGAAGGCGTCCGGGAACAATGCAGTTTGCGTAATGCGCAATATATTGCCCGTTGTCGAATGGCAATGATCCCAAAAATAGTCGGTCGGCGGCGGGTGGTTGGTGCGGAGGACAATTTAAAGACTCCGAGTTTTTCAGTTGAATTGAAGACCCGAATGCTATAGTGAGTTGTCAACATTTGTTTGAGCGGTCGCGGAGCGTGGCATGGAAATCGAAAAGCATCAGGCCGGCGTCGAACGCATCGAACGTTTCCAGTCGCTCCAGGCCGGGCAATACTGGCGCGCCAAGGAGCAGATCGGCCACCAGGGTATCGACAAGGACGAAGTCCTGCTCCTCGAATCCATCAAGTGGGTCGACGACACCGCGCACACGATCGTTCTGCGCGCTCATCCTCTGAAATACGGCAACTCCGGCAACTACCAGTATCCTGACGGCAAGGGCGGGACGCTTTCCCGCCATATCAACTGGCGCAACCACGAGTTCCTTCTTCCAGACTTCCTCGACAAGTTCGAATTCGAACCTGACGCACAGATCGTCCGGACGAAGGAGCTTGCCTCGGTGCAGGCCGCCGTCGAGCAACGACAGGCTGAAATGGTTGAGTTCAGCTCCAATCCGGAGGTCGTCGCGAAAGTCATCGAAGACGGCCTCAAGGCGGAGGAGGAAAAAGCACGTCAGGGAGACGGTGGGACGAACCTTCCTGCTTTGTCCAACGAGGCGGCAAGGGCCGCTGCCGCTGTCGCGACGGGCAGCGTGGCGAACGCCCTGATGGCGGGCATCACAGAACAGAAGATCGAGATGCTCAAGGCGGCCGCCAACCGCGAGCATCTGATCGCGACCATCCAGTCGAACTGGATCACCAACCAGTCCAAGGCGATCTCCGACACCGTCGCCAGAATGACGCCGTTCTACCAGGAGAAGGCGGCAGCCGCGCTGGCGCAGACCGAGGAGACGCGCAACTACGTCGCCAAGATCATGAGCGGCGTCGCCTCGCTGGACCTTTATGTCGGCAAGGATGTGTTCGTGGAGACGGTCCGCGAGGGAGCGTCTGCTTCCAAAGACGAACCGCTGACATTCGTGCAGTCGAAACTGTGTATGGACGAGGAACTCGCCATGCACCTCGACGTCGACGAATGGTTCGATTTCACGAGCGTCGACAAGTTCTTCCGCGCGCTTCGGGAGAACGACGACCTCGTCCGCCAGATTTTCCCGACCGACCGCTGTGTCGTCGCGATGGCGTCCACGCGCCGCCACATCGACTACGGCGACGGCTTGGCGAACTATTTCCGCAACAAGAAGAACCATCAGGTGTTCCTGCTGGTTCGCGACGGATGGAACATCCATCAGGTCATCTCTCCCGTCGAGAGCCATCTCGGTGCCAGCAAGCTGTTTCCGTCCAAAGGCGACGGCGACAAGATGTTCAGGGGCGTCGACGGCAGCCAGATCAAGTTCGACGAGATCGCCTTTGCGGAAAGGCACGCCAGACAGGCGAGCGCCACGCTGCATTACAAGCGGTTCCTCATCCTGTGCGCGGGTCTCGATCACCGTCTCAAGCTCTTCGGCGAGTTCTACGAAGAGCGGGACGCGATGCAGTTCGTCTCACTGGGGTTTCAGGAGCGTTATTGCCGGTTCATCCGCGACGGAGACGCGTCGGCGTCGCTGCCGACTATCGAACGCCAGCCGGTTTCCGAGTGGATCAGGGAAAAGAACGCCTTCGTGCAGTCGGGGTCGCGCCTTGTCTGCAACTGGTACACGCTGATCACGCAGAAAACCGCGCCTTCGCTCTGCGATGTCTACAACAACCGTGTGAGCGTCCGTTTCGGGCCGGCGGAGCAGGCTGGTATCGCCGTTGCCTACCGCGAGGGGAAGTCCGTCTGCGTGGACGTGGAAGTGTCCGGCGAAAACCGGACCAACTACGACAAACGCACCTTCAACGCTAAGATCAACCTAAGCGCTTACGAGGAAGGCTTTTACTCCGAAGAGATTCCCTACCTCTGCCTGGATAAGGTGTCGCTGGACGATATCGACTGGTACATCCACAACCGTGGAAGCCGGATGAACCACATCGCCTACATCCGTCTGTTCAAGGTCGCCGCCAAAATGCTCAAGGCCGAGCGCTTGGTCGAAGCGGAAACGCGCGGCCAAATGAAGCAGGCACTCCTTGACGGCAAGGTCGCTGACGAGGGCGAAGCCGACAGCATCGTCGACACCGCGGTCACGGCATGGCGCGCGGCCAACCGCGGCAAGCCGTTGCCAGTCTTCGAAGGCGGAAAGGCTCCCAAGGAATGGAAGGGCATCCTCGACCAGATGTTCGTCGTCGCCCGGGGAGCGGACGAGCGCGTCGAGAAGGCGGAGGCGTTCCTCGCCGCACGGAACCTGACGCCGCTCAGACTGACGGTTTCGGGCGACGGGCGTATCGTCGCCTATGCAGCGCCGAACGAGGACGAGCGCGACGACCGTTTCGAGCCTCATTGCTCGGTGCATCGGATCGCTATCGACTTCAAGCACGGCGAGGCCAGGGAACGCAGCCGCCGCTGGGCGCGCATGCTGCGCTCCGATGCCAAGGAGAACGTGCTCAAGGAATGGGACGACGCGAAGGAATGGTTCGACGTCACATCGAGCTTCATGTCGCTCAGCGCCAAGCAGACCCTGCTCGCCCAGTTCACCGACCTTCGGCCGAGGATCGAGAAGTTTTCGCGCAAACTCGAACGGGAAGACTTCGAGGCCCTGTTCGAAGCATGGGAAAAGCAGACAGGGGTAGTGGACAACGTTGGCATCGCTTTCCCGTTTGCTCTGGTTAGAAACGGAGACGGCGACCTGAAAATCATGGCCGTCGGCATCGAACGCATGTTCGTGCTGCTGTTCAAGCTCGCGCCGAGCGACGAGGACGCAGAGCGCGTCCGCGATGCCTATGTGCATCGCTACAGCGTGAAGACCCACGCCAGAGGTGTCTTCAACAACTACCTCGAAAAACACCCAGGCATTGACTGGCAGGTGTACGGCTTCGACCCAAAGGACGTGAAGACAGAAGGCGTCGTCTACTTCGACGGCTGGGCGCACGACTACAAGTCCGTCGCGCGCATCCGCGGTGTCGACCCCCTGCTTGGCCCCGCGACCGAGGCATGGCTCAAGAAGGCCAAAGCCGTCTACTATTCGCCGGACATGGTCGATGCAGGGCCATCCTTCCTGGACAAAACCCTCGCGATCACTCGGCCCGACGATTACGGTCCGTATCGTATCGAGACCATTCGCGTCTCCAAAAGACAGAGCGACGAAGCGGTGCCGTTCGGTGTCTTCGTGGACACCGCCCATGAGGCTCTCGCGGACGCGATGGGAAAGGCGCGGGAGGAACGGCCTTCGGTCTGGGACGACACCAGCATGTTTACGACACGAACGGCGGCCGCCTCGAAGTCCCTGCGCGACCGGTACATCGAGGAGAAGGCCCGTGAAGAAGGCGGACGCCTCGTTCACCACTCGCAGCTTCCCGACGCTCCGCAGCCGATCAAGGGCGTGGATCGCTGGTACATCCTCAAGGATTGATAGGAGAACGACATGTCGAGCAGGATCATCAGGATCGAGTACAACGAGATCGGTGACCCCGATTACAGCGGCATCACGATCAGCGACGGCGAGAATACCGTCCGGACCTTCATGACGGGCGACGTGGTGGCGGATTTCGCGGATATGAAGGATTGGTGCCGCGGAAATCCGTTCCCTGGACGCTACATGTTTAGCTCGAGCGTCGACCACTTCACGATGGACGTTCCGGGCTACGGCTGGACGAGCGACGACGAGGGCCGCGATATGTTGATCCGCGTCCCGATCGACGAGCAGCAAGCCGGCGTCGATGACGACTCCTGATCTTTAAGCCATTGTCCGTCGCGATGTCGCGGCCGATGATGCGGCGATAGGTCGAAGGGCATCACAGTGGCGAACAAGGATATCGTGGCGAAACTCATGGCGAAGACCGCCGATGGAGATGAGGAAATTTCGCGCCTGCTCGCCATGTGCGCGGGCCGGGTGATCCTCAAGCGCCTGAACGAAGGCGAGAAGGAACTTCCGGACGAACACACGTTGCGCCACATAGCCGACTGGATTTCTGCCGCCGTTGTCACCGATGCCGAATGGCTCTCCAACCTGGACGCCGACGGACGCCCAAAGAAGCTGATGAAGTTCTCGACGATCGAGCAGATCACCGCCGAGGCGGACAAGGCGATGCGGATAGCAAACCAGCGTCTTTTTCCCGTTGGCGCGGTCGCCGACGACGAGGAAATCCACCAGGAACTCGAAGACGGCTACGTTTTGGTCAAAATGCTCGCCCCATCGGCTCTCGACCGGGAGTCCGCGGCCATGCAGCACTGCATTGGACACGGAAGTTACGACTTTCTCCTCAAGTCGGGCTTGCGGACATTCCTGTCGCTACGCGATCCGGCCGGAAAACCGCACGTCACGATCGAGATAGACAACCAGACAAACAAGGTACACCAGCTTCAAGGAAAGCAGAACCGCGCGCCAATCAAGCGCTACATCGACATACTGAAACCGGCCCTCGAGAACAAATATATCGTTAGTACGCCGACCAGACTTGGTTACGCCATAGACGAACACGGCAAGTGGCACGACATCTATACGCTCCAAAATGGAATGAAATTCGAGGGGACCCTCAACATCAGCGGGACCGACCTGACCGAGCTCCCGCGCGACCTCATCGTAACAGGGCATCTCATCGCCAACGATACATGCCTAAGCGAGCTTCCTCCGGGATTGAAGGTCAGAGGCAACGTCGAACTCCGTCGTTCGCAAATTCGACGGCTGGGCGACGCGGTCAAGGTCAACGGAAACATGGACCTTTCCGGGTCGCGCATGATGATCCTGCCCAATGGACTGACTGTCGGCGGCAGCCTTGACCTGAGCAACACCAAAGTATGGAAACTGCCGAGCGGGCTACGGGTTGGACATACGCTCGACATCAGCAGCACCGATATCTCCGAGATTCCGGAAGACATAATCGTCCGTGTCAAACTCACGATGTATCGCACCGACGTGGAGACCCTTCCTGACTCCATCAACGACGACCTGGTCGTCTATCGATCACCGCCAAAGCATAACTGGTTTGGCAAGTCGCAATCCGACGGGTGCCTCGCCGCGGACATGAAGTTCAAGCCGAAGCCCCGGAACTCCATCAGGAAGCTCTTCGGATTTGGCTGAAGCACCCGGACTTACATCCAAGTAAAAGGCCCGCTTTTGGCGGGCCTTTTTTCTTACCAGTCGCCGGAGATCGACTTGGTGACCTCGCGGCCCTTGCCCGTTCCGTCGTAGACCCGGGTCCAGTTGACGCCGTCGTCCGAGAAGTGGGCGGAGATGTCTCCCGCGTTGGACTCGTTGCCAGGGTACCACCACCACTTGATCGCCTTGATCGGCGGGGCGTTGGCTCCGAAATCGAGTCCGATGTACTTGCCGAGCAGGTGGCCGCCGGCCGTCGCCGGATTTCCGTCGAACATGCCGGGATAGCTGCCCCATCCCGCGTAGATGCCGGCGCTCATGACGGTCGCCTTGCCCTGGCTATACCACAGCGAGTAGTTGGTGCTGTCAGCGCCGAGGAACTGGAGGTCTTCCAGGCGGGCCGGGTAGGAACCGCCGTCATACGCCCAGGTCAGCTTCCAGTACCGATGGCCCTTCGTCGGGTCATAGATCGTCACGGGGTAGGTAGCGCTCTTCGAACGGGGCGAGGCGGCATAGTCGTCCGTCGCGGTGACCGTGATGTTGAACACGGTGCCGAACGCGACGGTCTCCGGAACCTTTCCGGAAATAGCACCCGTGGCACCGTCGATGGTCATCCCCGTGGGAAGTCCTGTTGCTGTAAACATGACTTTTCCATAACCGCCGACGACTGTCGGCGCATAGTAGTTCGTCACGTCGACGTTCCTCGGGACACTGCCGGACGCAACCGTGGTGACCGTGAGAGGACTCAGGAATAGCTGGTTGTACCAGAACCTGGCGGTCCGGTTGAATTCGTCGGTCACGTCGATGTAGATCGGCCAGCCTGCGGCCGGTTGGTTCGTCAGAACAGACGCCGTCGAGGCAGACTTCTGATGGAACTGCCCGTCGTCGGTGTCGAACGACCAGTTGGTGGCAACCGTTTGGTTGCCTTTCGAGAAGGTCAGATTGCCGACGTAGTTGATCATCGTCAGCGGATCGCTGTCCCAGAGCTCGTCGTAGCGGATCGCATAGCTCGTCCTCTGCGTGGGCGATGCGGCAAGCGGGAGTTTGGGAACCATGCCGACCCAGAAGGGATTGGTCTTGGCGCTGTCGCCGCGCTGAGAGGTCACGGTGATCACCATGTCGCGGACGATGAACGGCGTGTGAGCCGTACCCGAGATCACGCCCGTGTTCTCGTCGAACGCCAATCCATACTGAGTGAGATCGGTACTCAGCTTGTACTTGGTGCCGCCGTAGTTCCACGTCTTCTTCTCGATGTCGTCCTTGACCACGGGACGCCACGAAACGATCGCGGTGCCCTGCGTGCCGAGGATCGTCTTCGCGGGCGTAGTGATGACCGGCAGGACATCGGCTACGTCTACGAAGATCGAGAACTGGTTCGATGACTGGCGGTCCTTGTAGGTGATGCCGTTCACGACGAAGGTATCGACGGCGACGACAGTCAGACCAGAATAGGTGCCTGACGCGGCCTGCATCTTGTCGAGGACCTCCTTGGTGATCGGATCGATGTACTTGGAGCGGATCGTTCCGGTGGCCGGATCGACCTCGACGCCTTCAGGCCAGTCGCCCGCGCCCTTTTCGTAGGAAACGGTGCCAAGCGCGTAGGTCGTGTCGATGGTGCGCTCCAGCTTCACGGCTTGCTGGGACTGAACCAAGGTCGGAACCGTGATGCGCAGGTCGGGGATGACCGTGACGGTCACGGGCTTGGAGGTCACGCGCTTCGTCGTGTCCGTCACCCAGACGTCGAAGTTGCGGTCGCCTGCCGTCGCGAACGCACCCGAGACCAGACCCGTATCGATGTTGATGTCCAGATCGGCGGCGTACTGGCCGCTCACGTGGGTGCGCGGATCGCCGTCGATGTCGTACGAGTAGAACTGGACCTTGCCGTAGGTGTTCGTCGCGGTCGACTGCATCTGGAACGGCACGTTCCTCTTCGTCTTGACGTTCGACACCTCGAGACGAATTTCGTCGGTCGGCTCGATCACCACGAAGGTGATGGAAATCGTTCTAGACGAACCCATCGAGTCCACGGCCGAGATCGTGAAGCCCTCGTACTTGCCCGTGACCGTCGGAATGCCCGTGAAGGTCACCTTGTTGTTGCCGATAGCGTAATTGACGCCAGGCGGAAGCCTGTCGGTGCCGCTGACCGACCAGTCTCCATCGGGGATCGCCTTGCCGTAGGCCGAATAGCGCGGCGTAACGGTGAGGTTCGCATCCGCGACATTGACCAGGCGAACGGCCGGATCGTCGGACGGGATCAGCTCCAGCGGTTTGCGCGGGCCGACCTTGAGCTCGGCGGCGTCGGATGTGGCGGAGCGGCCGGCCCTGTCCTTGGCTTTCCAGATCAGGCTGCCGAACGTACCCGTCTGCTCGGGATAACCGTTGTAGGACAGAACTGTGGCTCCCTTGACGAAGCTCACGTTCTGCGGAAGCACGATTGTGCCGACCGGCGTCCACTCGACCGGGCGGCCATAGGCGTTGTTGGTCGCAACGGTACGCAGCGTCGGAAGCGTGGTGATCTGGTAGATGGTCTCGCTGGCCACCGTGTTGGCGACGGTCAGAGGAAGCGCAGGCTTCACCTGGATGGTGATCGGTGCCGTCTTGGCGGAGTTGTTCTCTTTCTGCGACGGCACGCTCTTGATGTAGTCGTCGGCATAGTGATCGAAGGCCTCGATCTGGAAGGTGAAAGTCCCTTCCTTGGACGGAATGCCCTTGAGCGAAGGCGTCATCGTGTCGAACACGAGGGCGTCGAGCGGAAGCAGGTCGGGAAGGTCTTCTGCCTTGGTCGTTGCCGGGAGGCTATGGCCGACGCGGTCTTCGTCCGTCCACTGGTATCCCGTGAAGGTGCCGTCCAGAGCGTAGAGCTTGTTGACCAGCGTGCCAGGCAGGTCGTCGCTGACGACGCTGTACCTGATCGTACCCAGACCGTTCTTGATCGTCACGCCGAATGACGCGTCGATGACGTCGTCGGCGCTTGCTGAATACTGCCGCGTGTCGATCGACGTCTGCTTGGCCGGAACCGAGGCCTCGAGCGCCGGAATGACATTGAACGTCAGCTCGGGCAGCGGGCTGGCAAACGTGCGGCCGTCCCTGTCCGTCGCCTGTATGCGGATCGTGTACTGGTTCGCGCTGTCGAACGCGCTGTCGTCGGAGAACGCGCCCGTCGTGGCGTCGAAGCCGACCGCCACGGTCGATGGAAGGTTCGCCGGGATCGTCGAGAAGACGACGCTGCCAACCTTGTTGTTGATGTCGAGCGCGTCCGTCTTGAACGGTTCGCCGACGCGGAGTTTGAACGACTTGTCGGCGTTCGTGCGGCCGATGTTGCCCGAAAGCGTCGCCCAGACATCAAGCGTGAACGGCGAGGCCGGCTGGGTCTGTTCGGTGTCCGTGGCGTTCATCAAGACGTTCCAGCGGCCGAGGACATCGGGGAAGCCGGAGAGGTTGCCTGTCTTGGAATTGACGTCGAGCGTGCCAGTCATGCCATCGGCGACGGCCTGAGACTTGTCCATGGAATAGGCCAGCGGATCGACGTAGGACCCGCCAGGGTTCGGCGTCGTCGTGATCTGGCTGACGTACTTGTAGGCTCCGTTGTCTTCGGTGAGGAAGAACTTCGCCGTCGCAGGACCGTAGTCCAGCGTCATCGGAACGGGGTCGGTGATCTTGAGGTCGAACACCTGCGTGTAGGACTCCAGTTCCTCCTTGTTCGCACCAAGCGAGGTCGCCTTGAGGCGCAGTCCCGTGACCGTAGTGCCTACGGCGTCCTTCGTGCGGCCGACGATCTTGCCGCTGGAGGCGTCGACGGACATGCCGGACGGAAGAGCGGGGTGACCCGCGGACGTGTCGAGCGTCCACTTCGGGTTGTTCCAGAAGCCGTTGACCTGCTGTCCGGTGACGAGCGGGTTCGACTTGGCGGCATCCGAAAGACGGGGAACCTCGTATTCGGACTGGGTCATCCTGACGGACGGATAGGCTCGCACCTCCAGGGGAACAGCGAGTTCTCCCTCGCGGTCGCGGGCATCCTTGAAGCGCACGATCACGTTGCCGTTGAATTCAGATGTCGGGACACCTGCGAACGAACCGTCAGCCGGGTAGAAATCGAGGCCGGCGGGATTTGTCGGCTCGGACGACAGGAAGGTCACGCCCTTGCGGCCGCCGATGACGGTGTCTTCGTTGATCCACTTCACAAGGCTCGGGATGGAAACGTAGGTGGCGGTTTCCTGGGCGGAGGTGTCTCCGCTCACGCTGCCGCGATAGACAGTCGCCACCGTTCCAAATGGCGGCTTCCAATCGATGATCGAGACATTAAACTGCTGCGACGTCACCGTCGAGCCTTCGTCGTCGGTGGCCGTCAGCGTGAACGGGCCGTAAGAACCGCGCTCCGCATACGGAATGTCAGCATCGACCGTGATCTTGCCAAGGTCGCCGTCGAAGTGGAACCAGGTCGGGATCGTGATGCCGCCGACGTTGTTCAGCGTCCATTTCACGCCGAGGTCCTTGGCACCCGGCGGCTGCTTCACCGTCATCGGGATTGCGGAAACCGACTGGGGGTTCTCGACCATGAACGACGGGGCGTTCAGTGTGTCGACCGCGATAGGCTCGCGCGGGTCCACGACGATCTCGAACGGGTCTGTCGTAACCTTGTCCCCGGAATAGTCCGACATGGTTGCCGTGAAGGTGCCATATGACTTGGCGTCCGCCTTCGTCAGGCCGGTGAAGTCGCCGTCCTCAGAGAATCTGATATCGGACGGCAGCCCGCCGACGTTGGAAAGCGTGAACTGCGGCTGGTTGCCCTTCTTCACGTCGGGAATGACCGTCGCGGTGTCGTAGGGGATCGATCCCCAGACCTGAGAGGCGTCGAGGCGCTTGATGTGGACGGTCGGCACCGTGTTGACCTTCAGTTCGTCGTGAGCTGTAACGGTCAACGATCCTGGCATCGAACTGCCGTCGCCGTTCTTCAGCGTCAGTCCGATGCTCTTCTTGCCAGCGGTCGGAATGACGCCGGAAATGCCGATGGATGCGGTGTTCTGGGTCGCCGTGGTGAAGTACAGGGGCAGCGCTGCCGGATCGGTGAACGACACGCTGTACGGGGCGATGCCGCCCGCGATCGTCGCGGCTCCGGTGTAGACATCGCCGGTGCGGACGTGCTTTGCCTGACCGTCGGTCGCGTCAGTGATGGAAACAGTGCCTGGCTGGACATTGATCTGGTAACCGCACGTCGTCGACACGGTGTTCGAACCGTTGATCACGTCGACCCGGAAGTCCATTGCCTGGTTGTCGCCAGCGACGAGCGGGGTGCCGCTGATGACACCGGTGTCCTTGTCGAGAGACAAGCCGGCGGGGAATTTGCCAGAGGCCACGAAGTATTCGAGGCGGCCCTGACTGCCGAACGGGCGCGGAACGGAAATCTTGGCAGGTGTACCCGTATAGACGAGGAGCGGATACAGCTGCGAGTACGGAGCGCAGCCGGGCTGCGGGTCGGAAGACCCGAACGTGAACCAGTTCGAATAGCCTTCGGTGCCGTCGCTGTCGAGCGCGCGGTAACGGATTGTCGCCGTGTCGTACGGCTGCCAGATGTAGCCATCGAGGACGAGGTTCTTGGCGTTGTCGTTCGAAGACACGCTTCCCGGAAGACCGTCGGACTTCGTCGGATCGATCTCCATGAAATAGCGGACTGCCTTAGTGGGGTCTATGGCGCGATTGATCTTGTGGGTCTTGGGCGCGCCGAAGCTGTAGGGTCCGAGCTGATACCCCCATTCGAGTTGCGGCAGAGGGGAGACGAAATCCGCGATAAACGGGAACGTCGGTCCGTCTTCCACCGTGTACTTGCCGAAGAATGTGACGATCGCTTCGCCCATGTAGTTCAGGCCCTGGATGAAAACGGGGTACGATCCAGCTGCCGTCGGCGTTCCTTCGAAGTATGGTCCGTTGACGGTCACGCCCGGAGGGGCCTTGTAGAGCGCGCGCCAGCTGTCGACGGCAAGCCCGGAGGGAATGGACAGCTCGTCCACGTGGTATTTGCCCGTGTGGGCGTAAAGATCGACAGTCCGCGGGGTCCCCTGGATTTCGTAGATGTCGAACGTGACCTTCGCGTCGGCGACCTGGTTTCCGTTGACGTCGATGCCAGTCAGATACGCGACCGCGCCGGAGGTGGGGGATGTCGGCTTTCCTTCGAAGGTGCGCGTGGCAGAATTGAAGGTGATGCCATCGGGCAGGGTGCCGGAGGTCACGCTCCAGTTGTCGTCAGACCATTCGTTCTTGAGCGGCAGAAGCTCGGAAAAGTCGAAGCCGACGCCACCGACGTAATACGCAACGACGTCTTTCTGCTGTTCGTTAGAGTCGTCGACGATCGGCGGTGTCGTCTTGTAGCGATAGTAGAAAGTGCCGTTGTCGCCAGTGAAGCCTTCAGAGGCAAGGGCAGGGCTTATCGCCCCGAATACGATAGAGAGAGCCGCGACGGTAGAAATGAATCTCTTGAACATGTTTACATTCCGGCAACGAAACATAGGTTTGATAGTATGCTACGGTTTCACCAATTTAACGGTCAAGCTGACCGGCATGGAATTGGCGGACCCCAGGGGCGCGAAACGCCTGATGTCCACGGCTGCGGAGTTCATCAGAAAATTGCGATCGGACCCGCCGGCGGAGCGACTTCGCCGGTCATGCATCACATGCCCGCAAATCCGAGGGACGGTGCCGCGGCGCGGCTCTGTGCATATTCCCGGGAGAGAGCAGGATATTGGTACTGGCCGCGCTTGGGGTCTTGGAGAGCGACGCGAGGGGTGTCGTAATTCTGGACACCGTGGCGCATCAAGATGCTCTCGAGATCGTCGATGACAGCTTCCCCGACGAAGAAGCGTTGAACGGGGTGTCGATGCTTCTTACTGAGGTTGACGGCGTCCACGGCCTTCACGTCGTGACGGCCGAACCGATCGAAGAGATCGGAAATCTCGGACTGAAGCGTGTCGTTACGAGCGATGTGGTAGAGGAAGCCCACGAGGTGTTTGCCGCTGTAACCGGGACCTGTCTCCGGGCGAACCCGGATGTAGGCGGTGGCGTCGCAGTCGAGCGCGGCGTCGATGCGCTCGTCCTTTGTGTAGCCGAGCTTTTCGAGGATATCCACGAGATCGCGGGCGCAGCGTTCCGTCTGGAGGAAAGTCAACGACCCGCGATTCCTGTCCCAGTTGCGGCGGAGCTTCACGGCCATGTCACTGAGGGGCGGTGCCAGCGACACATTGGCAGCCCTCACCAAAGCCCATACTTCGGACATCAGGGACGATTGCGTTCTGGGGTCCTTCACCGAAGGCAGGCTGAAAGAGATCGAGCGAGAGGACTCGTTGTAACGCAGGTGCTGAACGAAGCGGTCCTGCTCCTCGGGAGCAGGCGGAAACACGAACTTGAGTTCCTCCATGACCGCCTGGTAAGCCACGCCGTAGCGGGCCGTCAGCTGCTCGCGGTACTTCTTGCTGCGCTCGATGGCCCAATCACGCTCGGTGGGCGTCAGTGCAAGACGCGACGCGCTGCCCAGTTTTGCCGCAAGACGATGGCCCTCGGGAGCATCCCCCTGATCGAAACCGCGGTTGTCGCGCGCGATCGCTCCGTCGCATTGGCTGGCGAGAAAGCGGATGAAGCTCTCTATCCCATAACCGTCGCCCGATTTGACGCGCGCGGGGAACATCGTCTGGCCCGAGGTGTAGTGAGCGAGATAGGGGAAAGTCTTGCGCAGTTCGGCGGCCTGATCGTAGCCGTCCTCCGTCGCGGCCATGTGTCTGACGAGGCCGAGCCTTGTCTTGATCTCTGCCAGATACTCGGACGGTGATGTGCGCATGATATGCTCCCTGTTGGATACAGGGTCGACGACAGCAACGAAAGACACCAGGTGGCCGCGAATGTTTGACACCGACGCTCAAACGTCAAATCCTTGATTTAGGCACACCATAATCAAGGACTCCGAATGCGCAATATCGAGCAGTACCCCATCACCAAGGAAGAGAAAATCGCGGCTGTCGACGCGGCGATCAAACGCTTCTCCGACGATAAGGCGGTTGGAGGCATCACCGCGGTCGCGCTTCGCGCTGTCCTTGAAGACCTTAAAACAAGCAGCGCCATCGTCGCCGCGACGACCAGAGAAACCTGATGCTTCTCGAGTTGCCGATCATCAGCCAGATCATCGCATTGATGCCCCGGGACGACACGCCGAGCAGCGTCGTCGTCCGCGACAAGGGCGTGTTCGAATTCACCGAGGCAGACCCGAAAGAATTCGCGCCAGCGGTGATCATGACCGAGCGCATCGGCAACCGGGAGCCGGCCACGGTCTACTGGAAAGAGGGAGATTTCTGGGCCTACTACACAGGGGGCGTGCCAGGGGTCGATGCGGACGAAGCGCAAATCGCCAAGGCGGACGCCTTCAAGTGGCATTGGTTCGCCTCCGTCATCGCGCCTGAAAACTATCTGTTCAGCCACTTCACGTCCGGTACTTTCGGCGGGTTCCACTCCGAAGTAGAGACGATACCCAAGCGCGACCGGATCATAGAAAACTACCGCGATCTCGTGGTCGGCCGAATGCAGGAGATGTTCGCGGACAACGTGAGGATCGTCGACGGCGCACTGATGTTGAAGGTGAAGGAGCCCGCGTATGGACTCTACATCCGCAATGGCGCGACCAAGAAAGCACCGATGGTAGAGTGCTATCCGACGCAGGCAGCTGTCTCACCCAAGGTCAGCCGCGGACTGAACAACGGACATCTGTTCTCGGCTCTGGACTGGGACGGACTGAGCGATGCCGCGCGCATTTTCAGGAAAATCGCGCCGGCCGCGGCGGTCTCGCCTGACCCGCCGAAGATGGACATATTGATGCCGGAGGCATTCACGTCCGAGCATTTGACCTACAGCGCCCGCTCGCTCGCCTTCATGGCCTATCGCGGAATGGGTGCGCGCACCATAGCCGAGCGCCACATGGCGGATTACGGACTGCTATACGAATTGTTCGAGCACCAGGCGAATGTGCCGGGGATCGTCGACAGATTGGTGGACGTGATGTCGAGGGTGGTGCATCTCGCGGATTTGGAAGACCGCTTGGCGTGGGAACTGTTCCTGGAAAGATACGACAACGCGCCGATTTCGATCGCGTTCTGACTCAGGCAGCCAACGTGTCGTGGTGAAGGCCATTCAGCCTGAAGCCCTCTGAGATTTTCCGAGCGAGACGAGAGAGCGGTTCGGCGTGGCGATTTCCCAGCGTCACTGCCGAGTATTCCCTCAGTCGAACGTAAATCGAGAAACCGTCGCCGAGGATTTTTGCTTGCTTGAAAGACCAGTCTTCGCGGGAGTGGTCGGAGGTACGGTGGCTGTCATCGCTGCCGCTGTCCTTGGCTAGGAGCCTGGACATCCTTACCTCGGCTACAAGACGGGAAGCGGCGGCCGTTGCATCGGTATCGCAACCGAAATCCGAGCGCATCGCCTCGGCGCACTCGCCGACCGCCAAGGCGATGTCGATGATGTTCGACATGAGCCGGAAGCTCACGCTGTCGCCGCCCGGGAAAGGACCTGGATTGAGGTTGTTGTCCCGCACGACGTCCTCCCCGGTTGGCGTAATGGTCAGGCGGTGGCTTTGGTGATGTAGTCGATGGCAGCGCCGACCGTCAGGAGGCCGTCGGCCTGGTCGTCGGCGATTTCGATCTCGAATTCCTCCTCGAAAGCCATGACGAGTTCGACGGTGTCGAGCGAGTCAGCGCCGAGGTCGTCGATGAAGGAGGATTCGTTCTTCACGGAATCTTCGGCAACGCCGAGGTGGTCTACGATGATCTGCTTAACGCGGCTTTCGATATCGCTCATTTATGTCTCTCTTTGACTGGAGGTTGATAACTCTTGATGATCATTGATCGGGGTAAACCGGAACGCAACCGAAATCAGAGACTTCGCGGACGGAAGACGATTTTCTTCGGCGAGGGTTCCTCAGGGCGCGGCGTCCACTCGAGGAGGCGGACGCGGGGATCGAGAACTTCGAACTCGGAAGGATGGGCGTCGGGGGTGGCCGGGCCGTTCGCCCAGCCCATTTCCACGAGGAGGCGCTCGGAATCCTTGATCCGCACGACGTGGATGCTGCGACCGTCAGGCAGATCAGGAGGCGCGTCGGTCATGATGGCGACGCCCCGCATCCGGGCGTGCTGGAGGAGTCCGTACACCCTTTCGAGCATGGAAGGCTTGAACCCGTCGAGGATGGCGACACTCATTGCGCCCTTGGGCGTGGCCGGGATCGGCATGGCGTTCATCTCGAGTTCGATCTCCGAGACGACCATACGCCGAAGGCGGTGGTATCCGACATTCCCGGGACGGATGCGGACGATACCGATCTTCCGCTCGCGGATGATCCGTTGGACGTTCCAGGGATTGTCCTCTTCCGCCTTGATGGGAGGAAGGATCGCGTTCAGGTCTTTGACGAGTTCGTCGTGAAAATGTTCCATGTCGGCCGGAATTACACCCCTTCCGACGAAGGAAGAAATCCAGGTTTGCATGTCGTTCTTCAAAGACATCGGCATCCAGTAGCCGTTGGAGCCGTCGTGGCTCCATTCTTCGGTTGCCAATTCGTGGAACCGTGCCGGCTCGGCGACTTCGACGATGAGATCGGTATCGAGTGGCCGATGATCCCGTCGGCCCAGGAACCGCGCTGCCTCTACGACCAGTCGCACCGCTTCGAGCATCCTGTCTTTGTCACGACCGTCGGGCTGTTGCGAGCGGAGATAGCGCATCGCGGATTGGACGACATGGACCCCATGGAGTCCATCGTAGGAGGACGTGTATGGAGAGTAGGACACCCCATACATTCGTCCCTGGTTGCCGTTCGCGTCAATGACGATCACGTCGTCGGATCGTCCCGTCTTTTCCGCGAGCTTCTGGATCATTGGCCCAGAGGCACCGTCGTCGAGGTGGTCGACGAACACGAGACCGCCGCCGGCCCATAGGACGCTCTCGGAAAGGCCAAGCATCGCGGCGAGGCGATCTCCGTTTTTTCCAAGCACGGCGAAGTGGTTGAGATAGTCGTCGAGCGTCGCTTGAACCGCGCGCGGGACACCGTCGACATCCGGAACGTATCCGATCAGGCCGCGCAGATGCGGGCTTTCGGGAGGCTTGACGGCAATCCGGGAGGCAACGGCCTGCGGGGCTGGCTCGGCCGCGGCGCTCATCGTCGCCCAGTTGCGGAAGCCGTTGGCGACGGCCATCACTTCATAGGCCTGGCCGAGCGAAACGCTCGCGCCGAGTTCCTTGAGTTTAGCTTGCACGGCGCGCGCGCGGCGTTTCGGGCTGCCGTCGACAGCCGCATTAGAATTGTTGCTGGTCATTCCATGTCTCCGTTTCGATGCCGGGCATGCACGTCGAAGGGTCCCCGTTGCTCCGTCAGCCCGTTGTGATCGATTGGATCATGGGTTTCGAGGGCGTTTCAGTCTAAACCGCTTTCTCCATGCCCTTGCGGGCGGGGACGAAAGGCCGCGGCGGCCGATTGCCTTTGTATTGGGTTCATGCAGATAAAACAAGACGTCGATCACGTTTTTAATTTTGGACTTCAATGCGTCTCGGCCATTTGTTACTTGTTCGGTGCCGACCCATTGTCGAGGCGGAAACGGAGACTTACACGGACATGAGCGATTTTCTCCCCGAGGACATCACCGACACGGCGGCGACACCAGAGGGGCGTGTGTTCGCGGCCTGCGTGGCGCTAGCTCGCAAGGGAACGCCAAACGAATTCCCGCTGCAGGTAGACGAACTCGTAACGGCTGCATGTGTACCCGCCAACGGCGCGCAGCCGCGCCTCGTCACCAAACGGCTCAGCTTCGAGGTGCCGATCCAGGTCGCTTCCGACCGGCATTTCGCACTGCACGAGCAGAAAATAGAACACGAGGGCGACGGCTCATCTGCATGCACCGAGGTCAGGGACATCTGGGTAGACGGTCCTCGCGCTTGGGAGAAGACGGAGCAGCACCACAAATCCCAGAAGGACCCAATGGCGTATCTGCGGTTACTCGCGGTGCAGTGGGCAAGCAGGGCGCTGGAAAAGGCGCTTCAGCGATCAGACACGGCCAGAGCGTTCGACGGCATTCCTGACACCGTGCGCAATGCGCTGTGGCGTATCAGTTTTCAGGTAGACGGCAGTGACGCGATGATGACCAGACAGCTCAGTGCCATCCCCCGGCTCGCGATCAAACCGTCCGCGGTTTGGGGCGCGAAAACCTTTCTCAATATCGCTGCCGTCGACGGCAAGATCAGCGATGACGACTGGAAGGGTCACCTCCTGTCCTTTCAGCTCGCAGATATCGCCGAAGCGCAGGCGGTGAGGGATGCGCTCGTCGTTCGGCACTGCCCTGGATATGACGACACTGTGAGTTACGACTGGATGGACGTTGGCGTTCTGTCTGTCGGAGCAGGCCCGATCAAGGCCATCCGTCAAGAGGAAGAGGAAAGCTCCGTCGTCAAGGGGCTGCGGGCGCTTGGCAAAGCGCTGAAGAACGTCGGCCTGATGGATCAGGACGACAAGGGAGATTTCGAGGTGGCGGACGTGGAGGGCGGCCCGTATCAGCGCCTGTTCCGCGAGGTGATCGAGGCGGTCTCACAGAAGAAGCCATCCGGTTTTAGAGACTTCCTCAAGAGCGAGGGCTGGGAGTTCGACTTCTCGCCGCTGGACGTCGCGAACGCCAGGGACAGCCTCGAGGCGAAGGCGACGAACGAACGCCGACCCAAGCCATGACGTCAGCGCGTAGCCACGCTATGCCGTGGCTACGCGGCCCTCCTCAAATCGGCGGACACCAGAACGCAGGCGCTTCGGGCGTTGGTGTTGGTTACCAGCATCAGGAGAAGGCCGAGCGCGACAGCGCGTGGTATCTTCAACTCGCCGGAAGCGAGCGCGCGGTGGGTGCAAACGTCGATATCGAAAAGCTTCTCGAGGTCTGCGGCGATCAAACCCGTGACGGCAACCGCAGCCTTGTACTCGTAGGCTTGCATGGCAATTCCATTCGATTCGCAGTCTATTGTAGAAGTTGGAATGTTAGGCCTGCCTCATATCTTCGGTGTCGATAGACCGACAAATCGTGTCGAACGGGCGACATTCACGGCGGTGTCACGCAGGGGCAACCCGCGGGAGCGCGTCCGCAATAAAGAAAATCCGGTTACGGCTTCGACAAAGGGCGCGAAAATCATCCGCGCCCTTTGTCGAATTATGGCGTCTTCAGGAAGATCACGTCAGCCCAGTAGTTGGCCTGTGACGCACTGCTCGGGAAAACGCCCGTTGTCGCAGTGCCGCCATAGGAGTACGCGGCACCGGTGGCCGTAAGTGGTCCGTTGACGATCGATCCGCTCGCGAAGCCGCTTTGAGTGCCGACATAGTATCCAGTCGAGTGGTAGGACGCGACATAGACGGTGTTGGCCGTGATGCTGACCGGGGTTGCGAAATAAACCGTCTGCCAGCCGGTCGCGGTCGTGTTGGTAAAGCTCGCGGTGGCGAGCTTCGTGCCGGTGGAGGTCCAAAGATCGACAACGTTCTGGCCCTTGTCAGACACACTGCGATAGAACTTGATGCCCGCCACTTTCCCGTCGACGTTCGCCTTGAATTTCACGCCCACACTCAATTGGGAGCTGTCGTTGTAGGTGGCCGCCGGCACCTGCGAAGACGTGAAGAGGCTATAGGTGTCCGCGACAATCAGCGTGTATGTGGCTTTCGCCTTCCTCTGGTCCCAACCATCCGTGACCCAGACTTCAATTGGGAACTGCGTTTCGTTGGCATAGGTGGAGGCAGGCACTGTGCCTTGGATCGCGCCTGTCGTGGTGCTGTACGTGAAGCCGGTTGGCAGGCCGATCACTTCGTAAGTTTTCGTTCCGACGGCGTTCGAGGACGCCTGATTCATCGCGGCATAGGTGACGCTTTGAGTTATGGCCGTCGTCGGCGAAGCAACGCTCGCCGTTAGAGCGTCATTTACAGTCACCGAGTAGGTGAATTGCGCCGTGCGTCCGAAGACATCTGTCACCGTTATCGTCACGTTCGTGACTGCGGCTGTCGCCGCCGTTCCCGAAACGACCCCTGTGGCGGCCGCTATCGCCGTACCTTGCGGTGATGTGGATGCCTTATAGGTCAGTTTACCCCATGTGTTATCGAAGACCGGTGCCGCGATCGAAACCGAATCGCCGACGCGGTATTTGTAGGCATTCGTCTGGCCAGCCGCCGCAGACATCGCGACGTCAGGCTGGATACCGAAGACGAATGGGGTCGTGGAAGAGCCGCCAACCGAGTTCGATACCGAAACCACCATGTCGTCGAAGTAGACGGGCGACGTAGGCGTACCCGAGATCACGCCGGTCGTGGCGTCGAACGTCAATCCTGTGCCTGTGAGGTCCTTGTTGATCGTGTAAGTCGCCGGGTAGACCCAAGCCTGGTTCTTGACGCTGTCCTTGACCGTCGGAGTGAAGTTGAACGCAGTGCCCACGGTGCCGAAGGCCAGTTTGTTGCCGGTGATGTCGCTGATCACCGGCTTGGCGGCGATCGGGTTGACGACGATGGAGAAGGCGTTCGATGGCTGCCGGTCTCCGAGGGAGTCGACGCCGTAGACGACGTAGTCCGGGTTGGTTCCAGGGGCGGCCGTCGGGGTGCCGCTGATTTCGCCCGTTGTCGGGTTCAGCGTCAGGCCGGCCGGAAGCGTCTGCCCAGCGGCCATTTCGTAGGCCACCGCTCCGATATTGTAAGCGGTGTCTATCTTGACGGTTCCCGCAGCCCCCTGCGTGAAGGTCGCGATCGTCGGAGCGACGAGCCTCAGGTACGGAATGATCTGGACGTGTACCGGTTTCGACGTGACGCGGTTGGTGTCGTCGGTGACGAAGAGGTCGAAGTAGAAATCGTCGACCGCCTGGAACTTGCCCGTGATGACGCCTGTCGACGCTGCGAGGCTCATCTGCTGTGGGTAATTCGTGGCGATGTCGTTCGAGTAGAACCTCACATTTCCGAACGTATTGTCGGTCGTCGGGGCCGCCGTCGTGAAGCTGTAGCCAGGCTTGGTCACGATGTCGGCGACAGACATCACGATCGGATCGGTGCTCAGCACGACCTTGAAGGTGATCTCTAGCGACGCCGTGCGTCCCATGACGTCGGTGCCGTGCGCCGTGACCTTGTAGCTGCCCAGCTTGTCGCTGTAGCCGGCAAAGGCGATGCCGTCCGCCCCGACCGTCGCGGTGATGCCAGCGGGAAGGGCTGACCCTCCGCTCAGGCTCCAGGACTGCATCTTTCCGTAGGCCGCGTTTTTGGCAAACGGAACAAGGTTGGCGTTGCCGTCCGGTACGATGACAGCCTTCGGGTTCTGCGCTGCCGCGAGTTCCAGCGGCAAGACGGCATCCACCGTGATCGTGACGGCCGGGGCGGTCGCCTTGTTGTAGGCGATGCGCGTCGGGTCGCCCATCTCGAGATAGCTGTTTGCGTGGGTGTCGCTCGCGGTCGCGACGATGCCGGCGAAGGTTCCGGTCTTCGAGGGAATGCCTTTCAGCGTCCCGTCCTTCGTGTCGAAAACCAGCGCGTCGAGCGGTAGGTAGTCGTCCGCGACGGAGGTCGGCAGCGGCTGTGGAAATCCGTTTATGGTGTACTTCACCACACCCGATGAGTCTGTGAGCAGCGAGAAACTGTCGCTTGGGGTCGACCAATTGTAGCCGATCGGATTGTCCTGGAGATCGTAGTTGCGCATGACGAGCGTTCCTGGAACGTCGCCGCCGATCGCCCACCTGATCTTGCCCATGGCGTATTTCGGCCGCGGGAAGGTGATGTCGACAGGCTGTGCCGCCGCGAACTGACGCGAGGTGAACTGGGTCTGCGACATCGTCTGGAGTTCGAGCGGGGGCTTCACGCTTGCAGACAGCCGTACCGGGCTGCCGGACGGAGCATAGAAGCCGCGCCCGTCGGAGTCTTTCACCAAGACGTCGACGACGTACGTCGTTTCGGCCGTGTCGTCGATGCGGCCGTAGAACTCGCCGGTCGCCGCCGAGATGCTCAATGAGGAGGGAAGCGCAGCTGGAGAAGAAGAGAAGACCGGTGTGCCGACGTAGTTCTTGACCACCAGGCCAGGCGTCTGGAAGGTTTCTCCTGCCCTGACCGTTACGGCGGGTATGCCCGTGACCGGCTGCACATACCCCTCAAGCGTCGATTTGACGACAACGGTTGTGTCAGCGTGTTCCCCATCCGCATCGGTGGCGCGGACGGTGACGGTCCATTCGCCGAGCGTTGCAGGGAAGCCCGTCAGGATGCCAATTGAATTGATCGACAGGCCCGAAAGCGTATCCGGGTCGCTGCCGATGATCTGATAACCGACCGGGGTGCGGTAGGACCCCTTGAGGACCACCGCATGGGCGCTGGCGTCCGTCGAGTTGAGGGTGTAGTTGCCGGTCTCAGAGTCGTTGAGCCGGAAGGTCACATTGCCGCCCGTTTCGACAGTGAACGGATCGCGAGACGTGACGTTGATCGTGAACGGGCGAGAGGACGCCGTGATCCCGGAACCGCCACTGTCGGTCGCCTGAACCACGATGCCGCCGTACTGACCCTCGGTGACGGCGGTCCGTCCAACGATGGTGCCTGAGGTCGCATCCACGCTCAGCCCGTCTGGCAGAGGGGCTGAGGACGGCGAGAGCCGCCATGTCGCGGTGCTACCCCAGAAGCCGGAATTCTTGGTCGGCTTGATGGCGAAGTTCGCGGCGTTGGCGATGCGTGGAAGATCGTAACTGTCGGCCGTCGTCACCCGTGGGTACGGGTGGACAGCCAAGTTGAACGTCCCGACGCCGTCACGCCCCTTGGAATCCTTGAACCGGATCGACACCGGCCCGTTGAACTCGGCGTTCGGATTGCCAGAGAGCTGGCCATTGGCCGGATTGAAGTCGAGGCCAGCCGGACTGTCCGGTTCAGTCGAAACGAACGTCGCGGTTTTGATGCCGCCGATGAACGTGCCGGTGACGGGGTTCGGAACCGGACCAGAGAAGAACACTGGGTCCTCGCCACTCGAAGCGACGCCGGAAACATTGGAGTGAACGAGACCGCCGGGAAGTTCGACGGCGGGTGTTGGCCAGTCGGTGACCGTGACGTGGAAAGGCTGCGAGCTGGCGCTCGAGCCGTCGCTGTCCGTCGCGGTGATCGTGTAGGGACCATAGGCGCGCATGTCGGCATACGGAATGTTTGCCGCGGCGGTGAGTGCGCCGGTGTCCTGGTCGAAGGAGAGCCACGACGGCAGGGGCTCGTCGCCGGTGATGGTCCAGTCGATCTTCAGCTGGTCGGCGAGCGCAGGTTGCTTGACCCCAAACGCCGTCCTCTGCTGCTCGTTTGGCATTTCCACGACGACGGAGACTTCGTTTGTCGCCTCGGCGACCATCGGGTCGCGCTCGACGACTTCGATGTTGAAAGGCTTCGACGAGGTCGTGTCGCCGGAGTAGTCCGACATCGTCAGCTGGAACGGGCCGTAGGTGCCAACGTCCCAGGTCGTGCCGCCCGCCAGCGTGTTTCCGGAAAACCGCAGCGTGTCGGGAAGGTTACCGGACAAGGAAAGGACCGGTTGCGGTTTGTAGGTGGTAAGGTCCGGAATGACGGTGTTCGCATCGTACGCGAAGGCGTGCGAGAACGTGTTCTCGTAACGCTTCATCGTCAGCGTGCTTGGAACCTCGTTGAGAGTGAGCGGGCCGTGGGCGTAGACGCTCAGCTTTCCGACGTTCGAGTTGCCGTCGCCGTTCGATGCCTTGAAGCCGATCTGGTATGGCAGAGCCTGGGTGGAGACGGTGCCGGCAACGGCAAGTGACGCTGGATTGAAAGACAGCGTCGGGAGCAGCGTTTCGCCGTCGTTGACAGAGACAGACCACGGATCGATGCCGCCAGTCAGGGTCAATTGGCCGTTGTAGGCCTGTCCGACGCGGATGTGACGGTCCTGCGCGGGCGTGGTGTCCGCGAGCGTCAGTCCGCTGTTCTGGACCTCGACCGTGTATTTGCAGGTCGTCGAAACTGTACCTTCAGGGTTGACGACGTCGATCCTTACCTCGACCGGACGCGCCGAGGCAGCCTTCATGGGAGTGCCTTCGTAGTAGCCGCTGTCCTTGTTGAGTGTCACCAAGTCGGGAAGCGTTCCGGAGACAAGCGTGTACTGTATCGTGCCCTGAGCACCCTGCGGCGTGGGGACCTTCGTCTTGATGGTCTTGTTGGTGTACCAGGTGATCGGATAGCCACTGGTCGGGCTGCAGGTCGGCTGCGGGTCGGACGTGCCGAATTCGAACCAGTTGGAAAATCCGACCGTGTCATCGGAATCGATTGCCTTGTAGCGCACCTTCGCGGTTTGGAACGGGTCCTGGACGTTGCCAACGACCCTCAAGTCGGAGGCGATGTCGTTCGAAGCCACGGTGCCCGGTAGGGAACCAGGCGAAGCGACTTCCAGGAAATACCTGACATCGCCTGGCTTGCCGATGGCATGATTGACACGGTCCCTCGACGGCGCGCCGAACGAAAAGTCGTCGCCGCCAGTCTGGCGAAGTGGCCTCACGTCGTCCGCTATCGCCGGGAAGGTCGGCCCGTCTTCCACCAGGTATTGGCCGAAGTAGGTGATCACCGTCTCGCCCATGTAGTTCTGGCCGGTGATAAGAACGGGGTAGTTGCCTGAGGCAGACGGCGTGCCGTCGAAATTGCGGCCGATAATCGAGACCCCGGGCGGCGTGGCGTAAAGGCGGGTCCACTTGTCGACCGTGATGCCCGCTGGAACGTCGAGCTGCTCGAACTTGTACTTGCCCGTATGGGCATAAATATCGACCGCCTTTGGCTCGCCGGTGATCGTCACGACGTCAAAGGTCGCAGAAGCTGAACCGATCTCGCGAGCAGTGGTGTCTGTACCGACTAGGTTGACCGTGACCCGCGTCTGCTGGCCAGTGGCTTTGCCGGAGAAGGTGAGGGTCGCCGGATCAAAGGAAATGCCAGCCGGGAGGGTTCCGGAGACGATCGACCAGTTGTCGTCCTGCCATTCGGGCTTCATCGGCAGCTTGGCGGAAAACGGATAGCCGAGCGCGGCGACGTAGGACGCCGTGATGTCCTTTTGTTCGGAGCCAGGCGTTTGAGAGACGCCGAGATCGTCTTTGTAGCGAAAGATAAACTTGGAGCCGCTTTCGATAGCCGCCACAGACGTTGAGAACGGGAACACCGTCACCACTGCGGACAAAAACGCCCTCAAAGCAAACCTGAACATGCCGGACTCCACGTAGAAACACACATAGCGCAATCAGAATACTACCTTCGATAAAAACCAACATCAAAATCGCCGGTATATCGACCCAAAATTGGCCTGATGGCGTGACAGAATGCAAGACGTCGGTTGGCCGATAATGGTCTTTACCGGCCAGCGAAGGTGGAGTGTTGGGTGGTTTGTCGCCTCGACGGTCGATCAATCGTAGTCGTCATCCTCGGTCTTCGAATGACTGGGAATGGCAATGACGATTTCAGTAGCAGAAACAGGCTTCCAAAGCGGCTTCTGCAAGCGTAAACACACCAGGCAATTCGAATGCAAGACGACAGTATGGAGTGAAGCTGTGAGCAACAATCCCGGAAAGAAGGGCAAACCCGCTCCTTGGGTGAAAAAAGAGAACGAGCATCGGCGTCGCGCTCTTGAGGAATATACTCGTGCGAACCATCCAGCCTACGACGAATGGCGGAAGAAGCGCACCGAGGCGGCGAACATGATCCGAATGGAAGCAGAAACGAAGCATCCCGGCGTGGCTGGTGTAAGCGACGCCATCAAAGAAACGGACAAGAAGGTGGGGAAATGGGACAAGCAAAATCCTACCCCGCTGACTTGGGAAGAGAGCAGGCGACTGGAGGCCGAGTTCGACGCCCAATATGAACGGCCAGACTTCTCCTAAGGGCTGGACATTCCCTTTCGTTATCTGGCCTCGTCTGGGCGAGATGAGGCCAGATGCAAACATGGAGGCTGCCGCCCGAACGGCACCGTGCTGGTGTCTGGCGGGGCAGAGCCATAATCTGGAGACAACGACGTTTCCGAGGGCTTCCGATGCGTTTCTCCGTTCCAGTGAAATTCGACCTTACCGCAACCAGGATCGGTGGGGAGCGCAAGCAAACGACACAGGCCTTCAGCTTGGTGGACGTCGACATACCGGAACTGAACGATGACGAGGCTCCGGTCGTTCTTCAGTGGGAGCTGAAGTCAGATGACTTCAAGTTCCCCGAACTGGGGGTCGCCAACAGGATCGGTGCAGCGCCGCGAGGCACTCCGATGCATGTCCGCAAGCACGGGGAAACGTTCCTCCGCCCGGTCACGAGGATGCGCGCCAACAATGCCTTGAGCGGCGACAACTTCGGAGACGACGTCTCTTTCCTGACGGGCGACAGCGTCGAAACCATGCTCGCAAACTTCGAGGACGGCAGCCTGTTCCGCAGCGAAATGCCCGGCGATGCGAACCAGAAAAGACTTAAACGGAACGGCGGGAACGGGTTTGCCGACTTCGAAACGGTCGAAACGCACAATTTGGACAGTCGGGCTGCGTATGCGAAACGCACGGTGAGGAACATGAAGCTGATCGATGGCATCGTCTACGAGGCGTGTCCAGAGCCGCAAGTCATGACCATCATCACCAAGATAGAGCTAGCCGGTGCGGTCGAAACAGGCGCTTTCGCAGTGGTGACTATCGGCGCACATCCGTTCCAGTCAAAGAACATGCGGGAAGAAACGTTCGCCGTGGAGGACTACGAGAAGGCCATGGATCGGGTCCGCCGTTCCAACAGTTCGCGAAACCTCAAAGAGAGCCTCTCGAGGATCAACGAGGGATTCCGCCCGGCTATAGACCAGGTGGACAGCATCTATGCGGACGACGTCGCCTGGATGCGGAAGGTCGCGAGGATTGCCGGTCGTGTCGCTGACGGTTTGCGCGTGAAACCGCTCGGCGAAGTATCTGAGGAGCTTATCCACGGGTACCAGAAACTGCACGCTTCGCTTCGCATGCCGGAAGCGGAAGAGCGCTTTTCGTTGATGGCGCAGGGCCTATCCGAGATCGCCGAGACGGAGGGCGAGTTTTCTGAACTGGCAGGGGAAGCCCTCGGAATACTTGATGACAGACCGATGGCCGTTGCCATCAAGCAGGAGCGGACATTGGGGCGCTGAAAGCCGCCCCATGGAGCAGCAATTGTAGGAGAAACAACCGTTGCGCGCTCGAAGAATGCCAAAGAGCGCCCTGCGGCCTATGGAGGAGGGTCGAGGCCGTAGCGTCGGTCAAGTCATCGGCGGCCGCCCGTCGTCTCGTTATCGGCGCGGCCCCCGCGAGTTAGTCTCCTCGCGCGGCTCGTCCTTGATCACCCCAAGTTTACGTCCAGCGCGCCGGAAAAGGTCATTGATATCGTCCCCAAAAAGGGACTGATACTGCTTCGCCGTTGACGAAGTTCCAGAAACCCTGTCGTCTAATCCCCGCGTCTGTCCCGTGGTTAGAAGCTCGAACCCCCACTCCGTCATGAACGTGACTTTCCAGCCACCATTGAGTTCGTACGGAGTTGAATAAAGACCTAGCTTGATCAACGGATTGACGACCTTGTTACTCAGGCCTTTACGATCATATCCCAATGGAATCAGCCACTCGTCACGCGAGATAGTGGAGGGCATTCCGGGGTGCTTCGGTCGCATTATAAGAACAAGTGACTCTGACGGTGGAACCTCATATAAACGGTCACTTCCCGATGTAATTTCCCATCGCCAAGCGGATTAAATATATTTGCTGCCGGGGAAGCGATGGGATGTCTATTTCACCCATCACTCTTTTGGCTGTTCTTTGGGTGGCACTGAATGATGGATCGGCACCCAGTTCCAGCCCCGCCTTGAAAGCCTTTTCCATCAATCGAGCAATTGAACCAGGAGCGTCGGTGTTGTACCCTTGCTTGATTTCGTAGGACAGCTCCCTACCAAGCTCGCGGAAAACATTTTTCCGCAGTGATGCCTCGGCTATTTCGCCCAAATCAAGCGGGTCACTCAGGTTGCGCCTCGTAGGCATAAACTTGCTCCATTGTCAGTCGCTAATCTTTTAAACGAGATTGGCGCAATCTCGAAGTAAATCAACTTATGGCCGTTCTACAGACAGTCGTAACATGCCAGCGCCGTTCACTGCGCTGTGCCGTGATATTGAACAAATCGAGGATCGAACCATTGGCCGATAATCAGCATTATCGGCCAGCGGTTAGTCGAACATGCAGAAGGACTGCCCGATGCTTCGGTCAACGACGTTCGCCACTTTCCAACTCGACATCCTGTCTGTGATCTCCACGGCCGAGCCTTTGCGTTCGCCACGGCTGTTGGCGTTGGCAGTAGAAGGCTTTGGTTCGTAGACCCACAGCATCGGCTTCCCATCGCCGCCGCAGGTTGGTTTGGCCACGATAGCGCCCTCATGCAACACATAGGAAAACTGCGCGACTTGCTTTGGAAGAAGGTCTTTGAGCGCTATCACATCGACGGCCTGCGAGGGCCGCGATTGTGAAAATGCAGCCAGGGTGATGGCCGCGACGCATGTCAGCGCAAGCGCAGCAATTCGTCCAACGGGTCGAACCCAGTTACCAAGACCGTTCTGGAGCGTTTCAGTCGAGCCTGCAGATGTCTGGGGAGACACGAGCGCAAGTTGCTCGTCCAGCCATGCGTTTCGACCTTTCTCCAGCCATTGGCCTTGCCTGAATTTCCTCCGAAGGCGATCGACATTGGAACCGGCCGGTTCGCCGAGGACATGCTTTGCCGCATTGTCGACCGACGAATAGCGGCACTCAATTATGCCTTTGGCCATCTCGGCGAGAAGAGTTGTGTCGTCGTATCCGCGCTTTTCAGTCATAGTGAAATCCTTCTTTAGGAACACTACGAGTTTGAAACGGCACACATGGAAGCGTCTAGGACAACGAGTGTCCAAAATGGACTTTCGAATTTTTATGAACGCCTCAGAGTGCGCGTATCCAACCAAAGTCCTGATCGCTCGACATACAGCGTCTTCCAATCTATCCACGAAGCCAAGATAGCGAAGAATACCAAGCCGATGCGGCTCAAACATCGACACTTTCAGGGACATGCTACATGGTTCGCATCAGCCAATGCCGGAACCCCCTGTCATGAGACACACCTGGAAATTCCCCGCCCTCGTAAGGGGCATCGCTCCGAAATCAGGTGAAGAGCGACATTGCCTCGTTGCCGGATCGGCTGAGTTCGAAATCCGTGAAGTCGATATCTCACGGATGCCTATGGCATTCAAAGCCGAACGCCATGAATTCGCGTTCCCCATAGAATACCGTCTCCTCGACGGAGTCCTCTACAAAAGCGAGGAAGACTACGACGACTTCGAAAGGGAAATGGACGGCGAAGACCTCATGGCATACGGAAGTTCGATGTTCTATCGAAGGGTAGCCGACGAAATCATCGACATCATGAAGTCTGGCACCGTCATACCATGGCCCATGGACGCGCACCTGAAACGGGACAAGGGAGCGCGCGACTTGGAAACGACAGGGGTTGTCCTATTACCCGGCGGTGAAAGTGACTTAGCGTACTGGCGGAGCAAATTCGGGGACGCTCTTGCGAGGATCGTGCTTTCTGACGGACGGGTCTGGACGCGCGTCGGCGAACCGGTGTTTTGCGTCAGCAAATCGAAGGGCGTCAACGCCGTGCATATGTACATCGACGACGCTTCGATCTTCACGGAGAAGAGAACCGAATGGGGAACACGACAGACTGCCACCAGTGCAGGCGGCGGAGCTTACCGCATCTTCTCAATCGCAGACCGTGCGGCCGCATTGCGATGCCTCGACGCGATGGCCGCTGATCTTGGAATTCCAGGAGAGGAACTGGACACGATAGAAATATTCATGCCGGAAGCCGTTTCCATGGACATCGACCGTCTCGAGATGGACAGACTGGCGCGTGTGTGTGTCGCCCACATAGGCAAGGCCTTCACCAAGGTCAAACCAGGTGGAGGGGAAACGCTTCTCGAAATCGCTCCGTCAGCGCTCGTGATGAGGTGGGTTGAACTCAAGGAACTGTTGAAAAGCTACCGTCCCACCGACGGCATCCCGGAAACCCTCGAGACACAATTCAACTCGCTCATCACGGAAACTGACGCGTTCGCCGGAGACTACGGCCCGGTATTGATACCGGAAGCACTAAGGAACGCGATATCGTACTCGCTCGACCGATGGGACAACAGGGTTATCGACGTGGGTGCCACGGCAACCTTTGCGGCGGGATAACCACTTCCGGACGACGAGAAAATCGGTGACGATAGAAAGACCATGACGGAGAAATCGATGACCAAATTTTTCTGCAAAGACCGCCTGTCCGGCGAACGGGCCGAGGTCGACACACTCGAAGAAGCGCTCACGATCGGCGAAGAGTGGCTCGCCGACCACCGCAACGAAGCGCAACACGATGGCGAGTGGCTGAATGACGTGGAAGACCTGACGGTTGGGTTAGTCGCAGACTCCGGAGACGAAGAAGACGACATCGTTACGCACAGGGCAACCTTCGTCGGGACCGACGAAGAAGGCTTCGATTGCACCATCCTCCCCGTGCCGGTCGCAGTCGCTGCCCCTGAGGCCCCGCAGTGCAAGTAACCGCGACAGATGCAGAACTAGAGGCGCTAAGAACCAGAGTTGCCGCACTCGAAACCGAACTCGCGGCCGCTAACAAGAAGATCGAGGAAGACCGTCAGGCTTCGGCCGCTACAGCGCGTCGCCCGTTCGGCTATGTCGTGGAACTCCGCCGTGATCAACCGTGGCCGGGCATTCGCTGGCGGCGCAGCCGCGTCATCGCGTCGAGAGACGAGGCCGAATGGTGTGCGTCCGAATGGCTGAAACAGGTCGAGGGATGGAAATTCATGAGTGGTTCGACCACGGAAATCATTCCGGTATACGCCGGCTTCCCCGCAGACATCGTTTTCGTCGCGAATGACGTCGGAACGCAGCTGAAGAAGACAGCCAGATGTTCAGCGTCAATCCTTGAGCCACTTCTGCCACATCTCAAGGAGGCAGTGTCTGCCTCCTGCGACGCTTATCGAACGCCGCCCAAGGTAGCTAGTCGCCGATCCATTCGTCTAGCATTGCGTCGATCGTAGCATAGGACTCTCTTCCACCGTCCATCAGATGAACGCTGAAAGGACCAGCCCTGTACTCGGCCGGTCGCACGTAACCGAATTTCCTGTCGCCATCCAACCAAGGTGCCGACTTGACGGCGACCTGATCGCCGGAGGTCTCGGAAAAGGCCTTCTTTTCTGCAGCCTTCAGGATCGCGATCTTGTGGGCGCTGATCAGCATTCATTAACTCCAAACGTCTTGCGCGGCTTTTTTAGCCCCGATTCCTGGGGCTGGCAATTACCTAGTTTTGACACCGGGGGAGACGGTCATTACTGTCCAACGAACATCGAGGACGACATGGACGACAATACGAAAAAAGCCCTTAATTCATTTTCCGAAAGGGTTGGCTTGAAGCCGTGGATTTTGGGAGAGGATGGCCGCACCCCCGTCAGAACGGACATGGCCGGATATATGGACTGGGCGGCCAAGGTCGGCGGCTTGTCTGTACGCGTGGCGACGGACGACATCGACGGAACAACCGTCTCGACGGTGTTTCTGGACCCGATGTCGATGGCAAGAGACGACAATCGCCAGCCGAAGCTTTTCGAAACGCTGGTAACCGATCCCGAGGGAAACAGCGGTATCGAGTCTCGCTACCGGACATGGGAAGAAGCCGAGCGTGGTCATGCGGAGATCGTCGCCGGGCTAAGGCCACTTCCCCAGCCCATGGCCGGTCCAAAGCGGTGACTTGTCGGTTCGTCTCGCACCCCTGAAGCGAGCCTTTCGCAGCGATAGGCGTTGATCGCCAGCGCTACGCCACCTATATCCCCGTCGAAGAAAAAGGAGGCGGGGATTGGGTCGAAACGTCAGCGAAGAACAGAGGGAAAAGGTACGCGTGCTGTCCGTGCTCCTGTCCGAACAGTATCCGGGAGCGTTCCCGCCGGGACGGGTGGCATTGGTGCCGCTCAAGATCGGAATCCACCGTGACGTCATGGTAAGGCACCCGGAAATCGACCGACTGACGGTCAAGAACTTCTTCGTTTTCCACGCCTACTCGAAGCCCTATCTACAAGCCTCCAGCGTGGCCGGATCGGCGCGGCGGGACCTCGACGGGAACGAGGCGGGGATCGTCACCGAAGAACAGGCGCAGGCAGCCCGTGACGCGCTGGCGAAGATCGGCAAGCGCAAGAAGAAGACGGCATCCTGATCGTCAGCCGATGGCCTTGAAAACACGGTCAAAGCCACCACATCTTCAGGGTGGCCGGCGGCGGACGAGTCCGATCGCCAACCGGGTCAGGTCTGGAAAGAAGCAGCCCCAACGATCCGTAAGCGGGTCGCCGTCCGGTCACCAATCATCCTTCTCCTTTTCACAATGCCGCCTTACCATCGCGGCAAAGGAGATATCGATGTCCAACATTTCCGGAACCAGCTTAACGTCAGAGCAGATCGCCAATCGCACCAACGGCCTGAGGCGGCACGTCGACCTCAGGATGAAGAAATTCGCTTCCGACACCTTCAGGTACAGGGACTGCGAATTTCCGCCAAAAGCCCTTCAGGCGCGGCTCGAACTGTCCTTTGTCGACATGGTCGCCAAATTCCACGCGGCCTCGGTTCCGTCAGTCGAGGCGGCCGACGATCTCGAGCAGGCGATCGAACTCCTCAACCTCAACATCGAAAAGGCGGACTGGAGTTTCCAGAGGAGCGTCGACCCGGAAGGGCCGGACCAAAGATGGGGAGAGCGGACTGTCACGAACGATTTCCCCAACCGCTACTCGATCAAGAGCTTCGAGACCTATGTCACGCCGACGGGATTCGGATTGGTCGGCTTCGACAAATACGGCGACAGGGGTATGGTCATCGACCACTCGAACCATCCGTCAGAAACCGGCAAGCACCATGCCAGGCCGCAGTGGCCGGCGGTGCCAGAAGGGACGCCGGGCGCGCATTCCGTGGAGAAAATGATGGAACTCGTGGGTGAACTCGCGTTGGAGGTCCTCGCCGAGTACGAACTGCCGGAAGATCAGCTCACGGTCATAAGCGAAGTCGTCGACGAAATTCCGATCAAGATGTCGGAAAGGAGACAGGATGGAACGGCAAGCGCAAACGCGACCGCCGTTCCGAAAATGTAGTCCTACTTCCGGTGATAGAACCTGTGGTAGGCACGGACCTGGGCTGCGGCCGCCGAGCTACTGACGAAAGACACGCCGATACGCGATCCTTTCACCCAACGTACGACAGCGTCGATGTTGCCGAGCTCCGTGCTTATGATGGACACCAAGCAGCCGCGCTGGCCGAAAAACGTGTGTTCGAGATCGAGGCACATCCCAGACGTGGACAGATCACGGACCGTGCCGCGGTCAGTGCGGCCTTTGAGGTCCACGACAATGGGTATTCGGGTCCGCATCCTCGGCGCTCGCCTGGCTTCACCAGAGGACGTCGAGGGATTTGCAAGCTGTGCTAATGCCATCTTATGTCAACCGAGTTCTAGGTATTCTATGACCCCATTTCGCACGCCGGATTCTAAGTGTTTGTGAACCGGTTTGTTAAAACTTTATTGATTAGCCCGATAATCGTCTGTTTTCCCCTTTGACGAATAGATTATTTCATATCTATCAAACCGAAGAACTCGCTATTCGACCTGAGGTCGCATAATTTAAGCGAATGCTTGAATTAGGAATTGTTAAATTGGTGAACTCGATGTCGGGCTGAGGCTTGTCGCCTTGGCATGTTGGAGATGGCAATCCGAGACAAGTTCTCCGCCACCATGCGGCGAGAAAAAGGTGGATATCGACACCTACGATCCGAGTGTCAGGTGGTCGGGAAGAATGGAGTTACGTAGCGGAAAACATCCATCCTTCAAATGTTTTCAAGAAGTAGGTCAACCACTCTTTCGAGGGCTTCAGCGAAACGATCCGCGCGCGGGGGAAACTACTCTCGAAATTCAAACAGATGGAAATTCGGCAACTCCATTCGTTCCGCGCCACGCCGTGAACCTTCTTCCATGCAGGCCGTGGCCGTAGCTTCACGGTAGAACCAAGGGAGGATGTCCTATGAGCAACACCGAGAAGTCGATCGTCTTGACGTGGCGCAACGAAAACTATGGCCAGGTAACAGGTGCCGTGGCGTTCCGCGCGACGATAGACCCGTACCCGTCAGAGGCGGCGAAGGCGCGCGTCGTCAGGGCATACAAGTCGGCCGGATTCGAACTGCATTCCGCACGTCAGGCATGGCTCGCACCCGAAGCGGTGGAATCCATTCCCGCGACGCTCGTGGAGAAGCTGGAAGCGCTCGGCTATCAGGTCGCCCACCAAGGCGTTGTCCCCGATATCATCGAGCAAGAAGCCAAGGCGACGATAGCACCGGCCGCAGGACCGAAAATGTAAAAAGCCTGAAACGGGTCAGGCAGCCCAACGGGCGGCCTCGGTGGCCGCCCTTGACCACCTGTCGATGCCGATCAGGTCGAAATCTTCGTGCTGGACGAGATAGGCCTTCGCGTTTTCCTCGCCCATGTCGCCGATGAGGTCCACCAAGCACTCCATCCCGTAGGCCTCGTCGTCGTCGAGCCTTTCGCCGTAAGTCAGGCATTCCTCGCAGATGACCTCGCCGTCGACGACGGTGGCGCTATCGGCCATCGTCTCGCAGTCACAACGCTGGCAACCGTGACCGAGGCCACCTTCGATCCAGTCGGCGGGTCGGACCTCGTCGGGTGCCCTGCCGTCCCACAGGGGCATGCGACGGACGGCGCTGCTCGTGAATGCCGGGCGCTCGTCCAGGGACAGTCCCGCTCCGTCGCACCACTTCGCGAACGCCTCTTCCGGCGTATTCGCGCTGATCGGCTGCCAGTTGAACTCGCCAGGCGTGCCAGCTGCCCACATCGGCGGCAGAGGCGGCGCGCTGGCGATGATGTCGGCGGCGCTAGCCGTGGCCAGTGGGGCGGCTTTCACTGCCGTAGCAAGGGGCAGCGCGGCGACGCCCGCGAGGCTTCCGAGGAACGAGCGCCTCGACATCTGGATGGCCATGGGAAGACTCCAATTCTTAAACGGAGTCTACGATAGAGAGGAATACGCCATCCTGTCCACGGCAAAAGAGAGAGTGTCGGGCTATCGTGATTCTAAAAAACCGCCTTGGTTTCGTCCCCGGCCAAAATTGGTCGATCTCAAGACGGATCGGGAGCAGACAGGGAAATCGGCGCGCGGAGCGGGCGGTTCACCCAACGCTCGAAATGCCGCTCGAAATGCCGCTGGAGGTAGCGTTCGCAAGGATAGCGGCCGAGCTGCGGGTTGGGGTGCCTGCATATGGAAAGCATCGACGACATCAGGTCCTCGACCGCATCGGCATCCACAGTGTTGTCGCGCGCGTTCGAAAGATGCCGCAATTGCTTGGCCATGGCGAGAAGGTCGTCGACTCCTCTCTCCTTTTTCAGCGTGTTTAAAATCGTGCTGGCCAGTATGCCGGCGACGCGTAGTAGTTCCCGCTCCTCGTAGCCTTCCGAAACGGAGAATGGTTCCATGTCGAGGACGGCCAATTCCTGGTCGATCGACGGTTGGGAGCCGAATTCGGACGACAGATCGGAGGCGAATTTGATCGCCGCATCCAATGCCGTCAACGGGAAGAGATAGTCTTCCGCTCCATGCCAATTCCGACGGCTCCTCCAGTCGGTCTCCGAGTTTTCGAGATACAACACCACGGAGCGTTGCCGCAATGTTACAACGATCTGCGGAAGCGAGGTTTCACACCAGATATGGCCGTCGACCACGACAAAGGAGGCGAGATACTCCTCGAATCTTCTCTTCCAATGATCGGTGTAGAGCGCGAGATCGCCATCGGGGACAGTCCGGACTTCTGCGGACATGGCCTCGACGTCCAGATCATGCACACCGGAGCGCAGGCGAGCGCCGAAATCCTCCGGCCACACGCGGCGACGATCCCGGAGGGCTGAGAGGTTGTCCCTCAGCTCGTCCCAATGCGCCCAAGTCAGGAACGGTTCAGCGGGGTTGACGAGTTCATCGAGGAATTTCAGGAGGTCGTCCGATCGATGGATGAACGCTCTGTTGTTCCATCCGAGGAAGTTCGTCGTAACGATCTCCCTGTGCCGGGTGTATTTTACCGTCGCAATCTCCGAAAGATGGGTGCGGGAGAGATGCGGCACCACGATATCCGCCTCGCGGAGAACGACGGCTGGCCGGGGCGTTTTATGCCTTGGCGGCAACGCAGACGGCAGAAGGACTGGGAACTTGACGATCATCGGCGGATCATGGCACGGCCGGGGCAGCCGCGACAATGGCGGCGGGTGCGCGAGGCGTGTATGCCTCCATCATTTCGCGGAGGTGTTCCGGCCCCTTGTCCTTGATGATGCCGAGCAGCAGGAACTTCTTCCCGTGCTGCCTCATACGGGAGGAGAACCACTGATCGACTTCTTCGAAGCCCCAGTTGTGCGGCTGGGAGCGACGGCCGGGAAGCGCGCGGTCAAGGATGCCGACCTTGAAGTCGTTCGCTGCGTCGATCCAGTAGTCGTTGTAGGGGATCGGACCGTGTTCTTCGAAAAGAGCCGCGATCTCCGCGAGGAGCACCTTGTGTTCCTCTTCTGCGTACCCGAGCCAGCGGTCGAAGTCGCGCGTTTCCCTCTTGATGTCGAGATGCATTGTGGGTCCCATCCGTTTGGCGAGCGGCACGACGGTGCCGACGTCTTTCATTACGAATACAGCCGGATGCGGCCGCATCAAACAAAAAGGACGCCGAGCTTGCGCTGCGGCGTCCTTTTTAAAGGTGTCGGAGACGGATCAGTCTCGAAGAGACCACATCAGACACCAAATCCAGCCGACAATGGTCCAGCCCGCGAGGAAATTCACGATCAGGATGCCAGCCTTGTTTTCATGCTCGCGATGAACGGCCACGAATGACGGGATGAGATAGACGATAAGCGCAGCGAGAACACCGACGAAGATGAGAGCTGCGAAGAGAGCGAACGGCATTTGTGACCCTTTTTGTTATGTCCGTCCTCGAATTACAGATCAAAATTTCATCGGCGGGAAGCCGTCTGAATCAAAATTCGTGGGCACAACACGAGAAAGGTCAGGCAGCGCGAAAGGATGCCACCCGCGGGTTGAGAAAATCGATGAGGATGCGCGAGAAAATAGCCGGCTTCTCGTGGAACACGGCATGGCCGGCATCCTGGATCGTGATCGGCGTGAACCCGGGGTAGCGCCCTTTGATCTTGGCAATGTAGGACGGCCTCACGAACGGATCGAGAGAGCCGTTGAGCAGGCAGACAGGGATCGACGTCGTCTCTACGAAGCGCTTCTGATCGTGGCACTCGCCATGCATCAGGCTCTTGCCGAACATCTGTCGGACACGGCCGTCGGCGCGCATCAGGTCGGAGATGTAAAGCCGTGAGCCTTGGCCGATGCACAGGGATTCGAACTTGCCGGCGTCGCGCAGATCGAAGTGACGCTTGGAGGCGAGGGCGAGGCCGCCGGAAACCTTGAAACCGCTCAAGGCGGCCAGAAAACCAGCGGATACCGGCGGCGTGCCGGACAGCACAAGACCTGTGACGGGCAACCCGCGGGCCGCGACCTCAATGGCCACATGACCGCCGAGCGACCAGCCGAACACCGCGAAGGAAGACAGCTTGAGGTGAGATGCGAGGTCCTCGACGCAATCGGAGAAACCGCGCACGGAGTAGACGCGAACCGGGTCGGATGCATCGTCGGATAGCCCGTGACCAAGCAGATCAAGGGCGATCAGCCGAAACGCGCGGCCGAGTTCACCAGAAAACAGGTGCGAGAAAACGTTCATCGAATACGAGGAGCCATGAAGGAGAACGAGCGGTGTCCCTTCGCCTCCGCTGTCGCGGAAACGCAAGACCCCATACCGTGATTTGAACTCTGAAACTTCTGGCAACATGGTGAGTTCAATATTTGATTGCGCGCGGCGCGTCAACTTCGCGCGCGGGTTCATTCACTTGGTCGTCAATGTCGCGTTAATGGAACCTGGAAAATTGCACCGACGCGGAACGGTCAGGAAAGCGCGGGCGCGGCTCGCTCCGCGAGCTTGTTCACCGGAACCGCCATGCCGCCGAGCATGTCGTAGGCGCAGCCGTCAGCGAGGTTGAGGACGATCGAGTTCGCGGGATGATCTCCTAGAGGCCGAAGGCGGCCGTATTCGCCTTCGACGAGGGCAACGGCTTCGTTTTCCACGAAGGCGGCTGCCGATGCCATGTCGTCGGCGCAGCCGTGCAAGCAGACGGAACGGCCGTATGTCTTGTAAGAAAGACCGAATGGAGGACGCCACACGGTGCCGGACGTCACGAAGGTGTTCAGCGCTGGCGGCTTGTCGGCGGCCCAGGCGGTCAGGGAGAGCGCCAGCGCCGGCCGGTTCTCGTCGCGTTCGCCCGTCATCGACAGGACTTCTACAAGCTGCATGTCGTGGCCCGCGCCGAACGACAGGAGGAAGGTCGCGTCGCTGAAAGGAACCGCGGCGTCATGCATGGCTTCAACGCAGTCGCGCATCTGGAAATGGAAGATGTCGTCTTTCAGTCCCGTGGGCGCGGAAAACACGATCGCTCTGTCACGGTGATCGACGACGACGAGCGGTGGCTCGGAGCCGTAGGCGTTGTAGAGTTCCTTGCCCTTCACTAGCTGGCCGTAGTTCCAGGCCATCGCATCCAGCGCTTCTTCCAGTCGGCTTCGTTCCAGCGATGCCACGACGACGGTCTCGCGGAACCGACAGAGATCGGGATCGGTCGGTGTCAGATGGCGGCGAAGGGAAGAAAGGAAGCTGGATAGCGTCATGGAATGCGTCACCGGGTGGATGACAAAGGATCGCCCCGGTGACGGCGAGTGTCAAAATCGACGAGCCGATCACCGCCGCTTCGCCGCCTCCGCAACCGCGGCGGCAAGCGGGACGACACGCTGCGACCCGTCGCGCTCGCGGATCGCGACAGCCGCCGCATCCGCCTCCCGACCGCCGACAACGAAGGAGACGGGGATGCGGGCTGAGTGGATATCCACCAGACGCCGCGACAGAGTCTCGTTGCCGTCGTAGAGGACGGCCCGGACACCCGCTTCGCAGAGATCGGCAAGCACCTTCTCGGCATAGGCACGCTGCGCCTGCGAGATCGGGACGACCGCCACCTGGTCGGGAGACAGCCAGTATGGAAGATCGCCGCCGTGGTGTTCGAGCAGCATGGCGAGGAACCGCCCCATCGAGCCGAAAACGGCGTGGTGGATCATGATCGGCACGGCATCCTCGTCGTTCTCGTCAACGTAGGACGCGCCGAGGCGGCCAGGCAGGAGCATGTCGAGCTGGACGGTGCCGCACTGCCAGTCACGCCCCTGGCGGTCGCGCAAGACGAACTCCAGCTTCGGGCCGTAGAACGCGCCTTCACCAGGCTGGAGGCGGAAATCAATGCCGCGCTCCTTGGCGGCGGCGGCCAGCTGCGCCTCGGCCCGATCCCACATCTCGTCGGAGCCTGCGCGGACGGCAGGACGGGTTGAGAACGCCACTTCGTAGCCAGAGAACCCGAGTTCGGAATAGACCCGGTCGAGAAGGCCGATGAAGCGGGACACCTCGCGCTGGACGTCTTCGGGGCGGCAGATGACGTGGGCGTCGTCCTGCTCGAACGAGCGGGTGCGCATCAGGCCGTGCATCGAACCCGACGGCTCGTTGCGGTGGCAGGCACCGAATTCGGCGTAGCGGACAGGAAGGTCGCGGTACGATTTGAGACCCTGGTTGAAGATTTGCAGATGGCACGGGCAGGACATCGGCTTCAACGCGAACTCGCGCCCGTCGCCGTCCTCGACGCAGAACATGTTCGCGCCGAACTTGTCCCAGTGGCCGCTGCGCTCCCAGAGTTCGCGGGGAAGGAGTTGCGGGGTCCTTACCTCGTTGAAGCCCATGCGGCGCATATGCCCGCGGATATAGTCCTCCAGCACGCGGTAGATCGCATATCCACGCGGATGCCAGAACGGCATGCCGGGGGCGTTTTCCTGGATGTGGTAGAGTTCGAGGCTTTGACCGAGCCTGCGGTGATCGAGATCGTCCATTGTCGTGTTCCTTCTTCGTGTTGGGGAGGGACACGGGGCGCGATTTCCGCATAAGAAAAAGGCCCCGTCCGTCGTGCGGCGAGGCCCTTTCTGGTGAAAACGTCGGTTTGCTACCGAACACAGAAAGACGACCCGCCGATGGCGGTGGTCGTCGTTGTGGTCGGGAACTGGCTCGCGTGCGCTTTCATGAGGTCATTGTTACGTACGGCGGCGGTAAAAGTCAACCAGGGCCGGAAATCCAGCCGATGTGTTGACACTGATCGGAGTCTTCAATAAGAAAATCGAAGTCTTGTATTGAGTAGGGAATTGAAGATGTCGAAAGCATTCGCGGTCAATGTCGTGGCGACGCTCGGAGCGGGTGTAGCGTCCACAGCCTTCTCCGTCATCGCCGCCACGGCGGGAAAAATGGAAATCTCGGTCGCCGTCGTCGGCGGACTGTGTTCGCTGGTCGCCATCGGCTCGATCGGAGCCATGATCCTCCCCGAACTGAAGCGGGCGCGCGAATGGGATGCCATGAAGGCTGAAGGCCGGTGTCTCGCCGAACGCTCAGATGCGGCGTTTCGCCTGCGCCGCCAGGACACGGGCCACATGGAGGAACTTGAGCGCGCGCTGACCGCCTGATGATGGAAGAATGCTTCGCGCCGTGCCACGGTCAGGCCGCAACAGAGAGAAATCCATGACCCCAGACGTCAAGATCAAGACCGTGTGCCTGCACCTTTCGGATTCGTCGTTGGACCTTCCGGCGGTCTTCGGCGCGAGGATCAGGGCCGCCGGGGGCAAGTTTGCGGAGCTGCGCAAGAAGAGCATGAGCCGTCGCTACGTGACGCTTCCGTTTTCCGAGAGCGATCTGATCGACGAACTCATGGATCGCTACCGCACGGGGCCGAAGACGACCATGGTCATCGAAAACCTATCTTCCGAGACGTTGACGTGGGAGCGCTGCGCCGAAGTGCGAAACAGCCACATGGCGGTCTTCCACTGGCAGCGCGGCGGCGGCGAGAAAGCCAGCGCCTTCCTCGAGCGGGTCTTCAACGAAAAGCTCGTCGCCACCGACTGGTCGCAAGACATGGCGCGGTGGTCCAAGATGGACAGGGACGCCGCGGATCGCAAGCGCGCTTTCGATTTCGGGAACAGGATCGCCGACCTTCGTGAGCGGATCGCCGCCGAAGCCGTCAGGATCGCGGAAGGTGCCAACGACATCGACCCGCTCAAGGAGCTGGCGGCGGAGTACGCCGAGGTCTGCGCCGCGGCCGGCGTCGCCATCGAGCGGAAAGGCGACAGCGAGCTTATCGTGAGCGCCGGGATGAAGCCGTAGGTAGGGCGGGCAGTCTAGCGCGAGGATTTCGGTCGAGCGAATGGCCGGCCACAATCATCGTGAACGTCCGAAACGAGGAGCTTGGAATGTCCACGGTCAACATAGCTCTTGCTGTCATGTCTATCCTGATTCCGGTATTGCTCGTGGTAAACCACTATCTCGACAAGGCGAACCGCATTCTCTGATGGATCACGGTTCGCTTTCGGACCTCGTTGGCCTTACGGCTGCCAGTCGTTTCTGAACGCCTTCATTTCCGCCTCGACCGCCCTGCGGCCGTTGTAGACCAGTTCGCCGTCGGCGGTCCTGATTTCCAGGATGCGATCACCGGTTCCCTCGGCGCTTTCGATAACGGCTTCGAGGCTCGGAACCCTTCCGGAGTTCTCGTAGTATGCGATGTCTTCTTCACTTAGCAGCGGCGTCGGATCGTCCGCCTCGCAATGCCCCTCGTGTTCCCAGATGAGCGCTGACAGGCTCTTGAGCCATTCGAGCGTCGGCTCGGCGGGCGTCGGCGCGGTGGCGCGCTCGTAGGACGCTTCCTTCGCCGCCTTCCGTGCGATCAGATCGCGGGACACGCGCAGGAGTTCGGTGCAGAACTGCTGGCCGATGTCGCTGGAGGCTTTCACCTCCTCGATGAGGGTCTCTCGGGTTATCGGGCCGTTCGCCGTCATCCAAGCGGTCGAGCCAGGGGTCATCTCGGCGAGGGTTGGGACGACGATGTCCTTGATGACGTCGGGAATGATGCCGGAGATTTTCATCTTGTTTTCCGTGGTTGATCCCCGAACGGTAGGGGAGCGATCCGCGTTCATCAAATCCGCCAGTACCTCGCTGCCGGCGAAATTCTTCCATGGTGGAATGCATCTAATTTCAACATGTTGAACAAATAATAGGCAGCGGTTGTTTAACTAATGGGCAATCTGCTACAGTCGTTCGAACAGCTTTACGCTACGGAGGCCAGGGAATGCAGGCTATCGAAGCAACAAGAACAGCGAAGGTCATCGACCTCGCGGCCTTCCGGTTCGCAAAAACCGCGAAACCCAAGGACGACGCGATGCGTGCGCAGGCGGCCCAGTACTGCGACGCCGCCGATAGCGCCGCATGGTATCACCGCGAGGCGGTGCGCGAGGACCTTCACTAAGCACAACCTGCGTTTACAAATCGGTTTTCCGATGTAGTCTGGCGGCTTCACGGACCGGAACCGCATGGACTTAACGCTCGACGACCTGTTTTCGCGATGCTTCGACGGTATGATGCTTGTCGCGCTCGATGCGTCGAGCCTCGATCCGGTACCGATCTCAGCCGTGCCGTCGGGCAGGAAGTGCGGTTGCATATGCCCGATCTGCTACGGTGGGATGGTCGCGAGAAAAGGCACCGTCAGGACCCACAGCTTCGCACACCAGGCGGACGCTCACGGCCTCGGATGCGCCCATGCCGCGGAATCCATCTTGCACAGGCTCGCCAAGGCGGTCATAGAGCGGAAGCGCGAGATCAGGGTGGCCGACACCCAAGTCCGCGACGAACTAGGACCCCTGACCATCGTCCAGGGCAAGATGGTCCATTTCGACCGCGTGGAACTCGAAAAGAGGACGGGCGAAGTCATTCCCGACGTCGTGTGTTCGGCCGGACGTCGGAAGCTCCACGTGGAGTTCAAGGTCACGCACGGATGTTCGGCCGAAAAACTCTCCAAGCTGGCGGGCCTCGATGTCGCCGTCATGGAAGTGGACCTTTCGGAATACCGACACTTCAAGCTCAAGGAACTAGACTTCATCATCCTCGACGAAGCGCCGAGGACGATGCTCCTCAGCCCCCTCCATGAGAGGGGCAAGGCGCTCCTCGAACGAAGGATCGCGGAGACGGCCGAGGAAGTCCTCAGGAGGATGTCGACGTTCCAGCCCATGCGATCTCGAGAGGTGCTGTTCTCCGGCCGCCTGGAGCGGACACTGCGGTCGCCGTTCATCTCCGAGTTCGTCGAAGGCCTGAACCTCTTCGAGATCGCGGACCTCGAATGGCAATCATGGATACTCTGGACGATCCTGCAACGGCCGGACGCGCCGCCGACGACAGCCGAACTGGTAGGCGCTTTCCGGGCGAACGGATGGGTCGGCGCACACGAGAAGCTGATCAAGCCGTCGGTGGCGAGATACGCCCGATCTGTCCTGAAGGCGCGTGTCATGACGCTTGACGAGATCGTATCGACGTTCCTGCGGCACATCGGCGAGCTGGGGCTGGTCAAGCGGAGCGACGACGGGAAGTGGATCGCGACCGCCGATCTGGCGACATACGAGAAGAACAGGAAGGTCAGGCGGGGAGGAAGGCCAGGCCTCGCCCAGCAACTGACCCAACAAGGAAACCTCGAATACCGTAAACGCATCATCCGTGAACATTACAGCGCCATCCTCGCCGTTCTCGAGCCGCACCGCCTGCCGGAAGCGGACACGTGGTTGATCGAGACATCCCGACACTTCGGCCTGACACCGTTCGAACTGGCGATGGAAAGCTACCTCTTGGAAGAGATGGCGATGTTGAGAAGGGACGTCGAACGGGGTCGCGCGCTTGAAGGACGGTCGCTCCTCGCGGTCGTCCTTCAACACCAGTCGGCGGAACCGGCTTGGCCGGCCTGATCGCCGAAGGTAACATCCGAGCAAACGCTCAAGGAGATTCGCGTGCCACAGTTCTTCGTCAAGCAGCCGGACGGCAAATTCGCGGTGTTCAGCACGGTGGTCGACGACTTCCACGGAATGGGGATGTCCGAGGAGGAGGCGCTGGAACACGCGCGCGACGAAATGCGGATTGGACCCGACGACATTGACGCGGTGTTCGGGAAGGCAAGACGGGACGAGCCGTTCTGGGATACGCCGGACCGGGGAGACGGTCTCAACAGATGGCGGCAGGCATTGGTGCCGCTCGCGATCCGGCATGGACTGGAGACAGTTTCGGAGCGTTTGCGCGAGATGGAGCTGGGTGACGACGCCATTCCGCCGGAAGCGATCCGCGCCGCCGGGGACGGTCATCGAAGACCGGGGCGCTAGCCCCGGTTAACGTAGGGTGAGGTCGTTGACGGATCACGAGCGGTAATCACCGCAAGCATTGGATTACATGCGAGGTTCGCGATGTCTGTCAGCGCGTTCCGGCCTCAGGGCGGCTGCCGGGTTGTCGCCCCACAACGACCGCATCGTATGCAGCGATCGGCCAGTTCTGGCATCGTAGAAGTCGGCATGGATGTCGTAAAACATCCCGAAGTGATCGCGAAGCGACGTATATTCGTCCACGGTCAGTTCGCGTGCGATCAAGCGAAGAAGTTCTTCCGGTGTCAGATCGACAGACATGTCTTCCATGCGCAGTTGAACGGACGGCTGGTCCGAGAGAAGCGATGGAATATTGTCGCGAGCGACGAGGTCGAGCGGATTGAACACTATAGCCGCGCCATCGTCCAATGCTTCGATGACATTTCCCTGTGGGTCCCGTGGCTGCTCGCCGGTGGCACCCCAGATAACGCACCCGACCAGAGCGTTAGGGGTCGTTCTGAAGGTCTTTTCGGCGTCTGTGATCTCAAACCAAGGCATGTCGATGCCGACGGCGTCGCGGTTCTGGGGAGGGTGGTTCTCGTATTCGGGAAACGGCATGTCGGTTTACCTCTGATTTGGGGAATGACTACGCGACTTACGCGGAGAAGACAACGTCAGGGACGAAGCTGCGACTGATCCGGCGCGGGCGCGAACGAGGAGAAATACTCGATGACGCCGTCGGCGTCGTCATTGTCGACGAGCTGGTGGACGATCGTCGCGGCCTCGAGAGCGTCGCCGACCGAAAGCGGCGTCGCATGGGCGAGGAACTCCAGGGCTGCGGCATGGATTTCGGCCTCGAAGTCCGTGATCATCGGAAAACCGGGATAACGGGGATCGTCGTGGGGGACGCGCAGCGGATGGGTCATGGCGATCTCGGCGAGGACCTTGAAGGTCGCCTCGGCGGGAATGCCTTCCTTGACCGCCCAGAGGGAGGAGAAGCCCTTCAGGACGGCGGCGTTCCAGGCGTCGTTCCAGATCGACGCGCCGACACGGCCGAGATCGTTGTCCCCGATCATAATGATGTCGTACAGGTCGCGGCCGGGTTCATGGAGTGGGTGGCGACGGCCGGAGCCACCGGTCTTTTCCGACAATGCGGATACCATGACAGACCAGAAAACCGGGCCGGTGTCGCAGTAGTCGTGGCTGGCGCAAGGAGTTTGTTCCCCGAAGAACACGCCGTACGTGTTGGCATAGTCAATACCGATCAGCTGGCTCTCGGTGAGCCTGACGGCGAGGGCTTCGCGGAACTTGTCGGCGATCCGCGACACGAGCTCCTTGCGAACATTCGGATCGTCCTTGGCGGTCATCAGATAGGTGGCGTGGTTCGGATACATGCAGCTGTTCTTTCCGGATTTCACTGGCATTCGCAAGCCGTCGTTTCCCGAACTCTATGGAGACCAACTGCACCTTACAATGCAGGCTGCCCACGATCGAACACCATGAACGACGAGACGATGGATTCATCCCAAGAGGGACGGGCCGCCATTTCGACGACATCTCCGTACATGCCGAGGAACCCGCAGTAACGCTTGAGAAGCCCGTTCCGACCGGCAGAGGCAACGAGCTCGGGCGCGGTATGCTTGATCGTTTCCACGAAGACCGAGCCGTCGGCAGTGGGAAGTCGGGTGCTGCCGTAGGGGTGATCGGCGTCGATGTTCGTGACGACCGCGAGGCCGCGGGGGCGCAACACCCTTCCGATTTCCGCGAAGGCGCTATCGACGTCGCGGACATGCGTCAGGACCCGACAGCAGATGACCGCTTCGAACGAAGCGTCGGGAAAAGGCAGGCTCTCAGCTCCGCCTTTGCGGAGATCGAGCGCGGGATGGCCGGAGCGCGCGACGGCAAGCATGCCCTCGCTCAGGTCGACACCTGACGCGCGCTCGAAAAGGTCGCGAAGGCGGCCGAGGTAGTAACCCGTGCCGCAACCGACATCCAGAAGGTCTCCCCGCGGAGACGGGCGGCTTTCCAGAAACCGACGCACAAGGGGAAACTCGTGTTCGCGCCAGAAGTCCTGCCAGCTCCAGTCGTCGTAGTGAACGGCTGCAAGGTCATACCCGGCTTCCGGCGAAAGATGTTCTTGTATGGCGGCTTCCGACATGCGTTCTCCGTTGACCAAGCTGAACTAGAACCGGTCGATTGGAGACTAATTAAAGACCCCACACCCGGAAATCAAGCGGAGTTTGTCCAGGTTACGAGCGCGGAGACGAGTACTGGGCCGAGAATGAAACCGGAATATCGATGGTGTCGGCGAAGTCCTGTTTGTACTCGTCCGGCATCAGCTCGACGAATTTTCGGAAGGACGCGAACCGGTGGGCGTGGTTTTCCATTCCGTAGCCGATCTTGTGCGCGTCCGGCAGCATCGCGGCCGCCTCGAAGGCGTCCGCGAACGCGAAGACGTTTTCCACCGTCGGCTCTGCCTGCAGTGCCAACCCCAACCGTTTGGTGTCCTCGCCCCAGTAAGCGGCATTGGCGATGTTCAATTGCGCCATGCTGGCGAGCTTGAGGCCGGCTTCGAGGACGGGATTGGCCGAGAGCGGGACCGTCGGCGCGTCGACCAGAAATTCGCAGTCGCTGTGCCAGCTGCGTTCGTTCTTGCGGGCGATGCCGCACTCGCTTTCAAGCCATGACGCGAACCGGTCGACCAAGTCCATGCGATCGAAGGGGAAGGAATAATCGCCGCTGGCGACCAGGCTCAGATCGACGGAATAACCATCGCCGCCGATGTGGACGTTGATCTTGGGGTCGTGGTTCTTGGCGTAGACAACGCCATCCACGATCACCAGGTTGTCGGTGATGAAGGCCTGAAGCTCGTCGACAGCGGCGTTCCGGCCGGAATCCTCGATGTGTTTATCCTTGAGAATGCCGGCCTCGTAGCCGGAGCTGTAGCTGTACCAGAATTGTGTCGACTTCACTTTAAGGATGTCGGGAAGCCAGCGGACGCCGTCGCTGGCCATTTGAGAGAGGGTTTCGACATTCAAACGCGTTTGATCGCGCAGGCGAGGGGAAGCGTCGATGTCGCGCATCAGGTGGCCTTGGTACTGGTGGAACACCGTGTCGGAAATCAGCAGCTCGCCGTCCTCGCGGCGGTACCGCAAACGAAATGTCAGCGCGGGTTCGAGCTCAGACGGGTCAGCGACGGGAAAGTCGAACCACGCCTTGTCGATGACCTTGTAGTCCTGTGGGGAGCGGCACTTGGGCGGAATGCCACTGTTCTTGTAGACGATCGGAAGTTCGAATTGCATGCCCATGTCGCTGCGTCCCTGTCGATGGTCGCAATATGGACCGCTTCCGGGCAATCGACAACGGCATGGGGTTAAAGCCGCCGCGGAACGCATGGCGTCCGGCGGCGGCCAACGCATCAGGCGATGATGCCCCTCGCCCGGGCGGCTTTCAGCCATACCGGGAACTCGCTCATCATGCGGTCGTAGAGTTCCTCCTCGCTGACCCTGTGCAGATCGTCGATTGCGAAGAAGCCGGCGTTGTCAACCAACCGGCCTGTCATCGTGTCCAGTTCCTGAAGCGCGCCGTACTTACTCCCGCCGACGCCGATGAACTGCCAGAAGATCGGAAGTTTGGCAGCATCCTTAATCAACGCTTTGATTTCGCTGTTTTTGTACACCCCGCCATCGCTGATGAATAGCACGAAGACGGGGTCCTTGCCGCCTTGTCTGCCGACGAACTCCATAATGTCCTTGATGACCGCAGGCTCGTTGTTGCCCGCTCCGATCTTGAACATGCCGAATTTTTCGGCTTCACGCTTCACGTAGTCGCGCACGTTGTCCAACGTGACGTTCGGGAGCTTCTTCTGCTTGTCGGCGAAAATCCAGCAATCGAGTTCGCCGTTGTCGTCGAAATGGACAGCGAGCGGAACAACCCGGTCGACGACCTCCTGAACACGGCCCTTGCTGTACTGAAACGCCATGGAACCCGACTTGTCGAGGACCAGATAGACCGCGGCGACGACGTCGGCAAGCTTGTTCTTCTCGAGCGAGACCTGTGCCTTCTTGGCGAGGCTGACGAGATGGGGGGCCTTTTCCGCGACCCGCTTTTCGAGCGATACCTTCGTCGGTGCGGGAGGCGGAGGAGGAGCGGATGAGGCCGTTGCCGACGGAGCCGAAGAAGCGGAAGAAGCGGGAGCGTCGTCGATCACCACGCCAAAGTGGGTCGCCAGCGGCGCAAGACCGCCTTCGAAGCCCTGTCCGACGCAGCGGAACTTCCATTCGCCGTTGCGGCGGTAGAACTCACCGAGGATCAGCGCGGTTTCCGTCTTGCCTTGGGTCGGAACCGTGGCCCGGAGGCCCCCGATGTCGATATCGATGTCGGAGAAGGATGCGAAGCGCACCTTGTTCTCGTGGATGGTGGCGGTCAGCGACACCTTCTCGACCCCTGCGTCGATGGCAGCGAGGTTCAGACGGAACACTGTACGGCCGCTGTCGCTCTCGGCGAGGACCACGTTTCCGCCCGAAACGGAGGGCTGACCGTAGAAACACATGTCCCGGTCGTTTCGAACCTTGCCGTCCGCCTTGAGGAGGAACGCCGAAACGTCGACGTCGATACCGGCGAGCGGCCGGAGCGTAATTATTGCCGAGATGTTGTTGGATGGGACCGCGGCGTTAGCGCCGGGCGTCAGGATCGACATGCGTTGAGTGCTCCGTCGGGTTGAAGACAGCGCACATTGTCGAAGAGGAGTTGAAACGTCAACCGCTCCATAGACCGTAAAGACCGGAAAGGTAAACGAAGACCCGGGAACGGCTTCCGCAAAGAAGAAGAGCGTCGCCACGCCGGCGACGCTCTGGGTCGTCAGTCGATGATGCCGGCCGCGCGGGCCGCCTTGAGCCAGGACGGAAACTCGTCCATCAGGCGGTCGTAGAGTTGCTCCTCGGTGACGGAATGCAAGTCGTCGATGGCAAAGAAGCCGCAGTTGTCGACGACACGGCCTGACATCGTGTCTAGTTTTTCGAGGATGCCGTAGCGGCTGCCGCCGATGCCGACGAACTGCCAGAAGATCGGCAGCTTGGCCGCTTCCTTCATCAGCGCGGTGATCTCGGCGTTCTGGTGTACACCGCCGTCACTGACGAACAACACATAGACGGGGGTGCGGTCGCCAGTCTTCTTGTAGAAGTCGATGACCTTGCGGATGACGGCCGGTTCGTCGTTGATGCGGCTCGCGAGCTTCCATTTGCGCCAGCCGCCATTGTCGCGTTCGATGAAGCCGTTGTAATTGTCGAGCGTAACACTTGTCAGCTGCTGGGGCTTTTCCGCGAACGCCCAGCATTCCAGTTCCTCGTTCTTGTCGAAATGGACTGCTAGAGGAACGGTGCGGTTCAACAGTTCCTGCACACGACCCTTGCTGTACTGGCCGTTCATCGAGCCGGAGCCGTCGAGGACGAGCGCCACCTGGGCAACGACCTCCGTCAGCTTCTTCTTTTCCAGAGTGACCTGGACCTTCTTGGCGAGGCTGACCAGTTGCGGGGCTTTGGCTTCGATCTTCTTCTCGAGCGAGATGCGGGCAGGGGCGGGCGGCGCGACGGGAGCAGGAGCTGGTTCTTCGACGACGACGCCGAAGTTCGTTGCAAGCGGAGCCAGACCGCCCTCGAAGCCCTGACCAAGGCAGCGGAACTTCCATTCGCCGTTGCGGCGGTAGAACTCGCCGAGGATCAGCGCGGTCTCCGTCTTTCCGTCCGTCGGCACGGTCGCCTTCACGCCGCCGAGGTCGAGCTGGATATCGGCGAAGGAACTGAAGCGGACCTTGTTTTCATGGATGGTCGCGGTGAGGGCGATCTTGTCCACCCCGGCATCGAGCGTCGCGAGATCGAGGCGGAACTCGGAACGGCCGTTTTCGCTGCCGACGAATGAGACCTTGCCGCCTGCGCCGGACGGCTGACCGTAGAAGATCATGTCTCCGTCGTCACGCACCTTGCCGTCGGCCTTGAGGAGGAATGCGGAGACGTCGACATCGACGCCAGCGACGGGTCGCAGGACGACAACCGCGGAAATCTGGGAGGGTACGGACGCGTTCGCGCCGGGTGTCAGGATCGACATTCGGATAAGCTCCTTGGAGTGGGTACCCCTCGATCCTGAAGAAGGGACGGGGAAACGTCAACCATTTGGAGTTCCGGAGATTTTTCGCCGGCGCGGTTTGAAGCGATGTCGGTCGATCACCATCTAAGCCTTCGGAACCAAAGGAGCCTGCCATGACCACGGTGAAAATCGACGAAGCCAATTTCGAAAGCGAAGTCCTCAAATCGGAAATTCCCGTCGTCCTCGATTTCTGGGCGGAGTGGTGCGGCCCCTGCAAGATGATCGCTCCCGCCCTCGACGAACTGTCCAACGTCTATGCGGGACGGATCAAGGTCGCAAAGCTCAACGTCGACGAAAGTCCGCAGCTTGCGGCACGATACGGCATCCGGTCGATCCCGACGCTTGCCATCGTCAAGAACGGATCGGTTGCCGACATCAAGGTCGGTGCCGCACCCAAAGCCGTTCTCGCCAAGTGGATCGAAGGCTCCCTGTAAGCCACTGATCGCATTGTGACATGCCTCGCGCCAGCTCACGATGTCACAGTTTAGATATCGGAGGGAAACCATGACCGCATTACAGGCATTCGCATCGAGAAACGCCGGACGTCCGTCCGCAGCCGTGGTCGCCGCGATGATCGGCGTGGGCTTCCTGGCGGCGGGCGCGGCGGGCATGCCGGACCAGGCCAAGACGATCCCCACACATTCCGTTTCGGCCGACGAGCCGGGCGCGCACCTCGTGCAGGCCGCGTCGGCGCGTGTCGCCGACCAAATTTCCGACATGAAGCGCGTGATCCTCGTGATCGACGCCGTCGCCGACCTGCCGATCTCGGGGGCGGACAAGATGCGCGACGTCACGAAGTCGTTCAACGAGTTCGCTCGGCTCACACCCGATGGCGGTGCCAAGGAACACGACAAACAGCTGTTCGCGGTCACCGAGGCGATGAACACCATCGAGTTCGAAGCCGCTGTAGAAGACCTCAACAAGGACAAGATGGACCTCGCCCGCGCGACCTTTGGGCTGCGCAACGTCCAATACGCCCTCCTGACTGGAAACGAGCAAGAGCTCGCGGAAAATCTCGACACGATCGAGACCTCGATCGCCCGGTACGAGGCGAGACATCCGGAAAAGGAGGCGTCAGCATCGCCAGACGCTCCAGACGCGATCCACGTCGCCGTGAACAACGTCAAGCAGAACGTGCCGGTCGAACGCAAGCGCATCTTTGTCACGCTCGACCGATAGTCGATCGGCGTCGGGTGCCAGCGCTGGACTGCGGCCGATCTCCGGGTGATCATTTGTCCTTGGACGCAGCGGGGAGGGCAAATGTCGGAGACTTCGAACGCCAAAAAGGAACTATTCACCAAACTCCGGGACTTCGCCGTCACCTACGACGCGCTGCCGGAGGACGCTGAAACCGAGCATTGGTACTCGTCCGACCTTCCATCCCATGACTTCAACCGCGAAATATTGAAGCCTGGCGAAAACGACAAGGCTCCGGACGGTTGCGTCCGCATCATGTCGGACACCGACTTCTGGGAAATCGCGAACTTGCCGTTCCACTTCGAGAAGCTGACCTGCGGCGAGATCGTTTCCGTGCTGTGGCCGGACGTGCCGGAACCGAAAATCTATCCCGACCACGGCGACTATTGGTGGACGGCGAGCGCCGACGAAAGCCTCGAAGTCCCGGGCGAGCCATTCGAACTGTGGATGCATTACCGCACCGACGGTGTCATGACGGACTCTATGCGGTTCGATACTCTCGCGACGGAGCAGAAGGCGATCGAGCGCGAAGCCAAGGTGCGGTCGGGGACGACCGAAGGAACGGAAGCGCTTTTCGAAATCAGGACATGGAAGGACGGCGAAAGGATCGGCGGCGAGTTGCGTCCGCGCACGAACGTCACCTATTCGCCTCCGTGCGAACCGATCGTGTGGCCGTGGCAGACGGAAGCCGCCGCAGCCGATCCCGATCAGCCGGCCAGCGCGTAAGCCGGAGCGGCCCTCTCATCCCGTGCGAAGGACAGTTCGTTCGCGACCAGAAGCGCGCAGCACTGATTGGCCTCGCGGAGAGCGCGGGCCGCGTGGCGGGCGTCGGCCGCACCTGTCCTGAGTTCGCTGATGAGGTTGCTCATCTGGCCCATCAGGAGCTTGATGTCGTTGACGCCGCCCGTCTCGATGACCGCCGCAAGCTGCGACTGGACCTTTTCAGGCCTGATGCGCATGGACGCGAACGGATGCTTGGTGAGGTAGCGATCAAACATGGCAAGGCCACCCGATACGGCCTGCGTGAGGTTGTCGACACCGTAGGTGGCGAACTGCGCCGCGACCGCCTGGTGAATGTCGTCCTCGATCCTGCCGAACACGGCGCGGCGCAGGGCATGCTCGATGCTGTCGGAGACCGTCGCGCCGGCCAGTTCCATCGTCAGGATTTCGGGGAACTGCGCGATGTAGCGCGGGGCGAGCGATGCGTCGTAGTGGACGGTCTCGAGAATGGCGCTACGGGTAAGGCCATAAGCCTCTTCCATGGTGACCGCCGACATGCGGCCGCCGGTGGCGTCGCTGATCCCTCCGCGCGAGATCGCCGAAAGCAGAACTTCAAACCGCGCAAGCGCGATATCACGGCATTTCTGGACGTCGATTACGTCAAACATGGTCTCGTATCCTCTTCGTTTTGACGTTCTCGACAGTGGCGCAATGGGCCGCGTCCGACCAACCGAACTCAGAGGCCTACAGGGGCATGTTTGCCAGGGTCCGGTGTCATCGAACCGTCATGGAAATTGACGGCAGCAACCGTGGCCTAGCGAGGTCAACAAGGATGTCCCCACATCCGGTGACCAAATTAAAGTCGCCGCCGCCGCCAGAGGTTTGACCCATCGGCGAAACGGGGTCACGCTTGTCGGGAACATTGGAAACAACGATGGCAACGATCCGCATCACCTGGATGACCGACGAACACGAGTGCGACGATTGCGGTACGAGCTACGCTTCCGGGGCGTCCGTCGAAATCGAAGGTCACGAAACGCTGGACCTGAAGCCTTCCGCGTATTGCTACGACGGGAGTTCCTATTCGCGCGTCGAGGTCTACAACGCCATACTCGCCGCTCTCGGTGAATACCCCGAAGTCGAAGAGCGGGAATGCCGCGAACTGATCGAGTGCCTTGGTTTCGAAATCACCGAAGACGTTGAGTGCGGTTTCGATTACGACGATGACTACTGAACCGCTGCCGCTTGTTCCATTCCCGCGCACGGCGGAAGCTTGCCTGAGGAAATGCGGACATCTGCAATGAGACAGCTTCTCTCGAATGGCGTGCTGGAAATGGACCAAGACCTGCTGACATGCAGGTCGTTCGCGGTCGGAGGACTTGTTTTCGACAACGAAAACGGTGTCGGAGCGGTTCCGAACCTTGCCGAGATATTCTGGAAGGGCGCGTTGGTCGGCATGACGCCGCGCATGTTCCACAAGCTGACGCCACCCCTGTCCGAAGACGAAAGACCGAAGACGAACGCTTTCCTCAGGACCAACCAAGACCCGCTCGGCACACCTTATTTGATGGTAAAGCTGGACACCAAAACGAACGCGCTGTCGGTCAACGGACACGAGGGACGCCACAGAATGTCGTGGATGGCGCGGAACTTCGGTCCCGATTTCGAAATTCCCGTTGGCCTGTTCGTCCTCGAAGACCACTATAATCTCAAGGCGAGGGAAACCGAGACCTCGATAATCGAGAGGATCGCCGAAGGCGTGCGAAGAGAGAAGTCGCGAGAGTTCGTCCACGGGCCGCTGTTCGAACGGGCCGTATGGTCGCACGGGGAGCTTGGTATCGAGGCGCGATCAGCCAAAGCGGCAGGGCCAAGCGGTCCCGGCAACGGATAGGAAGCGAATGCGAAGGCATCTGAACCCAGAGGTGAACTATTCGACCATCCTGTTCGAAGGAATGGAGAAATGGCGGCCGAGACACCTCGTGGAAAACTATGCGTTCGACGTCTTCGCGGGCTTTACCAGGCTTTCGATCGAGTTCAGGGACGAGTTGCTCGAGCGGACGCCTATTCCCGTCGGGTCGAAGAACGTCGTCTTCGACTATGATCACACGAGACTGTCGGTCACCTGGACCGGCCGCGACGGCAAGGGATGGCGCTTCGCCATGTCGCCGGAAACGGCAGGCGGTGTGGGGATCGACAACATGATCGGCTTCCTGAATTACCCTCTTGGCGCATTGGCGGCGATAACGCAGGACCACATGGCGCTTGCGACGCGCTGCCAGGGGAAGATGCCCGCGGACATGCCGCGCGCGCCATTCGTCCGCCTGGACTGGAGCCATCTCGAGGCCGTCGGAAGGCACCGCGACGTATCCGCCTTCATGTTCACCAAGACTGATACGGGCATGAACATCGACGTGAAGCTGACGGATGCTTCGTCGCTTCCCGTGACTACGGACGAGACGGGCGCACGGATGATGTCGTTCGGCATTTCTCCGGACCATCTGACGCTCGATTGGGGAGCCGGCACGGGGAGGATCGAGGAGCGCTCCTGGCCAATCGACGGCCTTGGAGCCTTGGAATTCGACCGCGACATATTGTCGGACCTCATGGGCTTCGCTTACCGCGCCATGACTGGAGAGCGGGAAGCGGACCTGCGTGGAAAGGCAACAAATCCGGTGTGGCGTCTTGTAAATCACATCGAATCGGCAGGTATCGGAAAGGTCGCCATGCCTAAGCCGCATGGCTGACTTGAAAGCGCGTGTCTGGTTGCCTGCATAAGAGGCAACTATCTTGGGGTCATGAAAAAGGGGATTTCCATCATGACCACGACACAGAGCCGCAGAGGCTATCTCGGAAACATCATCGACATCGTCGGCGCTGCGATCAGCGCGTCGGCTGCCGTAGACGGCCGTCGCACGCCGAAGGCCACGGACCTCCGCAAGCTCGGGATCGACCCGGCGGCGTTTCCGAATGTCAGCCGCGTCTAACGGCTGCCAATAAACCTAATCGGAATTGAAAAGACCCGGCTTTCGACCGGGTCTTTTGTCGTTCAGGGTTTGAAACCGCCCCGATTTCGGGCGGCGTCGACGTTTCCGCCGACTGCCTCGAGAGCGTCGAGCGAGAAGGCGAGATCGTCGGCCTTCCAACCCATGCCGGGGCCGGGGTTCTGATCTGCGAGGACCTCGGCCTCCTTCCACCGTTCCAGCTTCTTCGCCGCTTTCTCGTAGTCGTTGCTCGCGGCGACGAAGTCACGTTCGCGCGCGGCGATCCCGGCGTCGCCCTTCGCGTAGTCCGGGTTGTCGAGGTCGGTCGTGGCTTCCATACGACGAAGGGCGCTCGCCACATCGCTGAGCGCTTTTGCGTCTTCCATCGTGACTTTCTTGTCAGACTGAACAGCCTTCGTGGCGGCTTCCAGGGAGCGGGCATGGTCCGCATCGTATTTGGGACCAGTAGGGTCGGTTGCCAGCGCGAGGCCCTTCTCCTGGTGAGCCGAAACCATGTGCGTCTTTGGGATGAACGACTTGAGATCGGTGTGGCTAAGCACGACACCTGCCGTCACGCCAATGACAGCCGCCAGCAGGACGGTCGACCGGCTCGTTCTATGGCGCTCTTTAAATCGGTTCAATTCGGTCATCCTGTCCTCCATGATGTCATCGCCCTTTCAAACCTACGTGCTTTAGAGGCAAGAGACGATCTTTGCCTTGCCGTTCAAGGGCCGGCGGCCTAAGCTCGGCCGCATTAGGTAGACGGAAGATACGGCGATGGAGCTGGCAAGAGACCTTGTCCGCATCGAAATCACGCGATTGCCCAGCACAGGCATGTTCCTCGGCGTGTGTCCTGTCCTCAGGGGACTATTTGTCCATGGTCGCGATGTCACCGAGATGGAGGACCGCATACCGCAGACCATCCGGCACGTCCTCGAAGACATGGGCTACCAGGACATCGAAGTCGAAAAGCTCGAAGACGAGGGAACCGACGACGTGTCCGCGGTGTTGACCGTTAGGAGATACCAGCTGGCATTCCGGGTGATCGCGGTCGTCCACTGACGCCGGCTTTCGGGGACATGGCATGGTCGACACGGTGACGCCTGAAGTCCGTTCGCGCATGATGGCGGCGGTAAAAAGCAAGGATACCTCGATCGAGACCGCGATCCGCAGGGCCCTTCACGCAAGCGGTTTTCGGTTCCGCATCCACAAGAGGGTGGGCAGGTCGCGGCCCGATATCCTCCTGCCGAAATACTCGGCGGCGATTTTCGTTCACGGCTGCTTCTGGCATGGTCACGCCGGATGCCGTTACGCGAGGATGCCCAAGAGCAACGTCGCGTTCTGGTCAACGAAAATCGACAGGAACATGGCCCGAGACAGCCGCAACGAGGAGGAGATGGCCGCGATGGGATGGCGTGTCGCGCTGGTCTGGGAATGCGCCATCAGGGACCTCGGTGTTGCAGAGGTAAGCGGGTTGCTCGCCGACTGGCTGCGAACCGGCGGCGAGAAGTTCGAGGTCGAAACGGATCGCGAGACGGAAATCCGTTAGACCGGGAGCCGCGCATTGCCGGGGCGCGCGACGGGGACTACGATTCTCTGGTAACCGACGGAGATGTCTGTGCCTTCCCAGGAAATCAAACTGTACAACGGCGTCCTCGAAAACGCCGCCCGGGTACTTCTCGGCCTTGCTGCCTTTCATCCCACACGTCTTTCGATGGAAGAGACGAGGATCGTCGATTACTTCGCAGCCTACGGCGAAGACGTCGGGTTGGAAACCAGCCTCCAGGACAGGGTGGCATGGCGGGGCCAAGTGTTCGGCATGCGCGAAACGATGGTGACGGAAGCCATCGGATTCCTCCTCGCCGCGGGACAGGTCGAAGGCGACGACGAGCTCGGCTACCGTTCCATCGAGGAAAGCTGCATGGCGATAGGGCTATCAGAATATCTGGACGAGATTTTCAGGGTTTGCTGCCATATGTCCGACGAGGCTGAAAAGGCAGGGATAAAGGCCTATTTCAACGATCGGAAGGCCGACATTGAAAGCCGCATCGATGTTCCGCTCGAGGGGCCTCCCGACGATCCGGGGTTCCACCGTTTCGAACAGCGGCAACGCAAGGACATCGAGCGCATGGAAGGTCTCGAAATGACGGCTTTCCTCTTCAAGAAGCTTCTGGAGAGGAGCCGGGTATCGGAACACCCTTGGCTGACGAGGGAATGGCTGGCAGCGGTTCAATCGGCAGCCGACAAAGAGCAGACCAAATGCTATCGGACGATCAGCCAGCTGAAATCCATGCGTCAGAAACCGTGCGCGGAAGACAATAATTCTTGACTTGGGGCGGAGCTCCGATAGAACTGAGGTCCTGAATTAAAGGACCGAAAGCGCCAATGCCATTTATGACACCAGCCGACGAAAGTCGTCGGATCGAACTCATGCCGCATCTGGTGCGGGCGATCGTCTTCGAAAAAGACAATCCGAACTACCCGCTCCACGAGGACAGGGTCGTCCGCCACGTCCTGTCGCGCTGGCAGAATTTTGGCAGTTTCGCGGTTCTTGACGAACTCTGCGGTGCCGACGCCCTGCGCGACGCCTTCTTCCCTGAAATCCCTTCGATCTCGATGTTCGGCGCGACTTTCGACAATCAGGACATCATCAACGTCGACATCGAGTGGCTCGGCACGGACGGAGCCCAGGTCATCATCTCCTACCACAAGGAAGCGCACGCGCGGATGGTGGCCGAGAGGAACAAGGCGATCGAAGAACTGAAGGCCAGACGGGCCGCGGAATACCCGCCGCCCGCCGAAGTCTTCGCCGCATACGAAAAACTCGGAAAGCCGGTGTGGACCCCGGTCCTCGAACCGGGTGACGCCGCCAATCCGAAAGGCTCTCGGTATTTCGGAAGCCCCTGGATGCCGCTCGACGCCGAATGGCCCGAGAACGAGGATGGCGACCAGCTCGGCTTCGTCATGCAGATCAACATCGCAGACCTGCCCACCGCCATGCGCAACCGCCTCGGGGGCGACGGGATCGTCGCGATGTTCTACGACGTCGATATCGACTGGGACCCTTGCTACGACGGCCCGGAAGACTACGAGACTGCCGCCGTATTCCTCCGGTTCGACCCGAACCTCGAGGGAGGAGTGCGCGAGGGGCGCAAGCTGGAGGGCAAGGCCCAGGCCATCACGTCGTGGCGGGCGGGGACAGACTATCCCGATCACGAGGACCTCCTCGCTGGAAACGAAATCGATGTCGGTGTCCAGAAATTCCTGATCGACACCGGCTACGAGATCGGCGAAAGCCGCTACCGGCTGCGCGGCGAACCCGCCGGGACTGACTCGGTCGGCGACTTCATGCGTTCGGCCGAGAACATGTGGGGCGCGGGCGCATGCGACGCCGAGACGAGCGCGAACGTGTTGGACATGTTCTGCGGAGCGGGCGACAAACTGGCGGGATGGCCGGCATGGGACGGCGGACGGCGATGGCTGGAACACGAAGGCCGGCGCATGGCCCTCTTCTACCAGATCGACGTCATGGACAGGCCATGGGAAGGTTTCGCCTTCTGGCGCGGCGACGAACGGGCGCATATTTTCTTTGACGAGGCGGACACGTCGGTTTTCCGCCTCGCATGGGACAGGGGGAACGAATACTGATGACCTGGCGAAAACCAAGACTTGAGTTGCCGACACTCGACGCCGATAACGAGATCATCGAACGGCCGGGCAAAAACGAACCGGACGGCGAGAAGATCGGCATGAACCGACGCGGAGAGTACGAAGGACGAGGCGCGCCTCCGACGGCGAAGTACTGGTACGGAACGGGCGGCCGACGTTGGGCGGGCAAGGGCAGGAAGGCCCCGCTTCGCAACTGGAAGCGAGATCGACATACCCAGTGGAAAGACGACGGTCCCCAAGAAGCCCACACCGAGACGCAATAACCACGGACAGGCGAGCACATCTCCTGAAACCCGATTTTCACGAACGGAAAACACGATGCACAGCCTTCGCTACATGAACGTGGCCGATACCGTAACCAAGAGCCTCACGGCGGCCTATCCGGAACTCGGTGACCCCGAACGCCGTTGGGAATTGGCCGACGCCATCGCGAACAGCTACGACCCGAAGCGTGGAGACTTCGAAAACCGGGCTGAGATGCGCAAGGCGGCGGTCGAATACATGAAGGCCACAGGAGCCGCCGACGCTCAGTCGGCGGCTGAATCGGAGCAGGGAGCCGACATCTACGCCTTTAACCTCGTCTGGATGCGCCATGGAGCCGTGTTCGCGACAGAAACGCACTACGTCTCGTATCCAGACAGGCGAGATGAAGAGGAAATCGAGACCAGGCTGGCTTTGACCGGCATCGGAAAGGACGGGGTCATCGGCGAGGACGGCGTGCGCTGGATGCTGATCGCCAACAGCGTTTCGTTCGACACGATCGATGACGAGATTTCGATCCGGTTTTTCAGCCGGAACAACGGCAAAATGGATGGGCGGATCGAGGAGACAGGTCGCGTTACGGTAGGCGAACTGCGGGAACGGCTTCAGACCGCAGGCTCCGCTGCGGCAGCCTGATCAGACCTTCAGCCTGGCCACGCATTCCTTGATCTTCATCACCGTGATACGGCGGGCGATCGGGGAGTTCGGCATCTTTTCGACCGCGTCAGAAATCAGCGAAAGCTGCTGGAGATTGTGGATGGCGCGGTCGACGCCGGACAGCTCGGCATGGAGCTTGGCGGCAAGCTCGACGACCGAATTCCACGGTTCTTCCTTTTCTGTCTGAAGCGCGGTCGCGATCACGCGGGCCAGAAGCTCCTCGGAATCCGCTTCGCCCTTGCCGCAGCCTTCGTAAAGAGTGGCAACGAGGTCATCGATAAAGCTCTCGTCGGCCTCTTGCTCTTCGAAGTACCAACGGACGATGATTTCGCTTGCAGGTGTCATGGATTTCCTTCCCGGTTCTAACGAATTGGAACACGCCGCGGTGGCGAATTCAAGAACTCGCCGATCCGCCGACGGAAGTCAGTTGAGGCGGGCGCTCCTGCTGTTCTCCAGTCGGCCGGACGGAATGACCGATCGTGCCATCCCTTCGAACCTGTCGCTGACCCATTGCGGCTCGTAGCGGACGAGGTTGGCGGCGAACGGGAAGGGGCCGAGGATGCGTCCGTCGATCTCGCCCTCGACCAGGTAGACGTCCCCGCGCTGCGCGCAGCCAACGCCGTCGAGGCCAGCTGCCGACAGGTCCTTGCCGTAGCACTCGGCCTCGCCCTCCATCATGGCGCGTACCGTCTCTACGGCCGCCGCCGCGCAGCCCCGTCCCAGCCAATGCGGCAGGGCGACATCCAGCCCCGTAATGTCGGCCGCCAGCTCGGCGAAGGCAGCGAGGCTTTCGACATGTTCCCCTTCGCCGTCGCCTGTCGAAATCTGCACCGTCAAGGCATCGAGGTCGAACTCGGTCATCACCGCATACTCGCGGCTGTAGAAACCGACGAGAAGCATGGTCGCGATGCCCTTGGCTTCGACAACCTGATCTTCGGGTACGCAGAACGTCTCGAAGTCATCGACCTCTCCTTCGAGAAGGGAGCGATCTGCGGGGGTGCCAGGGGAAGCGGCGAATTCCGCGAAGGCGCTGTGGAGGTCGCGGAGCGTTCCGGGGGTCGCGTGGACGACGACGTCAGGCCGAAGGGCGATATCCGCGATCGCGACGCGGCCGCCCGACGCGACAAGACCCGTGTCGCGGAAGGACCGCTCGAGCGCCGCCATGGACGAAGCGTCGGATACCAGACGGTGTATGTCTTCGACAGGACCGGTGACGGGCAGGAAGAAGACATCCGAAATCCTTTCGATCCCGTTTGCCGCTCCATGCACGGATGACACTCCAGCCCCCTTGAGAGCCTCCCTGAAGGCGACGTCGGCGAGATGCGGGTTGTTGTCGCAAGCGATCTCGAAGGCGGCATCGAAGGCAGGATTGTCGACATCCGCCTGGACGGCGAGGTGAAACCCGCCGATATCCCCGATGTGGAGGCTGTCGAACATCGATTGCATCCGCGGGCCGAGATCGGCGATCTCCCGCGCGAACGCGATGCCGGCCGCCCTGTAGTCTTCGACGTCCAGGATCATCTCGGCTTTTGTTCGGGCATTTGCGGTCATGGGCGGCGGCCTCCATTTTGGAAAAGAGCGGTTGAGACTGGATTGATCTCCCGACCGTCCCACATCTCGGCGACCGCACGCCCTATGACCGCTTCGTCGGGATACAGAATAGGAAGACCGGACGAGTGCAGATCGTGCAGAGAAAGGATGCCGTCGCATAGGCGATCCGGAGCCGACATCTCGTTGAAATTTCCCATAAAGGCCGAAATTTCGTCCAGATTGCCTCTGTTGTCGCGGGCGGCGAATTCATCGTGCCGAAGGACGTTGTGAGCGAATGCGTAACAACTCGCCCGTTCCGACGAGAGCTTCAGGACATCCGGGTCATGGATTTCAACGAGAAACTTGTGGAAATTGAGCAGAGGTTCGTTCTTGGACCCAAGTGACAGGCAGAAATCGCGAGCTCGGTCGCTTTCGTCGATCCTGAACAGGGCGTCTGGAAAAAAGTGATCCCTACTTAGTCCCTGCCATGGGCGATGCAACGGCCGAACGAGATAAACGTCGCCGTCGTTTATGGAGCGCCTGACGGAAATGCATGGTTCAGAGACTTCGACATGTATCATGTCCTCGCAGATTAGCAACCTGGACGCCCGGTCTCGGAAAGAAGCGATCTGTCGCTCCAAGCTCTGCACATCCAGGTTTTCAAACGCCATGTCGGCGAGTGGAGTTGGATTGACAGGCCGATCGTATTGGACGGGAACGCGATTGACCACCGGATAAAGCGATACCCGTGGACGCGAAGCGCCCTTTTCGGCCTCACGCTCGACGAAGTAGGAACTTCGCTTGAAGACGAACGGTACCCGCTGCTGGTCGAAGAGCCTGATTGTCCTCTTGAGCATCACCAGCGGCTCCAGAGGCAAGTAAAGGCGGCCGCCGTAGGATTTGAAGTCGCAGCGCGTCGCGGAGTTCATTTCGAAGCGGACCGATACGGCCGGAGTGAGCTCGGCCCGGGAACATTCCTCGATGTCGACGTCCACCGGGACGCTGGCCAGTACAAGCCGATCGGTTTTGTACTTCTCGGGCCGCCCTTCGACGATAACCGGAACTTCGTATTGGACTTCCATTGTGATATCCGCTCCTCGTGCAAAGAAGCCTCGCAGAGGCCAGGGCAAGCATCAAACGGTGTTGTTGGCGCGGTCCATGATAAAGGGAGGATATGACATCGCACGGAGATCGGTGGCGTTTACCTGGGTGCTGCCGGATATCGATCTGAATTCGGCGTCCGCCTCCTCCGAGTTCAGGTAGGAGCAGAGCCGCGCGGCAAGCCCGGAAGGAAGGCCGCGTTTTCCGAAATGAAAGACGTTGAGATGGTTCTCGAACGCGACATCGATGCCGTCGAAGTCTTCGGAACGAAGGTGATAGGCGAGAATCCGGCGCTTGGACTCCTTGGACGAAATGCGTTTGACGACGACATAGTCTCCCACCGGCCAGGCGTCGCTTAAGACGGCTGCATGGCGCGAGAGGCGGTTAGCCCTTGCGAGAACAGTCGGGTGCGTGAGACCGGCGGCCGAAAGATGCTTCGGCGTGACAAGCTGGATTGCGGCCGTGTCGTCGGTGACGGAAGCGCGGACACGATATTCGACGATCGGTCCCGTGCTGACATCGATCCCGAGCGCCGCAAGGCTGGTTCCATCGGGTTCGGTCTCGTTCGCCGGAATGCGGATGAACAGGTTGTCGTCGCCAGGGCGGACGATGCGGTCAAACGGAAACGACGACGAACTGACATCGGAGAACGAGCCGTCCGTGGACGTCGAAACGACGACCTGCCGCTGAGCGCCTCCCCTGGTGAGCTTCACGATCACGTTTTCCTGCAGGACGGCATCCTCAGCGAAGGCTGATCTCCTTGAATTGAAGACGTGGATCGAGTCCAAAGAGGCAAGCGAGAGCATGAAGCGGCGGAACGGTTTGTGATAGAGGCCATTGAGGAAAGACCTCGGAACGATAGCCACGATCTCTCCGCCTTTCTCCATAGCGAGGAGTGCCGCTGCGACGAAGGCCGTATAAAGGTTCACCGTCTTCAGGCCAAGTGCCTCGACCGCCTTGCGATGCGGGGAGGCATTGACGATCTTGCGATAGGGAGGGTTCAGGATGGCCCTGTCGAAACGCTGGCCGCTGGCAAGCAGACGGGCCGCGTCGAGGACGAAGTCGACGTGGTGGATTTCGAACGGAACCCCCGTATTTTCGAGCGTGCCGCCAAGCGGAGCGATCAGTTCGCTGTCCAGTTCCCACGCGTCGATGCGCGCGACATTCATCCGCGAGGCGGCCGCATGGAGGAGACATCCGACGCCAGCTCCGGCGTCGAGAAGGCGGACAGGGCGTTCCTTTGCCGTGAACATGGAGGCCATGCGTTCGGCTATGGTCGCAGGCGTGAAAAACTGGCCGAGCTCGGCGCGGCGCGAGGGATGGAGGGAGGCCGTGGCCCTCCTGCGGATGTCTTCGATGTCCATTGGAGCCTTGAATTCAACGAGGTCTTGAATTCAAGGCTAAGGTCGAAGCGGACTAGCTGTCCACAGTCTTGGCTAGGAGGTACGGGAAAGCGCCTCGATGGCCGCCCAGTATTCTCGGACGAAGGAGAAGCCGAACGCCTCCTCCACGACCACGATGTCGCTGACCTTGTCGATGGCCCATTCGTTGATCGTCTCGGCCGCGCCCGAGGGCATCAGGCCGTGGTTGCGGGCAAGGGCCGCGAACTCGCTGTTCGGCATGGACCCGCGCGCCATGAGTTCGCGCAGGACGGCGGCGTGCGCGACGTCGAGGCCGGCGACGGGCGAGGCGGCCTTCATCGGGGCGCGCTCCTTCACGTCCGAGAAGATATCGGAGAGAAGGGTCGAAACGGCGGCGGTGTCGCGCTCGATGTCGGCGAGGCGAGACATGTCGATCGGCGGCGGAGTGAAAGGGCTGGCCGCAGGAGCGGGCTCGCTGCGGCCCTTCGCGGGCGGCGAGGACGGAGTGGATGCGCGCGGGGTTGAGGACGAAGGCGTGGCTCGCGGCGTTGGCGGAGCGGGACGCGGGGGATGCGGCACGCCCTGATCGGCGGACTGGCGCGCCGGAGGCCAGGACGCGCCGATCCCGAACTGCTCGGCGAGCGTCTGGCGATCCGACGAAAAACCGTGTCCGAAGGCGCGCATCTTCCAATCGGTGTCATGTCTGTAGACGCTCGCGATGACAGCGGTGCGTTGGCCGAGCTCGACCTTCATCGTAAAGACGTGCGGACGAGACACGCCGTCCTCGAGCGTCACGGAAAGCTGCGATCCGGAAAGGGCGTCGATGCCGTCCGCGATGATGGAAACGGCAGTGGCGGCCGCGGGCATCAGCAGAGTGGAGATTTCAAAGACGATCCCGTGCCAACGGTCGGCCTTGGTGACATCGACGAGATGGCGAGCGCCACGGTCGCGACGGACCTGCGTGACGGACGAAACGACGGCGCGCTGGTCGAGCGGTTTCTTGTCGTTGTCCAGAAGCACGAGAGCGATGTCGGGCGCGCGGGAAATCGGAGCGCCCGAATCCGATCCAATGGCGACGATGAGTTTTCCAGCGCGGATAACCCTCGTTTCACCGAGGACCATGATCGGCGTGACGTCCTTGAATTCCATGCTTCCCTCGTCGAGACCAAAACCTGTGGACCTATACCGTAATTCCAGGAAGAGTGTAAGACCCCGGATAAGGAAGGAAAGCGGAATACTGCGAAAGGTAAACGCATTTTTACGCTGGATTTGTTCCTTTCCGTCCATGCGGCTCTAATTGCCGAAAGGGAGAATCAGCATGAAGCTCGAAATCGAATATCCGATGGTCATGAAGGCGGTACCGCCCCGTTCGTCGATCCTCAAGGACGTCATCGTGAAGGATGTCGTTACCGTGGATATTCCAGAGTTGTCAGCATCGGAAGTTCCGGTGGCGCTGCGGGTGAGCGGAGTCAATACGCAGACGCAGACGCCATACCACGTTCCTTACTATTCCGTGCGCGGGGGACTGTACGTAACCGCGAAGCAACCGGAGATCGAAGAAGGTCGAGTTCGCTACGATTTCGGTTACAAGGAAACGGAGCGCTTCTCCCCTGTCTTTCACAACGATATGCACTGCGAAGCCCAGACGGTTGTCGATAGGGTCGTGGGAACACACAAATCGGGAGCCGCGAAGTTCATTTTTCCTGAAGGACTGGCGAGAGCACATCAGGACAACAAGGACAGAGGATACGCGAGAAACCGGGACAAGCCTCCGGTTCAGGTGGCGCTCCCCAATTTCAAGGACCTGAAATTTCCCAGAGTAGACGATACCGAAGTCGAGCATGCAAGGGCGGCGATCATGCGCAGAATCGACGATCTGGTGATCGTCGACGGCAAGTTCATGCTTCGACGTCCGGAGCCGGTGTATTTCGCGGACGCAAGCAGGGATAGGAGGGAGCCGGGGGTCTTCGTCATGCTGAAGGTCACGGAAGAAGAGCTGAGGGACGCCGAACACGTCCAACTGGACAGGGCGTACTTCGCCGCGGACGACCTGGAGGGAGCGCTCGCCTATGCCGCCGAGATGTGGCGCATCAGGAAGCAGGACGATCAGGATTACGACGCTCGTCTTTTTGGGAACCAGATAGAAGTCCTGGACCCCTCGGCGTTGCGCTTCGACGGCGACCGCATTTCGGTGGTCAGGGCCGCCGAGGCCATCCGGCGGAACTTCATGGAGACGCTCCTGCCACAAGCAAACGGCGGCCCATCCTACGTGAAGGAAATGGTGACTAGAAATTTCGAGAACACCAGCCTTGAGGCGATCGTCAACTACAAGCATCTTGAGGCCGCCCTGAAATGCACCGACGGATCGATCACCACGGACGATCTTTGCGCCAGGATCAGGGACTGTCTGTCCGGATCGGAAAGCGAGCGCTTCGCCAAAGACATGGAAGCTTCGATGCTGGAAGTCGCGGTCGGCCGTTGGGAGCGGCGCGAGGCGCGGCGCAACTTCGGACTGATATTCTGAGAATCAGCCAGTGAGAATCGAAGTCGATTTCCCTGTCATCACCACCGGGCTTGCTCCGCGAGGCAAAGGGCCAAAGCCCGTCGTCGCCCGCAGGACGATCACGGTGGACCTTCCGGAATATTCCGAAGCCGAAGCGCCCGTGGCGATGACGACCACATTTCACCCGGATTCTGACCCCGGAAGCGAAGGCCTTCGCTACAGGGGCGTCGGCGAAAACCTGTATCGGCCTTCCGAGATCGAGATCACCGAGGGAAGGGTCAGGCACAGGTTCTCCTTCGACTACATTCCACAATCGGTGGGTATCCATGAACACCTGAACGATGACATTTCGAAGCTGTTGCACCGACTTCGCGATCAGTACTCGACCTCGTTGCCGTCGGCGATCATTCCCTCTTCGCTCGGACAATATCGGCTCCAACACGATCGCGCGGGAGCCGAAAACAGGTTCATCGAACTGCCGTCGATCTCGGAGTTGGGGCTGAAGGAATTCGACGAGCAGGCCGTCGAGGTCCAGACGGCCACGTTCCGTGACCATATGACGAGGTTCGTGCGGGTCGGCGCAAAGATGCAGATCGCAACGGGCGAGCCATTCTATGCATGCAGCTTCATCGGCGCGAATTCGCCGGCGTCGCTGACCGTCGAAGAAAGCGACTTCAGCGGGAAGATAGAGGACAACATCAGGTCTTCCTATGCGATCGCCTGCTTCCGGGCAGACGAAAGCCATGACCACATCCACGACGAGATTCGAAGGATTTCCACGCTCTCGGGGCAAGAGCGACGGGTCCCAGGGGACAATGCGCACCGCATTCACGTTTTCGACCCTGCCTACGTCACGTTCGACGCGGCAGCCGCAAATCTGCGATTGGCCGCCAGAAGCGCCATCAAGGGATTCGTGGCGGACACGGCAAGGTCGATGACCCCTTTCAACCATCGCGCCCTGGCGGCGGCGCTTCTGTCCATGCCAATGGAGACATTCAAGGCGCACAGATCGCTCGAACTCGCGCTGGCCGAGAACGACTACCACGGTATTGCGGACATCCTGCCTCACTTTGCACGATTTCAACCCGGAGTAGGGGCAGGGACTGACTTCAGCCGAAGTGAGGCGATGATAAACGACGTTCTCGATCGTTGGGAAAACAGGCCAGTCCGCGCATTCGAACTCAATGCGAAGTCGTGCCAAGCCTCTGCGATGTGACCTCTACGGCAGGTAACCAGGAGCCGCAGCTTCTGAATCGAGGCTTCGTTCGGAAGTGTCCCGCATAAGGGACTTTATCCTGTTGCCGCGATCATGCGGGAAATCGCTCGAAGTACTCCCCTACGCCAATCAAAGTTAATTTTTCCTGAAAGCGGGGGTGCCGCATCTCCCACTTCGCTCCTCTATATTAAAATTTGTCGACAAAGTTTGACTTTAGACCTCCGGTTGTCCAAGTTGCTCGAATCAGGGGGCGCTCATGTTCCAACGTCTGTGCGCCTCCAGACGGGTCCAAAAACTTAGAGGTCATTATGAAAGCCAAACCAGCCGCGGCCGCCAAGCCGCTTTCCGCAGTCGAAGAAATGCTTTCCAAGCGCGAAGCACTGATAGCCGACCGCGATACCGTTCTCTCCAAATTGATGGAACTCAATGCGGGTATCGAGTCCCTCGATACCGTCATCGCGATGTTCGACCCCAATCACGTTCCGCTCGACATCCGCCGCGCGCAGAGCGCTCCGCTGCTGACGATCTCCGCCCAGCCGATTTTAGCCGAGGTCGCAAAGACCGTGGCCGCAGAAGAAACCAGGCAGGCATCCACCAAGGCCGCAGCGGTCAAGGAAGCCAAGCCTGCCGCCAAGGAAGTAAAGGCCGACACGACGAAGTCTGGCAAGCCGGGTCCGAAGACCAAGAAGACAGCCGCAAAGACGACCGGCCGCGAAAACGTGAAGGTCGGAAGCCCACGCAAGGCCGATGCCGCAGAAACGGCTCCGGTGCCGTCTGAAGGAGCGCTCGCAGAAGCGGTTTCCGCCCGCGCCAACCAGAAAGTCGATCAGAAGGACCAGCACCAGAAGAAGGTCACTGCCGCACGCGAGCAGATCAGGGACTATTTCGGCGACATCGACAAGCTCAAGACGCTCGAGGACATCGTCAAGTCGTCTTCCGACGGCGTGCCGTTCCGCTCGATCTGCGAAGCGTTTGCCGAGCGCCACCCGATCGACATCACCAAGCCGGAAGTCAAGAAGGTCTTCAGCGACCGGCTATCCGCCCTCCTTCACGGTCTGTCCCAGCAGAACGTCGTCAAGCGCGGCGAACGTCAGGGAGCCGAAGGCAAGGAAAACGTGTGGCTCTACACAAAGAACGGAGAGCACGCATCCTCAGCGGCTGCCGCTTGATCCATGGCCGGGCGATCCAGGGAAAATCGCGGTAAACCCGCGACCATCCTCGCCGAGGCCAGAGCTCGGCGCGAGCGGCGCAGGACGAGGTCTGCTTCAACGCAGGCAGCTCCGTCGCTCGTGGCCGAGAAGGCACCGGAGGAGCTGCCGGAAGGGACAGACCTTCTGGCAGCGCTTTCAGCGAAGCGAGCCGCAGCCGTTTCGAGAATTGGCGACCTCGAGGCCATGATCGGCAGGGAAGCCGCTTCGATTGCGAACATCGACGCCGTCATGACGATGTACGATCCACTGCATCAGACATGGGCGGGGGCCGGAACGTTGAAAAACGCAGTACCCGTCAAGCAGAAGCACGCTACTTCCAAGGCAGCCACCGTGGCTCGCGACAAAACCCACTATGCGGATGTCGACAGGTTCTTCGGCTCCGACAAGCGGACCGAAGTCGTGAAACAGATCATGGTGGATGCAGGTCACCCGATGTCGTCAGCCGACATTGCCGACGCCTATGTCGCCTTGAAGGATGGCTCTCTCGACAAGGGTGCGCACCAGGTCCTCATTTCGAGGATTTCCGCGATCCTTTCGAGACTGCGGAACCAGGGGCGGGTAAAGACGGTCGAAACCGAAGGCTGGAAGAATTCCTGGCGCTTGTCTTGAGCGCCAGGACCACTCAATGAAAAGACCACGCTAATTGAGGAAGTTTTCCTCGAGGTCCGCGAGACTGACGGTCCTGACGTTGGTCGCCTTCGCGCGAGACGCCTTGGTGGTCAGTCTCGCCAGCCGCATCGGACGGTCGGTGCGGTCCACGTGGAGGTCGTTGCGCTCCACGAAATCCTCGCCGCCGAACGCGTTGAAGAACAACGGCCGGTTCGCGGCCATCGGGCTGACGGGGCCGCAGCACATCCACGGAAACTTCTTTCGGCCGCCCTTGCCGAAGCTGGCGGGATCACGGAACGAGCGGTAGAGCGCCAGATCGCGTGGATCGCCGCCGACCATGTCCTTCACGGCTGCCAGCTCCTCGCCCATCGAGAGCCCGAAGCCGCAATAGAAGCTGCGGACCTGCTGGGTGATCTCCTTGTCGATGCCGCCGACGGTCTGGTCGATGAAGAACCAGCCAAGGCCGAATTTGCGGGTTTCGCGGACGGCTTCGATCAACTTCGCCTTGAGCTTCTTGCCGTCGTCGTCATCGGCCGCCAGATGACGTGGTGCGAAACGGTGGGCCTCCTCGAATACCACGACCGTGTTGACGTTGTCGTGATTTCCTTCGCGGACGCGCTCGGCGACGATGTTTTCGCATGTGCGCCTGAGATCGGAGGAAATCTTGTAGAGGATTTTCTTCTGGATCGCGTCCGTGAACAGTTCGCGTTCGTCGTTGGCGTCCTTGAGGCTTTCGAACTCGTCGCCGAGGTCGTTGAAGTCGCGGCGGTTGCCGGGTACAGAAAGGTCGATGACGGCCAACGGGCGGTTGCCCGATTTGCTGTCCATGACCTGGCGGACGAGCTGCGAGATCGTCGGACGGGTTCCGTCGCCCTGCTCGAAAAGATAGCCGAGGAAGTCCCAGGTGCCGTAGATACGGTGATCGTCGCTCTCGATGATACGGTTGATCTGCTTGCGCAGGGCGTCCTTGGGTTCCTTGGACTTGTAGATTTGGGAAAGATAGCCGTCGTCGTCCTCGTCTTCGACTTCCGCACCGCGGATCGCCTGGAGGATCGTCACGAGCTTATCGCGACCGCGCAGGTCCTCGAGCTTCATGTCCTCGGTCTTCTTGATGATCTCGACGATCGCCTTGGCGAGTTCTTCCTTGTTGTCGGCTCCGCGGATATTGAGGTCGCGGTCGAACCCGAGCGCGTTCATGACCTCTTCGAAGAGTTCGTAGCCCTCGAGCTTGATCTGGGTGATGCCGAAACGGCGCGTCGCGCGGTTCATGCCCTTGAGGATGCCGCGCATCGGAAGGCCGGAAGAACCGACTTCGTAGCCGTCGATTTCGTCGGCGAACTCGCCCTTGGGATCGATGATGAGGATCGCCATGTCCTTGTGGCGCGCGTATCCCATCAGGATCATCTTGGCGAGCGTGGACTTGCCGGCCCCGGTCTTGCCGACGACCAGGCTATGGATCGCCTCGCCAAGGCCGCCAAGACCGCCGCCGAAGTGCTTGACCAGCATTGGAAGAGACAGGGAGTCGTCGCCGTAGGCGCGGCCCATCTGGAAGATGTCGTCCTTTTCCGACGCGACGAGCTCGTCGAGGATTTCCTGCGTCATCCGGTAGAAGGGCGTGCCGGACGGCGGAATGCTGGCGAGGACGTCGAAGCTCCACATGTCGTCGGGGTTGTCGCGGCCGAAGACAGCGCCGGGCGCGGTGGAGGCGGTCAACGTGTCGAGGATGCCGGAGATGCCGGCGATCGATCCACGGGTCTTGATGGCGTTCTTGACCGAGGTCTGCTCGTGATAGGCGTTGCGCATCTCAAGTCCCGTAATTTGGGACGTCACGCGCAGCTCACGGCCTTCCTGAACGAGGTCGCAGTAGAACAGCGAGCCGACGAGCTTGCGGGAAGCGGCGTCACGGAGGATGTCCAGGCTCATTTCGTCGGTGGACGAGGGGCTTCCGAGAGAGGCGATCGGTGCATGCAACTGCGTCATGTGTTCTTCCATCAAGTCCTGTATCCCATGATCATCAGGATCAGGGCGTCGTCGTCTTCCTGATAGTCTACCGCGGCCATGTCCATGATCGGGGAAACGCCGACGGAAATCTGTTTTGCCTTTGTATCCGCGATGTAGAGCGGCAGCGGCTCGCGGATGCCGGGCGACAGCGTGGTCTCGTACAGCGCCTTGAGAACCCGCCTGCCGTGATCCACGTCGTCTGCCAAGGCCGGCGGGACGTCGAAGCGGAAAGCCGGGGTCCAGGCGTGCGGACGGTAATAGGACCATGCGACAGACGTAGAAGCCTGAACGAATTCGGCATATTCGGTGTCGGAGAACTCCAGCGAGTTCGCGACCTGCCGCTTCTTGTCCTGGAAGCTCCTCGGATCGCTGTCCTTGCCGCCGAACATCGCGGTCATCTCGCCTGGGCGAAGCGCCATGGTGGCAACCGTGCGGCCGTCGAAGTCCTTGAGGCTCATGGGGAGGTCGTGGACGAATTCCTTGTTGGTGGTCGTGTATTTCGGAACCGCGACGAACCGCTTCGAGGTCAGCACTTCCATGGCCGCGTCGCGCATTTCGGGAGTCCGAAGTTCCAGCGCCATCTGCTCGAGTTCGGTCTTTCCGTTGTGAGACAGGACGATCGCCTTGGTGATGTTGATCAATCCGGACGTCATCGACCCGTCGACCAGAACGAGGTCGGCGTCCGAGGACGCGGCAAGCCGGATTTCCATCGCCGACATGATGCCGGTCAGGATTTCCTTGTTGCGCGCGTTGCGTGGAACGCACCCCATCCAGTCGACGCTGCGCGGCTCTTCGCCTGGTCCGACCGCGACGGCGACTGCGGCGCAGATGTCCCCGATGGCGCGGGAATCGGCGATGTGAGCGCCGTCGACGGCGGCGATCGACGGCATGTCGACACCGTCAAGCAGCGACGGATCGACTTCGTAGATGTGGTTGGCTTCTTCGAGGTTCGCCCTGACGTTCTCGCGCTGACGCGAAAACTCAGACGCGAGTTCGGCCGTTCGGGCGGCGACATCACGGCCTTTCGAAAGCAGGCGTGCCACGAGGTCACCGGTGTTTCCGTAGTTCGACGTCATGTCAGGCTCCGAGAAGGAAGAAGCCGAGATCGCTCACGGCGTCGAATGGACAGGGGCGCTTTTCCGTGACCACGGCTTCCTGCCAGCTTTCCAGCTGCGCCTTGGTGCAGGCAAGCGCCTTGTAGGACGGCGGCAACTGCTCCAGGAAGGAAGCGTTGAGATGGGCGATCTCCCACATGTCCATGTAGTCGGCCGCGGAAGGAAGGCCCTCAAGCGTCAGGACCGCGTCGCGTTGGGCGGGATCGGCGAGGAGGCGGAGGAAACCGGCGTCCGCCGTGCGCTGGCCGGGTTCGATATCGACCTCGCCCGCTTCAACCTTGCGGATGAACGCCTTTTCGAGAAGGAACGTGGTGTTCGAATCCAGCTTGAACGCGATGGCGGACCTGATGGTCGAAACGGAACGGCGCATGGGAGCTCGCTGTGCTGCGCGGGCGATGCCTTCGGCTGCCACGAGACGCCTGTCCTCGTTTTCTTCGGCCGCTGCGCGTTGCGCGAGCTTCTCGACCTGGTCGCGGGTCATGTTCTTGAGCGTGTCGGCATAGGCTCGGGCTGCATACCGCTGGAAAAGCGGTGCGAATTCCGGAAGTTCGGTCGCGAAGCGAATTTCGTAGGCGGACAGGTCCTGGACCGGGCTGTCGGAATAGCCGGCGTGCTTGACCGCCTCGCTGTAGATGTCGGCGATCGCAAGGAACGTCTTCGAGGGGTTGCTGAGCGTCTCGCGCAGGAAGAGCGCCGACTTCGTCGCGGTGAACGGATTGGCGTCCAGACGCATGCGCTGCGCCCAGGCGATCTCCTGGGGCCAGACGACGATCGACAGCTTCGTCGCGATGTTCGTTTCCTTGTATTTCTCCGCGACGGCAACGACGGTACGCCTCGTCACGTGATAGGGACGCTTCGATCTGGCGTCGATCCACTTCAGGAAATGGCCGTCGGGATCGGATGCCGCCAGACGGAACTCGCCGTCGTTCGGATGGATGACCATGTCGTTCAGCCATTCCTTGCGGAGAGGCTCCACGACCTTCGGCACCATGCGGTTGGCCTTCACGATGAGTTCGGCGGCCGTCAACGTCTCGGGATTCAGCGACAACGAGGCAACTCGCTGGCGCAACAGCTCCATCTTGCGATCAAGTGTCACCATGGGCAGCTCCTTAGCCGAAAAACTCGCCGAAGACGTCGTTTGTCAGGTCTTTCAAAAGAGGGTCGACTTCCTTCTCGAGCCTGACCTTGAGCCAGGCGAGGAAGGCGGTGTCGGGATCGCTGAACACCTTGTTCTTGTTCTGCGACCGCCATTCGCCGATGTAGTCGTCGACATTGCCGTCGGCGGGCATCATTTCGCGCGCGCCTTCGATACTGCGATCGGTAAGGGTCGCCGGCGCGCCGCGCTCCTCGTAATTCAAGCCGTCGTACATGTCGATCGTCTTGCGGTCGACGCGCGTGGACGCCGGGCGGCCGACCACCTTGCTGGTGCTTGCTGCTTCCATCAACCGCGCATGCGACTTGGATTTGGCCTCGAAGACGATTTCGACGATGCCGCCGCCTTTGCCGCCCTTGACGAAGTCGTAGACGACGTCGAACTCGGCGATGGCGTTCAGCTCCTCGACGGTCTTCTCGATGACGATCTTGCGGAAGTTGTCCGGCCGTGGATGCTTGTCGCCCACCTTGAGAAGCCGGCGAAGATCGTCGGGCGTGGTACGGAAAACCGGGGACTTCTTGCGGTACTGAAGCGCCATGATGTCGTAGAGGTCCGCGGCGAAGCTCGACATGTCGCGTTTGCGGTCGATGTAGATGTTCGCGTAGACGTTCGGATGTGCGATGAAATGGTAAAGGATCGGATCGAATGCGTATTTCAGGTTTCCGTTCTCGGACTGCGACATGTCGGTGGACAGGAAATGCGCGGTGATGGAGCGGGCTTCGTCGTTTTCGTCCTCGTAGTCGATCTCCAGAACGATCCTGCAAAGCCGCTGGATGGATTCGACCAGGTCCTTGTGCCGCTTGATGCGGGTATATTCCATGACTTCCTTTGTCGCGAGCCGGTAGACACCCTGCGGGGTGAGGTCGTCATACGCGCGGAACAGCAGGTAGTCCATCAACACCCTGTCCTGCCGTTCGAGGACCACGTCGCCTTTATGGGACGCCGTGATCACGTGGCTCGCCTTTTTATAGACGTTGTTGTCGTTGTAGACCGATGGGACGCTCATGCTCTAACTCCGAAGCCTTACTTTACCTTGTAACTTTACTAAGCATAGTAAGAACCCATAGTAAAGTCTGGTCTTTGGATTGGGGAGAGAATTCTTGAATAAAACAAGACCCCGTTCGTGTCCGATTTTTAGGGAGAGAGAGTCGATTTTCCAGGGAGTATCGTCTGGAGATTAGTAAACTTCGGCTTTCTGCGATCCCGTTTGTCGAATGATTCCATCGAGTTGAAGGGCGTTCGACTTCCCTGAATATAAGAACATATCCGGGAACGGGAGATTTCCGGTCCGACATGCATTTCGCCCGACCTGTCGGATCAACGATTTTCGAGACGCCATTTGGCCGGATCGGTGAAAGGTCCGATCCAAAGACCGCGCCTTGCTGTCATGGCCGATACCGCTGCGGAATTATATATCCCCGCCGATTGACGGTTGGGAAGAGCCAGACCCTCGGAAACGAGCAACGCGCCGATGTCCTTTGTCTGCGCACCCGAGCAAGTAGCTGCCGCGCCGTTACCAGCCGGAGAAACGACCGTGCATCGCACTTTCCCGGAGCTGACGAGAGAAGCGAGGCGTTCGAACGCCTTTTGACCACAGCGCCACGACGTCCGTGTCGGGGTGGAACAAACCTGTCGCAGCCCAGGCGCTTCAATTCCGTTCAGGCGCACGGGATTGCCGTCGACAAGGAGAGTGTGACCGTCATACGCACGCGCCTTGCCGTAGAGCGTCATACCCGCCTTGTATTTGTTCTCCGTGGTCGTGGAGCCGACCGCGGCCGGTTTCGTGACCGTAGACGATGCCGCAGCGGCCCGCAGAGCGCCGTCAGGAGCTTTTTTGAGGTCGGTGGTCGTCTTGTTCGTTCCGTTGCGTGTGACGGCCGTGGAAACCTCCGGAGCGGGCTTCTGAACGCTTGTCTGGACCAACGTCGATTGCGCGCGTTGCGGCAAGGAAACGGTCGGAAGCGTGCTGGACGGGTCGTAACCGGGTTTAACCTCCTGCGCGGATACGTTCGCGGCGAGCGTCGTCACCAGGGCTGCGGTCACGAGGAATGTCTTGCGGATCATGGTGTTGTTCCAGTTATTCAGGGCCTTGGAACGATTTTCACACCGTCTCGTCCAGTGGGCAAACTCGCGCCGTCCGGTTCGGCGGGCCGAGCGGCACCGGAGAGTCATGTCACTGAATTGATTCGCTTTCATCGGGGAAGAGACAAAGAAAGTCCGGGTGGGCCGACCAGGACGGTTGCTCGCGATCCGCCGGCCGAATTCGGATTTTCGAATCCGCGTTCGAGATGTCGAATCTTCGACCTCGGTAAAATTCGGGATTCTGAATCGCGAAATTCGGAATCGTGAATCCAGGTTGGGAGTTTTTGCGTAAGTATCTGATTCATAATGATACAGGACGTTCAAAATATTGAATCTTCGTTCGGAATCCCGAATCCCGGTTGTTTTTGTGGGAGCGAAGTCCTTGTTTTTGGGAATGTTGCTGAAAACGAAGGCGTGGTGCCGGATTAGGCACTTTACTAAAATTCACGATCCCGAATCTGTCGTTCGAGATTACGAATCTTAGTAAAGTCCGGTTCGTCCGCCAGGATTCGGTGGTTTGGGCCAATTACGCCATCGGTTTCCTCCGTGAGGTGGCGAAAAATTCGGATTATTGAATCTTTCGGCCGGGAAATTCGAGTTCGTGAACGAAACGGGGTCTTGAATATGTTGACACGGCCATTCTTGTTCGATATTTCGAATCCCGATTTCAAGATTCCGAATGGACGAGATGGACACGCCTCCCGAAGCCAGAGCTGACCGATTGCGCCGCGCCATGCGCGGACGCACGCAGGCATGGCTGGCCGAACAGATCGGCGTCGCTACCTCTTCCATCAACGGATATCTCAAGGGAAAGGTCCCACAGGCGGACGTATGCCTCAGGATGTGCGACGCGCTCGCTGTCGACATCCGCTGGTATCTCGACGGGGAGGCCCCGCCGGAGGAGACGGCGCAGGGCGAACGGGTCATTCAGGTTCCCTTTGTCGACGACGGAACGAAGGCGCTGACCTTCACCACCGGTCTCCTCGACATGTTCGCCGTGCCCTACGAAAGCCTATGCTGCATATCCGTCCAAGGGACGATGATGGCTCCCGGCATCCCGAAGGGGGCGGAGGTGCTTGCCACGCGGTCCTTCGCCAACATCGAGGACGGCAAGGTCTACATCCTTCAATTGCGAAACGGCTATGTGCTGCGGCGCTTGCGGGTCCGCGGAGACGGCAGTTTGGTTGCCGTGTGCGACAATCCGGCCGTTCAGAACGATTTGCCCGATGAAATCCTCTACGAAGACGTCACCGCCGTCGCTCTGTGGTCCAGTCAGGTCCCCTGATCAGCGGGCCGGAGGTTGAGGCGGCTTCGGCCGGCGGTCATGATCTATGGATCGCCACCGGTTTTGTGATCGCATGCTTAAAGACTATCCGATACTCGAATCCCTTCTTTCGTCAGGGTTCGCGGGAGACCGCGACGCGTTCCGCGCCAGCCTCGAGCTGATGGGAAAGCGCGCCGAAGAACTCGGCGACAGCCAGGTTGCCACCCTGCTCGACAAGGTCGCGAAGACAGCGGAACGCGGATGGGTCGAAGACAGGACGGATGCGGCCGACAAGAAGGCGGCTTTCGGCAGGACGCTCGGCAGCATCGACGACATTCCGCCGGGGATCATGATGCTCAAGACCAACGTCACCATGAACGAGGTCATTCTTCCGGCGAACGTGAAGCTGGTCATCTCCGAGTTCCTCGAGGAGCAGCAGTACAACGAAAAATACATCGACGCCGGTCTCGAACCGCGAAACAAGGCCATGCTCATCGGCCCTCCCGGCAACGGCAAGACCGAAAGCGCCAAGGCGATCGCCAATTTCATGAACGTGCCGCTCTACTATGTCAGATACGACGAACTCGTGTCGAAACAGCCAGGCGAAACCCAGAAACGCCTCAACAGGGTGTTCAATTTCGCCAAGACGCACAGGAGCATGCTGTTCTTCGACGAAATCGACGCCATCGGCAAGGACCGATCCGACGAAGGGCAGACCGGTGAAATGAAGGCGGTGGTCTCGACGCTTCTCGTCCAGCTGGAAGACGTTCCTCCTCACGTCCTCGTGCTCGGAGCGACGAACCACCCCGAAATGATCGACAAGGCGATGTGGCGGCGTTTCCATATCCGCGTGAACCTGCCGAACCCGACGATCGACGAGTTCGTGAAATACCTGGCGATGAAATTCGGCACGTTCAAGCTCGAACCCAAGATCGACCTGCGCATTCTCTCTTACCAGCTGGAAGCGGAAAACTTCGCCGAAACGTCGGTTTTCGTGGACGACTGCGTCAGAACCTGGATCAGGCACGACAAGACGATAACGATCGAGGAGGCGATCAAGCGCGCCGTGGTCACCTGGCCGAAGAACCGCGTGAAGATCGCGAAGTAGCCGTCGACGCCAGCGCCGCGTTGACTGCAGACTTCAATTGCTGTCCTCATACGCTGGACAATTGGAGACTTCGAAATGATCAACCTCTGTACCCTCACGGGCGTCGACGTCCGAACCGATCTCGGTCGCGTCATCGAGATGGCGGCGGCCTATCCGTTCCTCGAGTTCGGAATTCTCCTGTCGCGCACGCCGGAGGACAAGGACCCGCGCTATCCTCAGTTCCGTCAGATCGCCGATATGGTCGAGCGGCTTTCGGGGCGCGCGAAGCTCGCTCTGCACGTCTGTGGCCGGGCCGTCGGGGAATTCGTGAAGGAGCCGGCCAAGGGGGCGGTTTACGCCGGACAGGATATCCATGACCTCGTCGCCGCCGGGATCGGACGCGTGCAGCTGAACTTCAACTTCGAGCGTTTCGGCTTGTCGGTGGAGGAAATCGATAAGGCGGTCCGGCGGACATCCGCCAAGGTCATCACCCAGCATTTCCCCGCGAACGCTCCTGTTTCGCTCGGCGTCACGGCTCCGAACCATCAGGTCCTCTACGACGCGTCGGGAGGCAGGGGTGTCGCGGCGGCCGGCTACGACCGTCCATTCGCCGGGAAATACACGGGATACGCAGGCGGCCTCGGACCCGGGAACGTCCTCTCAGCCGTCGCCGCCATCCAGTCGGTCATCGGGGACGACACCGTCTGGATCGACATGGAGAGCCGCATCAGGACGGACGGCTATCTCGATCTCGACAAGTGCGGAAACGTGGCGGCTTCGATCGCGCCGGTTCTGGTTGCAAGTGCCGCCTCTAGCTGAGCGGCGCGATCCACGATGAGGATGCCATCCAGGTGATCGACCTCGTGCTGGACGCACTTCGCCGCCAACCCGTCGAGTTCGATCGTCTTGATACGTCCGGTTTCGGACATGTATTCGACCATTACCTTTTCGGGCCTGCTCACCGTGAAGCGTTCGCCGGGCAGCGAAAGGCAGCCTTCGACCATCGCAGTGCGGACTTCCGAGGACTCCACGATCACCGGGTCGATCATGACGAGGCCGCCGCCCGCCTTGGTGCTTGGATCGCAGCGCAGCAGGATCATGCGCTTCGCGATCCCGATCTGGGGCGCGGCCAGGCCGATGCCGGGCGTCGCCGAAAGGGAGGCGCGGAGTTCCGCCGCAAGGTTTCTTGAATCTTCCGAAACGCCGTCGATCGGCGCGCACCGCATGCGCAGCACGTCGGCGGGGTAGATGACGACCGGCTTGGGGTCTTTGATAACTGGCATACGAGGTCTCCTTGGATGGAGACTGTATTGCACCGTCGAAACATTAAATCAAGGACTTGATTGGGGAAGACTAAGACTGCGAGCACGGGTTCCCCTGGAGAAATAATTTAATTAAAGACGTCACATTCAGCGTGCATTCATGTTTAACCGTGCAATATCAGCGCTATAACGGGAGTTGTCCATATGATCAAGCAAATCGCATCCGTCGCAATCGCTTCCCTGATCGCCCTCCAGGCAGGCGCGGCTCTGGCCGACAGCAGGACCTATATCATCGGCCAGGATGGCGTCTATGTTTCCGGCAGCCGTGGCGGCTTCGATCGGGATCGTGGCGACCGCTGGCGCGACGACCGCGACCACGACTGGCGTGGCCACCGTCCCCCTCCGCCTCCGCCGCGCGGAATGAACCGCAACGACGACTACGCCGCCGGCATCATGGGCTTCCTCGGCGGCATGGCCGTCGGCTCCGCGCTCGACAACGGCGGCCGAATTCCGGTGATCCGTCAGCCGCCGGACCGCTTCCAGCCGCGTCCGGTGACCCTGCGGCCGTGGTCGCCCGGCTGGTACCGCTGGTGCGATGCCCGCTACCGCTCGTTCGATCCGCGCTCGGGAACCTATATCGACCGTACAGGTCGCCAGCGCTTCTGCGAAGTGAACTGACCATCACCGCTTGAATGATGCGCCTCCGGATGACACAAAGACGTGTCATCCGGAGGTTTTTTATGTCTGCCATTCGTTTCCAGTCAAAGTCGCCCAGACACAAACGCGACGTCGCGGCGCTGCTCGAGGCAATTCCATACGAAACGAAGGAAGACAAACAGAAGGTGGTGGCACTCTGTCTCGAGCATTACGTCGAAGCCAAGCGAGCTTTGAACGTGTTCGGGAAGCTTCTGGTCGAAGGAATGGAATACAACAATCCTGAACTCATCCTCGCCGCCGTCCAGGCCTACCGCGACGAAATGGCCGCGATGCTTGCCGGTCGAGACGAGTACATCGCGCGGACCATGGAGTCGAAGTCCACGGTCGTCACCGAGCGCATCGCCAACCAGATGACCGAGGGCGGGTTTGGGAGGATCGCCGATACGGGAAACACGTTCACCGATACAGACGTCAGGAGAGCGCTTGCGGATCGCCTGAGGGACGTGGCGGACGAGGCAATTAAGTCCTTCGATACGGTCACCGATGCGGAGAACGCCGACATCCAGCAGTTTATCGCCGAAATAACGGAGCCTACGCCGACCGATCACGGCGGGCCGAAGGTTTAACGGGCGTCAGTACTCCGGCTCGTTGTCCAGATGGCCGACGACGACGCCGGACGGGTAGATTTCGCCAAGCATGAAAATCACCTTCTCGAGGACCTCGCCCATCGGCGGGTTGTCGGGAAGTTCGTCGTCCAGCACGAGTTCGTAGCGGTGTGCCGACTTGCGTGTCACCGACAGGACGTAGGGTGACAGGGCCTCCTTGAACGCCACGAGGTCTATGTCTTCATCCGTCATCGGATTGAAACTCAGTGACCACTCGTTCTCTTCGCTCATCCCAACTGCATCCCTTGTCCCTAATGGCCAATGAAAACATACTGTCTCGATGGGACACAACAGGATTTTTGCGGGCAATGGACGGCGACGTTAGGGAGCGGCTCGAAAACCAGGCGATGATGGCGGCCGTCGTCCGAACGGGCGGCCCCGGCATCGGTGTCGCCGAATGGATGGAGTTCCTCGCCGCGAACGTCGGCGGCTACGTCGGAGACGTGTATTTCGGCATTGAATCAGAGCCATGGCGCGTTGTTCTCGCCCTCGCGGATGGCGGGTTGTTCACGCCGAACGACCAAGGCGTCGACCTCACGGAAAAGGTCGCGGGAGCGCTCAACGCGAAACTTTCCGAGATCAGGGATACAGAGGCCGCAGCCACGCTCGGTGAAATCGTGGCACTCCTCCGTTCGCGCTTTTCCGCCGGCGGGGCGCTGGAATGTTCCGTGGCGGGAGAGGGCGTCGCTCTCGATTTCACCAGGGGACGCCACATGGTCTCCCACGGCCGCAACCTCATGGCGCTGCATGTCCACGGGCTGACCGCGCTCGGGACTTATTACAGTCCAAAGGCAGTGGTCGTCTCTGTATATCCGGATGGAATGTGTGAACTCAGGGACGGTTCGAGGATTCCGTTCTCCGATATCGCCGAACCCGAGGACGCGAAGAAGGGAGAAGCGGCGGTCGACGTTCCGCAGAGGCAACAAGCCTCGATGTCGCGCCTGGCGGCGCGTATCGCCAGATCGAGCGCCGGGTCGATGCAGGGGCCGGAGCCTACGGGTATGATCGTGTCCCGCGGAGAGGACAGGCGTTTGATGCTGGCGCTGAAAACGGAGCTGCCGAAGGGGAAGCTCCTGGTGCGGTTCCTGCCGTCGGCGGTCCAGCTTCTGGTCGATGGAGAAGTCGTCGCGCAGAGCGGTTTCGGCGAGGTCGCCGAAATCCTCGGTTGGCTGGATGACAGCACGGTGGAGGTCTGTGCGATCAACGACGGCGCTGTCAAATGGAGCAAGGCCGCCGTGGAGATCAGAACCTCGGCTTGAAGAGGTTGTCCTTGGTGATAGCCTCGCCCTCGGCGCGGACCCTTGGTTCTTCGCCAGGACGGGTGAAGTGGCGCTTCTTCTTCACTTCCGTGACGAACGTCGGCTTGTGTGCCGGACGGCGGGTCTTTGTCGGGTTGAAGGACTGCTTCGGCGGGGGCGTTCCGAACACCGACGCTATGTCGTAGTTCTTGGACGCGACTTCTTCGTACAGGTCGGGGTATTTCTCCCCCTGCGGTTCTTTCGGAAACAAGGCTGTATCTCCTGGATTTCGATCTCTCGATCTGCGGAGACTTTATTTCCGTGGCTTGCAGGTATCAAAAACCGCCCCGAAATCCGCCGATGGAAACATGCAAGGGACGCGTTGAATACGCACGATAATTTCGTGTCTTGCATTATTGGCGGCGCACAATGTTGACGGCCTCAAGAAACGGCTTGCCGAAAAACACGGGCGATCCACGCGGAGCGGGCCGAAATTGAGGACTCCACATTGACGAACGCCCCTGCGGTCTATATGTGAGGTGCAAGTGTTGACAACCAGGAGTCTGGGAATCGATGGTGGTGACGGGCAGCGACAGAGCGCGGTGGGTGAAGCGGGGCGAGACCACGCACATCTACGGCATGGGCCTGTTCACCGGTCTCTTCTACGTCGGCAAGACATTCGGTGACGGCGGCGGTCACGACAAGTACATCGTCAACCCGAGTTTGCAGATCGGTCGCAGCTCGCGCGACTATATCCCCGGCCATGATTTCTGGGGCGCGTCCTACGAGGCGTTGCCGCCTTCGGGACGCCGCGCCTATCTCGAATGGCTTTCCGGGTCGTGCCGCGATACCGATATTCCGGTCCAGTTCGTCAGGCTCTATGCCAGCGGTCTCTACCGCCGTGTCCTCGTGGACAGGGGCGAAGATAGCCAGACGGTTCTTGCCGAAGCGCAGCGGATGTTGGGGCTGCACCCCGAAAACGAAGTCGTCCGCGAACTGATGTCGACCTTGCTCGTCTTCGCGACGGGTATCGACTACAAGCGCGGGCAGGTGCCTGTCTATCGTCAGGAATGGCGCAAAAGCATCTACGTGCCGGCCGAAGTGGTCCTTCGCGTCGGATCGCTGATCGCTGATAGGACTCCGATCGGCGCTGACGACGCCTTTGTCTACGCCATGGAACGCGGAAAGATCAGGAACAGAAAGCAGATCGACGTAGAAGGCGTCCGCCTGCTCTGGAGACGGCTCTATTCCGGTCGGCATGGCGAGGGGATCGTCGTTGATCCGCCACAGCAGAAGCTCAAGCTCGAACTGTCGATGCCCGACGGCGTCCGCACGGTCAAGTTGCCCGTACCCGACTGGTGCAAGCGTCTTCCCGATCCGCGCCAGGCGAACGCGTTCAACGAGCGTATCGACGCGATGTTTTCGGAATGCGTCTCGGAACTGGAGAGCTATTCAAGGCTTGTACGCAAGACGCCCGGTGCCGCGGGGACGCTCGAAGCGATCAACGTGCTGCCCAAGCAGCTGGTCGCCACGTCGATGGCGGGACGCTTCGCCAGCGTGAAGGCGTCGCTCGACAACGCGCTCGCCAAACAGGGTGTGGTCGCCTCGAAGGTCCTGACGCTCTTCAAGTTCATGGAACTGCCGTTCACGGAAGACGCAGAGATCACAGCTGGCGTGCGCAAGCTGATTTCGGGTGCCATGGACAAGATGGACATCGCCTTCGAGCCGGACGGACGCGCTGGCGCTCAGGGATTTACGACCAAGGGGAGCATCGTCTTCTTCCGCGGCGAGAACGGCCTGCCTGTCGAATGGGAAGGTGCCTACGCGATCCATCGCGCATGCGCCGACTTCGTCATCGGGCATGTGTGCAACAAGGGCGGTCAGGCGATCGCCGCCGAAAGACTTCTGTTCGAGGCCCGCCGCGCCGACGCCGACCTGGAAGACCGGGAGCGGACGCGACTGGCTGCCCATGCGCGCTCGCTCGTGGTCGACTTCGGCGTTCGCAAGGGCGCTCCGTTTCGTCAGGGGAAATTGCACGAAAGCGAACTGCCGCGCCTCGCGTTCCTCGTGATCGAGGTCGTGTCGGGGCTGCCGGAACTTACCGTGCAGTCCATCGCCGTAGCCGAGAAGTTCATCGAGAAGCTGGGCGGCGACAGGCGGGCGTTGCACGCGATGCTTCACCGCAAGCAGCAGCCTGAACCGGACGGCCTTGTGTCGGTCGTGAGCGCCGAGCCGTCGCGCGGCGTTGCCATTCCGCCACGTCCTGTCGAGCCCAAGCGCGCCGAGCCTTTGCCGCCGGCGCTCGATCTCGACAGACTGAAGCGAATCGAAGACGAAACGGTTATGGTCACGGGGTTGCTGAGCGACATCTTCGCTGGAGACCCAGTGGTGGAGACGCCGGCGGTTGTGGGGAGTGCCGGTGGCAAACTCGGTGGTCTGGACGCGGCCCATTCCGAAATCCTCGAGGCCGTCATGACGGCGGGGGGAATGCCGCGTGGGGAATTCGATCTGTTGGTGAAGAACAAGCGCCTCATGCCCGACGGTGTACTTGAGACCATCAACGACATGGCGTTCGACCTGTTCGGCGAGGCTGTCCTCGTCGAGGACGGGGCCGTTGTCTTCGAGGAGCATCTTAGGGCGGAACTGGAAAAAACGAGGGTAACTGTATGAATGCGAACGTAAACCAGAGACTGAACGCCCGTGACCGCGATTCCATCGTTCAGGCCCTGATGGCGGGTGTCGTTCCCCGTGTCGGCCTCGCGCACGTCCAGGTCGGGCGCAACGTCGAGGTGACGGCGCTGGTCCGCGACATCGAGCGCGTCGTCGAGGGCGGCTCAGGTGTCCGCTTCATCATCGGCGAGTACGGTGCCGGCAAAACCTTCTTCCTCAACCTCGTCCGCCTCGTCGCGCTCGAGAAGAAGTGCGTGACGATCCACGCCGACCTCGCGCCCGAGCGCAGGCTTCACGCGTCCAACGGCCATGCCCGCGCGCTCTACACCGAGGCCGTCCGCAACATGGCGACGCGCACGAAGCCGGAAGGCGGAGCGCTCCAGAGCGTCATCGAAAAGTTCATCGGCGAATGCATGCGCGAAGCGGAAGAGGGTGGCACGTCTCCAGAGGCCGTCATCCAACGCCGTCTCGTCACTCTCGAGGACCATGTGGGCGGATACGACTTCGTGACCGTCCTGCGCGCCTACTGGCGTGGAAGCGAAAACGGCAACGACGACCTCAAAAGCGCGGCGCTTCGCTGGCTGCGCGGCGAGTATTCGACGAAGACCGAAGCGCGGGCCGCGCTCGGCGTCCGCAACGTCATCGAGGACTCCAACGTCTACGACAGCATCAAGCTCCTGTCGGCGTTCGTGCGTCTCGCAGGCTATAGCGGGCTGATGGTCGTCTTCGACGAGATGGTCAACATCTACAAGCTCCAGCACGCACAGTCGCGCGAGAAGAACCACGAGCAAATCCTCAGGATCGTGAACGACGTCCTTCAGGGCAGCGCCCAGCATCTCGCCTTCGTTTTCGGTGGCACGCCGGAGTTCCTGACGGACAGTCGTCGCGGCCTCTACAGCTACGAGGCACTGCATTCGCGTCTCGCGGAGAACTCGTTCGCCCGCAATGGCATTGTCGACGTCAACGGCCCCGTCGTGCGTCTCCAGTCGCTCTCGCAGGAAGAACTGTTGTTGCTGCTGCGCAAGGTTCGCGCGGTCTACGATGCGGGGAAGACCGAAACGGTAATCTCCGACGAGGGCATCATGGCTTTCATGACCCACTGCTTCCGCAAGGTCGGGGAAGCCTACTTCCGCACGCCGCGCAACACGATCAAGGCTTTCGCACAGCTCCTCTCGGTTCTCGAGCAGAACCCGTCCATCGACTGGCGCGCGCTGCTCGACGACGTGGATGTCGCCAAGGACCACGGACGCATGGCGGAAACCACGGTTGAAGAGGGGGACGACGTCGATGGAGACCTCACGACAATCCGCCTCTGACGTGTCGTCGTTCGAGAAGCTGCATTCCAAGGTCCGTCGCTGGATATACGATCAGGGCTGGAGCCAGCTGCGCGACGTCCAGGACCGGACGATCCCGTCGATCATGGACAGGGACGGCGACACCCTCGTGATCGCGGGAACCGCTTCGGGCAAGACGGAAGCGGCGTTCCTGCCTGTCCTGTCGCTGGTAGCGGATCGAGAAGAAGACGGGATTTCAGTTCTTTACGTCAGTCCGCTGAAGGCGCTTATCAACGACCAATTCGGCCGTTTGGAGCAGCTGTGCGAGGCCATGGAGCTGAATGTCGTGCGCTGGCACGGCGACGCGCCGCAGTCAGCCAAGCAGGCGCTTGTGCGCAATCCGCAGGGCATCGCGCTCATCACGCCTGAATCCATCGAGGCGCTCCTGGTGCGTCGACCGGAGCGCGCAAGGGCGCTGTTCCGCGATATCGACTTCATCGTCGTCGACGAGGTGCATGCGTTTCTCCATTCGGTGCGAGGGCTTCATCTTCGGTCTCTGCTGCGTCGTGTTGCGGCGATTTCGAAGAAGCGGCCGCGCATCGTCGGCCTGTCGGCGACCATCGGCGATCCGCAGGTTGCGGCTTCATGGATCAATCCAGAGGCACCGGACTCGGTCGACGTCGTCGTGTCGACGGCCGGCAATCCCGAAGTGAAGCTTGCGGTCCGTGCCTACGTCGATGCCGAAGACCTCCTCGACCCCGATCAGCTGGAAAGCGATGAAATCGTCGAAGGTGAAGCTTCGAAGCAGAAGGTCGCGCTGGACTACATTGCCGACGATATCTTCGGAGCGGCCAAGGGGCACAACAACCTCGTGTTCGCGGGTTCGCGGCGGCGTGTCGAGGCCCTGACGGACAGGCTTCGTCGGCGAGCGGAAAAGCTCGGCATGCCAAACGAATTCTTCGCCCACCACGGCAGTGTTTCCAAGGAGTTGCGCGAGCCGCTTGAGAAACGTCTAAAGGCCGGGAACCTGCCGACGACCGGCGTGGCGACGACCACGCTCGAACTCGGGATCGACGTGGGCAGCATCAGGACGGTGTTCCAGATCGGCGCGCCGAGAAGCATGTCGAGCCTCAAGCAGCGGCTGGGTCGAAGCGGACGCCGCGACGGCATGTCGGCGATCCTTCGCATGTTCATCCGCGAGCGGCGCGTGAGCGCCAAGACCCATCCACTGGACCGCCTTCGCCTCGACATCGTGGCGGCGGTGGCCTCTATCGTGCTGCTCGGCCGCAAGTACGTCGAGAAGCCGGGGACACCTGCGGGTGCCGCCACGGTCGCTTTGCAGCAGACGCTGTCGACGATCGCCGAGCGCGGCGGCACGACCGTCGCCGATCTCTATCAGACGATCTGCGCCGTCGGTCCGTTGTCGGTCATCCCCCAGTCCGACTACGTCGCCCTCCTGCGACACATGATGCGTACAGAAAAGCTCATCGAACAGGCTCCGGACGGAACCGTCATGCTCGGGGCGAAGGGTGAGCGGATCACCGGTGCCAAGGACTTCTTCGCGATCTTCGAAACGGACGAAGAGTGGCGCGTCGTCGCCGACGGCAAGTCTATCGGAACGTTGCCGATGACCAACATGGCGAAGGCCGGATCGTATATCGCGTTCGCCGGGCAGCGATGGAAGATCGAGACGGTCGACCTCAACTCGAAGGTCGTCGAAGTCACCAAGGCGACCGGCGCGAAAATGCCGAGCTTCGAACCCCTCGGGCGCGAGGGCATTTCGGACGTGTTCGCCCAGGCCATGCTGGAGGTCCTGCGCTCCCGCGATCTGCCTCCCTATCTCGACGACAAGGCGAAGGAACTCCTCACCGAGGGGCGCAACACGTTCGACATTCACGGTCTCGACGGCAAGGTCTTCTGGGAAGAAGGCGGCGGCGTGAGCGTCCTGACATGGGCTGGAACGGAGACGAACCGCATGCTGGCCCTCATCCTGAAATATGCGGGCCTCGATGCCGGATCGCATGACATCGGCGTGTCCGTCGCCGGATGCTCCGCCGACATGGTCGAGGCGGCTTTACGAGGCATGGTGACGAAGCCGCCGCTCGCGACCGCCGTCGTCAAGATGGTCGACGATCTCCAAACGTCCAAATACGACGCGCTGGTTCCGCACGAGGTCCTCGAGAGCCAGTGGATCAAGCAACACGCGAAACCCTATGCGGAAGCTCTGGCCATCGCCTTGAAACTGGCTGTAGCATCGCAGGCTGAACCTACTCTCAAGGAAGCCTGATGGACGACCTGTTTTCCGCCTCAAAGGCCGGTGGGCCGAAGCCGCTCGCCGACGGCTCAAGACCAGCCACGATAGACGACATCATCGGTCAGTCGCACCTTCTCGGGCCTGACAAGACATTGCGTCGCCGCATATCCGAAGGACGGGTCGGATCGATCGTGCTTTACGGCCCGCCGGGCGTCGGGAAGACCACTATCGCGCTGGCGGTCGGCAATACGCTCAAGAAGCGCTTCGAGTACCAGCACGGCGCTGGCTTCAAGGTCAAGGAAATCGAGAAGATAGTCGACGAGGCGAATGTCAGGGACACGCTCGTCTTCATAGACGAAATCCATCGACTGACCGCCACCCAGCAGGATTACCTGCTCGACCACGCGGAGAAGGGTACTTTCGACCTCATTACGGCTACGAGCGTCAATCCCTATCACAACCTGTCGGACGCACTCTGTTCGAGGTCGGCAATATATGAACTCAAGGCTCTCAACGAGCCCGAGCTTCTGGCCGTCATCGATCGCGGTATTGCGAAGCTAAAGGCTCTCGGTAGGGAAGTCGAAATAGAACCGTTCGCCAAGGTCGTCCTCGCTCGGAAATCCGGCGGCGACGGGCGGCGTGCGCTGACAACGCTGGAAGCGATCGTCCTCGGGCGAGGGAGCAAGGTCTCCATCACCGAGCAGATGGTCGACGAGGAGTTGGCGGCTTCACCGCTCAGGTACGACCGCAAAGGCGACATGCATTACGACGCCATGTCTGCGTTCCTAAAGTCGATGCGTGGCGCTGATCCAGATGCGACGCTGTATTGGCTGGCCTTTCTGCTTAATGCGGGAGAGGACCCGAGATATATCGTGAGGAGAATGGTGATCCATGCGAGCGAAGATGTCGGACTGGCTGACAACAGCGCCTTGCAGTCTGCCGTAGCCTGTTTTACCGCTATCGAACGGGTTGGTATGCCAGAGGGGAGGATCGTGATGGCGCACGCCGCATTGCATATATGCCTCGCCCCGAAATCCAATTCTTCGTACGACGGCATCAACAAGGCTCAACAGTATATCAAGGCCAACGGAGTCATGCCGGTGCCGAACCACCTTAGGGATACCCACTACGTCGGTGCGGCACCTCTCGGGCGAGGTGGTTACAAGTCGCCGCATTCGGTGCCGGAGGGCTGGTTGGAGCAGGTCTATGCACCTGGCATAGAACTCGGACAATTTTACCAGAGCGATGCGCGCGATGCCTCGACTTTCGAACAGCGCGCAGACACGTATTGGGAGACTGTCAAGAAGCGGTTGTCGCCGCGAAGATGGGGCCGGAAGAGATAGGATGACATTCGTGAAGAAGTTCTATATAGCCGACACGCATCTGCTGCACGCGCGGCTTCTTGAAATTCAGCCACGTGCTTTCGGGTCGATCGAGGAGCACGACGAGAAGATCATAGCCAACTGGAACTCGGTGGTCGGAGACAAGGACATCGTCTACCACCTCGGCGACTTCGCGTTTCAGCTGGGCGTTCAGGCCGAAAAGGTGCGCTGGTACTTCTCGCGGCTCAAGGGGCGCAAGCATCTCATCATAGGCAATCATGACCTGGACGAGGACGGCAATCTGCATCCGACCATAGCCTCGCTCGACTGGGCGGAGCCGCCGCAGTTCATGAAATTCACCAACGACGGCGGCAAGAAGCTGATCCTCTGTCATTACGCGATCCGTGAATGGCAGGGCTACCACAAAGGCGCTTACCACTTCTACGGCCACTCGCACGGCAAGCTTCCGGGTGCCGGATTGTCGCGCGATGTCGGCTGCGACGTCCCAGACGTCAATTTTACGCCAAAAACTTACGAACAATTAACCATCGGGATGAAATAACAGACATCCCGATTTGGGACATCAACGCCCCGATACTGCCTTCCGGACCGACCCCGGCGGAGGTCAGTGATCGGGGCGTTTTACATTCGCACATCACGAATGCCGTCCGACCGGCGGAATGTGCCGCGGCGACGCGAATTCCACGATTTTGACAGCTATAGGCCCCGTCTCGATTTTTCAGGGGGCAAGAGCGTCGGTTCCGTCGGCTATTTTTCGGCTCGCGAATTAACCCTAGAATGCGTTATTGGCTTCTCTGAAGACCGCGGGCTCTTGGAGAACACCCTTTTCCGGGTATTAATAGGGTAACGATTTGTTAACCGGAAGTCTTGAGATGGACGACATACGTTTCGACGAAACGAAAGACATGGTCCGCTACTGGGCGTCGCTCGGCGGAGGCTCGCACGCTCCGTTGCGCGCCGACGTGTCTCCGCGCGACATCGTAAAGCTGCTGCCCCGGGTGTTCATCATCGCCAACGATGACGGAGTCTGGAAATTCCGTCTCGCCGGAACCGAGTTCTACGTGTTCTATGGCCGCGAGATGACGGGCCAGTCGTTCTCCTCGATCTGGGGCGGCGACTTCGCCGCCGTTTCCGACGGATTGGATGCGGCCGCGGCGGCCCGTCTGCCGCTGGTGGTATCGTCCGACGCATGGACCATGGACGGCGTCGTGGAGGTGGAAACCGCTATCCTTCCGCTTCGTTCGACCAGCGACAACGCCGAAGTCGATCGTTTCATAGGTCTTCAGACGTTCAAGTCCGCCAAGCCGATGCTCCTCAGCGGACTTCCGTTCGTCCAGGCCTCGGTCAACTCGACTGCTGTCGTCGGCGAGAAGGAGCGAGCTTCGCTGGCGCAGGCGCGCGGCAGAATCGTGCCGGCGATGAAGCTTGGCGAGCGGCCAGACGCGTCGATCCGCGCTGTCGAAAACCAAGTCTCCGCATGACTTTGCCTTGCTCCTCACCAGGTTCCGGTCTATGTCGGAGTACCTGATAAGGAGAGAAATTCATGACCCCGAATGAAATCTACGGATTGCCGTCCACTGACGTGAAGGATTGGCGAGACCTCGGTCTGGAAAACATCCAGATGATCTTCGGGGTATCCGGCTTCTCCTATAATGCCTTCGACGGCGACTATCCGCCGGAAGACGCGAAGATCGCGGTCGCCGACAAGTTGTACTTCTACGAGGACAGCGAGCGCGGCACATCGATCCGGTCGCTGAGCTTCGAAGGAAAGCCGTTCGCACTCTTGATGAGGGCTGGCGAAGACGGAGACTGCGGCGAAGACGTCATGGTTACGGACGACGCGCTGTTTTTGGCAGCGAAAAGACACGTGCTGCAAACATTTGTCGAGCTGACTTTGGCTACGGAACACGATCACGATCTCCGCGATCCCGCGACCCATGATTTTCCGGGCTATTACAACGCCATGTTCGCGCGTGTCGGCGACGAGGTGCGTCTGGTCGATCCGTACCACTGCCGTCGCGGGGACGGCCGCCTGATCTTCGATGAGGTCGCAATGAACAGGAAGTTCGACGAGCTGCTCCGTCCGGAGATCGAGGTCGTGAGAAAGCAGGGGCTTGCGGACGATGGGCGTCGCCTCAAGGCGATCCAGGTTCTGAAGGCAGGAATTCCCTCCGATCTGCAGGTCATCGAGGTCGATCGTAGAAACGAGCGTGGAGACTGGGTTGCCGTCGCCTACAGCGACGGCGTGGATGCCATGACGCTCGATGCAGATAAAGGACAGTTCTCGACCTTTTACTGGCTGGACATCGGTCCAAAGATGGTTGGTCCAGCCTCCGTGCTGACGGCCATCGAAAGCATTGTCGCCGGCCGTCCCATCGATGCCGAAGGCTCGGCCGCGACGGAGATCGCAAAGACGTTCGACTGCACTCCGCTGGAGGCGGTCCGGGCTCTGGTCAACTGGGGTGGGGATATGTCGAGGGACCTCTGTGGGGAAATCCTGAACGTCATCGGCGCGCCGTCTCCGGTGGATACGCAGGAAGGCCCGCTTGACGGCTACAAGGTGGCCGCCTTCGTCGCGGACAATCCGGGTGCCGCTCGCTACTGCCGCAACGGATACCCTACGGTCGAGCAGGCGAAGCAGCTGATGGGGATCATCAATGCGAGGGCCGCTAAGGACGCCGAAAAGGCGGCGGTACAAAGGCTCTGACGGAGCCAGTGCCGGAAACGAAAACAGCGGTCCTTGGGGGGCGCTGTTTTCGTTTCCGGCTGCGGATAATCGCGAAATTATGTAGGAAACGCCACGAGGCCGGAGGTCAATATCCGGTCAACGAACGTCTGCCACAGCCAACCGTCTCGCAGCAGCTATCGCTGGTGTCGATTGGGGTGGAACGGCGCAAACCTCTTCGCAGTCATCGCACACAAACACAAGGATGTCTCTCGCAATACCGAGCCCGTCATCAAAAGGCACGTCACGACATTTCACTGTCGTCTTCACAAACCTCGTGAATTTCCAGCAATACGCTTCGCTATCGTCACCAACTGTATACAATTGCATCCTGCCGCTCAGACTTTGAGACCAAAATAAAACATGGCGACGACGCTCGCAACAGCACCGGCCGCCGGAAGAACCGCCAGCCTTTGCGTGAACGCGGTGCTTCCCATGCCAGCGAAAAGCTCGGAAGCGAACATCGCCAGCAGGGTGGTGGAACCCAGCCCGCCGACCATGATGTAAAGAAGTTTCCATTCCCGCATGGCTGCATCGATTTGTTCCGGGGGCATGGGTGGCCTTTCAAAAAAATGAGGACTGAACAGCGGCGATGGTCTCTTTAATCCCGCTTCTCTGGATTCCACCCGGCCGCAAGGAAGAGCATGGCGACGAGCGGCGGAAAGGCGATCACGAAGGGCATGATCAAGATGCTTGTCGCAACGATCTTGAATGCCGTGCCGAATACATGCTCCGCCATCCCGTCCGTCGCGGCCGACGCCTCCGCCGATGGAACGAACTTCCGCGTCACGTAGTTGCGCGGTTGAGCGAACATATCATCATACATGAGGAAGCCTCCATTCGGTTGAGATGGCATTGGTATGCGTCCCGATTGGTGTAGTCAACATAATTCAAAGACATCGACGGCCAAAGCGGTTGTGCGTTTCCGAATCCCGAGTTCATAATCAATGATAATTGAAGAACTCAACTGGATGCGTGAAATGAAACTTGTCTCGATGTTCTCGGGCTGTGGCGGACTCGACCTTGGATTCAGGGGCGATTTTGACTTCAGAGGCGAGCGTTACCAGAACCTCGGTTTCGACTTCCTCGGAGCATACGATTTCGACGCCAAGGCGATCGAGACATACCGTCAGAACGTCCACCACCTTGCGGACGTGCTTGACCTGTCGTCCTACGATCCCGCGACCCTCCCTGCCGCCGACATCCTCGTCGGTGGCTTTCCGTGTCAGGATTTCTCGTCCTGTGGCCCGCAGCGCGGTCTGGGGTCTGAGCGCGGCCAGCTCTTCAACGCGCTCGCCAGGTACATGCGTCAGCATCGGCCGAAGATGGTCGTTGCCGAGAACGTCAAGAACCTCGAGTACATGCAGGACGGCGAAGTCCTCGATTTCATCATGAACGAGTTTCGCGGATGCGGCTACCGCGTGGAGATGTGGCGTCTCTATGCTCCGGACTACGGAATTCCGCAGACGAGAACCCGCCTTTTCATCGTCTGCGTGCGCGACGACATCGAAGGCTTTCCTGTGAAGCCGGAAGCGCTGTTTGCGGACGCTCACCGTTCCATCTCCTGGGCGATCGACGACCTCAAGGGCGTTTCCGACGAGACGGTTCCGAACCAGTCGCAGTATTTCAAGGCGGCGCGCGCCAAGAAGGGCAACGGTCAGGGAGACGAGACCTCGAAGGCCGACAAGCCGGGGTACACGGTTCGTGCCAACGCCAAGTCGCGCATCCAGTTTCACTACGAACTTGACCGCCGCCTGACGGTGCGCGAGTGCGCCCGCCTGCAGACCTTCCCGGACAACTTCAGCTTCCCGTACTCCAATTCGCAGAACGTGAAGATGATCGGCAACGCCGTGCCGCCGATGCTGGCCCACGTCGTGGCGACGTCGGTAGCCAAGTTTTTGCTTGAAGCGCGGCCGGCAACGGAACTCAGGGCCGCCTGAGTTCCGTCTAGGGGTGTGGATTGGATGAAACGGGTAACCCTATGGGTCGGTCGTTCCAATATTCGGATACCCTGCGCGTGTTGCTTTCCAGTGCCCTGCTGAAATTTTGGATGCTCCCGTCTGCGTGACGGCCCATGTCGAAAACCTGTATCGTCAACTCCATCGCGAAAAGACGAAGCGTCTCGTCTATTTGGTCAATATCGCCTGCTGCCAGTGCTGCGGAGAGCTCGCCATAGACACAGGCAAAACGGCCGTTCGTCGTTTTCAAGGGTCGTTTGGTCGATTGGTTGAGGAAATGCTTCTCGAACCGAAAGCATGCCCCTGTTGCAAGACGTACAAGCTCTTTCTCCGCGAAGTCTTCTCCAAAAACTTCGGCGACGATGACATCCGTCAAGTCGCGCTCGCTGAATTCCCGGTCGGAGCCAAACTTGGCGCGTAAGCGACCGAAGTCGTTGACAGGATAGACGCGCAGGTGTGGATTGAGGGCGTCAGCGCTGACGTACTGGCCGTCGACATGGTTGTAAAGGGACATGTCGGCCACCATCATCCCGTCCCTTCCGTCGTTATTGGTGGTGTGCAGCAAGACGGGTTCAGGGACTTCAGTCCAAACCTTGCCGTCGCAGATCATCGTGGACGAAGCATAATCGGTCGCCTTTTCCGCCCAGTAAGCGACATCGTCGTCGTTGCAGTCCGTTATGGACTCGATGAACGCATAGGCGTCTTTCTTGATGAAGTCATAGGCCTTTACGTCGGCTGCCGTCTTGTATGGAAGCACGTGAAGGAGGTCCTTGAAACCGACGAGCAGGCGTTGTGGAGGCCAAAGGTCGGAGCTTGGAACGGTTACGGCAGCGCGCGCGACGTCTGCCATCAGTATCGTCAGCGCACCGCCAAGTCTGGTGTGAATATTGGCTGTGGAATCGACGAGAGCGTAAAATCGTCCGTCCATGTATCGATAGTTATCCCAGCTTCCAGCAGACGCGTTTCGATAGAGCAATGCACTCTGGAATACCAGCGGCGCGCGCGCCGGGTCGACTTCAACGATATCGGCTTGTCCTCTCATCATGGTGAGGATGTGGCGCTCCTTACGTTGGTGGCGAGGGATTCCCCGGATCAGTGCTGGGTAGTCGAATGCTGTCTTCATGGCTTCCACTTCGGTTCGCGATGACAATGGACTGACAACCTGCCTTCGTCAAAAGCCGGATCGAAAAGCCTGTCGCGGTCGTGGAAAACCTATATGCACACAGTCAGCAAGCATGTGTGCATATAGGTTACGAGGCTTCTGCCCGATACGGTGAGCGACCCTCTGCGCCTAAGCAGCGTCCTCTTCACGGATGGAAAGCTGACTGTCGGAGTTCCTGTCTGAAGTTGGCTGATGCCTATATGCACACAATCACCGCCTTTGTGTGCATATACGTCATGTCGTCACTTTCTGACCGATACGTTACAATCCCTGTGAAAAATGCGCACGGAGGTCATGGTGCCAAGCTACGAGGACAAAAAGTCTGCTCTCTTGAACGCAATGCGGTCGGAAAGAAGGCCTCTGCGCTATGCCGAGGTGCGCCAGATCATGGGTGGAGATGCGGCGATCCGCAGACTCGAGGCTGATCAGGTTGTCGAGCGGATTTCGGCCGGTGTCTTCGGAGAGCCGGGCAGGGATACGACATGGGACAGCGTGGCGGTCATCTCATGTCTTCATCCGGAGGGAATTGTCTGTCACGAGACGGCGGCAATCTTCCACGGGCTCACAGATGCCAATCCCGATGTCGTCCACATGGCGTTTCCCAGAAACAAGCGGGTTCCAGTTCACCCGGACATCAACATCGAGGGGCACCGCTGGGCTGAGACCTACCTGACATATGGAATAGAGCGCGTGAACATCGGATCGATGCACGTCGATATGACGACGCGGGAGCGGACCGTCGTCGACTTTCTGCGTCGGATGGAGCGCACCGGGATGGTGGAGGAGGGCCTGAAGGTGATGCGAGCGTACTTTGAAACAGGTGGTTCCGAGCGGGAGCTAATGAGGATTGCGAAACAGATCGGCGCGGAAGCGCATGTGAGGACGGTCGCTCAGACGGTTATGGCGATGAGGGGAATGCAATGACTGGAAGCTCATCAGGAGCGTCTGTTCTTCATAAGATCAAGGAAGTCGCGAAGCGCGATGGGCGAGAAGTACAGGCGCTCACGACAACCTACGTGGTCGAGCGGTTCTTGGCGCGGCTTGCGGTAGTGGACACTGACGGGCGCGTTACGATTAAGGGCGGACAGTCCCTTAGCATCATCTTCGGCAATAGCGGCCGTCCGACCAAGGACCTGGACGTCAATGTTCATTTGCCGGATGTCGCCGACCCGATCTCTTGGTGCGAGGACCTGATGCGCCGAGTGGTGTCGCTCGACCTCGGTGACGGCGTTATTCTCGACTTGGCCAACGTGCGCTACGAGCGCCGGAACCATCAAGCCGAGGGGGGCTTGAGGGTGACCGTTCCAGCGTCGGTTCATTCGTGCCGTGTGCCGCTCGTTATCGATGTTGGTGTGAACAACGAGATGTCGTTCGCACCAACAATTCATGACCATGCGGGGGTCCTTGCCGACGCCAAAAGTCCATTCCCGCCCGTCGGGGTGAAAATTTACCCCTTTGAGAACACAGTTGCGGAGAAGATTGTTTCGAAAATCGAAGACGGTGCGGCTTCGATCCGGCACAAGGACTTCTTCGACATCTGGTTCGCGGTCGAAGTCGGAAGGCGCATCGGCGACTACTCGAAATTGCTCACCAAACCGAAATTCCTGACTCCATTGGACGCGATCACGCTATCCAGAGTTAGACGGGGCATCCGCGAAGGAACACTGCTGGAAGTGCCAGTCATAGGAATTGAGGATAGCACGTACGACAAGTTTTCTTTTGCGTTGTCGCGGACGGCGTCCTCGCGCGGAACCGCGCTTCCAGATGACCTTATGTGCTATTTCAGGTCGGAATTCGGGGACGATGAGGCGCAGTCGGTGCAATGGGCGAACTGGTGCTTGAACAATCGCAAGAGGTTGCTGTTTCAACCGCCGGGAACGGATGCCGCTGGAGACAAAACGTCGTCATTCCAGGTCCTGTTCGACAATTTGGAGCCGTTCTTCGGCGAGATAAATTCGAGACTTCAGAGGCCGAGCCCTGTCGTTCCGGCCACGCCCGGATTTTAGGGCTGGGGGAGATATAGAGAGTACGCATCGGGGTCTTCCGTTTGCGTCAAAACCGATGCTATAGTGCACCCTCTCGTTGAGGAGTGCGAATGCGGATTATCGGCGGACACGACTACTATGACAGCGCCCAGGCCTTCGGTCAGGACAAGGAGCGAGTATTCGTGCGCAAGTCATTCGACAAGGACGAAGGACTGCTCGTCGGCGAAGTGGGTCTCAAGCCGGTCGACGCGTCTAGGCTGCTATTGGCTCCGGACCACAGGCTTTACCGATACCACAGCGACGACAAGGTCAAGAACCGCAAGGGCAGGTTCGACTTCCGGCCCATGGTCGTCTGGTTCGCCGGCGTGCGCCATGCCTGCGTCATGGTCGAAGGAAAGCACGCGGATCAGGACGGCTACATGAAATGGTGCGCCTGGTCGGCAGACGAGCTCAGGGAGTTCCTGGCGTCCGTGGAATCCGGGTTCTCCGATAACCACTGGACGAGGACCGATCTGGGAAAGGATAACGTGGACGAGTGGTTTGCCGAGCCGGGAACCGATGCCGAGAAAGAGTGGCTGGTCACCAAGGGCGTCTCGATCGCGATCAGCGACGGCCTTGGAAGTCATCACGGTCACCAGGCGTGGTACAGCACCAGGCGCTGGAAGATCGATACGGACGGCCTCAAGGACCTTGGCTTCCAGTGCGTCCTTCCGCCGTGGGAGGCGTTTCAGAGGCTCGACATGTGGGTCGGAGGCATCATCGCACGCCCGGGCCGCCCGACGGTCGAGATCGCCAGCGACGTGGTCCGCCGCGACAAGCATGGTTTCGACGGCATGTCGTTCAAGAAACCAAAATCGCAGGACTGACGTGGTGGCGGAACATCCCGAACAAGGCGGAGCCGGCTTTCGAACGCTACGACGTGGGATGTCCGTGTTGCCAAGGCACCGGGCAGGCGGACAGCGGCGGCGTGTATCGTTGGGGAAAACCGGTATTCGTTCCGTGCGGCTGCCTTGACGACCCCTTCGATCGATCAGCCGCGGATTCATCGGCGGACATGCCGTCAGAGCGAGAACTTGCCCGCTGGATTTGAGGATAACCGAGAAATTACGGAGATCGATGGATGAGCAACGCCAGGACCGTCACAGAATTGGACTTCCGCATGCCGGAATTCCGCGACGCGAAGCCGGAGGACTACGAATTTCGCGCCGACGGCAAGATCGTCCGCAAGGACCGCTGGGAGCGCGGCGTGAGAAGCGTCGCATCCGCGATCGGCTTCACGGGGCGTCGGGAGTGGGAAGTCGAGGACGTGGTTCAACGGGTGCGGGAGATCGCTTCGGAAGAAGACGAGTGGGTCCCGCTGCGGAGTGTCGATTGGCCGGACGTTCCGCGAAGTGCGGGTGTAGACCTTAGGCTCGAAGACGGTAGCCTGCTGCGCGGAGCGTTCCACGAGGGCGGCGGCGTGCTTTCTTGGAACGGCAACCAGGTCACGTTCGCCGTGAAGTCGGTCCTCGTTCTCTAGCGGAGTTTCGGTGCCGCCGTCCGCTGCTGGGGCGCAAGCGTCGGCTCGAGGCTGAGGTCGAAGGCGCGAAGCCAGTCCATGACCCTTGGCATGCAAGACTTCATCGATGCCATGTGATCCCGTGATCCGAAGAAAATCGGATCGAGCATGTACGGCTTGGCCAGTCCCGCCACATCGGCCGCGCCGGCGTTGAGGTCGATGATCTTGCCTTTCTTGACCGCGAACTGGTGATCGTAGTTGCCGTCGATCCCGGCGTCGAAGACGATGGCGGCGAAGATAGACGAGAACTTGCACGCCCCGCTGAGGTCATCGGGTTCCTCGCTCTTGTAGGGAGAGCCGAAGCGCGTTTCCCAGTCGGCTTTCTGATCCGCCCATCTCGCTTTCCACATCTCGAACGCGAATTCGGACGCGAGTTCGATGTTCTCGGGTGTCGGCTCGAGCGGAAGGTTCTCGAAGGACAGGTCGAGGCCTTTGGTGAGGCGGGTTGTTTTCAATTGGGCGTCCTCATGGGGATGATGTTGATGGCTTCGGCGTCGTCGAGCTGTCGGCGCGCATAATCGAAGAACAGGCGGTTGGCGCGCTTTGGCCCGATTTCGGACTGCATCTGGTTCGACCACAGCGGCTCGCGCCGGTCGATCTCGGCAAGAAGGTCGTCGGCGACAGATGCCATGTCAGCCCGTTCTCCCGTCACGAGATTGTCGCCAAGCGCCTCGTAGAAGGCGCGTGCTACCGGATCGCCGGCCCGTTCGTCGTGCGGCATCTTCATGACGTCCAGGCAGGCACCGTAGTTCAGGGCAAGGCCGACCAGGTGGCGATGGGTGAACTCCTTGTCCGCATCGAACTCCATGGCCGACGAAGAGGGAGGTCCGCTGTACGAGCGGAGGTCGGTGACGTTGAAGCGGGGAGCTCGATTGAATATCGCCCGCAGTTCCTCAACGTAGGCGTTCGCTCCGTCCGTATCGTGCAGCGGGAAATAGCGCGTCGTGATCCGCCTGTCGCGCCACTCCGGGAGGAAGGCCGTTTTAATCCAGACGTCCTGCGGGTTGTCGGCGTAATGCGAGGTGGACATGTTGACCATTATGCACGGCGTCGAAGTCTCCATCCAAATGTCGCCGTCGATGCATATCAGCCCGGCGAGACGGCGCTCCTGCATGCGCTGGCAGATCATAAAGCTTGCCTCGTCGCGGTCCTTGATGAGATGTTCGACGCTCTCCAGGCTCGCGAGGTTTCGGACGTCTTCGTCAAATCTGAGGTCGGCATTCCGGCCGAACGCGGGCCATGTCCTGTAAGTCAGGCCCTTTGCCAACGCAAAATGGCGGTTTTTGAAGTGCTGCCGGATCGGCTTGCCGATAGGTGACAGATGGGGATGAAATGGAAACGGGTCGCTGTCTACCGCGCCCTCGCCCGATAGCCTCGCATCCTTGAGCTGCCGGAACAATCGGCCTTCGTGTTCTCTGATGGTGAACCTGTTGCTGCCGCGGGGCAGGATCAACGGATGTTCCGCGCTCAGGGTCTCGTCATGGCGAACCATGTCGATATCCGCCTCGAAAACGACGGAAGCCTCGGATGACTGAATTTCCGGAACGTCACGGGTAAACGGTGTGTGGACGGCAACCGTCTTGGTTCCTCGGTGACGCTCCAGGCGCGCTTCGAAAACCGTAGGCAGCTTGACGGTAACCTGCATGTCGAACTCCTCGTCGTTGTGGCAAACGATGCCGTTTTCGTCCGCGGGCCACAAGCCAAGCTGTTGACGGCGCGCTTGACCGTTGCGGACCCGGCCGGAATGATTTGATGAGGGAATGCCAGGGGTCGGAATGAAATATTCAGGTGTCGTCGTCGCGAGGGATAAGGTGGAATATGGCTACGTCGTCGCTGGTGAAGAGGCCGTGTTCCGTTTTGTCGTCGCAAACATCGTCGATCACGGCATTCACATCCTGGCGTCGCTTCCGCGCGAGGTCACGGAGGAAGGAATAGAGCAGTTCGCCGATACCCACCACGCCTATGCCAGACTGCTGTCGGACAGGAAGTGCCACAAGCGCTACATGGCTGAAGTCCTGGAATATGTGAGATCGCTCCCAAGGGGATGCAGGTCGGAACAACTGTTCAACAAGGACGACGAACGCCGTGCGATGTCCGAGGAGCAGGTCCGCGAAGGGTTGCTCAAGTCGCTCAACGAAAGGGATGCGTTTCGCGCGTCGACGGCGTTCGAGGTGGCAACGCCGTTCCTGCGCGCCGACAGACGGCTGGTCGACCTCATGGACCGCATCACCGCATCCGCCAATCGCTTCTATGACGAGGGAGAGGTGGAGTTCCTCGTTCGGGTCGCCGAGGCCATGCAGAAGAAGGTGGTGTCGACGTCGCCGTTCCTCAAGGAGCAGGTAGAGAAGGCGAGGGCGTGTGTGGAGTCTTCCAATATTCCGGCGATGCGTTGACACGCATATTCGGTGTCTTACAATAAATCTACACACATGAGGGTGTAGCTCCAAAGGATAGAGCGGCAGGCCTGCTAAGTCTGCGTCACAGTATATGGCCGTCTTGAAACACGGTTGTGCGGGTAAGAACCCCGTCATCCTCGCCAAATTCCCGTCCAATGCGTTGGCGGGGCAAGAACATCCCGTCGAAGGTTAATCGCTCTCGGTGCGCGCTTATGCGCACCTGCGTTGCTGCGCGCGTGATCCGGAATGCGGGACCGAAACAACCGACAGGAGACGCGGATGAACCAGGCGCAGAAATATTTCCAGAACCATCTCGATCAGGGCAACGTCAAACGGTTCGACAAATTCGGAAACTTCATCGTCACCAAAGCATACGCGGGACAAAAGGTGGACACCGTCATCAATGGCGTTAAGGAGACCACGAACACCGCGAAGGAAGGCGACAATATCGTCACGGGTATAAGCGGCGAAACCTATCTGATCGACGACAAGAAGCTGCAGTCCCGATACGAATTCGTGGCGAAGACCCCGGAAGGCGACAGCTATCGGGCGACAGGACATTGCTTCGCCGTGAAATACCAAGGTCCAAGCTTCACGTTCCGCGCGCCTTGGGGCGAGGAAATGATCTGCGACGAGGGCGATTTCATCGCCAGCACGTCGAAAGACAATCTCGATGACGTTTACCGCATCGAGGCGGACGCTTTCGCGAAGACTTATAAACCGGCTAAGCTGGAGTCGTAATGTAAGACTTGGGCGGACTGGAGAATGAAATGATCACGGACAAACCCGGCGCTTTCTTTGGGACCTTCAAGGTCAACCAAGACGGCACTTACGAGCTGATCGAAGACGGAGACATCGTCCCGGTCGATATCGGGCCGACACCGGAATGGACCGTGGAAGAACTCGTTGCGTGGATCGACGAGAAAGAAAGGTCTGCGCGTATCGACTGGCACGGCAGGTACCGAGAGAGTGCCGAGAGGGACATCCACAAGCTAAGTCGCATCAGGGCGATCCTGCTGGAGACGAAATAGAAGGCTTCGCAGCTTAGGAGGGAAGCATGAAGTTGATGAGACGGGTATCTGGTTTGGTGATCACGGCCGTCGGCGTGGCCACGCTGGCAGCCGTCGCCTGGGCGATCTTCGTATCCGCCAGCGAGGGCGTGCTTCAGTATCTCGGTTTCGGGATCATCTTCGGATTGATGGCGGTCGCGACGGGAGCCGCGATCGCTTTGCCGTCCGATGTACGGCGTTAGAGCGCCGGCGTCGGAGTTCCGGAGACCGGATGGGTGTCGCTCGGCGTGCCGAGGTGTCGCCGCACGATTTCCTCGACCCTGTCGATATAGTCCGCGGCGCGCCCCATGATGGTGTCGCTAAAAAACTGCGGCGGCAGCGCTTCGCTCTCGTGCAGGTTCAACAGAACCTTGCGGCACCGCTTCCTCGCCAGCATGTAACCAATCGGGACGACGACGCCACGGGTCCCGACGACGACGGCGATGTCGTCGCTCTGTAGGTCCTCCAGCGTCTCGTGCAGTTTCACGTAGAGCGGAGCGTCTTCGTTGAACAAGACGACGTCCGGTCGGTAGCGGCTGTTGGTGCGCGGGTCGCGGAACTGGAAACCTCTCGCGGGCGCAAGCGAGGGGTCGCCGTCCCAGTAGCGCGTGTAGCCGATGTCCTCGGTCTTCTTTGGATTGTTGTACTGGCGCATGCGCGTCAGGAAGCCGTGAACGTGGGTGGACCCGGAAAAACCGGCCCGTTCGACAAGGTCGTCGATGTTCTGGGTGATGTGGACGAGCGAGCTGCCGTAGTCGGCTGCCAGCCGCGCGATGGCCTTGTGGGCTTCGTTCGGGCATGCGTTGCCGAGACCGACCCGCATGTCGTCGACGAACCGGTTCAGAAAGGCGGGATTTGCCTTGAGCGTCTCCGCGCTGACGATGTCCTCCGGGTTGGAGAAGCGACCGTATGCGCCGTTCGAGCCAAAGAATGTCGGGACGCCGCTGTCGGCGCTGAGGCCGGCTCCGGTGAAAAAGAAGGCCATCGGAGGACGGGGCGGCAACGGAGCGCACAGTCTGCTACGGAGAGACATGATAGGAAAACTTTCCTTAAAAATTGCTTTACGAGCGACCCGGTTTGTGGTTTAAGCGTTCGCGTTATGTTCACGCCGATGGAGGGTCAGTTCCAATGCTAGCAGGGCAATATCTCGATGGGAATGTCGCCGACTGGAATGCGCAGCCGGACGACCGATGCCTGTGCGATGTCGAGGCGACGATCGTCTACCGGCTATCGATGGAAACAAAGGCTTTCGAGACCGGATTGTCCAGGCTGGGTCGAAGACGGGTGGCGCGGGCGGAGTTCGTGGCAAGGAAGCTCTGCGGGCAGTCCGGCAGGCTCGGGGTGATCGACGCGGACGCGACCTTCGCGGCAAACGACGAGTTCGAGGAGATGTTCGGTCGCGAACCGCTCGATGCCTTCCTGAACGACACGGAAGAGGTGGTTCACAGATGCCTTGGATCGTTCTTCGATGACGCCGTCGCCTGCAACGCCGTGACCTCGCCGATGTCCGCCGGGGCTGCCTTCAAGGCAATGCCCGCGCGGTCGTTCACGACACCCGAGGCGATGCTTCAATATTCCAAGGGAAGGCTGTCGGGATGGACGCCGAGCGTCAGGACGGAGATTTCGTTCGTCCTCGGCGGCTCGGTGGCCGCGATCAACGAGGCCATGGCGTGTTTTGCGCCGGCGATGGCTGAATGCGGCATCCTGACCAGGTGCGAGCGTTCGATGAGAAAGCCGGATTTAGCGGGAATACCGCATGGGCGGCCGATGCTTACGGAAGTGTTGCGGGACGGGTCGCGCGAAGCCAACAACGTGTAGTGAAAAGCGGATGGCGAGAAGGGCGGCCGCGCAGACCATGAGCGACGACGATCCGATGAGAATGGCGACGACGAACGTGAAGGCCGCGAGGATCGGAAGCAGTTCAAAGGAGCGCGCGCTGCCTGAAGTCTTTTTGTCCATGGTCGGATTCTCCCTGTGACGTCTATTAATATAGGGTGAAGCCGCCACAATTGGAACAAGAAAAGGACTTCATTTCGTTGAAATACGAAACGGACGTATCAAAAACGATGACTTTGGCGGAAAATACGCCCGATCATGACGGAAGCCGGAAACAAAAAAGACACCGTCTGTTCGTCCAGAGCGGTGTCTTGTTTTGCGGGTGTAGGAACCCTTGCCTTTCACGACCTTCGTCTTTCGCGGCCGGAAAACCGGCGTTCTCAGGACGAAGGCAACGGGATTTTTCTTTCCCATGTCGACCTCCTTCGTGTTGCGACGAGGTTTTGATATAGGTTCCAGACGATTAATGCAAGACCTAACGGGCCGCCGCTTCCTTTTCGGCCTTGGTTGGTGGCCGCCGCATGCGGGCGATGTACTCGTCGGCGACTTCCTCGCTGAGGGAGAAGATCAGTTTCGTCCCGATACGCTCTCCGTCCTTGAACTCCGGGCCGCCGCTCAGGCCGCTGGGGGTGTCGTAGCCACGGTCGTAGAAATCCCTGATGATTTCCATATGCCGATTGAGACGAACTGGGTCGACTACGAGTTGAAGCGCCCGACACTTGACGTTCTGTTTGATTTTGAAGGTCATCGATCACGCCTCTTTGTTCCGTCGAGAGCGACGTGTATTCGTGCGTGGATGTATTGTCAATAATAAACGAAGACCCCAAAGAAAAACCCCGGAGGCGATCCGGGGTTTTTCTCGGTCTGGTGTCGGCTTCTGTTAGTTGCCGAAGGTCCAGGTGACCGTGTTGTACGTGGCGCTGCAAGAAGCGGTAGCCTGTGCGAGCGTGAAGGGCAGGTTCCCCTGCTGCTGCTGAACAGAAGCGCCTGCCTCGTAGAGGCCGCGGCCCATGTCCTTTGTCAGCATCTGCTGGCAGGCATCCTGCGGAACGTTGGAGAAGGTGACATCGAAGGCGCTGTTTGCGCCACCGTCAGGAGTTGAGGTCGGGGTGATGGTGATCGTGCCGTTGAACGAGCTGCGAAGCGTGTTGCCCGAGATCATGCTCTGCTGGAGAGCCTTCGAGTTGACGATGACGCTCGTGCTCAGACCCTGGTAGTTCGACTGACCGGAGTAGAGTGTGCGGACGGCGGTCTGAATCTGGTTCAGCTGCTGGAGTGCGGTTGCTGTCTTGCTCTGTCCGAAGGCGAGGGCGAGCAGGATAAGGACACCCGCGATGATGGTGGCTGCGATAGCGAGGTAGGCGATGACTTCCATCATCGTCGCGCCGCGCTCGCGGCTCCTGTGGAGTTTTCTGGCGTATGCGCTGTGGAGTTTGGAAATCATGAGTGTCTCCCGACGGGTTCCCCTTGGCTTGCGGCTACAAGCCCTTTACTTGGTTTAGGCCTGCAAGTATTAAGCAGACGAATTCCAGTGGTAGTAAAGTCGCCGGCAGGAATTGGGACACATTGGGCAAAAGTATAGGTTCCGTTAATACTTGCCGAATATTCGAATAAACGTGTTGAATACCCACAAAAAAGGCCCGCCGGTGGTTGCCGACGGGCCTTTTTTGTGGGTGGTCGCTACGCTAATGATGCTGTATCACGCGCTGACGGTCGAACGCCGACCTCAGGGTGACCTCGAAGGCATCGGCCAACGCGCGCAGGGAGCCGCGGCTCGAGCTGAAGAAGGACTTCAGCGCTTCCGTTTCGATATCGTCGAATGCGGGCAGCGCGAACTCGTCGATGTCGTACTCCTCCGCCGTCTTCCGTCGAAGGGAGGCGATTATGGTGTCGAAGTGCTCAATGCCGGGTCTAGCCACTGGAACGACGGTGAAGCGGTCGAGCAGCTCCTCGGCTATCGTGTCTATTCTGTTCGCCGTCGCCATGAACAGCGTGTGGGAGAGATCGATATTGGCCATCAGTGCGGTGTCGTAGTACTGCGACGGGATGTCGAGCATCCCCATCAGAGCGCCCATGACGCTCCCGTTTTGCGAGCCGATGCGCGACGACTTGTCGAGTTCGTCGATGATGATGCAGGGATCGCAGGACTGGGATTCGAGGATCGCCTGGGCGGGGAGGGACGTCCTGAAGTTGGCCCAGCCTCTCGGCGTGGCCGCAAGGGTCGCCCCGTCGGACGTGCCGGCCGCGGGCAGCCTGATCCAATGTCTGCCGAGCAACTGGGCGACGAAGATGGCCAGCGAGGTCTTGCCGGTTCCCTTTTCGCCGACGAAGATCATCGGCTTGGCGTAGGATCGGTCGGAATGTGTTCCTCGTATGATCGCGAATGAACGCTCGATGATCTCGGCCGCCTGCGACGCCCAAGGGTAGCGGTAAGCGATGGCTTCGGCGACGGCTCCTTCTGCCGGCGTCAGGCCACGCCTCGGAACTTGTTTGCGCAGAATGGACGAGAAGCGCGTCGAAAGGCTCCGGCCCTCCTGCGACTGCGGGTCGCCGATCGAATTGAGGATGACGAAGCCTGCTTTTTCGACAACAGGCGGGTCCATGACCCCGAAGGTCTGAGTGGGTTCGTCGTCCGATTCCTGTGTCGGCGGCCGGGGGCCGTTCATCATGGTTTCAAGATCGACCGTCGTCGCGATGATCCTGCGCCAGTTGTCCGCCACGGCGTGGAAGTGCGTCGCCTGGGCCTCGGGCATGGTGGTTTCCGCGACGTGTCTCTCGATCACGCCGGCGTATAAAATCATGGCGTCGCGGTTGCCGAGACTGCCAAGCGACCATAAACCCATGAAGCCGTATATCTTGTCGTCGAGATTTCCGGACCCGGCGCGCTTTCGGGCTATTTCCAGGTTTCGGATGTTGTTGAGCGGAGAGAGGCCGAGTCCGACGAGAGTTTCCCTCGCGTCGAAGAGGCTTCCCGGTGCCTTGATGAACTCGTCGTTTATCACTATTCCGGACCTCCTAGCGTTGTATTGCGGGGTCTTTTAATCCGGATGCGTGAATTGTCAACGCGTAAGATTGGTTAATGGAGTCCTGGATTAGATCGACGAGCGCCGAATATACGGCGCGGCGGCGCGCGACGGAGACATTTTCGTCTTGTTGCGGATGATGTCGGCGGCGGCGCGAAGGATGGCGGAGACATTGTCCGTATATGCCAGACCGCGCAGGAGTACGAGCTCCTCGGGAGAGGGGAACATGCGACCGAAGCACTTCGCCGCGACTTCGCCGATCACGTCGGTATGCGGAGCGTCGCCATCAATGCGGTTCTTGACGACGTCGCGTGCCGTGCGCGCGGTCGTGAAGAATTCGGAGACGCGGTCGGCGTTGTATTTCTTCTTCTGGGCCTTGGATTCCGTTCCGAAGAGGACGAGGGCCGTGTCCATGTCGACGCCTGCGTCGAGAAGGCCCGCCAGCGTCAGGTAGACGGAGATGCGCTCTTCGTCCAGGAGGTACGGAGGTACAGAGCCGTTGTCGACGCGTTCCTGCTGCGTCTCCGTCTCGAGGCCGCTGTTGAACGATTCGAACGTGTGGTCTGTGGCCTTCTTGATCATCTAGCTCTGTCCTGCTTTTCCGGAAATGCGACGGCGATGGCCGAGAGGATTGCTCCCGCGATCAACAACGGAGCGCCGAGGATGTGGAACGCCGTCGGGTCTTCGGTTCCGGGTGCGAGCGCGATGAACATGAAGCCGGCGACGAGTGCGCCGAAACAGTCACCGCGCCGTCTCGTGATAAGGCGACGCACGTCGATCAAAGTGCTTTTCAACTGCTCGCCCTCCGTGGTTAACTTGAAGTTTCAGACACGGCCCCGCCAAAATCAAGCAGTAATTGGAGACCTTGCCCCCATGACGACGACAGCACGAAAGATAGTGGTCGCGGCTCTGGCTGTATTCGCGGGAATGGCGACGCAGTCGCGGGCCGAGGTCGGTGGCGGCAGGATCGTCGTCGAGTATGCGGAGAAAGCGATTGCCAAGGGCTATGGCGCGATGTGTTCGCTCGCGATGACGCCGGTGGTGTCGGGCGGATACTATCCGTGCATCGATTTCGGGCCGTACCGATACGTGAGGGGATACGAGAGCGTCGCCGCCTTCGTCGTCCAGAAGGACAAGGCCCCCTTCAAGATCATGGGTGGAACAGCGCAGAGCCCCGGCTTCGTGATCGACGGGCCATGGGTACAAGACCTTCCCATGCGGATGGTGGCTTACTGGAACGACGTCATCGAAGGCGGAGCCGACAAGCTCAAGCAGTCGCAGGAGACGTCGGGCCGCAAGAGGGCGGCCGAGGAATACATCAATTCGCTGGTCAAGAAGGAAAAACCGTCGGAACCGCCTGTCCCCGCCGCGCCAGCGCCACAGCCGGTCGTCGGCGACCAGTCGAAGGACGAGATCGGCAAGCCGGTAGATGCCGCCGATCTCAAGGAAGCCCTGCAGGCAGTGGGTCAATAGTCGCGGTCGAGGCGGCGCGACGTCTTTAAAACGGTGTTTGCCCGTCCTGCGCGGGCTGCATTGCTGCGATGCACAACGGGCGCTGGTGTATTTCGGAGTCCTCATTTAACTTTGGGGATAACGATAGGAAACACACAGGAGTTAAGGCCATGATCGGCACCATCGCAAAGCAAATCCGCAACTACCGCCAGTATCGCCAGACCGTCAATGAACTCGGCCGCCTCAGCGACCGCGAACTCGGCGATCTCGGCATCGGCCGTTCGGAAATCCGGGGCGTCGCCCGCGCTGGTGTTGCCGGTCTCTGATCGGACCTGCGTCGACGGCTTTGAGCAAAAGGCCCCGTGACGAAAGTCGACGGGGCCTTTTTCGTGTTCGCTTGTCGCGGTCGTCAATCGTCGCTAGACGACGCTAGATTTTGCTTAGAACATCAACGTCGGCGCGGTGCTTCTCGCCGGAAGGGCGGAAAACGCGATCTCCGCTTCCGCCTCCGGCGGGATGTCGAGATCGGCGATCTCGCCGTTTTCGATCGTCGCCAGCGTGATGTCCGCGGGAGACAGCGGCGGATCGGACCATTTTCCCCACAGTCCAAGATTATGCCTCAGGATGGCATCGTCGTCGATGAGGCCAGACCTGCTGATCCTGCGGCCGTCAAGGATTGGCCAGGCGAAGCCGATTTCGCCGGACCGCTCGGCGATCACGATGTCCGCGCCGGTCGAAAGGGCGAAGGCGGCGGCGGCGGCCGGGCTGTCAGGCACGCGGGTGGCAAGCCGCTTCGATTCCATCTCGAGCGCTGCCGCATGCCTCTTTCTCACCAAGTCGTCGCCGGTCAGGCCGGGGACAGGGCGCTGGACCGCGCGCTTCGTCCAGAACCGCCATGCAGCTTCCGAGCAGCTGCCGGGTGTGAACATGTGGCCGTGCGGGGCGGCGCGAAGGCCCGTCAGCTCCTCTGCCGCGTCGACGAGGAGGTTCGCCAGCCCTCGGCCCATGTGGGCTTCCTGCATCGTCTGATTGCCGTGAATGGTTCTTTGGCCGAAGACGAAGGTCGCCATCGGGGTGTTGGTGCTTCCGGAATAGCTTCCGACCGTGGTTCCGTCGGGGGCGGCGAGAAGGGCTGTGAAGGTGCTGGGTCCCCGCCAGTCCGCGATGGCGATGTAGCCGTCGTCATTGCGGACGACCGCCTTGTTGTCCATGCGGGCGTTGGAATTCTTCTCGGCCAGGTCGGCGAGGACGTCGGAGAGGGAAAGCAGTAGTTCGGGGTTACGGGCTTCCCAGAAGAAGTCGATGTGCCACGGACTCGGAATGGTGCCGGTCGGATAGTGTTCGAGCCGCCATCCGGAGTAGACAGGAAGCAGGAGGTGAAGATCACCTGTCGGTCCGTGCCGCTCGAGGGACCCTCCATCACGCGGCTCCCAGTCGCTTCCAATGTGCATTTCCGTATTCTCCGTTCACCGAAACTATGGGTTTCGGCGAACGGCAGGGCAAGGGTAGGCCCCTAGACTAGCGGGGTATTTTGGCGTTGACGAGTTCGACGAGCCGGGTCGCGTTCGCAATGCGCTCGCTGGCGGGAGACAGAATATAGAAGGGGTTGCCTTCCTTGTCGAAAAGGGAAGCGCCGACGTATCCGTCTTCTTTCCGGTGGGCGCAGGCTTGGATGTCGCGGTAAGCGACCCGGGTGACTGTCAGCGTGTCGGCCTCATCGTCGCGATTGCTTATGTAGACCGCATCGGCCGTCATGGCCCAGGCCTGATGGATGCGGCGACCGTTCCGCTTTGTGAAGTATCCGGTGTATCCCCGCGCGCGCTCCTTGAAGAAGTCAGCGGCAAACTTGGCGTAGTGATAGCCGCCGATGACTGCGATACCAAGCGCCAGCGTGGCAAACAATATGCCGAGAGCGAAGGGGTCGCTCGTGGTTTTGTCCTGGAAGCCAATACAAGAGAGAAAAGACGCCAGTCCAGTGGCTATGGCGAGGAAGAAGCCGAGCGTCTTCACGTCGCCTTTTTCCGAGCTGATCCAGCGCTTGCGACGCTCTGTTTCTAGTTCCCAGTCTGTTTGGAAGCCGCTTTCGGCAGGATGGACGATATCGACGATCGTTTCGCCGTTCTCCTTTACGGCGACGTCGATCGCGGCGCGCGCCTTGGATGCGCCTTCGTTGATGAAGGCCTGGATGTGTTCGATGCCTTTTCGGGTGGCTCCGTTGAACGGGATCAGTGCGATTGTCGTCATAAAGCGTTCCTTGTGTGGTTGTAGAGCAAGGATGGAGGCAATCAGGGAGGACCGCAATGGATTGCGTTAATTAATGACGCCATCGCCAAAAATTACGGGAAAATCGGGATTTAACCCCAGCTTTCCCCGTTCGGAATCAGGAGTCCAGGTCTCTCTGATGGCGGGACCAGAAAGCCATATTTGCCGAGGAATGTGAGTTCTGTCAATCAAGAGCGCTGACGAAGCTTCGCGACGTCTCGAATTGCAAAGAAATAACTTCAACAAATGAAGATAATCACTTGATTTTATTGGAGAATGGCGACTCCAGTAGGGATCGAACCTACGGCCTCCAAATTAGGAATTTGGCGCTCTTCCGACTGAGCTATGAAGTCTTTAATTACCTCGATTGCTGTGTTCAGCGAGGCGTATGAGTTCTTCTAAACAGTGCCTCTCGGACTGTCAACATCAACGCTGAATATTTTCGAGAAAAATGCATACAGCAATCCGTAGGGAGTGCCGAGCGCGATGGCGTAAAAGACGACGTCGTGCAGATTGCCGCGGCAATCGAAGCATTCGCCGATTCCTTCGAGCAGGACTGCCACTGCCAATCCGGACAGGAGCTGTGCCAGCACCATGTATGCGATGACGGAGTAGGACCTGTGGCTGACCGTTCGCGGAAACACGGTTTTGAACACGACGATCAAGGCGGGGAAAGGAAACACGAAGATCGTCGCGAGAAGATCGAGACGGGAGTAGGTAATTCCGAGGAAATGCGCCGCCAGCAGCATCGCGTGATACATCAGGAAGCCGGATATCCCGGCCACTGACAGTTCGGCGACGAAGGAGTTCAGCTGAGCCTTGAAGGACGCCATCACAGGAGGCCTGTCCCTTCGAGGATGCCGAGGAGTCGCTGTCCGACGGAACCGAGGACTTCGGCGACGGTCTGATCGGGGATGTAGCCGATGTACCAGAGGCCGACGGTTCCGAACACCGCGAGGAAGCAGAGGGAAACCGCCGTGTCGGCGACGAGCGCCAGGAGCTTGAACGGCGTAACGGCGACCGTCAGGCACGCCATGGCGACCGACGGAGCCTGCGCCCACCACGGGCTTCCCGTTGCCTCGATGCGGTCGAGGTCGTTCCTGGCGGATGAGCGAGGCGGTGTCTTCGCCGGCCGTGGTGTCTGCGAATTGGTCGTCATTCTTGTGTCCGTGGGGTGACGGGAGGCTTGGGTAATGACGATGTTGCGGTATTTACGCCGGGATGTCACGCTACCTGTACTATTAAATTCAGGACTCCGATATGTTCTTCAGAAAGCTCTCCGCAGCCGTCGGACTGGCCGCCTGCGTGGCCCTTCTCGGCACCTCCGCAACCGCGCAGCAGGCGGTCCCGGCGAAGTCGGCCTGTATAGCCCCGCCGTTGCAGCAGCAGGGCGCTCTGAACTGGTTCCTCGGCCTTCACCCCTCGGACGACCTCCTGTCGGCGTGGTGCCGCATCCAGGCGCTGCCCGGGAACGTCAGGTTCAACGTTCAGTGGCCGGTGTCGAAGATACACAAGAGCTGGGACACGTCGTTCACGACGAAGATGCCGGCGAGCCGCATCGTGGAAATCGTCCAGTCGATGATTCCGACCGACGATTCCAACCCGCTATCCGACACGGGCGTCCCGCTCGGCGACGTGCTGACCAACGCCGTGGCGCTCGGCGCGGCCCGCACGGCCGATGGCACCGTCCTTGGCTTCGCGCCGACGCATCCGGCCGCCAAGCAGGTCGTCCTCTGGGAGCCGCTTGGACTGCGCGTGAAGCCCGTGGTTCTTGCGGGGCAGGAGTTCACCCTCAGCGTCTACCTGAAGCCGAACCTCGGCCTTCTTTCGATGGCGCTCGCAGGCAAGGCGACGGATGTCCGCGTGAAGGCCTGGAGCGGGCGGTTCCAGACGGGCAACTACTTCCGCACGGCTTGTTCTGAGTTCTTTCCGGCCTGCGAAAGCCTGCCGGATATCGCGACGGTCCACCTTCCGCTCCTCGTCGACACCGTGCGCCTGGATGCAGAAGGCGAGAACATGACGGCGGCGGCCGTCGCCATCGGCCGTGAACTCTATGCGCGCAACTCCACCCTGACGACATCCGACCCGATGGCCGCCTTCGACACGGCGAACGGACGCGGCATCTTCGCGATCAACGACGAGACGGGAACGCTGGACTTCAAGGCCGAGGGATCGGGCGGAACCAAGTCGATCTCCATCGTCTACCACGCGAACGAGGGTTCCGCGCTGCTGAAGGGGCTGGACAAGGTCGCCGAGGAATACCGCGCCGGGACGGGGCAGAAGAAGAAACTGCCGACCGTTCCAGACTCGATGGGCAAGCTGTGATCACGGATGGCGGAGGGTTCTTTCGATCTCCGCCGCGATCCCATTGGACTTCGGCCTGGCCTCTTCCGTGAGGCCTAAGAAGGCCGCGAAGGCCATGACGAGGACGAGGAAGCCGAGAATGTGCCAGCCTTTGACTGGAGACTTTTCCATGAGGGTGGTTCCGGGAAGGTGAGAGGCCCGGACATACGGACGTAGGGCAATGGTGGTGCGCCGAATGGGGCTAAACTGTGCCGCCGGCCGATCACATGTGAAATGACGCGCCGCAACCGCAGCGGCCCGCTTCGAGCGGGTTTTCGAAGGTGAACTGGCGGCCGAAACGGTCCTCCTTCCAGTCGATCGTCATGCCGAACACCATCAGCAGCGACTTGGAATCGACAAGGACCTCGGCACCGTGTTCGCAAACCTTCTCGTCGACGGGGCCGGCGTCTTCCACGAACGACAGATCGTAGCCGTTGCCTGAACAGCCGGACTTCACGACGGATAGCCTGAGGCGCTGCCCGACATGGGAGACCGCGAGCTCCTTGATCCTCTCGGCGGCGGCGGGGGTGATGTTGAGGATTTTGGCCATTGGAACTCCGATCGCAAAGGGGGCGGTTATTGAAAGACTTCGATGTCGGTAATATGTTCTATGGATAATAATGACCCCGAAGACCGTCTTCAAGGTCGGCCATAAGGATAGACACCATGAGCATCACCGTCACCGAGAATGCGAAGTCCAGAATAGCCGCCATCTGCAAGGGTGCGCCCTTCCGCGTTTCCGTCGACGGTGGCGCTTGTCAGGGGTTCCAATATGTTTTCGACATCGCGGCGGAAGCGGGCGCTGACGACGAGGTCGTGGAATTCGAGGGCGGTTCGGTCGTCGTCGATCAGATGTCTCTGCCGTTCCTGCTCGGCAGCACCGTCGATTACATTTCCTCGCTGGTCGGCGAGAGGTTCGAGATTTCCAATCCCAACGCGACATCGACCTGCGGCTGCGGCACGTCGTTCTCCGTCTGATCAGGCGTCTCGTTGACGATCTGGAGGAGTTCATCTTTCGAGGGGAGGTCCCCGAGGGATGACAGACCGAAATGGTCGAGGAACAGGTCCGTCGTCACATAGGTCACGGCGCGGCCTGAATCGGTCTTGCGGAGAGCCGCGCGCACGAAGCCGGCATCCATCAGCGAATCGACCACCCCCTTGAACAGCGCCAGCCCTCGGCCGGTCTCGATGTCCTTCGCGGTCACCGGCTGATGGACGGCGATGAAGCAGAGCGTTTTGACCGCGGCGTCGGTCAGCTTGCGGCCCTTGCGCGCGTCGTTGCGGCTGAGGGCCTTCAGGACGGCTTCCGCCGGAACGAGAGACACCGCTCCGTCCCTGATGCGGACGTTCATGCCTCGCGTGGCCCAGAAGGCGGTGAGCGCTGCTAATTCGTCGGAGATGTCCCGACCGAGGTGCTTTGTGAGCTTCTCCAGGCTGACGGGCGCTGGCGAGGCAAGCAGCAGCGCCTCGATCTGCGAACCGAGCGCCGACGCCATCAGCGTTTTCCGACCATCGCCTTGATCCCGAGGCCCGTGTGGTTGAGGAACACGCCGACGCGGCTGACGGTCACCGTCATGTTGAGCGCGTCGCTGATCACCCGGCCCTCGGTTTTGCGCTGGGCGTTCTCCGGCGCGGAGGAGCGGTAGCTGATGAGCATCGGGAACTGGATCGTCCAGGTGTAGTTGCCCTTGACGACGTCGGTGCTGATGATCTTGCCGGCACCCGTCGGAACGGCGGTCAGGACGAAGCTGTTGCCGAGGATGGCCGCGAAGTTGTTCGATTCCTTCATCGACGCCTGGAACGAATCCCATCCCGTGGCCGTCAGGTTTTTCTGCGCGTCCTGGAGCTGGAGACGGTAATTCATGAAGTCGAAGGAGTGGAGCCTGGTCACGGCGTCGATCGTCCAGTCGATCACGAACTGGTCGTCGTGGTTCGGCTGGCTGAGCGGGACCTGCGGCAGGACCAGGCCGCTGTTGCTGACCGGGATGTAGCGGTAGCGAGGCGGGTTGGGGAACATGGCGAGGTTGCCGATGATGCTGATCACCAGGGCTATGACCATCATGGTCATGACGCGCGAGACGAAATAGAGGCGCTCGCTGGAATAGCGCTCGCCAAATAGGATCATGGCGACGGCGCGATCGGCCGATGGCCACGGTCCCGTTGGCTTCTGTTGTGCGGTCGTGTTTTGTTGACCTTTTCGCATCTGCACTGACATTATGGACGGCTCTTCCCGCGACCCTAAAGTATTTCCTGATGTTAACTTGAATCAAAACCCCAGTCGAGTGAGCATTTAACAGTGCAATGGCGTGCTGAACGAGGCGTTTTACTTCATCAAAGTGGACAAGTCGAATAATTAAGCGGGTGATTTGCTTGGATATTCGTACATGATTACACCGGCGGCCACTCCGGGGTCTATGATTGACGAAGTCGGGTGCCGCGCTGGTGCTGAAGGAGATGTTTCATGCGCAAACTGAATTGGCTCAACTGGGCGCTGATCCCCGCGGTCGTCATGGTCGCCGGCGAGGCGCGGGCGGACACGTCGAACACCGTCGGCGAGAAGCTGGTCGGCCTGATTTCGAACGTGTGGAACCCGCTCTTCCTCTTGATCGCGGTCCTCGCCGCGGTCGGCGGCATCTACATGATGGCAAGGGGCCTCGGAAAGCTCGCGGAAGCCGCCAACGAACGGGGCGGAAAAGGGTTCGCGCCCGGTCTCGTGTGGATTCTGGTCGGGGCGCTCCTGATCGCGCTGCCAGACGCCGCCGGCATGGGCATGAACACTGTCTTCGGCGCGGCACGCGGTGGCGGCACCCTGGACGGTGGCGGCCTTGACTACAACGACGGCATCACGGGCGACTTCTTCCAGCAAATGACGGGCGGAACGGTCGCGCCAGGCGATGTCGTCAACTGTCTCGACGCCGGCGTCAGCGAACCCGCCGTCTGCATGGCGAAGAACATCGCGGTCAACGCGGTTCCCATGGGTATCATGGTGCTGTTCTCGCTCGTCTTCCTCGCCGGCCTCGCCGGCTTCGCGATGACGCTGGTCGAGCTGGCCAAGGGCGTGGACGGCCGAGACCAGTCGAAGAGCCATATCACACGCCTCGTCATCAGCGTCATGCTGATGAACGCTCCAATGGCCTTCGGTTTCATGTCACAGACGGTGTTCGGAACGGCCAACAGCACGATCAGCACGACATTCGGAAATCTGAACGCCGACTCGTCGCTGCTGAAGTACACATCGGGTTCGAAGATCGACATCGTCGTGCGCTACAGCGCCTTGATCGGCTATAGCTTTACCATCCTCGCCTTCTTCGGGGCGTGGGCGTATGTCCGAGGCATCTTCATGGTTAAGGGAGTGGCCGAGGCCGGGAGAAACGCCGGGTCGTACGGCATGGCCGGTGTCTACATGGTCGCAGGCATTCTGATGGCGAACGCCAAGGCGTCCACCTGCGTGATCATGAAGACGACCGGCGGCGCGAGCCTAGCGACCGGCTTCTGCTGACGTCGCTGCTTTGCGGGGCGCGGGGGAGGTTTCCCGCGCCTTGAGGTACGGAACGAAATCGATGACGTTGGCCGAATGGGGAGCGACGTTTATCCTGGTCGCGTAATCGAACGACCCTGTGCAGGTAACGCCTTCCTGCTCGAATATGGCCTTGAAGGTCTCTATGGCGCGATCGGTCTGAATGAAGCCGTCGACCGGTATCGTGATATCGGCGATCCACATGTCCATCGGTTCGTCTTCGTTGTCGTTGCAAAGATCGATACTGCCGAGGATGGAGGCGGTGTCCTCCACCATGTCCTGGAAATAAGATTCGACAACCGATTTCGGTGTACCCTTGGGGTATGTCACGGGAGACCATCCGTCCACGGAGGTCACGTAAGCCCAGCCGATCGATGCCATGACGTCTTCAATTTTTACGCGGCCGGGGCGGGCGAAGAAGGTGCCGCAGGGTAGAGTGACGCCGTAGCCGGGAACCGGATAGATTTCGGTGGATAGGGAGACTGCCCAATCCATTGCCTCGTCCAGGTTCTGAAACGTGTCTTCGTCACGCCAGACTCCGCTTTCGCCGAGTTCGGAGATCACCTTCCACGGATGGCACGTGTCGGAGCCGTCGTGGATGATCTTGTAGTCGCGCTTGCCGGGATAAGGGCTGTTGATTTCAAAAGCACCGTCGGTGGACAGGGTGACGTTGAGCGCGTTCATAATTCATATTCTCCAGGGTCTGTAATTACGAGTTAGCAATCATCCAGATGGTGCGTCAATCGAAAATGTAAGAACTCGATCACTTATTTGCCAAGACATTGTAAACATTATTGTTTCGTCGGAATTGAAGAATTCGTCAACGGATTTTGAGGCTCATTCAACCGACGCGAGAACGTCCTGTAAAAACCAAGTATTCGGAACGTATTTCAAGACCTGAAATCAGTAGTTCGAGCAATAGAAAACCCCGGGACCGTGGGTTCCGGGGTTTTTCGGTTGTGGCAGGAATGCGAGCGATGCTCAGGGCTTGCGGAAGATTCGGTCGAAGTCGCACCAGCGGCCGGACGTGCTTTCCACGTGGCGGATAAGCCGGTTGACGGTGATCTTGTCTTCGAGGATCGCGCGCAGGCCGTCATGGACGTTCTCGGGGATTTCCTCGAGCGTCATCCAGCTGGCGTCTTCCGATTCGCCGTTCAGATGCGGAGCGAACTCCTCCTCGACGGTGGCGATGAACGTGTCGAAGCTGAAGGTGGAAAGTTCGAAGTGGAACAGGTGTTCGACGGGGCCGTCGATACGGTGGCCGGTTTCCTCGAAAGCTTCGCGTCGCGCGGTCTGTTCGGCGCTTTCGTAGCCTTCCGATTTTCCGCCGAAGCTGGCCCAGGTGAGGGGATAAGGCGTGTTCACGGCGCGCTTGCACATGAGGAAGCGGCCCGTCTTGCGGGCCATGATCATGCAGCCAGCGCCCTTCTTGGTGGATGGGCCACCGGGCGGTTGGTAAAACCTCATTTCTGAATCTCCGTCAACGTTTCGACGTTGGGGGTTGAGGCCGCCTTCCCGAACGGGATTTCGCCAGGCTGCAGGACGCCGGCGAAGGACACCCAGGATGCGAGAACGATGATGGCGACCACGATGAATCCCGCGAAGGCGAGTATCTTCTGCGCGGGGTTGGCAAAAAGGGAAAACAGGCGGCCGATGACGATGGTCGTCGCGACACCGATGGCGAAAGAGACCCGCGAGTCCTGATGCGCGGACCAACGCCAGACGGCCGAGAAAAACTCCGGCAGGTTATACAAGACGCTGGTGTCCATAATTAATTTCCTGATTGGCAACACCAATGAGGGTGATTCGAAAATTCGCCGTGGTCAATCCCGGATGGCGCTTGACTGAACGTAAGACACCGCCTGCTCAACGTCGACGGTCATGATCCTGCTGACACCGCGCTCCGCCATCGTGACGCCGTACAGGCGGTCGCAGCGGGCCATCGTCAGCGCGTGGTGGGTGATCACGATGAACTTGGTTCCTTCGGCCGCGAGGTCGTTGACGAGACGGCACATCCTGTCGACGTTGGCATCGTCGAACGGGGCGTCGACCTCGTCGAGGATACAGACGGGCGCGGGGCGGATCAGGAATACGGCGAAGATCAGGGACAACGCCATGAGCGCCTGTTCGCCACCGGAAAACAGCGTCATGGTCTGAAGCTTCTTGCCGGGCGGGGACGCGAAGATTTCGAGGCCCGCCTCCAGCGGGTCGTCGGAGCCGGACAGCTTGAGGTGGGCCTCGCCGCCGTTGAACACGCGCTTGAACAGGGTGCGGAAGTGTCCATCGACCGCGGCGAAGGCCTCGAGCAGCCGTTCGCGGCACTCGGCGTTGATCTTCGAGATGGTGTCGCGCAGCTGGCGGACCGCCTCCCTCAGTTCGGCGCGGACCTTGCCGGCCTCGCCGACCTTGCTTTCGACGTCGTTGAGCTGCTGTTCCGCCAGCAGGTTGACCGATCCGATCTGTTCGCGTTCGCGCACCAGCCTCTGTACCCGTTCGTCGCATTTCGCGAGATCGGGAAGGTCAGCGTGGTCGGCGATACCCGAGATGGCTTCCAACTGGTCAGGCTGGCAATTCAACCGTTCGGCGATTTCGCGCGACAGTCCGTCGTTGCTGTCGCGTGCCGCCTTCATCTCGGCGATGAGGCGGGCGCGGTTCTCCTTAAGACCTGCCACGGCGGCCTCGCCGTCGCGTGCGGAACCCCTGGCGGCATGCAGGGTTGCCTCGAGGGCGCTGGACGCTTCCTGTGTCTCCACGAGGGTCGCCAGTCGCTCTTCGACGTCCTCGATGGCGTTGGCCTCGGCGTCGGGCATCAGCACGTCGGTTTCCTCGAGCGCTTTCGCTTCCTCGATCGCTTCCATCCTGCGGGCGGCGAGTTCCGCGATGCCTTCGGTCAGGGCCTTCGACCGACGGTCGATTTCGGCCATCTGCTTGCGGACGGCCTCGGTGCGCACCGATCTGGTCTCCGCTTCGCGGCGGACGCGATCGAGGGACAGTCTGGCTGTGTCGTAGGCCTTGGATGCGCCGGTCTGGGCCTCCCTGGCGGCCTTCAACGTCGCTTCGCTGGCCGTGATCGACGGGTAGGCGTCGAGTTCGGCGCGGGCGGCTTCGAGGTCCTGCGTTTCCGCGTCGCGCTGCGACGTGGCGTCCTCGATCGTCTCTGCCATTCCGGCGATCTTCGCTTCCAGCTCGACCCGGCGTCTCTGTGTGTGTTCCACCTGACGTCTGGCCTCGGCCAGCTCGCGTTCGGATGTCGACAGGGTCGATTTGGCCGCCGCCTCGTCCTTTGCGGCCATCGCGGCTGCTGTCTGGGCGCGGTCTATGTCGATCTCGGCGGCGCTCGCCTCGAGACGATCGAGTTCGGACCGGATTTCCTCTGTCCGTCTGGTCCTGCGCGTGATTGCGGCACCTTCGGCGCTGTCGACAGAACGATATCCGTCCCAGCGCCAGAGACGTCCGTCTACGGTCACGATCGACTGGCCGGGGGCAAGCGACGACACCAGCGCTTCCGCGTCTTCCGGGCTCCGCACGACCCCCGTTGCGGCAATGGCCGCTGTCAGTTCGGCGGGAACACGAACATGGGCCGAGAGCGGTGTTGTCTTGTCAGGGTGTTTGGCGGTCACGCTGGATACGAGTGTCCACCAGTGGGTCTCGCCCGATCCGATCGGAGCGTGGAAGGCCGAGCCGAGAGCGGCTGCGAGCGCTTCGTCATACCCGGTGTCGGCGCTGCACATGTCAGCCGCACCGTTCCCGTTGATTGTCCTAGACAGGGCCGAGAGTTCCGAATTCAGAGCGGCCTGCATGGCGGAAATCGACGCAAGCGCCGTCTTCGCTTCGACGAGGGCGATCTCGCTGGCCTGACGGGTTTCGGTCGCGACGGCGAGGTTGGCGGCCGCTTCCTCCGTCGTGATGCGCAGGGCTTCGATGCTCGGTGGCTCGGCGGGCAGCGCGGCGAACTCGCGTGCCAGTTCCTGCGCTCTGGCTTCGGCGCTCGCCAGTCGCTCGGCGCTGCGCGCCAGCCGCGTCGACAGATCGGCCTGGCGCTTGACCAGTCCGTCCCGGGCGGCCGCGAGCATGGAGTGGGCATCGGCGGCGGCGTTGGCCTCTTCCGTCTTGCCTTCGAGAACGATACGCGCTTCCTCGAGAAGGGCGGTGTTTTCCTCGATCAGGACGACATCGTATTCCGCGTCGTCTTTGGCCGCCTCTGTCTCGTCACGCAACAGATCGGCCTCTTCGGCCAGCGCGTTGAGCTCGGTGCGGTCCCGTTCGATATCGGCATCGGCGCGGGCGACTGTCTTTGCGGCGTTGGCGATGGCGTTCCTGGCAGACTGGATTTCGCGGCGGATGTTGTCGACGCGTGCCTTGGCGAGCGCGAAGGCCGTCTCGGCGTCGATCTTCTTCTGGAGGAGGGGCGCTGCCTGCGCTTCTGCGGCCGACAGCGTGGCGTCCAGAGCGGCCTGGGCGATCAAAGCGGCCTTCACATGCTCCTCGTTGTCGAGCTGCGCCGCCTCGGCCAACGCCACTCTCGCTTCCGAGGTTATGCGCCTGACGAGGAACGTCGTGGCTTCCGCCGCACGGATCAGGTCGTCGATCTCGCGGCGGCGTTTGGCCTGCCTCGCCTGGCGGCGCAGCGACGCCACCTGGTCGTTGAGGCCCTTCTCGATCATCTCGGCCTTCTCGAGGTTCTCCTCGGTACCGCGAAGGCGCAGTTCCGCCTCGTGGCGTCGGCTGGCGAGGCCGGAGACACCGGCGGCCTCTTCGAGCAGGTTCCGGCGCTCGACGGGCTTGGCGTTTATGATCGAGGCGACATGGCCCTGGCTGACGAGCGCGGACGAACCGGCACCCATGCCGGCGTCCTTGTAGAGGGTCTGAACGTCTTTTGCCCTTACGGGCTTGCCGTTGACCTTGTAGGTGCTGCCGTCGCCGCGGTCGATGCGGCGGGAGACTTCCATGGTCTCGAGGTCTTTCAATTCCGCCGGACCAAGCCCGCGCGGATTGTCGAGGTAGACCGTGACCTCGCAGTGGTTCTTCGGTGGCCTGACGTCGGTACCGTTGAAGATGACGTCGTCCATGCCACTACCGCGCAGGCGCTTGGGCGAGGTTTCGCCCATGGCCCAGCGCAGGCTTTCGGTGACGTTCGACTTGCCGCAACCGTTAGGGCCGACGACGCCCGTGATCCCGTCGAGGATGGCTATCTCGACGGGATCGGCGAAGCTCTTGAAGCCGGAAATCCGGAGCTTGTTGATCTTCATGCGGGTCGTTGGCCTTCGTGTGTGGATTACTTGCGGGCGATGTCGGCCGCGGCTTTCAGGCGGTCGAAGAGGTCGGGTGCCGCGCCGCGCACGAAGGAGTTCGCGCCCTTGACGTAGATGAACGGCGTGCCGTTGATGCCGGCGTCCGTGGCGGTCGAAAGCGTCGCCTTGATGCGGGCGTCAACGTCCTTCGCCACGCCGTCTTCCGTCACATTGAAAGACTTCGCGATGACTTCGTCGGCCTTTTCCTTGCCGACGGCATCCCGCAGAGCGGCGTCGATGTCGTCGGGCGTGGAAGCCTGGGGATGGCCGAGGAGGATGTCGTGGAACTTCGGATAGGCTTCCGGGTAGAGAGCGAACAGCGTGCCGCCGATATGGGCCGCCGTGGTGCTGGCGGGCGTCAGGATCGGCATTTCGCGGTGGACCAGCTTCACGTCCGGGTTCGCGTCCACAAAGCGTCGCAGTTCTCCGTCGATCTTCTTGCAGAAGCCGCAGTTGACGTCGAAGTAATAGAAGAGTTCGACCTTGCCGTCCTTGTTGCCGACGAACGGATATCCCTTGTCTTCGGTGACGGCGGCGGCCTTCTCCACGACCTTCTGGTCGGCGCTCGCCGCCTCGTCCGCCTGCTGCTTTTGCATGTAGGCGTTCAGGGCATCCATCACGAATTTCGGATTGGTGTTGATCTCGTCGCGCACGATGCGGCGGATGTCGTCCTCGTTCACCGAAGGAGCCGTCTTGTTGTCGGAGACATTGCCGACCAAGGCGTCGATCTCGGCATCGCTGGCGTTTGCCTTGGCATCGGCCGCGGGCGGGGCCACAAGCGTGGACTTGGCGTTCGGGTCGAATTCAAGCGAGCCGAACGCAGCGGGAGCAGAACCGGCCGCCATGATCCGGTAGTTGCCGGCGGCGATGCCGATGTTGACTGCGGTCGTGAGAGCGAGGATGGCGATAAGGCCCTTGCTGGCCGGGGTGGTCTTCATGCTGCGTCCTTTTCGGGGAAAACATAGAACTCGTCAGAAGCGGATTGTCCGTCAGGAACGGGTAGGAGTAAAGGTGTTCACCCGATATTGAAGACGCCGGGTCGAGAGGCCGAAAGCGTGATCGACGTCGACGTAGAGCGAAGGGAAGTCGAGTCGGGGTTCCCGGCGCGGGCTGTCGCGCGCTGAAGGGCCGGTTGCGCGCGCCGTCGGTGGACGCGCGTCGCCTCTGCGGCACCTGCCCGTGTAGACGCAAGAAAGGCCGCACGCGTGTGGCGTACGGCCCTTCTTGTAAGTGGATACCGGCGTTGCCGCCAGGACCTTACTTGTTGAGTGCGTCCTTGAGGGCCTTGCCGGCCGAGAACTTCGGAGCGTTGCGGGCTGCGATGTCGATCTCAGCGCCCGTCGACGGGTTGCGACCCTTGGAAGCCGGCTTGTGCTGGGATTCGAACTTGCCGAAGCCGATGATGTTCAGGGCGTCGCCCGCCTGGAGGGTTTCGACGACCGAAGCGAGTACTGCGTCAACTGCCTTCGCGGAGTCTGCCTTGGTGAGGCCGGACTTGGCGGCTACGGAATCGACGAGATCGGACTTGGACTTGGTGTTGCTCATTTTTTACTCCTTGGAATGAGTTCCATGTCTTCCATTACACGATTATTTCCATGATGCAATGGCCGGAAGCCCAGAAAATCAGGCTTTTTCGAGCCAACGGTCCGCATCGAGTGCGGCCATGCAGCCCATTCCAGCAGCCGTGACTGCCTGCCGATAGACAGGATCAGCGACGTCTCCGGCCGCGAACACGCCGTCGACGCTCGTGCGCGTGCCGCCCGCTTCCGTCTTTATGTAACCACCTGAAAACGTTTCAAGTTTTCCATCGAACAGCTGCGTCACCGGATCGTGGCCGATAGCCACGAATACCGCATCAGTCGCGATGGAGTCTTCCGATCCGTCCACGGTGGAAACGATCGAAACCGACCCCACTTTGGTGAGGTCTTCGTTTCCGACAATTTTTTCCACGCGTGCGTTCCAGTGGAACACCACGTTGTCCCTCGCACGGAGCCTTTCCTGCAGGATCGTTTCCGCGCGCAACGAATCCCTGCGGTGTATAAGGTGTACCGTGCGGCAAATCTTCGACAGGTAGAGGGCTTCCTCGACGGCGGTGTTGCCTCCTCCGATGACAACCGCATCGAGCCCCTTGAAAAAGAACCCGTCGCATGTGGCACACGCCGACACACCCTTGCCCATGTATTCCGATTCGCCCTCGATACCAAGCCAGCGGGCCTTCGCGCCTGTGGATATGATGAGCGCGTCGCAGGAATAGTCGTCGTTTTCGCCCCTGAGGACGAAGGGGCGTGTCTGAAGGTCGACCGAGACGATCGTGTCATATTCGATATCGGTGCCGACGCGCTCGGCCTGTTCCTGCATGGTCGCGGTGAGATCGCCGCCTTCGATGGCTTCGACGAAACCCGGGTAGTTTTCCACCTCGCCAGCGATGGTCAGTTGGCCGCCTGGCTGTGCGCCTGTCAGGAGGAGAGGGGAAAGTCCGGCGCGGGAGGCGTAGATCGCGGCCGTCAGGCCGGCGGCCCCGGAACCGAGGATGATGAGTTTGCGGTGTTGCATTGGAGTACCTTCACTTGTGGTTGGCTCCAATCGTCACATGGATGTATGCCGTCCGCAAACGCCAAACCCGCGGTCACGGCGATCCGTCCGTTTCGCCTCGTCGTCAGCGCCTTAATGCGTTGTATTCCGGATCGGTCCGGCGTTCAGGTACGTATTCTTCGCCCGGTTGGTTCTCTTCCGCGCATGTGATGAGGGTCTTGCGCTCCGGCGCGTAAGTTTCGAAGTCGGGGTTCCAGTTCCTCATCCGTTCGATTATCTCGCTTGCCGTCCGTGGCGAGAGGTTCCACGAGTCCACGCCGACATCCATCGAACGTCCTTGGCTCGGCAACCTTCCATGGGTGTGGCCGTAGAAGTGGTACGCGTCGTAGAAAAGTCCGGGCCAAGAGCGGAGGGCGTAGTGGCAGAGCAGGATACTGCGGTCCTTGTCCTTGACCATCTTCATGAAGGAGGGTCTCGAAGACCAGCGGAGACCGAGGATGTCCTGGTTCTTTTCGTCGTGGTTGCCGATGATCAGGTGTTTGCGGCCTTTGAGTTTTTCGAAGACTTTCCTGATCTGCGCCCCGTCGAGTTTGTGACCGCAGGCGAAATCGCCGAGGATGTATACATCGGTCGAGTTCGAAGCGCGGGCGTTGTGAGCTTCGATCATGTACTCGTTCATTTGGGAGACGTTGTCGAACGGACGGCTTTCGGCACAGTGGGTGAGTATCCCTTCGTGGAAGAAGTGGTGGTCTGCGCAGTAGAGGCGGTCTGGTTGATCCATTTGGTCCTTGGCCCGGCCGTTGAGGGCAGGGCGGTGCTCCCTTGTTGAAAGTGTCCGCCGATAGTCCGACAGCCGCCTGCAACAAGCCAACAAGGTTGAACGAGTTTATGGAGAGGGAGAGCGGAAATCCCCTCAATGTGTAGCTTTGTAGCGTTGCGGATGCGTAAACGGCCGGTCTGCGCCGGCCGTTTGTCACTTTGGGAGGTAGGTTGTCAGTACCTCAAGCATGCGCGCGTCGCGCTCGGATGGCGCGCCCTGGCGCTCCTCGATCATTTCGGCGGCAGCCCGTCCGACGAATTCGGGGGCTGGATAGAGGTTCGCCAGCTCTTCCGCCGTCATCTCGAACGGGTCGCCTGTCGGACAACCGGCCGCGCGCTTGGCTCGGTTCATGGCTTCCTTCATGATGTCGACCTTAAGGGTGTCGCCGTGCATGACGGCGGCACCGAGGTCGGCGAAGAACCTGTCGAGAGCCGACACGGGTGCGTCAGTTCCCGAGCGCCGTCTTCGCGATCGGCGTCATCACCTTGCCGTCGAACGCGTCGCCATACTTGGCCTTGAGCGCCTTGACCGCGTCGCCGAGACCCTTGGGGCCGGCAGGGACGTCGCCAGAAGCCACCAGTCCTTCGACGAAAGCGCGGACGTCGTCTCCGGAGACTTCCGCGGGCAGGTATTCGTTCAGGATCACGACCTCGGCCCGGTAAGGCGCTGCGTTTTCGGGGCGGCCCTGCTTGTCGAACGCATTCGCCGTCTCTGTCGCGTTGGTAACGAACTTGCGCAGGAGGGAGACGATTTCTGCATCCGTCGGAAGGCGTTTTTCCGTCTTTGTCGCGTTCTTGACGGCATCGGAGAGGAGCGTCTTGAGGACGGTGGTACGGTGCTTGTCGCCAGCGCGATACGCCGTGTCGATGTCGGTCTTGAGGGTGTCGTGCAAGCTTTTGGTGTCGGTAGTCATTGGTTGTCTCCTTTCCTGACGCCTCGCGTCTTCGAGTAAGCCCTGTGATTGATGTCATCAATTAGGCTTAGGGGCTTCATGGCGTATCCGGCATGTGAAGGCAAGAATAAAATGAAGACGCCGATGAGGATATATGCATGAGCCGCCGAAGGAGGTGTGTTTACAAGGATCGGCGGCTCGGGAAAAATTATTCAAAGTATTCAAATAGGAGATTTCAATGGCCCATCTGATCGATGCCGCGGTCATCCGCAAAAAGACCGAAGCCGACACCGCTTACATCGCAAACAAAAGCCGCTATCTCGACATGTGGTGGGTCGGACTCGTCGGTGCGGGATTCATCGCGGGGGCAGTGGCGTATCTGACCGAGCCGCTCCTGGCATCTCCGTTTGCGGGAGTGTGTGCTGCGCTGGCGCTGGGTATTTTCCACCGGGCATCGCGTATCCGCCTGGCGAGGGCACGGGTGAACAACGCCTGGAAGTCTGCCCTTCCGACCGACCTCCATACGGCGGCTGGCGAACCCGTGAAGTTCGTTGCCTTTATCGACGAATGGCGTGGCGTTGTCGTGTCCCATCAGGACGGGTCGCGTGTTGTCCTGCCGTGGGACGGGCTGGAGAACAGCAGGGGCGAGGTGATCGTCAATGACGGCGAGGGGCAACGTTCCTTCGAGGCGGCGCGGTTGAAGCGCTGGTCGGCGGTGAAATGGAAAACCGACGACGGGCGGGTCGGTACGCTTCGTGGCATCAGTACCGCCCTTGGTTACGAGAGCAGCTACGACGTGACGACGCTGACCCTCAAGATGGAAGACGGCAGCGAGGTCCAGGAGAACATCAATCTCCTGACGCCTGTCGCGCGCTGATATCGCCTCTCAGATCGCCGGAATTTCCTCGGGGCGAGCCCCGAGGCGCAATGCGAGAACCGCAAGCCCGTTGTCGAGCATCTTTCTGGGAAGAAAACGGATGTGGCTAGGATTGCATTCGATGATCGAAACGCAGTCCTCGCGGGTGACGGCGATATCGTCGTAGGACCGTGCGCGGGCAGCGGCGGTTTCGGTGGAGGGCATGGTTGGTCTCCTCGTGTTTTGTGAGTGACCCGGTCATCGTCCCGCTCGGCGGCACAAGCGACAACGCCGCAAAGCTCCGCAGCGAAAATAAAACCGACGTGTAGCGAAGACATGGCTTTTGACCTTCTCGGCGTTAGCCATCATATTGAGCCGAAGAAAGCCAACGCTCCCGTTCCGGAGCCTCAAGGACAGGCAATGCATTTCGATCTGGTGTCCCTCGTCAAAGACGACGATTTCTGCGTTCTGGATGTCGAGGGTGACGGAGAGCGCGAACAGCACCCCGTCGAAGTCTCCATCCTCAAATACCGCCGCGGGACCGCCGTCGAGGAATTCCACTGGCTGATCAATCCAGAGCGGCCGATCAGCAAGTTCGTGCAGTCCATCCACGGTATCACCGACGACATGGTCATCAACGCTCCGACATTTGCCGAAATCGAAGCCGAGATCGCCGCTCACCTCGACGGAGCCTCGGTGGCCGCCCACAACATCAAGGACGACATGCGGATGCTGTCCGCTGTGATGCTCGAGGCTCCGCTGCTGCCGGCCCGGATGATCGACACCTACAGGCTCTCTCGAAACACGGTGAAGGAAATCTCCAAGCATAACCTCGACAGCCTGACGCAGGCTCTCGGCATCGAAGTTCCCGCAAAGAGGCCGTTCCCCGTCCACACCGCCTATCCGTTTCGAGGGGTGGCTCGGCACTCGTCGGGCGTCGACACATACCTGGCTGGCGAGGCGCTGAAGCAGATGGTCAATCGCATCGATCCGTCGCCGAAGCAGGTGAAACACGTCTCCCAGTCGGTCCTCTTCCAGATGAACCCGCGGCAGGTGCAGGCGATCCGCGACGAGATCGAAGCACGCGACGCTTCGCGGGTGGCTCCAGGGATGGCTGCCCGTGTCTGACCAGCCTTCCAGGGAAAAGATGCTAGAGGTCGCCAAGACCTACGCGAAGAATGCCCTGACGGCACGCGAGATGACCTCGGACCAGCTGCGCACCAGAATGGCCGCCAAGCTCGCGCGCCGTTTCCCGGCCCCGCAGTTCGAGCTCGATCCCGACGTCGTCGCCGCGGTCGTGGAGGAGGTCGAGGCCTTGTGCGTCTCCTACTCCATGATCGACGACGCGGGCTATTCCAAGCGCAAGTCGGAGGCGGGTGTCCGGGCTGGCAAATCGAAGCGGATGACTGCGATGTCGCTGCAGCTGAAAGGCGTCGACGACGAGACGGCCCGCGAGGGTCTTTCTGAATACGACGACCTTGCGGCCGCGCTGAACTTCCTCAGGAAGAAGAAGGCTGGACCGTTCGCCGGTCCCCATGCGGACCCTGATAAAACCAAGAAGGCGTTGGGGGCGTTTCTGCGCGGCGGTTTCTCCTATTCCCTCTGGAGCAAGGCTTGCGCGATGTCGGTGGAGGAAGTCGAGGACTACATTTTCTCAGCGGCGCGGTAACATCGTTCAACGACCTATGTCTAATAGAAGACATCGCTGTTGACACCCGAAGCCCAAGTGCGTAGACCACGGTCTGCAATTTTGGATGTAGGGCATGGGTATCGACGGACTGCGTGGTGGTCGCTCAGCGGGGATGGACAACATACCCGATCCTCTCGATTTCCTGCGCAGGATCGAAACCATGTCGGCCTCCGACATCGCTCGCGAGGTCAAAAAACCTTCCGCACTCCTGATGGAACGGGCGGCCGCTCGACAGGGAGAGCTTGAGGTCGCATACGCGCCGTTCGACCACGTCAACGGCAGTGCGCGGGTCGTCATCGTCGGCATCACGCCTGGTCGGACGCAGATGGAGGCGGCGATAAATGCCGCCAAATCGGGCTACTTGATGAAACTGCCCGAGGAAAAAATCCTCGAAAGAGCCAAGGTTCACGCGAGCTTTTCGGGTGACATGCGCCCCGATCTCGTCGCTCTGCTCGATTTCATCGGCATGCCACGGGTCTTGGGGGTCGGTTCGACCAACGAACTCTGGGGTCGGGCCGCGAGCCTTGTCCACTTCACGTCGGCGCTGCGGTATCCGACGTTCTTCAACGGGGAGAACTACAACGGGACACCGCGGGTCGGCAGTGACCCGCTCCTTCAACGGCACGTGAAGGCCTGGTTCGGGGCGGAAGTGGCAGCGCTGAAGGACGCGATCTTCGTCCTGCTTGGCGGCAAGGTCGAGGATTTCGTCCTCCCAGTGCTCCAGGCGGGCGGCGTGCCGGACGGGCGCATCATTCGCGGCTTCTTCCATCCGAGCGGAGCGAACCGCGAGCGGGTGAAATACTTCCTCGGAACTCTCGGCAAGCCTCCGTCTGTCAAAGTTGATCGCGAGAAGACCGATAGGAACCGCGAAGAAATCATCGCCAAGGTGTCGGCGCTCTAGTCAGGGCGATCTAGCGGCAATTTGTCGTTCCACCATTGCCGGGTCTCGAATTCGCAGGTCAAAATAGATGACCTCAATTCAAGAAATCGGGAAATCGGAAGACATGGCAAAGAAGACGATCCAGGTCGGACCGCCGACGTTCGGGCACGAGCAGGGCTTCTGGAATGAAGGAAAGACCCTGGTCGCCGGAATTGACGAGGCCGGCCGCGGCCCGATCGGGGGACCATGCCTAGCGGCGTCTGTCATTCTCGATCCCGCTGCGTATCCGGCGGGCCTCAATGACTCCAAGAAATTGACGGACGCGAAACGCGAAAGACTCTTCGATGAAATCATGGCCCAGGCGGTATCCGTGTCTGTCGGCGTCGCCACCCATACGCAGATCGACGAGATGAACATACGTCAGGCGACGTTCTTTGCCATGCGTGAGGCGGCGCTCGGACTTGCTGTCCAAGCCGATGCTTTCATCGTGGATGGGAACGCATTGCCGCCGGGACTCGGAAAACCGGCGAGGGCGGTTATATCGGGCGACGCCCTGTCGTTGTCAGTGGCGGCCGCCTCGATCATCGCCAAGGTCACCAGAGACAGAATGATGCGCGAATACGCGCTGCAATATCCACAATACGGCTTCGAGGTGCATATGGGCTACCCGACGAAAGCCCACGTCGCCGCGATCGCCGAGCACGGCCCGTGTCCCATCCATCGCATGACGTTCGGGCCCCTCAAAGCCGTTGCTTGACGGCCAGCCGGCGCTTGAGTACACCGAATCTGCCGGGTCACTATGTTTGAGCCGACCATGTCCGGTTGTATTGGAGATAGTGCCTTGTCGTTTGTTCTTGATGCCGTGGTGACGTTGAGCGGCTTCGCGATTATCGCGATGTACACCTGGTCGATGAAGAGGCACTTCAGCACGGCCGAAACGCCGATCGAGGTGAAGTTCCTGTCGCCGTTCATATTGGCGACTTCCTTCTGGTTCACCTGGACGATCATGACGTCTCAACAGGGCGCTGGCCTGACGACCATCGCATGGTTGATGCAGTTGGCGTCGGCCGCCCTGTTCGTCTGGGCGATCAAGGCGTCGAAAGAGGCGCGGCTGACATACATCTTCGACGGAGGTCTGCCGCAGGGGTTGGCGACGGAAGGGCCGTACCGATATGTCCGCCACCCGTTCTACACCTCATACATCACCTTCTGGTCCGCTTGGGCGTTGGCGACAGGCAGCGTCTGGTCGTTCATCCCGGTTCTCTGTCTCTCCGCCTTCTACGTGAGGGCGGCAAGGCAGGAGGAGAAGGTCCTCATGGCGGCTCCGTTCTCCAAGGCCTATCAGGAATACCGCAGTCGCACAGGCTTCATGCTCCCCAAGATCGGCTGATCCAGTTCGCTGGACAAGTTGCCAATTCTCCGAACTCCGATCTACGCGCGTCGATCGGAGTCTTTATTTCCTTGATTCTGGTCGCCTGCCACTGTAGGTAGTTGCAAGATATTAGCTTGGCGGACGGTGCGGATGGCAAAGGGCTACAACTCGAACTTCAACAATCACTGGGACGGCCCTCAGATGGTCAGGACGGAGTTGAACTTCACCAACGGATCGTCGGGAAAGAAGGTGTTCGAGTGGACGTTCCGCGTCCCGGGCAACAGGGATCGAATCCCTGTCGAGGTGAAGGCCTACAACGACGGCACCGATGTCTGGTTTCAGGCATTCGGTCCTCATCTGGAGGGCCAGATCAAAAGCACGGACATCAACGAGTTGAAGCGGATGGTGCAGCAGCGCCTCAACGAGCAGATCGACCTATTGACCAATGTCGAATGGGAAGACTGGTTCGAGGTGGTCGTGACGGGCGGCAACTCCGATTTCGGCGACAGCAGGTTTTCCGCGCTCGGTGCGGACCTTAAAATCCAGGTGAACAGGTTGAAGCGCGGTGTCGATCCTTCGACGGGAAGGGTGCTGACCGTTATCAACAATACGGTGACCGACTTCCCCGTGGCGACGCGTCTGTCGGACGGCCCTGAGGTGAACTCCGGCGTCCGAATCGGCAGCGTCGCCGAGAAGTCCTACATTCCGGCGACCGAGGAAAACAGGCGTGCCATCGACAACATCCTGTCGCGCATGCAGGAGTTGCGGGAGTCCGTCGCGGACTTCCTTAGCCAGGAAAACATCACCGAGAGCCTGGAAAAGGATGTCCTGAAAGCGCTGCCGGGTCCGAAGCGGTAGGCGGGCATCCGAGATGCGGGTGTCGCCGTGGACGATTTCAGCTGAAGGCGTTACGGGTATGTGGCCCATCGTCGGTAGGAGGCGTGAAAAATGAACAACGTGGCTTGGTCTGAACATCTCGCAAACCTCAACGCGAGGACGCCGGAAGACATTCCGCTCGAGTACTTCGATCCCCGCATTTCCGACCCGGCCGAGAGGATCGAAAAGGCACGTCGGGCATTCGAGGTCGCCAAGGCGGCTCCAGTCCGTGCGACGGCCGAGCAGATCGACGCGGGATTGCAGGCGCAGGCCCGTCACCGTGACGAACCGTCGGCTGTCGAGGTCAAGGACATCGTCGAGGCCGCGTTCAACGCCGACAAACTGCATCATCTGGTCAAGGAATGGGTGATGGAGCGCAAGACTATCCTGTCGGGCGAAAACGCCAAGATGCACGAGATTGCCCGTCGCCTCGCTGCGGCCGTGGGCGAGGAACTTGCCTGAGTTTGCGACTGTAGAGTCCGTGCAACGATAAGGATGTCGTCAAGCGACCGCGAGATCGAACAGGTTGACGTGCTTCTTCCAGCGGGCCTTCCAGCATTCTCCCCACGTATGCGCCGTGCCGCCGTCCTTCAATCCTGCCTCTTCCGAGGAAAGGAATCCGGCGTCTCCAGGCATGAAGACAGACGTCGGCTTCGAACCGAAGGTGAAGGCCGCCATATGCGTGCATTTGCCCGCGACTTCCAGGTTTCGACGCTTGAAACCTTGGAACACCTCGATCTTAGCGCCGCGCTCGATCGATTCTGCGATTTCCATGAGGCCGTCCACGCCGCACGAGGACCTGAAGTCGTTGTGATGGTTGTTCGCGGTCTTGCCCGGGTTCGAGGCGATGCGGTGATTGGGTACAAAGGCCCTGCCGTCGAAATCGGCGGGAAGATAAAGCCTCAGGGACTTCACCTGGCCTTCCAGGAAAAGCCGTACGGCTGTGTGGTCGGCGAATGCAGCGCCGCCGGACACGGCTTCCTCGATTCCGTGCGCGCGCACCATTGCCAGTGCTTCGTCGTACATGGCGTCGTAGAGGATGCGGTCCAGACGTTTCGCGTCGTTTCCGCGTCCCGCCGATCCGATCAGCGAGATCGAGTTCATCGTATGCTCCCTTTAGGCGTCAATTAAATCTTGAAGCCATAGTAGGAGCTTGTCCAGAACAACGCCGCGGTCGCGATGGCGCAGGTCCAGCCGGCGGGACCCGCCCACCATCCTCGCACGGTGTTCGCCTCGGAGACGATGGCCCACCTCGCTTCGAAGTTGGAAGAGACGAGCGTTATCAGTCCCGCAACGAACGACAGGGCCGCCATGTAGAGCAGGTTGTCCGCCGCGGCTTCCGGGATGTCGTAATGGCATGCCAGCCACCAACCGCCGACCGCCATCAGGACGGGAACCTTCCATGCGCGACGGCGAGCGCCCTTCGCGAAGGCGTGGGTCGCGTCGTTGTAGATTTCGCCCAGCTTGGAGATCGATTTGGCGGTGACCGCGCCCTTGGTCTCGAACCCGGCCTTGCTGTCGAGATCGTCGGGCTTGACGAAGCATTCGGCGACTTTGGCGAACCCGGCGTCCTTAATGGCCTTGCGGATGCCCGAGGGTAGTTTTTCGGAGGCCGCCACCCCGAGGACAGGCGTGAACTTGTCCTCGAGAAACGCGGAGAACCGGATGTCGGGGAGGAACTGGGTCTTCGAGTGCTCGACCCACGCCTTCTTGCCCTCGAACGCGAATTCGATGCGGTTGACCGTCGAGAAGCAGTTGTACGAAACCTTGTATTCCAGATCGGAGCCGACCCTCGTCACGGTCGCCGACGCGACGTCGGATTCGAAATGGCCGCCGTGCCCGTCGTCAAGCCCGGCCCGAGGTCCGGAGAAACCGGCTGCCGCCCAGAGTTTGAGCATGGAAAGCTGCTGCGCCGATGCCTTCGTCGCTCCGACTTCGGTCTTCGTGGAGCAGGAGAACGTCGCGGAGTAGATGGTGGCCACGATCCCGCCACCGCCACATCCGCCGCAGCGCTGAGTGCCGTGGCCGCCGCATGTTCCGCATCTTACGCTCAGGGTCGCGCCGCACTGGTGGCATGGCTTGCGGCCTTTGCCGTTGCAATACACGCACATGATGTTGCCTGTGCCGCCGCGACCGGAACACGCCACGCAATTCTCGTAACCCGAGCGAAGGCACCAGGTGCAATCGTTCACCCCGACGCCGCCGCACGGGCCGCACTGGAAACGGCCGGCACCGCTGCAGGAGGTGCAGGTATCCTTGCAGACGGCGTAATCGGTCTGGAATAGCTTCGCGCTCTTGAGGTCCGCCTTGATGACCCGGTCTCGGAGGATTTTCTCGGAGACGAATCGGCCCAGCATGTCCGCGCGAAGTTCTGCCTGGAGGGCCGCGACACGGCCGTGGGACACGACGGGGATGTCGCCGGCATTGACATCGCCATTGACGAAGCGCTGCGCCGTTTCGAATTTGAAGGAGAACAGGGTATCGAAAGGAGTCTTGAGACGGCTGCTTATGACGTCGCCGTCGATGACCGGAGGCGTGGCGTTGACGAATTCGCAGGCGCGGGCAAGCGCCTTCTTTATTTCCTTGATCGCAGCATCCGAAAGCGGACTCTGGACTGCTTCTGCGTCTGCCTTCTTGATCGATACCGTCTGGTTCACCGCGACTACTCCTGTTTGTTATTGAGATAGCCCGGGTCCTTTAACAAGTCGACAACCGTGCCCGTTCCGGTTGTCTACGATTCGCGTGAATTCATGACGTCGTTAACAGGACGTGAATGCGCAACGCATTGTTTAGCCGCGATGAATGGAGATTCGTTTCCGCGTATATTCGAAAATTACTTCCCGGCAGGTTGTATTTTTATCGGGATCGGTAAGGTGTTGTTAACGCAAATGTTGTCAGTTTGGCGTGCGTCTGTTCGGCGCGAGACGGGGACATGAACGGCCTCTGGGGTAAGTGCAGGCAGGGGGCATTCGTGACCAGTATCATAACGAACGTATCGGCGATGACGGCGCTCGGCTTGCTTAGGTCGGTCAGCGGGAAGTTGAACGACGAGTCGGAAAAGATGTCGTCGGGCCTGAGGGTGCAGACGGCCGCCGACAACTCGGCCTATTGGTCGATATCCACCTCCATGCGCTCCGACGTGAAGGCCATGAACGTGGTCAACGACAGCGTCGGACTTGCGCAGGGCGTGGTGGACACCGCTTACGCGGCGATGCAGACGGTCCTCGACAGTTTCGTGGAGATCAGGAACCTTGTCATCACGGCCAGCAGCATGCCACAGCCAGGCATGAAGGATGCGGTCAAGCCTTCTTTCAGTCTCGATCCGGAATACGCGAAATCGGACGTCTACAAGATCGACCAGACGATCCAGCAGCTTCAGAACCAAGCCAGGTCGGCGATGATGTCCGCATCGTTCGCCGGCGTGAATTTGATCTACCACAGCAAGAACGAAGACGAGAAGGCGAGCCAGCAGGTGTTCTCGTTCACCACGGGCTACGTTGACGGCAAGGTCCAGACGCTGGACGTCAAGGCCATGGATACGCTCCTCCTGAACGACGACTTCGGGAGCTTTCCGACCACTTATCCGGGGGAGTTCAATCCTGAGCAGACCCTGTTCGACGGGGGCGACACCGTAAACGCTCCAGGGTCGTTCACACCCGCGGGTATCTATTGGTTCAACATTCCTGTTTCCAATCCGACGACAGGCGATCCGGAGGCATATCCGGTCGATCCGACCTACGTCCTCCAACTGATCGAGAACCACGTCGTGCGCTTTGGTTCTGACAGACAGGGGCTCTACAGCAATTTCGTCGACAGCATCGAGCAGAAGATTCAGGGAGTCACTGCAAAGATGTCGTATGTCGGCAGCATCCAGAAATCGCTCGAGATGTACGACGATATCAACAACAAGATGATCGATTCCGCGACGAGGGGCATTGGCCGCCTTGTGGATGCCGACATGGAAACGACGGCGAGCAAGCTTAGGGCGCTGCAAACCCAGCAGCAGCTGGCCGTGCAGAGCCTTGGGATCGCGAACCAGTCGCCTTCGAGGCTGCTGTCCCTGTTCGGCGGCTAAAGAACCCGGCCGCCGTTGGGGCGGGCGCACTGAACGTACTGGTAAAGCACCAGCGTCGGAAAGCCGGCGAGGCTGCAAAAAACGTCGAGAGAAAACCGCGCGAACGAAATCATGCCGAGGTCCAGGAGCCTCAGTGAAAACGACGCCGAGTTGAACACGAAGAACACCGAGATGACGAAGAAGACCAACCGCATCGGCCAGAAGCTCCGGCGGTTGCTCAGCGCGATGTTCGTAGCCAGTCGTTCAGCCTCAGGTCCCCAGTCGTCGTGGAAATCGCCGAGAAAGCGAAATGTCGTCCGGCTCATGAAAAGGGCGAGGCCGGCGTAGAGGACGAGCAGAGGAATCTTGGTGTAGTAGAGGTTTCCCGTGCCGAGGAACACCGATAGCGCCATCAGCACTATGGTGATGGACCCTGCCCACGCCAGCGCTGCGGGGTGAGTGAGCCCAAGTTTTGTCCTGGCGGACAGAAACCAGCGTTCCGTCATCGCGACGAGTTTCTTGTCCACAAGCAGAATCTGTTCCATCGTCGCCCCTTCGCCAGTGCGTGCGATATCACCCGGTCGCGGCCGTGGTCAACTTCGCGGTTTTGCCGGCGGCTGTTTGCCGACATGCTTGTCGCAGATCGGTAGGGGGCGGGAACGTGAAAAGCAAAAGCAAAAGGCGGATACCGCTGCATTTGGTGCGGTGGCTGCGCAAGCTTGATCGGGCTGTGTCCCTTAAGCCGGCGACGAAATTCGTCAGTTACGGCGACGGACTGCTGCGGATACCCGATGACAAAACCTATCCGGCATACCGCTGGATCAAGGTCAGGACGAAGGTCGTAAAACCGGAGGATTGAGGGAAAAGGGTGACGGCGTCGGGTGGGGACAATCGCCCCGAGGATAACCCTGGCGAAAGCCAGTCTTCCTCCCCGACGCCGTCGGGAAAACTCCACCGCCCCGTGCAGCGGGGCGTGGTGTCGGCTGCACTCCGACACCTGTGGCAAGAGCCTGTGACCTTAGAAGCGGTCCGGGCCGAGGTGCTTCCGGCGTCATCGCGACGTCGGCTCCGTCTGTGTTGCGGACGGGTACGCTCTTGACGCCTTCATGGCGTGGGTCGCTATGGCATGCCCACGAGCTTGGCTACGTGGGTTCGCCGTTGGCCTTCGGCCGTGTGGCGGTCCGCCTTTGGCGTCTCGCATTTACGATGGTGTGATCACTTGCCCGTGATGTAAAGGGGTGTAGCGAAAATAATGCAGGACTTCACAGCAGAGGGCCGCTTGGGTCCCACTTTGGCTGGGCGACATCCTCGTCGAACGTGTGGGTCTCGACCATTTCCTTGTGTTCGCGGACCTCGCCATCCTTTTCCTTGAGCGATTGGAGCGTGTAGTCCACGCTGAATGGACCGATCGAGAGCATGGAGGTCTCGAGGAATTCGCGGGGAAGGCTAACGGAGGCATCTGCATGGGTGTAGACGCCTGTCGGGGCGACGGGCCTCTCTCCAGCCATGAAGGCTTCGACAGCCGCGAGCGTGTTGCGTCCGCGCTCGAGGGCGACGAGGAACGTTTTCGCGGGCTTGCCGTCTGCGCCAGGTTCGTTCCAAGCGAGGTAGCTGTTGTGGTCGAATATCAGGTTGGCCTGGGTTGTCAGGATGGCCGCTGGGACGTCGTCAGAACCTGGGACGGCGCACGCCATGTAATCCCCATCGCCGAAGCTAAGGTAATTCAGTCCGAATGTCGCTCCGTTGGTTGCGAGACCGGAGATCGTGCCGGGTAGACGTTTTGCCAAGAACCGGAACGCCCGCTTTGCTCCGGAGGTGGCCATGGCATCCGAGACTTCTAGGCACAGCTCGCCTGGAAGTCCTCCGTCGAGATCGATGGCGGAGCGGTATCCGACAAGGTTGAGTTCGCTCGATGACAGCCCGATGTCGGGGTGTGGTTTTCCTCGGTTTACCTTCTCCAGGTTGGCCGCGACGAATGGCTTGATGACGTCCATGGCGGCGACGAATTTGGCGAAATCGGAATATTGCCCGTACCCATAGCCGCGCGCCCCTTTGTCGCCATCGTTTCGGTCGACATGTCCTGAACCGATACTGTTGGTGTAAGGATAGTAGGGGTCGCCAGCGCGGCACTCGCGGAAACTGATGTCGTTGATGACAACGCCAGGGGTGCCGTGACCGGGCCTTGGATTGAACTCCAATCTGAACGCGGGTGTTCCGTCGGGGCCGAGTGCGGTTACGACATGCTCGATGGTGCCGTCTTCCTTTGTGGTGTGGCGAACATTGGAGAGAACAGCGCCGTCGATCGAGATGTCGGTCCCGTCCGCCGCCGCCTCGATCAGCGGGCAGATCGTCGCGTCGACGCAAACGAGCGCTTCTCCGATCACGCGCTCGGAGAATCCTCTGTATCCACCCATCATCTGGTCGATGCTCGGGTATTTGGGATTGTCCGAACCAAAGCGCTTGTCGATCTCCAAGAAACTTTCCATCGCCTCGTTGAAGGCGGCTTCTCGGGTTGGGATTGTGTCGGGCATTTGATGGTTCCGTGTTTTCGTGGATCGCATATTGACATCGGCACTTGAAAACAAGAAGGTCGCCGCAAGTAATTAAAGACCTCAATAGGCCGAAAGCATGCCATGACCGTATTCGTCCTGCAGAACAACAGCCTCGACCGCATCGGCCGCCTGGTGATGCCCTGTGTCGAATATTGCCATCGCAACGGCCTGACCTTCGTCGACCGCTCGCTTACGGTCGACCTCGATGTCGATACGTTGGACCTCGACGATTCTCGTGGGATGCTGGTATATGGGTCGGTCGGGTGGGCGAAGCGCTTCAAGGAAAGCCGTTTCGGCCACTGGATCGACTATGACGAAGACGCCTTCGCGACCTCAACGTGGGGTCCGGTTCTCGGAGACCGGGCGCTGAACGGCCGAGGCGAGCTGATGACCGTGCAGGAGGCCACCCGCCGCCTCTCTTTGGGGGAGCGACTGCACCTGCGTCCGGACCGCAACGACAAGGCCTTCGGCGGCGGTCTGTTCGATGCCGCGTCGTGGGACGAGGTGCTTGCCGAGAAGCGCAGCAGCATGGGCGTCGTACTTGACGAGGTCGTCTGCTGGGCAAGCCCGGCCAAGACGATCGACGGGGAGATCAGGTGCTGGTTTGTCGGCGGCGAGCTCGTCGAGATGAGCCGCTACCGGAAGGACGGCGCACTCTTGATCGAACGGGTCGACGATCCAGCCATCGCGCGTATCGCGTCGGAGCTTGGCGGTCTGTACCTTCCGCGCGACAACGCCGTGATGGACATCGCCTTCCAGGGCGGCGAGGCCTACATCGTCGAGTACAACAAAATCCATTCGGCGGGTTGGTATGCGGCCGATGTCGACCGCGTCCTCGATGCCTGGGTCGCCGATCTCCAGGCGCGCGCGGTCAGTCGACCGGGCATTTTACTTTCGACGGCTTCGTTGTAACCGTGTCGATGGCCACGGGGCTGATGCCGGGGCCGAGCGGCATCGCCTTGAGGCCGAGGCGGACGGAGATGCACTCCGCATCTTCGACGCCCGGGCCGAGAGACTTGTGGCGGGCGATGAAGTCCGCCTGCCAGTCGCCGTTTCCACGATCCGAGACGCTGACCTTGCTGATGATGTCGTCGATCGCCTGCCCGCCCTTTCCGAAGACGAGCGCGATGGTGCCGTCGGCCGTCTTGGCGTCGACATAAGCCGATAGTGCCTTCTCGTCCGCGAAGTAGCGGATGCGCTTCTGAAGCGCGGGGTCGCCCTGCGACGGTTCGAACGTGGTGATGCGGGGATAGGCGAACTCGACGAAGTCCTTGACGGCATCCGCTTCGGTCTTGTCCTGCGCCAAAGCAGGAACGGAAATCAGCATCGCGAGGAGCGAGGCGGCGAGTACGGTTTTCATGTGCGTCTCCTGATTTACATCCGATTTTTTGTTCGCAAGACGACGAAGTCAATAAAAACACTCGTGATGTCCGTATTTAGTAAGTGCATACGGAATGTTGACAAGCACGGAGGCCGGAATATAAAGACGCCGTAGGTTTTGCTGGAGTTCCCATGGCGAAAAAGGTTGTGACCATTCACGAGACCAGGGTCTGCTCCAACGACTACGGCGTGACCACGGTCGAGACGCGCGGGGCCGGCGCTCATGCCCATCGTCGCAAGCCGTGCAAGGAATGCCCGTGGCGGATGGACGTGCCGACCGGCGTGTTTCCCGCCGATGCCTTCCGCGAGAGTGCCAACACCGCCTATGACGGCGCGATCAACACGTTCGGTTGCCACATGAACAAGGCGAGTGCGGTCGCGACCTGCGCCGGATTCCTGTTACGCCACTCCGACAACAACATCGGCATCCGCCTTTCGCTCACAGGCGACAGGATTGACCTCGATAGCGTCGAGGACGGTGGGTTTCCCGTCTATGCGTCGTACCGTGATATGGCCATTGCAAATGGCGTGCCTGCCGACGATCCTGTGCTTCAGCAGGTAAGGTCCAATACCGACGTATGGGATCACGTCGCGCGGAAATGGGTTCCGGCCGACGAAGGAAAGTGACGATGGAAAACGGGCGCGAACATCGGTCTGCCAAGGGGAAGTGCTGATGTCCGCAGAGCGCGACGCCGCCAACCGAATGGCCATCGATCACTACATAGGCCTGCTCGCCGGCATGAACGTCCAGGCACCCTTCGGTCAGTTCATGATCGACCACGGCTCGTATCACGAAGCAGCGCCGTTGCCCGCGCGGCTCAAGTCACTCATGCCTACAAGATGCTACTCGAACGCCCAAAGCGCCGTCGTGAGGGCCGTATCGGCGGGCCGAAAGCCGCTGACCTACGCCGAGGGCTATGCGTGTTCAGGCAAGCTCGCCTATCCGATCCAGCATGCGTGGCTCGTGGACGACGAGGGCAGGGTGGTGGACCAGACGTGGTCGAATCCTGAAGAGGCTACCTACTTCGGTGTCCTCTTCACCACGGAATACGTCTTGGAAACGGCCGAGAAGTACCGGCGTCGGTACAACTCGTTGCTCGACGACCGCCGCGACTACTGGGCGCTTCTCAAGGACCCCGCCATCGCGGAGCGTGCCGTCATCCCGCCGGGAAACCTCGTTACGGAAGGTCGGCCCGCCCTAGTGATGGGTCGGACTGTTTGAGGTCTGGGGCATCACCTTGGGAATGAGGGCCGCGATGTCGTCGCGCGAAACGGGTCGCAGCTCGCCGTCCGAGTAGATCATCTGGGGAATATCGCCCGCGGGGAGCTTGGCGGTCGCGTATCCGCTGAGGGTCTTGGCGACGCTGCGGGTGTTTCCGGTCGGGATGATCAGCAGGTGGTCGATGCGGCCGGAGTAGACGAGAAGGTCGTCGCCTGCTTCTTTCGACAGCCTCTCGAGGAAGCCGTCCACAAGGATATAGGACGAGGCTGAGCCGGTTCCCGTGATCTCCGTTATGTCGCCGACACGGTGGAACCGGTCGGCGGCCGCGCGGCATTCGCGGCGGATGTTGCGCATGGCGAGCGCCTTCAGCTCGTCGAGAGACAAGTCGCGTCCTCGTCGCATGTCCTCGGTCACGAAGACGAGCGTGTCGTCCTGATGGACCGCGAGGACGGCCGTCAGATCGTCGGTGACCGGCCAGTGGACCAGCCTGTTCAGCGCCGGGTCCAGACCGAGTTCGACGGCCCGCTTGCGGTTGCGCTCGAGCCAGGCGGCGACGTCGGCGGACGCCTTGACGATCGGTACGCACTGTTCGAGGTCGAGCTTCTCGTCCTCGCCGACGATAGAGGCGATGTTCGCGCCGACCGCCGACACAAGCTCGAGGAGGTGGTCCTTTTCCGCAAGTACGTCGAGGGTTCCGAACATCTCGAAGAGCTTGGCGAAAGAGACGGCGGCACCGCCGCCGTGACCGCCGCTCCTGACGATTTTGACGGAGAGCTGGTCGGTCCGTGTAACCTCGTGGGCCGGGTTCATCACGCGGATCGCCTGATAGATGAACTCGCCGAACTGGTCGGGGGACTTGAAGAGTGCGGGGTCGGGCCTGTCCTTGTTGATCAGAAACAAAGCCTGGGTGACGATCCGTCGGGCGTCGTCGCGCGTCATGGGTATTCCTTCATGCCATTCACGGAGGCATGTAGGGGACCGCGAGCAAAAAGTCCAACGATCATTTGGAAATTCTCGAACTCATGGTTACCGCGGGTCCTCCGGCTCGCGCCTGTTCTCGGAGCTGGAACCGCGGCGGCTCTGGTCGTCCGTTTTATTCCGAATTGGGTTGGCAGTCGCAGTTGGCGCAGGATTTCGGTCGTTGGCAAATGACGTCTTGAATTAAATCCGATTGCGGCCGACGATGTTGCGTCAACATAATTGGAGACCTCAATGTCACGAGCCACCGCCAGGGCGCGCCGCGCCGATCTTTGCGCGCGCGTCGTCGACGTCCTGACGCCGGAACTTCTGACCGGTCGCTGGAAGTCGTCGTTTTCGGAAACGGGAAACCGCTATGCGGGACACTGCTATGCGGCGGCCGAAGCCGTGTTCCACCTGGTCGGCGGCCGCGCGAGAGGGTGGTTGCCGTGCGTCATGTCGAACTCGACTTGGAGCGAGGGCCTTGAACCCGGAGAAACGCACTGGTTCATCCGTCACGAGCGGACGGGAGAGATACTGGACCCGACGGCAGGGCAATTCGGCGGTGCCGTTCCCTACGAACGGTCGAAAGGGTGCGGTTTCCTGACGAGGGAGCCATCGCGCCGCGCTCGGGTGATCATGCAGCGGCTTGCCGAAGGGTCGGTCGCGGTCGCAGCCTAGTGCAGGCCTGCGATCTTAAGGGCGCGCAGCGCTGCCTCGGTCTTCGCGATCACGTCCTTCGCCTGCCTACGCAGCTGCGGAGCTACGCTGAGCATGTTGGGCTTCCCCGTCGCGTGCCAGTCCTCCTCGATTTGTTTGAAGGTGAGCGACCAGAGGTTCGAGTCGCGGTCGTGTCGCTCCTGCGCATCTGGGCCAGCGTCTCGATGTGTCCGACGACTTCGAGCGCTGCGCCGATGGTTTTCGCGTTGACAGCGACCGTTTCCGCATCGATTGCCAGAATCCGCGGCCTTGTCGTGTAACGACGGCCGACAAGGCGGCGCGTGATCGCGATGGCCATGGCGTAGACTGCGTTCTGGATTCCGATCATTCACAGGTCCTTCGTTAAGTTTAGCGGGTCGGAGAGTGACGACGCGGATCAGTCCTCGTCGGCGACATCGTTCCAGTCAATGTGACCGGATGCGATCAGGCGCTCGAGCGCGTCGACGGCCTCCGCGCGGGTGACGTGGGCGAGATCGTACTGTTTGTCCTTGTGGCGCTCGAGGCGAGGGCGGAAGAGCTTCTCGGATTCTGCAGGGAACGCCAGTCCGAGGAATTCGGTTGCCGCGCGCTCGTCGCGAAGCGGGGTACCTGCGACCGAATTTGCCCAGCCGGCGATGCAGGCGGCCGTGGAACAGGCCGGCTTCGGTGCGCCGAACGACTTCTCGAACAGCTGGTCGCTGAGGCAGCTGAGGTAGTCAGGATTGACCCAGAACTGCTTCATGCTGAAAAAATTGCCCGTGTCCTTGATGGCGTCGAGGACACGGGTCGCGTTCTCGCGGTTCAAGCCGGGAACCAGGGTCAGGACGATTTCCTTCTTTTTCTTGGCCACGCGCTGCTCCATCAGGTTTACGTGGCGGAGTAATTAAAGACTTCGTCTGGTCATGTCAACGCAAGGTTTCGATCACGGTCCGGCGGTCGGGCCGCCGATAGCGCGCCGCGAGAAGCCGTGCCCGGTGAGTTGCTCGTAGATTCGCACGCATTCGTCGTATTCGTCGAGGACAGCCGGCGGTGTCACCTCGGAAGCCTGGTCGAGGAACCGTTCGATAGCCCCGAACGCTTCGTCTGCATCCGGATTGACCAGGGCGAGATTTCTAAGGCATTCGGAACGGTCCTTCAATTCCAGGAACGCGGCGACACCGGGGCCGTCGAGATCGCCGATTAGGGATGAATGCCTATCCACGATGAAGTCGATCGTTCGCGAAGCGACGTCGCGTACTCTGTCGAAGCTCATGGCTTGCGGCGCGACGAGCGCGTAGGACGGCGTCTCCCATCCTTGCTGCATGCCGAGGCCGGCCGCGATGGACCGCGCGTTTTCGAGCTGGTCGACGGGGAAGAACATCATCCTGGCGGGGCTCGTCGCGAAGAGGCGTGACGGGCCGTTCACGACGGAACCGTAATGGGTCTGGCCCACGTGCAAGTCGAGGTACGCCTTGTCGGTGGAAAGCGCGATGACGGGTTCTTCGACCTTCTCGTATACAAGGCCGCCGATCGAGATCAGGTTCTCCACTCTTTGGCGCAACTCTTCGCGCCTTTCGTTTTCCTGGCTCGAAAGGACCTGCGTGATTTCGAAGTCGTCGATCCGCGAAGCCTTGCCCTGAAGGAAGCCGGTAAGGGAGTGGACGTTGCTTTTCGGGCCGCCTAGATAAGCGAGTTGGCTGGCGGCCTTGATGGCGTCCCGATACGCCATGTCGATCCCGGACCGATCGACGAGGGTGTCGGCCGGAAGCGTGTATGAACCGACGTGGCGGTTTTCGATGGCGGGACGGTAGAACCGGCCGTCGACGAGGCGGATGGCGTTGTTGCCCGTGACCTGGCCGGAGAAGTTGGCCTCCTCGTTGAGGAAAAACGACGTGAAGAACCGTTTCCACGTGACGACCTCTGTCGCCTCGCCTTCGCTCACGCTCCGTATCGCGAACTCCGCCTCGCCGACGAAGTGGCTGCGGGTGGCCTTCCGCTTCCGCTTGAATATGACGTCGGCTTCGAAAGTGAAAGGAATGCGAATGGAAACGGACATGGAAGCTCCTCGGTTCGTCAGAGCCTATAAGGCGGTGCCGCGTCGATCAACGAGGCACCGCATAGAGGATGTCACCGAGTGGAGACAGCGTTCGCGTTATCAGCGCTTGCGGACGACGCCGTAGACGATGTTGCGGTTGAAGCCGAAGAACACTTCGGTGTCGACGTCCATGCCTTCGGTGCTGGCTTCGATGATCCGCTTCATGTCCTCTTCGGACCGCAGGAGCAGAGCCCAGTTCATAAAGGTCTCGAGGTAGCCGTCGACGAGGATCGGGTAGGAGTAGTTCGCGAACAGGAACGTGCCGCCAGGCTTGACGAATTCGAGCGCCCGCTGGGTGAGCTTGATCGCGACCTTGTCGGTCAGGTAGTCGTACAGGCCGGAAATGTAGACGTGCTCGAACGTACCGGGTTTGGCCTTGTTGGTCAGGATGTCGCGCACCGAGCCGTTGACGGACTCGACGATCGATCCACCGTACGACTCGGCTATGGTCGCGATGCTGATCGGGTCCTGGTCGAGGGCCGCCCAGCGCTTGAGCGCCTTGTTCTTGAAGGCGGCCGAGGACTCTGCCTCGCGCAGGTGGCCAGCCGCGACGCTCAGGACTTCGGTCTCAGGACCGTGTTTGGCGGCCGCTTCGTCGACGAAGCGCGCGAGGATGTCGCGGCGGTCACAGTTGGCCATAGAGGAAGGTGCGGTGCTGGTGTATTCAAAGAGCTCGCGGCCGAGGTCGGTGGCTGCTTCGACTTGATGGGCCGTGTCGGGATGGCGGTAGATCAGGTCGAGGAGATGGGCGTCGCCGGAATAGCCGCGGGGCTTGTCCCACGACCACTTCGTCAGCGGGTCCTGGAGGAAATACGTGGCGACGGGGTGGTTCTGGGTCTGGGGTATGAGTTGTTGCCAGACGGAAGGGTCTTCCTTCGCGCGGGTCTCGTGCAATGCGACAGTGACGTCGTGGATGATGGATCGGGGTGCGTCGCCGTCTTCGAAACGCTTGAGCGCGGAATCGAGGAGGGCGGATAGTCTGGACGAAGCATCGGCGAGCGCGGTTTCCTCTGGTGTCGCGATATGGCCGTTGAGGGCCTCTGCGATGGAAGCTGGGGTGATAAGGCTATGCCCGTCGAATTCGAAGTACGGCTTCGTCATGTTGTTCACGATCTCGTTTCTCGCGCGGAATTGCGCCTCTTGAAATCGTGTGGGGCCCGTCCACCGGCCGCAATGCGTCTGGAATGACGCGGTCGTCCGTGGTTTTGTCCGTGCATGGGCAGGCGGTGCGCCGCAACGGGATAACGCAGTATGATTTTCGAGATTCCGATCCGCTACAAGGCTACAGGCCGCAAAGAAGGCAACAGGCTGAACTCGACCCTGCCGTTTCAGGAGAAGGTGGCCGTCGATCTCGAAGTTCGTTCGGCCGAGGAAGCGCCAGTGGTAGCGGAATGGGACGACACACCGCCGAAAGGCCTCTCTCAGAAAAGCGGATGGACGATCCTTCCTGGTGCCGAGCGCGAGCATGTACGGTATTTTGCCGGCGCATATTGGCGGCCGCTGCGTCGGTCGGAGGTCTTGGAGGGTGCGGACGGACAGCCGATAGCCATCGGCGAATTCTCCGATTCCGTCGAAGCGGGAACGCATTCGTCAGGGTTCCCGAAGGTGGAGCTGACCGGGCGGAAGTTCTTCGGACCATCGTCTTATTTCCAAACCGTGGACTTCACCGATCGTGCGAAGCATGTCCAATTGGTGGAGGAGGCGGCGAAGGACATCCTCCTGGTCGACGGCATCGTCTATCAACGTTGCATCGAGCCGATGATTGTCCAGAGAATGGCGACGTTCGACTTTCACAACGAGGCACTCGATCGCGTCGTCGGCTATTCGGGGGAGGTTTTGCGGATCGTCAATCGGCCGCCGACGGACACGTCGGAAACCGCGGCCAGGATGTACTGGCATATGCAGATAGCGGACACCTATCCGCTTCACATGTTCAAGGAGGCTCTCGGTCGGTCGAGACGCCAGAACGCCACCAACCGGCGAACCAAGGATATGCTGAACGAGTTCAATCTCCGCAAGCAGCCGACGCTGTCGGGAGACTATTTCCTCGAGCCAGAAAACGCGCGGGTGGCCGACTGCGCCGTCAAGCTGCGTCAGTTTCTGGTCGTCGTCGCCCAGGACAGGGAGACGTTCCTTCCCGTCTCCGACACCAGAAAGATGCGGCTGTATTGCGATCTGTCGGAGGCCTTGGCGGAAATGCCGTCCGAACGGGCGATGGATGTCATAGAGCGTGCGGGCAGAGAGTATCTCGATCACTACGAGGTCGACCGCGAGGTCAACCATCCAGAGCAGGTCTACCTCAAGAAGGCGATGCGTGCGGCGGAGGAGAGGTCCATCGACCTGCCCATAAGGTCACAGGCCGTCAAGCGGCCGTCGGGTGGTCTGTAGACGAACTCTCGTCTTGGCTGGCGGACTTTGCTTCGGCGGCTCGGAGTTGACATGCCGGTTGTCCCGGAGAATGGTTTGGGTCCTGAAGGCTTGTGCGCGGGGTCCAGTAAGTGAGCGTATCGGGATTGGCGGAAGGCCGTTTGCAAGAACGGTGTCGGCGCATGGGGAGGCAAGACCTCGTTGATCGAATTACCGAACTCGGGCAGGATGCAAAAGAGGAGGAGGTAGAGCCTTCGGGGAGGTCAGCTGCCGATCTGGCATCGTTGGTGGTCGGCCAGCGTCTCGTACGGCCGATGCTGTCAATGACGGATGGCGGAACATATCGCGCCATGTGGAAAGGCGAGGGATGGCAGGCTGCCATCCACTTTCTCGGAGACGCCCGCGTCAACTTCGTCGTTGCCCACTCTGTTGGAGGAAAGCTGGACAGGAACTACGGCAGCTCGGCCATTGGTCCGATCAAGCGCTATCTCAAAGCCCTGAAACTGTGGGAGAAGATGCGTGCCTCTCGGGAAGAGGCCGGCGCATGAGGGAAATCTACGAGTTCGCCGAATTCCTCGCCTGCTCGTGGCGGCTGGGCAACCCGGGGGTTCCCATGCCGATTGCGGACGGCCGTCTTGACATGGCGCTGGAAGCGGGGCTGGACGCGCTCCCGGAGAGGTTCCATGGCGTGTTGAGCTTTGGCAATACGAGGACCGGCTACCGCTGCTACGAGATGACCGACGTGCTGCACGCCGCCTACGCCAACCTTCTCGTCACGGCTCCGACTCCGGCGCATACGACTGTCGACATTGTGATCGACGAGCCGGTTGCTTCCATTCTTCTGCGCAGGCGCGGCATTGCGGCCGGCGATGCGGCCGCATTCGCGAAGTCACTACGCGAAAGGATGGCGAGCTTTTAAGCGAGGCCGTTGCGGATGGTCGTCATGATGTCGATGATGCCCTGGAAGTTGGCGGACACCTGTTTGCGGATTTTATCCATCTCGCCGAAAATCCAGATACCGATGGAGATCAGGTTGGCGCGGACCTGTTCGGTCAACTGGTTGTCCGGCGAGCTGAGGTCGTCGATGAGCGCGCTCCAGAGCTGTCTGGTGTAGGTGATCGCCTCGATGGCGATGCGCGAGTAGCGCTTCTGGTTGGCTGCGGCCGTCAGGAGGGAGATCGACTTGTCGAAGGCCTCGCGTTCGCGGCTCTTGGAGTTGGATACGGAATATTCCATGGCCTCTGCATAAGCGAACTGGTACATGCCGTCGTCCTTTCCGTCCGTTCAACGTTGAAAGTCAATTAAAGACTCCGGTGAGGCGGGTCAAGAAGAATTGCTAGACTCCGTTGATTTCCTGTTCGCGAATCTGTATGAAGCCGTCAATTGGCAATGTGAAACCGAAATTATGGAAGTGAACGCCGTGGAAAAGCCGTCGAACCTCGCTCCCGTCGATGTGTGGGAGGATTTCTCCGCCTTGGAGGAATTCAAGGACGAGGCGACCGAGATCATCCCGTCCCTCCTCGAGGAAGGCACGCGCCGTGACGTTATGGTCGTGACGGGGGAGAACGCATCTGGCAAAAGCCTCGCGTTCATGCTTATCAACCAGCTCGGCCGAAATTTCGCGAAAGAGGACAAGATCGCCCTCGAGGTCATGGATATCGGCATGGGGCGGCGTACGACCTCCGGTGTCGCCAAGGCGTTCATGTTCGGCGACGAGAACATCGACAGCACGGGCAACGTCTCGATCAAGGTCATGCAGACGTCGGTCTCGACCTCGAAGAACCGGACGAATTTCCACTACCTGATGCTGGACGAACCGGATATCGGGGTCGGGGAGGGGTACCACAACGCCATCGGCCAGTTCCTATCGAACTTCGCCAACGACATGCCGGAGAAGTGCCTCGGCCTGGTCGTCGCGACCCACAGCCGCCGCATCGCCGAGAAGCTTCTCGATGCAGGCGCGTCCAGCCTGCGGCTGGGCACGGACCTGCGGCCTGTGCGCGAGTGGGTCCGCGAGGGCGATATCGAAAAGTCGCTGGATGACCTGATTAATCTCAAGGACGTCTGCGGCGACAGGTTCAGGGCCGTCAGCAAGATGCTGAACGGTCAGCGTTCATGAAAAAGTAACCATATCGCGCGAGTGTGCGATCCTGAATGAGGTGACTCGGGCAGGATCGCGGCGCGCGGTTTGACTTAAACCGACGCATGATTGCGTCAAGAGTTAACCTTTGGGTGGTCTTCGGTCTCGAGTACTTCTTTTTGAAGCATTCAAGCTCTATATGCGATTCCGGGACCTCAGCGGACATGGAAGGATTTAATCGATGGCGGGCATCTCTGCTGAAATGGAAATCGACGACGGCAATTCTTCGGACGGTGATCGTCCGTTGCTCGACACCGAAGCCCTCGTGAAGGGTTTCATCAAGTCGGCCAAGAAGCGCGGCTTCGCCACGATGGGGCAGATCAACGCGCTAACGACCGCGGGCGGCATGTCGTCCGAGGGTATTGAAGACCTGATGACGATGCTGTCAGACATGGGCATCAACGTCGTCGAGGACGAAGACGCAGACGAAGAGGCGATCGAGAACGATGACGACGACGCTGACGACTCCGACGGAGAAGTGGTCGTCGCCGGCTCGAAGGCGGTTCTCGCCACGAAGAAGAAAAAGGAAACCAGCGACCGCACCGACGATCCCGTTCGCCTTTACCTGCGCGAGATGGGCAATGTCGAACTTCTGACCCGCCAGGGCGAAATCGCCATCGCCAAGCGTATCGAGTCCGGCAAGGAGACGATGCTGGCGGGGCTTTGCGAAAGCCCGTTGACCTTCCAGGCCATCATCATCTGGCGCGACGAGCTCGCGCAGGGGACGACCCTGCTTCGCGATGTCATCGACCTCGAAGCGACCTATTCGGGTCCGGAAGCCAAAGCAGCGCCTGAGTTCAAGAGCGCCGAACAGATCGAACTCGAGCGGAAGGCCGCCGAGGACAAGGAGCGCGCCCGTCGTGCGAGGCAGGCGGAAGACGACATCACCAATGTCGGCGGCGAAGCTCCGGTGGTCGAAGAGATCGAGGATGACGACTCGTCGCTGTCGATCCTCGCCATGGAAACCGAGCTGCTGCCTCAGGTGACCGCGACCCTGAACACCATCGCCGAGACCTACGCGCAGATGAGCGGTCTTCAGGAGAAGGCGCGCCGGGACGCCGACGACGAGGAATTGATGGCGATGTACCGCGCCGATCTGATCGCCGCCGTCAAATCGCTGTCGCTCCACCCGAAGCGCATCGAGGCTCTTCTCGAGCAGATCGACGACATCTCGAAGAAGTTGACCCAGAACGAAGGCAAGCTCCTGCGGCTGGCCGAATCCTACGGTGTCCGCCGCGACGACTTCCTCCAGAACTATGCCGGCCGCGAACTCGATCCCGATTGGGTCGACTACTGTTCGACGCTTCCGGGGCGCTGGAAGAACTTTGTCGAAAAGGGCAGCAAGGAAATCAATACGCTCCGCGCCGGTATTACTGCGCTGGCGGCCGACACCGGCATCTCGATCGGCGAGTTCCGACGTATCGTCGCTCTGATCAAGAAGGGCGAAGTCGAGAACCGCGTGGCGAAAAAGGAGATGGTCGAAGCGAACCTGCGCCTCGTTATCTCCATCGCCAAGAAGTACACAAACCGCGGCCTTCAGTTCCTCGACCTGATCCAGGAAGGCAACATCGGCCTGATGAAGGCGGTCGACAAATTCGAATACCGCCGCGGCTACAAGTTCTCGACCTACGCGACATGGTGGATCAGGCAGGCGATCACGCGCTCGATCGCCGACCAGGCCCGCACGATCCGCATTCCGGTCCACATGATCGAGACGATCAACAAGATCGTCCGCACGTCGCGCCAGATTCTGAACGACACCGGTCGCGAGCCGACGCCGGAAGAAGTGGCCGAAAAGCTCGGCATGGCGCTCGACAAGGTCCAGAAGACCATGAAGATCGCCAAGGAGCCGATCTCGCTCGAAACCCCGGTGGGTGACGACGAAGGCGACTCGAGCATGGGAGACTTCATCGAGGACAAGAACGCCGTGTCTCCGATGGACGCCACCGTACTGTCGCACCTGCGCTCCGCGACGACGAGAATCCTTGCGACGCTTACGCCGCGCGAAGAGCGTGTCCTGCGCATGCGCTTCGGCATCGGCATGAATTCGGATCACACGCTGGAAGAAGTCGGCGTGCAGTTCTCGGTGACCCGAGAACGCATCCGCCAGATCGAAGCCAAGGCGCTGCGCAAGCTCAAGCACCCCAGCCGCAGCCGCGCTCTGAGGACGTTCCTCGACGCCGCATAAGCGAGGTCGGGACTTGGTTGTGTCTGGAGAAACCTGGACCAGCGAAGGCACGCCTTCGCTGGTCTTTTCTATGGTGGTCGGTTTGTGTTCCCGTTCGGGAACATTCAACGTGGCGTCCCCGGAAAAGACTGAAGATGTTCCCGCTCGGGAACATCTTCAGTCTACTGTCGGAGGAGTTTTCGGTTGCGCGGTCCGCAGGTAAAGTCGGCGGACGGATCGGGCGGGGTGATGTTGTTGAGAGGTTTGCAGATAGGCGGTGCCAGAACCGAGCTGGACTACGGTCTCCAGACGAAGCGGGGCGAACCATTGCGTTTCGTCTACGAGGAATACGTTCCCGGGACCAACCGCTGCTACAAGCTCGATGAAATCGGTGCCTACATCGGGGATATCAAGGTCGGCTACATCCTCGTCGAGAACGTCCCAAGTCACGTGTTCGAAAGCTTTTGCCCGACTGTTTTGCATTATGCCGCAACGTTGGGCGGCCATGTATCGTTGTTTCCCGAAGACACTGTCGAGCAGGCGCTCGAAGAACTGAGTATCGAGACACTGCGCAGGATCGCACACAGATTGACTTTCCTGGTCTCGTGGCCGGGCAAGAATATGGATCACCTTCAGTCGCTGGCAGAGTTCGAACTGTTCCTGAAATCGGAAATGGCTTCGACCAGGTGGTTCAAAAACGCCAAGAAGGCCTATGACGACTTCAGGGTCTACAACCTCGACAAGCCAAAAATCGGTTACGTGAACACCAAGGGAGAGGCGCTGAACGTCCGTGGTTTGTTTTCCGACAACAGCGGTCAGCGTATCGGCATCGCGCTCTATCAGGTTGCAGCAATGGAAATGGCCAGACGTGGTCTCGAGTTCTATCTCGCCAACCAACTGACGTCCGAGGATGCCAAGGTCATGCACGGACATTTTGAAAAGGCCGGCTGGCTCGTTCGGGAGAACCATCGAGTTCGGTTGGACGGTATGGCCATAGCGGCCGATCTGGGCGTTGCCCTCGAGGTCGGGATCAAACCCGCCAAACAGCCATCTTTCGTGAGTTGACGCTGCCGTCGTTGGTTGCCGTTGGGGAGGCCCAGCCGGACGCAAACAGACTTCGGGACGACGGCTGCCGACGTTGTCGATCAAGAGCTAGGACAAGCTAGGTCTTTGCTGACATGAATGGTGTTGACGTTTCAACACGTATGATAGCAACAGAGTGTTCATATCCGACGGAGGTCATGTGGAAAAACTCCCCGAGCTCGCCATGAATCTTCGCACTGCGAGGTCAGCGGCAAATCTCAGTCAGGCCAAGCTGGCGAAGCTTTCCGGCGTCAATCAGCAGTACATCGGACGGATCGAAAAGGGGAAGGTCGATAGTCCGCACTATCTGCCGGCGATCGCAGCTGCGCTCGGGATACCGGTGTCGACGCTCGATCCAACCTACGAGGATCGGAACCCCGCCTCGAGCCCAGGGTCTGCGGCGACGCTCGCCAACGCAAATAGGGTCGCCGAGGATTTGCGCGACAGCGGTGTCTCACATGAAGAAATCAGTGGTTTGGTTCAGTCGGTCATCTCGCTTTCCGCTCGACTGGAGAGCGAATTAGGGTTTCGGCCGACGTTGACGCAATCCTACCAGTATCTTTTGAAAAGGGCCGGAATCTGATAGGGATTTCGGATGGAGTGACCTAAAGTTCGGTCAGTTCCTCGTCTTCTTGACGGAGTTGCCCCGCCAAGGCATCGAACCGCTCGAGCGGAGTTGGCTCCGATCCAAGTGTGACAATCGCCGGAATGACAGGATCGACTTTACGCGCTCGTTTTGTTCGAGTGCGCACGTATTTGGCCTTCGGCGGCAGGAAGGATGAATCGTCGGGGTGCATGGTCGCGCGAATCTCGGCTAGCCTCTCGTCGACATACGACATTGTCACCCTCTTTTGGTTTGCGCCGTTCATATGGGGGCATATGGAACGTCTATCAAGCGCCTTGAGGTGCGTCATGCGGTCTCGGCAATGTCTGGCATCGACCTTCTTGTTGTCTGGGTTCACTCAGAAAATTTGTCGGTTGCTGCGGTGTGGCGCTATGTGGTCGCAGAAATGCGAACGGGAATTCAGATGACAAATGGCTTTTTGAGCAAAATCGCTGCGAGGATAGTCGGCACCAAAGGCACGGGTCTCGATTGGATACCAACCGCCGACTGCGAGAAGCTCGCCGGATGGGCCTTGTCGAACTTCGAGTTCAAACCTCGCGTCGCCTATTTGCCGAAGGGCGGATGGTTCCGAAGCAATCTTGACGGACAGGTGCTGATGTACCGCGAGATGACTTACTGGGACAGGATGGGCAGGGGCGAGAAGCGCGGCTACTTCTCCCTGCTTCTCGATCACACTGGGTTTCCGGTCAAGGCGGATGCGATCGCCTGGAATTTCGCGAGCAAGGCCGATCTCCACATGAACAGGCCGACGTCTATCGAACGCATGGGAACACAGCCGGATTTCGGTATGATTTCGTCCATCCGGTCGATCCACGAGTTGAACACGATCCGGGTCCCAGAGGTTATGGCAACGCCGCAGATGCGAGAGATCGCGGAATGGGCGCTCGACAACATGGAAATCGGGTCGGCTCGATCGGCGAATCCAACCGGAAGCTGGTCGGTCGAGAACCATGTCGGAGGTCTGGTACTAAGACATGACGTCACGTTTGATTTCGACGGGGCAACGCGCCTCAAAGGTGCGTTCAAGGTCGAGTTCGACGGCGACGGGGAACCGCACGGGGCTTGGGCGACAATCCAACAGCGGACGCCTTTCGCCATCCGCACACCCGAGGAGTTCGAGGTTTCGACGAGCTACGCGGCGAAGATACGGGCGCATACGCAGTCGAGACCCGCTTTGTAATCCCCGGGACATAGACGTCACCCGATGTTGACCCGGGACACCTTTATGTAAGCTTGCCGCCACATGGCGACTAGTTGGAAGGCGTGGATGACGAAAGAAGTGACGATGACCTACAAAGAGCTGGCGGGCCGGCTCGGGATCAAGGTCGGTGAATTTCTCGAAGATGTGAACCGGTCCGATCTTCTCGCTGTGCATCGCCAGCTTGGGTCTGCCATCGCGAGGCTCGATCGGGACACCATCAAGCGTCTGGTCATCGACGTCGCATCTAGGTGTAGGGATATAAGAAGGTTAGGCAACCACAAGGTTCCGCGGCCGATCGCGATCAGGAGGGCATAGGGAGTCTGATCGGGAAAAAGCGCCAGCAGGAAGTTCAGGATGCGGCTGTGGTAGATCGGGAGGTCGGGACATGAACCGATCCCGCAGGCGCGGAATCCTGCGAGGACGAGGCCGTACGCAAAGGCGACCGTCCAGTAGGTTGCGAGTGCCAAGTAGATGCACTTCCAAACCGCGCGAAAAAATCGACCCATGGAATATCCCCCACATCGCGTTCTTTAGACTCGGTGAGACTGGTCTCTGAGCCGGTTTTGGCGACCGTGGTTGCTTCAATCCATCTCGATGAAAGACGCGTCAAGGTCGGCGAACGAAGCCGAGGTCGCCGAAGAACGACGTCTTGAATTATTTTTTTGCTGGAATTCGCCCGTCGACTGCGATAGTCACCGGCACAATAACTAATGCTTGGTTGCAAGTAAATCAAAGTATAGCGTTGATGTATGTGTCCAACCGAGAAGTAAAGACAGCAATGATAGCAAACGAGAAAGCGAAGACTTCGTCAGATTTCGAGCAGGTCCGCGAGGACGTAATCGGCATTCTTGCTGGCTCCGACTTTTTATCGGCAGACGAAGTGCGAATACTGCCTCCAGGCCTTCTGGACAGTTTGGCAAAAGCGAAGGCCTTCGGTCTCTGCGGAACGAAAGAACACGGCGGGGCCGAGCTCGCCATCAGCGAGGCAAACGCGGTCATCACGGCCGCCGCGACGTTCGACGCCTCCGTGGCTTCGGCGATGGTCATCCATAACTTCCTGTCCACTCCGTGTCTCGAAAACGCCGTGGATTTGATCGGCAAGGACGAAATTCTCCGACGGACGGCTTCGGGGGAGGCATTGTGCGCGTTTGCTCTAACCGAACACGGTGCGGGGTCTGCCCCTCGCTATATCTCGGCAACGGCTGTGAAGACGGAAACCGGATATCGGATCAATGGAACCAAAATCTGGATCGGTCTTGGCGCGTGGGCAGAGAACGTGGTGTGTTTTGCCAAGGTGCCGGACCAGGGCAACAGGGTTTCGGCATTTCTCGTGGATACGAAGTCCCCGGGCTTCTCGGTCCAGCATGAACACAAGACGATGGGCTTGCGCGGCATCGTCCAGAACACGTTGAAATTCGAAGACGTGGAGGTTCCGTTCGATAGGTGTTTGTCGGGTCATGGCAACGGGTACAATGTCGCCAAGAACTCGATGAACAAAGGGCGTTTGGGTGTTGCGGCGATGTCGCTCGGCGTCGCGCTCAGGGCTACGCAGGTCGTTTCCCTGTATGTTTCCCAGCGGAAGATCGGGACACAGTTCCTGGTCGGCAATCCCTTTGTCCAAAAGCAGATCGGGGACATGGTTCAACGCATCGAATGCATGAAGAAAATCCTTCGCTTTGCCGAAGCCGCGCCTCAGGATGCGCCGCTGGCCGAATACATGGCCACGGTCGCGAAGGTCATTTGTTCGGAATGGGCGAATGAAATCGCCAACGAGGCCCTCCAGCTCCTCGGAGGACGAGGATACGAGGAAGACGTCCTCGTCGGGAGAATGTATCGCGACGCGCGCATCATGAAGATTTTCGAAGGGCCTACCGAAGTTCTCTTGGCCCACCTCGACCGCATCTTTTCTTCCAAGGCTACGTCGGTTTCGATGGAAGTCGCATTCGGCCAGATCGACGCCGCCGACCTCTATGCGAAGACATTGGTCAAGGTAAGGGGTGACCATGCGAATGGCGCTGACCGCGAGGTGTATCGCGGCTGGGCGATAGCGCTTTCGTTTGCCATCGGTGTCTGTCGTCGTGACGAGGCGGCCAAGGGGACCGTCGACTACCTATCGAGGCGACTTGCGCTCATCTTGGACAAGGTAGAGGAGCAGGGGAGGGGTGGAGAACATCTACCACAGTTGATCGAGGATTTCCTCGCGTCGGCGAACGGAAGTATCCGGAAGCCGAATTTCGACCAGACCTTCATGTCGGTCAAAGGTTTCGTCTGACCGAAGGCCTGAAAAGTGGGTAGGGACAGCCTACCCCGCTTCCAAGGTGTCTGTCAGGCAGTGGCTGCGCGGGCTTCGCCGTGGGCGGGGACCATTTCGCTTTTTTCTCCGCAGTATTCCGAACCGTCATCGAAGCCGATTGTCAGGTAGTCGGTGTAGCCTGTGTTCTGGGTGCCACGGCTGTCCGCGAACCGAATGGCACCAACTCTTCCGTCAAGGGTGCGCCACTTTGTCTCAGAGAGACGACGGACCGTGTCGGATTGGTCCGTTCGCATGTCAAATTCCGGCGGACAAGCGAAGGTGGTCATCTGCGGCGCAGTGGGATTTGAGGCCTAGCTGCCGGCGCTCCAGATTTTGCGGCAGGCGCTTCGGAAGGCGGAGAAGTTGTTGAAGCCTTCGTAGTTGTCGAGCGAGATCGCCACGGACTTGATCCCCGTCTTCGGTTCCTCGATCCGGAAATAGATCATTTCCCCGTTCGCGAGGCCGTCGAGGATGGACGAGAGTTCCTCGCGGTCGACGCCGCTCCAGACGTTGAAGGCGTCGGTGCTTGTGGCCAGACCACGCAGGTTCGACGGCTTGACCGCCCCGGTTTCGGTATAGAGGGTGACGTTTGGACCCATCGGCTTGTCGACATGGCCGAGACGGAAGGAAAACTCGCCGGCCCCGTTGGCGAACACGGTGTTGTTTCCGTCCGAGCAGTTGATGACCAGCCCGTTGGACCATGTCCTGCCGACCTCTCCGGTGAGCGACTTCCCGAACGAGACCTGCAGCTGCGCGGAACGGCGGTCGCGGTCGAGTTTCGCTTCCGTGACGTCTGCGGCGATGACGACGCGGCCGTCGCCGCCGTCGCGCGTCTCGTGGGAGTGTGCCTGCGCGACGACCAGAAGCGAGCCGACGCAGGCCATGGCCACCCGGGAAATGCCGTTCCGCACGGACGCAAGGTTGGCAGACGCGGCATCCGGATAGGTGATGGTCATGTTCTCGCCTCGCAAACAGCAAAAATTCAGCCTGCCCAATAGCAAAGCCAGGCGAACGTCGCAACTTAATTAGAGACGTCACACGGATGGAAGGTTAACCAAAAACAAAGACGTCGCATGGTGACGAGATGGGGCAGGGGTCAGCGCCCTACTCCGCTTTCCTTGGTTTCCGATTGTTTCGAACCCGGTTGGTTCTGGATGGTCCGTGGAGATCGCAGAAGCGATGAAGGAAGATTCTTGCCTGGCTGGATGCATCGGCCCCGTCATCTTCGGCTGCCCATCCGGCGAGATCGACGAGGTAGTCGACGACCGCTTGCAATATGCCGTTGAGGTCGGTCCGCGTGGACCGCGCCTCGTTGACGAGATGCGCGAAGAAGCCCGTCGCCGCATCGGCGACCTGATCCCAGGACTGCGCGGCGATCAGCTTGTCCATGCTGATCCCGATGATCTCTTCGCCGTAGTCGTGAAAGCGATCGATGGACCGGAGCTTTCGGAGATTGAACTTTGACAGTTTTCCGTTGCCAAGCTTGCGGGATTGCCAGATCGTTGGAAAGAACCTCGGCAGCGAACGCCGATCGACACACGCGTGGCCTATGAGTTCCGGCGGGAGTTTCGCGCTGTTGAGGTGGATGATCGCCATGACGTCATCGCTCCGACTGTTTCGACAGAGAGTTTGATAGAACGATGACGGTCTGTTGTCAAATATCTCTTTTGCAACAGTCACTTAGCTATTAGTTCCATAATTAAGCTTATGCGATCTTGTTGACGGCCGGCCGCGGTCCCCGTGTATCTTGAGGCCTAGATGTCCGGTTTTGTTTGACAGCCGTTGCCGCAAGTCGTAGCGACCGCTCGACCGCTCGACCGCTCGACCGTTTGACTGTTGGACGCTGAGCGATGATTTACGAAATCCAGCACTCCAAACGACCTCATCAGTGGGGTCGTGGCGATATCGAAGCTTTGAAAACAATGGTCGCCTGCGGCTCCGGGAAAATCGTCGTGATGCCGGTCCTGAATCGATCTGCCGAAACCGTCGGTCGAAGTATGCAGTTCGACCTGCCTGACAGCGGTCCAAGGTCGCTGAAATCATAACGGCCGCATGTGGCGGCCGTTGAGTGGCGATGTGACGATACCTGCTGACGTTCGATGCGTCTACCGGTCAGGCGGTTACCCCTGCGGGCGAAGCGGCGTTCTTATTGGCCTTTTCGAGTAGATGTGGCGCTCGCCAGTCCAAATAGCTTTCGGCCTTCTCGTTCAGGCGTTCGGCTTAGGCATGGTGAATCCATGGCATTTCGCGGAAAAACGAGCTGATCAGGACGTCAGCGTCGTCTTCGGCAAGGTCTGCGTTTCCGTATCGATCGTCCGCTTTGCTCTGAATAAGCCGATAGAGTTCGAGGAGCATGTTGCCCTGCTGCGCGAACATCCGCTTCTCGTCGACGGCTTCGGCGATGAAGGCCGGGGCGTCATCCGGTAGCGTCTTCGGTGCCGAGGCGATGGCGACGATCGCCTGGGCGGCGTCCTCGATCGTCAGCTGGCCTTCGCTGATACCATGGTGGAAATGATGTCCCTGGACCGTCTCGTAGATGATCTTGCCGGAGATCGTGTTGGCGACCTCGCGGTCGATCAATTTGTGAGCGGATTTTCTATGGATCACTCGCTCGACTTCGAGGGTGGTGTCGACAATCCGGCCGATCTGCTCTTCGACGCGGGTGAGGAAGTAGCCCTTTGCCTTGTTAAGGAATGCGCGAACGTTCGTGGAGTGGCGTAGTATCGCTTCAGCCTGGAGGCCTGCGGCTATGTTAATGGCCTCTTTTTCCGAGGCACCCCACGCGACCTGTTTGTCTTCGCCTTTGGCAGGCTTGCCAATGACGGGTCAGAGGTGGTTTTGCTTCTCCGGGGCACCGACGAAGCGGTAATACTGTTCTGTTTCGGTCATCATGATCTCCTCTTGTGTGGGAGATTTAGGCATGGTGGCGCGCAAAGAGCAAAACGCGCATTCGGCCACGAATTCGGTCGACAAGGGAACTGTGATGCGAACCTTCGGGCATGGAAGGACCGCAAGCGCGGCCCCTACTCCATTGAGCGGTTAGTCGACGATCGGCGGCAGGTAGCGCTCGATTTCGGCGCGCAGACCGGAATGCTGCTCGGGTAGCTTGAGCGCCTCGCCGAGATGGGCCGTGTCTTCGTCGCGGTCGAAACCAGGCTCGTTGGTGGCGACCTCGAACAGGACGCCGCCCGGCGTGCGGAAGTAGATCGCCCAGAAGTAGTCGCGGTCGATGACGGGCGTGACCTGATAACCGGTGTCCATCAGCGCCTTGCGGACCTCCAGCTGTTTCGCCCTGTTTTCGACGGCAAAAGCGACGTGGTGGACGGAGCCTGCCCCGAGCCTCGCGGCCTCGAGCAGTGGCTTGGCCTCCAGATCGATAATCCCCGCACCGTTGCCGCCTGGAACCGCCAGTCTCGTAATGCCCTCCTTTCTGTCGACCTCCTCGTAGCCCATGAAGCGGAGCAGTTCGGAAGTCGCACCGATATCGCGCAGCCGCATGGACACGGAGTGGAAGCCGCGAACGGCGTGATCTGGGTCGATGCCGTCGTGACGCCACGGTGCGCGATGGTCGTCAGCCACTTCGACGAGTGCAAAACCGTCGCCGTCGGGGCCTGCGAACGTCAGGCGCTTTTCTCCGAACCCCTCGATCTTTTTGACGTCTGTCGCGCCGAAGCCAGGCAGTCGGTTGGACCAGAAGTCGAGAGCGCCCGTAGGGACCGAGAAGGCGGTCGTACCCACCTCCCCGCTCCCGCTCTTGCCACGGGCGATATGGGCGAACGGGAAGTAGGTAATGATCGTCCCGGGGCTGCCGTTTTCGTCCCCGTAGTACAGGTGGTAGGTGTCCGGAGAGTCGAAGTTCACGGTCTTCTTGACGCGACGCAGGCCCATCGCTTTGGTGAAAAAGGCGTTGTTCTCGTTCGGGTCCTTTGCCATCGACGTGACATGGTGCAGTCCGCTGATCTGGTTGAGCATTGTCGTTCCTCGTTTTGCCGACCTGCGGCCTGACGTGAAATATGGCACCCTACCCCTGCGGCAGGTAGAGTGAACAACGAGAACTGATTGTATTGTAAATGTGAACGACGAGCCGCCGCTCCAGGCCGAGAGCGGCCGAGTAGCTACTATTGGCGGATCATCACGAGGGTGCCGTCCTTCCAGAAAGAATGGTCGTTTCGCATGTTGTAGCGGGCAGAGGTAACCTTACCGCTCTTGTCCCTCACGTTGAGAACCACTTCGTTTGCCTTCCTGCTTCCATCGACAATGAGATCGACCTTAGCGTCTGCTTTGGGATCGCCGACGAAATCAGGCCACGAGCCGCTTGATGACCCTGTCCCCTTGATGACACCGTTGTTGTCGGTCAGAGAGTAAGAAAGATCGGCTTTAAGGGTCGTCCAGTGCCCGGACAGCGAACTGACTGTGCGGTCCAAGTCTTGCTCTCTCTGGCGGGTCATGGTGACGTTGCCATTGTAGTTCTGGATGGTGTTCTGGTTTACGACGCGATCTCGTTCGGTTGTCACGCCGAATTGCGTGCGCAACTTCTCGAGAGTGGGGCTGATGATTTTCAGGGTCAGCGTTTTCCCCTTATGCGTTCCGGTCATGTAAGCGTACGTCGGTGTCTTATCCAGTTGGATCACTTGGGTTCCGATGATCTTTCCGTCTTCTTCCCACAAATCCCAATACCAATAGTGATTGCTGTTCCACCGCCCTGTAAGAGTTCCATCCTTTGGCTCTGGAGGATTGTCGGATGCTGTTTCTTGTGGTGCGTCTGTTGTTTCAGCATTGTGGGGGCCAAAAGCCTGGCAGGAAGTGACAACCATGTCGGTTGGACTGATGGGCGTAGTCGAAGAAATGCTTTCGATGCTCGTCCCGTTTCTGACGAAGGATGTCTCCGTGAGATCGCCGTTTCGATAGCTGACTTTCGAGCATTCGGCCGAACTCTTGATCACGATATCGGCAGAGGAATTGCCGTTGGAGTTGACCTGGTTCTGAATCGTGATCGATGCATGGCACATACCGGTCGTCGCCCCGCCGAAGTCGCATTCGGCCGCCGCGGCCGCCGCCGACAGGAGGAGCGTTCCGAAAACGAGGATGCCGATGGTGTGCATGGGTTCTCCCTTCGATGTCGGGCTACGGATATAACATCAGTCAGCGTGAGTCGGGTGGCGATTTTCGGTTAATCCGCAGTCCGCTGCGTCTCACGCGTGGACCTTCACTTCAGAAAGGCTGTGGTCGACGGCAGCCTCGAGTGTCCGATCTGGAGCCTTGTCCAACTTGCAAGATCGACGCGCATGACGACCACCGCGAAACGCGATTGGTCTAGCAACGGTCGGCTTCGAATGTCGGCTGGTTGGCAATCCGGGTCATGATCTCGCGAGGTCTTGATTTAACCGGCGAAACCCCGACAATCGGGACTGTCGAACGGAGAGCGAGAGGACATGTCGGATATTACTGCGGTGAAATGGATGGAAGACTACAGCAGGAACAGGTTTCTAACTCTGGTGCGCTCTCGGTCGCCTAAGCGTGTCGAGCTTGTCGCGCATGAATTCGCAAGGACGGTCGTACGCATCTCAATGACGTTGAACGCCAGGGCGGCGGCTTTCCTTGAGTGGGTCAGCGATCCGGCGAAGTTCCCTGATTTTGCCGTTCCACAGTCTGAAGGCAACACCATCATCGGCATCGCTTGCATCGGAGATGCATTCGCCTACGGCGTGGCGATCAAGAAAGACACAGACAATATCGTCCTGGTCCGTCTTTCGAGAGGGAATTCGCCGCGGGTCCATCGGACCATCCAGGCCGCGGACTACGCCCCCGGTGTCTTCGCAGACGAGGTCATCGCCGCGCTTGCCCACCTGGAAGCGAAGGCGGACCTCGGCGAGCCGTCGCCGTTGCGCTGAGCGCACCGAGAGGTGAAACGAAAAACGGCCGCTTCGAAGCGGCCGTTTCCTTGTGGGTTGACGTCTTGGGATCAGCAGTAGTCGAGGTAGCGGTTGCCGTAGCGGTCGCGGTAATAGCAGCGGTCGGGTTCGCGCTCGGACGCATTGCCGATAATCGCGCCGCCGGCTCCGCCGATTGCCGCGCCGACGGCTGCGCCGCGAACGTTGCCGGAGAGAGCGCCGCCAATGATGGCACCGCCGGCGGCACCAAGGCCGGCACCGCGTTCGGTGGCCGTGCAGGCGGCGAGCGACGCTCCGACGCAGATGATGGCCAGAATTTTCTTCATGTCAGTCTCCTTTAGTTTCAACAGGATAATGAATGACTCCGATATTGGTTTCAATGTGGCCGGTCAATTGACGTCTTTAATTATTCCATCGTTGGCCGCGCCATGGCACTCTGAATCATTGTCCAAAGGCTAGAATGGCGGACTTCGAAATCCGGGGAGTTGATGATGGGTTATGTGTTGGTGATCGGTGTAGTGTTGCTGGTGTGGACCGCGATCAGCGTCCTCTATTTGGCGAAGGAAGTCCTGGGACTGCTTTCGCTCAGTGGCGGGCGGAAGGAAACCTGGCTGACCTATGTGATCGTCGCGCCCGCCGTGGTCATCCTCCTGGCCGTCAGGGCAATCAAGGGAAAGCGGAAGTAGGAAGTCGGCGGGCAAGAATGTCCGATGAGGAGTGGCCGACGAACTTCCTCGCAGAAATCCGTCGGCGCGACGCTCCATTTTCCTGGTCTGGAGCGGTGGTCCGCTTCGGGACTTGCCCGATCGCATCGTCTTGGGAGACAGCGCCCGGATACGCCTGCGAGTTCCCGAAATCAATCCCCAAAATCAACCAATTTACAAGGAAATGCCGGCCGTATGCCCGTGATCGAGCACGAGATCGCCGAGCCATTCGTTGAACTCGCGGGCGATCCTGATCTTGCTGTCCACGCCTTCGACGAAGGGCGTCTCGAACTTCGACATGTCGACATGGCAAAGGGGTTCGCCCTCGTCGGTGCATTCGAACATGTCGAACTGGCCGCGGTTCTCGAGCTGGAAGCAGTATAGGCGCTCGCCGGGGCTTTTGAAGTAGACGCGGCAGTTGTCGTTGTCCACTTGCTTCAGTGTGAGGTCGATCTGGGTCATTCGGGTCATCCTTGTGAATGGTCGTATTAGAGATGCGGCTTGTTTTCTGGGGCGCTCGGTCCTCCCAGATCGACCTGACGGTTGACCCACATCGTCGCTCCCGGAAACCTGTTCCTTCCCGCCATGGCATCGAGCTCGAGCATCAGGTCGGCGGCCATGTCGAGGAACTCTTCGGACTGGCTGTCGAGGGATTTCCTCACGGGCCTGACGAGGTCGCGCAATTGAAGCCACTTGTGGATGTACGACGCGCTGTCGCGGTGCAGGTCGCACTCGGACATTGACGCTTCGATGTCCTTGACGATCAGTGGCTTGAGGTCGGGTTTCTCGAAAAATGCCTGGTCGATGTAGCGGATATGGAACTTGACCCGCTGCTTCTCGATAGCGTCGGGAAAGTGGTCGGGGATCGTGTCGTACTCGGTCATCGCCATCTTGTAGGCACCGACGGTCATCATGTCGGCCTTGTCGTTCATGTATGAATAACGATCCGAGCTGAGTTCCTTGCCGTTGAGTGTTCCGTCGAAAGCCCAGTGGATGGCCTTGTCGGTCGCGTAGATCATCGGAACAGGCGCGCGGTGCCAGAGCTCGCCGTCGATCGCGATCACGCTCGACTGAGCGTATTCTACGGTTTTCTGGCGCTTTTCGTTGATGTCGTTTTTGGTGACTTCTCGGTACCCGATCGTGCCATCGACAACAGCGCAGTCAATGATGCCGTCTGGTCTCTGGTAGAAAGGCTCACGAGGCTGGAGGTCGTTGTCGACCATATACCATAGGTTTTTGGACGTCGTGTTGTATCGCAGGATGCCGATGAGGCTGAGGCCTTTGACAGCCTTGGCGTTGTCGCGCTCGGCTTCGGCCTGCGTGTAGGCTTTGAAATTACGTCGGTTCTCGTGGTAGCCAGGATCGAGTTTCTTCCTCATCGGCCAGTAGCCCATCAGCATGATATGTTGCTTGCCGAAATCCACATCCTCGTCGCGGGAGTTCCTGATCCAGAAGCCGCCTTCGAAATGGCGGAAAGTCTCCGCGGGACCTCCGTCTTCGTCCAGAAGTTCGAGGGCCACCGGAGCATCGCTCTCGTGGATGTCGCGGATGTTTACGCGCACTTGATCATAGCCGGTGCTGCCAGAGGGATTGCGGCAACGCGGCTCGATCCCGCTGACAGAATACTCAAATGGCACGTCGATAATCATGGGGCATTTCCGTTTTCTATGATGGAGGGAGATTGTCGGCCGCGACTGCCGGACACACCCGTAGTTGGCGCACAATACTCCTGGCTACCGCTTGCAACAAGCCGGAGGAGGCGTGGCGAATGGGGTCTTGATTTAACGTGCATCCTTCGATAGACAAAACCGAATTCACGACCTGACGGAGCTGCAATGTCCATCGCCTCCCCTTCCCTCGCCGCGATCCACGACCGGACACGATACGATGTCCTTCTTGCGGGCATCGGCTCTCGCCGGAACGAGCTTCTGGCGGCAGAATACAAGAAGGCTGTCAATGCGGCTGCCCAGGAACTGGATGTGCGGAAACTCAAGTGGGTCGGGGGAAAGGACGCCAACGCCACGTTTTACGCGGAACTCGACCTGTCGTCCATCCCTGCGGACTGGTCAGTCCTTGGCGCGGCCGCGTTCGAAGGTGAACGCGTCTGGGTCGTTTCCGTCGGCCCCCAGGCGACATCCTTCGCGCGGTGGACCAATGTCCACGCATTCGGATATCGCCATGAACAAGAGGGTTATCGTTCGGACTGGGTGGCGAGCGGTTCGGCTACCGAACGTTTCCAGATCGAACCCAAGGAGTTCGGGCCGGAATTCTTGAGTGTCCATCTGGCGAAAGAACTGGCGACGATGTGGGCGGTGCGTGACCTTGAAAGGACGTGATCGCGGACCATGATCGTAGTCCATTCGTTCTGTTGAATGGGGGAAACAGGATCGATGAGTGAGGGAGCGCCACCGCTCGTGCCGTTGGCGATTGTTACGGAAGTGGCTCTCTCATGAGAGCTGCCGAACACCGCCGAGGACAGAGTGTCGATATCAATCAAGGCTCAAAACCGCGCCGACGGCTCGAACTCCATTTTCCAGGTTCAAAGGGAGCGCCGTCGACCGTGGTCAGAGGCTTTGCGGAAACGGCAAAAGGAGGCTGCTTAACCTTGTGCCTCAGTCCGGACCAATCAGGCTGTTCCTGTGGGTTCTTGACCGAGAGTTCCGAAGGAATGTCCGCTTCCTCAGCAGGGATGCCATTCAGGAAATCGATCTTGGCAGAGGCGATAAGAAACGGGCGGCGCATCAGGTCCTGTAGGTCGTTGGTCGCGACTTTTCGGTCGACTTCCCATCCGATGGAGATGTCATTCGCCGTGATGTGGCTCGGTGTCTGGCAACCCTTCGCGATCTCGGAGGCTCCGCCGATCTCGGCCCAATTACCGACGAACGCATGTCCATCGACGGTGACTTCATCGCCGAGGCCGCCGAAGCCCGATCTGGTGACGACCGCAGTAGTGCCGTCGGGATTGAAGTGTCGGACGAGGTGTCGTTCGAAGACGCTGAATCGCTCTCTGTCGTCGCCTGTGTCGAACGCCGAATTTTCGAAGAAGTAGGCGTTGGTGATGTCGAACGTGACATCGATGACAGTTCGGTCGTCCATGTCGTCGGTCAGGGATTCGCTCACGAGGTCGACGAGGTCGAGGGCGTTTTGGACGCGCACGTTGCGGAATCTCCGCTTCTGGTCGTCGGTGAGGATCGTTTCGAGGTCTTTCGGGCCATAGAGGGCATTGTTGACCTTGGCGAGGAAACCGGCCCGCCTGGGGTGCGGGGAACTCACGTCGAACTTGTCCGGAACCACGGTGTGTTCTTCGAATTTGACGTTGTCGCCGACCACGGCCATTTCTCCGACGGTCGCCCAATCGCCGAACGAGGTGAAGCGGCCGATTCGTGCGCCTGCCCTGAGTTCCTTCCATTTCAGAAGTTGGAGAGCCGTGTCGATGTGTACGCCGCGCTCGATGATGCACCAGGGGTTGCGGATGACGAGCGCCGTCGAACCGTCTGGATTTCTATGTTTCAGGAGGGTGACGTTGTAATGTGCCACCAGCTTTTCGACGCTGTCTTCAGAGGCGCTGGCAAGGGCGGCGAGCGCGAGGGCTGCCTTTTCCTTGACCGGAAGGACCGACCAATCCACAAGGCTCAGGGCAGACTGCGCGAACTCCTTTGCGAGGTCTTTGTCTCCGCCTGAGAAGCCGCCCATCATGACGAGATTTTCGGGAAGTGAATCGGAGTTCATCGGCAAGGTTCCTGAGGTGTTTACGGGAACCTTGCCGATGAACATTGCAAAAGTCTAGCCGTTTAGAGGCCGACGCGCGCCAGGACAGAACGCGCCGCGGAGAGTGCTTCGGCCCTATAGACGAGAAGCCGCTCCCTGACCTGTATCACGTATCCCATTCCCCAGGCGAACCATCCGTAGCTCAGGAGTTTGTCGCGGCCGGCGTGGTAGATGCGTTCGACTAGCAGGAAGGTGACCAGATAGGAGAAGATCAGCAGAGGCAGTCCGACCACGACGTTGCCGCTCGCCATGAGAAACAGCGCGAAAATTTTCAGCGGCTCGGCGATCACGAAGGGAACCGCGAACAGGACGAGGATCGCAAGGCGCGGCAGGCGGGAGACCAACGCCTCGAAGGCCTCCATGATCCGCCACGAGGCGACCCAATTCAGGATCGGACGATAGAGCGGCTTTGCAACGGCGTCCGCGACGATGACGAGGCCGATCAGGAAGCGGACGGGAAGGGTAAGGTGACGGAGCGGAGATTTCTTGGGTTGATTCACTGTTTGTCCGTTGGTTGCTTGATGGACCAAAGATGTCGATGTCTCGTGGCGAATTCAAGACGTCGAACTGGAATGCTTTTACAATCTCGGGGCAATCCGGCAATGTGTGCTGGAAAGGAGAAATGGATGGGTCAGTACGACGATATCTCCGATGCGGCATATGCCGAGGGCGGGCTTGAAACTTTGACGACCGCGCAGCGGATACTGTTCGAACGGACAATCACCGCGGTCGGTGTAGCCCCTACCCTTCGCCACCGCGCGCGCCGCAACTTGCTCATAAAGTTCGTCGAAGATGGAGAAGGCGCGGTACAGGCCATCCTAGACAAATCTCTGGACAGAGCGAAGCGCGCAGAGGCATGGCTTGCCAACAATGGAGGGCCAATGGCCCCAGCTGGAGGTGGATTAAGGACGCCTTAGCGATTTTCTATATACGTTGAAACGGCTATTTTTGCTGTACCGAAAATATAGCCCTTTCAGCGTATATTCGGTGTTGCGGGCTTCTTCACTGCGCAGTGAAAATAGCCAGAATAATGAAAATGGCCGCAATCTCGGCCGTGTTGAAGGAATGGCAACGGAATCTTAATGACACCACGCCTGTTTTTCGTAACCGACATCCATCTCAAGATCAGCGAGGCCATCGGTTTCGCGAAGCCTTTCGACGTGCCTGATGCCGACGTTTGCGTCGTCGCGGGAGACGTCACAGACCGGATGCTATCGGGGATGGAGTGGGTGGCGAAGACGATCGGCGGCAAGATGCCCGTGGTGATGGCGCTTGGCAACCACGACCTCTACGGCCAGGACATGACGTCGGTCCGCCGCAAGGCCTCGACCCGCGCCGAGAACCTCGGTATCCACCTCCTCGACGACAGCGAGGCCGAGGTGTGTGGCGTCCGCTTCGTCGGTGGCACGCTCTGGACGGATTTTCGCCTCTTCGAAAGCTTCAGCGATCCGCCGCAGTATTCCAGGGACGACTGCATGCGGGCCGTGCGTGGCGAACTCGCAGACTACGTGGAAATTTACGCGAACGAAGTGACGGGCGGTGTCATGGCGAGAACACTGACGCCGCGCGACACGATCAGGTATCACGAGCAGACTGTGGCCTATATCGACAGCGTGCTGTCGCGTCCGTTCGACGGACCGACGGTGGTCGTGACCCACCACGCGCCGCATCCCCGATCGATCCACCAGCGATTTCTGGATCGGCCGTCCTCGGCCGCCTATGCCTCGGACCTCGGCTGGCTGATCGAGCGTCACCAGCCGGAATACTGGCTACATGGGCATGTTCATGATACCTTCGACTACATGATCGAGGGCACGAACGTTCTATGCAATCCAAGAGGTTACGGCAGTTTTCCGAATCCGAACTTTAATTCGGCCCTTGTGTTTGACGTGACACGACGGCCTCGCGATGTTTCGTTGCTCCCGAACCAGGCGCGATAGCTTACACCGAAGTAGTTAGCGCCTAACACGTTTACGTTTTGAAGATCGCATAATACATTCCGGTCCTAATTTAGGCGCTTCGCATAAACACGAAGGAGTGTCATGATGGAACGGCGATCAGTTTCGATAGCGCCGAGGTTGGGGTTCCTCTACAGGATAGGCGGGTGTCCAAAATGCATGCGCCAGTCGTTTCTAGTGGCGGGCGCGGCCACGTTGTCTCTTGGGGGTGTCAAACTCGTTGAACGTCTTCATATCTACAGCAACGCATGGCTCGAAGTGGCTTTACTTTGTCTCACGGTCTCCGCGATTGCTCTATGGCTATCTCACGTCTCCGTCAGAAGTTATCGGATACTTCTGGCGCAAGACCACTCCGGACAATCGGCGGACCCGGTGGGAGAACATAGCCCTCGGTCATCCCTGGGCGTCGGCAAACTGAGACGCGAGTTTTTAAAGAAAGTCTTTCTCGTGATCGGAAGTACGGCGTTGGCAACGGCCATACCGTCGCTTGCGAACGCCTCGGGCGAATGTCCGGGGAGACTGAATTGCGGATGGGGATCGTGCGCCCAGAGGGTCAATTCCGATGCGTATTGCTGTCCGCGGGGCTTTCCCATCCTGAGCCTGTGTGATTGCCAGTGCTACAAGAGCGTGCAAGGTATGCCCTGCAATCAAACAGGTTCATGCTTTGACGAGAATTTCTGATGGGAAACGTGGCGCGATCCGTTGCCGGTCCGCGCCACTATGAATGGCTTTATGGCCGATGCTGCGGAACTGCGCGCTGGTGCTCTTCATGGGCGACCCCGCCGAAGTTCTTGAGGTCGTAGAGTTCACGCAACTCGAGCTCCGACTTGTTCCTGACCTCGTAGGCCGCAAAGGTGCCGTTCAGGAAAGCGCGTTGGCGCACCGGATCGACTTCGGACCAGAAAAGTCCGTAGACAGGGAACTCTCCGTCGAAGAAACGATCGATGGACGTCAGTCGTTGCTGGCCGTCCAGCAGCCACATATCACGCGGATAGACGTCCCGGCCGTCGGGAGTTCGTACCGAAGTCTCGCTGGTGTGGTACGTGTACGTGCCGGCGTCGCCCTTCTGCACCAGTGTTTCGATGAACGCGATCATCTTGTCCTCGCCCCACACGATGGGACGCTGAAACGGAGGAATGGCGTGGCCCATGAGCCAGTTCTGGTCGACACTGTGCCGGGTGACGGAGAGCGGATCGTTCTCGTATTTCAGCTTGAGCAGCCTCAGGTGGTCGATGTTGAAGTTCTTGATGCTTCCCCAGTCGCGGGGTTTTTCATACCACATTGGGCATCTCCTGTTTAGTCGTCCCAAACTGCCTTCGAGGCTTGCAACTGAATAGCCCAAAAAGAAAGACCCCGAACATGTCGGGGTCTTTCGATGAAGTCAATACTCGTTGTGCCGGGTTCTTAGAACGCGACGGAGCCGCGGTCGGTGATCGTGACCGAGCCAAGGCCAAGGGACTCGGACAGCATGCCGGAGAAGGTCGGGATGGCGACGAGGGCAGCGCCGATGCCGATACGCCACATGCCTTCCGAATACTTGACCTGCTGGCCCTGGGTTTCAGCAGCCTGCTTCAGCTTCGACAGACCAGCGCCGATGGCGATGATGCCGATCAGGAACATGCCGGCGACGGTTGCCTTGCCGACCTGGCCGATCTGAGTGCCGATCTTGCCGGCCTGGTCGCCGACCGTGCCGGTTGCTGCGTTGGCGTCCATGGCGGTCATTGCGAAAACCGTGAGCGCTGCGGCGGCTGCGTACTGCGAGTCACGGACCTTGTTGAGGATTTTCTTCATGTCAGTTCCCCTTATTTGAAGACTCCACCGCGACTTTGTTAAGCGGCGTTAAGGAAATTCTTGCGTGGGGGAACCACTGAATCAATGTAGTCAAAGTATCGTTGGCACTTGTCAGCAGAATAACGCGGCAATAACCTCCGTTTATGCTTGCAATGTAAACCAGATTTATTTAAAGACGGCGCTTGTACCTTGAGGTCTACCGGCGAAAACAATCCGCCGGTGAAAGCGCGGCCGAAGCGTCCGCATGTGCCACGACGAGAAAAAGCTTGGAGCCGGAGCCTCGAAAAGCCAGACCCAGGCGGTATGCCTGGGTCTGTGAAAGCCGGAACGCTTGAGCCGTCAGAATCCGATGCCGCCCCGATCGGTCATGGTGATCGAACCGCCGCCCCAGGAAGCGACGAGCATGCCGGAGAATGTCGGGATGGCGATCAGCGCCGCGCCGATTCCAATGCGCCACATGCCCTCGGAGTACTTCACCTGCTGGCCTTGGGTTTCGGCGGCCTGCCTCAGCTTCGCGAGGCCGGCACCCACCGCGATGACGCCAACCAGGAACATGCCGGCGACCGTCATCTTGCCGACCTCCCCGATCTGGCTGGCGATGTTCTTGGCGGTACCGCCGATGTCTTCCACGGCCAGAGCCTGCTCGCCGGACATGGCTGCGACGGTAACGGCTGCCGCCAGCGTGTAGTTGAGGTCGCGCACCCTGTTGAGGATTTTCTTCATGTCAGTTCCCCTTTTTTACCCGACGCGATTTTTGGAGTGGCGTCGGTGCGGGAACTCTGAGGTGACAATTTCGTGAAAACAATGCGTTATGCGGATAAGCTAAAGTTTCTTATGAAAACCGCGGCGTTAACAATTCGTAACGATCGACGTGTGAACAATTTTTTGAAGGAGCTTTCAAGTCCAATTTGAAAGTCCGCCGGCGCATGGTGATCACTGTGGGCGGCATGTGTTTGGTTTTTTAACATTCGTAAACCGGGAAACGATCCAGGGTCTGGAATTCCACTCGCGCACCCGGTATAGCTTCGGGCGCGTGACGGAGGGTCTGGAAGTGAACAAGGCAATCATAACCATAGCGGCAGCGGTATCGCTTTTCGGCGGGTCCGCTCTGGGGCGGGAAGACCTCTTCGTCGGTCCGCTGGCCGGAAACTGCGGTGACGATGTCCAGTGCACGGCCGACTTCAAGAAGACCGGCAAGCTTTACGAGATGAAAGTCCGGGTTTCGGACCACATGAACGACAAGGAGACCGTTTGCCAGTTCATCGTGGAGATGAAGCCGCTGGCTTTCGACCTGCTGGTGGGTGACCTAGACGGCGAGCAGGTCAAGGCCGTCCATATGCCGACGCAAGACGTCGTGATCTCCGGACTGCCCAAGGACGAATGCTCGGGGGCGGTCGTAAACGGGGCCTATCGCCAGTTCTTCGACGAATAGAAGTCGAAGTCGGCTCGTCAGTGTAGGGCCGCTCGGCTGAAGTCGCAGGCGGCCCGCGTTTTCGTTGGACGTTCGGCGTCCCGGCTATGGCCTGAGCTGTGTCGCCAGGTTTTCCATCTCCGACATCCGCTGACGCGCGACCAGCTCACGGACGACACCGGTCATGTAGTCAGATCGGTCGGCGTATTGTTGCCGTGTGAGCGGCTGGTCATCGATCGCAAAGCCGGCATCATGAATCCGACGCAACGCTTCCTCGAAATCGGGGTGCCTTGCGAAATCGTTCAGGCCTTCCCGCTTCATGATCGCGGAGAGCTTGCTGTATTCCGCTTCCTCCGCCGGCGTACGTTTGGAAAAATGCAGAGCCTTGTGCCTGCCGATCTTGGCCTGCGCCTCGAGGTGGAGCGTCGAACCAAGGCGGATAGGCTCGTTGCCGAAGCCCCAGACCGGTGTCCTAAGGAAGGCGGACGACGAGTGGCCTCTCGTCGCCTCGATCAGCGCCGGGTGGCCCCAGCCGGGATTGATATCGCTACCGACCCGGCCCTCATAACGCAGGAAGGTTTCCGGCTCCGAGCCATAGGACGTCGATCCGAGCTGGAAGACGCTGTCGCAGTCGAGGAGGATCGGAGGCTTGTATCCGACAAGCCCGCTGAAGGCCAGGACGACCTTGCCAGGCGCGGCCCCCTCGACCCTGGTTCGGCGGAGGAACAGCTCGGCGTTGCTGAAAGCGCTTGGCATCACGCGATCGAGCGTCTTCCTGACGGTGTTTTCGACGGTGTCGAATTTGAGTTCGTCATCGATAGAGCGGCCTTCGCGGGTCGCAGGATAGATGTGGCTTGTGAACAGTGCCAGGATGGGCGATCCGTCCTGTGCGAAGTCCATCCGCACCCCGATGAATCGCTCTTCCGCCTCGATCGCAAAGGACTCGTCGGTCTCCAACAGGCCGGTCGCGATCCAGAAATCGTGACCGTTGCGGCTTTCCCTTGTCTCTCTGAATGCAATCTGAATTTTCATTTTGTAAGCAACCCCGCGCACCTCTTTGAAATGATGTTTCATTCAAGTGTCGGCAAACCACAAACCGAGCGCGCCGGATGAGATTTCAGATGAAAACTCATGGATCGGATGTCTGAAGTCTCAGCTCCCCTCGCGCCAGATGATGAAATTTCATCCCCGAATGTGATGAAAACCGCTGCGGCGAATCGGCGGAGCGTGTATGAATTCTCAGCGTCGATTCGGAGGGCATGCGTGGAAGAACGGTTCAGGGACATCCTTCGGGAAAGCCTCGATCGGGAAGGCATGTCTGCCGCCGAACTCTCGCGGGAAGTCGGAATGGACAAGGCCTACTTTGTCGATCTGCTGGCGGGGCGGAAGAAAACCGTGTCGGCCATCGCCTTCATGTTGGCCGCCCGCCGCCTTGGTCTCGACCCGTGGGACCTTGCGGGTGTCGATCGCCCCGACGGGGAAATTGCCCCTGCCCCTCGCAAAGAGGCGTCCTCCCCTCCGGAGATCGTTTCAGTGGCCGTCCTGTCGGAACCAGTGCCGGCATTGCGTGTCGAAGGGTGTGGCGTCGTGGAAGAAGCTGCGTTCCGTGTCTCCGGGCGATCCGACGGGGAGCGGTCTTTTGCCGTGATCGAAGGATATCCCCCCGAGAGGCAGTTTGTCTTCGAGGTCCGCGGGCATGACTACGTGCCGTGGGGCTTGCCGTCTGGAGCCGTGGTACACACGGTTTCGTTCCCGCGGTATGAAACGGTCGGAGCGCCTGGTCGGTTGGTCGTCGCGAGCCGCCAGCAGGCAAGCCTGACGGAAACGGTCCTCCGGCGGGTGACGGTCGATGGGGACGGCGAAATGAAGCTGATGTCGCCTATGGGTGCGCGGGAAAAACCGGGCGATCTCGGCCTGCGTTTGGAAGGGCTTGTCGTCCAGTCCTCCCTGCCCGCGATGTTGCCGTAGGGTTACCAGTCGGACAGGTTGCCGACGGGCTTGGCGAGCGTCTCGTGGATGCGCGTCAGGCGCTGGCACTGTTCCAGCAGTTCCTTTTCGCTGCCGAAGATGTTGGCCTCGAAGTCCGACGCCTTGGCCGACCAGTCGTGGCTCGCCCCGATCAGGCGCTGGCAATATCCGGAGAGCGCGTTCCCGGCATGACGGGTGGCTTCGTCGCCGGACGAGGCCATGATCTTGCAGACGTTCTGGATTTGCATCGTCACCCTGAGGATCGCCGTGAGGTCGGCGTGGCAGGTGGCGACGACAGCGCGGGCGTGGTCCTTGGAAACGCCGCCCATGAGACGGCGGTAGAACGGCGGCTTGATGTTCTTGTAGGCTCTGCTGATGACGGACGCCATCTTCGCAAGGCATGCGTCGAGCGAGAACCCTGGCCTTGTGCGTAGTGGCAGGTTGCTCAACAGCGCAATTTTGTCGTCCATATACAATCGTCCGCTGCTGGCCAGTCTGCTTTGCCTCTCACGAGCGTAGTGCTCGGGGTCTTCGATTACGAATCTTCTCTCAATTCGCCGGCGGAGGCAATCCTAGTTTGTGGACGTCGCGAGCGTTTGTCGCGTCCTCCGTTCGCGACTTCGCCGGCGTTAACGCTTTGTTTGGAATTTTGCCGGGCCGCATGGGAGGATTCTCGCATCAAAGGAGGAATCCAGATGCTCAGAGATACCATCCAGAACGTCCCGGACGATTTCGTGGCCCTCGGCGCGCGCGTCCACACGCACCGCTACAACAACTTCGACTTCAAGCTCGAGGTGAAGGCGCATCCGTCCACGAACACCACCAACGACCGCGCCCGCCGCCTGTCGGTTTTGAACATGGAAGCCAACATCCGCAAGAGCGCGGCCGGTCTCGGACATGGTCAGTACCTCAAGCCGGAAGAGATCGCCAACCTGCAGAGCGGCAAGGTGATGCTTTCGACGACGATCGCCGGCAAGCACTACAACATCCCGATCGCGGTTTCCCCGCGCGGCGAGTATTCCAGCGAAATCCTCAAGGGCAGGTTCAACTCGCTCCAGGACATCAGCGCCAAGGTGATGGACGGAATTCTGATGCACAACGGCATCGACAACATGTACGTCACCAGCAGCCGTTCGAGCATGCGCTCCCAGATGCCTGCTACCGCACCGGCCCAGTCGGGCTTTGGAATGCGCATGTAAGACAAGTTGGCGCGGTCTTCCTCTTCCGCTGCCACGAAAAAGACCCCGGTCTGCTGATCGGGGTCTTTTTTATTGCCTGATCCGCTTCGGTTAGATCACATCTGCAAGGCCGTTTCGGCCAAGGCGTTCCAGTTCCGGGATGATAAGCGCGCCTGCGACCTCGAGCTGACGGTAAATCGGCTTGCGCCGCCAGTCCTGGAGCGACCACGGCCAGATCGCAGGGGGTGTCGCATACCCTTCGCCGCCCTTCGCGCGATCGATCGCGTCGAGTATGTATGCGGCGGCCGCAGATGACAGCTCGAAGCTGGAATGTTCGTCGTCGTGATTGTCGTCGTAACCTTCGGCCCGTTTTTGGCGGGCGCGTTCAGCCAGAACGCCGAGGGCTGCCGAAGAGGCGTTCTCCCAGCCGGCTCGCTGGTTGACTATGACAGTCTGAAGGCGGGCAATCTCCCGGCGGTGATCGGCAAGTTCCGTCTCGAGTTCGGAAATGCGCTCCGTCGCCTGGGTGTCGGCTGCGGGCGCTTGCGCTGCGAGTAGCTCGCGCGCCGCATTGGCGACGAGCTCGCCGTCGAGATGGGGCAGAGCTTCCTTGAGAAGCTTTTCTAAATACATTGTTGAAACTCCGGCGGGGTCTTTATATAAAAAGGATGACCTGGAACGGCCCCGCCCACAATCCCGTTCGTGTGAACGCAGTTCAGGAAGTTGAGACACCGATGGACTGCCCGGAATTCACTCTGTTCGACAGGTATCCTTACCTTCGTCTTTTGACCTTCGTCGACATCGAAAGCAGCGGCCTGATGATGGGGTCGTATCCGATCCAGTACGGCTGGTGCGGTTTTGACCTCGTTCCCCGGCAAGTTTTGATCCGCCCGTTGCCAAACTGGTCGTCGACGTACTTCGAGCCGTCTTCGGTCGAAATCCACGGCATCAGGCGGTCGCAGCTGCTGATCAACGGCGTGGAGGCCGAAGAGGTCGCGCGCATGCTCAACGAGGCGATGCGAGGCGGTACGGCTTTTTCGGACGCCATCGCCTGGGATCGGGACTGGACCGACAGGCTTTTCGACGACACGGCCGTGGAACGGGAATTCCGGCTCGAGACGGTAGACAAAGCGTTCGAGCGGATCGCTTCGATCTGCGATCCGTGGTGCGTCGAGCGGCAGGAAGCGATTTTCGAGCGGGTCGACCAAATCTTTCCCCACGTTCACAAGGCCGACAAGGACTGCCTGCGTCTTGCGGCCATGACGCGATCCTTCATCGACCGGCCGTTTTCCGAATGGCTCCTGTCGACTGCGACGGTGTAGGCCTGAAAAGAAAAAGGGGCGGAGGAAAACCTCCACCCCCTCGGGGAACCGCGTCGGCGGGGTTACTTGGCAGGCGGCGGTGTAGGCGGAGCGTCTCCGTTCGGACCGCCGGGACCACCCTCGGGCAGTTTGCCTTCCGGCTTGCCGGGATGTTCCGGTCGGTCGTTCTTGTCGATGACGCCGTCGCCGTTGCGGTCGAGTCGCTTGAACAGATCGGGGCGGTCCTTGCCGCCGGAGAGGAATTCCTCCTTCGAGATCGTGCCGTCGCCGTTGGCGTCGAGCTTGGTGAAAGCCTTCTCAGCCCGTTCGCGCGCGCCGGCCTCGAACTCCTCGCGGGTGACCTTGCCGTCGTTGTCGAGGTCCATCGACGCGAAGCCAGGTCGGTCGTGGGCCTTGCCGCCAGGCGCGGGCTTGTCGGCTGCATGGGCCATGCTTGCCAGGGTCGTGGCCGCTGCGAGCGCGAGACCGGTAATGAGTGTTCTCTTCATGTATGCCTCCCGTTGGCGGGAAGTCCGAGCATTCCCGTTCCAAAAATGTAGGACTTCGTTTTCGAAGCGTGAAGGCAGGACGCCATTAAATCTCGGTAATGAAAGGTATTCGAAGCATTATCCTAGACCTCGCCTCGGAAATTTTGCTGCTTGCGGATGAAAAATCGCCTTTACGTGTCGCGGAGTCTTGCTTAAAAGTGCGCCGGCCAGGACATTGATTGGGTCTTGCAATCGGACGAGTTCTTTAAAATGCATGTTCCCTCCCCCATCCGCGAACCTGGTTTCGTGAAGCCGCCGAAGCCGCTCGGCAACAAGGCCTATGGCAGCACGCCCCACCTTATCGGGAGCAGGCTTGGCCCCGGCGACTACTCGCTGACGCAGGAGCATTCAGACCTGTTCACGGGCAAACGCAGGCGCAAGGGCGACCATTTCATCGTCACCGAGAAGATCGACGGCTCGTGTGTTTCGGTCGCGAAGCTCGACGGCAACATCATTGCCCTGCAGCGCGCCGGCTACCTGGCCGCGACGTCTCCGTTCGCTCTCCATCATGCGTTCGACCGCTGGGTTGCGGCCCGCCGGGACTACTTCGACGCCTTCCTCGGCGAAGGCGAGCGTGTCGTCGGCGAATGGCTCCATACGGCGATGGGAACGCGGTACGACATCGTCGATCCTGACCAGCTGTTCGTCTCGTTCGCGCTCTTCCACGACCGTTTCAGTACCGACCGCGCGATCTACGACGAGTTCAGGTCGCGTACGGATGCCGCTGGTCTGCCGCGCGCGGCGCTCATTTCGGAAGGTCCCGCTATCGGCATCGAGGAAGTCTTGGAAAAACTCGGAGAACGCGGTTTTCACGGTGCCGTCGACGGCATCGAGGGTGCGGTCTGGATCATGGAGACGAACGGCGAATTCAACGGGGTCGCGAAATACGTCAAGGCCGACAAGGTGGACGGCAAGTACATTTCGAACATCACGCAAGCAGGCGATGTCGTGAACTATCGCGGTCCTTCATTTTGAGCGGGATTTCCGGTGTCGCGTTCGGCCGACCGTGCAATCGTGAGCCATTGGGCATGGGTTCCGTCATGAAGTCTTCGTTTTTCGCTGCCGCGCTCGCGGCGACCGTCCTGTTCTCTCAAGGTGCCGCCTCGGAGGTCCTGCCGACCGACTGCTCGACCGATTATGTCGGTGGGACGGCACCCGATCTCGTCAACGCCAAGCTCAAGAACGGTCTGCGCGAACTGTGTTTCTCGGAATTCGCGGTCTATCACTCGGGCCTGACCGCGACGCCTCTGTTCGTCGCCCAGCACCTCACGGCCGATATCGTGCATCGCGCCAAGGCCGTCGATCGGGTGAACGTCTTCCATGCCGAGCCGCGGCTGCCATCCTCGGAGCGGGCCGAGCTGTCGCACTATGCCAGGAGCGGCTTTGATCGTGGGCATATGGCGGCCGCCGCAGATATGGCCACCACGAAGGGACAAGACGAAAGCTTCTCCCTTGCCAACATGGTTCCGCAGAAGCCGTCGCTCAATCGTAAGGACTGGGCGAAAATCGAGGATACGACGAGGGACATCGCCGAAAGGTATGGCGAGGTGTATGTCGTCACAGGTCCTGTGTTCTCGGGGGCAAGCCTTTCGCGCATCGGCGGTCGCGTGCTGGTTCCGACCTATGTCTACAAGGCGGTCTACGTTCCGTCGACCGGTCAGTCTTCCGCCTGGTGGGCTGACAACAAGACAGGCGGAATGGAGGTCGTGACGATCGACCAGCTCACCGACAGGGTCGGGGCGGACGTCTTCCCGGCCGTGCCTGCCTCGTCCAAGGCGGCTCTCGTGAAATTGCCGTTGCCCCTGGGCGCGCCGCCGATCACGGTCGCTGCCGACACCGATACGGATGTCACCGCGGCGATCCCGCAGGAACAGACGAAGGCCAAGGTCAACGGCGGCGGTCACGCCGCGGCTGCGAAGCCTGAATCCTGGTGGGATTGGGTCCTTGCGGTTCTTGTCGCGGTGCTGGAAATTGTCGTCAGGATTGTTTGGAGGTCATGAGAATGGACTATTTTAGGAACGATAGCGAAGCCGCGACCGTCGGCGGCCTGACCATCGAAAACGGGATCGGTAGTGCGTCTGTCCATGGCAGTCTGGTGCTCAAGGCCGACGCTGGCTCTCTGGAGCAGTTGAGGGTGCTTCAAAAGCGGTTGGCAGACATGGAAAGCGCCCTTGCCTCGGTGATCGAGGAGGGCGCTTTCGAGGAAGTGGACGATGTCGCGGTGTTGGAGACTGTTTCCAACCCGTTCGGCTGATCAGCGCAGCCTGGGGACGTTGGGGGCGTGGCCGATGGCCGGACGGGGTGCGGCCGGCCAGCCGTAGACGTACTCGCCGTGGTTGTCCCTGACGATCAGGAATTCGAAGTGGTCGACGCGCCAGAGCGATGTCTGGGCACGGTAGCCGGGGATATTGCGACCGAAGTCGATGTTGTCGCTGGTCACCTCGTTGCCGTTTTCGGTGATGAAGCGGATCGTGTCGCGGACTTCCGCCTGGCTGTGGAACGGCTGGCCCGGAATATGGCCGATCATGTTGATGTCTTCGAGTTCCATGTTGCCTGCGTACTGCGCGAAGATGTCGCGGCCGAGACGCCTGATCTGTCCGAGCATGTAGGTCGGAAATCTGCGGAGCTGCACGAAGCCCGTCATCGCGCCGCCGCCGCCGACCATGCGAGCGTTCGCATCGTGGCCAACGAGGGCGTTGCGCGGAGCGTGCGCGGGAAGATTGCCGCGGTAGATGTGACCCTGAGGGGCAGCGCCTGCCTGACGCGGCAGGTACGCCTGCTGTTGCGCCGGGCGTCGGTTGTCGTGAATCTGGCGTGGATCGTAGGCCTGACCGCCTTCGACCTGTTGGCGGTACCTGGTGAAGAACTCTCCGAAGCGATCGGTGGCGCGGTCCGCCATGGCACGCTCGAAGGCGGTCTCGTCGTCGATGTTGTCCTGAAGGTCGCTGCCGAGGATCGCGCCGAAATGGGCTTCCATCGTGTTCGGATCGACAACCTGTTGTTCTTGGCGACGTGCGGGCAGTGCAGCGGCGAAACCGTCGAGCGGTGCCAGTTCGTTGCCTTCGCCCCTGTTGCGAACTCGTACGGGTCTGCGTGCCATCTAAAATCTCCCTTGTGTTCGGAACTTACCCGAGGCTCTGGAAAGAGACAATTGCCGTTGGCGTCTTTACCGATGGGGAGCGGTCATTGGGTGTAGTCATCGAGGCTGCCGCCGATCTGCCATTGCCGAACGGGTCTATCTTGCGGGGTTGGCGATGCGGAGACCGTGTCGCCAAGACTGAAATTTTCGTTCAGCAGTTTTCCGCAACCCTTTGTTTTTAGATCGATCGCATCGGTTGGCATGGTGACGTCGGAGGATAGGATCGGCCCCATAGGAACCGAGGCGAACGCATCGTCGAGAAGTGCGGCGGTATTGCGCTCCCGTGTCTTCGGGTTCGGAGCGCCGAGGACGACCGTGATGACACGGCGCGATCCCCGCTCGGCCAAGCCGACCAGATTGAACCCCGACGCGCAGACGTATCCGGTCTTCATGCCTCGGATGCCATCATAATGGCCGACGAGACCGTTGGTGTTGCGCAGCGTCTTGCCGGCAAAGGTCACGGAGGGAATGCCGAACAGGGAGGCGCTCTGCGGGAGATCGACGACGAGGTGTCGGGCCAGGATCGCGAGGTCGGCCGCCGTCGAAACCTGTCGCGGGTCGTGGAGGCCGGAGGCGTTGACGAAGCGGGTGCCGTGCATGCCGAGCGCGGCGGCCTTGAGGTTCATCAGCCTCGCGAAGTTCGTTTCGCTTCCGGCCGTCGTCTCGGCGATGGCGACCGCGATGTCGTTCATGCTCCTCGTCAGCATGATCCTGAGGGCATCGCCGAGGGGGAGCGCTGCGCCTGGCTGGAGGCCGAGTTTCGAGGGCTGGACGGATGCGGCGTTCTGGGAGAAGACGATCGGGGTGTCGAGGGTCATGCGCCCTGCCCTGACGGCTTCGAGTACCACGGCGGCGGTCATGAGCTTGGTCACCGACGCCGGATGCCAGGACCTGTCTTTCTCGTGGGCGGAGATGACGGTTCCGGTATCGACGTCGACGGACAGGGATGGTCTCGCGCCCGCGGGACCGGAGGCGGAAACCAAAAAGGCGATCAGAAGCGGAAGAATGGATCGGCAAACAGCGGGCATGGACGTATGGTCGCCGCGATCCAGACTGCAATCAATCGATCAGTTGATGCCGATGCCGCGATGCGTCGTTTTCCTGAAGACGCCGCGGTCGATCTCGCGCTGCCTGTACTCCAGGTCGAAGCGGTCGAGCGAACCGTTGAGGTATGCTTCTTCGGCGCGACGCTGATGATGTGGCGCATGAGATTTATCCCCTCGTTATGGGAATAATCTACGGCCTCGTTGTGCAGCGCACAATAAAAGCCCCCGCAAGGGAGGTACGCGGCAGACGCATGGGTCGGCGAACGGGTTGCTCAGATTATCGGCAGCGCTCGTTGCGCTCTTTATGATGGCGCTTGAAATCGTCGGGAGAGTGGCTGGCGGACCGCCACATTTCCTTGATCAGCGTGGTGATGTCGTTGAGTACGCGATAACAGTGCTTCATCGATCTACAATTCTCGGATGCGAGTTCTGCAATTCCGTTCCAGCGACCTCTTCAACAGCATGGAACAGCGGGTTTATAACAGCATGCTAAATCGATTTACACCCCCTAATTATTATGTAGTGGAGATAGGTGTGACGCAGGCGTTACAGAGGCGTTACAGAGGAACTTCAGCGCTTGCTTATCCACACCAGGGAAATCAAGGAACTCGCTGTTTCTGCTTGATTTTTAGACGGTGATCCGGAATAGGTCGTATGCGACGAAAGTTGAACAGGGAGACCGGTCCATGATGGTAGATTACGATGTCACGGTCCTCGTCACCGCGACCCCTCCCAGGCACACCACTGCCAAGCAGGTCATCACCGCCGTGACGGGTCGCGTCAACGTGCCGGAGATTGCCGATCTGGACCTGGCGGCCACCCTGTCCAACTACGACGGGACGGACGAAACGCGCATCTTTACCACTCCGTCGGGGGACGTGTTCGTACATGTCGGCTCCGCCTCTCCGGAAGTTTTCACCGACCGCGCCGGAGGACTCGAATTCCTGCGCAAACACAGGGTCGAAGTCTCGAACCGGCTACGCCAGATGCCGAAGTCCGCCCAACGCTTCCAGTTCCATCCGGGGTCGAAGATCGTTTCCGCCGACGATTTCGGTCGCGTTGACCCGTGGGAATCCGGCGCGACGCAGCTGCAGATGAACGTGATCGACAAGGCGCGCCAACGCGTGGAGGACCACCTTTCGAGCTATGTCGTCATGGGAGATGACCTCTATCGGCGATCGCTCGAGCCTTTCCTGGTTCTCTCGGTCGGCAGTGGTGTCGCCAGTTTCAGGCTGGACATCGAAACCGACGTCCGTGAAAACATCGCCAGCGGCAAGGACAGGGGTTTCGAGCCGATCGCCTGCTTCGCCCTCGATCAGGCGAAGGCGGCGCGCGCGCATGCCGCCTCGCTCGTTGAAGGTGTTCGCCCTCGGGTAAAGGGCGGTGGGATCAAGGTGTCGGAAGTCGCCGCGTCGAAACTCCATGTCGATGCACTCGCCATGACGTTGAGGGCGGCCGCCGTAAAGATGCTCAAGAACTACGTCGCCGAGGCCGTCGACATGTGGGACGTCGAGGGGGCGCTGAGCGAGCTGCCGATGGACGGTATCATCGCCTTCAGGAAGCTTTCCGATGCGGTTTCCAAGTCGTGGAACGACATCGACATGATCGACGCGGCGGTCAATGCGTGTCTCGAATACGAAGCTCATACTGAAGACGATGCCTTCACGGGGCGAGCGCGGGTGTCGGAGATGATCGAGGCATGGAACGACAGGCCGATCGGTCTCGGCCTGTCGGGAAATGGCTTCGCGGCTCGCGCCTAGCGGTGATCAGGGTGTCGGGACTTTCGGCACGCTGCCGTAGCGGCGCTTCGGTGCGACGGCGTCCCTGATGACGCGGACGACCTCATGGGCTTCCCAGTCCTTCGGCGGCTCGAGTTTGGCGAGGAAGCGTTCGATGACGGCGTCGGGAACCGATGCCGTGCGCTCCGAATTCTGCTTCATCACGACGTCGATGGGTGCCTCGAGGTAGACGATGCGAACGCGCGCCTTGTAGTCGCGCAGCAGGCTGATGACCTTCTCGCGTTGGTCGGAGGTGATGTTCGTCGCGTTCCAGATGAAGTCGCGCTTTGCCCGCAAATGCGACTTGGCGGACTCGAGGACGGCCTGAACCACGCTGCCCTGGTTGTCGGTCCATTCGACGCCCATTTCCTCCCGCATGTCGTCGAGACTGACCACGGGAACTCCGGGCATGTTCTCGGCGATCCACGTGTCCTTGCCGACCCCCTGGATGCCGCACATGATCGTGCCTTCGCAGGCGTGGTCCATGTAGGCCTCGTACGCGGGGTGGCGGTCGTCGCGGCGGACGTAGGCGAGCATGCTCTCCTCGTTGGCGAACTTGTAGGGCTGATCGAACAGGCCGAGACCGTCGAAGACCTCGCTGGACAGTTCGACGCGCAGCTTGATGTCTTCCGGGTCGTGGCAGATGCGGCCCCGGGCGTCGGCGCGCGCGTGCATGATGAGGAGCATGGGGTCCAGTTCCATGGCGAGCATGATCGCCTTCTTGGTCTGGGCGGCCTCTTCGTGTTCGTAGAGCCAGAAGGGAATCTGGTGAGCGAGGATCAACGAGCACATGTGTTCGCGATAGGAATAGGGCATGCCGGCGATCATCATCTCGCGGCGGGCGATTGAAGCTCCCGCCCGAGAATGACCGCGCGACGTGATCGATCCGTCTTCCTCGGTCTTCGTTCGCTCCGGCTTTCCGGAATCGTGGAACACGGCCGTCCAGAACAGCAGGAACTGCGCCCAGCCGTCGAGGTGCTTGAAGTCCGGGTCCTTGAGAAGTTCGCCGATGACCATTTGCGTGTGGGTGGAGACGAGGACTTCGCCGTGATGACGCTTGTCCTGCTCGCAGGTGTTCATGTCCCGGAGGATGGGGAACTCGTCGCACAGAGCGTCCCAGCACGGCTGCGCCTGATAGCGCTCCATGAGGGCGTGCATTCGTCCGTCGATGTAGGCGTTCTTCGCCATGTTCGTCATCCTCGTAATTACAGACGCGAGGGATATCCCGGAGGGAGACGAATATCAAGACCCCAGCCGATCGGGATGTCTGCGGCACCAAAAAAGAAAACCCCCGAGCAGCTGGTGAGCTCCGGAAGCTCGCTGACGGGGGCCGTGTTGTTGAAGATGATGCCGGGCGTCGACACCGAAGTCAACGGATGTGGCGGAAGGGGTTCGGGGCCTGGACGCCTTGGTTGGCCCTGGCGATCGCTTCGTTTTCCCGCTGCTTGGCTGTCACTCGCGCCTTCTCGAGGTCGGCTTGCCTGACCCTCGCCGCCCCGTCGATCGCCTTTCCGTTCGCCTTGAATTCTTCGGCGTCGCCCATGTCGGGTAGCGAAATGCCGAGCAGTTCAACCATCGCGTCGCGGAATTCGGCGATACTGGCGAGTTCCTTCCAGCACGCGGCCTTCGTATAGGTCGCGACCGACTGCTTCGACGCCTTTTCCAGTGCGGCATCCGCGTGGCTGCGACGTTTGACGATGTATTGCTCGAGCTTGGCGGCATCGACCGTGCAGGACGACGGATATTCCGCTTCCTTCTTTTGATCGCCGACACGCCAGCAGACCTCGTCGAGCGGAAGATCGCCGAGGGTCAGGAAATCCGTGAGTTCGCCGACGTGGAAGCGGAACGGCGTGGCCTTGGTCGCGTTGTCGATGTCGCCCAGTGCGCCGCTGACCGTTCCTGCGAGCGTTCCTAACTGTCCGGATGCCCGACCCGAAAACAGGATCGTCTTGCCGCTCGGGGTGTCCACGAAGGCCGCGATGGGGTTTTTCCGGTATTCGGAAAAGGCGACCGGGCCATGGAACCACAATGACGACCCTGAGACGAAGCCGCGCGGTGCTTGACGGGCGACGAATGCCCGCGCCACCTGGTCCGTGGTCTGGTGCCACGTCTTCAGGACGGGAGGCCTCGACTTGAGACGGGCGGCCTTGCGTTCGTTGTAGACCGTCCACGGAGCGTTGTCTTCGCGCAGGTCGGTTCTCGCGACCGCTTTTGCTGCCGATGACAGTATGATCGTCGCTGTCGGGGCGGAGTCCACCAGCGTTATCGCGACCATGATCGCTGGGCGTCTGCTTGGCGCGAACGATCCTTCGGTGGCGCGGGTCCAGCTGTTGGCGGCACGTTCGTCTTCGAACACCACAATCCTTGACACGTCGGCGGCTGGAGGTGAGAGCTTAAATCGGTCCCTGCTGTCGTTCAGCAGTTCAACGACCCACTCCTGTCCGACTTTCTTGGGAACGTCGAAAAGCGCGGGTCCCTCCTGGTCCAAAGCGTCTTCGTTTCTGCCGCTGTTCCAGCGGTGCGCATACTCGGGCGGCACGTTCAGGGAGGTGTTGCGTCCGGAAAGGTTGAGTTCGCTGGCAAGCGCGAAGGCGACATCCTTGGTGCGCGTGTCGCCCTCGCAGGCGACGAAGATATCGACGTTCGGCAGACCGTACAGAGACCGCATCAAGGAGAGGCTTTCGGCGTCGGCCGTGGCCAGTGCTTCGAGTGCCGCGTTCCGCTTTTTCGTCGCCTTGAGGACGATGTTGCCGTTTTTCTCGGTTACCGCCCACGCGCCGTGGCCACTCGCCTTCATCTCGCGGTCGCGGCTTCCGGTGTAGCTGTAGAAGCTCCGCTGGAGCGTCTCGTTGATGACGTCAAAAGACGGCGGCGTTTCGAGATTGCCGAAGTGGTGCTTGCCGCCGAGGGGGTCCGTGACGGTGATGCCGTCGTGGCGGATGACGACCTCACGGCCAGCGACGAGCCTCGTCGTCGTCAATGCCGCGCGGATGTAGTCTATGGCGATTTCGTTTTCTTCGTTCGTCATCGTCTGGATGTCCCCTCGGATAAGGGGACACTACCGTCGGACGATGCAACGGTCTACCGACCTTCCAGAAGACAAGCCGTCAGGCGGGCTGCCCGTCGTCGACGCCCCCGAGTTTCTCCAGCTTGGCCTTGAGTTCGTCGACAAGGTTCGATTGCCGTTCATAGTCGGACTTCATGTTCTCGAGCTTGAGTCGAGCCTGATTGAGCTTGTGCTTGGTCACGCCGCGTTCGGAAAAATCATTCAGTTCAATCATTTGAATTCCTTCTTGGATGTTTTGAGACAAGAGTGAAGTGCGGTAGATGAAGATGTCGACCGCACTTTTAGAAGGCCTATGGCGTCGGAAGTCTGTGCTGCACGGGCTGCGGGAACAGGGCCGCACGCGCTGCCCGGTAAAGGGTCAATGTACGACCGTTGAAGGCTTGTTCCGCTTGCTCGTGGGTCAGTCGCACCGGCGGCCTGCATTCGTCCGTCTCTTCGAAAGGGACGACCCGTTCGATGAGGCCCGCGAAGAACTGCTGGCAGGAATTCGGCCAAGGATACTTGTAGCCATCGGGTTTGACGCCGTCTGAATGCGACCGCATGAAGCCGACGGCTACGACGTCGGAAACGACTGCACCGGTTTCCTCGTCGGTCTCGCGCTTGGCCGCGACCACCGGGTGTTCCTTCTTCAGTGCCTTGAACGACAACATCGGAAGGGCAAGGGCTTCGGCCAGCGTCATTCCCTTCGGCGGGATCGGGTCGCGGTGGCCGCCGGGGACCTCGACCTGACGGCGGCGGTTATGGGCAAGGAGGATGTCGCCATTGTCGAAGAACGGGAAGACGAAGGCCGTAGGCGTGACGGTATCCGGTGCAAGAAGGTCGCTCAAAACGACGTCTACCGTGTTCGGCAGCGGAATGTAGGAGACGTTGGCCTCCTCCGCCGTGCCTTCCATGGCAAGCATTTCGTCTTCTGTCATAAACTCGCTCATGCGTAGGCCAGCTCCTTGTTCACCTTGCCGTAGACCGCGTCCGAGAGCTTGACCGATGGTCTCGCCCCCTGCCCCTGGATCACCACGGAAGCGCACTTGGCACCGATGGCGAGGGCATCGCGGGTATATTCGCCGTCAACGTAGCCGTGGAGGAAGCCAGCGGCAAACGCGTCGCCCGCGCCGACGAGGTCAACGATTTCATCGACGGGTTCGGCGGCAACCTTCTCGGTCTCGGTCGGCTTGCGGCCGGTCGGGTCGCCCTTGACGGAGGTGGCTCCCTTTGAGCCAAGAGTGACGACGGTAAGGGCTTGGAACATGCCTGCCTTCTCAAGGGCGTCGCTGGTGTTTTCGGCTTCGTGAAGCGCGCGGATTTCCTTTTCGTTAGCGATGACAACTCCGCATTCCCAGTGGCCCGTCAGCCGGTCGAAGACTGTGCGATTGCGTTCGACGCACCGGGAGTCGGACAGAGTGATGGCGATGGTGGTGCCTCCGGAAATCGCGATGTCGAAGATTTCCTCGACGGCGGCCGCGGAATGCGGGGAGTCGAGCAGGTAGCCTTCGATGAAGACGAGCTTCGCCTCGGCGATGGCCTTCTCGGGGATGTCTGCGACAGACAGATGCGTGCAGGCACCGAGGAAGGTCGACATGGTGCGCTCGCCGTCGGGCGTCACCAGCGCCAGGCAGTTGGCGGTCGCGACTTCCTCGTGGTCGACTTCGCAAAGGAAGTCGACGCCGATCTCGCGCATGCCGTCACGGAAGAAAGCACCGAGCGCGTCGTTGCCGACCTTGCCGACGAAGGCAACCCTGCTGCCGAGCGATGCGAGACATGCGGCGGTGTTGGCTGCCGATCCGCCAGGAGCCATCGCGACATCGGAGACCAGCGAGCGGCGACGCGCGGATTCAGCCGCGTCCACCAGCATCATGCCGCCCTTGTCGAGGCCGTTGTTGGCGACGAAATCCTCTCCGACACCGGAGATGAGGTCTACAATTGCGTTTCCGATGCAGACGACGTCGTAAGCCATGGTGCCTCCGTATTGGCCGCGGGCATTTGCCCGTATATCCTTGTTAGCATCTAAGTCCTCCATTGTGAAGTCCATATAAAGATATCTTTATATGATTTAGAAAGACCCCGATGCACTGCCGCGGATTACCATCCTTCGACCTGGATAGCCAGACCCTCGTCCATCAAAAATTCAAGACACCGATCAAGTCAATTCGGGGCGTCGAGCGCGTGTCGCGGTTCGGATTTCTCTGGGGCGTGAAGGTCGTAGAGGAAGACGGCCGAGAACTGGTCTGTCTCGTGGCGAGCCGCGGCGCGAAACGGGACGCGGACGAAGTCGCGCTCGAAGGCGCGTTGATGGCGGTGATGGAGACGGCCTATGCCTACTGGTCCGGCGTGTTCGCCCGTTCGATCGAGGAGAACGGCGAGTTCAATCACGCCGGTGTCAAGGTCACCGCCGCCGGCGATGTCTCAGGGTGCGGTGGCGCTGGGAACCTCCTGCGCGGCCGGTTTACCCACGAGATCGACGGCGACGTCCTGCGCCTGCGCTTCCTGCATGACGCGAAGGTCGGCGTCGTCGATTGGCGGCCGGGTCTTGCCCGCGACGCGGCCATTTCGGTTCTTTATGATCTGCGCGAGAAAAGGGCGAAGGCCGCCCCTCGCCGGGTCTCGCAAAGCACGGACGCGTTGAGGCGGAAGGCCAAACAGAGGATCGACATCGTGATCCGCGATCTCGCGGCCGTCCTCAGCCGCGGCGACCTGGTTTCCGGTCGCGCCAAGCTCCAGGCCTTTTGCGTGGCGAACGGATTGCAGCCCGTCGGCGACCAGTTCCTGATCAACGCACCCAAGTTGCTCGTGCAGAAATCGTTCATCCAGAAATCCTTCGAGGACATCCAGCGCTACTACGATCGAACGATGCAGCCGCAACGGCCGGCGGAGCTGTTCGAGCAGCTGATCCGTCTCGGCGAGTACGAGGGAAAGCTCAATGCCCGCCAGATGTTCGCGCTCTATGAGATCGGCCTCTTCCTTTCCTATTCGATGCCGCGGATCACCGCGATGATTTCGGCGGTCATGACGGGCGGCGATCCTTGGATGGCGGCCGAGGCCGCGGACATCGCCGAACGCCAACGCGAGGAACAGCTGCGTGAATGGCGCGAGCAACAGCGTCACGAGAACCAGGAGCGCGAGGAAGGACCGGCCGCTGGGCGTCGTCAGGCTCCGCCGCCATACGAAGGATTCGAGGACTTCGACGATTTCGTGCCGCCGCCGCCCGTGGTCCCGCCGGCGCTAACGCCTATGATGGCCGTCCTCGGACTGACGGTCATTGCCGACGAGCGGTCGCTGCGCGCGGCATGGACGGCAAGGGTCCGCCAGTGCCATCCGGACAGGCTCGGCCCGTCGGCTTTGCCGCAGGACCTGGAAGAGGCGAACCAGGCAACGGCCGAAGCCAACATGGCCTACTCGGTGTTGCTGGACTTCATGCGCTCCGGCGGTTAGCCGCCGTGCCCGACGCATGTCCACAAGACACCATGGTTCCAGGATAACGGAGATTTGGAATGAAATTCGGCAACGCGGAGCGCGACAAGTACGCGGCTCATATAGAACTGGCGGCCAGACATGGGGTTTCGAGCGACATGCCGCTGAAGGTGGAGACGTCGTTCTTTCTCCCTCACGTCGGTTCCGGCGAGGCCGCCGTCGTGGAGATACACGTCTCCATGGAAGTGTCGATCCGGATCATCGCGGAAGGGCATGGCGTCGAGCGGCTCGGCGATGTCTCCTGGCGGAACTATCACGGCTATTCCGATCCGTTCCGAAGGGCGGCCTACTATAAGGTCGATGGCGACGTTCCTCGCGTGGTCAGGTCGCCGAGCGTCGGCAAGGACGGGAATGTTCCACTGGCTGCCACCGATCCGTTTCAGCTCGCGAAGTTTCTGATCGAGCAGTGCGCGCAGGAGATCAAGGGACTGTCCGAGGAGACGGGTACAAAGCTTCGGGATGCCGTGCGGGCCTTGGTGGAGACCAGGGTGCGGGACGGGTTGACCGCGGCACCCCTGATCGTCGGCCGCGACGGCAAGGTGACGATGGTCCGTCTTGCGGACGTTCCGCACTATGTCGTCGTCGAAAGTCCTTATGGAGGCAAGGGCGTGGATGCCGCTTACTGGGACGTCGTCGTTGATCGGCCGCGGGATTTCGACGCGCTGAACTGGCAGGGTATCGGCCTGCGCTTCGAGCCTTGGGAAACGGACGTCGCCGGAAAGGTCTTGCGGTCTTTCGGGATTGACAGCACGCCGCCGACCTATGCAAGGATCGATTTTCCGTCCGATGCCGCATCCGATCTGGCCGTGGCCAATCGTTGCGCGATGAATGCGCTTCTCCCGCATTTCATCAAGAAGGTCATGCTCGACCTTTCCAGTTCCGAGCTCGGCAAGACATCCACCGTTCAGGCGCACACGAAGGCTGTCTACGGAGCGGTCGCCCGTGGCGAATGGGGATCGGAAGAGCTGGATGCCGCGTTCGATGCGCTGCACGACCTCTGGACATACAGCGCGCCGTTCTCCGAGCTGTCCCGTACCAAGGGCTGGACTTGCAAGCTCTCGCCGTTCGAAGTCATGAAGGCAAGGGTTGATGCGTTCCCGTGGCGTGGTGTAGTGCCCGTGGCTGCGGTGGAAACCACTGCGGCTCCAGCGCCGTGAACTGGTGACTTTCGCCAGAGCGGTCTAAGGTCGTCTTGTTGGACACCTGAAGAAGCGCCCTGATGAAACTGACAGTTCCGTATACCTACACGTTCTGGTATGTGCCGACCCGGTGCACGAACGACCGCCACGCCCTTTCTCAGGCGGTTATGGAAGTCGAGATTGCCGAAATCGACGATGCTGACGCGCCCGTCGTGATGACGGTCGCGAACGGCAAGGACGCGGGCCTCGGCAACGAACAGGGAGCTGACCGGTTCCTCCCCCGCGCGGACGGAAAGCCACGTCAGGTTCGTATGCGGAACGGATTGTTCTACGTGGAAGCGATGTCCGCCGAGGAGCTCTCTCAGCGGGCGTCGAGGCTTGCGACGCTGGATGCCACCTTCCTGGCGAAGTTCGGCATCTCTGGACAGCGCACGCCTGGATACGTGGAAAAAAGTTATGGCCATTCAGACATCACCTCGGTCAGCGGCGTTCGCCGCCAAAACGGTGGCCTCAGGGAAGACAAGACCAGGGACGACAGAGGGGAGAAGGTCGGCCGTCTGATCGCCCGGCAGGCGGCCAGGATGTTTATTGTCGACGGCGTGACCTTCGAACTTTGCCGCGAGCCGGTCCTCAAGATCAAGTTCGACCACAGCGGGTTGATGGCCCACGGTATCGTGGAGGCTTTCGAATCCCTCGCCGCGCGCACGGACTACAGCAAATATTCGGAGACGTCGGCGTACACCTCGTCCCTGATCCATGCCGACCATCTGCTGTCGGATATGGGCGTGGAGAAAAAAGTCTCGTTCGAGGTTATCGACCACAACGCTTCGTCCTACGACGGTGTGGCGTCCGACATCGCGTTTCATCTCGTTCGCGCCGAAAGCGACTTGAAGGGCGTCGTCCACGCGGCTCCGACGGGTGTGCTGCAGGCCTACTACAAGGTCGCGGAAGCGTTGCGCCACATCGACCGGTCCAGCCCCTCGATTTCCGCCGAAGTGATCGCGGCCGCCCATTCGGTCATGGATATCAGCGTCGATCCAGAAATCGACGAGCCGATGCAGCAGCTCTCCAGGACCAGGTTCATGAACGACAGATCGGGACGCCAGGCGGTCCTTGGACCGGATCACGGAGGTCCGTTCCGTCTCGACCTCATGCATGTGGGAGGGTATCGCGACAGGCAGGGAAAGATGGCCTCGGCCACCGCCTTCGCGGGACGCATCCTCGATCGTTGGGAAGGCCGTCATCCAGGCTCCACCTTTGACAACGGCCAGACCGACCGCATGACTACCACCCTGGTAAGTGGCGTGACAGTCGCCGAAATCGGAAGTGACGCCCAGGCACGTCACGCCGCCTGGGAAATCGGCCTCGCTCCTGGGCAGGTGGAAAAAGCGATAGCATCTGGATCGCGCCTCTTCCGGCTTTCGGCCGAGAAGATGGCAAGCAAGGAACTGTCGAGAGCCACGAGGGCGGGCATGGTTGGACTGGTGATCGGTCCGGCCCCAGGTGATCCGAATGGGCACTGGTCCGTCGCCGTGAAGGATCATCCAAAGGCGGAAATCGCGCTGGACGCCGTGTCGCAGCATGTTGAGGCGATGGATGAACGTGACATGGAAATGGCACAAGATCAACAGCTTATTTCGATTTTCTGACGGAGAGGACGAGAACAATGAAGGTCAACATCCCCTTCGTCTATTGGGTGCACTACAAAAAGCCGCGCCAGCCGAGCTGGAGCCACTCGGAGATTGCAAGCGAGGCGACGTTCGACATCGAGGACGTGGCGGCCGCCGACGCTCCGGTCGTTCACGTGGTTTCCGATGACAGCATGAGCGACGGTGAGGACAGCTACTGGGGCGGCGGACGGAATCCGAAAACTGTGAGCAAGTTTCATGTTCCAGGTGGTGATTGCGTCATCCGAAAGCATGCCGGGCAGTATTACGCCAGCCGATTTCCGGTCGCCGAGATCGCGACATGGCGCGACAATCCCGAGTACGATCCGTTCGCCGTGAAGATGTCGCTGCGCGGTGACGAAGCCGAACACGGCAGGGAACTCGACACCGCGTTTCATGGACGTAAGCGCTCGGTTTCGCTCGAGGATTTCCACGCCAAGGAAGGGGACGTCAAGAAGTTCACAAGCGATCGTGCGACGACGGACCGCTACTTCAATCATCTGGTCGGCCAGTTCGCCGTGATCGACGGCGTTCTTTACGAGAAGGTCGACGAGCCGGTCGTTTCGCTGGTCGTTCAAAGCGGCGGCAAGCTTTCTGCCTATATCGAGGAAGTCTCGTCTCCGGTGCTTACTCATTTCAGGAAGGGCGACTGGAGGGGCAACGCGAACGAGCGGATCAGGTTCGGCCTGGACGAGTTCGACAGGGCGATGAAGGTGGCGGCACGGATTGCCGTCGCCAACAAGCTAACGCTCGCGATCCATGCCAATGTCTCCCAGGTTTCGGCCGCCGAGGTCAGGTTCAGGGGTGACCACGAGTATCTGTTCTCCGCGGCCTCCGGTGTCGCCAGCCAGCTGACAAAAGCCGTTGCTTACATGCCTGAGAAGGTCGGGCTAGCCGTTCTGGGTGCTGCGAACCTGCTTGCCATCCACGACAGGATGACTCCTGCCGCGCTCCAAGCGGTCAGGAAGATGGAAGCCGAGCTGCGGGTTTATTTCGCAGGCGATCATTCAGCGCCTCCGTCCGACGACTACCACTATGACTACGACCTCCGTCAGGCTTTCGGAAGCGGCTGGCGATGGAAGCTGGATCGGCTGACGGACGCGATCTCCCATTGGGACGCGCGGGACGACGTCGGACTGGAGTGGTTCGACGATGCGCTCGATGCCCTTCCGATCTACGACTATCCCAAACGGGCCTACGAGCTTACGAGCCAACTCGACATCGACAAGGTGGCGACGATGTGGAAGGGCGGGATGCCGCACGAGTTGGAGTACTTCGATCCGGGCGCTTCTGTTCTCGTCGTCGTCGAGGACTTCGAGGATCATGTTCCGTACGCTGCGTTGATCTACGATCGAAGCGATCTCACTCTAGCGCCGCAGGTGGTCAAGAACGGCGACCATCCGGAATCGGAGACCGCGGAGGTGCTGGCCAATGCATTTGTGCAAAGTGCCAAGGCAGATGTCGGACACTCTTTGTCAGTCGTTCCGGCCAGACGGGCTTTCCGGCCATGACCTTCAGCGATAGGTAGAAGCAAGTTGGTAGCGCCAGCCGTAGACGTCCTATGAAGGCTTGGAGATTTCCTGCGCCGCCGCGGTTATTCCATCGTCCACGATAGCCAGCAGCTCGCGCTGATTGGCATTCGGGAGCCTGGCCCTTGCATGCGCTTGGATAATGTCGCGGGGCGATGCTTCGTTGCCGAACCTGTCGCAGCCAGGGAGGACAGGACCTCTGTCGGCGTTGAAGCCCTGACGGAGCATCGCGGATACGTAGTGCGTCGCTATGAGGTCGGCCGAACAGGGCAGGATTTTCGTCTTCATGTAGAAAGAGAAGACCTTGTCGCGAAAGGTAGCTGTCAGGCTCAGATTGTCGTTGGCGGGGGAGGTCATGCAGTCTCCGGAAAATAGTAGGAAGGTCATTATCCCGGGTGCCTGGTCATTACAAGTCCACATCGTCAAAATCGAAGTCATCGGTTTATCGAATTCCCAGAACTCGATAGTCGCCAGCAATCAAAGTCTTCGCACCAAGACGAAAAGCGCCATCATTTTTCGGCAATTCGGGAGTGTCGCACCGTTAACCGGGCATTAACCGCAACCGACATATCCAGAAAACGCGGCTGGGACGTAGTGCATACGGTCGCCTCTCACCGTCTGTTGCTCCATGCGCCATCGGATGGCATGAATGCCGTCAAAGGAGACGACAGGCATGCGCATTTCCATTCCGTTCAGTTACAGCGTGAAGGCGGTCGAGTTCAAGCACAAGCTTCCATCCAACTTGACGATGGTGGAAAAGGCTTGGGTCGAGGTTCCGGACGTCGATGCATCGGAGCTTGACCTGGCGCTTGTGGTGAGGAGCTCGGCGGGTCTGGATATCGAGCGCGTCTACGCTTTCGCGGGTCAGTTCTGGGTTAAGGACAACAGGGAAGCGGCGGACCTTCCGTTTGTCGCACAACACCTCTCCGCGGCTGGTCGGCCGATACCGTCTTCGAGCGGGTCGGGACACCACGAGCGCGAGCGCGAAAAGAGCGAACTTGAGGAAGTGACCAAGCTCCTCGGGAAAGTCGGCATCCTGAGGACAAGGACAGCTGGAATCGGGCGATGGGAAGCCAAGCAGTGGCTATACAACACGCCGGACGGTTTCGATTTCCTCGAAAAAACGGTCGAGAGCGAGAGGGCGCGTGCCGTCACGGGTTCCGACAGGGAGGAAAGACTACGTCGAGCGCAAAGGATCGCGCTCGAGCAGACGATCTGTGTCGACGGCCAACTCTTCCACCGCGTGGCCGAGCCTGTCATCGCTTCAGGTCATTACGGCCTCAAAATGCAATGGACGTTCGGATGTCCGGACTTCCTGAGCGAAGCGGGCATTTCCAAGAACGGCGGATATCCCGTGTCCGCAAAAGACTTCAACAGGATTCACGAGTGGTTCGATACGGACAATCGGGCAGTCGACGTCGATTTCTCCTTCGACGTTGTCGATGACCGGAACTTCAAGATCAGGGCGGACCGGATCGCTTTGTTGTCCGGGTTGCAAAGGGCCATCAAGGACGGCCTGAGCAACACCAACTCAACGCCATACATCGCGAAATGGTGCCAACTGCGAGACTGGGTTTCGGACCTTTGGCAGGGGCCTGACGGAAAGTTGAGTTCAAAGGAAGTCCTGGAGAAGGACGATCGCGAGTTCGATGCGCTGGCCGGCGTGTTCGAAGAACTCATGGAGTTCGGCGAAAGTCCGAGATACGGCAGTCTCTCCGTGCAGGGATTGAAGATGTGGGATAGCCGTGCTGTATCGCTCGCGGTCAAGCAGAGAAACATGCAGCCCTGATGATCAGATAGTCCGCGGCCGGAACGGGCCGACGAAAAACGGGTCGTGGCGGTCCAGCCAGTCCCGTCTGCGTGCAACACGCCGGAACACCTCGGTGCGTACCTGCGGCAATGTCAGGTTTCGGGCGATCGCCGCGTGCGCTTCGCCCAGCCGCAAGCGGCTCAGTCCATTCGTCTCTCCGAGGCTGCGCAGGACGTCGAGAGCCTCGTCCTTCCAGAGAAGGCCGGCGATCCGCTCGGCCGAAGCCGACGGGTTCTCCTCGGGTGGCCGCAACGTCGACAGGATGATCGTTCCGTCGTCATCGCGTGCCTCTGTCAGGCCCCACCAGGGCGGAAGGTACGGCGCTGCCTTGTCGATATGACGGGCGGCCGCGACCAATGTCATGGAATTGAAGACAAGGCCGTAGATTTGCGCCTGGTTCCCCAGCCTAACGAGCGTGTCTCCTGCGCTCTTGATTTCGTACCCATCCAGAGATGTGTTCGTCAGCCGGGCGAGATCGACCCGCACCGTGTTTCCCCACAGCCCGACTTCGCCGAGGATGCGGCCATGCCCGTGTTCGGGGCGAAGCTGTCTGGCGAGCGGTATTCGGATGTCGGGATCGAGCAAGATCAGGCTGCCGCCATTTCGGTATAGGCGCGGCGAACCTTGGTGCGGACGTTCAGCATGGAGCGATGGTCGCTGGGCGTCAGGGGAGCGAAAACAGTGCGGTGTGTGCCGTTCCGGCGGATCGTGATGCTGAGATGACCGCCTTTGCCGGACTGGATGTCATGGTCAGTCGTGAATTCCTCGATCATCCTCACGAGTTCCTTGCGATGCTTCCTGATCGTGTCTGCCATGTCCTCACACCGAAATTGGGGTCTTGAATTTTAAACCAAGAACTCGATACAGGGCACGGCATTCGATGTCTACATATTTTAAGAACTCGCGGTGCGTTTTTCTGCCAGATGGCGTCTTTAATTACATTTTCGCCCGGGGCGTTTTGAGGGGCGGCGTGCTGCGCATGAAATCGTCGAAGGCGCGTTGCTGGGCATCGACCCGTTCCATAGTCTCGTTGTCGCGCGCCTGCTGGCTTGCGATGAACGGGCGGATTTCGTTCATGTCGAGTTCGAAGCCTCGCTCGTGTGCGACCTCGGTGTAAATCCGGAAAATGTTGTTGTATTCGCAGCGGAGGACCGTGTGGTCCTGCTCCGTAATGTCCCCGCTCTCCCGCTCCTCCCACAGGCCGTCTTCCTCCTGTCCGAGGCGGCGCATCTCCTGGAGCAGGCGCTCGTCGGTCAGGGACGCGATCTTGTCCTTCTGTTCCTGTCGCTCGCGCGCCCACTGTTCGGATTGCCGCTGTCCGGCGTATCTGGCTTCGGGGTCGATCGTGTAGAGGACCTCGTGAACGGCCTCCGACAACTCGCCGTCCTTCCAGAGGCGTTTTTGGGAATGGTACTGAGGGCGTGGGCCGCGGTCGGCGGCCCTTGGGTTTCGGATGCCCCAGACAGAGAGATACATTTCGTATCCGTAATGCGGGTGGAAAGGGCCGCTCTTGTCGTATTCCCAAGCGGCATAGACGTCCCAGTTTGCCGACGTGAGCTTGAAACACGGCTCGTACTGGCTCGTGTGATAGGACGGGTGTTTCTTCTTCGGGTCGTGCGCGACGAACCCGAAGCCGGATTTTTGGACTGGCAATGGCCCTGAACTGACAATGCGGTCGTCTTCGAACGGAGCGGCGTTGTACGCTTTTGTTGCGGCCTCGGAGAAGAGGACTTCGTCTTCTTCGAGTTCGATCTTGCCGACAGAGGGATCGACGGTCAGAAGAGAGCCTGCCGGATAGAGGTTTCTCGCTCCCTCCTTGCGGATGATGGCTCCGCCGCTGGTGGCTCTGAGTTCTGTCACGAGATGGGCCATTGCGCCGCCGCGTTCGACGATCACCAGCCCCCCGAGTTGAAAGGTCTTGATCGCAACGAACAGCCAATCAGGGCCTGCGTCCTTGACGACTGAGATCGGCGGCAGGCCGTCGGCCGAGGCGACGGGGAGATCGTCGGGGTGTGTCGGGACGTGGACCCTGCCCTTCACGGCATGTCCTTGCAGGAGGACGTCGCACTTGAAGCGGAGAAGCCGGCTCTGGACCGCGCCTCTGGCCGCATAGGCCGCAGCACTGAGTTCCTGAGCGATAGCGCCTTGCTTCATGTCGAGAGGTCCGAGCCCGGCACCGAGCATCCAGTCCGTGTGGTTCGGGTCGTCCGCGCCCTGCTTGACGCCGACAGGGCTGACGGTCTTCCACGGAGACACGAGATGGCTGCCGCCGGACTGCGCGACGGCCCAGAGTTCGAAGGGCGCTCTCGGGACGCGCAGAAGGCCGTCGGTCCTGATCGATGCAGGCACGGCGATCGTCATCCATCCGGCCTCGCCCATGGCGTCGGCCTGGGCGATGATGGCTTTCCTGAAGGTCTCGATCTTCTCGTCGCGTGTCATGGCGTTTTCCCGTGGAGAGTTCACCGGCAATTCTAGCCAGGGACGTGGCAAGCCGGAAGCGCGGTTGTCCGTTGCCATCGCCCGGTTTATCCAGAAGTGGTCATTTGGAGCCACGTCATGCATCTCAATCTCAGATACCACTTCATGGCGCGCGCAGCCCTTAGACCGGGGGGCGAGACAGGATGGCAAAAGTTCGCCGCGACCAAGGGTGTCGAGATCGCCGAACGGAGCGATGCCGAAGCGCCGATGGCTTTCGTCTTCAAGGAGCAAATGCAGAAGACACCGCACTACCTGCGCTACGACCACAGGGCTGGGGCGCTGTTCTTGCGCCACTCCAAAGCCAATCGCGTCGAGGCCCGTAACGATTCCTTTCAATACGATCTGGATTATCCGACGAGGGGCATGAGAAAGTGGAACGAGGAACGATACGCGCCGCGTTCAGGGCCGAAGGGCATCAGTTCAATTTTCACAAGGACATAGAACTGGACCGCCTGCACAGCGTGAACGAAGCGGACCTCGCGCTGGCGGAAAAGATGCTCGCCGAATGTATGTCGAATTTCATCGCCGCAGACGGGTGGCTGTGGAAGAAGGTGAATGAACCCGTCTTCCATCTCTACAGGACTAACAAAGGCTGGAAGACGACCATCTCGACATTCCCCGACCCGCGTATTGGATCGGATCGACGGCACTTCCATTTCGGGCTGCACCAGTACGAGGAAATGCTCGGCTGGAAGGCGCGGCTCACGGAGGTGACGGGCAGCCCGTCGACTGTCGACGAGTTCACCGCCATGGACGTCTACGAGACGACGGTGGACGGGTATCCGATCGACATCGAGTTCGCTCTCCTCGATCTGGTCGAACACTTCGACCGCACTTCGAGGTCGATCGCGCCGGGAAACGAGGGAATCCTGTCGCTGACGACCATGCCGCTGCCGATCCTGGACGTTTTCATGCGGGCGCGGCGTATCCTCGAAATCCCCCGGCAGGAACGGGACGACGAGGTTCACTCTGCGGCCGTGGAGATGCTTGAGTCGATCCCCGCGCTCATCGAGGCGCATCCCGATTACAGAGTGCTGTTTGCCAAGCCGTCTGAGAACGCCTTCCAGATCGAGAAATGGCACGCGCGGCCGATCTCGCTGGTGCCTACGCTCAGTCAGCGGCACGAGCCTTGATCAAGGGGTGGCGATATGGTGGCCAGGCAGAACAATCGGCCTGTCTTCCCAAAGGGCCAAAATCTCGTCGAGCGGAAATAGATTGCCGTCGGTGAACACCGATGCGCTGAAGCTGGAATCTCTTGCCGAGCTAAGAGCGTTGAACAGATCGTCGGCGTATTCCTCAGTTTTTTCAGTCGTTTCAAGAAGCTTCCTAATGCGTCGATAGATGGCGATGTCCTCCAGGGGAACTGCGTCAAGCAGCTCGTAGACATGGTCCCGAAGGAGGTTGGTCCCCGCATAGGCGTCCTTGAAGCGCGCCGCGGCGATCTGTGCGGCATTGCGCAGTGTCCTGACTTCCGCGTCGTCGCGTAACGAGCCGGCTCCCTCGACGACATCATGGATGATCTCGCCATAGGTCAGGCCACGATCGGTGATCGACTTGGCGAAAGCTTCCGCGTCCTCGTAGCGGCCCAAGGGGAATGCCGCGATCGAAGAGGTGGGCAGCTCCTCGTCGGTCGTCACGTCGATGACGGTGTGGGAACCGTAGCCGACGACCACGTAGACGGGTTCGCCGCATGGTTCGAACAGGTAGCCGTTGATCGTGACGAGGCCTGCCTGCACCCCCGCCATGTGCGCTTCGTAGTCCGCCCTGAGTAGCTCGTCCGGGCTCCGGTAGGCGACATCGCCATAGATCGGCAGTGCACGGAGCTTGTTGGTGAGGCCGCTTGCCGAGTGGGTGATCTGGGGAACCTTCTCGGTCGTGATCGGGACGTTCTTGACGAACCACGCCCATGCGCCTTCGCATAGACAGTGATGAGCCATGGTCCTGGCATCGCCGGCCTTCGGCCCGCTGGGAGACCACTGCTCGGCGATTTTGTAATGCCTTGAGCCAATGCGGAATATTTCTGTCTGGAACTTGTTTTTGTCGTGCTTGAACTTGACTGCTCGAACGACATCGTTGCCACTGTAGGCGGGTATGTCGAGCTTGCCGGCGCGGCGCATCCACAGGGCCTTGGGCGTGCGGCTCTGGCCTGGAATGGCGAGCTGGAATTCGGGAATATCGACTTCGATGATCATGTCGTCGGCTTTCGTGTTTGACTTGAGAAGTCGATATCTATGTTTCTGTTTTCCCACAGGGAAAGGATTTTCAAAAGAGGCAAGATGTCCTCGGTGAACCTTGATTCTTCACCGTATGACGCCACGTCCTCCAGGAGTTCGACCAGACGGTCCGCATTGACCGCGATTTCGGATAAGTCCTTGCCTTGTGTGGCGGCGCGCAAGCTTCTTGCTGTCGACAGCTGATCGAGCGGGACGTCGAAGATCGCCTCCCGCAATGCGTCCGTTGGACGGTTGTGAAAAAGGGAAAACGAGGATTCGAAGGCATCCAAGGTGCGTTTGGCGGCAATCGCGATCGTTGTCTCGATGTCGGCGAAATCGGAGGCGACCTGTGGGGATTCTTCAAAATTCCGGTGGGTGTGGATCAGAAGCCCTGGATTGGCCCCCGCCTCTTCGATGGACGCTACGAAGTCCAAGGCGTCGTCCCTTCTTCCGAGGCGGAAGACGGCGACGGTGTCGGCCGACGGCTCGCCGTCGGTAACCAGATGCATGCCGACATATGGTGCGGTGCCTCTAGGAGAATGGGCTCCCGACACAGAGACCGCGTAGAACGGCTCCTGGATTTTCCGGTACAACGTCGACCCGAAGACGGCATATTCCTTGACGATTTCGTCGATCGCCAGAAGCTGCGCTTCGTAGGCCTGCAGGTCGACGACGACGCCGTCATAGCGCTCGACGTCAGGCAGAAGAAGCAGGTCATCGGGCTTGCGGCCGTCAGGGGGCGCGGTGAACTTCTCCGTCTTGTGGCGGAGAATTGCGTCGACGGCCGCCGCCGTTCGAGTCGCGATTCTGTCGGACAGTTCCCCGCTGACATTGCCTGGCACGGCGACGTTCAGGCCGTCGGGATAGTGGCGTGATTTGTCGGACACCTGCGTGTAGTAGCCCTGCTCGGTCTTGAAGACCTTCTTCACGGGTGTCGGAGTGCCTGCCATCGGCGTCTCGCAGCTGGCGGCCAGGAAAGTTCCTTCTTCGCCGGCCGGCTCAGGAAGGTCGTAGCTACGCCAAGTCGTCAGGACGATCTTTCGGGGCGTCTTGAGCTTGGCCGGAAGGACATCGACGATAACCGGGCATTTGACCCTGATTTTCATCGCGGGCCTCGCGCGCTCGCGATGGGCGCAATGTCGATGTCGATGCTCTGGTTGTTCCAGAGGTCTACGATAAGTTCGAGGGGCGACTGCTTTGCATCGCGCCAGTCGCTGCGAATGAACTGGCTTTTCGCACCGAAAGACGCGATCTCCTCGAGAACGGGAACGAGGCGTTCCGCCTCCTGTACGAGGCCGAACACTGTCCGTGCACTGGTAATATTATCTAGTTTTCTGGCTGCGGCGATATGTTCGAGTGGTGTCTCAAGCATCAGCTTGTCGATAACTGACTTGCTTTGGTATTCGTGGTGGTAATGGCTCTTGAACGCCCTCAGAGACACGCAAGCGGCATTGGCGACAGAAAGCGCGGCATCGTCGAGTTCGGAATGAGCGCCTGGTCCCTCGGTCATATCCGGATAGGACGGGCCAACCGCGAAGCGCTGCATGAACGACCGGGCTTCGTCGAGGTGTCCAAGTCTGAAGATCGCCACCGTCCCACTCGGGATGTCGTCTGAGCAGATGGTGAGTGAGCAGCCGTGGGTGCTGCCGTTGACGACCGCGTAGTACGGCTCGGCCACGCGTTGGCAGATCATCCGGTCGACAAGGATGAACTCGGCTGCGATTTCCCGGCGAATGGACTCGACGTTGTCGCGCAGAGCTGCGTGGTCGATCGCAGCGTCGGCCAGTTTGTCGATCGAGGGAAGCCTGAGCATTTCCTTGTCCGAGAGCTTGTCTTCCTTCGCGACGGGCGCGGCGTTTTCCCGCGCGAACACGACCTTTGGGACCTGTTCGCGCTTGGCTGCCGCATTGGCTTCGCGCCTGATGATCGCCACGGCGGCATTCGCGATCATAGGGGAGATCGAGACTGAGTTGAGAGCGCTGACGATGCCGTCTTTCGCGACGGCGGGCGTGTAGAACCCGCCTTCGGTCGCGAAGATTTCCGTCCTCTCTGGCGCGCCTTTGTCACGGGCGGCCTTCGGCGTTCGATACGAAAGCGCAGGTATCGCGTCGACGAGGAGGCGTTGCTGCGGGAGGTCGAAGACGGTTTCGATCGACGACGCCACGAGGTGCTTGGTGCGGTGGCCCTTGGGAATGGCGGGGACGAGGATCGGGTGTTTGACCTTGTATTTCACAGCGCGGGTCCTTTTGGATTTCTGTCCCGATCATGTGCCATAGGATCGACAGAAACAAACATGCGGTTGCCAGTCCCGCCGAGCGAGGACGATGTGACGAACATCCATGGAGGCCGCATGCAACGCGAGCGCGGCGCGTGGCGCTCGCGAAAACCAACGCAAGGAGGTGGCCCTGGATCGGCGTGATCGAGGGCCACCGATTTTTTATTCTTGATCGAGTGTCATGAAGACAAGGCCGACGGCACGCCGTTGCTCGGGACTGAGGCGCTTGATCAGTTCGCCGAGTTGCTGGATCGCCTCATCGCTCGTCGGGGCTTCGAGGGTGGCTGGGGTCGTTTCGTCGAGGGAGCGACGGTACCGATCGATTTGTTCCGGCGTCAGCGGCTTGATTTCATCGAGCGCTTTCTCAAACGCCTCGTCGTTGCGGGTGTCCACTTCCGTTTGCACGGGACCTTCGATCAGGGTGAAGCCGAGGTTGTCGAAGGAGGTCGAGAACACCACGCCCGTCTCGGTGTTGTCGGTCGTGAAGCGGACGGTGTCGCCGACCTTCGTGACGACGATCTCGCCGATCTTTTCCTCGGATACCTCGACGATCTTGCCAGGCAGGCTGTCGATCGTGAGGTAGAAGCTCGTGCGATCGTTCTGCGTCACAGGCGTGATCGTCAGGACCTTGCCCTCGAAGGTCTTCTTGTCCTGTCCCTTGCCGGGTTCGAAGGCGGCGTCGCGGTTCGCCCGCTGGACCGAGCGGAGGAAGTCGGTCAGGACCGCTTGAACGGAATTGCCCTTGCCGAAGACATTGCGGTTCGAGCGCAGCACGATACCGAACGCCTTGCGCGAGCCAGCCGCATCGACGATCACGGAGAAGAACGCTTCCTTGTTGCCTTCGAGGGACAGCAGGACCGGGTCTGTGGCGTGATATCCATCGAAGTCGGCGAACGCGCCGTTCAGCACGGCAATCGCCGCCTGTTCGGTAATGCCTGCTTGGCGATAGAAGGTGATCTTGCCGGTTCGCGCGTTGGCCGTATAGAAACCCGATGTCGCGCCGTCGGCCTTGCTGTTCTGGAACTGCGTTCCGGAATAGTAGACGATGTCGAGCGAGGCGTCGATGGTTGGGTCGATGCCGGGTGTGGATTCGATGACGTCGTTGCCGGAGAACAGGCAGGCCCAAACGCCCTGGCTCCAGCAGCCCCAGTCGTCGAAGCGGTCGGCCACCATCTTCTGGTGATAAAGGCGGTCGACCCAAGAGGGAATCTTGGACTGATCGGTGTAGTTCTGGATTTCACCCGTCGTCGCGTTGACGAGCGCCCAGCTGACGGGCATCTCGCCGCCGAATCCGACCTGCGGCAACGACATCGGGACAACCCACCACGGATTCCAGTCTTCGTCGACTTGGAAGATCGCTTCGCCCATGATCTGGTTCTTGAAGCCGTTGTTGAAGAGGTGACGATAGACGTTGGTGTCGAACCAGGCTTCGATCCCGTACTTGATCGGCTTGTCCTGCGGGAACTTCGTGTTCATCTCGTTCATCTGGGAGACGGCGATGTAGCCGGGCGTCGTGCCGTTCGAGAGCCATTTCCAGAAGCCGTTGTGTTCGAGAGGCGTCAGCCAGTAGAACGTCTGTCCGACCTTGTTTCCCCATGCCTCGCCGAGAATGACGCGCGAGCCAAGTCCCTCTTCCGTCGCGGATGCGAGAAGTTCTGCCGCACGCTTCTTGGCAAGTTCGTCGGTGACGATTCGGGCCTGCGATTGGTCGACCAACGGGGCGCTGGCGTCGCGTTCCTTGATTTCTGGGACCATCAGGTTCGCGTAGTCGCTCGCGTGAAAGATCGGAGCGGAGGCGGCAAATGCGAACAAGACGAACGCAATTACCGCGGCCGACCAGGTGACCACAGCCTTGCCGGACATGTCGCCGAACGGCATGCGAAGGCCGATCGAGATCATCGCGACGAAGGCGATCTGGCCGTAGGTGCTGAGAAGCCACGGGCTGAAGGACGTCATGAACATCCAGGCGACGAGCCACGAGACGATGCCAACAACGACTGCGGCAATCGCCGTGCCGACGGCATTGACCTGCTTGAGGCCTCCTTCAAGGAAGAAGGTGATCGCGGTGATGACAGCACCCGCGAAAAACCATATGATGGGCGTGATGGAGAGCATTCAGTGGGGTCCTTTCAAAGAACTCGTGGCGTCTTCATATAGACGAGTGCGATCCGTGTAAAGTCATCGATGTCTTGAATTATTCCTAGACCGTGGCCGTGGCTTGTCCGTTGCCTGTCGCCATCGCATCGTGATAAACAAGCCAAACATGGAGACAACCGAAATGTGGATGAACAGGGACGACATCGACCGCATGGTCGAGACAGCGGAAAACTACCTTCCAGAGGTTCTGCCGTTCGCGAAATACCTCGCCGACTGGCGTGATGTGGTGGACGACAACAGCGACGGCTGGCCGCACTGGACTGCCGGCTCGAAGTGCGCGGAAAAGCTGATGAAGCTTCTCAGGGAAGCGGATGACAGCCGTCGCGGTCGAGGAAGTGTCCCTCCCCGCGAACTGTTCCTCAAGGCGCTGACGCCGATCAAGTCGTTCGCTACCCAGAGGGGATTGCCGAAGCCCGAACTGGACGAGGATCGCCCCGCCCCGGCGGCGAACAGAGGCCCGCGCTTCTAATCGACCGCGGTAAAGGCGAAAGCCCGACGGTACGTCCGCCGGGCTTTGTTGTTTTCAGGTGGTGAGCGGTTCACGCCGCCATCGGGCCGCTTTCCAGGCGCGTCTTTTCTCGTTCGAGGAATTCGGTGCAGAAGTCGACGTAGTCAAGCATGGTAAGGACTTCTTCCCATCCGCTTGCCCACCACTCAACTTTGTTGGTGCCTGCTTTCATGACGCCGTAATTCTTGCGCAGATCGACAACCTGTTCCCGAAGCCGTGGCATAAGATCGAGGAGATCGCGCACGGACTTGAGGTCCTGCTTGGCATGGTATCCCATCGCGCTTTCGCGGATTGCATGGTGCCACATGTTGCGCCCGGTCTTCGTTTTGATGTGGTCGAGTGCCACGGAAATTTCCCGCAGCACGAGCTGAGGGGTGACCTCTTCGGGGCATTCGAATTCCGCTGCGGCATGCGCGTAGATATCTTCGATTACGTCATCATGCGACTTATCCTCGGTGCCATCCGCATCGGGAACGAGGTTGCCGATCTCGGACTTGAGGCGGGTACGGCGGACAACCAGGCTGTCGTCCACGTCCTGGACGTTTCCCGTCATTTCGCGGGCCAGTTGGCGGGCCGTTGTCTTGAGCGCTTCGATATCCATGGGCGGCGATCTCCGTTGTGAATTCGCTGGAGTCTTTAAATACACCATCGTTGATTGTCAACACTGGAACCCCGCGATCCATGACGGAGTTCCATTTCGCGTTGACCAAATCATGACCCCGATTGACAATGAGTTCTTCACTTTTGAGGTCATCGCATGCAATCTTTCAAATTCATCGACCTGTTCGCGGGGATCGGCGGCATGCGTCAGGCGGCCGAAATGAACGGCGGCACGTGTGTGTTCTCATCCGAGATCAATCGCGAGGCGGCCGCCACCTACGAGGCCAATTTCGGCGAGCGGCCGTATGGCGACATCACGCGGGCCGACGAGAACGACATCCCGGATCACGACGTGATCTTCGGCGGGTTTCCCTGCCAGCCGTTTTCGATCTGCGGCTTCAAGCGTGGGTTCGAGGATGCCCGCGGGACGCTGTTTTTCGACATCCTCCGTATCGCCAAGGCCAAGCGTCCGTCCTGTCTGGTCCTCGAGAACGTCAAGCACTTCGCCAGCCACGACAAGGGCAACACCCTGCGGGTCGTCGTCGCGGCGCTGGAGGAGATCGGCTATTCCGTGGCAGTCGAAGTAATCAACGCCGTCGACTTCGGACTGCCGCAGAACCGCGACCGAACGATCATCGTGGCGTCGCTGAACGGAACCTTCGATTTTGGCAAGCTCGTCCAAAGCGAGCGTGTGACCGTCGCCTCGGTTCTCGAGTCAAACGGTCCTTTCGAGTACGTCGATCCGGCCGAGTACACGCTGCTTGGCGACGATGTCGTCAAGGTCCAGAAACAATCGGGACTGCGCTTCGTTGGGTATCGCAACCGCAACCTCCGCAAGGTCGGGGTCCGCGAAGGAACCGAGCATTTGTCTCGTGTTCACAAGCAGCCGAACCGCATCTACTGCGCCACCGCCACGCATCCGACGCTGGCCGCAGGTGAATCTTCGGGTCGCTACTGGATTTTGATCGATGGCGTGGTTCGCAAGCTGACGCAGCGCGAGTGCTACCGTCTTCAGGGATTTCCGGACAGCTTCGAAATCAGCGGAAGCGCCACGGCGGCCTACAGGCAGATCGGCAACTCGGTGCCAGTGCCGATGATCGCCGAAGTCGTGAGAGCCGCCGGAGAGCAGGGCCTGATCGCCGTTTCGGACGGCGTGGAAGCCCGCCGGGCGGCGTGATCCGTCAGCTGCGGCTGTCGTAGTCGGTCACGTCCCTGTCGATGCCTGCTACCGGCACATTGAGGTCGAAGAACGGTAGTTCGAGTTCATTATCGATGAAGAGGCCAATCGGGACGGATGGTGCGAGGAAAGTCTTGCCGTCCTTTTTCCAGTATGCCGCCGTGTGTTCACCGTCGGCGGCGATCTCGAACCTCGCGGAGCCTTGACGCCACGGGTTGGAGACGCGGATCGTGTCGCCTTCCCGCGCCACGGTGAGGTAGCCATTGCGGTTGGACTTCACCAGGATCGAGCCGGCTTCAAGCGCGGCAAGCGTCAGGCTGTCGATGTCGATGGCTTGTTCGAGGTCCGTGTAAGGCATTGAGGCTGTCTCCCGATTGTGAGGAGATGTTGCACCATCGGCCAGCCAGCGACAAATTCCGTCAGGCGTTGTCGACCTTGAGCTTCTGGATCGAAACCGTCTCGACGTCGGTCGGCAGAGTGATGATCTCGAACTCGTTGCGTGCCATCAGGTAGGCGCGGACCTTGTCCTTGGAGATGACACCCTCGGCGAGATAAGCCTCCCGATCATGGATGAGTGCGAAACGCTTGGCGAACCATGTGGCGACCTTTTTGGACGTGGTCCACGAAATGCCGATGAGGCTTTCGTCGTTGCGTTCGAGGCCGTGCCATACCTTGACGGGGTCGGGCAGCTTGGAGAGCGCCCTCTCCTCCTTTTTCGTCATGGCGAGACGCGAATTCGGCTCGCTCCAAAGCCCTTCCCAGAAGTCGTTGTACTGCTCCACATTCTCGCTGTCAGTCCAGACCGACGAGATCAGCTCCCAGACGCTCTTGTCGTCCAAGGAGACTCGACCGTCGTCGATCAATTGTTGGAGCGCGTCGGCGCGGTACGGCCGCTCGTGGGCGAACACCACATCGCTCCAGTTGCCGGCGGCACCTGCCGTGGCGATGAATTCGAGCTTTTGGCTGTAAAGGCGGTTTATGTGTCCGCAGAACCCCGGTGCGGGAACGATGGTCTGGACCAAAGGATGGCGAAGCATACTACCGTCCACGTAAGGAGCAAGGTCTGGGTGCATATCACCCTTGTAGAAGCCGAAGGTGCTGGCGATGTCGTCGTTCAGCTCGGTCATCGTAATCTCCTGTGTGGTCCGGACGGATGAGCCGCGGCCTCTGGCTGCCACGGCTGTAAGGACGTTACGGCGTTGCGACCGGAAGTGCCCGTTCGTGTTCCTGATGCGGCGTACCACCGAAGTTCATCGAGTCATAGATCAGCCGCATCACGTTTTCGTCTGCGATATTGGTCTCGTACGAGGCGAAATGGTTGTCCCCGAGGAAGAACCGCTGGTTCACCTCGTCGACTTCGCTCCAGTATTTGCCTTCGACCGGGAACTCATCGTCGAAGAAGCGCTGCAACGCCGTCAGTCGCTGCATGCCGTCGAGAAGCCACAGGTCGCCGAAGTAGGTCACCTTGCCGTTCGCGTCCGTACGCTTTGCTTCGGGCAACCCCAGCGTGGCGTTGAACGTATACGTGCCGAGCATGAGCTTCCGGCGTGCGGAATTCACGAACGCGATAGCCTGGTCGTCCGACCAGACATGTTGGCGCTGGAAGGGCGGGACCGCGAAGCCCATGATCCATTCGCCGTTTCGCGCCTCGCCGGACAAGCCGCTGTACTTAGGATCGTTGCGGAAATCCTGTAGGCGGAAATAGAGGGAGCGGAGCGTGCTGTCCGACGGCCTGCCGAGGGGAATGGGATCGAACCAGTTCGTCATGGAGTCTTCCTTTCTATCTCGCGCACGGAATATCTTGCCGCGCAAAAGATGTAAAGAAGGAAACCGGGAGAACCAGGATGTCCAAAATGTAAGCTTCGCAAGCCATATTGCGGTGATATGGAGCGCCAAGCTTGCATTTTGGATGGAGTTCTAAATGTATCATATATGGCGTGTTAAAAAGCCTAACGGGTCATTTATGACCTATTAAAGCCTGCGACATGGGATTAGGTGTCACATATGACCTCTTGTATCGGGTCTTGATTTCGGTTGCGCCAAACGCCAGATTTGGGAGTGTGAACCAATGACGGAGAAGTCGCCGTGAAGCACGTCAGGGCAGGATTCCATTAAGGTACCAACCTTCCTGGAGTCTTAAAATTGTTCAAAAGCTATGTCGGATACGACGGTCCCGTTTCGCTTCACGCACTCGGCGGCGATGGTTTGCGTTCTCCGTTTTCGGGCCGCATTGAGTTCGAGTGCCCCGAGGCGCTGAGGGACTACCTCCAGTTTCGGGGATGGCTCGGGTACGCGAGGACATTCGTCTTCGACGAGGCGGTGGACTGCCTTGTCCTGCGTTCCGTCGGGTGGGACTGCAAAGGGCCGGCCGTCAAACTGGGCGTCGACCTCATTGTTCGCGACGACTGCGGCGTGCGCATCCCGATCAATGCCGTGAAAGCGATGCTCGCGGGAGCGGAAAAGGCGTACCGCAAGCGCCGGGCGGAGGCGTGGGCGGCAAAACGGCCTGTCGATCCGCCTTTCCGGGCGGGACCCGTGCCGAACAGCGGCAAACGGCGCTTCCGCTACGCGGGTTCGTTCCCCAAAATGTATCCCGAGGTGGCGGCGAACGATTTTCTCCGTTACGACGAAGACTGCCTTGAACACCGCCTGACGACGAGGTGCCGCAGAAACCGCTCGGCCCTCGTCTGCCCGGCTTGGGACGACTACGGTAGGGACTACAGAAGCCGCAGCTGGAAGGCCACGCGGCGCACCCAGTGGAAGGAATGAACGCGGATGCTGTGCAGGTACGAAACCCCGGTGATCGTGAAGGGCATCCCCGATGGCGGCCGGGTGGTCCGAAACATCATCGGCAAGCGATCGGGGCGTTTCGAGCTGCGCGAATATCCGGACGGGCCGTCTACTCCGCCCCGGTCAGGTGAATGGCGACCGACTGTATCATGCGGCCACGGACGGCACGGGGGTTTTCACGGACTTGACCGCCCTAAGAGGATCGACCTTCCTGGTCGACAGCACAGTCCCGGCGATCAACAGCGCGTTGGAGGAATTTCAGTTCGCGATCAACAATCATACCAAGGAAGAGATCAAGAAAGGTTGGTATCCCTCCAGCCTGGCACTGGAAGTCCCGAGGTTTCTGCGGCCGGCCGTGCGCCAGCTGGACGAGCTCGATCCGGTTAGGGCGCGCATCACGGAGTTCGACCACGAGGCTTTCGACCGGCAGCACGAAACCTTGGGAAGAAAGTTGGCGGAGACCTGTGTCGCGTATAACGGCCGGGTACTCAATGTAGAGCGCAAACCCTTCGTCACCGTTTTTCTGAAGAACAAGGAAGTCGTCGTCACTGCCGAGATCATGGACGCCGCGGAATACATGGCGATGACCCACGAGAAGGGCCTCGGTGATTGCATCAAGCTGTTCCCGATCACCGAAAAGGACGCGGCCGTGGCCTTTGCCGAGGAGATTGTCTCTCGGAAAGACTGGAAGCTCAAGGTTGTTCCTTTCGAATTCGAGGCCATCAGACCTGAATTCCTGGAGGTCGATGCCGATGCTCTGCAATACAGGTTGACGGCCCTCGCGATCACGACGCGGTTTGCGGCCGTGGCTAAGAAGATGGGGTCCATGCGGGTGGCCACGGAAATTCCGTACGGGGCCTTGGACGTCATTCGTTCGCTCGTAAGCGCCGTTGACAATCCCCGGTGGACTGAAAGCCTTGCCGACTTGGAAGCGGCCGCGAATGCGGCTATCGACTACGACGAGGCGGAGGGAACGCCTTACTTCATCGACCGGAGGAATCCGGCTCAGGCGATCGTCCTCGACCTTTGGAGGGATCGTCCCGTCCATGTGGAGCTATCCGCTCCAATCCGGACACCGTAACGTCGCAACGGTTTTCTCACAGGAAACCGGCTTGTCGATGCGCGGGTATGCGATGCTGCCCGGCCGATTGGTCATTTAGAAATTTGGACATGAAAAAACCGCCTCGTGGCGGTCAGGGCATTCTATCGATTTTCAGTCCGTTTAGTCTCCGCCTCCTCCGCCGTCTCCGCCTCCGCCGTCTCCGCAGCTGCCACTATCTCCGCTATCACAGCCCCAGTGGGAGGTATCGAACCAGCTGCTTCCGCTATCGGAGGTTCCGCTGGAGCTTCCCGAGCCGGAAGTTCGACTTCGCTTCGGGTTCGTCTCGGTTCGGGCCGTTCGCCTTGCCGACAGCTCCACGAAGAGAGCGATGAATGCGATCCCGCCGATGACGGAGATCGTAGTCGAAATAAATGGGTCCAATCAGTTTCCTTTCGTTTTTAATCAGGAAATCTCGTTTCCTGATTAAAATGGTGGATTACTTTTCGGTGTCCGGCAATGGGCCGGTCTGTGAAACTTTCATGACAAAATCCGCCACGTCAAAAGGCGGCGTCATGGCTCCTCACCGGAAGGAAATCGCCAATGGCGCGGTTCTCCCAGCGCTCGGCAGCGAGTTCCCGGGCCGCGGGACTGATGCCGGAGTTCTTGTAGTCGTATTTCGCCAGGGATAGGACAGCATCCATGAGGTCGCCAATCTGGCTTTCGGTAAAGCGCCCGCTTTCCGGCCGTGTGTGTTCGAAGGCGTCGAACAGCAGGCAGGCGGCGTCCAGCTCCTGGTAGGACATCTCTTTCATTCTGCGTCGCGCGGGTTCGACGAGGCTGCAGGCGATATCGACGACGGTTTGCGCTTCAGGGTCGAGCGCGATGGACTCGGGAATGAGGACTTCGATGTCGGGGACACCCCATTCAACGCCGTCAGAGCCTTGCAATGTCCAACCAAGGTCGATGTGGTCGAGAACCGCCTCTCGGAAACCGTGGGCATCGTCGAGGCGAAAGCGCTGGCCTCGATAGCCGCGGTCATCGAAATTCTTGATACGTCCCGACAAGGTGTGTTCGACCAGAGCGGACTCCCGGAACACTCCCATGACCTTCCGGCCGTCTTTCGTGTCGTCCAGCCTAAGGCAATAACAGGGTTCGTTTGCCCGCCGCCAGATTTCTCCATCGATCAGAGCGATATTGCGGTCGAAATGGCTCTGGACGGCCACGATCTTTTCATCCCGCATGTTCTCCACGACCCCCTTGAACGCGGTATCCAACGGGAACACCTGTTGTCCGTCTGGGCTTCCTGCCACGATGGAGGTTCCGAGAGGTTCCAGTGCGGTCTCCAGTCTCATCTGACCGGCGTCTCCGACATGCGTCCAATGGCTGTCGTCGTGCCAACGGGTCGTGTAATCCCGCGCGAACAGCCTGTTGGAATTCTGTATGCCGCGATGTCGCGTGGCGATCGGGAAGTCGCTCGGGTCCCGGTCGATCAGATTGAACGCCGCGCTGTCGTAGACGTAGTTGAGGGAGACATCGCGAAAGCCGCCGGCCGCGACGCCGATGATCCGGTTGACGAAGGTGTGCTTGATCATCATGGCGTGGGTCCTCCGACTGTCATGTCGCGGTTCGGGTTCACGCCGTAGACAGACATGTGGAGACGGTCCCTGAATTGCCGGACGAGGGTAGGCGAAACGCGCAACGAAAGCTGCATGCGGTCCGCGACCTGCATCGCGGCCAAGGCCTTCTCTTCCGTGTCGATGCCGGCGTCGCGCATCCTGGCGAGCGAAATCCACTGCCTGACGTCGTCGGTGGACATCTGGTCGAGACGTTCTCTCCCCGTCTCGACCAGCCGGTCGATCGCGATCGCCGCGCTGGTGGCGTGCCATGGATGGCGGATGGAGTCGGGTATCGCGATGTCGAACTCCACATCCGTGGTGTAGCCGTCGAGGTAATCGGGGTTGATGCCGTCGTCGGCGATCCGGCTGAGAACCGCGCACGCGACGTCCAATTCGTCGGCTGCGAAAAGGTGTTCGATCGGGAACGCTTTCCGTCGAACGAAGCCGGTCGGGATGACCTGCTCAAGCAGGGGTCCGACGGCCCTTCCGTTCGAGAACATGCAGCCGACGACGTAGTGAGGTTCATGGCAACGGATGAGGACCGTGTCTCCGGCGGTGACGATGTTCCGCTTGGCCCACTCCGTCGCGTAGCGGGCTGTGTCGTCCGTGTTGTCGGAATGGATGTCGGCGAACTGTTTGCGGGCCGAGCCGAGCGTCTTGGCTCCGCCTTTTGCGGCGAGTTTGCCGGGGTCGCCACCATGGATGGCTTCGATGATTCCGAACTGGACCAGGTCCCTGGGGGTGCGCGCTTCGATCGCGAGCCAATGGCAGTCGTCCAGCCAGCGAGTGGACTGGCTACCGGGCCCGCACCTGACTGGGGCTTGCCCTTGAGGACATGCTCTATCGGCATTGTTCCAGATTACGGCCTCGGGCGCGTCGCGCAGATCGATTTCCCGAAGCTCGACCTGTGTGGTGGCCTTCGCAAGAGCGCGAACCTGTGCGCCTTTGATTGTGCCGACGATGTCAGAGAGGAAAGGGATTTCGATACGCATGGTGGGATTCCGTTTGAGCTCCTATCGAAATCCATGGTGCGGCAATGGACAAGCCCGTCAGCCTCGGTCGGCGAAGATGGTGGTGTATCGAATGCCGCCAGGATCGGGTGCCGTCAAGGGGTTCGATGGAGACCTGGGGACATCAAGAGACTTGCCGTATTGACCGGACGTGCGTCCCACTGTTCTTCGGCAAGCCTGACCATCAGCCGTTCGGCAGAGGTTAGGTGACACCACTGAGGGCCGGCGTTCAGCGCATCCAGAACCGCGCCGCCCTCCGCTTCCGTCAGCTCCGATGCCGCCTTCAGGCTCAGGTCGGAAATCATTCGGAAGGTTTCGGTGTAGGTCGAGGTCTTCAGCACGCGTTTCCCGGCAATACCTGCCGCAACCCCGAGCAACGATCTTGTTCGCATGTCTTCGATTTGATCTACGTGGCAGGCCATGTCCGCGTATCGGTCGCGGTCGAACATGTGAATGAGTTCATCGCAAATCAATTCGGGACCGATGAGGGACCGGCAGAGTTCTTCAATCTCTCGAATGTCGTTGAGGCCGAAATGGAGGCCTGTATTGTGCGTGGTTCCCTGCCATGGGACGAGGAGCGGCTGGAGCATCTGCAGATAGCACTTGCCCTCGACGTTCGGACGCCTCCAAACCTTGAGACAAAGCGAGGGCTCGTGAACTCTCGTAAGGAGGTGGCCGTCGACTTCCGCGAAATTCTCACCTGCGTATTCGGCGATCCGTTCGACGATTGCCTGCCGCTGGCTGACCTCGACGTATTGCGGTGACGGAGTTTTCGAGAGGATTTCGGGGTCCTTGAGGAGAAACGCTCCTTCATTGAAGAACTTCGCTCCGCCGATCTTGTTCATGAGGATGACGAGGTCACCCCTGTTGGTGTCCTCAACCTTCGCGTCGCTCGACCCTTTACCCGACACGGGCATCACGTGGCCGTCGGCATACGCCCAGTGGTCCGCACCTGTGGTGTATGTCAGGACCTCGTCGGCAGCCAGCCTCGATCCGATCTCGAACTCGCTGACGTCGCGCTTGGGTATTTCGACCTCAGCGATATCCCATGCCGCAAGATGCCGGATTTCGCTGCTTCTGGGGGTCCTGCCGACAAAACGATGCAGGAACGGCATTTTGACGGGGCTCATTCAGGGGCTCCTTCCGGCGGCAGGCAGTCTGGAAATCTCGGGGGCGTTGAGGGGTCGATCGTTCCACTGATCCTCCGCCAGCCGAAGCATCAGTCGTTCCTCTTGTTTGAGCTTGGGATGGAACGCGTGCATCGCCTCGATCAAATTGGCGTAGTCGGCGTCGGTAATGTTTATCATCGGCTTCGCGGCCATTTCGGAGATGATTGCCAGCGCCTGGTTTGAGTTCACCTGCTCGGCCGTCCTATGTCCGACGATGTCGTCGGCGAGTGCGATTAGCGACCGCTCGCTCATCTCCTCACTGGATTCGGTCATCAGTTCCAGTTCGTCCAAGTTCACATTCACCGACAGATCGTCGTCGGGTGTGATCAACGATCTGGCGAGCGCGATCAGTTCGCGGCCACGGTCGATGGGGACGTGTAACCCGGCCGAAAACTGGTTTGTCTGCCAGGGTCTGTGGTCGGCCAGTTGGATCGACAGGTAGCTTGGCTCGGCTTTGCTGCGATGCTTCCAGATCAGCAGGGTGAGGGAAGGTTCGTGGACCCGTACCGCCAGATTGCCGCCGACATCGGCGAAATTACCTTCTACGTACCCCGACAGCCGGTCGATGATCGAGTCTCGTTGGCTGGAAAGGATGTACGCCGGGTTGGGCGTTTTCAGAATGATGTCGCTTGGCTTTATCCTCAGCGCGCCTTCGTCGAAAAAGTGGCTGGCTCCGATGCGACTTGACAAGGTTTCCATCAACGAGTTCGAAAGCCGGGACAGAGGTGTGTGTGGGGTTGCATCGCCCAGGCACCCGTCGAAAAACGCCCAGTGCGAACCGTCACGGAAATAGGTAACGCGGTCGAGACCAGTTCTCGACCCGATCGTGAACTCTGAGGGGGACAGTTCTGGAATATCCAGTTCCACACTGTCCCAAGCATTGATAAGGCGAGCTTCGGCGTTTCTTGGGGTCGTTCCGAAGTACCTGTGAAGGAAGGGAATAGATTTCCTGGTCATCGTCGGCTTCCTGTCAAAAGCCGGCCGCGGCGACCAATGTAGGTCGGATGGGTGGGATGCCGTTTATCCTGACCTCGGAGTAGAGTTCCCAGTTGGTTCTCGAATTCCCGCCTGTGCGAGCCTCGCGCTGGTCCATGGACAATGACTCGATCCATGCGGCGTGAGCGCGCAGCATCGTGTCACGCCTGACGTCGCTCAATTCGAGGTCGAGGCCGCCGTCCTCCGCGATCGCCATGATTTCCTGGTCCGACATTGCATCGACGTCTTCGATCGAGAAAACGGGCGCGTCGGGAATTCGGTCAAAGGCGATGTCGTTGATGCGAAGCTCGGCGTAGAGGTCGAAGTTAGATCGTATCGAGGAATTCCAGTCTGCGGACGCCAGCGTTTCCTGGTCCATCGTTCTGACCCATGCGGCGTGCGACGCCATCATTTCGGCGCGCTGGGAGACACTGGCAGATAGATCGGCGCGCAGGTCTTCGATGGCGCAAAGGGCCAGAATGGCGTCTTTCGACAACGCGTCGAGTTCCCTGAAAGTGAAACGGGCCATGCCCCACTCCATCGTCTGCTGATCCACGATGGTGTGGCTTTGGGCAACAAGGAACAAGCTTTGGGCGACGGGGATCGTATTGCCGCCGGTGGCGGGTGCTACGACCATTGGGTCGTCAGGAGGCACGACGATGCGCATCAGTTGCTGCATACCCCATTGCAAGCGTACTCGGAGGCACGATCCCGATCTCGTCGTCGTGGACGGACGGGTTCTCGACTTCGGCGACGAATGGATATGTCAGAAGCACTGGAGCGTTCTACCGCCGGCGCTGAGGCGCGAGCATGTCACCGCCAAGAGGAAGGTGAAGCGCCTCGGCGACATGGAGTCCGAAATCGCAAGCGCTACGGTTTGGCGTCGGTGCAAGGACAAGGCCTCCGAAATCGCTTTCGGCCTGTCTTGAGAGGCCGCGATGGGTTGGCCCATCGCGGATGCTCATGCTCCGATGTCGTCTCCGAAGGACGGAACCGCCAGCTTGTTGTCGGTGCGTGTCGTTACCAGACCGGGTTTGTCCATCGTTGCTCCCTCGCAAGTATCTGCGAAGGATCATGACGTTGGGCGCAACCTGTAGCAATAGCCGATATTCAGTGGCGTACGGCGAGTTCCGACGCTGCCAAACGGCCGTTCCGACCCGGCGCGAGTTCGTACGTGATCTTGTCACCCTCGATGAGTGACCGTATGCCGGCCCGTTGTACTTCCGAGACGTGGACGAAGACATCGCTCCCGCCGTCGTCTGGTTTGATAAAGCCGAAACCCTTGTCGGTGTTGAAGAACTTGACTGTACCCTTGGCCATGCAAGTAATCCCCTCGATCTTGCCTTACAGCGCGGGAACTATACTTCGAAAGACGAAGATGGCAAGCCCATCGCCTCTCAGGCGGCGATGGGCAAGTTACCGGATACTGCGCATAGGAGCCGGTCGGGTCGCGCGGGCTTGGGTACGAACGTCGCAACGGACGGGATCAGATGGGAAACGTCCCGGCCGGATGTAACGACGATGTCGACATCCGGGCGGCTCACCGCGACGAAGGCGGCGAGAGCGAGGCCGTTCAGTGTTCCCGGCATGTCGACATCGGTCACCAGAATGTCGAAGGCGAGACCCGTCATCAGCATCGCTGCGGCTCGGTCCGCCGAGCGCGCCTCGATAACTTGGAATCCGGCCTCCGACAGCGTATCGGCGACATCCATTAGAATCAGGGGTTCGTCTTCGACCAGGAGAACGGTTTTCTGCGATGCCTGCATGTCCTTTATCCTTCCATCGGACTGCGATGACGATCTGGCGTCTTTGTTTTTATTGTTGAGGGTTAAACGCGCGTGCACGAAAAAAGTTCTTCGGAGTCTTAATTTATTTCGCAGGAATCAAAAATAAAATATTGACAGCCGCGATAGGTCTGCCTAAATGGTGATGCAATGGTAAGGGTCTGTAGCTCAATGGTTAGAGCCCTCGGCTCATAACCGATCGGTTGCAGGTTCGAGTCCTGCCGGACCTACCATTTCTACCTAGAAATTACAGACTTCGCTTGCGGCGACGCAAGGCGCGCCCTGCGTCAATGACCGGCCGACAGGGCTTCGCCGGCACCGCCGTTCTTCGGTCTGCGGAGAAGCAGGACGACGGGCGTCATGGCGAGGATCAGGACGCCCATGAGCCAGAAGCAATCGCTGTAGGTCATGACGAGCGCGTTTCGCTCTATCAGGCTGGACAGCTGGAAAATGGCCTGCAGCTGGGCCGTGGGCGCGTCTATGCCCTGCGCCAGGCCGCTTGCCGCCAGTCGCGCTTGGCCCGCGAGAAACCTGACGCATCGAAGTTTGGAAATCCCCAAGCCTGTCCGCACCCTTAACTCGTGAATCTCATCGCGATCCTCGCGTTAAATGGCAAATGTCGTCATTTCGTGGCTCTTGCGGCCTGCTAACTTCGGATTTTTGACACTAAGAGAAGCACAGATTCACGTGTTTCTGTCGAGGTGTTCCCTGCTGACTTCAACGGTTTGCGAGAGGAATTCATGCGGGATTGCCGGAGGGGTTTTCCCGGGTGATCATTCGCTGTCACATGGTGTTGCGATAATGATCCTACCTACCAAATTCCTGCCGCCGGAACGCTCGGTTATCTTCATCGGCGGCGAAATCCTGGCGTTGCTCGTGGAGACCGCCTGCACGCCGAGCGACATTATGGACCGCCTCAACACGGGCCGCCGCGTCCCTATAGATTTCGACATGATCGCCCTCGTTATCTCGTTCCTCTATGCTATTGGCGCAGTGTACCAGGACGACGGGACGATCCATCTCACGAACAAGCGGAAAGACCACGTCAATGCGGATAGAACCTGATAGCATTCTGGAAACCTTGGGGGAGATCGAACTTGAGAGGACGGAGATCGCCCTAAAGCTTTCCATGTACGGCGGGCATATAGCCCATCTCCGTAGGCCTGACGATGTTCAGGGTGCCGATCGCGAGAGACAGGTGATTGCGATGTACGAGCGGGTCGGCGTGATTATGCCAGGAGCGATCAAGCAGAGGTTCGACGATGTGCGCGCGTTTCATGCGTCGATTTCGGCCAACCGGAAAATCCACCTCGCTGACCAGGTTGACGACTATCTGGAGCGGATGGCCGAATGCGAGCAGAGGCTGAAGGTCCTCAAGGCGAGGAAAAACGAGCTGCTGGCGGTGCTGTCGAATGATACAGAAGGTCGCCCGGCCGACGTGGCGGCAGCCGAGGCGCGTCTTGTGGAGCTGCCGGGAAACTAGGTCAGAAATCGACCTGCTTGCCACGTATCCAGCCGTCGTCTGACCGCATTTCGTCGAGGCTGGAACGGATCGACTGGACGACCTGGCTTTCGGAATAGCCGTAGGTCGTCATCGCCTGATCGAAGCTTGCGACCGCCTGCTTGACGGCGCGCGGCGAACCGCTCCTATAGGCGTCCACAAGCAGTTCGAGCGCGTTCGTCGCGTCAGCCAAGGTCTTCTTCTGGAAATTGATCGACGAGGCGGCGTATTCCATCGACGCTCCCTCTTCGAGGGTGTCGGGAAGTCCAAGCCTCGTCATGTCGAAACGGGCCAGTTCAGGATACGGCGTGTCCTGGTAAAGCTGGTTGTTGAGCTGAATAAGAATGTCGGCTGCGAGCCGTCCGTCGCGCGGGCGAGCCAGGTCCGGCGTGTTGTGGAGCGCTCTACGGATCGTCTTCATGTCTTCGAGGCGGTCGGCCGTACGGTCGGCGATCATCGCCATACGCTGCGCCATCCCCGCGCCGCCGATCGGGCTGTCCCTGTCAGGCATGAAGCTCTCGCCTGCCACGGCCTGCAAGGGCGCGAAGAGGGTCGCGGCCGCGACCACCGCCATCGATGCGAACAGGCCGGCCTTTGCCCTGAAGCCCTCGTCGAGGCCGTGGCGGTCCAGAAACTTTGAAAGAGCGGTCATCGTGTGATCTCCCGTTGTTGGGACAATGATCCGCCCTGCCCTTGAAACTGACAAGCAATCCGCCGCCGGCCGCCTTACGGTCTGCGGCCGTGGTTCACCTGGATGTCGATCGACTGGCCGTCGTGCAGTTTCAGCGCCTCGGCGATCAGGCCTTGGGCGTGCTGGCTAGCCTTAGGGCCGCAAACGTAGTGTTCCGCCGACGCGGCAAGCGCGTCGAGCGTCGCGGATGAGAACTCGAGCGTGCGTGCCAGTCCCAGCGCGTCGCGCATGCCCGCCCAGCGGCACATCGAATCCACGTCGAAGGACTTGAGGAGGTCGCCGTCATGGTCGATCGCCTTGGACATCAGCTCGATGAATATCTCCGTCGAGCTGTCGTAAGCGAAGTGTTCCTCGATGAAAACCGTCGCTCTGGCCACGTCGGGATCGCTGCCCCAGTATTCGTTGGAGGCTTCGATCATGCGATCCCATTCCGCGAGACCGAAGATGTGGTCCTTGCGACTTCTCTTCGTGGCTGCGGGCAAAGACATTATCAAGGCCGATGGTTCGGCGTGGCAGTCGAGTACGTAGACAGGCTGCGGTACGGCGCGCCAGAACATCCCGTCGATTACAATCAGGCTGTCCCACAGGGCCTCGGTCTTCGCACGCTTTTCCGCACGGTCCGGCGACATCCACCTCGTCCACCTTTTTTCGTCGAAGGGGCGTATAGGGTTGCCGTCGTCTTTCTCGGGAAACAGCCCTCTCTGGAGGGTCTCGGGGGCATCTATGAGAACATGCCTGAGGTTGAGGGGGTTCTCGACTTCGTAAATGCCCCGCTCGAGGAAAGTGGCCAGCATATCCGGAGTGACACCGAGCGTTGCGTCGTTGTATTCGAATAGCGACTTCCCGTAAAGACGACCCTCGTACGCCCTCAGCGATACCTGTCCTCTCTCGCCGATGTAGGTGTCCCCGCCGAATGGCGCGTTGAACGCAGCGGCGACGGGAGCGTCTTCGATGTCGACGACGCTGACCTTCACCTGGACGGTTTCGAACGCGAGTTCGGAGCGTTCCTTGGTGCCGCGCGAAGGCGTGCCGATAACCTTGAACACATACGGAATTTCGAAGGCATGCTCGGTCACTGGTTATTCCTCCACGAACCGGAGGAAAGCGTATCGACCGGCCGGTCTGCGAATTCGCGATATGCGTATACGAGGTTGTCGTGGCGAATTTCCTCGGGGAAGCTCTCAATCAGATTCGCGGCAGCCGCCTCCAATGCGTTGATAACACCGACTTTCTCGAATTCGGCCAATGCCTTTCTGAGTTGGAGGAAGGCGATGCCGAAGTCCGGATCGACCGTTTTCACTTTCGTGTGGTCGCTGAAACGGTCGATGTGGGCGCGAACCGCATTCACGAAGTTGACCTCGAGGTCGTTGAAACTCGCCGCGCTTTCTAGGTAGACCGTCGGGGCGCGGTCCATCGTGATCACGTCCTTCTTTCGAAGGCTGTACATCGCGTTGTGTTCGTTAATTTCCGCGACGACTTGGGCGTATTTGTCTATGCGGTAGGTGATCGTCGTTGGTTTCAGTTTATGGTTGGGCATGATTCGAGGAATGGTCTTCACGGCATTGCCGTCTATTTGATACGAAACTTTGGTCACGACCGGTTCCGACGAGGGTTCGTAGATTTCGTCGCCGACGATGAAGACGCGCTCGGCCGCGCGGCGAAGCTTGCTGACCTCCTCGTCGAAGGTCGACGAAAAATCCTTGTCCTGACGATAGGCGGATTGATCGACGGGTTTTTCGGCATTCTTGTTGTCGTAGTGGATGAAATTCTCGCCGAAAATCCGAAAATCGGCATGGGGATTGAGCTTGCTCGCCAGAGTGTCGGGCGTCAGTCCGTCGGTCCGTCTCAGGTAGAATTCCCCTTCCTTCATGCGCATGGCATGAATGCCGTTTTCCGGCACCCGTTGAGCATTTTCCCAGTCGTCCCGGTATCGATGCCAGGTGCAATCGGCGGGGATGCTGTCGTCCCATTCGACCGCGAGCGGGGCCGCTTCGTCGGTGAGGACGGGGATGTCGACCTCGACATATTCCCAGTATTGTTCGGTGGTCTCGGTCCTTTTGCCCTTTGGCGTTCCTTTGACCGTGTAGGCGAGCGGGACGTTGAACAGCATGCGAATTCTCCGGCGGCTATGTTTGTCCGAAAGGTATGTCCGCGACGGGCAAATCACAAACGGGGCGTGACCTTGTCGGCTGGCAGGATGTCGTTGATCGACACGTCACGGTCGACCCAGCGCTGGACCGCTTTCCGGTATCCGTCGAGCTTGCTCGGGTTCGCGATGCGTGGTTCCCGCTCCTTTCGCTCCATCTCGGTCACCAGCCAGTTGATTGGCTCGACGAGCGCGTCGCAGTCGATCTCGTCCCTGGTGCGACCGGCGTAAAGGGCGTGAACGTCAGCCAAGGCCTTGAACACATACGGGTGCACGTCCGCCAGATGAGTGTAGCTGTAATCCTCGATGATAGCCTTGGCGGCGTCGATGATGGTGTCGCGTTCGGGCTGGCGTTTGATGCTCTCTGGGATTAGGACGGTGATGTAGCCCTCGGCCGATTGACTGTCGGCGCGGTCGATCTTGGAATTCATCAGCCAATGATGATGTCGATGGTTTGGGCGGCCGGAGTCGTTGTCGGTCAGGAAGTCGTGGCAAACGTTCGTGACGAACTCCTCACGGAGAATGTACGGCTCCGCGCACTCGATCCAGAATTCTCCGTCGACGAGCAGCATCCGGTCGTAACAGAGGTGTGCCTCGTCGATCGCCTTCTGGCGCGCACGGTCGTCGAACTCCGCATAGCGGCTCGCCTCGTACTTCGACGGCCGGGTTTTCCAGTCGAAGCACCCGTAGCCGTCGGTCATGCTGTAAACGGACCCGTTCTCCAGGGTTTCCAAAATTTCCGACGTCGAGAGGCTTGGCTGTCCTTCCAGCCGTTCCTGGTCATGCCGCGGCAGGAAGTGGCGGTCAGCGAACCAGCGTGTTTTTTCGCCGTGCCGGGTCTCCGTCGCCACCGGGGCGTCCGCCGTCGTTGTCTCCGCGATCTCGACTTCGACAGTCTCGTAGAACCTGCCCTTGTAGCCGGACGAGCCGGGAGGCTTGCACATGGCCTCGTAGTGGATCGTGACCGCGATCTTCAACGCCTGGGTCCTCCTGGAGCAGTCATGGATGGCAGGGCGACGGGGCGGTTGTCCCATCGATCAATGGCGATGTCGATAGCCCAGGAAGGATTGCCGTCCATGTGGGACAGGTCGTAGCCGGTTGCTCTTACGGCTTCGGAAAGCCCAGTGAGTGCTGCGTGGGCGGCATCGGCGTCGACATCGACCTTGGCCGTGTTCCAGAGGCATGCCGCGATCGGGGCCAAAGTCGCCAGCACGGCAGGAGGAATAGTCATCATGGATTCGCGGTTGAACATGGTCAGCGCATCGATACAGGTGTTCACGAGACAGTCGCGGTCCGCATCGACAACGAGGCTTTCTTCAACGAGAACCGTGATGGGAGGCTCCGGCGCAAGCGGCTGATTTGGCCAAGCGGCGGCAAAGGTCGCCGCCGCCTCTTCATATCGGTCGGCCCGGAAGAGGGTTGCGGTTCTGAACGGGTTGGCGATGGTCTCGAAGCGACGGCCCTCCCGTGTCTCCTTCGGTCTTTCGATCACGACCGTGATGCCCCCGACCCCGACGTGGTACATCGGCTCGGGGCAACGGGTGTAAAGCATGCCGTCGACGATGAGACAATCGTCAGCCCAGGCGCGCACGTTTTCATGCGCCTGAAGGAGACTGCGGTCATCGAAGTCGACGAACTTCGAGCGGTCCAGGTCGACGCTGCTGTAATCAGACTTTTCGAAATAGCCGCGGATTAGAGAGTAGAAGTTCCGATCCATCGGACTGTCGAAAATGCGGAAGATTTCTGCTGCCGTCACCCCTCGGCGTGTTACGTCGGTCTCGCGGTCGAGAATGGCCCAGTGCGATCCGTCGTGCCACCGGGTTTCCATGGGACCGGCCCGTCCGCCGTCCCATTGCATGGCAACCGGAGCTTCCTCTGGAGATGCTTCGCGGATTTCGACCGCCACCCGTTCACGGAAGTTCCTGAACGAGCCTGCGCTGCCCCTTGGCTTCGCGAACGCATCCACTCGTGCTTCCACCGTTATCCTCATGGTTTTGGCAGTTCCTTGTGCGAGACGTCCAGCGTGATTTCGGAATCGAACCAGCGGCGCAGCGCCTCGTCGAGCCTCTGGCGATCATCCCGCCCGTAGATGTCCATCGCCGGATCACCCCGCTGCGCCGCCGAGCGCGCGGCGTCGACTGCCTCGGCCAAGAGGTCGTAATCGACATCGGTCCAATCTCTCTGCCAGAGCAACTCGCTGACCGGAAGGATTCCGCGAAGGATCGCCGGCGGGATGGTGTCGAGAGGATGCTTGTTGAGGGCATCCAGCATGAACTGGGCGGCTTCGCGGAGAATGGCTCGACTGTGGTCGGTCCCGATTGAGGACGGGATGTGAACCACCACATCGGCGGGTTCGATCATATCCCTGTCGAACCACGTTTTCGCCATCGAAAGGGCCTCGTCGACATCGTCGAGGCAGAAGCGCTCCGTATGAAACCAGGGGCTATGGTTGATGGTGTTGGGGCGGTGGTCGTTGGAAAGCGTGCCTGGATCGGCAGGCCAGTTGGTCTCGACGTCCATGCCCCAAGAGGAAACGTTGTAGCGTGGCTCCGCGCATGCCATGTACATCTTCCCGTCGACCACAAGGCAGTTGCGAGCCCACTCAGCGGCGTTGGCGAGCGCCCGCCGCCGCGAGGCCTGATCGTAATGTTCGAGCCTTGGATCGGTCAGTCTGTATTCGTTGCCTTCGGAGTACGTGAGAAAGCCGCGGGTGAAGCCCTCGTCCGGGCGATAGGGGCGACGACCGTCCACCGGTGGCAGTCCCGCCAGAAGTTCGGCGGCATTGTCTCCCCGTCGGACCGCCCTAAAATGCCGTCCGTCGTACCACCGGGTGTGGGCAGGTCCTTCGTGGGTGTTCCAGGTAACCGCGATGGGAGCTTCCATGTCCGCCACCTCGGCGATATCGAGAGTGACGGGCTCGCTGAGCGTCAGGTAACGCTCCCCCATGGAGGAGCGCGTCTTGACGGCGCTGTTGCGGTGCGCGAGTTCGAAGGTGATCTGCATGCGTAATTCTCCTTTGAGGAGACCATATGCCAGGCGGATGCATTTTGCATCCCACGCAGAGCGGGCAAATGGGTTCTTGAATTATCGGTGGCGATGCTATAATCAGGGTCTTCAATTAAGGGACGAAAACCATGCCGACCAACGATCTCGACCTTCTCGAAAGAGAAGACGTAAAGCTTGAGCGACCCAAGATGTATCAGGTCGTGATGTACAACGACGACTTCACGCCGTTCGAATTCGTCGTGCTGATGCTCATGCAGTTTTTCAACAAGGGCGGCGACGAGGCTCACGCGATCATGATGCAGGTGCACACCCAGGGTAAGGGCATCTGCGGCGTGTTCACCAAGGACATCGCCGAGACGAAGGCGCTTGAAGTCATGAAATGGGCGCGCGTCGAGCAGCACCCTCTCCGCCTCGAAGTCGAAGCCCAGCCGTGAAAGCACAAAAACCGGGCAAATCAGAGACCTGATTGCCTTAATGATGTGCAGCCGATGCATTGCTCGTATGCAATAGATTCGTTTGCCGGCCGCGTCGTCTCGCAGCAATCTATACTCAATCCATGGAGATTGAGAGAAAATGACCGCTGTAGCGAACGACAACGCATGCAATTCAAAGGGAAACGCGATCTCGCGTTTCATCCGCAAATACATCGAAGCTCGCCGCGCCCGTCAGGGGATGCGTGACATGCTGAGCCTCGGAGACCACCTTCTCCGTGACATCGGAGTCACCCGGTTCGACGTTCACACCGCATTGAACGCACCGAGCGGCAGCTGCGGCGAAAGGCTGGCGATCCTTGCAGAAGAGAACCGCCGCACACAGTTCCGCATGGCATGCGGAAAATCGGGTTTCCGCCCCCAGGCGAACGAGACGGTGAAGCTGGCTGCCTGATAAGCCAGCACACCTGTTGAAGACGGTCCCGCGCCCCCACATACGCGGGGCCGTTTTCGTTCTGGGGTCATGAAATATCGCGGATGTCTTGACTTTTCAGGCTTCCGTCTTTATGCCGACAGCATGAAAAAAGAAGACACGAACTTCCCTCGCCCGAGCCTGTTCAATCTCCGCCAGCTGTCGCTGGTCGCATGGCTGCTGGACGCTCCGTCTGGAACGCGACGCTTCATGATCGACACCGGCAAGACCAGGAAGTTCTACGAGACGGGCGCGCCTCGTGCTGAGGACGGACTTCTCCCCGTGTCCGCATTTCATCCCGATGAAAAGAGCGACATCGCCAAGGCTGCGCGCGACGAGTTCGGTGGCAGCTTCAAGTTCGATCCGTGGGACCTTTTTAAGGCCGGCATCCTGGGTCGTTACGAGCGCCGCTATCCAAACATGGCTGCCTCGACGGTGTCATTCGAGGACAAGGTCGCCGACATCTACATCCCCGGAAAATGGAACCTCGGCTCCGTCTATTACGAGATCGGTAACGACTGGGCCCGCGAATGGTATGCACAAAGCGGCAAGGCGCGCCGGGAAAAGCTTCTGGCCGCTCTCCGCGAGAAGGAGGCTGCCACGCGACGCCGTGCGGTATTCGGGAGGATGGTCTCGATCCAGCCGATCATCACGAAGGAACTCGCCGCCGTCCTGCCCGCCGGCTATCACTTCACGCTGCCCAGTCACAGTGTGTTGCGTCCCTGCATGGTGGCGACGATCGTCGCTGAGACCGAAAAGCGCTTTAAAGTACGCGATGCGGCCACCATGACCGGGGGCCGGATTGCGAAGTGGGGCATGACGACGGAGGTCGGCCGCGAGGAATATGTCGAACGTGAACTCCTCATGCTCGACAATGCGACCGACGCCGATATCGCCAAACTCGTTGCGTTTGACGAGGAGTACGCCCTCGAGGTCAACGAGATCGGGAAATCTGTCTGCGAGGAGATCATGCCGATCATCGCACGGATGGCGGCCAGGGTCGAGCAGAAGAAGGGGCAGCACGGCGACATGCTCGCCGACCTTCTCGCGAGCCTCAAAAAGGACCGCTAGCGTTTACGGATGCCGCAGGAGGCGAGCAGCTGGCGGAAAGCTGCCGCGAGAGGCCGCAGAAGGACGACGTCGTCGAACGCCCGCCTGAAGGCTGCGCGGGAAAGCCTGACTGTGCCGCGGCCCCTCATGTCACGCCTCGACCGATAGCTGTGCCAGTGCTGCGAACACGAACAATGTCGCTGCGACGCTCGGCGCGAAAACGGGAATCAGCCAGAAGAGCCTGCTGTTGTCGTGCGAGTAGCGGATGACGGTCGACAGGTTGCGGTCGTAGTGGGTCGTTCCGTCCCTGCGCAGGAAGTAGAGACTCACGAAACCGGCGATGATGGAGGCGATCTGGAGGCCGAACGCCTGCCCGAGGATCAGGACCTTGAATTCCCGTTCCATGAAGAAGGAGAAATCGCGCTCGCGGGGCTGGGTCGGGACCGCCTTGATGCCCGCGATGTATTTTCCGGCGCTGTTGCCGAAGACGGCCTGCTGCGCGGCCAGAACCACCGTGCATCCGACCATGAAGAGGACCGCGATCAAGAGCTGCGATCCCATCGGGAATAGGCCAAGAGTAGCCGCGAGGAAGGCGACAAGGGTGACCAGGATGGCGGCGAGGTTTAGATCGACATAGCGCGCGAACAAGCGCCTTGGTGCCGTCGCCGGCTCGTCCGCTATCCTGATGGTGATGGTCGTAGGCATCGCGTTCTCCCCGCTCGATGCCTAAAAGACTATTTCGCGGCCCTGCCGGCCGCAAACGGTCACGCCTTGGGGAATATTACTTCCTGATACAGGCCGTTCGGCCGCCTGTTCGCGAGCGTGATGGTCCCGCCGTGACGGGTGACGATTTCCTTGACGATGGCAAGGCCGAGACCAGCGCCGCTCACCGACTTGCGACGTGCGGGGTCGGCTCTGAAGAACGGCTCAAAGGCGTTGTGGATGACGTCTTCGGGAATGCCTGGACCTTCGTCTCTGATGCCGCAGATGACTTGGTCGTTGTCCGCGATGACGGAGACAGAAGCCTTTTCACCATGGGTGCAGGCATTGACGAGAAGGTTCGAGATCGCCCGCTTGATGGCCAGCGGGCCTCCGGCGATCTCCGCCCTGTCGAGACGGTCGATCTGGACGTGATGGCCGATCATGTCGAGCTCGGCGACGATATCCTCGATAAGCTCGTCGAACCTGATCGTCGTGCGCTCCTTGGAGCCGACCTCTTCCTTTACCAGCGAGATAGCGCTGTCGGCGATGTGCATCATCTCGTCGACGTCGTCGATCCACTTGTTCCGCTGCGCCTCGTCTTCGAGCATTTCGGCCCTGAGGCGCATTCTGGTCAGCGGAGTCCTCAGATCGTGTCCGGCCGCCGCCACGAGGCGCATACGGCTGTCCATGGCGTTGCGCAGGGTGTCCGACAAGGTATTGAGCAGGCGGACGGTGATGAGGGCCGCGCCGTCCCCGCGCTCGGCCATCTGTGGAATGATCGCCTGCGGGTCCACGGATTCTATGGCCTTCTGAAGGGTTTCCAGCGGCCGCACCACCATGTTCCCGGCGATGATGCTGACCACCGCGGACGATGCCGCGATCAGGCCCGCATAGAGTATCAGGATGATAAGGTCGGGTTCCCAGTCGCTCTGCACAGGGGTGACGGACACGAACGGCTTCGCTCCGTCCTCCTTCGGCTCCTGCAGGCGGTAGACGTACCGCGGCTCGGGGTTGGCGCTGCCCTTGTAGACGACGATCGTGGCGAGGATCGACAGGACGCTGATCAAAATCAGCGCCGTCATCAGAAGGAGCGTGACCTGTGTCCTGAAGCCCTTCACCTCATGCCCTCTCGACGCGCGCGGTCAGCTGGTAGCCGCCGTTGCGGACGGTGCGGAACAGTTCGTCCGGCGCGCCTGCTTCCCGGAGTTTCCGCCGGATGCGGCTGATCAGCACGTTGATGGTGGTGTCGAACGTGTTGAGGCTCTTGCCCGTCAGTTCCAGAAGGTTTTCGCGGGAGATCAGGCGCTGCGGGCGATCGAGGAAGACGTGCAGGAGATCGAATTCGGCTCCGGTCAGTTCGACTTCCTTGCCGTTGTGGTCGTAGACGCCACGGACAGACGGGTCGCAGGTGAAGCCGGAGAAACGGTAGACGCCGGCCTTGCCCTCATCGGCTTCCTTTTCGCGTTCGTTGTCCTGCGCCTGCGGTGCGGCCGGCGCTTCTCCCGTGCGCCGCAGGACCGCGCGGATGCGGGCGACCAGTTCGCGGGGATTGAAAGGCTTGCCGATGTAGTCGTCAGCGCCGAACTCGAGGCCGAGGATACGGTCGACTTCCTCGGTGACGGCGGTGAGCAGGATGATCGGCGTCCTGAAGCCCGACAGCCGAAGGTCGCGACAGGTCTCGAGGCCGGAGCCGTCGGGAAGCATGATGTCGAGAACCACCATGTCGGGGGTCATCTCGGCGAGCTTCTTCTTGAAATCGCCGATCGACGAAGCTTCGGTGATCTCGAAGCCCTGGCTGCGGAGATATTTCGAAAGGAGTTCCAGAATTTCGCTGTCGTCGTCTACGATGAGGATATGCGGGGTGTCGCTCATGGGAATTTTGCCTTGGTTTCGAGACAATTGTGGGCGAAGATTTCAGGACGTGGAAGCGAAAATTTAAGCGAAAACCGTTGCCGTGCCTTGTGATTTCATGTCTCGGCGGTATCGCAGCAACAATCCGGCAACAAAACTCAAGGTCCAGTAATCGTAAACGGGGTTTCCTGAAATCATCCGGAAAGCCACGCGCGCTATAGTGAAGTCATGGAAGAGGCGAGAGTTTCTTCCCGTATCGGTGAGTTCTGATGGGTATCCTTCCTCATGTTGCCGATGGCGGTCTGGCCGATTTGTCCTTGAGGCCCTGACTGTGTTCGATGAACGCTCCTGACCTCCGCGCTTGTCCTGGCGTCGGAGGTCTTTTTTTGTCCGCGCTCAGACATCAATCCGTTGACGATGTCTTCGATTTACAAGAACAATGCACGTCTGCTTTGAATTGGAGAATGCAAATGGCAACGGAGCTGTCGAGGCGAGGACTTTTGACTGGTGCGATGGCGGCCGCGTCGCTGGCCACATTTCCATTCGGCGGCACGATCGAAGGCGTGGCGGACGTCTCGCCGGAAGCGGCGACCGTACCAGTGGCAGTATCTCCATTCATCGTCGTCATGGACGAGTGGGGTTACTACGTGGACGACTCATGCCGTGAACCGCATTTGTCGGACGCGAGGACGGACCGCGCTCCCATTAATATCGAGCCGAGTATCGTCGCGACGATGATCGACATGATGCGAGCCGCCTAATCCATAAACGTTCAGGTCCTCAATTCTGACGAGGTCGGCTACTACGTCGGAGATGGCATGGATCGACGGCCGATCAGGCGCGGCGCGTAGAAATGATGGTTCTGTTGCACAGGTGGTTGCTGACAACTTGCCTGGCCACCGCCACTCCGGTAGAACGTTAGCAGAACACGATTACGGAGTTTGCAGTTGGCTAAAGCGGGACAGAGAAAGAAGGGCGAGACGCCCGCCGTCCTGCGGTGCGATAAACTTCCAACCTTCATGAACGCCGGGAAAGAGCGCGATCTTCGCGCCATGCTGACTGGTTGGCGCGACGCAGCAGGTGTTTATTCCAGACTTCAATGGCGCTGTTTCTTCGAGCGCGGACATTTCGATCCATTTCTTGACCCAGCCACTCAATATCGAAAAGACGGAGCAAAGGCCCGGATTGGAATTCTCCGACAGATCGCGCTGAAGCACGGGATCGAGATTCCTGCGCCGCAACAGATCGAAGATGGAGAGAAGCCCAAGAAAAGGGTGTTGCCCACACCACCTGGACTTTACGATTGTCTTGCACCGATGAAGTTGTCACTCGGGGCGGCACAAGTTCAAATGGCCAGGGACCAGGCGCTGGGCACGTTAAAGTCATTCATGTCCAACCGACAGAACGACTTCGTGGATACAGTCCTTGGTTCGAACATCGAAGACCCGCTCCGCCGCGAGCTATTCACCGTCAATCGCGCCTCAGCTTGGTTCGACCAAGAACGCTCCGTAAAGGTCGAAGGCGTGGAGGTCCCGCGCTCAACACGCGTCCTCGCGCGCAAGATCATGTCGCATATTCTGTCGCGCCACCGTAAGCCGTCGATGAAACGGATCGGCATGGTTGTCGACAGCCGCATCGCCGAACTTGACGAATCGCGCACCGCTACGTCTCACGACTTGTGGCTTACAATGACCGTCAAGTCCAAAGAGCGTGGATCGCGCCGCATCCACATTCCGATGCGCTCGAACGACTATTTCTCAGCGCGACAGGGCGAACGGAGGAAGACCTTTCAAATCATCGAAGACCGTGAGAGCGGTCGTATCTCCGTCGGTGTCGTAACTGATGTCGGTAGCGCGTTCGAGCGGCGTCGCAATGCCTATGCGGCGGACGCAACTGGACCGAAAGCCTTGGATTTCGGTCTGGTGACGATGTTCGCGTCCGACGACGGCGACCTCATGGGGCGCGAGTTTCTCCGCAAGCTCAAGTCGATCGACGCGACGATCTCTAGTATCGCAAAACACGTTCAGCGTTCCGGCGGAAAGCCACGCGATTCCAAGCGCTACGTCGCGCATGTGACGCGACTGCGTGGCTACATCACCACCGAGCTTCGCCGCATCCTCAACCGCTTCGTGTCGGTTCGGAAGCCTACGACGATCTTCCTCGAGCGACTGAACTTCCAGTACCCAGAACTGTCCCGTCGGATGAACCGCATCTTACAGAACTGCGGCCGCGGCGTGCTGAGAGCGAAGCTCCAGGCCCTGAAAGAGGAATTCGGCGTCGAGACCCACGAGGTTGTCTCAGCCTACACCAGCCAGACCTGTTCGTGCTGCGGTTATGTCGACCGCCGCAACAGGAAGGCGCAGGCGGTGTTCGCCTGCCGCTGGTGCGGAAGGAGTTTGCATGCGGACGTCAATGCCGCGCGGAATATCGGGTCGGAACGTTTCCGGTCTATCGGTTCCGCGAAGCGTGGCGTTCGGAGCAATGTCCTCGACATGCTGGTCACCCAGCACGTCGAGCGAAATACCGGGGAGCGGGGCGCTCCGGCCGACCCAAGGATGTCCAATCCGCATTTCGCGGCGTGGGCGGACAAGGCGAGGTTATCGTCGAAGGCGGCGTGAATGCCGAATTCGGATGAAGCGGAGGTGATGAGGACGGACGTCAGCAACCACTTATGCACCAAGCCCGAAATGATCGTCGACAGGATCGATGACGGTTCCGTTGCCGAGGCAGATTTCGCAGGCGACGGGATCGACGTGGCTGGCATGGCCGTCGGACGCGATGGACTGGTCGGGATCGTAACCGGAGCCGCCGCACCGATCACAGGTAAGCTCGTCCTTGGTGGTCTCGCTGACGTTCTGTTCCGTCGTTCCGATGGTCGTCGCGCTTTCGGCTTTTGAGGGTTTGACGCGTCGCTGGTCGTATTCAGGCAGCCGGGTGCGTTCCATGATGGCAACCGTTTCCCGTCGGCTGGTCTCGATAGCGCCGAGGCGGATGGCGTCCGCCCTTCGGAACAGGGGGATGTCGTAGTGAGGAACCCCCGTCCGCGACAACTGGAACCAGCTTGGCTTCGAACCTATGAGTTTTGCCATGGCGTGAAGCTCGTCGAGCGTGTCGGCGAGCATGTGGCAGGTGATCATCCGGCCAAGCTTGTTCCTGGTTCGGTCGACGTAGACGGCCATTTCAGTTCTTCTCGACCGTCGACGCCTCGATGGCCTCGCGCATGAGGTCGTCGTGCATGCCCTCTGCCTGAAACAGGCGGGCGTGCAGGGCGAGAAGCGGCTCCAACGCGACGGCCAGAGCGTTGTCGACCGACTGGTAGTAGGCTTCGACGCGGTCGGTGTCGACGGAAAGCAAGGTCTGGGCGGCACGCTCTGTCGCTCCGTCGACCATCACGTGTTCACGTTCGACATATTGGTTCGGTTCGAAGCCGCGGATCGGATTGTGGTGCTCGCCCGATCCGTCGGTGTCGCGGATACGCACCACGTCCTGAACGTAGAGGCGCTCCTTCGTTTCCTTGACGACCCGCGCTTTCCACGTCGGACGGACGAGCTTGAGGTCCGGGACCGGTAGCAAGAAGCCGTAGGGCAGCGACTTTTTCGTTTCCGCGTCAACACGCGGATGGACCTTGCACTTGGCCCCGATGATGACGGTGCGGCCGACATCGGCGCGCAGGCCATCGCGTTTGGCCTTGAGGGCGGCGAACGCAGCCTTCCACTCCATCTCCCATCGCTGCATCGACGTATCGGTCTGGCGCATCAGCAGCATACCGCCGTGAACGGTATCAAAGCCTTTGTATCCGATGGACTTCATGAATTTCTTGAAACCATTGTCGTCTCCGTCGCGGGAGAATTGCGAGTGAAAGCCGACGAGGACCTTGTCCGTCACAAGTGGCGTGTATTTGATCTCGAGAGAGCCGCCGAGGCGGTCGATAAGGGATATGTCTTCGCACCCTGTGGACGCCGATGCGATCGTGACGACGCCGTTTTCCGTGACCTGGTAGAGGCCGATCGACTTGGAACTATAGTGATCGGTGGAAACGACGGCAAAACGGTTCGCGGCATCTTCCACCAGCCAATCGGCCAGAGCGAGTTGAGCGTAGCTGAACTTCGTCTTCGATTTCGTCATCGCGGTCTCCATTCGTTTCGTGCGCCTTTAAGCCATAGCCGCTCGGCAAAATCAACGGAAATCGTCAATCGGCGTCTTCATTTAACGGAATAATGTTGACACAAAGAAAGACTTCGTCCATCAGAAGACTAGAGATGTTACGGGGACGTTCATGAGCGCTATCGATGATCAGGAAGAGCCGGTCCTCCCCGTCGCGCCGGGAGACTTCGTCGAGACGAAGGACCTGACCTACCCGCGCATCGGACGGGTTGTCCGCGCGCGCTGGGTGGATGAAGGCGGCAAGCGCATCTGCAAGATGGACGTATCGATGTACAATATCGATGGCGTCAACACCAAGCGTGTCAGTCCCGCCTTCGACGGTCCGAAGAACTACGAGCCTTGGATCACCTATACGGACGAATGGATGCGCATCGCCAAGCCCGACTTTCCTGTGAGCCTCAAATGGGTGCCGCTGGAAGACGGGTCGGGTCAGTCCATCGCCCAGTACGTGACCGGTGCCAAACGGCTTGGAGACAGAACGGTGGTGCGACGCCGGAAGACGAAGGTCGAATCGCCGCTGGCGGTTAAACCAAAACCGCCGAGAAGCGACTTCGATCCGGAGCTTGAGGTCCGTTCGAGGAGAATGGCGGCACAGCAGCTTCGGGACATCAATCGGGCGATGCCAAATCCCGAGCTGATCGCCAAGGCGCAGCAGCTTGAAGACGAAGCGGGCAGGATCGCCCGCGAACACGGTATGGAACGATAGGCGGACGCTCGACGTTCGCGACTGAATTCGGAAGGACAGGAACATGGCAGACGCCGAAAACAAGAAGACCGTGGTTGCGGAAAACAGGCGCGCCCGTTTCGACTACGACATCATCGAGACGATCCAGGCTGGCATCGTTCTCACTGGTACGGAGGTCAAGAGCCTCAGGAACAACAAGGTGACCATCGGCGAGAGTTATGCTTCCGTCGAGGGTGGCGAGCTGTGGCTGATCAACTCCCATGTCCCGGAGTTCCTTCAGGCAAACCGCTTCAACCACGAGCCTCGCCGTCATCGCAAGCTTCTCGTCAAGCGCCGCGAGATCGACAAGCTCCAGCGTTCTATCTCGCGCGAGGGCATGACGGTCGTTCCGCTCAAGCTCTACTTCGAGAAGGGCCGCGCCAAGCTCGACATCGCGATCGCGAAGGGGCGCAAGGCGCACGACAAGCGAGCAGCGGTCAAGGAACGCGACTGGAACCGTGACAAGGCACGCCTGATCTGAGATAAGCCCTCGAAGCCCACAATCGCGAAGCCTTCGACAACGGAAGTGATCCAATGTGGTACCCGATCATTGCAAAGGAACGCTTCGTCTCGATTTTCCAGGGGGACGACACGCACTCATCCGGAAAATGGCTGATCCCGATCCCGTTTGGCGATCCAGACGGAACCTGGGAGAGGCTCGCCGATGCGGCGCGCGACGGGCGACTACTCGCCGTGAAGATTTCAGCGCCGCCGCTGGACGAGAAGTTGGGGCACCACCTTGTTTGCGCCTACTCGAAAATCTCGACGCGGATTGCCGTAAACGAGGCTCTGTCGAAGCTACGCATGCTCGGGGTCTCGGGTGACCTTCGCTACAAATCCGATAAGGCGACGCTCGACGGGCGCGATGACTACCTATGGGATTCGGTCGATCTGGAGGCGCGACAGCCCTCGCGTTGATCATCCCTTGTCGCCGCAAACCCGGCCGCTCCCGCGAGGCGATGCGTAATCGGTGTCAGTGCTTCGAGGCAGGAACGGCTGCCTTATCCTCGTTCCACGCCACATCACCTGACAGGCTGTCGATGTAATTGGACATTCGGTCGAGATCGGCGGCGAAGAGGTTGGCAGGCAACCTGACGGGGCCATAGACGTCTATGCCATGTTGCGCGGTGACGGTGACGCCGTCGCCGCTGCGGTGGACGAGGATGCGGTCGAAGTCGGGCATCGTCACGTGGCCACGTCGCATCGCCCGCAACGAAAAGGAATGCTCGATCGTGTTGATCGCCATCACGGCGCATCCGCGGGCGATGGAGCATGGATCGTCGGCCTGTACCGTCGCCGGGAGGGTCTTGCCCATGTGTCGTTTCCAAGATGTCACGGCGGTCGATTGTTCGATCCTTGCGTCGATGCGGTGCGCGGAAAGATGGTCGTCTACGTGAACTCCATCGGGAGGCGTGACGATCCTTGCGACCGGCAGGAGTCTGTTGGCGTAGACGTTTGCCGCCCCGGGCGTCTCTTCTGTGGTCGTGTCCACGCCGAACACCGACGCCAGGGCTTCGCCAAGGTTGTCGGCCACCACCCGGCCCGTCAGGACCGGAGAAATCATTCTCAGCGCAAGCCTGAGGGTGCCGGGTGTGATCGAGGATGCTGCCAGTGGATCGAGGAGGCTTCCGCAGGCAACGATGCTGCTGTGTCCTGCCGCAAGCTCGCTTCCCAGGAATGAACCGGCGATGTCGTTCAGTGTATCCGTGCTGTCAGCGACCTTCTGAAGGTCTCCAAGCACTCCGCTTAGGGGAACGAAGAACAGCTGGACGATCGCATGGGCTTTTCCTTGCGAGGAGAGGTATGGCGCAAGAGAGACGGATGACATGGATAGGACGGTGCGGCCGAACTCCAGCGGATCGAAACTGTCTTCGCCGATATCGGAAATTGAATCCGCGAGGACCCGATCGAAAGCCGGATTGTCGCAGACGCGGGGGAAAAGCTGAGCGACCAGGTCGCCGTCATCCCGGGCGTATGCGGCGACGAATTGCGCGACTGCATGGCGGTATTGGGTGTCATCCGCCTGTTCGTCTTGATGATTTTCGTCCGTCATGTCGTCCCGCTTAAGTAGATTTGTAAAAGTATTTTCGTGCACAAGATTAAATATTTACTTTAACAGCAACCTCCGGTTAAAGATTTGCACGCATTTTTGATCTAACGCCAAACGATCGCGGGCGGACCATCGCCGCAAACAGGTTGCCATTGCGACGGCGTTAGTGGGCCGCGGGTACGGGGAGGTGCCCGCGGCCTTGTGATTTCAGGATGCCGCGAGAAGCGGTGCGGATTCGTCACCCTCCACGAAGATCAGCCTGTCAGAACCGTTCGTCATGTGGACGGTGTCGCCTTCGTTAACCGCTCCCGACAGGATTTTTTCCGCCAGCAGGTCCTGGACGTACTTCTGGATGAGGCGCTTGAGCGGACGCGCCCCGTAGGTCGGGTCGTATCCGCGCTTCGCCAGCCAGTCGCGCGCGCCGGCGTCCAGCTCGAGTTCGATCTTGCGATCGTCGAGGAGTTTGCGCAGGCGGCCGATCTGGATATCGACGATGCTGCCCATGTCGGAGAGACGCAGGCGGTGGAACAGGATCGTTTCGTCGACGCGGTTGAGGAACTCGGGACGGAAGGATGCCCTGAGCGCGTTCATGACCATCGGCTCCGCTTTCGAGACATCGTCGCCGGACAGGAGATACTCCGACCCGATGTTCGACGTCATGACGATAAGCGTGTTCTTGAAGTCCACGGTCCGTCCCTGGCTGTCCGTCAGGCGGCCGTCGTCCAGCACCTGCAGCAGGATGTTGAAGACGTCGGGATGCGCCTTCTCGATCTCGTCGAAAAGGACGATCTGGTAGGGACGGCGGCGAACCGATTCCGTCAGGACCCCGCCCTCCTCGTAGCCGACGTAGCCGGGAGGCGCTCCGACGAGACGGGCGACCGAGTGCTTCTCCATGTATTCCGACATGTCGATGCGGGTCATCGCGTTGTCGTCTTCGAACAGGAAGGCGGCGAGCGCCTTGGTTAGTTCGGTCTTCCCGACGCCGGTCGGGCCGAGGAAGATGAAGGAGCCGATCGGGCGGTTGGGGTCCTGGAGGCCTGCCCTTGCGCGTCGTACCGATCTCGAGACCGCCTGAACGGCTTCGCCCTGACCGACGACCCTCGCGCCGAGTTCGTCTTCCATCCGCAGCAGGCGCTCGCGCTGGCCCTCCATCATCTTGTCGACGGGGATGCCCGTCCAGCGCGACACGACAGCCGCGACGTGGTCGCTGAGGACCGTTTCCTCGACCATTCCGCTGCCGGCGTTGGCTTCCGCCTCGGCAAGCTGCTTCTCGACCCCCGGGATGACGCCGTAGGTGAGTTCACCCGCCTTCTGGAAGTTGCCGTTCCTCTGCGCGGACGCGAGCTCGTTGCGGAGTTCTTCGAGGCGCTTCTTGAGATTTGCCGCGTCGCCAAGCTTGTTCTTCTCCGCCTCCCAACGGGCGGTCATGGCGGACGCGCGCTCTTCGAGACCCGCAAGCTCCAGTTCGAGGCGGGACAGGCGGTCGGCGGACGCGCGGTCCTTCTCCTGTTTGAGGGCTTCGCGCTCGATCTTGAGCTGGACGACGCGACGATCGAGTTCGTCGAGTTCCTCTGGCTTGGAATCGATCTGCATGCGCAGGCGCGACGCCGCCTCGTCCATCAGGTCGATGGCCTTGTCCGGCAGGAACCGGTCCGTGATGTAGCGGTTGGAAAGCGTCGCGGCCGATACGAGAGCGGTGTCGGAAATTCGGACCTTGTGATGCTGCTCGTATTTCTCCTTAAGGCCGCGAAGGATCGAGATCGTGTCTTCCACGGTGGGTTCTTCCACGAGGACCTTTTGGAAGCGACGCGCGAGGGCGGCGTCCTTCTCGATGTGCTTGCGGTATTCGTCGAGCGTCGTCGCACCGATGCAGTGCAGCTGGCCGCGCGCGAGAGCGGGCTTGAGGAGGTTGGAGGCGTCCATCGCGCCGTCGGCCTTCCCTGCCCCGACGAGGGTGTGCATCTCGTCGATGAACAGGATGACGCCGCCGTCGGCATGCTCGATCTCGTTGAGGACGGCCTTGAGACGTTCCTCGAATTCGCCGCGGAACTTGGCACCTGCGATCAGCGATCCCATGTCGAGAGCGAACAGACGCTTGTCCTTGAGGCTTTCTGGCACGTCGCCGTTGACGATGCGAAGTGCCAGGCCTTCCGCGATGGCGGTCTTGCCGACGCCGGGTTCACCGATGAGAACCGGATTGTTCTTCGTGCGGCGCGACAGCACCTGCACGGAGCGGCGGATTTCCTCGTCGCGGCCGATGACGGGATCGAGCTTGCCGTCGCGCGCCACTTCGGTGAGATCGCGGGCGTAGCGGCGCAAGGCGTCGAAGCTGTCTTCGGAGTTCTGCGTGTCTGCGACCTTGCCCATGCGTCTGGCCTTGATGATCGCTTCGAGCTTGGCGTTGTCGACGCCGGCCGTCCGGAATGCCAGCTCGGCTTCGCCGGGATTGGCGGCAAGGGCGAAGAACAGGCGGTCGATGGCGACGTAGCTGTCGCCTGCGTCCTGCGCGATGCGGTTGGCTTCCGCCACGACCTTCTGGAGGCCGCGCGATGCCTGATGGCCGCTATGTCCTTCGACCTTTGGGAACTTCGCGACGGTGTCGCGCAGGGTCTTGGAGAAAGCGAGAAAATCGCCGCCGCTCTCGTTGATCAGGGTCGAGGCGTACCGCTCCTTCTCGTCGGTGACGAAAGCGATGGCGAGGTGGACTTCGGTGACGATCTGGTTGGATTCGGCTTCCGCCCTGTCACGGGCTGCGGCCATCATTGCTTGGGAATTGTCGGTGAAGCGTCTGGTATCCATGGGGTCTCGCATTAAGTGTCAAACAGGCTTGTTGTCGTACCCGAATGTAGTGCGCCGATGCAAGTAATTACAGACCTCAAAAGCGAAAAACCCGCCCGCTTTCGCGGACGGGCATCTTCGGGAAGCCAGTCGCCCTTAGCGGAAGAGCGACAGGATGTTCTGGCTGTTGGAGTTCGCGATGGACAGGGCCTGAACCGCGAGCTGCTGCTGGGTCTGGAGAGCGGAGAGCTTGGCGCTCGCCTCTTCCATGTCGGTGTCGACCAGCTTGCTGACGCCGGCTTCGAGGTTCGACTTGAGCTTCTTGGCGAATTCGCCGGAAGACTCGATGCGGTTGGCGACGGAGCCGAGGGTGGACGAGGACTTCGTCATGTCCTTGAGCGCACCGTCGACAGCTTCGAGCATGTCGGACAGCTGAGCGTCGGTCGTCGCCGCCGTCAGGGTGATGTTGTTCGAGCCGCCGGCGATCGAGTAGTTGTTCGAATTCGCGCCGGTGCGGTCCTTCGACAGGATGCCGTTGGCGGCGGTCGCGCCGTCGATCAGCAGCGTCTGGGCGCTGTCGATGGAGATGCTCGTGGTGCCGAAGTTGTTCGAGCTGTCACGGGTGATCGAAGCCGTGACGTTCTGAACACCAGCGCCAGCGCCGGTCGCGCCCTTGTAGAGCATGTTGACGCCGTTGTAGGACGAAGCCTTGGCGGTCGTCACCAGCTGTGCCTGGAGCTGCGTGATCTGGGTCTGGATCAGCGTCTTGTCGGCGGAGCCTTCCTTGGCCGAAACCAGCAGGTCCTTGATCTTCTGGGTGGTGTCGATGGCGTCTTCCGTGCCGACGGCGGCGGTGTCAACCTTGGCGGCACCGATGCCGAGCAGCGAGTTGACCGTGTCGAGGGACTTGATGTCGGAGCGCATCGTGGTGGCGATCGAGAAGAACGCCGCACCGTCCTTGGCGCTGTTGATTTTGAGACCCGTGGAAATCTGCTCCTGGGTCTTGCCGAGCTGCGTATTGATCGAACGCAGGGTCTTGAGGGCGTTGGTGGCGGAGGTGTTGTTCAGGATGGAAGACATTCGGTGCCCTTTCTGGACAGGATATTTGAAGACTTCATGCCGGCATCTCCGACTGACGTTGTGGCATCATGCCGCCCTGCTTTCGTTTCGGGCCGTCGTTGGGGTCTTTCTATCCCGGATTTCGGAATCAAACCTTGCGCCGGAAGTTAAACTTTTAACGAACTCCGCTTTTTTGAAGACTTCACTGAAGCTTTTTTGCCAAAGAGCGCGTTTTCATGGGGTCCAGGGTCTGTGTTTGCTCCGAACAAGGTGAAAAGTCGTTAACACATTCACGCCACAGTGCCAGGCGACCATTGCTATGTCGCACAAAGACCCCAGCGTCTTGCGGCCTATCCGATCAACCGGGACTGAAACCTTGAAAAAGATCATGTTCGCCGTTGCGGCTACCGCCTTGCTGAGTGGTTGCGTGTCCGACAACGGTTCCAAGACTATCGTCAGGAATCTGCAATTCCAGGATTCCGCCGCCGTCCATGACAGGACCTATTTCTACCAGGCGCAGACCGCAAGCGTGACGGCGTCATGCATGCCGCAAAGCCTCCTGCGTATCCTTGGCCATATAAGAGAGAGAACCGGTGTCCGTCCTATCCTGACATCAGGACATCGCTCCCGCGGCCGCAAGGGCTCCATGCATCGCCATTGCCTCGCCGCAGACATCAGGGTTCCCGGTGTTTCGGACATGCGTGTCGTCGAGATCGCGAGGACCGCTCCTGGGATCGGCGGCGTGGGCCGATATTGCAACGGGATAGTCCATGTCGACGTCGGGCCGCGGCGCGAATGGACGGAATGCAGCGGTAGGCGGCGGGGCATCGCCCGCCGCTAGTCCGCAGGAGGTGGTCCCGGACGGATGATCCGATGCGGGACGCCGACATTGTCGAAGAGATCGCCTGCGGACTCCCAGTAGGCGTCGATCGCGTCTTCGCGCTCTTTCATCTTCGCGCCGTGTAGATGCTTGCGCGATGCGACGTAGGCCTTGAAATCGGCGACGTTCATGCCTGGTCCTCCGGAATGTCGCTCATTCCCACGCGACACCGCCCCGGCCGACTTCCAAAGCCGACGGTGTCGAGGTGCGGGCTGATCTCGTCGTAAAGGGCGTCGGCCTCGCGCTTACGCTCCTCTGCCTTCGCCAACTGGATCGGGTGGTCCCGTTCGATCTCTTTCAGGAACTGCTGGTAGTTCATCGCCGTCCTTTCAGATCACGTAGGTGCGCAGTGGCTCGAAGCCATTGAAGGCTACCGCGGAATAGGTCGTCGTGTACGCGCCGGTGCCTTCGATAAGGACCTCGTCGCCGACGGTCAGGGAAAGCGGGAGCGGATACATCTCGCGTTCGTAGAGGACATCGGCGCTGTCGCAGGTCGGTCCTGCCAGGACGCATTTCTCCTTGGCGTCGCCGTCGCGCGCGGTGCGGATCGGGTAGCGGATCGCCTCGTCCATCGTTTCCGCGAGGCCGCCGAACTTGCCGATATCAAGGAACACCCAGCGGAAAGCGTCGTCGTCGGACTTCTTCGAGACGAGGACGACTTCGCTGCGGATGACACCCGAATTGCCGACCATGCCACGGCCAGGCTCGATGATCGTGCGCGGGATCATGTTACCGAAGTGGCGGGTAAGGGCCGCCCTGATGCGGCTGCCGAAAACTTCGGTCGCCGGAACGTCGCGCAGATAGCGCGTCGGGAAACCGCCACCGAGGTTGAGGAGGGTCAGCTGTACGCCGATATCGGCCATGGCATCGAAGATGCGCCTCGCCTCGCCGATCGCCGAATCCCATGCGTCTGCGTCCGTCATCTGCGAGCCGACGTGGAACGACACGCCCGATGCCCTGAGACCCTGCCCATGCGCTGCCTTGAGGACCTTGATGGCCATGTCGGGCACGCAGCCGAACTTACGCGAGAGCGGCCACTCGGCTCCCTTGCCGTCGGTGAGGATGCGGCAGAACACGCGCGCTCCGGGCGCGGCACGAGCGACCTTCTCCACTTCCTCGACGCAGTCCACGGCGAAGAGGGAGACACCGAGCGCGTGGGCGCGCGCCACGTCGGCTTCCTTCTTTATGGTGTTGCCAAAGGATATGCGGTGCGCGGACGCGCCTGTGTCGAGCGCCATCTCGATCTCGCGGACCGAGGCGCAGTCGAAATTCGAGCCGAGCGCGGCAAGGAGGCCTAGCACTTCGGGCGCGGGATTTGCCTTGACGGCGTAGAAGACGTCGCTGTCCGGCAGGAAGGCCCGGAAAGCATTGTAGTTGTCGCGGACGACATCGAGGTCGACGACGAGGCACGGGGACGCCGGCTGGCGGGTACGCAGAAATTCACGGATGCGGTCGGTCATATGTTCTTCCTTCCAACGGCGAGCGCGCCGAACGGGTGATGGATCAATGGCGGATGGGCCGACGGATTGGTGTCCGTATGCCAGATGCCTCTGATTGGAAGGAGAACCGTCCGCACGTCGGGCAATGAAAGTGGTGCCTCAAAAGTTTCGCCCGCGGTTGGAATGCGGACAGAGACCAAAAAGGCCCTCACCGTCGTTGCTTTGGGATGTCACCTTGGCCTTTCGGCTTCGGAGGAGGCGTTGACCTCCTGTACCTCGCCGTCGGAACGGCGGACACCCTCGGGGCACGTGCGAATTGGGCAAGATGGAGTCTATGATTACTTGTCGCGTAGATCAACGATCCGATTGTCGATTTTTAGACGGTGCGACGACCGGGTATCCGTGGACCCGGTCGTCTGTCCATTACCGTGGTTTACTAGACCGGAGAGAGGCTCCGGTTGACATGACAGCGACCTTCAAAAAGTCAGCCTGCCTGTTGCGATTGTCTCGCTAGAAGATGAAGAAATCAATGACGTCGGATGTTGCTACTTCACCAGCTTTGCGAGCTGCTCGGATCGGTAGGAGGGTGCGCTTGCTTCGAATTCCTCGAGCAGTTTGCGCTGCCTGTCGGTCAGCGTGTCTGGAAGGATCGCCTTGAGATCGATGAGGAGATGTCCTGCCGCGGCACTCGGACGTTCAGGCCATCCCTTGCCCTTGGCGACGAGGGTCGTTTCTCCCTTTCTGAAGGGCTGGACCTCGATCGCGTTCTTCTGGCCGTCGAGGTGGACGAACTCGATGGTCCCGCCGATAGCCGCGAGCGTGAACGGCACGTCGAGGCGGATACGAAGGTTCTGGTTGTCCAGCTGGAAGCGGGCGTGCTCCCTCACCGACAGCGCGAGGAGAAGGTCGCCATCGGCTCCGCCGTCCCTGCCCTTGCCGCCGCGGCCGCGCACCCGAACCTTGGCACCGTCGACGACACCGGCCGGCACCTTAACCCTGATCTTCTCTCCGGACTCCGTTTCAACGACCTTGTCGGTCCCGGTGTAAGCCTCGTCGAGGCCGATCTCCACCTGGAGTTCCCTGTCGTCCCCCTTGAGCGGCGCACCGCTGGTCTTGCCTGCGTTCGATGAGGATTGCTGCCCCGCCCTGTCATAAAAGAAACCCGGGTCCATTCCTGGCGCGTAAGTCCTGCCGCGGTTGCCGTAGGTCTTGGTGAACATCGCCTCGAAGATCGAGTTGAACATGTCGCTGTTGGCGAAGTCGCCGAGGTCGTCGGCTGACGCTCCGGACTTGCCGTTCGCCTTATCTTTGAGCGCCTCGTAGGCTTCCGACACTTCGCGGAACCTACGCTCGGCTTCCGGATCGGAACTGTTGGTGTCGGGATGGTATTTTTTCGCGAGCTTGCGGTACGCCGCCTTGATCTCATCTTGCGTGGCGGTGTCGGAGACGCCGAGCGTCTTCCTGTGATCTCGAAGGGTCATGTGACGGAAACCCAGTTGAACGAACACTTTGAAGTCTTCGTTTAATTTGGAGGTTCGTCAATCGAATTGGAAGGCCCGGAGTCCGGAGCCGTCACTCGGCGGCCGTGACCGGTGCCTGTGGCGCGTCGATGTCGTCGCCTGTCAGGAACGTCGCGCGTATCCTTTCAGGGTCGAGCAGTTTCCTGTCCTGCGGAAAGCTGAAGGGGATCGGATAGTCCACCATGCCTCTCCAGCGCTCCGGAAGCCCGGCCCTGTCGATGACGAAGTAAGCGAGGCCGCCTCGGTACGGGTTGCTGACGATCCTGATGTCGGCGCGCTGGATACAGGGGAAGCTGTTGGCGGATGGCGTCTTGGCTCCCGCCATGAAACCGTTGAAGGTGCAGAGAGAGTTGAAGTCCTTCTTGGCGATCTCCGCTTCGAGCGAGGCGAACTCGTTGTTGCGGGCCGTGATGCTCTTCGATCGCGTCGCGTGGCTCCATCCGGCATATGGCATGAGGATCATCGTCGCGCAGCAAAGGGTCGCGAGTATGACCGCTCCAAATCGACCGCGGACCCAGCCAGGGGCGGCGCGGTATCCCATGAAAAGGATACTGCACATGACGGCTGCGACGATCGCCATGCCGCCTATGTAGAAAACGTAGGTGAACATCAGGTGACCCGCTCGATGACGGCGGTGTCGATCAGTTCGAGGCTGGCGCGGTAGCTGGAGCGCAAGGCATCTGCCGTTGGGCCGCTGTCCTTGGCCGCGTCGAGGAGTTTCTCGTGGACCGCTCCCCGGTTGTCCACGATGAAGAGGTCATAGACGATCTGGCGTGCCTCCGCTTCGGTCATTCCGGCGGTTTCCGGCACATCGACAATCAACGAGAACTTCAATTCGAACTCCGCTCTACTTGGCTTGGAGTCGTCTCATATTGGCTTGCGCGCACGTTGTCAAAGACTTCAGGCGAGGAAAGAGTGGAAATAAAAGGTTCCAATGTGGGCATTTGCTCACATCGGAAGGTTTGGAGGGTTGCAGATCAGGGTTCGGGCGTTCCATCCAGGGCAAGGACGGCGTTCTTGTAGCGGGGGTCGAAAGTGACTTCGGTCATGGCCCACGCCGGAAGCGTCACTGCGGCATCCGCGTCGTCCAGTTCGACCTCGGCGACGATCAGGCCTTCGAGGTCGCCATGGAAAACGTCGAGTTCCCACAGTAGTCCTTCGAAGGGAATTTCATAGCGTGTCTTGCGGATTTCGATACCGACCATATCGGCCTTCTTGACATCGTATTCCGAGAGCGGTGTCGCGAACTCGTACTCGTCGACGGCCAATGCGTTGCCGCCGGACTTCACGGCGAGGACGGCGTGGTCGTCGCCTTCGTCTTTGCGCAGGCGGATGGCCAGTTCCTTCGTCGCGACGATGTAATACTGGCTGATCTCGCGTTTGGCATCGTAAAGCTTGCTGTCGATCAGGTGAGCTACCGCGCCGGTGTCGACAGTATATTTGCGTTCGATTTCCTTGGCCATTCGTGGTGCCTTCTGTCCTGAGGATTTCAGGGCGGGCCTTTCGGACCCGCCCTGATTTTAGATTACTCGACGATCGAGGCGACGATACCGGCACCCACGGTGCGGCCGCCTTCGCGGATGGCGAAGCGCAGCTTTTCTTCCATCGCGATCGGAACGATCAGCTCGACGTCGACAGTGACGTTGTCGCCGGGCATGACCATTTCCGTGCCTTCCGGCAGGGTGACGATGCCGGTCACGTCCGTCGTGCGGAAGTAGAACTGCGGGCGGTAGTTCGTGAAGAAGGGGGTATGGCGACCGCCTTCTTCCTTGGTCAGGATGTAGGCCTCGGCCTTGAACTTCTTGTGCGGCTTGACCGAACCCGGCTTCGCCAGAATCTGGCCGCGCTCGACGCCGTCGCGGTTCACGCCGCGAACCAGTGCGCCGATGTTGTCGCCGGCCTGACCCTGATCGAGCAGCTTGCGGAACATTTCAACGCCGGTGACCGTCGTCTTCGAGGTCGCGCGGATGCCGACGATTTCGACTTCTTCGCCGACCTTGACGATGCCGCGCTCGACGCGGCCGGTCACAACCGTACCACGGCCCGAGATCGAGAACACGTCTTCGATCGGCATCAGGAACGGCTGGTCAATCGGACGCTCAGGCGTCGGGATGTAGGCGTCGACGGCTTCCATCAGCTCGCGGATCGCGTCTTCGCCGATCTTCTTGTCCGAATCTTCGAGCGCCGCCAGAGCCGAACCCTTGACGACCGGAATGTCGTCGCCCGGGAAGTCGTAGGACGACAGGAGTTCGCGGACTTCCAGTTCGACGAGCTCGAGCAACTCGGCGTCGTCAACCTGGTCGACCTTGTTGAGGAACACGACGATAGCCGGAACGCCGACCTGACGAGCCAGCAGGATGTGTTCGCGGGTCTGCGGCATCGGGCCGTCGGCGGCCGAGCAGACGAGGATCGCGCCGTCCATCTGGGCAGCACCGGTGATCATGTTCTTGACGTAGTCGGCGTGGCCGGGGCAGTCGACGTGCGCGTAGTGGCGGTTCGGCGTCTCGTATTCGACGTGCGCCGTCGAGATGGTGATGCCACGCGCCTTTTCTTCCGGCGCGGCGTCGATCTGGTCGTATGCCTTGAATTCACCGAAGTACTTGGTGATCGCTGCGGTCAGCGAGGTCTTGCCGTGGTCGACGTGACCGATGGTGCCGATGTTGACGTGCGGCTTGTTGCGTTCGAACTTGCTCTTGGCCATGATTTCTCCGATTGGCTACTGGTACGGCGGGTCACTTATCCTTTTGCCGAGGATAATTCAAGACCCTGATTTCTGAACGGGCGGATAGGGAGGCAACTTGAATGCCGCCCTGACATCATTGAAGTCGACGAGATGCGTCAAGCGATAGCCGTCGTGGGTCCAGTAATCGAGGCGGACCATCGCGCCGTCCTCTTTCTTGTACAGGGTGAGATTGTTCTTTTCGTCGAGCACCGCTCTATATGGGTCGGCCTTGAGGCAGGAATAGGCGGTCCCGTCGAAACCGTTGAAGGTGCATCCCTCCGTGAATTCACGTGCGCGGAGGTCTTCGATCAGAATGTTCCATTCATACAACGCCGTGGCTCTGCGCGAATAGCCGTCGGTTACAGGCTTTGCGATGAAGCCATCATCGACGGATTCGACATTTTCAGGGAGGGTTCTGGTTTTGTAGGAATCCGAAGCGGAGGCGCAATGGGATGATGCTGCCAGAACCGCGGCGAGAATGAGAGACTTAAGGGTCATCATGAGCGATCCTTTACTTGTTCACGGAGAGGTAACGGGCTTCGTTGCCGCGCGCGGCGTCAAGGGCGGGCAGACGCGGAATGCTGCGGTCCGTGCCGTCCTCGGCCTCGGAACCGAATTCACGGCCGGCTTTCAACGCGTCGATGGCCTTAGCCAAGAGGTCGAGTGACTGCTTCATGATTTCGCGCAGGGACATTTCGGGAGCAATCGCCTGCAACCGCTGGGTTTCCTCGGCGCTGAAGTCAATGAACGCCCGTGTCTTCGTCTGTTCCTCAATTTTCGGCAAGCCAACACCCTTTCATGCAGTGGATTCAAGAATCCGATGCGGATCGTGTATTGAAATCGCTGGGTTAAATCAAGTCCTTGAAATCGTCATGACGTCTTTATTTTCCAAGGTCATCTTTCAGATATTAGCCTGTCTGTTGACCTGCGTCCCGGTTGTCGATATATGGACAGCGGGTCGACGGCAACCCGTGGCAGTCTCCGTCCGCAAGGACATGCTAAACGTCGTCGGGAAATGCGCAGTTCTCGTTTTCCGTGTCAACGTCCGGAATCCGAGTGACGGGGACGACTCGGGCCATACCGGACAAGGATCGCGGAAATGACCGTACCCACGATTACCCACTCTTCCATCCGAAAGCTGGCAGCGATGCTCGGAGAGGTGGACAGTTCCTCGCTGAAACACTCCGAGCGGATCGAGCTCATCGCCTCCTCCATGGGGCTGCGGGGCGACGCTCTGATGCATGCCTTGAAGACGGCGGATAAGGCACTGACGCCTGCCGACGTGGCCGCTCGGATTTCCTCCCTTGGATTGCCCGGTATCGAGCCTTGGATTCCATGGCTGGTTTCCCGTTCGAAAGGTTCCGTCTTCCTGGTATGCGGAAACATGGGAGATCGAGCCATCGCAACCTGCCAAAAGCTCGCGGAAATCCTGGTCGAGGGAGGCAGGGTGCTTCTCGATGACTTGGTCGGCCTCGACCAGCCGCTCCCGGGGAATTGCAGAGACGCCGTGGTAATCGAGAACAATCACGGCTTTCTGAGAGCGGTTCGATATGCCGAGGCGGGCGCGATCGTGTTCGTCAAGGCAAGGACGTCGAGCATGCGAGACGCTTATGACAAAATGGTCGAGTTGGTCGACGAAGGCAAAACTCCATCTGTCGATGTCGTGCGCGGGGTGTCGGTCCAGAAGATTTTAGGCGGCACCGATAAGCAGCGTGTTCCGATCATCGACTTCCGTTCGCTCGAGACATCGGAACAGCGGCAGTTCGTACTCAAGAAGCGTGTCGAGCCGTGGTTTGCGGAATTCGGGACGGCCTGTATCGCCCTCGATTACGTCCGGTCCGGAAGGATCGCGATCGACGAGGTGAAGCGGGCGTTCGGGAAGGATGTCGAGATAAGGATCGAGAAAGCGATCAAGGCTTATCCGGAGCTGGCTGTTAAGGTGCGATAGGCTCAGCCAACCATGGCGGCTGACATTGATGCCTCGGCGTGGCTGTCGAGTTGCGGCAGGCTCTGCTCCATCTCAACGACGCGCCCGTGTGTCGCTATCGCGCGGGCGCGATCTACCTCGGACAGGACGATCTCCCCTGCCCGCAGGCGCACCCCCAGTTCCTTGAAGTAGCCAAGCGCCTTGGAAACAACGTCAGCCTCGGTGGCGGGCGGCATGGGTCGCCAATGGTGTTCCAGCGATGCAGGAGGCGTCACCTTGACCATGGCCCTGCCGATGGCGAGGTTCGCCTGCAGGAAGGCGGCTCCAGTGCCCCATGGCAGCTGGCTTGCGAGGTTCAGATATGTCGCGGACATGAGGGCGGTGTCGTCGCAGTCGGCGAGAGGTGCCAGGTTCGGAATGATCGAGACCATGATGCCGAATGCCATGGCCTTGAACTTCGAAGCCACCTCTCCCGCCGAAATGCCTGCCGCTGCAAGCAGGTCGTTTTCGTTGGCGAACACGAAGCGGTCCTCCGCCATCCAGCTGAGACGCTGTACGGAGGCGACATAGGACGCCGCGGCTTCGTCGAGGTGTTTTCCGTAGGTTTCTTCGTCGCCTTCCGAGAAGGCGCGGTCGGCGATCGACAGGTGTTCGGTCCAGGTGTGGCCGTTCGACCGCCCGAGCGTGTGGTGGTTCCTGCCTCTGAGAAGTTCTTCCGTGTAGTCGATCATGCCGCCGCTTCCTTGGTTGTCCAGAGGATATGGCGGCATGTCGCAAGCTTCACGCTGTTGGGTAGGTCAATCGGCCGGAAGCGCCTGGCGCAGCGCCGCGACCTTGTTGGGGTCGAACGTGTAGAAGGTGTCGGAGATGCCGGTGGAGACAAGAACCCAGTCGACGTGTTCGCCAAGGCTTTCGGCGTTCTCGGGCGTGATGCCGCTTGCCACCGCGAGGTCGAAGGATGCGATGGCCGTCTTCATGGCCTCGAGTTTTTCCTCGTCAGGGGCGACGCCCGTACGGGAACCAGAAGTGGTCGCGATCCAGCCGAGGTTCTTTGCTTTCACGGCCGCTGTCGCCGGATCGGGTTCGTGAGGCTGGGTCTTGAATGCCACCGAACCGAAGAACAGGAAGCCAGGATTGTCCTTGCGGATATCGAAAATGGCGTCTTCGATATCCTTGGAGAGCTGCGTGACGCCCTTGCTCGATACGCCGGGGTTGTCGCACCAAGAGCCATCGAGACCGAGCTCGGCGTCGCGGCGGACCATGTCTACTGGATGGGTTGAAAGGCGGTTGGTGATGACGATGAGTTCGGGATGTCGTCCCTTGATCTCGACGGCCGCCGTCTCGATGAGGTCGTCCTTGCCTTCCATATGGATCAGGCAGACGCCGTCGTAAGAGTTGGCGGCCGCGACGCGCGCGTTTTCGAACGCCGTATCGTCGTCCAGATAATGGATGACGGCGATGAGTTTCGTCATATTGATTTCCTGTCTGCCATCAGGCCTTAAAGGCGGTCTTCACTGCGTCGATATCGAAGTAGTGATCGTCGCCCTCCACCACAAACGGGTCAAGGCCGATAGCACGGCCGTCCCGAGCGATGCGGTAGAAGATCATTGCGCCGTCGCGCCCGGCTACGGCCCGAAAACCTTCGGCTACCGTCTTGCACATGCGCCGCTCTGCCTCGGGTGTGCTCGCCGACGCGCTATGGCCATTGGCGGTGCAAGTTTCATTCAGCGCCTGTTGGTAAACGACCTGTCCGATCGACTTCGATGCACGCAAACGGGTCTCGAGACGCTCGATTCTGGCGTCGACGTCGTCGATCTGTTTCATGATGGATGAATAATCGGCGCTAGCGGCCGTCTGCGATGTGTGGGAATACGCTTGCTCGCCGTTGAAAACGACGTCGATGCCGTGGCGGACGTCTGGATTCAAGAGGGAAAGGGCGCAGAGTGTTCCGGCAAACATAAGACACTGAGCAGTCGGACCGTATACCATTGGATGAACTCCGCTTGAAACTAAAACGGGGTCTTAAATTAAAGACCCCGTTTCGTCAACAAGACATCGTCTGAATGCCGCGTCATCCGGCCTGGATAAGGCCCATCTCCTTGAGCCGCTGGATCGCCACGCCGTACATGCCGTGGTGGTCGCAGAACCAGAGCGTCTCGGGGATGAGCGCCGGGTCCACAAACTCGGCGTGCTTTGCGTCGTCCATTGGCTCGACCTTCGGAACTTCCATCCAGTCGGGAAGGACGATCACGTACAGCATCGTCGCGTATCGCCCGCGAAGGTCGCGGCCGGGAGTGTCGTTGTAGTATTCCATCACGACATTCGACTTGAGAATGTCGATGGTCAGCCACGGATTCAGGCGGGTCAGGCCGCTTTCTTCGTCCACCTCGCGCAACGAGCAGTCGAGGAAGTCCTCGCCTGCGTCACGGATGCCGCCCGGGAACGCCCAGAGATCGTGGCCGTAATCGCCGCCACGACGGGTCATGAGGAATTGGCCGCGGTGCATGACGAGGATGTCGCCAGTGTAGTTTTGCGGATCGTCCTTGTTATAGACCTCGCGGATGTGGTCGATGTTTTCGCGTTCGCGCACGAGGATCGCATATGCCGGGTTCAGGCGGAAACGCTCGAGGAAGGCGACGACCGGTGCCGGCAGGTATTCGGCAAGGATGACGCTGTCACGCCGGAAGTAGGCTTCGCGGATAGCGGTGGCATCGACTTTCGAGACGCGTTCGGTGAGCATGATGTCTCCCCATTCGGGGAACATATCAAGATACTCGCTGGTCGCGGCGTCCTTGCGGAAACCAGCCAGTCCGATCATGCTGTCGTCGATTTCGATGCCTTCGCGGACGCCAATCTCGGCGGCGACCTCCCGAACGATGCGCTTGGTGTTCTCGGCCCAGCCCTCGTGGTCGCGGAAGAAGTCGGGCATCGGACGGATGATGAGGCGACCCTCGGCGACTTCGGCTGGGAAACACTGCTCGATCAGGAGCTTGCGTTCTTCGTAGGTGAGCGGGTTCTTGTAACTGCGTGCCAGGTTCGAGCTTCCAACCAGGAACACCAGATATTTCGCGCGCTTCAGCGCTGCTCGGACGTTGCCGACGTGACCGTCGTGCAAAGGCTCGATACGGCCGGGCAGACCGCCGATCATGAATTCAAAGTTCTGCGCTACGTCGGCAGTGGTTTTTTCCATGAGTGCGGCCTGCGTCATTTCGTTCGATTCCCGTTCGTTTGATTGACCGTATCCCGGGTGGAGGCCTCAGTAAAGTGCAAAATACACTTTAACCCTTGCTATCCAGACAACCCAGTTGGGTTCTCTCCGCATAGCTTCTGTTTTGGGCCATCCGATTGCCTCATGCGTCGGCCTGTGGATCACTCGGGAGACGGAGAATGACAAATGGTCCAATATGACTTCAAGCAGCTGATGAGTCCACGCTCCCGCGAAATGCAGGAAGCCAAGCATTCGGAGATCGAGCGCCTCTACGGTCTTCCCGACCGTTGGCTGGCCCGGGAACTCGTGACGCTGTCTCGCCATGTCGTCCGTACGGTTCCGGGTCGTTGCATGCCGGGGTCGTCCACTGCCGCCCTGCTCTTCGAAGCTATTCCGGAGATCGCTGCCCGCCTTGGCGAAACGACGTTTCTCCAGGGTGAGCGCTCCAACCGCGTGCGTCAGATGGATGGTCGCGAACTGCGTGAATTCCTGTCGGCCGCAATCAAGCGTGACCCCGTCATCTGGCAAATCCTGGACGACTACCCGGTGCGCGGTTGCAATGCCTATTCCATCATTGCCAACGATGCGTCGAACGGTAATCCCGTGGTCTTCGGGATCGATCGCTTCGCTGAACCCGATATCGAGAACCTCGATCGATTGGCATGGGAGGTCTATATCGTCTCGGGAAACAGGGGCCATGACTGCGCGTTCGGCTGGCGGCCGGAATTCAGCATGGACGCCACATTCCCCGGCGACTGGTTCGTCGCTCCCGAGGTCCGCATTTAGGATCGGTGTCAACATTCGCTTGAAATTGAAGACCCCGAGTGATAAACGGTCGCCAACTCGAATTGGAGGCCGTCATGACAGGCAAGAAGACAGGAAGCAGGACACCGATCCCGCCCGAAGTCACCACTCACGAAGACCACGGCGAAAACGTCTTCGTGTCCCGCCATCCGGCTTTCGCGACGGTCGGGTTTTACGCAATGCATGGCGGCAACGGTGCCACCGACCTATTCGGTGCGAACGTGCGCCTGCAGAACACCATCCGCATGAAGATTTGCCGCGCCCACATGGAAACGAGGACGGTCGACCGCATCTATGAGGATGACGTGATCCTCGAACTCGAGTTGAGCGAATCCCAGTTCACCCAGGCGATCACCCAGTTCAACCGCGGTACCGGGACGCCGGTCACCCTGAGGCAGGCTCCTGACGTGGACGTGGTCCCCGTGGTCTATCCGCAGGTTGCCCACGTCGACGTAGAGAAGAGGCTGAAGGAGGCTGGCGACCGCCGTGTCGAGGCGGAGCTCAAGAAATTGACAGAAACCTTCAACGCCGTGCGTGCGCTGGCGGAAGCCGACGGAAGCGTTTCCAAGAAGTCGTTGCAGGCCGCGGTGAAGTCGCTCGGCTTCGCCATCGGCAACCTGCCGGGCAATCTCGACTACTACAAGAAGCTGCTTCGCGAAGATGCTGACCGCATCCTGGAGGAAGGAAAGCTGGAACTGCATGCGGCTGCCAGCTTGCTCATCTCGCAGGGTATCTCACCGACGCTTCTCATCGACGAAAAGTCGCCGACCGACGGGCAGGCAATGCAAGGAAAATAGCAACGGCGGCGTTCGAAAGAGCGTCGCCTTTAATGGGGTTTTGCGATGTGACCGTCTCGGAGATGGCATCAGCAACCGTAGAATTCGGTTCTCCGCACTGTATGCGGAGAATAACGTCTATTTTACGTATTAAGTGCGGAGAAAGCGGCGGTCGCCTCCTGAAGCGACGTAATCAAGGTGGATTGCATATCTCGATCTTGCCCTTCTGCATCTGGTCAAGAAACCATCAATCGTTCTTGTAGTCATTTTCGATCGGCAATTCGGAGTCCGTGTGACAGGAAGCCGCTTGACCACGGAAATCCGAATAGGCCTCGATCTGGCTCGACATCGAGTCGAAGCGCTGACTGAACTTTTCCATCTGCGAGATGGCGAGATTGGCGACACACAGCTGCCGACTTAAAGAGAATAGAAGAACCAACCAAGCTAAATATTTGGCAAAATAAAGACATCGATTGATTTCCTTTGGCCGACGAGCCATTGTGTGGTTATCACGTCGGCGAATGAGCCGACACCCCGGCAGGTCAAGGTCTCCGGGTCTATCAATTTTCCAAATTCTGTTGACAGAAAGAACCGTTTGCGTTGAGCATCACTCAACGCAAACGGAGTCCGGAAATGGTAAACCTCGCAAAATCAGCAGAATCGTTCAGGGTGTCGCTTGAAAAGAAAGGTATTATCAAAATGCCCGAACTTGAAGTGGCGTCGGCTGTCGATGTCAGCGGCTCGTTCCTCGGGGAGCATCGCGCCGGCCTGACCAGCACATTCTTGACCCGCATCGTGCCGTGGGGCATCACGTTCGATCCGGACGGCAAGATCGACATCTTCACTTTCAGCGACGGCCCAGCCAGCGCCCACTACGTCGGCTACATGGATGCGTCCAACTACGCGGACTACGTCGCCACGAACATCGTAGACAAGGTTCCAGGCTGGGGTGGCGCGACCGACTACGCTCACGTCCTGCGGATGATCCTTGCTCACTTTGGCTGGGGCGAGAAACAGGAAGACGCGCCGCTCCAGCCCAAGAAGACTGGGTTCTTCGCTCGCCTGTTCGGCGCAGGAAAGCCTTCGGCCGTCGAGCAGCCGCAAGCTGACGAAGCACCGCGACGCGCCATCGTGTTCTTCGTCACCGACGGCGTGGGTGACGATCCGGAAGCGACGACGAAGGTTATCGGCGACGCCGAGCGCGAAGGACACGAGACGTTCTTCGTGATGGTCGGAATGAGTAACCGATCGAGCGAGTTTCCACTCCTCGCGAAACTGGCCGCCAAGCATGGCAACGTCATCTTCCGCAAGATCGAGGACATCGCCGCCTTCAACGCGATGAGCGACGAGAAGCTGAACGAGTTCTTCCTCGACGAGAAGCTGACGGCCTGGTTGTCTCGCTAGGCTATTTCGGAGGGCGTCTTATGCGCCCTCCTCTTCGTCATCGTCATCCAGCTCGGCGTCTTGAGAGTGGTCCCGCGTAAACGGCAGATCGAGCTTAGTCTGCAAAGACCGCCGTAGTTCGTATTCCGCCTCCAGCGCTGGAAACGACGGGTCGTTGGATCGCTTGGCTTCCACAAGGGCCGACGCAAGCGATCCAGGCTGTCTTTCCGCGATCGTGCCACGGATATAGCGGAGTTCTTCCTCGGTGAAGCCACGACGACCTGCGCGGTATCGGCCGACATCCATGCGCCATTTCTCAACGGTCAAGGCGGCTTGCTCGTAAAACGTCCGCTCCTCTTCTGAAGACGCTTCCAGCTTCGACTTCTGAACGTCGAGCGCAACGCATTCAAGGCGAGACAGAAGATATGCAATGTCGGAACTCGTCAGGTCGATAGTGCCGTAGGCCATCCCGGGTCTCCTTTTTTCCAGATTTCATACCGGAGTGATGTTTCACGATCAACATCGATCGGTAGAAAAGCGTTGTATTTCAATGAATTCCAACTGATTTGCCGGAAACTCCGAGAGGCGGCTATCGCTCTCGCAGATGTCCGAAGAAATCTCCGAGATTCGCCAGTCAATCCTCGCGTTCGCCAGCGATTTTGAGACCGAAGAAAGCCCGCGCTGCCGCGCTCTTGAGGCAGAGACGGATCAGGATGGCCCCCGGGCCAGAAACGCCGTTGCGCTCCCACCTGCGCCAAGCAGCGCCGTCGTTCAGTCCAACGAACGCAGCTGCTTCGGCCGCCGACAGGGAGAACGCCTCACGTGCCGCCTTGACCTCCGCCCCGCTGAGGTCGTTCTTCCGCCCGGGATTCGATGAGGTCGAAACGCCGGTCTGAAGCAGGCCCTGCATGATCTTCCGTGCCTCCGTCGCCGATTTTACCGCGAGCATTTTTGGGTTCCTGGAAAACAGGTCCTTGAAGTCGGCGGGCATGTCGTCGCGGATTGGCCGGCGCGCGCGCTCATCGACCCAGGAAGCATTTTCCAGCGTCAGCGACCACCAGCCAATGCCCCAGCGACGCGCCTTTGCGATCGGGGTGCTGCCGTCCATGACGATCATCGTCGTTTTTGTCGGCTCGAGAAAGGTGAGTGGCATGTCGGCGCTCCAGATTTGTCGCGGCAACATAGGTCTAATTGACCTACTTTGCAAGCGGGTTCTTGAGCTCGGGTTGCCGCGATGTCTTGTAAAAATAACGACTTGGGGTCTTCCATTGCGTGACGAATGATGGCATACACTCGCCGATTAAAACTGCCAGCTAGCGAGGTCCCCATGTCCGAGATCAAGTCCTTCACGTCTACGAAGCGTATCGTCGAGACGACCAAGCTCTCCTGCAAGGCGGTAAGCGACCGACTGAGCGTCTATACGACATGGCTCACGACCGAAGTCGTGGACTCCGGTGCCGCCGCCTCCACGAAAATCATCAAGCAAGGCTTGGTGGAAAACGCCAAAGTGGCGAAACTCCGGAACGGCAAGACGGTCGTGCCGGACTTCGAGCCGATCAGGTCGGACAAGGATCGCCGCTTCCAGATGGTGCTTATCACTCCGGAAGGACGTGAGTACATCCGTGTCCATGGCAATCCCCTCGCCTATTCCAAGGTCTGGGAACACATGGAACGGGAGAAGATGCTGCTGTTTCCGAAGGGAGACGTGGCGTGGGTGGAGGTCCTCGACGAGGGCAACCTTCGAAACGTCCACTTCGTCTCGACCTATGACCACTCGATCGTCGACATCGACGGCCGACTTGCTCCTGTGGCAAGGACGTTCGAGTTCACCAATGGTGAATACGATCTCGACAAGGCAAGCGAGGTGTTGGCCGCGAACCCCGAAATGGAGATCGTTCTCGATCGTCGGGGCAGCCGCATCCATCAAATCCCCAGCTACAACGTGTCGGAAGGCCGAACGCTCGAGATGAAGGTGAAGTGGATGCCGGGTCCTGAATCCTGGGCGAAGCTGGTCGGCCAAATGGCGACCCTGCGCAGTCCGAACGGATCGCCGGTGCTGCGTCTGGCCGAACACGAACTCATGTACGGGTACGATCCTCTGGGGCTGGATGCCGCCGGCTGCCGCCGACCGTCCCGATACGAGGAGGAATAACACAGTCCGCCCAAGGGTATCATTGCGGTGGCCGGTAACGACAATTACCGGTCACCGATTGCCTCCGCAGGAACTTGGGTCATCACCCAGGCGTCGATGTGGCGCTGACGGCTTCCTCGCCGCCCTTCAAGATGGCCAACGTACGGGCAACCTTCTCGGGGTTGTCGGCCGCGAATTTGAGAAACGTCTCGACTGTCGTTGCATAGTCGGCAATGGCGTCCTTGGTCGAATCGTCTCCTGTGAAACGCAATTCCGTGATGTCGAAACGACTGTCCATGTCAATGATCGCGTTCTGCGCGAAGAACATGTCGTAGACATGGTCATGCAGCTCTGCGGCGTCGTTGATTTCATTGTCAGTCAGGTAGGTGCTTTCGGACATTTTCTGCCTTTTGCGATCGGGCGTGGTCTTCGTTTATTTTGCCCTTCATATCACAGGGAACCTTTTGCGCAACCGAAGATGCGCGCACTTCTGAATACAAAATAAAGACGTCGGAGACCGTTGACTGACCGAATGGTCTTGAATATGAAGTCCCCATGTATTCAAAGGCGGGGTCCGCATGATTGACGTCAACGGTTCTGAAAATTCTGGTAGCAGACCCCGCGTCGCGGTTCTGATCGACCTTGAAAACACGTCTCATCGGCTTGCGGAAAAGATTTTCCACGAGGCAGCACAACTGGGTGAGGTCGTCGTCCGGCGCGGCTATGCGGACTTTTCCAACAAGGCGCTCGGATGGGGAGCGGCGATCAACACGCAGTTGATCGATCCTATTCATCGCTCTGCCTCCAGTAAGGGAAAGAACTCGAGCGACATCGCTTTGACCATCGACGCGATGGACCTGCTCTACGAGGGGTTCCACGGTCGTATCGACGTCTTCTGCATCGTCACTTCCGATGGCGATTTCGGGCAGATCGTCCGCAACATCAGGGTAAAGGGACGCGAGGCGATCGGCATGGGTGTCGCGCCGGCCTCGGCGTTCACGCAGTCGTGCAGCCGCTACGTCTCGCTCGTAGACAACAAGGTCACAGCAAGCACCGTCACGATCCGTGCCGTTGACGAAGAGGTGGTTCGGGTTTTCAATGCCGCTCTGACGCAGACGCGCGCGGACGACGGATGGGCAACGCTCGCGGAAATGAGCAATGCGGTCATTCAATCCCTTCCCGGGTTCAAGCCGAAGAACTACGGCTTCAAGAAGCTCACGGATATGGCCGAGAACATGCCGGGTTTCGAGGTTGAACGTATCGACGGCGGTGTCGTTCGTATTCGTTCGCTTGTTTCTCCCGAACCGGAGGTCGCCGTCGCTGCCAACGCCTTGGACGGCGCGAAGGATGTCTTTTTCGGGTTGGACAGCAATGTGGTTCAATTGGTGGCGAACCACGTCTATCGTCATTGAAGGCTTGTACGGCAGTCGTGTACGCGCCTGTCCAGCAATTCCGTTAGCAATTTGAGATAAAGGATAGGCCCCATGGGCATGGAATTAAGTCGCCGCAACCTGTTCAGGGGGTTGCTGGCTGCATCTGCTCTCCGCTTCCTTCCTGCCGTTCCAATGGATACACCGACCGCACCGTTGGTGTCGCGGACGCTAAATCCGTTCGCCGCAGGCAGTTCTGACCGCTTGACCGAGATGATCGTGGCGCTCTTGGACGATCAGCACAAAATGGAGACGATCAAGGTCATTCGCGCAATTCCTTCCTTCCGTGTCGAAATGCTCGACGACAACGGCTCTGGAGAAAGCGTTGCGGAGACGCTGACAAGACACCTGGGCGACGGTGAATGGTCCGAATGGTCCTACACCGTCGACGACGTGCGCGCCGCTCTCACTTCGCTCGATCGCGAAGATGAATTGCGGCGACAGGCGCTCCTGTACTGGACGGGCGGGGACCGCTCGATCACGGTTGACGACGCAACCGTCGCGGAGACGCAGATCGCGATGCCTGTGGCTTGAACAGCAATTTCGGTGGCCGGTAACGGGCATTATCGGCCCCAGAAAGCATCGAGGGAGGCGAGCCTTTCGGCGGCCTCCCTCGGGAACTCGACAACTCTTCGAACCTGAGTTCTATCCGCTATACCAGCCGGATCGCTTGCGCGACGGTAGGAGCGACTTGCAGTCGATTGTCGCGCCCGCTGCTATTGGAATGCCTTCCGCCGGGGGTGTCAAGTTCAGCGGAAATCGAGCATGAGAGATTTGTCGCGCCGTCTGATGACTGGCATTGTCGGCCGCTCGCTACCGTGACCGACTCTCGCCCAACGGAACTTAACCAAGACCTGACTTGGTGGTTGCAATCCGATGTGGCCTGCGCAAATGTCTGCCTGAATTTCAGGGACCGTTGTTCGATGAAAACGAGGATCGTCCATGCGGCGGATGTATGGTGACGAAAAGCTAGTAATGGCCGTACGGGATCACCTGCTGGGGCATCTTCTGCATGTCACCGACTACGCTCATCTCGAGAGCATCGAAAGGCATGGCCTTGTTTCTCAGCGTCGCGCGCAAGAGCTCGGCATTGCTCCGAGCTACCCCGGTGGAAACGACTTGAGCAGAAGTCTGGACGTGGCCCGCGGGTTGAGCGATATGGTTTTTCTCAGTTTCTATAACTTGGGGGTGATGCCGAACCACGATGACGCTCGGTATCGTCGGCCGATCCTTTTAAAGGTCGATGCCAGCGTGCTCATGTGGCCAGGCGTCAAGGTTGCTCTCGGGCGTGCAAACCGCTCGCGGACCATGATCTACAAGCCGGCCAGAGCGTTCTACGAGATGGACTGGGACGTGATCCTGGGTGACGTCGACCCAAATCACCCAGGTGGTTTGGCTAGGGTTCTCGAGGCGCGGGATTACGAGGTCCTCGTGCCTGATTGCGTCCCGGTGGAGTACATCGGATTAGCGTGAAATAACCATGCCGCGATGCATTCTAACCGAATGGAGTGCCAGTCATCATGTCACTGAAAATTCGCCAGTGTACGATGTCTTGCCGGAGTGAAGACCGACCATCGCGTATCCCTTGTTGGAGAACGCGGCCCGTTCGCCGTCCGTAAGCTCGCGGACGTTCTCGGCGGCGACCATGACGTTGAAAAACCCGAGGCCCTCGGCAAACATGCCGTAGTAATAGGTCTGGCCGTCCACATCGATCGAGAAACGTGTGCCGAACAGCTCCCAGTCGCAGCCACCGATCTTCTCGAGGCCGTCGGTGTGATAGGGCTTCAGATACCGAGCGAGTTTATGAGCGGCTTCGTTTTTAATCGCCACGTAGCCTTTGGTTTCGACCTGCCGGTCCTTGAATTGATCGGGATCGACGTAAGGATATTTCATCGCGGCGACGAGGATCGCTTCTTCCGCTTCGTATTCAGCTTGCGTCATTGACATCTGTCTTTCTTGATTGGTTTGCTCTATGATGTCTTACAAAATTGTGGACGACAACCGAAATTAGGCCGTAATGCGCCTAAGAAAATGGCGGGGCGAAAGATGGGCTTTTCGGCGTTATTCAAGTGGCTCGGCTTCAGTAAGGCACCGCCGCCACCGGCATATCCACGATGGCCGGAGCGTGGTGATGCAGAGCCTTGGATGCGAGGCAAGATCGCGCATTTCCGAAAGCATTATCCTGATCTGGCGTGCAACCTGTTCGATATTTCCTGCGCCGACTATCTGCCGCTCTGCGTTCATGTTGGAGGGTGTTTTGGACCGCAGGAGCTCGCGATCTACCGGATGCTGAAAGACGAAAACCAAGACCTCGTTGAGCAAGCCAGCAAAAGCACCGGGCATCGCTTCATGCGGTCTCGCGTTTACGACCCGCGAGATTGGCCTGACGAACCCATGTATCCGTGAAGACGCTGGCCGATAAGAGCCATTAACGGTCCGACAGGAGCCAGAATCGGATGCTGCGACGTCTTGTATTCCCAGCAACACCGTGTATTGATCCTCTACTGAATAGCGATGGAGAATGCCTTGGGCAAAGAACACGATTATCCACTAGCGCCATACGTCCACTCATCCGCAAGCGGATCGAACGCATCCAAGGGAAGAAGTAAGCGTCCGGAAATCGTGGTCGTAGGTACGATCTTCGTCGCGTTCCTTATCGGCTACTCTGGATATTCCGTCGTTGATGCGAATAAAAAGGCAGACTTGGCTCTAGGTAAGTGCTTCGCCAACAAGCTCGGAGCCGTGGGAATTGCAGACCGGCGTCAACACTCCGATCCAGTCGGCGGCGATCCGTCTTACAGGATCACGTTCGCCTCCGGAATTCGTTCGATCTACAATTTGAGCGAACTTACCCCGATCCCGTGTCCACCTGCACGTTGAAGTCGCCTTCTCGGCATGAACATCATAACGCACCATTGCAGGCTGGCTGTTTGATCGCAGCTATGACCTAGCAAGCGCTCGGTCGAGGTATTTCTTTTCGAGTTCTGCAAATTGCTCGGCCTGTACTGGAAAATCCGGCGTCATGAAGCATGCTGTCTCACGAGCCAGGGCCAGCCATTTCCGCATCTCGCCTTCGTTCTTGGCTGCGAGATCAAGCCAATGTGCGATCTCCAGCGTGATCTCGGCGGCCACTGACACTGCTTTGGACTGAACCGGATCGTTCAGGAGCGGCAACAATGCGACACTCGCCTGCCATGGCTCGACCTCGGTCAGTTTCCTAAGATAGGCGATCGTCGGCCTTTTGAAGGAGTCGAGGTCGAGCCCGTTCGCGACGGCAAACGTCTCCATCACCTCGTGCGCGGCCTCCAAACGGGGGTCGATCGTACGGAGATCGTGGATGCAGCGCCCCTTGAGGAACGAAAAAGATTCCGTCGACACATTCCAGTTGGCGACGGCTGCCATGAGCGCTAGTTCCGCCAGGTTGCGGGGAGTATCCCGCAAGTCATTTACCGCGCCCTCCACTAGCGCGATTGCCTGCTCGGTTTCTTTGGTTATCTCTGCATCCGTCAGGTCGGCGACCGTTCTCATTCTTTGGCTCCTGCGAGATATTCCACTTCGTCCTCGAAGACCGTGAAAAGGATGAACTCGTCCTTAACGACGTCAAGGGTGGTGCGCCCATTGCTATAGAAATCCTTTTCGTCATTACGTCGATCTACAGTGCAAACCGTTCCGACGGGGACCGTTAGGCCACCAGCGAGCTTGCCTTCGGTTAGCAGTTTGACTTTCGGTTTCGTCAAAGCGGGCGTCCTTTGCCGGCTCGTGAGGGCGAGCTCAATGGGTTCGGCGTCTTGTTTATCAGCGTAAGTGGGCCGCCGCAAGATGCGTGTTGATATCCGGATGGTAGGCCTATATGAAGACTTCAGTCTTTTGGAGGTCTGCTGGATGCTGGAAGTCTTTCTCGCGGGTGCATTGTTGGAAATCCTCGCCATCGTGCTCCTGCCTCTGTTTCTCGGATGGCTTGGCAAGGTCTTTGTGGCAGCCGTGCTTTACTTCGCATGGTGGATCGGTGGGTACGATCTCCTGCATGTTGTTTTGGGTCTCTGGGCGGCGTCCTACGTTGCCGTCATTGTCGTCTTCGGTGCTGCCCGGTTCTATGTTGCGGACAAGCTCTACGCGATGACCGCGACGCTCAAAGACCATTCGTGCCGCAAGACGCTGAACAAGCGACGGGAAGAATACAACAAGGAGCGGCGAGAGCGCTGGAAAACGGTGTCTGGGAATATTCGCAAGGCGGATAAGTTGGCGCTACTTCGATACATCTTCTTCGGGCAGTAATGGGCTGAACGGCGTGCATGCGTACGAGTCAAGGCAACGGCCGGTAACCACCCTTATCGGCCACGGACGTTTGAACGCCAGTGGCCGTCGTGGAATGCGACCTAAATCAGGCCGCAGAAGACACGTAATTTCTCAATGGAACACCGAGAAGTTCGTTGAGGGCCTGGAGATGTACCCGGTGGCTCGGAGACGGGTCAGAGGGATTGAAATCAAGCCAACTCGCACCTGATTTCGCGGCGTCCCATGCGCCAGACAGCCATGTCTCCTCGTCAACCATCACAAGGCGGCCCGCTGCTCCCTTGCCGCCATAGAAAATGAGCTGGTTTTTGCCATGGCAAAGCTCGAGCATTTTAGCGCCACATTCCCCCGCCGCCAGTGAGAGCATCTTGTTGTGAGCAATCGCTTCTTGACGGTTCGTCGTGACATCTACGACGCCAGGCTCCGACACACGCACCTCGACCGGCTTCAAAACTTCGGAGCCGTCATAAGTGGTTCTCATGATGCTGCACGTTCTGTTCTGATAATCGAGCCTTACAAAAAGCTCGCCAGCCATATTGATGGACCTTTTATCGCGAGCGCGTTGGTCCGCGGCCTTGTCGAAGAGTGCCAAGAGCTGTGCGACATGACCATTTGGCGTGATGAAGGTGCGGTCGAAGGCGGGAAGTTTACGAGTTCCTTCCTCATTGCCTTCCAGCGAAATTTTATACCTTGGGAATGGGTGCAAGTCATCGTCATAGCCGTTGTCCGGCCACCATCCATGATCGCCAACAAGCGAATATAGAGTTTCGATCAGGGACGCCGCCCAGAGAATATCTTTCCAATTTTTTCGGTCGTAGTCGATCACGATATGAAGGGTACCGTAATCATCGGACCTAGAATTCCATAGGGTGGAATGCCGGCGCGCGACATCGTCATGGATGATGCTTGTCATCGCCTCCCCCAAAGCATGGTCAGCATCAGAGGTAGTCCATCCGAAGTTCTCCAAACGGGTGTAGTCGATAAATCTTTCCGAGATTTCGACACGGTGAATCAGCCGTGACACGTCAACTTGAGTCTTGTACGTGATATGTCCCACGATAGCGGGACCGCCATTTCGAGTAACTGCCACGACGACGGTTGAGAACTGGCTTGAGGCATCCCGCTGAAGGACTGAGTTACCGCTATATCCGTCGTCGTCGGTTTCATTGATGTCACCGAGCAAGCGTGACGCCAAGTATACGGTAGGGGTGGCGCGGCAACCTGCGCCGCCGACAAGTTTGCCTTCGGTGACGCGAATATCCGCCCACCGTTCGGTGTGCGCAGGCTGGAGGAGGACCAGCTCCGATCGTTGGATATTTTCGGGTGCGACCCGAGATACGATGCCTTCGGCCGCACTCGCATCGACACCCTTGAACTTCTCACCCAGAAGGATGCGGGCATATTGCCTATACCTAGCCTGCGTATCGGTTTCGGTTCCCGGTTCGTTCCACTCAGATCGCGAAACGGGAAGGTTATTCACCTGGAAATCCTCAAAGGATTCGAACCCGAGCATCTTGGCAACGGTGTCTTTCGCTTTCTTGCTCCCAGCCTTGACGCCGTATTCTTCTGAGAGAATTTCCGAGAGCTTGTTAGCTGAGAGATTCAACAGACGCTCATGGGGGAGGTGGACAAGCATTGGAGTCTCCAATTTATCGACACGCATCATTGCGTTCTTCAATTGTTCTCACATATTTCAGCCGGGATCGGATTACAACGAAAAGATAGACCCCGAGGTGAGGCGCGTGTGCATAAGGTTAACAATGCTCCAATAGGAATCCACAGTTCGGATCAATCTCGCTTCCCGTAGACACGATCTAGTTAGTCGATGGCCGGTAACGCCATTATCGACCACAGGCTTGTGTCAGGGGCAGCTCTGTGTCACTGTCCACGGCATGAGGACAGCTATGAAGAACATCACCTGCCATTTCCTTTGACCCCGCTCCGGTGGCGAACGGCGTTTGCCGTGCTTTGTCCGGGTCGATCAGGTGAAAGGAAAAAGGAATGTCGTTGATCATCCTTGAAATTCGAGCCGCAGAAGGCGGCGATGATGCCAAACTGTTCGTTGGCGATCTGGCGCAGGCGTATGAGCGCCTGGCCACGGGTAAATCCTGAAAGTGTGACCGAGTGGATGTTGCGCCTGCGGCTTGCGGGTTCAATTCCATCGCCCTGTCGGTGCAGGGAGCTGGTGTGGAGAGCCTCAGGAACGAAGCCGGAGGCCATCGGGTGCAAAGGGTTCCGCCAACAGAGCGGCGCGGCCGCGTCCATACCTCGACGGTAACAGTCGCCGTGATGGAACATGCGAAGCCTGATGCAGACTCGCCGTACGCGAGGCGTTTGGACGGCGATTTCAGGGTTGAGTGGTTCAGTGGGTCGGGCGCTGGAGGGCAGCACCGAAACCGGCATCTCAACTGCGCGAGGCTGATTCATCTCCCGACAGGGCTGAAACAGGAGCGCCAGGGACGGTCTCGCGAGGCTAATTACCGCGATGCAATGACAGCTCTACTCGCTTTGCTGGACGATCTCCTTCGCTCAGGCTCCAAGGCTGTCGAGGACGATGTTCGTCGGCAGCAGATCGGTTCCGGAATGCGCGGTGACAAGCGGAGAACGTATCGGTTTCAGGATGATATGGTCGTCGATCATGGCACAGGGAAATCAATGCAGGCGAGCAAGGCGATGAAAGGTGGATTACCTAGTCTTTGGTAAGGCCCGCGCATTGATTCTCTCGCGAGAGACTGCAGTCAGGAACGTCTCAATGCAGGCTGCGCCCGACAAAGGAGTGTTGTGGTGATAGTTCATCGGCAATCGGCACAATGCGCGGGAAAAGCTTGCTTTCGAGGATGATCGAAGTCTGGTTGAGATTAAGTGACGCCTCCATTCCATCATCCAGAACGATCCAGATTTGCGGATCAACTTCGTCCTCCGAGTTCCAGACCGCCTTGACCGGGCCAAGCATACTCGGATTGAATAGATCGACGACGACATCGCCAATCTCTGGGGGATTAGTCTCGCCAATCAGGCGCGGACCAAAGATTTCTCGGAAAGCAATTTGTGAAGCCGCATAGAGACCTTTGAGCGTCGCCAATTCGTCTCGTTCTTCGGCAGTCTCCCAAGTGCATCCTGCAATCCCCGTCATGGCATGGCTACACAGCATTGCCATATCACCAGTCGTCGCGTTGCCGTCCGCGAAGTTCGCCAATATCTCATATCCTTCGTGACTGTCGAGCTGATGGTCATCGATGGTGCCAACGTTAATCTCGATGTCCGGGAAGACCGTCGGACGCCAATCAAGTCCTCGCGAGTCAGTCGACATGGCCTTGGCCTGGGCAATCACCGCGTCAAGCAGATCGCCATCGACGAGGTGAACTGGGTCGCCCCGAAAAACGATAACTGACGGCATGGTGCCATCCCTGTCGATTGATTCTACCGCATCCGCTAAAGCTGTGAAGTAGTCTTCCTCAAAGTCGTCCGCCATAGCTCGATCCATTTGCTTCCGATGGTGAACATAGCCCAACAGTTCGCAAAATGATATCGTTGCAGTGGCTTGGCCGCCGCCGTCTTGGAGATTCAGTCGGCTACGCCTCCTTCCCCTCCAAGACGGCGGCGCATCACCTAGATGAGTATACTGCGCAAGTCCTCAGTGTGTGATGACGCCTAGATCGTCGGGATTTCCGGGCAGCGATGAGTATGAAAATGACATGGGGTTATTAGAAATCGGCATCTCAACTGTTCGAGAATCTGGCATGTCCCAACGGGGCTCAAGCAGGAACGCCAAGGTCGGTCTCGCGAGGCGAATTACCGTGATGCGATGGCCGCCCTGATCACCATGCTGGATAACCGCTTGCAGTCTGGCTCGAAAGCTGTTGAAGACGACGTCCGTCGCCAGCAAATCGGTTCTGGCATGCGCGGCGACAAACGCCGCACGTATCGGTTCCAGGATGACATCGTCGTCGATCATATCACTGGGAAGTCGATGCAAGCGAACAAGGCGATGAAGGGGGCGTTGATGCACCTTTGGTAAGGTACATCAACGTGCATGCTTGGGAGATCGCTTTTTCCAATCCATGAACACCTCGATCAGGCTTTTAGGGTCACCGTTCCAGTGCGTCTTCAAGCCGTTGTCGTTCAGCGCTTTGACAATATACATTCCGGCTGCCTCGAATGCCGCATCCGGTGAGTGAAACTTGAAATACTCTCTAAAAACAAGAAAGGTGACGTTCATACGTCCAGTTTCCATGGCGTCGTCTACGTTTTGGTCGTGGTAATAAACGGCCGCCCACTTGTCTGATGATGACCTCTGAGCTTTTTGAAAAGCAAGTTTTACTTCCTCTTCAGCATCGCTGGGGGAGTCGGATGGATTGTGGACGCTGACAAACCCATCCGCCGCAAGCGCTGAAAAAGCAGCATATAGACGGTCAACATCCGTAAGTGTCGGCCAGCTCGCCTCCTCCATCACCTTTTCGTCAAACAAGCAATTGGTGAATTTTGTCGCAGAGGTTTTGTCGAGGCTATTGAAGCGGCTCCAGTCGAAAGCTTCCAGTACGCTCATGACGACTTCCTCGCGAGTGGCATATCCACCACGTATCATCGGATGCGCCCAGTCTCTGATCTCATTAAGCTCGACTTGGAGAAGGCTCATACCCTCAATCCTTCACGGTTGGCATTGGTGACGTAACTTGCACGCATATCATCAATCGTTGGTCGGTATCGTAGTCATGTCAACTGTTTTGAGTGGGCGGATGGCTCCATCAAAACTCTAGTCGTTAGTTGTAATTAGAAACGCACCGCCACCGTCTTGAAGGCTCGGCAGGCTAGGCCTCCCTCCCCTCCAAGACGGTGGCGCATCGCACTGATGAGTATGCTGTGTAAAGTGGTCAGGTCCTGGCCAGTCCAGGATTGATGGGGTTTCCGCGAAACGATGAGTATGGAATCGACAAGGGGCGATAAGAAACAGGCACCTCAACTGTTCGAGAATCGTGCATGTCCCGACGGGATTGAAACAGGAGCGCCAAGGACGATCACGAGAGGCAAACTATCGGGATGCCATGACGGCGCTCATCGCGCTGCTCGATGACCGTCTCCGATCAGGGTCGAAGGCAGTCGAAGACGATGTCCGGAGGCGGCAGATCGGTTCCGGGATGCGCGGAGACAAGCGGCGAACGTATCGCTTCCAGGATGATATCGTAATCGATCACGTTACCGACAAGGCGATGAAGGCGAGCAAGGCGATGAGGGGGTCGCTGGATGGGCTATGGAGATAGTGGCTCAGACCGACCTACCAGCTACAATGACACCAACTTGTGTCGCCTTAGCAAGGATGGGACTTACATCGAGAGCCAGCCCCAACCGAAGAAAATCATGCCCCCGAGCAGAATTACGCCACACGCTTGACCAAACGAATCCTGTTTTTCGCTTTGAGCCGACAGGTGGCGCATCCCGCATGCTGGAACTGTAATGCTCACCAGCCCGACCAGAACGGCAACAGCAATTTCCTTGCCATCCCATTTTTCTATAATGAGGTGAGTAAGCCACACGCCAGCTCCCAAGATATAAAGAATACTGCAGGCTGTAAGCACTTCAAACCAGTCATCGCGCCCGCCCCATGTCCTGCCGCGAGCACGCAGGTTGCCGAATGCATGCAGACTAAAGTTCCCTGCTCGATGGAAAAGCACCCTCGAAACGTAAGCTATGATAATCAAGGCGAACGTAGCGACACCAATGATAGGTGAGAACTTGATTGCGAATAGTCCGGCGACAAGAGACGCGCAAAGCATGGCGCATGCGCGAGATGATGAAATGGCGTGCTGAAACATCGTTCTAATCCTAAGAAGGTATTCTCAAAGGGTGGTGCTTAGACGGTGACGTTGTCAACGACTTTATATCCCGTTTGAAATCGTGCGCCGCCGTCTTGAACGCTCGGTCGGATACCCACATCATTGGGGAACGGGAGGATTTATCGATGACACCATATGATCAGCTGGCGCAGTCAGTCGCCTACTTTCCAGACGAACACTTCGCCGCTGGAAAGTTCGCAGGGAATTTCTGGGCTGATCCCACGGACCCGTCCTGCCTTGGAGGTTGGGTTCGGTCGAACGGCTCTCTCCACGAACACCACCTTGCTACGGAGACTGGAAGCCAACTCTTGTCGATCGACGAGGGTCTCTGGCTGAACGAGGTCACGGTCTCGGGAGACTTCGCCTCGAAGGAGGAGGCTACGTCTATGACAGGGCGATCTTCTGAAGGACATCCGTTCGGTGGCATCTGTGAGTTCCTCGACAGCCTTGTAACTGCCGCTCCTGTCGTGGAGGAGGTATACGAGAACATCGCCATCGAACTATGGATGGCGACGTTTGGTGGCGTCTTCGATTTTGCCTGCCACGTACACTCGGCTCAGGTCAGGAGTCGGTCAGAGGCCAGAGATGTACGGATCGCGCAAATGCGCAAGGCGCAGGGGCCTCTGGATGCCATAAAGGCTTCAGTCTCGAAGAACAAGGAGATGATCGTCCGAGGCCATCCATATCTGATCGGCGTGCGGAAGCTGAGTGTCATCCAACACTACGGCGCTTACGGGACATCGACCTGCTTACGAGATTCCGTAAGCTCGACCGTCGATTAGCGGAATCTCGTAAGCTTAGGTCGTGCTGGAAGTTTCCGCGAAGCTAGCTGCCTTCGTCGGTCTCGATTGATGGCGGAGCAAGACAGCCTGTTTCAGTCGAGATCGATGACCAATAACTCCGGCGGTGTTGCCTCCCGCACGACCCTGACGGCTGCGAGTTCGTCTGCTATCCGCAACCGCGCTTCGTAGGCGTCCACATTGCGCTGGAGGTTGAGCCAGAACGCGGCAGACGTGTTCGTGGACTTCGCGATCTTGAGCGCCATGGCCGTCGTCACCTTCCGCTTCCCGTTGACGATCTGGTTGACCGTGAACCGCGATGTCTGGATGGCGTCGGCGAAGTTCTCCTGGCTGACGCCGATCTTCTTGAGGAGGTCGTCCAATACCGATCCCGGGCCTATTGGTTCGGCCGACGGTCCGTCCAGTGGGGATACGTATGTCATTGGTCGCTGGTCTCCGAAACGATCAGGCAGGCGTATGCCGAAGCCGGCGTGTCGTCAATAATGCGCGGCATTACACGTCGTTGACCACGGCATCGCTGTGACTCACCCTGTGGTTACTAGCTTTAGCAATCGCAGGTCCACCATGCCTCTTCGCCGTGAAACTCCGTTCGCCTTTACTGCCGAGCAGAAGGCCTATCTCGAAACCGTCCTCAAGGCTTTCTCCGGTGGTGCCCGCCGCACCCGTCAGAAGGGTGCCGAGCGAGCCGCTCTGACGGCCGAGCAGCGTGACGCCTTCCTCAAAGACGCCTTCGAGCAACTGACGTGGCTCACGACCGACGAAGGCAAGGAGAGCCTCGACAGCCGGGAAGACGACACGATCTCCGCATCCGCGTCGATCATCACCAACATCTTGCACTTCCTCGCCAAAGCCGGACACTCTCCGCTGCAGGTTCTTCAGGCGGCCGTCCTCGGCTTTTCGACGCAGGTGGGGGACGACGACGAGTTCCGGCTTGTCTACGAGTTCCTCGAGGAGATGCAGGACGTAGCCGACGAAACGATAGGCACCGACCACAAGGCCTGAGCTACCCTTCGCGTCTTGAAATCCTGGTTGCTACAGTCTACAAACCAGCGAGTGTTGAGTGGAGTGGGCCGTGGCGATCGAAATGAAGCAGATGAACCTTAGAAACTGGACCTCCGTCCCGCCGGGCGACTTGGACCTCAACGGGAACGCGGCTGACCTCCATCCCACCGGCGAGGGCAAGGAATGCGTTGCCCAAAAGCGTAGGGACGGACTCGAAAAAGCGGTTCGGAAAATCTCCTTCGAGCCGGGTCACTGAAGGCTGACAGGCCCCCATGATCGACATCCCGGAATGTCTCGCAGGCCTTGGCAGGGATCGACGCGGCTACCCGATCCCGATTACGGCTGCTGTCGATAGGGACGGCACGCCTCATTTCACGGTGACAGACCAGCCTGCTCGCCATCGCATGATCGACGAGGATCGTTGTCATCTGAGCGGCCGGAAGCTCCTGCGCGGCCGCTGGTTCATCGGCGGTCCGATGCCGGCCTTTCATGAGTTCGGAGCATTCATCGACGGCCCCATGCTGGACGAGGCCTCGCTCTTCGCGGTGCGTACCTGTCCCTATATCGCGGCTCCAAAATACGCGCGCCGGATCGAGGGCGCGGCTTTCTCCAAGGCAGCGCCAGAGGGTAGCGAGCTGATGAGGACGCACGAGGAAACCAATCCAGATCGCCCCGAGCTATTCGTGCGTGTGATGACGACGGGACAGAAGCTTGTCACTTCGAACACGGGCGATACGCTCTTCGTGACGAGAAAACCGTATGTCAGGGTGGAGTTCTGGCGACATGGCCAGCAGCTCGCTTTCGACGAGGGCGTGGCGCTCAGCGTCGCCTCATGCGGCGGCGAGCTGGCCCGACGCGATATTCTCAAGGCTTGCGGAAAGAAATAGTCGCAAAACCTTGTTACAAAAGGAAAGTCAAACGGTCGGCGACGGCGCTTCGACCGAATTCTGGCGTCGACGATCAATCACATTTGCCAGTTTGCTCTCGACGTCGGTGTTAACGACGATCCCGCGATCACGGGCGTTGTCGATTGCAGTTTCCCGGTCGGCTCCCATGTATTCCGTCATCAATGCCAGTAGGGTTCCTGCGAAGACTGGACCGTGTCCGCCCTCTTTTGGCAGACGCAGACGCGTGACGACGTGGTGGGCGACCTCGTGGACGACCGTGTGGCTGTCCAGCATGCCCCTGTTGAGAACCACCTGTCCCAGCCTGTAGTAGCTTCTGGTGACCAGCGTGGCGCGCCCGAGTGAAACCGTCGGCGGCGTGATGCCGAGGTCCGTGCAAATTCGTGCCGCCAGCTCTTGCGCCTCGGAGATATCCGAGAAATGCCGGTTGTCGGCCTCGAACGAGTGTTCCCACATGTACAGGGCTTCGCGCTGCATGTCGTAGGGGCGGTTCGTACGCTTTGTCACGAGCGGCACATATTCGCGAGTGGCCCTCTCCGCCGCCCGTTTTGCCGTCTGCCAGTGGTCGTGGCGCGACAGCCCGACAATATCCTTGAGGTGTCGGGAATCCGGCCGCCATCCGACGACATAGCCGTGCTTCGATCCCGTGTTGATAACGACGATCTCGCCGTGATGCTTTGAGTTGCCCTCGAAGGCGGGCTTGTCGGACCGCTCGATGTCCAATTTGGCTGGCGGCGCGGAGGCGGGACGCAGCGTCCTCTCCCGCTCGCAGATTTCAGGCGAGTCCACCATGACGAGCCGGCGCGGATCGACGACCGCGAAGCCGACAGGCATTTCGAATACCACCTGGCCGTTGTCGCCCTCGAGCCAAATGTCGTAGATTTCGCGAAATGGATGCATCTCGAGCGACACCTCGTCGGTGTGGACCAGTCGGTACTCGTCGCCGGCGATCGTACCCTCAAAAAGGTCCAGAGCGGAGAAGAGGCGACCGGACTTCTTGCTGAACCAGTGACCGAACAGTTCACGGGCGTATGCGGACTCGAACGGTCCGACTACGCGGCCGTCAGGAAGTGTGTAGTCGCTTTCGCCTGGCGTGTAGCCTTTGTCGATGTTTCCGAGCAGCAGCATGGAATCTCCTTTGGCGAGACGTTAAGGCTCGGCGTTGCGATGAGCAAGGCGGCCGCGCGAAACGGCGCAAAGAGCGAGTTGGATTTAAACGCGGATGATCAATGCCGCCAGACTTCGGCCGCGGCACTTCTCGCCGCTCCCATGGCAATGCAAAGGTCAGACCATTCCGGCGTGAAGCGTTTCGCTTCTGCCAGGGCCGCCAGTTCGTCAGCCCGCGCGCTGAGGGCGGCAGCGACATTGTCGACGATGTCGGTTTTGCCTGCGATTGCCTTGAGTGTGTCCTCCAGTAGCGGATGACCGACGATCTTTGTGGCTGCTCCTGCTGTTTGGACAGTCTTACCACGGCTGCGGCGTGCATCAAATAGTCGGTATTCGATCAACTGCGATGGACGCTGGCATCGGAAAAATCGAGATTGCTGCTCGGACTACTCCGGATAGAGCAAGACGTAAAGCGATTTAATTCAAGACTTCGATTAGTTTGCGGGTTGTCGGGTCAACGAAATTGCATGACCCTGAGTTCTTGAATATTCCTCTCGGAACCAGCCACACGTGTCGCAGCCATTGTCAGAAACAGCCTCGGAGGAGATGCGCGCCGTCAGCGCATGTCTTCAGTCCCTGTTCCTGACGACCTCCGGGTTTTCAAAGGTATGCGAGGAGGATTTCGCCTGCCCCGAGAAAGGCCCGCTGCTGCTTGCGGGCAAGCGCCTGACCTGCCTCGGTTCTGCGAAGGAGAACATAGAAGCCTGGAAGACGGCCGGCGTCGTTTTCGAACACGCCGATGCCGCAGGTCGGGTCGTGGCTGCCAAGCTGCGCATACGCGCCGCGGAGATGGTGAATTTCGTCTTTGACGAAACCGCCCAGCTGACGAGGGTGACGCCAGAATGGATCATGGCTCACCCCTATACCCTTCCCGTCTTCGCCAACGCCACTGGGACGGTCAGCAAGAAGAGGTTCAAGAACCAGTTCAAGCTGACGGCCGCAAGTGACAGGAGTATCGGGAGGACCGATGCGACAAGGATAGTGGAAGGCATCCAGCCGGGCATGGTGCTTGCGCCGCGCGAAGTGGTCGCCGGAATGGAATCCCTGATCGAGGGCATCGTTCGGGACCAGATCGGCAAAGTGGTCAACGAGGCGTTCATACAGCAGGCGCTTGATCGCCGAGACGTTCCGTATGTCCGTGACGAAGGCGGCAGTAATCAAATCGAGGGTCTCGTGAGCGCTAGCCGGGCGGATATAGCAGCTCCAGACAACAGCGATCCCAAGGTCTTCATCGAAGTCAGGAAGTCGACGGCAAACCACGCTTCGCTCTATGCGTCGTCGCTGATGTTCAGCGCCCTCGACAGGCGTGGCAGGCACCCGAATTCACTGGCGATCATGCTCTATGACGGCGCGTGGTCCGGCGCGACGAAGGCGCTGATGGAAAACGCCTTCCATTACGTGTTCCATGTCCTTGAAAGCGACCAGGCGGCCGATATCGTAAAACGGCATCTCGATGGGGAGGACATGCGGCCGAAGCGACCAATGCTCACTCTTTCATTCGGGGAAGCAACTGGTACGGTCAGCGATCATTCCGCAACTGAAGTCGAGGCGATCTCCACCTCTCGATAATAGACGCCCGTGTCATAGTAGCCTTGCGGTGCCGGCCGATAAATTCGGCGGGTGTCGATATGCGGATGTGGTTCCGTAACGGCCTCGAGGTCGGCTTTGGCTTGCTGATGGGTCGGCCACGGCTTTTCGTAGTAAGGCGGCTCTTTCGTGGCCTGCCCGTACTGGTCGACCGGATACACTTTCGCCACCCACTCGCAGCGGTAAGTCTTCGTGGCGAACTTTTCGGTATCGTCGGCCATCTGCGTTCATCGGTGCGTGTGTTCGGATGGAAGGTGTCGGCTTGGCCGCGGAATCGACCTTCGCCAGTCCGACACTTTGTCGTCAGCTTTTCGCTACGACCAACCTGACGGCGTCGGCGTAGTTGTCGACGGCGCGGTTGTGGTCTTCCTGCGCGTCGGCATAGTAGTCCTTCGGGTCCCACTGGGCCGTATAGCCTGGGACCTTGCCCCGAGCCTTCTCCAGTTCGGCTTTCGTCTCGAGAAGGCGCTCGACTGCCTCGGCGAGCTTGAGGTTAACTGGATCGCACGGTGTCGGATCGCCGCCTCCGAAATTCAGGCTGTTGCTGCGCGGATAATCGAGTTCAGACATCGGTCTTTCCTTTTGCCTTCTGGGCGGCCTTCGTCAGCTTTGAGAGGACGCCGTTTCCGTACGCGTCGATGGCGCGATTGTATGCTTCCTCTTCGTCGGCGTAGTAGTCACGGTCGTTCCACTGCCCCGTGTAGTCGGGGACCGCATCCTTCTCGCGCTGGAGTCTGTCGCGCGCGTCAAGTAGCAGTGCGAACTCCGGGGAGCCAGTCCTGCTGTCGAGGTTAGGCTCGTGGCTTGCGCCGAAGATGCAGTCGTAGATGCCGAGTGCCTCTTCCGCCAATACAAGGCAAGCAGGATCGGGTGGTGTCGGTGTCCCGCCGCCGAAACTCAGGGAGGCCTGGCCGGACTTCGCGGTCGGCGTATCGGCCGCGCGGGCGTCCAGGACGGCACGGATGTCCTTGCCAGCGCGCCAGCAGGCGTAGCCAGGAGTCTGGCGGGCCGAGGCATCGTTCTTCCAGCGTTCGTCGTACATTCCGTCGAACCCGCGCCAGAAAGCCCCTGCCCATCCATTGCCGAGGCAACGACGGCCCGTCGCGTAGATAAGGTCTTTGTGCTTCGTGTCGTACGACTGCACGGCGGCATCGTACTGCTGCTTCATGATCTTGTTGCGGAACGGATTGCGTACCAGACCGCGCATTTGTCCGTGAAGGTCGCCGATGGAGCCGTCTGCGAGCGGATTTTTCATCTGTCGTCTCCTGACTGCTCTGCCGTTGCGGCGTCTTCCTTTTCTGATATCTGAAAACCACACATCGAATGTCGTGTCAACGCTTTTGGAATGCATGACTCCATTTGCACGAAAAAGCGGCGGCAGGTCGCCCCGCCGCCGCTTTATTACAATTCCGGTAGGGATCAGAGCTTGGGCGCGGCGACGGCCTTGGAATCGAACTCTGCCTGCTTCTTGAAGACCAGGTCGTAGTCGGCCCGCGCCGACTTGGCGCGCAGTTTGAGGTCGACGAATGAGACCGTCAGTTCATTGACGCCATCAGGATAGCCGTAGGCGGTGATGATTTCGGCGACGACGACGATGTCAGACCCGAAGGTTGCTGCCTTTTCGTAATCTTCCGTCTTGGAGACGTCGTAGGAGCCGAGAACGCCGCCGGCTCCGCCGCTGGACCCGCCATCATAGGAGGTTGTGCAGGCATCGTACTTTTCGGTGCAAACGCCCTTGTCGCCGAGATACCAGAACATCTTGGTCAAGCGGTCGTTGGACTTTTCCTCGGCGCTCGGCTTGCCGTACTTTTCGACAAGCTGCGCCTTCATGGCTGCGACGGTCGGAAGTCCGTCCTCGACCTTGAGGTTGACGACGCGGCGCGCCGCGAACACCTTGTTGCCTGCGGCAGGCGACGCGAGATAGACCTCGGCGATGCCCGCCTTCAGGATGTCGCCTCCGGTGTAGAACGTGTCGAACTGCTGCGACTGGACCTGGCGCGTGCCGATCTTCATGTGGAAGCGGTCGATATTGTCTTCGCCGCCGTAATCCTTGGCGAGGATCGCCAGAGCATCGCTTGCCGTCATGCCGGGCTTGATCCCGATGATGTCCACGGGGCGATCGACGATACTGACGGCTGACTGGTCGATGGTCTCCGGGATCGTGTAGTTGTCGATCGCGAACGCGGAAGTCGCCGCAAAGGCAGCGAATGCGGAGAGGATAGCGGCTTTGACGAACATGCGGTGACTCCGATTGATATCGGTCACGAATAAAGGCCCTTCGATTAGCGACCGTTTAAGACGATGCGATCGATTTTATCGAAATGTCGATTACCGAACGGATGGCGTCAGATTTTGATTGGATCGGGATCGTTCATCGTCGGACGTCCTAGATTTTGATGGGGCCAGGGCCTGCCATGTGATCGCCTTTGTGTTGGCTGGATGGTGCTCCGTTACGATCTCAAGAATGCCGGAACGGAGCATCGGCCGCAATCGGGTATAACCGGGTGATTATTCCGGCGTGCGAGAAGCGAGCTCGCGCAGCAGCATGACGCCTGCCGCCTTGTCGTCCTTGGCGAGATGGGCCTCCCATTCCGTGATGAGCGCACCTTCGCGGCCGAGAAGTCCGTCGGCATGGCGCAGCACGAGGGTATTGCACACGGCGGTCGGGCGGATCGCGAGTAGCGCCGCGACGGCTTCCGCTTCGCGGCCCGTGCCGAGCCGGTCGGCGATGATCCCGAGTGCGACGGCCGCCGAACGGCTCTGTCCCTGATGGCAATGAACGAGGAGCTTCGACGTCGTGTGTTCCCTGCCCTTCATCAAGAGATAGCGGACTTCTTCCCTGGTCGCGGCCTTGCCACGACCCTGCGTGAGGTCGGTGTCGTCGAACTGGACCACGGTCTGGGTTGTCTTTCCCGAGCGCACGCGAAGGCCGTCCTCGTAGTTGGTGTCCTCGATCGTGATGACGTGGTCGAACCCGGTCCAGTCGCGGCGGGCGTCGGCGAGAGACTTGACGGCAATGAAGCCTTCTTTTGCGTTTCCAGGTACGATCAGCATGACGTCTCCAATTCGAAGTCTTGACAAAATGCCTTCGTCCAGACGAATTAGCAAGACGACAAGGCGAATGAGGCCTGTTCCAAGGAGTTTCCGATGTCCGAGTTCACGATCCACTTCATGAATATCACCCCTGACACCGTTGAGGTGCGGAAGGTTGAGACGACGGACCTTGCGGGCTTGTCGATCCCGGCCGATGCCATGCAGTTTGGATTTTTCGACACCGACCTGAAATGGGTCGCCCCGTTCTATTACGTGACCGAAGAAGTCGATGTCGGCGAGCTCGAAGGCCTCAAGGCTCGTCATCCTGACGCCAGTCTCCACGTGAACGGCGACCTCGTGGACACCGATGTGTTCGCGCTCGTAAGCTGGTCACATCCGGAAGGCGAACAGTGGAACGGCAAAATCATTGTCCTCCTCAATGGCGACAATGCTGTCATCACAAGGAACGGCCTGGTGAAGATCGCCGCGGTTTGACGACAAACCATTCTGTGGGCAGCCATTGTCTCTTTCCGATCGGCATGGCAGTTTTCGGCGATACCGAAGGAGAGAAGAATGACCAATAAGTTCGCGCAACGCATCCAGCAGTGGGGACGCGTAAACAGGGCCGGCCAGACCGTAGTACCGGCGATCGTAGAGCTGAAGACAATCATCGACGGGATCGGATACATCGGTGTCTCCGAGGATGTCGTCGAGCAGACATTGGAATCAGGAATCGGTCCGACCGGTGCCTTCTTCACGGCGCTCCCGGTCGCCTATGCTGACCAGACGCTTGCAGCAGAAGCCGCCAAGGAGCAGTACGGCGAAAGCGCCCGCATCCTCGCCGTGGATACAAGCATGGTTCCTGACTTCGCCTCGTGGCAGCGCAACGGCAAATCGCTCGATAGCATGGTGGTATGGGGCGCGGTGCCAGCCGAGGCTATATCGGAGGTCCGCCCCGTGAGCCAGCCCAGCGGACCGACGCTGTAACAGTTCAGGTCAATTCCAGGACCAAGGCCGCAGGACGACACCTGCGGCCTCCTTGTTTTAGGATGTCGCAAATTCCCTGACGTCGATCCCGTGAGTGTCAAACCACCATTCCGGCGGCTTGTCGGGATGCTTGTGCTTCAGGACCTCGTAGCGGCGCAGCAAGCGCTTCTGGCGTTCGACTTCATCCATGAAGAACGGGTGGTCGAGCGTGCCGCCCTTGACGGCCAGGAGGCGTAACAGTTTGCGAAGGACGTAGCCCTGCTCCTTGTTGCCGGGGCGGTACCCGCTCTTGATGATCTTCTCGATCGTCGAGCGAAGCGTCGTCAGGGCGTCGACAGGTGGAGTGCCGTTGACCACCATGTCGAGGCGCTCGAGTCCAAAACCGACGTCGATGCAGGTTCCGAGCGGATTGACGGTGTTGCCGATCTCGATTCCGTCCTTGTAGAACTCGGTGCAGTATCCGCTGATGCTGCCGTCGCTCCATTTGCAGTCAGGGTCTGGCCGGATGGGAACACGGCCACGGTAAAGCGGCGTCCATTCGTCGAGCTTGTCGGGGTGGATGGTGACATAGTCCGGCCAGCCGCCAACCAGGTCGAGGAACTCGAGCCAGAAGTCGATCGCCTCTCCTACCGTCATATGACGGAACGAGAACAGTCCGAGCATGTCGAAATAGAGTGAGTGGGTGCCGTCACCGATCTCGTCTAGGTCACCGAGCCTGAGGCAGGCCTGGACGTTCGCGCGTGTGTTTCCTGAATAGGATGTGTCGGAAAAAAGCGGCTTGAACTGCTGCATCCCGGCGCTGCAGAAGAGCGTGGTTCCGTCATGCGGACGGACGGATGGCAGTTTGTTGAATTCAATACCTTTGGTTTGGCAAAACTCCCGGTATTGATGGATCAGGCGTCCCGCGAGGACATAGGCAACCTCCTTTTTTGTGTCGTGCCTGATCGAAACTAATGAGCGCGGACGCCATATGCAAGGTCGGGTTGCCTGTAATCCCATGTCTTGCGGCCGGCCGATGTAAAACGGTCACACAGAATAGGGCGGCCGATCCGCGGCGAGACTTCATCCGAAAGATAAGACATGGAAATGCACAACGGCTCTCATCCCCTGAATGTGGGTCAGGGAGAGTTCAGGGTAACGAGCGACTGGAGACTATCGTTGTCGACTGTGCTTGGTTCATGCGTTTCGGTCTGCCTGCTCGACCCCGTTGCTTGTGTGGCTGGAATGAACCACTTTCTCCTGCCACACTCGCCGTACTCGCGGGTGGCACCGGACGCCAGGTATGGCGGCTATTCGATGCGGATGATGATCACGACCATGTTGGTGCGCGGCGCGACGATCGAGAACATGCAGGCCAAGATTTATGGTGGGGCCTCCACGCTGACTGTCTCAGGCGACGTGGGAGAGAGGAATGTCGAATTCGCCTGCGAATATCTCGACCGTGCTGGTATCCCGTTGTTTGGCGGTTGCGTCGGCTCGGACCTCGTCCGCCGCATCACTTTCATCCCTGGCGACGGCCAGGTAATTCTCCAAAGCCGCCCAGTTACCCCCGCGAACACACAGCGGATGGAGCCAATCGCGCCTCGGTTCGCTGCATAGGAACCGAGAGGCATAGACTAACCTCAGTTTCCGGTTGAGAGTTATGCGTGAAGCTGGAGAGTAGGGAGGCACGATGCGCGTACACTACGAATTGGCGAATTTTGTCGTTTCGGCCTGGAAGCTGGCGCAGAAAGACGAGCGAATACCAACTTCGCTTGGTGTTCTCGACCGCGCTTTGGAGATGGTCATCGACGACCTCCCTGAGCGTTTCTCCAGCGCCCTGCGCTTCGCAGAGATGCCGGTTGGAAGGCTTTGTGTCGAGCTTCCCGATATTCTCAGCTGTGCTTCTGAAAGCTACCTGATAACCGAGCCAAGTTACGGTCATGACACGGTCGGAATAAGAATTAGCGCGGCCCGGGCGATGGATTTGCTGGATGATCTCGATATCGACATCGCCGTCGCTGCCACATTCGGTAGGAAGTTGGCTACGGCGGTTCACAAAGAGTGCTATCAACTACGCAGGACGGCCTCGTTTATCCGGTAATCGACAAGCTTCTTAGCCTTGGAAAATCGGCTGTGCTTTCTGGCGGATCACCGCGGAGACGTCGTCCCAACCTGCTGCCAAAAACTGAACGCCAAGGCCGACGGTCAGGATGACAACGTCTTCGGTGCCGGTCGCAGGGAATGCGTTCTTGAGGGTCTGGAGTGCGATGCAAAGGACGGAACCCGTCGCGAACACGGACAGGCTGTTGGACCCGAGGAAGCGCAGCGGAGTCGACCATGCTGCGTTGGCTACCTTCGCCGTCGCTCCCATATGGATTACCACGTAAGCCAGCGCGAGGACATGCAGGAGGCGAGGAAGCGTCAGGTACATCTTGTTGAAGCCGAAAAAAACCTCGGGGAGCGCAGGGAAGTCCGTGTAGCTCCAGAGAGACATCTGCACGACGGTGCAGGCGGCGACGAGATAGGCCAATGCTCCAGCGAAAAGCGCTGGGTGGTAGGAGCCGAACGAGCGGCCTTCCTTCTTGGACACGCCGATGACCACGCCGATGGCGAACACCAGCTGCCAGGAAAACGGATCGAGGAACCAGCCGCCGTCGGTCGGGAAGTTGGGGAAGTTCGCGTGTGTCAGACCTGCGGCCAGCCACAGCGCGGCCGATCCCGCGAGGAAGCGCATCGGACTGCGCAGCGCGAAGGCGATCATCAGGGGTGCCGCCAGCATCAGGACGCAATAGAGGGGTAATATGTTGAAGTAGCCGAGCTGATGTCCGAATGTGATCATCCCAAGTCCGGCCGCCCACGGGTTGTTCATCACGACGTCCATGTTGTTCTTCGACAGCATTCCGTCGTTGCCGACGAGAGTGGAGATCGAAACCACCGACGCTACGGCCAGCAGCGTGATGAGCAGATGGACCCAGTAAAGCTTCAGCGCGCGAGCGGAGGACTTGAGGAGGCCCTCGCCGATCGACGACTTGGTGGCCTTTGTGTAGGCGAAGGCCGCCGCAATGCCGGACATCAGTACAAAGGCTTCGGCGGCGTCGGAAAACCCGAAATTGCGGCTGGTGAAGCTCTCGAACACCGTCCCCGGTACGTGGTTCACGAAGATCGTGACGAGCGCGATGCCGCGCAGGAAATCAAGACGCTGGTCGCGTTTCTGGCTCGGGAGGACGGTGGGAGACATGGGGCGCTTTTCGGGAGTTCTGTGATCGTGACGTCATTGGACACCATCGTGTATGAACCCAGGCTGAACATGGGTCAATCGCCGAGCGAATTCTACGATTAATTTCGTTGGAGTCATCGATTATTCTCGAAACCCTTTGACAGTGCGGTGTCAACACTGTAATTCCCGTCGTCAAAGACCCTAGCGCGTTGTGCGCGGGGAATTGGAGTCTTCGAAAGGACCCCGTGACTATGCTTCTCGACCTGCTCTACGATCCGACGGCCTGGATTGGTCTTCTGACCCTCGTCATTCTCGAGATCGTCCTCGGCATCGACAACCTCGTCTTTATCGCCATCCTGGCCGATAAGCTGCCCGAGCATCAGCGCAACAAGGCTCGACTGATGGGTCTTGGCCTTGCGCTTCTCATGCGTCTCGTCCTGTTGTCCACGATTTCGTGGATCGTCACGTTGACCAAGCCACTCTTCACGGTCGGCACCCTCGACTTCTCCGGACGCGACATCATCATGATCGTCGGCGGTCTGTTCCTCCTGTTCAAGGGGACGATGGAGCTGCACGAGCGCATGGAAGGTCATCACGGGGGCGGCAAGGGCGGGGCGGCGAATGCCGTCTTCTGGCAGGTCCTCGTCATGATCGTCGCCCTCGACGCGGTGTTCAGCATTGACAGCGTCATCACGGCCGTGGGCATGACTCACCACCTCGAAATTATGATCGCCGCAGTCATCATTTCGATGGCGATCATGATGCTGACCTCGCGCCCGCTGATGGAATTCGTGTCCCGCCATCCGACTGTCGTCGTGCTTTGCCTCGGCTTCCTGATGATGATTGGCATGTCGCTGCTGGCGGAAGGTTTCGGCTTCCACATCGAGAAGACCTACATGTATGCGGCCATCGGCTTCGCCGTCGCGATCGAAGCGCTCAACCTCTTCATCCGCCGCAACGCCGCCCGCATGGTGACCACGGGTGACCTTCGCGACAAGACGGCCTCCGCTGTTCTCGGCCTCCTCGGCGTGAAGTCGAACGAGATCAATCTCGGCGATGCCGCCGCAAGCATGGCCGAAAAGGTCGAAGCGGCCGAAGTCTACTCCGAACAGGAAAAGGACATGGTCCGCAGCGTGCTCGGCCTTGGGGGGCGCAGCGTGCGCTCGATCATGTCGCCGCGCACCGACATCGACTGGCTCGACGTCAATGCCGATCCGGCCGAACTCAAGGAAACGGTCGAGAAGACCGTCCACTCGCGCCTTCTGGTATCCGACGGCGAACTGGAAAACCTCGTGGGCGTGATCTCCACCAAGGAGGTTCTGGTTCGCTTGGCGAATGACGAGGAAGTGGATGTTCGCACGCTCGCCAGCGCCCGTCAGGTTCTGATGGTTCCCGACGTGATGGACGTGGTCCAGCTGCTGGGCAAGCTCAGGGTCGCTCCGCTCCAGATCGGCGTTATCTTCGACGAGCATGGTTCGTTCACCGGTCTCGTGACGCCGACCGACGTTCTCGAAGCCATCGCAGGCGAGTTCCCCGACGAGGACGAAAGCCTCAGCGAGGTTCCGCAGCAGGACGAGAACACGTGGGTGTTCGAAGGCTGGGCCGCCATCGAGCAGGTCAACTCGGCAATCGATGCCGACCTCTCCGACGACGACGCGAACTACTCGACGATCAACGGCTTCGTGATGGCGAAGCTGGGCGACAAGCCTTCGGTCGGGACGGTTCTCGAGGACTCGGGCTTCCGCTTCGAGGTCGAGGAAATGGCGAACCTCGTGGTGGGCAAGATCAAGATCACCAAGATCGCCGCCTAAGCGCCAAACGCACAGATTCCAAATGGGGCCGCCAGAGTGCGGCCCCATTTGCATTTCGGGCTTCAGGCCGCGTAGCGCAAGCGCGGCGCAGTCGCCGTCAGCTTCTCCCTGAACATGTCGAGATTGGTTGTGATGGTCTGCAAGACGCTTGTCATGCGATCCTCGTAGCCGAACGACGTGATCGCCCTGTCGAAGCTATCGGTGGCGTCCTCCATCGAATGCTCGACAAAGTCCTCCCCTTCCTCGGCGGACAGCGTGTGGGAGAAGACGAGGTCGTGGATGGTCTCCAGTGCGAGATGGGAGAGCCTGCGTGCCGACACGCCGCCGCTCAGGAGTGCGTTCCTAAGGCCTGACAACGGAGCGGTCGTGTGGCTCGCCGCCCTCCCCGTGTCCACGGAGAACTGTATTTCTCTTTCAATGTCATCGTGGCTGCGCCTGAACTTGGCGGCCGCCATCAGCGATGCGTCGGCACCCTGTGCGAACCGTCCGATGTCCGGGTACACGGCGGCAATCGAACGCGAGATCGTCCACTTGAGCCTATCGTAGAGGTTTTCGTCGACGTGTCCGTTTCCGGCTTCCATCGCTTTCCAAAGCGCTGCGTTTCCGGGAAGCTCGGCGATCAGGTGCGGAGCCGGTGCCGTCTCGACCGCCTGCCGATAGCGGCTTGCTATGATCGACATGAGGGCGACCGCATGGGCGGGGTTAACCTGTCGTGCGAACTGGAGGCGCGAGACCAGGCAGGTGATGGACTTCGCGATGTCTTGGATTTCGGATGCGGTTGAGCGCGTCGTGGTCATGTTCCCTCCCTCAGGTCTCGGGTTGTTTCTAGGTCTATAATCCACTGAAACAGTCGAGTATTTGAAAGCATGCATTTTTAATTATCACGACAAATGGGGCCTATTATTGCGTTCGGTCGGGTAAAACCGGGGCGAAGAAATCAAAACATTAACAGACGCCGTTTGGCGGGGTGCTCATCTACGGAGGTGGTGATGCCTGGGGCCTGTTTGTAGCCGAAGCCGCCGGCAGGGTATGATTTTCGCAAACGCCCGTAATCTCGCGGCACGGAGAATCCCTCATGAAGTTGCCATTCAAGCTCGACGAGAAGGCTGCCGCGCGCCTTGGCTTTGCGCCTGGTGCGGTCGCCCTGCCGACGCCACGCGACGACGTGGTGTTCGCGGTCGGGCTTTCGCTCGACTTCTCAAGGGTCTTCGCGACGACGGAAGCCTACCGCGTCCAGTCTGGTCGCCTCATCCCGGCAGGATTGAAAACCTACAATCTCGTCGGTCCGATCAACGCCGTCGACATCAACCTGCCCGGCATGCGCGTCTATCTCGAACGCCTTTGCTCGGACAAGGAGAAGCCGCTGGACGAGAGCACCGTCCGCCGCATCGTCGGAAAGCCGTTGGATGAATTCCGGCAGCTTTGTACCCGAGTGATCGGCCGCGACTTCCTGAATGGAAACACCGTCCCCGGCGAAATGCGCATCATCAACAAAGCTCTGGAATTCATCTCGAAGGGCAAGATCGATCACGCGCGCCTCTTCCTCCAGTGGCCGGGCTTCTGCCAGACATTCCTGGAGTTTCCCGACATCATCGATCGTTCGGTCGCTGGCGAATCCATGTGGGACCTGATGCCGCACAGCTTCGACGAGGCAAGTGTGAAGGAGCTACGCAAGATCAGGAAGTTCTCGACGGCATGGGTCGACTCCGGTGTCCCGTCCGACACCTATCTCAAGACCCTGGCGAAGGCCTGTACCTATCTGCCCGACGGCGCGCAGCGTCCAGAAGACAAGATCGAGGCCAGGTCGCTGATCCATATGCACGAGCTCTGCGACCAGGCGTTTCGAAGCCTGGAGCCGACCATGCAGAACAAGGTCAAGCGGGCGTTGTTCTCGCACAGCGAGACGTGGCGCGGACAGAACGAAGGGTTCTCCGCCGAATACGCATATGACTACATTCATTACATATATTACAACTTGCTGATGGATGCCTTCAGGCTTAACGGCGTGCATAATCCGTCCGAGGAGATGCGGGTCAGGGCGTTCTTCGGGATCGTCGGGGGCAGTCTCCAGCGCGTCGCGCACTCGAGCAAGCAATGGCATGCCCGCCTTCCCGCCATCATGAGTGCTCGCGATCCGTCTGTTCCCAACTCGTGGGTGTCGGCTGTCGATCCGATCCACGTGCCTGCCTTCCGCACCGTGGAAATGGATCACAACGAGGAAGTCACGAACGTCTACATCTTCCCGCTCGATAATGACGAGGAACTGGCCAAGGAAGGCAATGGCCAGCGTCACTGTGTCTATTCGCAAAAGCGGCTTTGTGCCGAGGGTAGCCTGCGTATCGTGTCGATCCGCCAGCTTATCGAGAAGGAATTCAAGACGCTTTCGACGGCGAGCTTCTACCTCCAGGACGGCCTGATCTATATTCGAGACCACCGCGCTTTCGCCAACGCGGACCCGTCCTATGTCTCCAGGGAGGCACTCGGCTGGTTCGAAGGTCAGATAAACGGTCTGAAGCCCTCCTTCCGATTCAACAGGGAATGGCTCCCCGCCAAGAAGACACCCGAGACCACGGAGAACCTGCGCGCAGCGCTCCACGACCGCTTCGAGAAGTGCCGTCCAGCGTTGTCCAAGAAGATGCAGAAGGGCGGCTTTGACGCTCTGCTCGCGGAATGCGTCCAGTGATGCGCTCCTGCGGCCGCCATTGATACATTCGGCCAGCTCCTTGAATATGAACCATCTTTAGGAGCTCGCCGTATGTTGTTCGAATTGCCACTCGTATACAAAGTGACCGGAGTGAAGCACGGCAACCGTCGTGCGACAGCCCACGACGTCGTAGAGATGGTCGAAGTCGATTTCGCGGTGGTGGCCGAAGATGACGCGCCGATCGCCGTGGAGTGGATCGCCCACGTTCCGGAAGGCCTGAAGGTCGAAAGCCAGATCGGGTATGCCGCTCCCGGCTTTTCGCCTGCCCCACCCGACGGGAAACTGCACACGCGTCTGATCAACGCCCGCCACATGTGTCCAGTCGTCGGTATCGACATGGCGGGATGGATCGGCCCCTTGGTGGACTCGGCACTCTTGCAGGAAAAGAGGGGTGTTGGCGTATGGCGCGACATCTTTAACCTGGGAAACCTTCCAAGCGGAACATTTGAAGGTATCGAAAAGCTTGGGAAGAAGGGGCTGGTCCCGGTAACGGCAGTGGAGACGACCTTCAAGACCGTCGAAAAGACAACGCGAGCGCAGGCCTTGGCGGTATTACGCCAAGCGGTTTCCGATTGCGCGTTCGTGAACGACACTCTCTATCGGCTATGTTCCGAGCCGAAGGTCATTTTCTGCGAGGTAAACGTCAAGGATGAACGGGGAGTCCGCCGAAGAGGTTGCATCCCGTTCATATCATGCGATCCAGACCATGCCGCCAAATATCTCGGATTTAGCGGGATAGGCTACAAGATTTCAGACCTAAAAAGCTGGAAGTCGATGGTGCGCAAGTGTAACGGGTTGAATCGACAGTCCCCAGGGCTTTTCGAACCCCTCTACCGTGGTCGTGCGCCTATCATCAACGACATTCTGGGCGATCCGGACTATCGGTTCATGCGGGACATCGAGGACAGAATGAAAGCGTTCGTGTCAAAGGCTGGTGAGTTGCGTTTGCGGGAGATGTCTACGGCTGTCATTCGGGCGTATTGCTCGGTTGTCGACGCGAACGCTACCCTGCGTCAGTCGGGCGGCTTGGACGCCTTGGAGACCGCCCTCGCCGACTTGGTCGATGCAGCGCGATCAGGTCCCTACGTGGAACGGACCTTGGCAGAACAGGCGGGAGCGATCCAAGAGCTCCTTGCTATGCGGCCTGTCGAAATAGGGGCTATCGTCCAGCAAGTTAGGACGTAGGACGACGTGGAAATCAATTTAGGATTTTCGTCATGCCCCGCCATCGCTCGAGCCCATGGGCTATCTGAACCGACGATTGCCTGCGCGACGGCTTCAGTCAGTTCGAAACACCCGAGGCCATCAAGAACGGGGTCTGTTTTTAAGTGGTCTACCACCAGGTAATGATTAACCAAACACCGCATAGTCGCTTGATGTTCTCCGAATGTTCGCTAGAACGCAGAGGACCGCAGCCAAGGAGATACTTATGCGAGACAAAGACTATGATTTCCATTCGATCACGTTGTCTGGGCGCACGTTTGTTGGGTCAATGTCGGTGGATGGCCCCTACATCTCGGAACAGAACAAGGGTGTTGCCTTGGGGAGCTGCTGTTCGGTAGGACGTGATCAAAACGGCGACTGGGCGATTTTCAAATATCGGGATCAGCACCGCCTTTCGTTGAAGGGACTGTCCGATGACGATGTTGCCGACCTCGTTGTCGAGTTCGGAATTCGCCTTCATGATTCTCGGCCAGAGGAGTGGATGCACTTCTTCAATTCACCAGCCTGGCCGAAATGCAGCGCTTGGATTAACAAACATCCAAGGATTGCCGCCAGATTCGCAAACACCACCCATTATCTTCCAGGTTGGTTTGACAGGGCGATCGCTGAAGGACGGGCTGTCAAGAAGGCGGCGTAAAATCGACCCAACTGCCTTGGCCGATAACTCTAGTTATCGGCCAGCGATTTCTCGCAATCAATCGAAGTCGTAATCGTCTTCGCCGTAATTGGGACTGCGATCCAAAGGGACGTGTTCCGTGAGTTCGGAGGGGATGAGGTTGACCCTGGTCTTCATCTTCCTGAAGTGCGTGGTCACCCACTCCTCGACCGAATCCTCCGTTCCGGCTTTGAAAAAGCCGTCTGGTCCCATCCATCTCAAAATGACATCTGGGTCTTCGCACGACGGATGTAGGTAATCGAGGAAGCGTTGGCCGATCTCGTTGATGGACAACGTCAGCGTTTGCTGGTCGATATCGACCAGTCCGCTTGCTATCAACGACGCTTCGATGCGTTTGTCTCCGCCATACTCAAGAGGAGCGTACTTGTCGGTGCCGTGCCATGTCGCACTATGCGAATCCTCGATCCTGGGGAGCAGTGCTTGGAAGAGGTGGTGGTGTCCATCCCAGCTGTTGAGACCATCTGAGCAGCTAATGGGGCCGATCTTCCTCAGTGCGTAAAGAAGTTGAAGCGCGAAAGGGTGGTCTAGCCCATCGGGGACGAGGCCATCGTTTAGTGCCTTCCACCCGTCCACGATGTGGGGAAAGACGCGCCAGTAGTGATTGTAGTCGTATTTATGGGCCGGTCGTTTCCATCCGCGTTTCTTGGTCGACTGATGCACGCCATCGATGTGATCAATGATGTCAGGCTTGCCATATCCGACGCGAGCGGCACGAAGTGCCTTCATGGCTATCGCCTGAAAATTAATCCTGTACGAGTACATGAGTATCCCGTAGGGGCGTACGCGCCTTAAGATTTCATCGACCGTAGTTTGACGGAACCGATGGTGCGTGAAGGTTATCATGCAATTTGGATTGCCACCGAGAGCGACTTCTTCTGTTTCAGGATCGGCCCAGCCCGTCGCCCGCACGAAGATCGTCTGCTTATCGGTAGAGAAGCTCTCCAGCATTTTTCCCAGCCTGAGGAGATGGTCGTTCATTCCGAGAGGGCCGTAGTGAAACGATTCTGGTTCTAGGGCGAGAACCTCAAAGCGCTCGATGATTTCGGCCGGCTCGGTCAGCGCCGGTCCAGGGTCTGGGAAAATTTTGTTGGCTCGACCGTGGAAGTCGTTTTCCACCGCTTTGTATTCGAAATACGGTTCAGAGACCAACGGGAACATTGTCCATGGCACGTGTCGTGGCATCGCGGTCTTGATCGATGGGAAAACGTTGAACATCGTCAGGCGCGCTGGCCGACCAATATCGGCCGCAACTTCGCTCTCCTTGCTGGAGACGACTGCGGACAGCGTCGAGGTCATGTTGCCAAGCCACAAGGCTTTAGCTGGGCGATTTCTTGGTTCGAGGGCGGCGGCCGAGATATAGGGGTCAATGCGGCGCGGCGGCGCGCATCTGCATGTTGGGACATGATCCGTGCTCCAATGGGAATGGAAGGTTGGGGTCTTGGGCAGATAATCTGCCAAGTTCGAGTGTAGGGTAACCATGGACACCGTCAAACAGCCGGTCATCTATTCTCCCGCGGTCGATCACGCCGGTAAGCTTGCCCCTCGGTTGGCTGCTCAATTATGTCACGGCGGTGTGATGGGTCTCCCCGCTAGAAAATGCATCCCGATAGTTTCAACGCGGATGCATTTGCAATTGAAGACTTCGAATTTCCTGCTATATGTTTTTTCAGGCCGCTGGAGCCGAGGCAGCTTCCCCAATCCTGGATGCTAAACCCCAGCACTTAGATACCCTTTTGCTTTGGATCGTTTTCGATAACCAGGGGCGGAGGTTCGATGGAAGCAAGCCTCAACGCCAATACGGGAATCGAAGACCATGTCAGCCATCTATCTCGGCCTTGCAGATGTACGAAATCTCCTCCTCGCTCTCGGAAAGCCGAGGACGCAGGAAGTCACGCCAAAGGTGGCGCTGGAACTGATCGCCGCCGGTCTCGGGGTGTCTTATCGGTTTCTGACTACCTATACCGACTTGGTTCCGCCGCTGGATCACCACGGGCTTCCACTTTACAAGGAAAGACTGCTTGCGCTGGCCCACCTCGTTTCGACGCACGACACCTCGTCAATGAAGAACACGCAGAGGCTGGATATGCTGGCTTCTGTGTTTGATCGGCGCGCGGATGCCATGATGCACCAGCTCAAGTCTGACCAGGCGACGGTAGGTAAGAACTCGAGCCTCGATGAGGAAAAGCTCGGGCTTCCAGCGACGAAAATCGAAGACGTGTACTTCGAACACAGGGATGTGTGGAAGGAATCTATAGAGCGCTGAATGGCCTCTACGTCGTCGTTGGCAACCAATGGGCCACCCGCTCGGTTCTTGATCCGTCAATGTATCACCTCATCTCGAACTCCAAGGTGAACGTTGCCGCGTTCAGCTTCGGGGATTTCGACATCTGCGGACCAATGCGGGAAACGACGGAATACAAGGCACGAATGGACGGAATTGTTCAGCAGGCCGTCCGGCACAGCCAAGTTCTATGTTTCTACGGCGCTCGAGATGTCTGGGACATGGATTCGGCGATTGCCTATGCGAAGACGCTTCCAACGTTCGTCACGGCCTATTCTGGTGCTGAAAACGGCGTTCAGACGCTTGCCGATAAGAAGCTCGCTGACGCCTGCCTCGATGTGACTTTGCTGACTGTCGAGACGGAGTCGGCGGAACTGGGTTTCACTGACAAGTTGCGTTCAAGCTTTAGGGTTCTCCATATTTGACCGCGCAGGAATTAAAGACGTCGCTTGCTTCTGCGCGGCAGTCCGGTAAGAACATGCTCTGGAAACTGGAGGCGTGACACATGTCGACTTGGCTTGAGCGAAAAGAAGAACGCCGCCGCGAGGCCGCCAAATATCACGGCGTCAAGATGGAAGTCTGCGCCGCCTGTTCCGGGTCTGGCTACTACGACAACACCGGAAGCCCTGCTTGTGGTTCCTGCGGCGGCTCTGGGAGAATGCGTGGGCGTCCGAACGTGTCGTGCGACACGCAGCACGTAGCGGTCTGAGGGAGGGTCAGATGGCGTGTCCGAAGAACAAGCCGAAAGGTAGTTTTGTCTCCCCGCGTTACGACTTCCTTTTTTACTCGGAAGCGTATGCGATCCGCGAGAAACTTTTTGCCCGTGATGTGCCGCTGTGTGTCTGGTGTCAGGAGACTGTCGGGAACTGGCGCTCTGACAACCCGTTTACGGCCGACCACGTGGTGACTTGCCAGAGCGGCGGTGCGTTTGATCTCGACAACCTCGTGATGGCGTGCGGCGCGTGTAACTCTGGAAGAGGTTCTCTGAGTGTCTTCGGGTACATGGTTAAACGCGCGGAGGAAGCAGCACACATCAAGCTGGCTGCGTAGCCAAGTTTCGGCTCGGCCAACACGGGCAACATGTCGACTTGGCTTGAGGGAAAAGAAGAACGCCGCCGCGAGGCCGCCAAATATCACGGCGTCAAGATGGAAGTCTGCACCGCCGGCTCTGCGGTCGGGCTACTACGACAACAGCCGAATCCATGCCTTCGGTTCTTGCGGCGGCTCTGGGAGAATGCGTGGTCGTCGAAATGTGTCGTGCGACACGCAGCATGTAGCAACCAAACGGAGTGTCGGCATGGCCAAGAAGAAAATCAGACCTTATGCCAACGAACCTCATGTCAGCGTCCAATATGCGGTTTGGGACATGGAGCCGCCGACCCCAGAGTCCAGGGGCAAGGTCATGGTGCCGCAGTCCCTGATCGACAAACACGGTCTGCAGGCCGCTTTCCTGTTTGTCAGTGGGTTCCACCATCGCTATATGGGGCTCGTAGAGCATGGCCCTTTCACCATCGACGGCGATCCATTCACACTGACGACTGCGTGAACGCCAGTTGAACCTTGGCGGAGGCGGTCTCGCCAGCCACTGCGTTTTGACAAAAGCCGGGAGAGCCGCCAAAGGTAAGCCTCGAATATATTGGGGTGCTACCGTGAAGGCGAAGCTTAAAGTCCATTATTACGTTTCCGACGGACAGACCCGTTTCCAGGAGCCGGTCGAGGTGGATTTTCGCGAGCCCACGGATGACGAGGCTCCGTTGGCCATCGAGTGTGAAGACGCGACGACCCGTTGGTTCGAAGGACGTCATTTCCGTCGCTACACCTTGAATACCTCTGTCCAGGGTGAACCACATGGAGAACGTAGGGCGGAAGTCATCGTCGCCTACTTGCAGGATCACGATAGGCCGTATGCGCGCGGTTACATGCGCGAAGGCCTGCCGGACGAAGCGCAGCCGGTAGAAGGAACGCTTCTTGACGGCTACTACGAAACAAACCCCATGAGCGCGGATCGCAAGTTCAGCGAGAAGCGGTATCCGGCATTGATCGACGATCCCAAGCGTTTGGCAGCGGTCGAAGGAGCGAGAAGGTTCGCGAGCGACTGTATCGTGGTCGACGGCCAATTCTGGGTGGCCTGCGCGGAACCGAAGCTGGTACTGGACAAGCGCCGCGTGTTTGTCGACACACGACACAGGAGTGCGCCCCTGACGAAGGCGGAGAAAACTCAGTTCAGGCAAACGAACATGAACGATGTTTCTCTCAACTACGGGCTTGTCTACATGACGTTCGGACTACTCGAGGCCGACGATCTGCGCTCCTTGGCGTCGGAATGGAGGATGGCCGCCGAGGTTCCTGACGTCACGATCCATATCCCCGGGTCGCTGTCATGGGATCGGCGTGATGCGCACCTGATATATGCAGGTCAGCTGCTCTTGGCCCAGTGGGAAGGCCGGCTCGAAGTGATACCACCGGATGTCGGGCAATCCCTGTTCAGGATTCAAGCCTGCTTCTGGGGAAAGTCACTTGAGCAGGTGGACCGCGACGCCCTGTCGGACGCGATCGTCGAAGCGGTGGCGGCCCACGGCAGGCACGGGATCGACGTTCGCGTCGCCGCACGCGCTTGCGACGACTGGATCAATCGGCCTATTACGATGGAGCTGGGTTCAGCGCCCGCTCTTCGGTCGTGAATTCGGACATCAACTGGAAAGATGGGCGAGCCGTCTGAGCGCATTGGTCAAACGCTTCACAAGGTGGGTTTTCTGGTCCGCGAAGGTCTGCCTGACCGCTGTCAAGTGGCCAAAGCTACCGGGATCGATACGGGTCCAATCCGGCTTCTCTGCCGTGAACGCTTCAAGCGACACCTCGTGTAGGCGCAGGTCCTTCAGGACATTCATCATGACCATCAGCTGGTACGTGCAACCGTCCTGGAAGGCGGAATTCCGTTCGTTGCGATAGTCGGTGGGATTTATGGCTTTGGCAAAGGAGACCACTTCATCAAGCGACTTCTGGAACGAGGCGATGATCTCTTCAATTCTTCCGAAACCCGTGGCGAACAGGTCGGCAAGATCGCCGTCGATGACGTGGTGCAGGTATCGCTGCCGATCCATCACCCACCGGTGAAGCGGGTCGTTGGGAAAGGCAGCCCAGGCCTCTTCTGTCGACATGGAGGAACCATCCTGGTCAAACATGGACGTAATGCTTGGGTGGTTGATCATGAGCCGCCTGAAGCGGACGGGACCGAGCGCTTTAATGGCATCGATGATATCGGTTGGCCGGGACTTGGCCTTAGTCTCGGAGGTGCGGGTGCTGTAAAGAAGTTCTTCGCGTCCATCTGGATGCGTCAAAACCGCAAGTAATGGCGCGCCGGTTGGGATTTCCTCCGGCTGCTGACTGTCGCACAGCTCCAGAACTTCCTTGGCGATTTCCTCGATGACCGCCTCAAGCGCTGCGGAATACAACTCGGCCTCGCCGTTGCTTTCAGCGCGCTTTACCAGTCTGCTCGTGATCTCTTGGCTGGCCGTGCCGTGGGGGAACATGGTCGCGAGGGCAAGACGAGCGACGGGGTCGCTGCTCGCGGCAGAGATTTTGGTGCGAAGCGCCACATCGTCTTCGAATGTGGTGAAGGCCCACACTTCCGCTGCCGAGAGTTGGCTGAGCCCGCCCAGCCAGCGATGTGGCTCTGATGCGTCGACCGGGTTTGTTGGCTCGTCAGTGTCGCCTGTCTCCTCCGGGGGCAACGAGGCGTATCCGGCGGCAAGTGCCGCCTCTTTGAGAGTTTCGAGGAATTCCGGAATGTTCATTGCCTCGCCATAGGTCGGCCAGCCACGACCGAGAAACCGCCTTGTCACAGCGCCAATGATCCTACCCCTTACTTCCGTGTCGCCCCATCCCCACTCCGCGATATCCGCGACCAGCCGGATATCTTCGGCGAACATGTCGGCGACGTCCTTCTCGGAGAAATCGATTTCCGTTTGGTACCGGATGTAGTCGACAATTTCTGGCATCTGGTCGGCGATATCGATCTCGATCTTCAAGGCTCACATTCCTCGGGTTCTGTTGCTGGAAAATCCGCAGTCGCTGAAGTCTTCTATTTGACTGGCAGCGTGTCAATAAAAAGTTGACGTGGAACAATCGGGCGCACGAGACAAAGTGCGGAAACGATGACCTCAAGCTTTCCGCATGCATCTCGGAAATCGAGATCATTGGGTCGTTTGGCCTCAAGCCAAGCGCCGATAAGTCAGCGTTGCCGAGGCCAAAACGACCGTCGCTGGCCGGTAACGCTCATTATCGGCCAGCGACGTCCACTCCATTTGTGTGATGCGCTTAAACCATGAATTCTCTGTCTCTCAACTGGAGAATTCAAAAATGGGTTATGTGGCCGACTTCGTAACGGGCAGCGCGATACGCGAAGGCGAAACCGCCGTCGCAGTGGTTATCGTTCCGAAGAAGGGCGGTTGGCCGGACCCGATAAAGGCGGCCGCGGTCGACCCTGTCCATGCGCATGATCGGTTCAGCCCCTTGTCGCTGCCTCTCCGCGGCGTCATCAACGACAGGGGGTACTTCGAACCCAATCCGGACCAGCTGGCGTTGGGCCTGCTCCTCGACACGACCGGGTTCGAAACATGGTCCGCGTTCTTCGACGAGGCGTGCGACTTCCGGGGTGCAACATCCGGATTCATGCTCGACGGCGAAAGAACAGTGGCGGGCGTCTCCGTCATGAAGCCGGAATCCTTCGCCTACCTCGTTCAGACGGGCAGAGGCCAGCCGGACGATCCGATGGCGGCCGCCAGAATTCTGATCGACGCTCAGAAGCGTTGGGAAGGACAGCGGGAGACCGAAGGGGTTTCGCTGCTGCACGTGGCACTGCTCCATGGCTCTCCGAGGCCCGGCAGCACGTGGACCACATTGGAGGGCGTGGATATTGTCGTCCCGCCCTGTTCCGTAGGCCTCAGTCACGGCTACCCATGGGAACTGAACGACGCCGCATCGAGACACATCATGGACGTCTATCAATCGGCGCACGCACGCATGACCGTTGAAGAGGTTTCCCTCCTCTACCGGGCGCTCTCCGATTTTCAGGGGTTGTCTCGTGGCCTTCAGTACGTCGGCAAGTATTTCGCGCCGGCCGGTTTCATGCGCCACGACAACTACGCCGCCGTCCGCGACCTGCATTTCAACGCGCTGGTCTCGCTTGTGCATGACGTTTCCGATAGGGCTGGATACGGAATTGAGTCGCGCGGCGAGGAGTTCTTCGACGACATGACGGACCTGATGAGGCGTCTCGACGGCCTGAAGGACCAAATCAGGGAAGAAGTGGCGAAGGCTCGCAAAGTACAGAACGAGATCGGTGACTGGCCAGATGCCGGTCCGGACCAGCCCGCCTCTCGGTCTCCGAAATTCTGACAGGCCTCTATCGATCGGGAAGACAGTCATGCAAATCTCCATCAAGCTACCCGTCATGGCCAGGGCGTTCATCAAAGGCGCTCGTTCGGAATCCAGGCTGCTGGTGTCGCAAGTTCACCAGGTCGATGTCCCGTCCGTTTCCGCTATGGAAACAGAGGTCCCGATCAGAACGGTCGTTACCAATTTTGGAGGGCGCGCTTACCACGGGATGCGCGAGCTCCGCTTACACGACGGCAAGCTCTACCGTTACCTCGGCATCAATGCCCATCTTGGAAAACTGGACGACGGCGGAAAGATGCTGAGCGAAGCCTTCGGCGACTTTGGCTTGAGGAGCGCTGACTTTTTCGCCAGTACAGAAGGGCGATCCGATCGGCGTGATTACTACCCTCTCACAAAGCCGATCCGTGGCGTGATAGAGGACAGGCTTGATGCTTTGTCGATGAATGGCGCGGACATCCGCAACAGGACCTGGCCAAAGCTGTTTGCCGTGCCAGCCTGGGAAAACGAGGCCATGTCGCTCGACGCCGCGATGGATCATGTCCAAGAGGTCAATCGAGACGATCTCGAGGAGGCCTTTGCGATGCACCGCGCTCAGGCCGACCGCCTGCTTATGATCGACAACGAGCTTTGGTACGAGACAACGCCGCCATGTATCGCCGTTGAGACTCAATGGCGGGCTGGAGGAAAGCCAAGCAATTCGGCGGTTATCGTACGCTACCGGCATTTGCCCGAGACTATGGATCACGCGATAACCACAACTTACTATCCCATCTCGGCGTACCGCGAGGCGCACGAAGCGGCAGACGAGGCCAACCGAAAATTCAGGATGGCAGGTGTAGCGGTCCTGACGACGGGATTCGAGCGCGACAACCTTCCTGCGTTTGCGCATGGAGACCATCCGGCGTTCCAGTTTGACCAATCCGAGGACCTTGTGAGGCGAACCGGTCATGCCCTTGCGGTGACCATCCTTCGCAACGCCGTTCAAAGGCCGGACAAGTTCGCCAACGTCGGCGGTGGATGGCTATCCGAGCTGGAGAGCGCTTTCGCTACCTTCAATCCGCTTCTAGGCCGCGACATCGACTACGCTGCGAGACTTCCTGCTCTGGCTGAGACGTTCCTTGCAGTCTCGCCGTACAAAACAGCAGCCCTTTCCATGCTGTCCTACAAGCAAGTGCGCAAGGCGATCGAGGTCGCGGTCGAGCAGCTCGACAACCTGCCGATCAGCGTCCACGGACTGGCGACGGCTCCAGCTCGCGCGCTGTAAAGATGATCGCCTGATTGTTTTACGTTAGGGCGCGGTGCGAAGGTGCGCGGAACAAGGAGACGCCAATGGAGCCAGTTCGTTGAAATGCTCGACGACCTGCCGATCTCCATTCAGGGATTCTCGCTGGGAGGCGCTTCGGCGTTGCCCTGACTAGGTTCGAGGTCGACTCCCAGGATAGCGGCTACCTTCATGACGGCGTCGAATTCCATATTGCGGATTTCGATGATCGACAGCGGCACGCGCTGACGCATCGCGGTATCGATCTCCGCCCATGCGGAGGAAAAGACGGTTCTCGCCTGCGCAAGCCGGCTGCCGCTCTTCATTTCCGCGACTACGGCTTCCTTGGTCATGAAATCCCTGCGCATCAGCGTGCATCCGTCCAGTTGTCGAAAATCTCGTCGAGGCGGTCCAACGCCGTGCCGAACGCCCGCTGAAGGAGTCGCGGATGCGCCTCGTCGACCTCGACCATCCGCCCGCTGTCCGACGTGACGATGAAGTCCATCGTCCTGCGCTTGGGGTCCAGCCTGACGGCCGACAGACGATTGGTGCGGAAGCAACCGGTATCCAGAGAAATCCGGTTGTCCGTTACGATGGGACCGTTCTCGAAGATCGTGTGGCCATGCACCACGACATGATCAGTGGCATTTGCGATTTCGAGGAACGGCCTCCTGATCCAGGTCAAGACGTCCTTGTCCTGTTCGTCGATCGGGGCGAAGCGGTCGACGCCGGCATGACAAAAGACGATCCGACCGTGCGACGTGATCGGGTAGGCGCTCGCGATCATCCGAATGAGATGCGGGTAGTTCGCGCCGATCGCGACAAGAGCGTCCTTCATTTTCAGTTCGGGGTAGAACGAATGGGCGGTCATCGTGCCGCCGTTTTGCTCCCAGTCGTACACGTCGCGCCCGAGGCCCTGGCTGCGGACGGCACCCAGAAACCAGTCGTCGTGGTTTCCAAGATGAAGTCGGGACCCTTCGTGCTTTTCCAGGGTCTGGTGTACGAGTTCCAAGCATTCGCGACTGCGCGTACCACGGTCGACGATGTCGCCAAGGAAGTAGATGACGGGCCGGCCGTTCCAATATTTTGCGTCTGCCTCGATGAACTCGATCATCTTCTCAAGATGGTCGAGGCGGCCGTGGACATCGCCGATGGCGTAGTAAATGGGGTCTTTCATTTATCTCTCCGTGAGGGCGAGACTTTACCCCGGAGTCTAAGGTTATTTCAAGACTTCATTCCGGTGTTGTTTGCCAGGCGGCCTGCTAGGGTTGGTGGATATCAGGGAACAGATACTCATGGAACCGGCAATTTACGAGAAGGAATACCGCGCGATCCTCGAGCGCCTGTCCGAAACGGGTCACATGCGTTCGGGACAGGACATTCGGCAGCTGATCGTCCAGTGTCTTCTGCCCGCGATGATGCGCGATGCCGCGCGTGCTGTATCGCGAGGCCGGGCCGCTCCGGCATTTCTTCCGGGAGACCTCGACCATATCGCGGACTGGCTCGGTTCGGCGATGGCCGCCGAGCTGAAGTGGCTGCGAAACTTAGACCAGGAAGGCGTGCCGAAGAAGTTCTCCAAGCTCGTCACCGTCGAGGACGTGAAGGCCGAGGCCAACAGGGGATTGGACAGACTCATCCGCGACACCCTTTCAAAGCCGGCCGCCGAGGGCGAGGAGGAGCTCGTCGCCGTACTGGCTGACGGATATACCCTGGTATCCCTGATATCGCCGCTCGCGCTCGATCGTGAATCCAAGGAGATGCAGCACTGCGTCGGTCTTGGCGGATACGACGAAGGTGTCCGAGCGGGCGAAATCGCGATCTACTCCCTGCGTGATCGAAGGGGTAAGGCGCACGCGACGATGGAGGTCCGCATACAGGAACGCCATGTGGTCCAGGCGAAGGGCAAGCAGAACCGGTTCCCGGCCAGAAAATATTTCGACCTACTCCTCCCGTGGCTCGCCGAGCAGGGGTACGGCATCAGCCGGGAAGAGCTGGCCGGCGGGTACTTCATGCAGACGAATGGCGTGATCCGCCATGTGGAAGACTTGGCGGCCGGCGAGGAGATCGAAGGGAGCATGACGCTCCGGTTTGATGGCGACGAGGACGTCGATCTCGTTCTGCCCGAGGGCTTGCGGATTTCCGGCGAGCTCTCGATCAGGGCCGAGTACGCGGCCGGAAAGAAAGTCGTCTTCGGTGCGAACACTGTCGTGCGTGGGCAAATGCAGACGACCGCAGCCGTCGTGATGGGAATCGAGAACGTAAGCGCCAACAACCTCCGGATCATCGCGGGAGAACTAAGCGCTGTTCCTGATGGCAGCCGTATCTCGGGCCATGTCTATATTTCCGGCACCAAGATCGGAGACATTCTCGAAAGGGCCGTGTTCGAAGGCGGTCTGGAAATCCGCGACATTGAGAGGTTGACAATACCGTCTGCAATCTCGGTCAGAGGTCCTGTTGTGCTGGCCGGAAGCGAGCTTGTCCGCGTGGAAGAGGGCGTTTCGCTGACGGGAGACATGACCATTCAAGGGGGCCTTGGAGACCCGGTGTTGACGGCCGCCAGAAACCTGTCGGTGGGCGGATCGCTTAGTATATCGGGGTTCTCCGCGTTCCTGTCCGACGGCCTCCATGTCGGCGAGAAGCTTTCGATCCAGTTCTCCGAGCTGGAAAGACTGCCATCGAAGATGGAGGTCGGTGGACTGGCGATTAACCAAGTGAAGGGGGTGTCCGTCATCCCGGCTTCAGCAGTCGTCAATGGAGATGTTTCGATCCTGAAATCCGACATCACGAACCTCGCGGGGCGGCGTGTGTGGCCTGGCGATCTTCGAATCCCGCACATGCAAATCAACCACCTGCCGTTTGGACTGACGGTGGGCGGAACCCTCGAAGTGTCCTGGACCCCGCTTGTCGAGTTTCCGCAGGCCATGCGGATAGCCGGTGGACTGACCGCAGTCGGATGTAAAGCAGGGCGCATCCCTGAAGATGCCGTTATCGGCGGAACGATCGACCTCAGTCGGAACGACGATGCGGGCTTGCCTGACGACACAGTGGTTCACGGCGAGCTCAAGCTCGACGGTTCCTACTTCAAGAGAATGCCCATGGGAGTGAAGGTCGAAGGCATGCTTTCCCTGGGCGAGTTTCCGGTGGACCGGATTTGCCGACACTTCGAAGCGAAATCCTACGTGCTTTCTGAAGCGTTTGTCATCGACGTCTCGGACCTGACCGAAATCGAAGAGAACATCTGGATCGACGCCAAAGACCTGTCGAAGCTGCCTGAAGGAATGACGGTGGGCGAAAAGCTCATCGTCAAGGGAAACCTGGACGGCGCGAGGCTTCCTGACGGGATAACCGTACGAGACTATGTTAGGGTCTTGGATAGCGACGAGGTCCCGCCTTCCTTGATCCCGCCTACGGCGATCATAGGAGGTACCCGGACCAACAGCTTGAGGCTTTGACGGCCGCCGCTCAGGCGCGGCGGGCGAAGCCGAGCCGATCGCCGTCGCCGGGTTCGGGTGGTTCGGCCGACCATGAATAGGCGAGTGCCACGAGAGCCCAAATGTCCAGCGGGAAAACGCACCGTTGCCAAGTCGCCAGCGCCCGGATTTCCGCTGTGATGTCGGAACAGCAGACGACCGTGACCACGAGCGCGGTCATCAACATCAGGTAGCGGACCCACGCCGTCTCAGTGCGGAGAGACGCTGCCTTGACTGCGTAAGCCCTGAACAAGTCGGCCGACCAATCCTTCTTCGCGTCGGTTCGCAGGCTCCCGTTGTTTTTCCAGAACCTGATCGTCCAGAGCACGCAGACCCCGCAGACAAACAGGTAGGTTGGATCGACAGTCACGCTCATGGCGAGGAATGCGACGCTCGAGACGGCGACAGTGCATAGGGCGGGCCAGAACTGGACCGCGAGCGGACTGACGCCGAAACCGTTGTAGGCAAGGCGCATCGCCTTCTCGGCCCAATGCAGCAGCAGCTCGTCAGGCGACCAAATGACGTCTTTCATTCTCGCTCTCCACACCCGCTCGAGTTCACTAATTATGGACGTCGATCGCCTTGAGGCAACGCTCCGAAAACGACGTCTTGGATTTATCTCGAAAAAAGTAACGAGTTCTTCAATTATTTTGTTGACAGCGATGCATCAGGTCTGCAATTTACGCCCACACCGCACGAACGAGTTCTTGGATTAACGAACCGCACTCGTCGGGGGACCAACGCAAACCGCCGCAAAGGCAACGGGGATAATGACCATGACCGCAACCATACACGCTCTTTCGAACCTGCTCTCCAACGGCGTAGCCGCATACGCCGACCATGACATGACGATCGGCCTCAAGTCCAACATCGCCCGTGACGCCCTCAAGCGCGCCAGCGATTTCAAGACCGTCGCCGACTGCATCTTCGAAGCGATGGCAAACGCCTACGAAGCATACGACATGGGTCAGACCCCGAAGGTCTGGCTGGAAGTCAAGCGCAACGGCAAGGACACCACGGTCATTATCCGCGACAAGGGTGTCGGCATGTGCAGCGCAAAGGGCCTCGTCCGCTTCTTCTCGCTCCACCTCAAGACCGAGCGCCGTGAAAACGGCCTGAACATGCGCGGCTACAACGGCACGGGCAAGATCGCCGCCTTCAAGTACGCCGGCCGCATGCAGGTCGAAACCGTCAAGGACGGCCTTCGCAACGTCGTCGTCCTGACCTCCGAAATCCTCGAGCAGGCCGCCCGCGACGAAGTCCAGCCGCTCGCGCAGTTCCTCGTGAAGGACCAGCCGACCACCGACGAGAACGGCACGACCATCACGATTTCCAAGATCAAGAAGGGCTTCAGCTTCGGCGCTGAAACGCTGCGCGATATCCGCACCAAGCTCTCCTTCGAGCAGATGATGTGGATGAAGAACGCCGAGATTTACCTCAACGACGAACTGGTCCTCCCCGAGACCATCAAGTCGACCGAACAGTGGTCGATCCAGTCCGAGTGCGGCAACTTCTCCGGAACGATATACTTCAACGAAGACCGTCCCTACATGCACGAACTGCCTGCCGTCTACATGAGTGCAGGCCGCGTATTCCTCGCCCGCGAACAGTTCGGCATGGAAGGCAAGCGCTTCCGCCAGAACGTCCACGTCGAAGTCGGCACCACCGAGGACTGGGCCGTCGAACACTTCTACGACCGCCGCGAAGCCTTCGTTGCCGAAAGCCGCGATCTCAAGCTCAAGCTGAACAACAACCCCGAAGCTCAGGCATACGCCGACTTCGTCACTGCCGAAGTCGAAAAGGTCATGGCCGAACTCGACCGACGCGAAGACGAGCGCCGTCGTCAGACCATGAACGAATTCCAGGCGAAACTGGAGCGCGACTTGTCGAAGCTCTTCTCTAACCTCGTTCTTCTTCAGGGCGGTACAAACGCTCAGGTCGATCGCGCCGAGCGCGAGGAGGCAATTTCCGAGCAGATCGTCAAGCTTCACAAGCAGGAGCAGAAGAAGGGCGAAGGCAAGCAGAAGACCTCCCTGATCAGCTTCGAGTTGACCGATCTTCCAGAAGACCAGGAGTTCCTGGTCGACTATGTTGCCAAGCGGATCAAGCTCAACCGCCAGTTCGCGACGCTCAAGGCACTCGCGACGTATGCTGACAGCGCCGCCTACCACCTCGCGACGCTCGAGACAGCCTCGGCGGCATTCTGCGACCTGCTGGCCAACAACACGGTCAACGAGGCTTTCGCCGACACCACCCCGTCGATCGCAGAAGTCATGGAAACCTACTCTGCTGCTAGCGCCAAGGTCCGCAAGCTCGCCGCCACCATCACGCCTCAGCTGTACGTCCGTTGCGCCAAGGCCGCCGAAGTCAACGCCTGATCTGCCGGAAAAGGAAGACCCCGATGACACAGACATCCAACGAAATCGCCGTCGGCCTTGTCAAGTCGGGCGTCTTCCGCGAAAACTGGGTGGCCGATCTCGGCCTCTCCATCGAAGACATGGCCTCCATCGCCGCCGAACTCTTCGACACCGCCCTCACCTCCTTCTCCAGTGGCTGGTACGCCGTCATTTCTGATGCCACGGTAGCGGGCCGCACGGTCCTCAGGATTGCCGGTGCCATCGACGACGAAACCGTCCCGACTGGCGACATCGCCGAAGCCATCATCAAGATGGTGAAGTACGGCGTCATGGAACGCGGCGGCAAGCGCGATCGCAAGCTGGGCGAGGCAATCGCAGAGCTGTTCACCATGGCTCCCCCTGAAGACCTCGTCACTGCCATTTGCACTGCCATCGGCGCAACGTTTCGTGGTGGCCGCTTCGACTTCTCCGACGTCGACCGTTTGGTGGAGCCGGTCAGCATCGCCGAGCGTGACCTTCTCGTTAAGCTGTCCATCCGTCCCGAAGGGCATGCACCGACCTGCTGGCTCAGCCGCCGCATGAATTCCCGTCCGAGCCGCACGACCGTCGACTACACCCTCCTGCCGTCGGTTCCGTTCGTCCTCAAGTCCGACAAGGGGCCTGCCCGCCTCCTCGGTCGCACGGTCTCCGAAGAAGAGCTGGGCCGCGGTGCCGGAGAAACTTTCGTCGCCCTCACGCACTCCGAATGTCGCACGAGGATCGCGCTTGAATACCGCGTCAACGAGGAGGCTGTCGAGGGTAACTCCTTCAACGTCCGCCCCGAATGGCGCGACTTCGTCAACGGCCAGTTCATCGAGGTCAACACTGGCAAGACCGTTAAGTACGACCGTGACGGCCGCGACGCCCGCAAGCTCGTCGGTGTCGGCAAGGTGATCCGTACCTGCTATCCGAACTACGAGGTCGGCGAAAGCGCTTTCGTTGTCATCGACCGTGTCGCAGGCACCGCTTCCATCGAGGTCGGTCAGCGCTATCTCCCTTCGTTCGACGCGCGCATCGCCGATCTCCTGGCGAACGGAATTACGCCGCGTCAGCCAGTTTCCTTCCCCGTGGCCGCCTGATTGGTGGCCCCCTTGGCGCGGCACTCCGGTGTCGCGCCTTTTTTTATTCAAGCAAGCGAGACTTACTATGCAGGCGTTGTCACGAGCGGTGTCCAAAACGGAGCCGACCATCAAAATAGACATCTATATCGCCGGAGACCTCGAGCAGGCGAAGCAGATATGCCGCAAGTGGACGCTCGAAGTCGGGGCCTGCGTCACCGTCGAGGCTGTCTCCTATATCTACAGCGGCGGCGAAGAGACCGGGGTCCGCGTCGGCTTCATCAATTATCCCCGTTTCCCGACCGACCACGAAACGCTTTTCAACAGGGCAGCCGACCTCGGTCACGTCCTGATGACGGGTCTTTGTCAGCTGTCGTTCTCGATCGTGTCTCCGGTCCGCACGGAATGGGTTTCCCGTCGGCCGGAATAATGACGTTCGTCCAAAGGAAATCGGCGGTCGTTATTAATGAACTCGCTATCCGGCGGTCCGTTGATTAACGAAGGATTCACCGCTCTCGCCCCTGACATAGATGGCGGTGGCGGGAGGGCCGCCCACCCGTGTCCTGGAATGGTACGGTGGCGTGCTGATGCATATTTGCCGCACTGAGTTCTTTCCCCGAATTTGGCTATTTACATCCCACATCGCGCTCAGTATGAGCCACATCGGAATTTGGCGGAACCGTGGCGTTCCGCAAACAGTGGGGTTTGTAAATTGAATACACGCATTGCATTGGCTCTCGCCGCTTCGGTCATCTCGGTTCTTGACGTCACCAGCGCGTCTGCGGGCGGTTTCACCTATGGCGACGCTGATATCTACATTCTGCTCGAAGACGGCAACGTCGTTACCCGCGACAGCGTGACGTTCGTCGATCCGAACCGCAAGTACGACAAGAAGCCGGGCCTCCCCGGCCTTTCCCCTGCCCTCGACGGCAAGGAATTCTCCGAAACCTACTGGGTTCCTTCGCTCGCCGCGAAGTTCGACATCAACGACCAGTTCTCCTGCGCCGGCACCTACACGATCTCCAACGGTGGCGCGTCGGATAACGGTGGGGTCATGGATTCCCGTGGCAAGCTCAAGGAAAAGTTCACTACCGACGAATACGGCCTCACCTGCGCATATCACATGCCGGTCGGTCCGGGCCGCCTGACGATCCTCGGTGGCGCGTTCTATGAAGACTTCAACTACGATCTCTCGGCGATGACCTTCGTCGCGCCCGGCGTGATCAGCCCGCTCAAGGTCGACCTCGGCGACGGTGCCTTCGGATGGCGTGCGGGCGTTGCCTATGACATCCCGGAGATCGCGTTCCGCACGTCCCTGGTCTATCGCTCGGGCACGTCCTTCGAGGCCGACGGCGACGCGGACTTCTCTCGGATCGGTCTGACGGCACCCGCCGCTGGTTGGGGCGAACTTCCTCAGAGCGTCGAACTGAAGGTCCAGAGCGGTATCGCCCAGGATTGGCTCGCTTATGGTTCGGTCAAGTGGACTGACTGGTCGGTCATGGAACGCCTGCACCTGAAGTTCGGTCCGTCCGACTTCTACAACGAATACCACTGGCGCGACGGCTGGACGATTACGGGCGGCGTCGCCCACAGCTTCACCCCGAACATCGCGGGATTCGCGAGCGTCACCTACGATCGTGGTGTTTCGACCGGATGGGACCTCTATGGCGACACTGTCGCCTTCGCTGTCGGAACAGACATCAAGGACAAGTTCGGCGGGAACCTGAACCTCGCGGTCGCCGCGGCATGGTTGGAACCGGAACAGGAAACGAAGTACGGCCCGCTCAATGCGTCGAGCCAGAGCAGCTGGGGGTTTGGTCTCCGTGCTCAGTACCGGATTGCCTTCTGACCGGGTAAAAACGACATCGACGGGCGGCCTGGCGGTCGCCCGTTTTTTTGTCCGCAGACTAGGCCAGCGAAAGCAGGTACTGGCCGACATGCCAGTAGAGGGTGCAGGTCAGGACGGACGATGTCGCGATGATCGCGTATCCGCCCATGCGCCAACGCCAGGCCTCACCGAAGGGACCGTGCGCATCGGGGCCGAAATCGATGACTGGGCATGCAGAATTCAATACGTCGAGGGTCATCCGCGCATCCTTGAAATCTTAACGAAGTCTTAACAGGATTATTTCCTTTTTATCGGTAGTCGTCAATTAATTTAGGACTTCGTTGGGAGCTGAGTTTTGATTTCAAGGACTCGCATTCCGACCAACAATGTTGCGCGCATGAGCCGATGCGGCTAAGATCAGGAAAATACTGGAAGTTATGGCATGACAGACAGATTCGATTTCCCCTACTCGCTCGTTGACGGCGAACTGTTTCGAACGGACAGCAAGGGAAACCGGAAGAGGCTCTGTCACAGGGGCGGCAGTGTCGCGCTCGCCTACGACACCGAGGACGGTGTCCTTCATCATCACGGAGAATACAACGACGTCAGCAAGTGGTTCGACGAAACGCGGGCGAAGCTGTCGAAGTCACCGTCGACAATCGGGCTCGCCGACGCGTTGACCCTGGTTTCCATGCCTCTCGAAGACGAATGCGTCCAGGAGGTGAACCGTTGCATCGCGGTCACCGGTTCCGTGATGGGGATCGAGAAGCGGCTGTCGCCGCTTTACGGCTTCGGCGCTCCAGGGACCGGAACATCGTCTACCTTCGGTTCGAACCGCGAAAGTGTGTGAAATCCGAGCGGGCCGACGACGGGGTAAATGCCGTCGTTCTCGATGATGTCGCCCACCATGCTGCGGCGGACGGATCAGCGGGGACAACCGTTACTCCTCTGGCCGGCCGGGCAATGCCTGGTACAAAGCGGGCTCTTGTTGCTTGCACGCGCCGCCCGGAGTCTGTTCCGGACAATACCTAGCAGACGGAAGTAACGAACATGGGCGTTGGAGTTTCCCAGGAGACGCGTGGAACAGTGGCGAACGACATCTACATGAAGGTGTTGAAAGACACCTATGCCGAGATGCAGGCGGCCAGGCAGCTTACGCCGCGTCACCAGGAGTGGTTCAACGGGGTTGTCCGCGGTTCCACGCCTCAACAGGGGGATTCGCTCGAGAACGCCGTCGCCAAGGCGGTGGCTGCCAGAATGAAGACCGTGTTCCTGGCGTTCGGAGACCGCAAACATGCCGAGTTCACCGACAAGATGCGCTTCCGCCACAACATGGTCAAGTCCGTCGACGCAGGTCTGATCCCCGGGTATTTGAGCCATGGCATTTGCCGCTTCGGCGAAGTCAAGGAGAAGACCGCGAAGACATACGAGACGATCCGCTTCTTCGTGACGAACGGCGACATCGAACTAAGAACCGACCAGCAGCGTTATGTGAAGCTACTCGACAGTTCTCGCGACAAGATCATGTACTACGGCGTCGCGCAGACATTCGACCGTTGCGGCAATCTACTCGGCTTCAACAAGGACAGGGGTGAGGACGGTGTCATGTTCCTGACGGACGACAAGCAGGAGGCGCTCTTCCAGATCGCCGCCCTATCGACCGATATGACAGCCGACTACTTCCGCAGCATCGCTGTCCCTGCCCAACCAAAAGCCCAGGCTGCTGCAGCCCCGAGGTTCTGACCGTCGGGACTTATTCCTTCACGCTCATCCCGTATTCGTCGGCGACGCATGCACTGACCGCCTCGGCGACGGCGATGGTGTCGCAGGCATATAGGCCGGAGCAGGAAAAGCTGTTCAGCTCGACCACCCGGCCGCGATCTTCGGAAAGCGCGACATCACAGGTGTAGACCGTGTCCGGTTGCCAGTCGCGGCCCGCGACCTCTCTTGCGATTTCGTCGCAACGAATGTCGGTGGCTGTCGACGGCGTGAACCCTTCCGCCCAGCCGTAGGTGCTTTTCGCCACCACCTTGCCGTCCGCGATGACGTAGCGGCATTCGAGATCGATCGGCTTGGCGCTGGCGACCACAATCAGTTCTTCCAGACCAACGCCTGACAGTCGTTCGAGGCAGGACATTTCATACTCGAAGCTACCTGCCTTCACCGGAAAGCCCGTGAAGGACTTGGTGACCCTGTCGGGGCGCACGAATACGTCACCTGGTGGCGACCGGCGACGCTTGAGTTCTCCGAACGGCAGAATGTGGAAATCATCGTTCAGAAGAAGGTCTCCGAGGTGTGCCGCGAAGCGGTGGAACGACAGGTTTTCGATCTGCATATAGGAGCCGGGTCGGGGAACGGTCGGGTTGGCGCTTGAAAGTACGTGCCGAACGAAAGCGTAGCTGCCGTAGGCCATCACGGCTCGCTCTGCCAGTGACGGCAGCTCTCCGCTGAGCTTGCGTCCGCGCGGCTCGAAGGAATGCCGGGAGACATCGCAGCCGGCTTGGGTCAAAGCCTCGGCGAATGTCGGACCGCTTTGGGGCGTCGAGCGTTCTAGCAGGTAGTTGTCCAGTACCCAGAGCGGTTTCATTGGCGTCTTCCTTTTTTCCTGTTGATCATACGGAACGCCAGACAGACAGGCAAGGTTTCGCGTCAAATCCTGTTGACGGGACGATGTGACGTCTTGAATAATCATCGGGACAACAAATTCGGAGACGGTTATGAGTGTGGACCAAAAACTGCTGGAGAGACTGTGCAAGTCGCTCGCCTATCATGTCGTCGAGACCGAGATTACCTTTCAGTTCATGACACCGCAGGAGCCGGAGATCGCCGACCGGATCGCTGAAGCCAAGGCGCTTGTCGCGGAGGCTGGTTTCGATTTCGACGTGATCTATCCGCTGGCGGACAGGCCGGCCGCCGTGTTGGCCGAACACGTCAACGGAATGTTGGGCGCGGGCTGCTGAAGACATCAGGGAAAACCATGACCGCAAAATCCACAAGCCTCGCGCTCATCGACATCGAGGCCGAAGAAAAGGGTCGTCGCCTTGTGTCGGCCGAAACGGTGGCGATGGTCGGTGAAACACTCGGTGTTGTGCCGAAGGTTCCAACCGTTGCGCTGCAGGGAAACCTTCGGACATCCGTCGAGGCCGTGCTCGGCCCGCACGCCGCTCTCACGGAACATGAGCTGGGGGCGATCCGCCGCGCGGCCGACATATTGCCCTCGCCAGCGCCGACAGACAGCTTCGTCTGGGAGGCGGTAAAGCGTCCGGCCGACGTCGATCCGCTGGTCCGCGCCGTCATGATCTATCACCGCTTCAACGTTCAGGCCGTCGCCGTCAGCGAGAAGATCGGCGCGAACGACGCCTTCCGGAGCTTTGTTCGTCGCTTTTCTAGCGGTGACGAGACAGAACTCCGCGTCGTGCTCGATGCGGAGCGTCGGCATGTAGACCGCATCAGCTCTTTCATGGAATTCGTCGGCGCGTTCGTTGAGAAGGCCTCCTTGGTGTTCGAAGGCGACGAGTGGACGATCGGTTCGGTTCTGGTACTCACCGCCGCGGTCGGTGGCTTCCTCCATAGTCGTGAAAGCCTGTCGGCCGGCTGGGAGCTCCCCCACATGCCGTCGGACGAATGCCTCGACGCGGTGGAAGGCCTTCGCGTCGAACTCGCCTACGCCGCGAGAGAGGTCCGCGAGAGCCACGGCATCAACCTGCTTGGCTATTCCTTGTCCGCTCTGTCCGGCATTCGCAGAAGCCTGTTCGACGGAGGCGCGGACTTCCGGATGGCGATCTCGTCCTTCGGCGTCGAAGAGGACGACGACGAGCGGCTGGTGGCGCTGGCGCGCAATGTCCGCATATTCCTCGAAACCTGCGACAGGCTGGAGCAGGCCCTTGCCGAAGGCGGATACGGCGAAGCCGACATGCCGGCCGTCATGTCGCACGTCCTGTTGCGAAAGTACCTGATAGAGGCTTCCGATGCCACCGAGGTTTCCTGGAACTCGGTCAAGGGCATCCTGCGGCCGCGCGCCTCAGTGTCGCCCGAGCAATTCACCGACCTTCTCGCGTCGCTGGAATCGGATACGTTCTCGGCGAAGCTGGACAACGTCAGCCGGGACCGCGGTCAGGCCATCTCCAACGTCGTTCTCGCGGCCGAGCATTACGTCTATTCCCGACTGTATTGGATTGACGCGGGCGAACGTGTCCTGTCCTGCGATCCGGGAATACGGATCGTCGATCTGCGTTCCATCCTCGAGATGGAGCCGGAAATCCACGGCAATACCGAAATCCTGTCGCGCGCCGGAGCCATGGACAGGCACGACGTCGCGGTCCTCGAACAGCATCTGGAATGGATGATCGGGGTCTACGGAATGCCTGTGTCGAACGCCGCGATCGACCGCATCATCGCAAGCAAGGGTGTGGCTCTTGAGGGTCTCCTGACAGAGCCGTGATTGAATGGGCGACGTTTTGCCCATTCGCTATTGGCCTGGGCGGAGTCAAAAAGAGACGAGAACGAGGCCAGAGAGCGGCGGATCGCCAAGCTCAATGACCTCAACTCCAAAATTCCAGTCACACCTGAAGTCAGGCGTCGTCGATCGACAGCCGGCGGCTTACATTCGCATGCCGACGGTCGGGGTCGCCGCAGAAAAATCGGCTTTGTACGTGTCTGTAAGCGTCTCGAAGAACGCAGGTAGGCTGTGGATGATCGTCACTGGTGTGCCAGGCAGAATGGCGACTTGACCGCCCATCGACCGTTCGGCGATCAGAAAATCGACACCCTCGAAGTTTTCCATGTTCGTGAGGGAGAGCGTGGCCTCCAGGACCTTCCCCGTTTCGTCTTTTTCGATCCGGCTCGCGGAGATAAAGTAGTCCTGATCTGGGACTTCGGCTCCCCTGAAGAGAAACGACTTCGAGCAGAGGTCGGTGAGATTGGTCGGCATGTCAGCGGCGGCGATGACGCTGTCACGGTTGTGTAGGGATGGTCTGGCCTCGGTCATGATTGGATTTCCAATTGGGTCGCCAGAGTGTCGGTCTTGACCGAGCATTTGACAACCGAGTTGCTTTTCAGGATGGCGGCATCGCGTCGCGCCTTGACGAGGAACGCCCAGTCCCACCGAAGTTCCCACATGGAAGCCTGGACGCTGCCATACTGGTTGGGATATTCGATGATCCGATCCCAATTCGAGCGCCGCATCGTTTCGACAGCATCCGCCGGTCCAGCGGGACCGGGCGCGCATGTGCGGTCATAGCCATGGCTTTCACAGAGTGCGTAGAACGCGTCGGTCTCGCCGCCGTCATCCTCGACGTCGCTACCGCACGACGGAAGGAACCAGCCGTTTAGGACGAAGTGCCAATCGTCGAAGTCGGAGAGCAGGTATAAACCCTCCGGCACGTCGAAGCCGACGAGGAAGGGCGCGTCGGTGGTATCATCGTGTCCGGGCAGTTCGCGCAGTCTATCGTACTCAAGCGCCGATTGTCCGTTGTGTTCGGCCCAGCCGAAAACGGGCCAGCGCGGATTACAATGCGCCGGGGCCGGTCCGATCCGCCTCGCCATCCGGTCGGCTAGCCATCCATAGGCGCTGACGAACTGGTCGTTGTCGTTGAATACCGAGTGCTCGGGCGAGCCGACGATATGGCCAACCTTGCGCAACGCCTCGTAGGCATCGCTTTCCATGTAGTGGAAGACGCGCATTCTTTGTCCGCCATTACTCCAGGATGCGTTCTTCCACCGTAACGTATTCCAGGCGCTCGAAATGCCCGACCCACGGGATATGGCGAACTTCGAAGCCGTCAGGAAGCGTAACCCCTACCTCGGTCTTCTCGAGAATCCGTTTGGCCTCCAAGGCGTTCTTCGCCTCCTTGTGTGCGGACATGATTTCCGAGTGGGCACCGACACGGTTGGAGAAGGAATCTCCTGCGGACCAAACGGCGATCACGAGATGGGCCGTATCGCCCTTCTGGAAATCTTCCCCGACCTCGAGGCCGTCGCCGCTTTCCACCAGGGAGGCACTGCCGAAGTCGTGGGAGGTGTCCGTGTCTTCTCCAGACCATTCCTCGTCGTTGGCTTCACGGGTGACTGCGGTGTAACAGTCGTCCTTGATAACGATCTTCATTCGCCTTCTCCTTCGCCAGCAACCAGGCCCTGCCATAAACGGTTTCCGGAGAAATTTCAAGACGTCGACATGCGAAAGTGCTGACGCAGGCCACATGAAAACCAAGACTTCGAGACGATAATGTGTTGACAATGACCTTGTAAAACCCTAAGACTTGGCCGAAATATGGAGGTCGAGTATGGGTTTGGTCGTCGACATTGCTAGCTTCCGAAACCGCCTGAACCCGGCTCGTCGCTTCGAAAGCGTCGCCTGCCCGCTGTGCGGAACGAAGGCACACGGTGTCGATCGTGGCGGTGAAGTCGCCTATGTCTGCGACGGCAGTCTCACGGACCACGGCAAGCTCGAATGGAGCTACGCCCCCGAGCAAGTGGCCATCCGTAACTGACCATCCGTTATCTTTCCGTTCAAGGACGTGACATGACCTCTACCCAGCATGATCGAGCGCAGACCGCCTTTGCCGAAATCGAACGTCTGCGCATGGCGACAGACGAAGGATCGCTCGCCAAGCGCGCCGACCGCATGTGGGAGATCGCCTGCGAAATGCTCGGCCGCCCGGTCGTTGGTGCCACTCCACTGGAGATCGCGCCCGAGAAGACGCCGCGGGAAATCTCCGTATCCGAGGTTCTCGAAGCGGCTGACGAATGGTTTCGCGAGAGAGCGCCCGCCGAACGCGGTGATCTCGGCATGCAGACGGCGTTCAAGGACGGCGCGACATGGGCAATCGGACGAGCATCGGAGAACCGCAAATGACGTCTGTCACACACCGCCAGAGGCACGCATTGGCTGTCCTGCAACATCGGCACGTTGCCTATCCGCAGTACGCCGGTTTTCCCGCCAATCAGCTGGGAGGTGCGACGACCGCCATTCTGCGCCGGCTCGCGCCGCTCGGTTACGTGAAGGTGACGCGCGGTGGTCGTGGATCGCGTCAGTTCTACTCGATCACCGAAAGCGGTGTCGCGCAGACGATCCGTTCGGTCGGATTTTCCTGTTTCAGCTGTCGCGAGGTCCTGGACTTCGAGTGCGCCGTCGGCGACGAAGATGACATCGCCGGCGCTAAAGGCTGGATGATCGGACATTGGGAGGGCCAGGGCCAATACGTATGCCCGAATTGCCCGACCGCCATCTGGGAGGCCTTGCCGCTCGGTACAGAGGAAGGCCGCAAGAGGTTCGCCGTCTCGGAAGCCGAGACGGCGGCTGGACAATCAGCATGACCGTATCAAGGAAGATTGGCGCTGCGCCGTGCGTCAAATGCAACGGGAACGGCAGCTTGTACGTCCGGTTCACAACGGGTTACATGAGCGGAGCTGCGGAAACCTGCAAGGCGTGTTCCGGGAGTGGGGCCACGCCGCAACCGGCGAGTGGGAGCAAGCCCTCCTCGACGCGATAGTCGTCGCTTGACTTAACCAGGGTCGTTGGTCGACGAAGCCCGCACGCCCCCGTCAAGAACGGGGGCGTTTTCGTCTAAACGCATCTCAGCTTTTTCACGATAGCTCGTGCGTCTGTCCGTCGCAGCGGCCCGATCCCGAGCGCCGTCACGACAGGAGAACCGTCGAAATGCGGAAGCAGAACGTGTCCTTCGTCGGTGAAGAGCGCGTGTGGCACTCCGGCCTCGCGACAGCGGTCTGCAAGCTCTCGGATTTCGCGCTCACTGCGGCAGTAAAGCGTGACCTTTGAGCCGCCGTTCAGGCCGAGCCTGTAACGTCTGGCGTGGTCTGGATGGGTGTCGATGCACTCGAATAGGGATGCCGTGTAAGCATGTCCGGCTTGAGCGGAGAGCTTTCCTGTCGGCATGTCGAGATCGCGGCGGACGACGGCGTACATGATCAGATGATCGTCGCGGTCATCGGCGGGTTGGGTATGGGAGGGCGTATTCTCGGGAAGCGGGCCAATCCGTGTGGCAGGGCTACGTCATCTTCGTTCCTTTCTGGGTTGCCCTACCAGAATGAAAACGGCCGCCGCCCCAGTCAAGGTGCGACGGCCGCGATGAAAGCCCGCGGGACTTAGTGGGCGTTGTTGCGGGACACGATCGAGATCACGTTGCCGCCTGCCGCCGCCTTCTTGGCGACCAGAGCGTCGCGGATTTCGTGGCTCTTCATCGGCTTGCCGAAGAGGTAGCCCTGGATCAGGTTGACGCCGGTCTTGTTGATCTGCTCCAGCTGGTCCGTGTTCTCGACGCCCTCGACCACGATGCCGAGGCCCATGTTCTTGCCGAGGCTGACGATCGCGTCGAACAGGCGGCGGGGCTTTTCTTCGGTGGTGATGTCCTGAAGGAACGCGCGGTCCACCTTCACCTTGTCCAGCGGCAGGGCGCTGATGATCGCGAGGTTGGAGTAGCCCGTGCCGAAGTCGTCGATGGCCGTCTTGACGCCCATGTTCTTGAGGGTCGTCAGGATTTGGCGGGCCTTCTCGCTCTCCTTGAGGAAGATCGACTCGGTGATCTCCACCTGAAGACGGGTGGCGGGAAGCTTGGCCGCCCTGAGCGCCTCGGAGATGACCTCGACGATCTCGAAGTGGGCGAGGTCCAGTACCGAGAGGTTGACCGAGACGCAGGTCTCGTCGTCCCAGCTCGCGCAATCCCGGCAGGCCGTGCGGATCATGTGCTTGGTGATGTCGCCGATCAGGTTCATGCTCTCGGCTATGCCGATGAAGTTGTCGGGGCCAAGCACGCCGAGCTGCGGATGGTGCCAACGGCAGAGAGCCTCGCAGATTTCGATCTTGAGACCGTCGGGCGTGCACATCGGCTGGTACTCGACGACCATCTGGCCGTTCGACACCGCTTCCTGCAACTCGGAGCGCATCTGCTGGGTGTTCCGGTAGACCTGTTCCAGTTCGCGGTCGAAGAGCGCCCAGCGCAGCGTCGATTCCTTGCGCTCGCGCTTCTCCTGCTTGACCTTGTAGAGGGCCAGGTCGGCCTTGTTCATCGCGTCGTCGAGGTTGAATTTCGCCTTCGGCACGACGATGACGCCGCCGCTGCACCGTACTTCGACCGATTTGTCGAAGATGTCGTACGCCTTGCAAATCGTGCGGAAGGCGTTGTCCATGAACGAACCGACGTCGAAGTTCTCTGCGATATGCGGAAGGACGAGGACGAACTCGTCGCCGCCGAGCCGCGAGATGATCAGGCTCGGCGTCTGGCGCTTGAGCTGCTTCATGCTCTGCGCGACGGAGCGGATGACCTCGTCGCCGGCCGCATGGCCGAGCGTATCGTTGATGTCCTTGAACTTGTCCACGTCGAAGACGCATAGCGCGATGTTGGGTCCGCGCGATTTCGCGCGGATGTTCTTGGCTTCCTCCACCAGCTCGCGCATGTGCGAGCGGTTCGGGATGTCGGACAGGCCGTCGATGTTGGCCGAGTAGCGGACCTTCTCCTGCTGGTGGACACGCTCGGTGACGTCCTCGCAGACGACCACGTAGCCGTCGTGCCTGCCATGATGATGGTCGGTCGTGTCGAACGTTTCCTGGCGTATGGTGAACTCGATCTGGAAAGCGTCGGAGAACTTGAGCGTTTCCGTCTTCGACGTGCCCTCCAGCAGCTTGAAGATGCGTTCCTTGAAGCCGACGGCATCCGTGGGCGACAGGCGCACCCGGTTGTTGGCCATGTCGTAGACGTTGCTGTTACGCGGAAGAAGGCCGAGAAGTTCGGCCTCGCTGGCACCCTTGCGCGCGCCATGCATGAAGAGGTCCTCGATGGACTTGCCGGTCAGCTCGACGTCGTCGGGAACGCCGAACATAGCCTTGGCTACTCCGTTGGAGAACTTGATGTTGCCATTCGGCTCCAGCATCAGAAGCCCGTTCGGCATATTCGAAACGGCGTTGTAGAACTTGTTCCTGAGGACGTAGGCGTCCTCCATGGCGGTGATCGTATCCTTGAGGGTCTTGCGGACGGCCTTCGCCATGGCCTGTGTCGCCAGCATGAACGGAATGAGGAGCATCGCGCCGCCGATGCCGATGAAGTACTTGCCGCTGTAGGCCGCGAAGCCGAGAAACGCCGTGATGCAGGGAAGGAAGCTGCACATCACGATCATGAAGACGTTCTGGCCGTTGGCGTAGTTGCGTCCGACCGCGGCGACCATCGTGCCGAGCGTGAGCGCGAGGGGTATACAGGTGGCCCACTGACCGGGGTGGAAGTAGATGGAGTAGCCGGTGAGGGTCCCGACGACCAGCGACGTCATCGACGACGCCGTCATATAGTAGCGGTACCACCGGTCGATCTCCTCTTCCGTGCTGGCATCGGAGATCAGGTGGTCGCATACGCGGTCGTATGCGCGAAACTGGGCGACGCGGCCGAGAAAGACGGCGATGGCGATGCCGCAGAACACGAAATAGAACTTGTCGCCCGTATCCGCATAGGCGATCGAGCAGGCACCTATCTGCCCGATCAGGCCCTGGAACAGCGCGGACCTGCCCTGAAACAGGGGTCGCAGCGAGGGCTTGCGGAAGAACATCTTGTCTTCGGCGGCCTCTGCCCCGACCATTCCAAGCCTGTTCTTGATTATCGATACCAAATTGAAGTGCATAATGACCCCTGGGACGTGCCGGAATTCCAGCTTTCGCCTGGATACCGACGACCTTCCATTAAGGAACTCGCAATCGGAAAGCAAGGACGAAATGCTCTACTAACAGGGGAAGTCGAGAAAGGTTAACGTCGGTGTGGCGCGATACTTAAAATTTGAACGGAATCAATAAGAACGTCACAAATAGTGAACTTGCGGTCACCCACCCGTCGTCGTCAGTTCCTCCAGGCGGTAAGCGAGGTGCTTATAGCGGCAATGGTCGGCGTGGAACTTGGGCTCGGGTGTCTTGGTCATGCAGCCGCAGGAAGCCACGATCTGCGTGATCACCGTGTCGATCTCCGTGAGCTCGTGGACATCGGGATGAATGGTCCGGTCGAGGGCGCTCATATTCGTTTTTCTCCTTATATCTAAGGCGCGAGTTCTTGATCACGCCACAAGGCATTCTCGCACTCCTGCGGCCTACGGCCATTATCGCGCATCGACGTCTTGAAATAAATATGACGTCTTCATTTTTATTGTTGACTTCGGTCACGGGTCGAACGATAAGCACATGTATAGCGGGCGTCCTGGCGGACGGCCTGCCAATCCCTTTAATCGGTGGGTTCGAAACGGTCTCCGCGACACTGCGGGCGCTCGCCGCGAAATACGAATGTGAAATTGAAATGAACGCAATGCGCCACGACATCATCGCAAAGATCGGCTTCCCGGCTTCGGCCCCGGTAGAAGGCCACTTCGCAAGCCTCGCATGCCTGCACGAACACGGCTATCTCCGCGACGGCGGCGATTACTCCTATGCGCTGACAAAAGCCGGATTCCAAGTGGTCCTGAATGGCGAGCGTCCTTTCCTCGACGTCTGCGTGACGCCTCGGGGCATGTTTGTCGACGGTGTGAAGAAGGCCGCGGAAGAGATGTTCGGCGCGCTGGCATCGGAGGGTTTCGAGGGCGTCGTCAGGGAAGCTTCGACAGGTCGCTCGTGGTATCTGTCGGGCGGCCGCTCGATTTCGCTCTCCGGCGAGCTGGATATGTGCGCCTGAAAGCCAATCCCGCCGCTTGAAGGTTGCCGGCCGCTTGCGCCTAATACGGGCACACTTGGAGTCTTCAAATGCAGGTAATCGGTCTCGCCCCGGCGTTCGTCGCAACCGACGTCATCGCAGCCAGAAGCACCCGTCAGACGGTATCGGAATGGGCCGAGCGCGTCGTGCGCCGTCACGTCCGCCGCACGGCGGGCCTTCATCGCCGCCTCACCTCCGAGAAATCCGTCGTCGCAGCCGCCGCCCTCGACCGAATGCCCCCTGACGTCGTCCAGAAGATCGTCGCCGCCTTCAAGGCAGGCGACGAAATCTATTCGCCAGACAAGGCTCTGCTCCAGGCGTTCATCGAACGCGCGCTCGACACTATGGATTTCATGGAGTCTCTACCTCTCTCGGACCGCCGCATCCGCCGTATCGAACGCCTGTCGTGGTCAGACGCCGAGCAGATGGCGGTCGACTGGCATGCGTCGCTGGCCAGGGTCCGATCGACCTCCAAGGACGTCATGTCGGGCGTGCGCAAGATCGCCGAGTTTCCCGACGGATCGTTCTTCGCCGAACTGACCACCGCCATGGCGCTCAAGACCGAGGGCGCGCAGATGGGCCACTGCGTCGGCGGCTACTGGAACCGCGTGAAGGGTGGAGACACGAGGATCGTGTCGCTACGCGACGCCGACGGCCAACCCCATGTCACGATCGAGCTGAGCCGGCCCGCCGAGGTGGATGTCGAAGGACGTGGCAAACTGCGTCTCATGGCGAACCTGAGGGCCGGCATGAACCAGGTGGTGGAGTCGGTCGACTGGTATGCCGCGCAGATCAGAGGCAAGCAGAACCGGGTCCCTGTTCCGAAATACGCGGAGAAGGTCCGGCAGTGGATGGCCGACGTCGCGATCCCGTCGCGGGAAGAGGGTTTCGCCCGGAAGGCCGGCGACGCCACGATGGCGATTTACGCCGTTCCGCGGAACAAGAGCTTCTTCCTGACCGAAGACCCAGGAGAAGCATTTTCGGTCGCATCGTCGATCGCTTTGGCGCAACTCGAGGCGGGCAGCGTCACACCGCGCGACCTCGTGAGGAGAATGCATGTCCACGAGATCGTCCGCGATGTTCGGGACGATGCCGCGGTCTCCGCCTTCGTGGCGTCCGCGGCCGATGCCTTTCTCAGGAGCCTTCGGTCGGCATACGAATCCGGAACGTCGAATGTCCTTCGCAAATTCGCCGAAGGGGGACTGGACGAATTTGTTCGATTGTGCTTCGAGGGTCGGCGTGTCGCCATCGATCCGATGGCCGGAATTACGGACTTCCTGTTGTCGCTCGACGAGAAGGCCGAGGTTGCTTCGCGGGAACATACGTTGGCGGCGGCTCCAGGCGGCCAGACGCTCTCGGCGCGCATCCACACGGTTCCGGCGCTTGGATTGGCGATGCTCAACTCGGGTCGAGCCGCGGGCAAGGAAGAACGCGTTCTCAACGGGATGGAGCCGAAACTTCGCAAGATCGTGGAGGCGATCCGGTCGGATCAGGGCATCTACCACGTTGTCAGGTCATCGACACCCGGGGTGAAGAAGAACGACCTCGTACAGGCGTTCTTCGCTTGCGGCCTCGGGCAGGATTATGCCGTCGCTGCCGCGCAGGTGCCGTCGAGCGTCAAGATGCGGGTCAAGGACATGCTTCTCGAGGCAAAGCGTGCCAGGCTCGCAGGTGCCAATGCGAACGTCGTCTTCAATCTTCTTGGTGAAGGATACGAGGCGAGGCTGTCGTCCATGCTCATCGAGGTCGCTGGTCAGGACAGCCTGGTTATCGGTCCGGAGCCGCAAAAGCCGGTGACGACGGCGAGGGTCGCCCCCTCGCCCGTCCTGAAATCATACCCGATGCCTCGCCGCCGCTAAACGCCTTGGCATTCGTAGCGAGAGGCTGTCACCCGATCGATAGGCTGGAGGCCGCCTGGACCCCATTCTCCGCCGATGTGGAACGATATGCCTCGAAGACGCGCTTTGGGTCGTCCAACAGGGTTCCGAACCCGCGGTCGAGCCGCCGCGCTTCAATATAGCGAACACCCGCTTCCGTCGACTGCGCAAACGATATGTCCCAAGTATCGGGGTCGACGATGCAGGCCGTCAGTCGACCGTTGCGGCTTGCGCCGGTGTCGATGGAGATACGGTTTTCCGTGACCTCCGGTCGCATGCCGATGATCGTATGGCCATGGATGACAGGTCTGGCCTTGGGGTCGACGTGTGCGAGGAATTTTTCCCTGAAATTGGAATAGGGTTTCATGTCTCTGATGCCGGCGAGGATGTCCACGCCCTGGTCGGCGAGGTCCATGGTCCACTCGATGCCTGCATGCACGGCGAGAAGGCCGTGGCGTTCCACGCTCAGAGATGCGTTACGGATAGCGGCGACGTGGTGTCCGAAGTTGGCTTTGAGTGCAGGGAACATGCCTTTGATGTCGAGCTTTCCCATGTAGGACTCGACGGTGGCCATGCCGCCGTTCAACGCCCATGATCCGGAGAGTTCGGACTTTCCATTGCTGTCCAGCGCATCCAGCATCATGTACTCGTGATTGCCGAGCAGAAGCACGGACCCTTCGTGCCGTTGGATCGTACGGATCGCCGTCTCGACGCAGCCCTTGGAATCGGGTCCCCTGTCGACCAGGTCTCCGAGGAACGTGTATCGCGGCTCCGCCCCCCTGCTGCGGGCGTGCCGCTGTAGGAAGGAAAGGAGTTGCATGAGGAGAACGGATTCTCCGTGGGTGTCGGCGATGAAGAAGTCGATCGTTTGCATTTTAATTGATGTCTCCGATTTCTCGATTTTCGCTCGCCGGAAAGCAATCGGCAACATAAGAGGCGGTGGACAACCTCCGTCGGAGTCCGGAATTAACCGTTCGTTTACGGATTCGGGTCTAAGAGGCATGCAGGAAAAAGAGAAAGGGATGACAAGATGGACGTTAGACGCACTGGATCATACCTCTCCCGCGAAGAATCCTACATGTACGACAAGGAGCCGAAGTTCCCGCTCGAGGCGACGAACAACGCCGCTCGCGTCGAATACCTGCGCAACGGCCTGACCTTCACGGAATCCCGGCGCTGCAAGCTGTCGCGGATATCGCGTTCGGGTGCCATCATCGAGTTCTCGGTCGACACCGTTCTTCCGGATTCCATGACGCTCGATATTCCTGACGCGCGCATCGAAAAGATTGGCTGCGTCAAGCAGTCCGAGCGGCGCACCACGATCGGCGAAAAGAGCGTCAACATCACCCTGCGCTTCCTGCGCATGCTCTCGGAGAAGGAACTGGCCAGCATCAAGCAGCACAGCCTGCTGCCGAACGGCCAGCCGCAGCGCATGCCTAACGTGGTGCTTGGCAACTGAACTGTCGGGTCAGAGAGATCAGAGGATGGCGTCGTAGCCGCTGGCTGCGAGCGCCCTGAGCAGGCCGCCGTTTCCCGGAAGCATCATGAACGTGTCGGAGGCGGTCTCCCCCGCCTCCGCAGACGCGACCATCCGCCTTGCGGAGGGAAGCGCCACGCCGGCCATGTAGAGGTGTCGCACTGCGTCGCTGGGCCGCCTCGGACGAGCCGAGGCCGTGAAGGATATCGAACGGCGTGTCATCGAGCCACCGCCTCGACGTCCTGAACCTCGGGGATGAAGTGGCGCATCATGTTGCGGATGCCGTGCTTGAGCGTCGCCGTCGAAGACGGGCAACCCGAACACGCTCCGACCATCTCCAGATGAAGAACACCCTTGTCGTCGAAGCTGTGAAAGCGGACGTCTCCGCCGTCATTGGCGACCGCCGGGCGGACATGCGTTTCAAGCAGGTCCTTGATTTTGGTGACGACGGGATCGCTGTCGCTCTCGACGGCATCCCGCCGAGACAGGTTGGCCAATGCATCCGCAGACGCTGAGATCATCGCCCTTGCCTCGTTCTGGACGTCGATCCAGCTGTTTTCGTCTGCGACCGTCAGGGACAGGTAATCGCGGCCGACGAATACGGAAGCGACGCCGATTCCAAAAAGGGGCCCTAGTGCCTCGGGGGCGCTTACGGCATCCGCGATTTCATAAGGGGAATCCGTCAGGTGGACGTCGAAGCTGAACTTCTTCGTCAGTGGGTTCGGCGTCGGTTCGATGCGGACGATGAGCTCTTTCATCGGCAGCCTCGCATGCCGGCGACGAGTTGCACCGCAGGCGCGCTGTCGCCTGGCATGAGACGGGCGGCATTCTCGCGGTCGATCTCGAAAATGGCGAGATGGTTGACGAGGACGGTTTCGAAGAGTTCGGTGTGGCCGCCCTCGCCGGCGAGGACGGTCCTGCGGGCCGAAGGGGACTTGGAGACGGCGACCGGTTCGGTTCCGCTCAGGTCGAGTTCGACGGTCTGGACCAGGACCTGCCCGTGATCATCGGTCAATAGCAGGGTGCCGTGGCCGTCCACGTCCCAAAGGCTCCAGTTTTCCGAAGCCGTGGTTTCATTCGTTGTCATGTCTCGTCTTTCTTTTCGGCGACCTGCCGTAAAATTCCGCCTCCGAAGCGGCTGCTTCTGAGGAGAGCGCCGTCGGGAATGCGGGAATTATAGACATCGGTAACGCAAGAGCAACCCGGATTCGTCAAAAATGACGTCTTCAATTAATTGACGCACCGTTGCCTGCATTCACCGACACGCGCGTAGGGGTCTGCAGGACCATCCGAGGCTTCATGGCCGGCCCTGCGAAAGCCGGAGCCGCGCGTCGTCCGCTCTGGTGCAAAGGCGTCATTGCGCCCGTCGGGCAGGCACCGCGAGGCTCGCGAACGCCGATCGCGTCGACGGCGTGATCATCTTCGTTGTTTCGCGGGCCTAGAGTCTGTGGGGTCTTGAATTATTTCAGCAGAGCCGTTGCCTTTCCAGTATCAAGCATATATACGAAGCGTCTGTTTTGTCGGAGAAGAGCTGCGATGACGACCTATGACAATCCGACGGCGGAAGCCCTCGAACTCTGGCAGGAAATCGTCGGTGTCAAAGCGGGTTCGTCCTCCTTTACATGGGGTACGGCTCATCACCGCGGCGAGTTCGAGCGCCTGCGCGAAGCCCTCGATCTCGATCCGACGGAAATCACCGCGAACTTGCTGCTCGGCTACTACGCCCGCAAGCACTTCCAGGAAACCCAGGTCACGCAGGCCGAGTTGCTCGCCGATACCGCCGGCATCCTCAAACTTCTCGAGAAGCCCCGCCGTTTGCTGGAAATCCTCGAGCGGCCCGAGATCGTCGAGCGCCGCGCCGCATTCATCTCCAGCGTAACGCAGGCCCTGGAGATGTACGGAGCGGCCGACCGCGAAGACGTCCAGGAGGTTCTCGCAGACCATGACGCGATGGCGTTCCTTCGTCGCGATGCGTTGCGCTCGATGGAAAAACTGTCGGTCCACCAGTTCCTCGACGGCGATCCGGAGCCTGCGTCGGTGCGCCCCGTCTACTACAAGTTCGTCTACCAGTGGTTCAATGTGAACTCGATGCTCGACGCCGTCGCAGGGCAGGCACCAGGCGTCAGTCTGAACCTGATCCGCGACCCAAATGACTTCCAGTCGTATTTTTGCTTCGCGATCCGAAATGGCGGACGGGTGTTCGTGTTGAGCGATGTCCCAAAGAACGTGCATCCGCTTCAGCCCATGTTGTCCCGTCGACCGGACCGGGAGATGAAAGAAAGGGTCGCAAAAAACTGGTATCCTTATGATCTTATGGGTCTCGCCTACAACGAAGAGAACGGCCAGTTGTATTTCGACCGCAGCTCGGAGCGCTCGCTCGTGGTCGGTCAAAGCCAGGCCCTTCCATTGAAGCCGATCTCAAAGATCGGTCCCCACGAAGTCATCTGGACCGCCATGATGTTCGGTTTGATCGTCGACCGCTTTTGGCGCAAGGGACACACCGAGAAGCAGCTGTCCTACACGGCCGAAATGATCCGCGTCGAAGACAAGATGCTTACCTCCGCCGTCAAGACGGGACTGCCGGTCAAGGGCTATACCAAGATCGACGCCAAGCCGCTTGAGCGCGACGACGTCATGAATCCGAGCGCGGAAGCCACGGAAGCCTTCGGCCCACGGACGAAGTATGAGACTGCGTGGATGGAGGAGCGTTATGGTCATCTCGTTACCGAGGAGAGCTTGAATCTCATCGCATCTCCCGAGCGTCATCATCGCCTCGCCCTGACGACCGGAGAGATCACGGACAGCCGTAGCCGCGACGACCTGAGCGACCGAAGGTCCTTCGGCGATAGCAAAGTTCTGTCCACGGTGAAGATCGAGAAGCTTCCGTCGACGAGCTTCGGTTCGAAGGAGAAGATCGAGGCCGACCGTCTGTTCATCGCCCGCTACAACTACGCGATCCAGATCAACGCGTTGGCGCGTAACGAATACGAGAAGCGGAAGGACGAGGTCACCAAATGGTACCGCGCCAAGGTCGACGCCAACGCAGAGACATTGAAGTCGTGGGTCGTTGACCAAATTCTGTGGGTGCCTTCCACACATGACAGATACAGCTCCAAGATGGGGCACGGCTACGCTCCGACGGGGAAGCAGGCCATCAGGTCGTTCGCGTTTCCTTGGATGATGGACGATGTCAACAGGCGCATTCGCAACCTCGGCATCGGGACCAAGACGATCGGTGGCTTCGAAAGCACCAGGGGATACCTGTGCGCCGTAAACGACACCAAGGCAAGCTACTGCTTCACGTTCTGTCCTGCCAACGCGAAGGAAATCGCCGTGGTCGCCGGATGCGAGGAGAGCGAGCTTCCAGACGTGTTGCAACACTACAACCTCGGTGCGGACCACAAGGGCAACCACCTCTTGGATCGCGTCGATCCGGTCGACTGGGCCATCCATGACCCATGGGAGGAGTTCGACGCGCGAGTGGGAATCTTCTTGTCTAAGCGGGGTTTCGACAAGCTCTGCAAGAGCAGCGTCAAGCCGCCTTACTGGGAGGAACACGGCGTGAAGGAAGCCACTCACCACGATTGGCGTACGTGGTAGCAAAAACCACCTGGGGACAAGACTTTTTAAGGTCGAATCTGCCGGCGTTTTGAGGCCGGTGGTTGCGGAACATAACATTCTCCAATTGCAGGACCTCGAAAGAGGCGTATCCAGTGGGGGAATACATGTTAAAGCCTGCCCTTTTCGTGATGCTGATGGCGAGCGTCGTCGGTTTGGCGCTGCCTGCTTCGGCCGAGGGAACGTTCATCTATCGATACAAGCAGGCCGTCGGGAACGACGCTGGCGGCGGAACGGTCGGACCTGGTAACGGCGGTCCCGGTCCGACGAACCCGGGGAACGGTGGCGGAGAGGAAGTCGCCTGCGGAACGGCGACGGGCAGCCTTTATACCTGCTCGCCCGGCCTCGACGAGCCGAGCACAACGGGTGCCGATCCGATCAAAATCGTCCTTACGGGCGATCCGACGGGAGAGAGCGATAGCCGTCCGTTCGAATGCATGCACGTCTCGGGCGGCTACGGCAACTATATCTTCATGGTCACGCCGCTGGGTGATACGTCCTGGATTCAGAGCGTCGATGTGGTTGCGAAGTCCGATCTCAACGCTCCTGAATCCGGTAACAAGTACTGGTTTCAGTATCCGGACTACGACGGAGACTACGACATCATCAGCACGACGCCGGATATCTGCGTGCGCGTGACCCCGAAGCCCGACGTCACGGGTCCCGCGAGCAACGTCAAGGTCAGCGTCACGGTGGGAGACTACGAGACGAGTGCTGTGTCGGACGGCAAGGCCAATTACACGGAGAACCCGTACGATGCCCAGAAGGAAGTCACCTTCACCCTGAAGGCCGGCTACTTCACCGTCAAGCAGAGCCAGATCGGCATGTCCTTCAACCTCGTGCAGAACTACGGCACCAGCCGATACTACGGGCCGCCGCTCTTCACCTATTGGACCACGACGGGAAGCGGCATTCTCCGCGGCAAGCCGTTCTACTACCAGTGCTGGAAGTACAATGCCGGCTTCGGCTCCGACATGATGCAGTACATGGTCGCCAAATACCCGTTCTCCGACCCACCAAGCTGGGTCGAGTGGTTCGACCTGCGTACACCCGCCCAGATCAATCTGCCGTACGAGGCGCTTGCACCGGATCATCCGGGATCACAGGACGCGTCATGGCCGATGGACTTCCCGACCGACCAGCAGCACATTTTTGAGCCTGGAAAGGAAATCTGCCTGCGCGTCGCCGAGAAGGCGGGGAATACCTCAACCGAGCCTTTCACGTTCACCATGTACCTGATGGAAAACTTCCCGATGGAGGGAAGCACCGTCAAGGACCAGAACTATCTCACCTTCAAGTACAATGCGACGCCGGTGTTCAACGATCCGGCCAACGACTGGGTGGATACGGGGGACGGTGATGACGGCGGCGATGATGGATCGACCTGCGACGGGCCCTGCCAGTAACGAACGCGACGAAAACGGCCGGTATGACCGGCCGTTTTTTCATTGAAGAGCGGCGTCAGCTCTCGTAGCTATCAAGCCAGTAGTGAAAGCCGTCATAGTGAAGGAAGCTGATCTGATCCTCTGCCGCGTCGATTTCCGTCTGGTTGGCGTTCGATTTCCCGGACAGAATGTAGTGAACCATCGCCTCGACGAGAGCGTCCTTGACTCGGTCTTCTCGCCATACGTCGAGGTAAGCCGACCATGAGCGGTGTATCAATCTGGCGATCATGGCTCCGCGCCCGTAACTGCTGACAACATCCCGGAACTCGGTCGCCAGACGCCCGAAGTCCGGATGGGAGGCCATCTCGTCGAGCGCGGCCTCCAACTTGATGTCGAACGCCGCTGCTTCGCGTTGGAGGGTTTCCACGAGGCCCCGCCAGTCGAATGCGTAGGTCTGCGCGCTCCAAAGATCGCTGATCGCGACAACCTCGAGCGCGCCGCTTTTCGTCGTGCCGACATCCAGCGCGAAATCGAGAACCTCACGCTCCTTGAGAAGTTTGCCGACCTCGCGCGCGAAGTCGGCATGGCTCGCGAGGATAGCGCTGTGGTCGATCGTCCCCTCGCCGTCCTCGAGCAGCGCCGAGGCCCCGAGGCTCAAGCGGCGATCGAACCCCTTGTCGCTATCGCCGTCGTAGGGATGGGCTGCCGGATCGGTGCAGGTCGATCCGACAATCACACCGTCATGGAAGAAGTAGCGGTTGAGCGTGCGATACGCCTGCCATGGCTCTACGGTCGCCGCCCACTCGTAACGGGCAATGTTGTCCAGAAGATCATGCGCAGATCGGATGGTGGAGACCCGGGACAGATCGATCCGCCTCGGTCTGCGTTTGACGTTGCCGCCGCGTGGCGTGTAGATCGCGACTTTCGTTGCGTTCGCGGCCATATCGGCAAGTGCCCCGGCCAGCATGATGCGTGACTCATTGAGACGCCTTTCGAAAATCTCGCGCTCGATCGCCTCGAAGCGCGACGGACCGACGCCGAAAACTGTCCTGCCGAGGTGATCATGAAGGAAATCCCACGACCAGAACATCGGGTCCGCGGACTCTTCCTCGCCGAGACGGTACAGGAGCTTCGACAGGTCTGCATCGAACCGCGGGTCGTTTTTGTCCGCCTCGCTTCGCCCGGGATAGTGCTTGGCAAGGCGGGGGACACCGTCTTCGTCGTGTCCGGTCAGGAGTGCCGTGACGATGTCATTGTCGTCCAGGACGACGTGGACCGCGGAGACGCACGGGGTCAGACGGGCAAAGGCTCCGAAGGCGCTCGCCGCGCGCAATGTTCGCGCGATCATCGCGGATTCGTCCGGTCGTGGTTGCGGCGGGACTGCGATTGAGAGGGAGTGTTTCTCGATCCGAAAGGCCTGGAGTGCGGGCTGGTCGCCGGGGTTCTCGATAAATCCGGCAATAGCCCTTTCCAAGCTCTGTGAATGGTTTGGGCATTCCTCGGTCCGTTTGGCGAGCGCTCGCTTTACGGCATCACCATTCCGCCAATCCGGGAAGCTCCGGTCCCAGGCTTCCTGCCAGAACCTGAGGTCGGCCTCGGCGCTCGGCGCTGCTGCAATGGCTCGCTCGATGTCGTCGACGAACGGCAGTGCCTCGATCCGCAAAACCGTCACGCAGCCGGATCGGGCCAATCGCCGCCTCAGTACGGGAAATCCTTCCTCGTCGGACCGAGAGTCGTCAAAACACCGCTGGAACAGCGTGCCTTTCCAAAATGGCGTGGACGAGGTCATTAATTTCTCCTGGATGGTCAACAATATTTTTGGCTCTCCGCCGAAGGATGTCCAGACCTAAGCAGCCAAAGGGGAGCGAATTATTCAAGACCTCGCGGATAGAAATGTTGACAATTTCCAGAACTCGTCTATAAGTCAGGCAACGAACGAAACGAAGGGGTGTCCGATGTCCGATCTTCCTCCCGCAATTAAGGCGATCCAAGAGCAGTTCCGCCCTCGTTTCGAGGCGCAGGACGCCCGTATGGAAGCAATGGCCGCAGCCGCTTTCAAGGCGCGCATGGACAACGCCGAAGTCACCCATGACGTATCGGCTGAAGAAGCGCTTGCGATGCTCGCCAAAGAGGCGAAGAAATACGATCTCGAGTAGAACCGAATAAGACCCTCCCAAGGTCGAGGCGCGCGTGACACGGTCCGCGCGCCTTTTTGCGTTGCACAAAATTCCATCGTTTTTCTTTCTTGCAGTCTCGATGGGCAGAATGGCTTCACACGCACGGAGTGGGGCCATGCAAGGTGTAAAACGGGTTCTGTATACCGATCTCTACTGGGATTCTCTCGCGGAATTCCGGAACACGCCGTACTATCGGCAAATCCACGAGAACATCATTGCCTGTGTGGCGAACAAGGTCCGTGACAGGAATTTCTGGTCGCCGACGGATGAAATGTTCTCGGCGCAGAAAGAACTCAAGGGGATTTGGCACGCGAGGATTCTAGGCGTTCCGCTGCGGCTGTTGTTCTACAAGATCGAGGGAGACACGCTTTACTTCGGAAGCATCGGCACCCACGCCGACTACGGTTGGAAGGGCAAGAACTCCAAAGCCGCCGAACGGCTGGTCGAACGTTTCAGGCATTCGATCTCCAGGGGCCATGTCCCTTTCCCGGACTGGGACCCGTTCCGTTGGAACGACCCGGCTACTCTGGTCGATCATCCGGAAATGGCTGTCTTGTCATCCAAGTCGCTACGCGTTCTCTACGGCCAGCTATCAGAGGAATACGAGACCCTGACCCTGTTCAAGCGCAAGCACGGCGAGCGTGCCGTCGAGGACCTGGAGCTTGCGGTCTCATGGATCGAGACGATTTCGCAAGCCAGGGACCAGGTCGAGCGCCTGGTCGCCTCACGAGAGATGTTCGAAAAGGCCTTCCGAGACACCACCATGGCAGATTGCGCGATGGTGATCCCCTCGCCCGAAGTCGCTTCCAGGTATACGAGCTACCGGTGATCGGCCGAGAAGCGGCCAGTCCGAATTTTCCAAAGGCGTGACCCGAAATCCGGTGTCACGCCTTTGTCGTCTGCGGGCATCATGCTTTCTCGTGGAAAGTCTGCTGCTGACCGGCCGCGTCGTTGTTGTCGCGTATGGTCTTGGTCAGGTTAATCGAAGACATGACGATCATGGTGACCCCCATCGCGAGGAAGCCCTTTGCCCAAAGATCGGTCGGCAGGAAAAATATGCCGATGCCGGTCATCAGGACGGAAGCGAGGAAAGAGACGTAGGTGAAGTTTACCCAGTTGCTGGAATGCGGTGCGCTCATGGTGGTTATCCTCCCATTGGGGTTGTTTTCTTTTGCGATCGGGGTCTACAATTTGACCAGTGATCGAATTCAGGATGTGGAGTTTTCGATCAGTGATCAACATGGATTTCGAGCACCGATCGAAAATGAAAGGAAAAAACGATGCAAGTCGTTGAAAAGACAACGAAACAAAAATCGAAAATTTCGAAAAAAGAGCTAATTCTGGATGTCGCCGACCGGCAGATTTCCGCCGGTGGCCTCAAGTCGATGTCGATCAGAACCATCGCCGACGAGCTGGGCGGAGCGAGTTCGTCGATGTACTACCATTTCAAAGACCTCGATGAATTGGTGCTGCGGGTCAACTCGCGTACGATCGCCATTCTCGACGGCCTCCTGGCCGAGGCTGCGGAGGCTGCCGACGGCATGGGCGTGGCGGCCCTGTTCGAGAGACTGGCCCTCGCCTACCTGCATTTCGCGATCGACCGCCCCATGCAGTTCGCGGCGCTATTCGAACATCGGATGACCGGAGACGCCCCTATCCCGGATTGGCATATGCAGGAACACTACGCGCTCTTCAGGCATGTGGAGGCCCCCCTGGCGTCGCTGGACATGCCCATGTCTGCGGACGAGCGCCGCGTCCTTGCGCGCACGATCTTTTCGGCCGTCCACGGGATCGTCCACCTCGCGATGCAGGGAAGGCTGATTTCTCTTCCGGTTCAGGAGATCGAGAAGCAGCTCCGCCTGATTACGCAGGTCCTGGCGAGCGGCCTTGCAGGCTTCGCTGCTGCTCGGGTCGCCTGATCGGTTGGCGAGGCGGGTGAGATTTCGTCGAGGTATCCATGCTGCTCGACGAAATGGATGCTCGTCGCGATGAAGGCGCGCTCAACTCGGCGATTAATGACCGGGGTTGTGGTTTTTGGCGACGGGGAGCGCGATCGGAAGGTCGTCCAGGCGGGAGCGAAGGTGTTCCGTGTTCATCTCGATCCGCTCCCAGACCTGCCGGTCGCCGTGCGTTTCGAACTGCTTGTCTGCCCGTGAAGCCGCGGGGATCAGTTCGTCGAACGCCTGGAGTACCTCCTCGTAGCATGGGGAGTCCGTCAGGTGCCGGGTCACCGTTTCGGCCGCGCGGGTGACTGCGCGCGCCCAGCGTCCGAATTCCGAGCCGTTCGGGTTCAACGCCCTGCCATGTTCGATGTTGCCGACCCGCTTGTGGAACCTGGCGTCGGCCGCCTTGAAATAGGCTGCGTGCATCATGACGAAGCGGCAGGTCTCAAGCTCCATGATGGTGGCGGGAGACGAGCACTTGCCGTGGCAGTCGATCGTGAACCAGTTTACGATCGCGTCTCCCCCGATGACATGCTCGGAAAACCGCACGACTTCGTCGTCGGCGTCCGCCGGGAACAGATGAACATCGCTTCTAAGTCCGGCTTCGGGAAATTGTATCCATCCATTGTTGTCGAACAGGACGCGGTTGATCTGGTGCTGGTAGAAGGACGCGTCGACCAGTTTGACCCTGCCTGTATCAACCACCAGCAGGGGTTCATGGCACCGCTCGTAGGTGACACCATCGACGACGGCGAAGTGTGAGAGAAACAATTCCATTCGGGCACGCCAGGCAGCGACATCCGCCTCGTCAAGGTGGGTCACGTTTCGTCTGGCGACCTGTCCGGCGGACGCGAGAAAATTCATCGCATCCTTGTTCGTGAGGTAAGTGGAAAAGCCCAATGGGGGCTTCGGGATGAGCAGGTTGCGATCTTCCGCGGCGATCTGCCCGAGAGCGTCCTGGAATTCGCTGTCGATAAGGCGGACGTCGTTCTCGGTGACGGTGGCCAAATGTTCGATCGAGCGGGACAGGTGGTTCACATTGAGCGGAGATTTCCTCCAGAGGCGGTCGCCCATGGAGACGATGGGACTATGACCACCGATATCGAATGCCGGCTCGATCGCCGCCTTGTCGAATTCCATCACCTCGAACGACGCCTCGGCGGTTCCGACCGCTTTACGGATTCGATCCGAGCGCGATGTACGGGCGCTGGCGATGACGGGGTAGGTGAAATTAAGGCGCATCGTTGTGGTCCATGATGATCCGGCCATGTTCACGCGATCCATGGCATGGAGCAACGCCGCGCCCTGAAAGCTTAGATCAGCGCGGCGACGTCCAACGCTCGTGTCGCCAGCCACAGAACGGCAAACCCGGCGACGACGCTCGCCTTGGCGATCCGGCATTGCCTGCGCGAGAGTTCCCTGTGGCCGAGGAGGCTGGATGCGTGGGCGGCGATCATCACGGGTGTGAAGATGGCCGCCACGATGAGGAGGCCGATCGGCATGAGGTCTAGCCGGTAATCGTAGGATCGATGGTCGATGTCGCTGAAACGTAGGAGAAGGCCGCCGATGGTGGCCGCGAAGATGACCGTAAACCATGCGCTTCGAATGCCCGTCTTGATGCGGTCACCGTCAGTTGCGTAAGACATTGGACCTCCCGTGAATTGATCACAGGCGTACCCTACGCCTCGGCGGATTTGGCCGGAAGTATAATTGCATACCGCAACGCAGCAAATCCGACAGATTGTCGCATCTATACTTGCTGTGAGATGTATTTCTCTTTCAACTACGCCAGCCGATGTCCTTGCGCACGTCGAAAGGAAGAAATTCCGCCGCGCGTTGCTCGCGCCTGCGCTTTACAGAGGCGATAATGGACTGGAGAAAAGCGCCGACGTGGCGATGTGTCGGCGTAGAAGTACGAACGGACATGGAAATCATCTTTGATTTTGTGGGATCGATGTCCAATATGCCGCTCCCAATGACATAAATAAATCGAAACCTTTTCATTCATCCATCAGCGGAATTGATGGGTGCGGCCGCCTGTTCTGATTTGGAAAACGCCGGGGAGCTCGCGCCTTGGGGTTACTCTTCGCCTCCGCTGGCCAGTGCGCAGTAGACCTTGCGGCCATACCATTCGCCGATCTCCTTCCACTTGAAGCCCTTCGGCAGCTTTTGCTTGGCGGTCGGGGCGCAGTAGTAGTCCTCGGAGCCGACGTAGATGGAAGGATTGTAGTAGCGGCTCGGCTGATAGCGGCCGTCGGTGACGTCGCGGATGTCCCAGCCAAGGTGGAAGGCGATGATTTCGCTTGCGTGTTTGGCCATCGGTGTCTCCTTTTCGCTTCGAGGGGATAACTACCGGGCACCTTCACGTACTGCAATTGAAAAATACTTTCAACGTACTGTTTTTATTAGATAATATCCCAGGAGAATTAAAATAAGTCTCCTGGGATATTATTTCGTTTTTCCATGGGAACTTGGATTCCGTAAATTCCGGTAAATGCAGCCCGCATGGAATGAACGCTGCTAGTGCTGCGAGAACATGATGACGCTGGTGACCGCGAGCATGCCGAGACTGATCGCAAAGAGAGCCAGTTGATGACGAGGCACGACCGGCGGCTTCTTCGGGGCGAGTTCCAGTTGCTGTGGAGCGGCGCGGTGCAGAACAGGCTTCTTCATAATCCAGTCTCCAATGATGTCTTGAATAGGGTCGTCCGGCATGCGAACCCTGTCAACAATATGGAACAAGGATTGAAGTCTTGACATCGATGCCAATACCGACAGAAACTTCAATCAAGGCTTGGTCGAGCCTTCCATCCCCATCCGCAAGGACACGGTTGATCGACTGAATTCTTCGCTTTTGGAACCCACATGGTCACTCATCATCACGGGCAACGGCGATTGGTAACGGGGAAGCCAGAAATGCCAGATGTTGCCTTCGGAGATAGACATGACCCACAACGCAACCGCGCCAGTCGACGCGGAGCAGTCGAAGCTTGCCGCCCATGCCATCAAGAAGCGGTTTGACGACCTCAATACACCGATCAAGCTCAATCACGCATACGAGGCCCTGGCCATAGCCCATCGATATCCGAACTGGGCGACGATGAAGGCGTCTTTCAAAGTCGAAGAGCCAATTCCTGCGCCATTGCCCACCCAGTTCAAGTACGGCATGGCCTATGGAAGCGAAAAGAAGATCATCGCCAGTTCAGCGGGACAGTCGAAACATATTCATGCTTTCAGCGCCTCTTCAGCGGCGCGAAGCGACCTTCTGGTTGGATTGTCCAGAAACGCTATCGAGAACGGGTCCGGGCTTTTCTTTTTTCATGCGGTCGCTCGCGGCGAGGACCCGTCAGCCGTGATGATGGACGTCATGAACCTGACTGTGCACGCCGGTCGACGCCGCGAGTTCTTCGTCATCGACGCCAGCCGGAAGAATTCACGCCTCGGAAATTCGTGCAATATTCTTGCGGCGGCTGAAAGCGCCGAGGAAATAGCCGAACTTTTTTGGGTGGGAAACTGGCATATGTCCGTGGCGGCGAACATCGTCAGGATCAGGGGAATTCTCACTGTCGCCGCAAGACATGCTTTGAGAATCGCGCGATCATCAAGCATTCCGATGACAAGCGATCTCCTTGTTCAGATGCTCGGCGAAATTCAGGTGGGATCGCTGTCGCTGTCCGAGGACGATGCGGCAGAGTGCGAGTACAACTCCGGACCTGTCTATGCCGACCTGTGCAGGACGATAACCACATACGTCGAGAGACAGGTAAAAAGCTATCCGATGTTCTTCGACAATGAGGCGCAATGGAACGGAATACAGGCAGCCGCCAACAAGCGGCAAATCGTCGTCGTTCTTGTTTCATGGGATGCCGGTGACGATGTTCTCGATGTCGTTGGCCGGATTGCTTTCAGAGCGATCAAGCGGACGATTGCCAAAGCAAGGCCCAAGCATGCGTTTCCGGATATGGTCGTGTTCAACGATGTCGGTGGATTCGACGGCGTCGACATAGATGGCATCGTCAAAGACGCAGGCGGCGTCGTCGTCTGCGTCGGCGATCAATGCCCGTCCCCTCCGGCGGCTTTCGCTCATAGCGCCGCAATCTACCGCAGTTTCGGCCGTGAAAACGATAGTGGCCGGCCAAGCCATTATCTCGAGGTCGACGGAAAGGAAGTTCCGATCCACACAAATTGGAGCTGATCGCAAAAAAGGGGCGCTTCGAGCGCCCCTTTTTTCATCCATGATTCGCCGCTCGTCAGTGCAGCGTGCCGCGCGTCCGCTGGAGGAACACGGTGAGGTCCGTCACGACCTTGCGGTGAGCGTAAGCGGAACCTGGCCACTGGCGGCACATTTCCTGCGACCCCAGCTTGCCGGCGGCGACCGCGATACGGTCGGCTATGGCGTAGGGGTCCTTCAGGTTGACCTTCATCACCTCGTCGTCGGCCCAGCTCGCCGCTGTCGAGAACGCCATGTCGGCGTCAGGATCGTCGGCCGCCACCATCTCGTCAACCAGCAGGTGCTTCAGCTGATGGACGAGCTGCATATGAGCGTGCGCCGCCACAGGCCATGTCGCGCATGCCTTGAGGTCGGAGAGAAGGTCTTCTGAAGCGCATATTCGCGCGCGTATCGAGCGTTCGTCTGCCAGGTCGAGGATTTCGATCTCCTCGATGACCCAGCGACCGGCGTCCGCATAGCTGATGTCGCCTATACCCTTGCCGGCTATCGCCGAGTCGAGCAACAGGGCCTGAGCATCGATGCGGTTAGACGGCTCGCTGTGCGTGAACCTGCTGAGGCTTTCGACGTTGAGTATGCCCATTTCAGTTCCTTTCTCGTACACTGCTCGACTTATTGCGCTTCGGAAATTAAAAAAGCGTTAAATCGAGACTCCAATTGCTTCTTTTTACAGACTCCGCTCATTTCCAGGGCATCGGATGCCCTCTCGATGCGACCGGAAATTCGATGAATTCGTGGACGGACATTGACGCTCTGGCGTTGAAATCCTGCGGTCCGGCTTCCGCGATCCCTTCGGCCAGTTGCCGCAGAACGCCACGGTCGGCGCTCACTCGCCATGCCTTGTCGCGATAGCTGCGGGTCTCGCGCGGAAGCGCCTTGATCGCGTCGACCCACGCCTGGTTGAACGGTGCGAACGACACGAGAACTACGTCGTCGTCTTCCGAATAGCGGATATCGAGAACGGGATCGACAGCCTTCCGCGCCTCCTCCTGTCCCTTCGGCGGTTCCACTCCGGCGATCCTGGCCAGTTCCGCCATCACGCCTTCCTTGAAGACCGGATTGTGGCCGCCCTCAAGGAAGCTCTGGATAAACGCATGGCCGCGCTTGTCCGGAACCACTGTATAGGTCACGTCCTGCCACGACTTGCCGACATTGATCCAGCCGGACTTGCTGGCCTTGAGCTCGGCGTGGAGCGCATGGTCGAAAGCCATTGTAAACGAGATCGCGCCGTCTTTAATTTCGACGATCGGTCCGTGATGTCCGAGGATGCGGTCGTCGTCGCGCACCGATGCGAGAGAGGCGGAAACGAGACCGAGAACCCGCTCGTCGAGGACATCGATCTTATCGAGGTGATCGGTAAGAACGAATGCGAAGCGCGCCGAAACTCGCCAGAGGCGTCCAGCGCCAGCAGGTTGAAAAGCCTCTTCCCGTGGAAGTCGTTCGAGGACCGTCTTGAGGGCGGGCGAAAAGGAATTGCTGACGACCACGGCCGGCTTGCCGTCGACAATGGACATGTCGGCCCAGTTGCTGGGGATAAAGGGAGACTTCAGGCCAGGCTTCTTCTGCGCCCTGAGATCGCGGTACTCCTCATCGGAGATCGTCTTCGATCTCAACAGCTGCTGCGAGTGGTGCGCGGCGAGGCGGCCGGCGTAGGTCCACATCTCGGTATTCCAGCGCGAAGGACCAAGGGCGGCCAATTCGTGGCCTGGTCCGGCTGTGGATTTGGAAAAGCCGTGATCGTCGCGTGCCAGAGCGTGATCGCAAGCCTTGGCGAGTGCCTCGATGGCACGGACGACGGTCTGCTGTGTCGTATCACCGTGGACGCCAGTATCATGCATGCCCGCGCTCCCGTCTACATAATTGGAGACTTGTATTGATTCACGTAACGAAAATCAAGACCCCGAAAGCCAGGCTGGGATTGGTGGTCGGGGCGACCTGCTCCGGATACCTTCGACAGGCACCGGAATTACACCTGGATTCTTTTTTACACTTAACTGTCTTTTGGAGTTGACGCCGACATATCCTAATGACACCTTACTGTCATTAGGAACGGAAACGGAGGTCTGCGGCGATGAACCTGCAGGAACTCGAAGAGCAGTCGGGGCAGCCGGCAAGGCTTATCCGCTTCCTGATCGGTGAAGAGGTCATACCCGGTCCTACGGGCGGAAGACGGTTCGCGAGCTACGGGGAAGACCATCTCCGGGCGCTGGCGATCTATCGCGCCGCCAAGGCCGAGGGGATCGAATCCCTGGAGGTGATCAAGGCGAGGATCGAGGCTGGTAGCCTGCCGAGCGTCCACGAGATCGCCCCTGGTATCGAACTCAGGATCGAAGAGGGAAGCGTGGCCGATATCGGTGCGTTTGTGGAAGCCGTCAGGAAACTGGCATCTGAATCCAAGGGAGAGAAGTAATGGTTATTGCAGTCAGAAAAACTGAAGAAATGCTGTCGCGGCACGTCCTATATTCGCGGCCTGGAAAGGTTCCGGTGCCGTTGAAGGCCGTTTCGTATGACGTGGAGATCGTTTCGGGTCTCGCGATCGTAAGGCAGAAGCGCGTATTCAAGAACGACGAAAAGCAGCCGATCGAGGCGACGCTTACCTTCCCGGTTGGCTACGATGCCGTGGTTTCGGACGTTCGCGCCACCATCGACGGCCGCCTTATGGTCGGCTCGGCAAAGGCCAAGCAGGAAGCCAGAAAGACCTACGAAAAGGCGCTCGACGACGGCAAGGCGACCGTGCTTCACGAAGAGCTGATGCGCGGCCTGCATATGGTCTCGGCTGGCAATCTCGCGGCTGGCGCGGAAATCACGGTCGAAGCGACCTACGTGGCACCGCTCGCTGTCGTCGCTGGCACTGGCCGCCTGCGCATTCCGCTGACCATCGGAGCGATCTACGGCACGTCGCCGCTCATCGCCTCCGACGATATCGTGGCCGACGGCGCGGCCATCGAAGCCGATGTTTCAGTTCGCGGGGCCGACGGCATCAGGATCAATGGAAATGAGGCATCCGGCGTTACGAAGGTGAAGACCTCGGCGGTCATCGACATCTCCGTTCCGGCACTCTCGCTGGTACCGGTCAAGGCGAAGATGCCGTCCGGGTCTTGGGCGCATGTGGATTTCGCGATCCCCTCCGTTTCAGAACGTCCTCTGGACGCCGAAATCCTGTTGGATACCTCGGGTTCCATGCGGGAAGCCGGCAACAGGAAGACGAAGACGAAGTGGGATGCCGTCGTCGAAGGCACCTGTTCAGCTCTCAAGACGGTCATGGACGAAGACGGCTTCCGTTTCTGGACGTTCTCCAACGAGTGCGTGCTTCGCGGTTCCGCCAAGGGCAAGGATGCGGCGAAGCGCGCAGCCTCGGTTCCGTTCGACAACGGCGGCACGGAGCTGGCCGAGGCCGTCCACAAGGTCGCCAACTCCCGCTCGGAGGCCAATATCCTTCTCGTGACCGACGGCCAGTCGCACCGCGAGATCGATTTCGACATCGTGCGCAAGTCGGGCGCTCGCTTCACGGTGGTCCTGATCGGCCGCTCGGCGTTCGGGAGCCGTGTTGCGCAGCTCGCAGCCATCACGGGTGGTCAGATGTTCGTGGTCGATCCGTCTGACGACGTCGCTGGCGTCGTGTCCGCCGCGCTTATCTCGATGCGTTCGGCGGCCTCCCCGGTCAAGGCCAGCGAAAACCCGGAAGCGGCGGTGAAGCGCACCATCGGCGGTCTGGTCATCTCCGTGGAGTACAGCGCCCACGACGGCGAAGGACGTGACGAGCCTCAGGCCGCCGCCTTTGCCGCCAACCTGGCGGTTGCGGCGCTCCCGACGGAAGCGGCGGGAAAACTCGCGGAGGCCGCAGGCATCGTGACCCACCTCACCTCGATCGTCATGGTCGATTACGAGGGTGGCGAGGTCGACGGCATCGCCGTCACCCGCAAGGTCGGCCTCGCAGAACCTGAGGAACGCGGCATGTCGCTTCTCAGCGCCTCTCCGATGCGGGGATTGGCCTTCGCAAGTGCTGCTCCGGCAAGGGCGATGCACAGCGTGACGACGATGGGACTTACGGCCTCCGGCGGCGGTGCTGGAGATGAAGCCCTCGAAATGGCCTACGGAGGCGGTTTCGTTCAGCAGGAAAGCGCCGACCAGGCATCAGGTTCGTGGCTCGGACGTCCGCGCGGCATCACCTCGAAGGGTATCGCGGGCAAGGTGGGAGGCTTCGTCCAGAAGATCACCAAGACCGTGGAAACGGTCGAGACGACGGAAGTGGTCGCGGGCATGCCTTCCTCGTTCTCGCCCTACCCGGAATATCCGTTCGGTTCGCACGACGTGCCGCCTACGTTCTTCGACTGGACCATCGTCGCCGAAGTGATCAACGGAAATGCGTCTGCCATGATCCCGGGCGGCTATGACGAAACATACGCGCTGATCCTTGCTGCCAAGTCCGAGGTCGTGGAGCTGGCGAAGTCCCTCGGCCGTGATGTCCTGCATGTGGCGCTCGCCCTCGTCGCCAAGAAAAAGGGCGACGGTGACCGCATGGCGGAGCGGATCGCCCGCAAGGTACTCGAGGGCGCTGACCAGGCGAAGCTCGCCGCGGCGCTCGCGCAAATCCCCGGCTGATAAAAGGGGGTAGTCGGGCCGCCGTTGTGGACGACAGCGGCGGCCCTTTTCTTTTGGGGATCGCTGTTGGACAACCGCGGGCTCGCACGGTATCGATTGGTCATTGATGGCTGCGGCCGAAGGAAATTGCGGGATGTACGTCGACTATCGTTACCCGGCGTTGATCAGGGGTCGCGTCGGCTCATGGCAGAAGGATCGCCACATCCTCGTATCGATGACAGGTCGCGATGAGATCGAGGAAATCGGCTACGAAGATGCGCCGCTTGCGGCGACTGTGACTATGGGAACTCAGAAACCGGTGGACTTCCGAGTGTATGGAGGCCGGTTTTATCGGATGGCTTCTGAATATGGAGACATCGAGTTTCGCTCGGGACTCGATCACCGCATCGCCGAGGAGATCGCGAACGCCTGCCACCTCCACGTCGGGAAGGACATCCAGCCCTGGCCGAAGAACGCAGCGGAATTTATCCGGCATTCCGATATGAGGCGAGATGGCTTTCGCCATGCGAGAGGCGAGTTTCTCCACATTTCCGACGCCGTGCGCGACCAAATGCTTCCCTTGTCGTCACTTGCTGCGTTCGAAGGGAGCGACGCGGAAAACTGGGAGCAAGTGGCGGCGGAATACATGAGAGGCCTAGTCATGATAGACGGCCACATGTGGATGCCTGTCCGCGAGCCGATGATGGCAGGAGCGGCGCACGACCGGTTTCCCGTGAACACCATCATCGACGCCTCGATCTACGACGCAAAGTTCGACAATCCCAAGGATCGACCGACACCGTTTGGGCGCAGGGAGGGCTTTACGTCCATGTTCTGGTACCCGAGCATGCGGGTCTACCCCTTGAATGCGGATGATGACGGCCTGGACGGAAAGATGGCCCCTTGGATGTTGCCCATGGAAATTCGCATTCCTGAGGTGTTCGGGGCGACCTACGCCGTGGACGAAGTGGACCGCGTCGCGCGGGTGGTCGTGTCAGAACTCTATTCCGTCTGCAAAACGGAATACGGCACATTCAAGGAAACGCCTGCGAAATTGCGGGAGCACCTAAATGAAACACGGCGGCTCTTGTCGTCCGAGAGGATAACCGACGAAGTCGCGGACGGGATCGTGCGGAGACTTCAGCTCATCCTCTGTTTCATCGTCGGGGCGGAGTCGGAACGGTCACGCCCGACGCATGGACATTGGAATCCGGATACCATCAAGGCATTGATCAAGGACACGACCGACATGTGGGCGAACAGGGAGATCAACATCGATGTATCGTGGTCACCGCGCTCGACGGGGCCTTCTGCTCCGTAGGTGGTTGAGCGAAGCGACGTCTTCATATCTGCGCTTTCTCAACTATTGAATTGGAGACCTCACCGTGATACCAAGGCCCCGAATGGAGAAGGCAATGGATATCGCGCTGTTCGGCGACACGCATGGGGATTACACGGCCGTCGAGGAGGCAGTCTCCGCTGGCGTCCCGCCCGTTTCCGTCTTTCTCGGTGACTTCGATCTCTCGCGCCCTCTCGACGAGGAACTTTCGCCGCTGATCGAGGCGGGAAGCGATGTGTGGTGGGTCCACGGCAATCATGACGCCGACACGCCGGAATGGTATGACTTCGTCTTTTCGTCCGGTCTGGCTGACCGAAACCTGAGTGGCCGTGTCGTCGACATCGGCGGTTACAGGTTCGCGGGTCTCGGCGGTGTCTTCCGCAACAAGGTCTGGAATCCAAGATCGACGGAGCAACCGGGTTTTTCCACCCGAAAGCAGATGCTAAAGGCCGATCCAAGAAGCCGATGGCGAGACGGCCTGCCGATGCGTCACCGCGCGACCATCTTTCCTGAGGACGTGCAGGCCTTGTCGCGTCAGCGCGCCGACATCCTCGTCACGCACGAGGCTCCGACCTCGCATCGGTACGGCTTCGGCAAACTCGACGAGCTGGCGGCCGCCATGGGAGTGAAGCTCGTCATCCATGGGCATCACCACGAGCCATACGAGAGCCGCTTGCCTAACGGCATCAAGGTGATTGGAATGGGCCAGGCCGACTGGCGTATCGTGAACCTGGGAGACCTGAAATGACCGAAACGGGCGACAACGGAAAAATCCGCGGCGTTATCATGCCCGACGTTCTGGCGCGCGGGGATCGCGGAGAGATCGCCAATCTCAAGAAGGCGGAAGAAAAACACGGGATGACGACCGGCGGGAGGTTTCTCGACGGCAAGGAAGGCGTTGTCTCCTATCTCGGCTATCCACGTCCGAGGTTCTTCTTTCAGGCCCGCCGGCCAGATGGCTCGTACGACGATGCCGTCGAGCTCACCAGGGAAATCTACGACCGCACCCACACACTCAAGCTTTGAGGGCGACCATGACCGAACTCCAGGCACTGCAGAACTATTTCTGGAAGACAAAGAAGGGCTTTGACGGAGGCGCGAAAGAGCTTGCCGACGCCCTGAAGGGCGCGCCTGCTGCTGCGATCCGCAAGTTCCTCGATGCCCAGGGATTTGGTTTTGCCGAGGTCAGGGTGCACGCAGGAGAGCTTGGCTCGAGTGTCTGGGCGGTCGGGTCGCATGCCAACGAAACGCCCGGCGACAAGGACGCCACCGTCCAGTTCGATCCGAACGCCCTGAGCCTCGCCTATCTTCTGGGCGTTGTCCTGCATGCGAGCAGGCAACCGGGGGACGGGGACTACGGTCTCCCGGAAGGCTCGCGTAACCCGGATGGCAGCATCAATGCGGACGTCGTCTTGGCGAGCATCAAGAAGCCTAAGTAGCTAGCGTCATTCCATCCGCGATCAGCTCGTCGGCGACGGCATTGCCCTCGTCGGTGAGCTCGTAGGAGGTTCCGGCGTTGCGCCCTCGTCCCGACTTTCCTATATGGGGGTCGCGGTGCTTGGTCATCAGTCCTTCCTTGTGTAGCGCCGAGAGATGCGGGTTGACCGATCCCATCTTCATGCCGGTCGCGTCCTCGAGTTCGACGTAGAGAATCTTGCCGCTTTTTCTGAGCGCCAGGATGAGGCGACGCTGCTGCACCGGGCGTTTTGTGCTTCTCTTTCCTTCCGCGTCAGGCCGCGGCGCGTATCTGCGGGACGACCCGCTCTCGAAATCGAAGCCTTCCTTTTCGGAAAGCTTCTGAAGTTGGGCAACAGCCGCCGTCACTTCGCTGATATCCGCCATGGACAGCTTTTCGAAATCGATACGGCCTTTGAAAAACAGCGATGCCATGTACGCTCCTTAGTTCTCTAATTTATTTGTGCAGAAATAAGCATTTCAGACCGTTTGTCAATCCACAAATCGGCCTAACACATTGATTCTATTAGATTCTAGCCTGTCGATCGATTCTGGCGGGAGGACTTGAAATTCAATGGCTTAACGACACGAATATGTGGCAAAATTTGTTGTCGTGAGCCACAATATTGCACGATGTCACCATTTAAATTCTGGAATTGAAATGCTCGAAAGTCTTCAATCGTTCTTCGCTTCGACCTCATGGGCGCAATCCGTCGCTGGCATGGTCATCCTGTTTGCGGGGGCTGCCATCGTCCACCTGTTCATGCGCCGTCTCGTCCTGCGCGTCCTCGGAAAGCTCTTGGCGCTGACCGAATTCGGACAGGACCAGGACCTGAGAAGGCACAACTTCGTCGCCCGTCTTGCGCACGCCGTGCCGGCCGCGGTGGTGATGTATGGCGTAGAGGCCGTCCCTGCCCTCCCGGCATCCATCGTCAAGGTCGTCCAGAACGTCGCCACCGCCTACATCATCCTCACGCTGGTGTTGGCCGCCTCGACCATCCTCGACGCCATCAACGCCGTCTACACCCGCAAGGGACTGGCCGCCGTCAGGCCGATCAAGGGCTATCTCCAGGTCATCAAGATCGCGGGCTTCATCGTCGCTGCCGTGCTGACCCTTGCCGCGCTCGTCGACCGCTCTCCCGTCATCCTCCTGTCCGGCCTCGGCGCGATGGCCGCCGTCCTCATTCTGGTGTTTCAGGACACACTCCTCTCCTTCGTCGCCAGCGTCCAGATTTCGTCGTCCCAGATGATCCGTGTCGGCGACTGGGTGCAGGTTCCGAAGCTCGACGTCGACGGAACGGTGATCGACATCGCCCTCTACCACATCACCGTCAGGAACTGGGATATGACCCTGACGACCATTCCCGTGCGCAAGTTCATCGGCGAGCCGTTCAAGAACTGGCGCGGCATGTTCGAGACGGGATCACGGCGCATCAAGCGCTCGCTCTATCTCGACCAGACGAGCGTCAAGTTCGTGGAAGCCGCATGGGTCCGCAAGTCGAAGTCAGACACGATCATCGGCCCGTTCCTGTCGTCGATCGGGCCAGTCGCGCCGACCACGACCAACTCGGCGCTCTTTCGCGAATATCTCGAGTGGCACCTGCGTCGCGATCCGAACGTGGATGACACGATGCGGCTGATGCTGCGCACCACCGACCCGACACCCACTGGCATCCCGCTCGAAATCTACTGCTTCTCGCGCGAGACCGAGGGCCTTCCCTACGAAAAGCTCCAGTCGGGCATCTTCGACCACGCATTGGCCGTCATGCCGCGCTTCGGACTGTCGGTGTTTCAGGCGCGATGATCGGCGAGAGACCCTGTCATTTGTCGCTGGCGGCCCTGCGGAACATCATCCGTCATCCCATGACGGCGGACAGACCATGAGACGTATGCGCAACCAGTTGGAGACGGCCTTGCTCGGAGAAGCGGGGATCGATCTGCGCAGGGTCTCGGGTTACAACTGGGTCCAGCATCTCGCCATGTCGGCGATCCTGGAGGACAGGAAGGACGCCGCGCAGGCATGGTCCCACACCAGGTCGGCGGCGCGCTCCTTCGTCGCCTCGCTTCAACTGCTGTCTCGGCCCGGTCCGCGGCAATGGCTGCACCTGTCCGACGACGTGGTGTTTCGAAGCGTTTCGGCATACCTTCTCAAGACCTTTTCGACGCACATGGACCTGTTCGACCGGGTCTACTGGCGCTTCAAGACCGATGTCGCGGCCGTGATGACGGAAGTCGCCCCTCAACTGGCGAGGCTCTGCGGAAACGACGACTTCAGCATGCTGGTCAACGTCTACCTGAATACGGTCGAAAAGCTGCCCGACGGGGTCGGTGTCTACTTCGTCCACAGTGATCAGAGGGTCGGCTTCACCGCGGTGACCGTCCACGCGCCGAGCGGTTTTCAGAAATACATGACGAACGTGCGCGACAGGGGGCTCAAGGTGGCTCTGGACGACGCGGCCGCCTATTACGCCGTCCTGGTGTCCAAGCAGCAGAGCGGCCTTGTCTCGCTGTCGTCCGCCGAACTCGCTCGCGTCGAGGACGCCGTGGCGTCGTTGATCGCCGAGGGGCGCGATGTCGCCGGGGCGGATAACCTGCTGTCGTTTGAAAGCATCGAGGCGACCGAAGCCGCCCCGAAATATGCTGTGCCTCGGTTCTGATCAGGCCACGAACGCCTTGCGGACGTCTTCTCCGTATCCCTTGGAGAAATCCGAGCCGCGCTCGACCGCGCGCAGGAACGCGGCCGTGGCGCGCTGGAAGGCGAGCGCGTTGTAGGAGATGACGGCGTTGATCGCCTCGTCCGGCGTCTTCGCTTTCGTCAAAGCGCCGGCGAGTTCGCCGAACGCCGAGAGTTCAGTGTTCGTGGTCGTGGCGATATCGGTTGCTTCGGTGAGTGCGAGTTCGACGCCTGCCTTGGCCTTAGATTCGATAACCGACTGAATTGTCTTGAGGTCGAACATCGGGGTCCTCCATTTTGTGTTCTTGGATGACACTACGCTTCGTCATTGTGCAGTGCAATATAAAACGGAGTCGCAAATTCCGTTTGTCCCCTTCGTTCTGTTGTCCCGTAATTTGAGTATCGGCGAATGGAGCGGTGTCCATGCAAGATTTGATGGTTTCGAAACTTCTGTCCCTGAGGTTCTACGACTTCAACGACGGCGACAGACGCGGGCTGGCAGGCAACATCAGGAACAACGGCATCCAGTCGACGGTTTCGGAGGCGGCCAGGATATATCTCCAGACAGCTCTCGAACGCGACATGGCGGAGCCTGGCCATCTGTCGAACATCGCAGACTGGCTTGAAGGCTTCGGAGGAACGGTCGATCGCTCGGTCGTCGCCGAATACCGGGAGGTCATCCGCGAGTTGACCCTGAACGCCATCTTCCCGCGCGACATCCGCTACGCAGCGCCCGGCTTGTAGAAGCTCTGTACGGATTAGCCGGTGAGGCCTCGCTTCAGCTGGGAAAGTCCAACGGACATCGCCGTGACACCGAGGATCAGGCACGTGGCGTTCATGATCGAAGCATCGATACCGCCGTTGGTCGCCACTGCCCGCAATGCGGGGACCGAGAGGATGATGGCCGCGGAAGCCATCAGGCCGAGTGAACGCAGGGAATTCAGGAATTCGTTTCGGCTCACGCGACAACTCCGTTGATGTCAAAGCAAGACAATCGTCCGCCTGTCTGATATCCACGTCAACAGCCGGCCGATCACACTTTGAGGATTGCGGATTTCGCCAATCAGGACACGACGAAATCGGACGTTTTTAAAGTGAAGGCGCGCTCTGCGGGTGGCAAACGGCCTGTTCGATCCCGTCCCAGTCCATGAAACGATGGATGCCTTGTGCGTATTCTTCGCTTCGGCGTCCCCTCCAGTCGTAGCCGACATGGAAAGTGGACAAGGCGACGTCCTGGTAACGCTTGGTCTCCAGAAACGCAGGAGTCGTCGTGATGCGGCGCGTTTGGAAGTCGAACGACATCATTGGGTGGCCCTCGATTGCCTCTCCGTTTCTGAATGCCTCGATCGTCCGAACCATGTCTCCGTTACCGACGGGAACGAGGTAGCTTTCGGCCGAGATCGGCTGGCCTTTGTCATCCTGCCGCAGAACCTGCATGGAGGCGTGATGTGGATCGCTCGAAGGGGGGATGAAATGGACGAGGGCGATCGCCCCGGGGGCGCGAACCATCACTGCGTTTTCGTCCTGATCGTTGAAGCGGAGCGAGTTGTCGGGCCAGGTCATCAGGCGGCCGACCTTCGCGTCGAGGGCTGGCAACTCGCGGGCAATCCAGTCGTAGATTGCTCCCATGCCCCTCTCGAGAACCATATCGCCGAAACGCGCTGTCAACGCGCCTGGCAGGCCGCCGTCTCGTTCGACAAGGGCCATGTACTCGTCTCGAAACAGTGAAAACTTCTGAGTGACTGCGTCATTCGCAACTTCGTCCTTGATAAAGGGCAGAATGAGCTTGCAGGCTTCAGTCAATCCAGGGAGTGCGCCAGGTCCATCGTGACAGCCGTAGCGTAGGTTCGAGAACTCCTCGTTCGGAAGAGAGAAACTGGCGTGGGTGATGCCATATTGAGCTCGTGGGCGAAGCAATACCACGGTGTCCGACGAGCGCTTGCGCATTCGGCCTGCCGGGGTGTGCAGCGTTCTGACGACGAACCGGTCGACACCGCCCTCTTGGATCGTGAACTCGTAGAGGCGGCCATCGTCCGCGCGTCGACGCGGAACAAGCGAAACTGGTCCGATGGAGACTCCGTCCGTCGATGCGGCTTCCACCTTGGGAAAGGCGTGGGTCCTGATCTTGCGGAACGCGTCACCTATCACGTCCTCGGCGAAGATGCGGAAACCAAGGAAATGATAATCGCGTTCGCGAGGATTGTATTCGTCTTGGTGTGTCTCAAAGTATCGGGCCAATGCCTCTTCGAGAACCTGGCAATCGGTCTTGTCTGCGGTCATGCTTCAGGTCCTAGATGGTGATGGTTCGGGCGGCTGGAAGTCTGAGGGTGGCGATCAATGGGATCGGATCGGCTTCTTCGATCTCGTCGAGCGGGATCGCGTCGGTTCTCGATCGTTTCGGCACGGATACCAGTTGAGCGACCTCCGGAAGAGTGGATGAGAGGAAAGCCCCTGCTTTCGAGCTGCGCGCGACATCCATGATGGTGTCGGCGATCCCGGGAACGAGAATGTCGTGGAGGCGATTGTATTCGTCGCTGGAGCCGCGGCGGCCGTTGAAGAGGACCGTATCGATGTGATTGGCCATCATGGCGCGGAGTGGATTGGATTGCGTCGCCACCGCTGTCCCATTGGTATCGTTCCCGTAGCGGACCTCGTTCCTGCGCTTCTTGGTCTCTCGCAACTCCAGGATCGGCGCATAGGTCTTGCCGGCCGTGTACGTGCGGATGGCGTTGCCTGTGGTGATAATATCGTCTTCGTTTCCTGCCTTCACGTGTAGGATGAGCGCCGCCAGCTGGTCGGGAGCGGGCATGTTTTCGAAATAGAAGCAGAGGTCGACGAGTTCGATGTTGTCCTTGTCGGTGACCGTCAGGTTTAACGCCCCATGGCCGTTGCTCGACAAAACACCCTTGCGGGCGCGGAAATTGAACCGCTTTCCCGTGACGACGACGTCGTCGCCGGAGATGAAGGCGGAGGCGGTCTGTTGGCCTCCGATCTTGGAAAGAAGGTCGATGGCCTTGATCAGGGGCTTTCGCCGTGCCTTGCGGACGCTCCTCGAGACGGGCTTCCGGTAATGGGCGGCCTGTTCAATCTGCATGGATTCAGTGATCAGCTGCATCCGCCGCTCGTTGACCCGGCGGTAGAAGTCGGGAAGCAGATACCGCGCCTCGGAGAATGCGGAACGGCCCATGATCCTGACGTCGTCACGGGCGCGCATGACGATCTCATTGAAAGCAGGGAGAAATGGCGAGGCATTGTCGGAAACAAAGGAACGGTTCGCCAGAAGGGCTTCGACGGCTTGTCTGTCCGGCCCGCGGAGTTTGATGGCCTCCGAAAGCACATGCCTCGCGCTATCCGTGAGCGTGCGCGGGAGTTCCTGGAACCCGATCAATGTGACCGTCGCCCGATCGTCGAGGTCCGCCGTTTCACGCCACGAAGCCATGCGCTGTCTGGCCGTCGCGTTCATCAACCTGATGAACTCGTCACTTCCGCTCAGGCCCTCGTACCAGCCGAGCGGGTCCTCGTCGAGAAGGGTGATGTAGGCGTGGACGTCCGCTGTCATGTCGCCGCACTCGACGCTATGGTCGAGCGAGAACATCACATCGGCGGGAAGTCCGGTCATCGTTCAGCCTCCGCGCATCGGCATGACGCCGACAGACTGGCTGCGGGCGATCCTGGCCGGGTCGTAGGACTGTTCGGCGCGTTCCGTGTCGATTTCGGGGCGCTCGGTGACGCCCGCCATGCCGGCCGCGATGATCTCGGCGAAATCCTCGTCCTTAACGGCGACGGAACGGCGCTTCATGATCTCTTCGACATCGGAAATTCTGGACTTCGGACGGGGAATGAAACCGAGCGCCTTCGGATGGATGATGAAGAACGCCATGCCTTCGGACATCTTCTTTTCGATGAGCGCGCGCATCACCTCGTCGTTGTCCTTCTCCCAGGTGATGGTCGAGTCACCGGAGTTGTTCAGGAGCGTAAAAGCGCGGATCGCTTCGATATCGTCGACGTCCTCGGCGGCATCTGGGATTGCCTGGCCGTGGGATTCGCTGTGAATAGTCGCGATAGCCTCTTGGGCGTTACGCAGGATCATCTCAGCGGTTTTGGACGTCTCAACGAGTGCGTTGACCTCTGCAACCGTGTCGCAAACAACGGCGATCTTTGAGCGGAGGACGTGAATCTCCTTTTCGGAGACTGCGCCGCTGTAGTACGGGCCGGAACTGTCGCCAATGCTTTCGGATACCAAGGGCTTCAGCTTGACTACGGGAGTTCCGTCCTGTGCGCCAAGTACGATACAGGGGGCAGTCAATTCTCGGAACGCCGGTCGTCCCTTCAGGAGGACAAAACGACCGGGAGTGATATTCGTTGTGGCATTGCCGATTTCGAAGACTTCGATCATGGCTTTGGGGTCCTGTTTTCGAAAGTTGTGCTAGGCTGGATTTCAGTGCCATCGAGTGCGACGAAAAGTTCCTTGCCGGCCGCTATTGAAGCCTGGTAGAGACTGCGGGACTCAAAGTTGGCGCGGTAGATCGCGTTGACCTCGTCGAGGGTGTCGCAAGCGCAGGCGACGGATGTCTTTCGCATGGTCTTGAGTTCGTGTTCGTCGACTTCCGTCGCGACCATGACGCCGTCTTCGATGGTCCTGCACAGATGCAGGCCTTCAACGGAAACGCCCATTTCGCGGGTGACCATGATCGCCGCTGAATATGAGGCGTAATGCATTCCGCCGTCAGCGAAGGCGTACTTGCCAATAAGGCTTTCCGAGGCTGGCTTCTGCTTGTTGTAGAACGTGATCACGCGGGAACTCTCCGTTTATCGGACAATGCGGCCACGTTCGGAAAGGATCAAGGCCGTCGGCTGCGGAATGACCGCGGCGCGCACGGTGTCTTTATTTGCGCGGCACAGATCGATACCTGGCCAACGCGGCCGTGTCAACGGGAATTGAAGAACTCGCCCGAGACACTCGGGGCTCAGCAGCAGGGGCGAAGGGCTGCTTGGGATTTGCGGCGGTCGGTGGAGTTGGCCGCGATGGCCGCGAATTCGACGGTGAGCTTGTCTTTCGCCTTGAAGAACTCGTCGAGGGCTTCCCTGCTCTTCTGGACGATCACGTTCGCCTCGTCGGCGTCGTCGCATACGGCCCGGATTTCCGCGAGCCGGATCACCTGTTGTTCTCCGGCGGTTTTCTCGGTGAACACCCAAATCGATTTAACGTCGTCGTAATTGGCATGCAGCCGCTCGACAATAGCCGAGTTGTCTGTCTTCTGGATGACCCTGCAGGGGTGCCTGTAGCTCGGCCAATCGTGCATGATGCTCTGCATCACGATCCGCCCCTCGAGTTCCTCCGTTTCGATTTCCTCGACGCTTGAGACGAACTTGATCATTCCGCTGCATGCCCTCACTGCGCAGGATCATTCCTGCTGAACCGCCGCTGAAAGACTTCATGGACGGGTACTACCTGTGCGCGACGTACGTCATCGAGGCCAAGCTAATAATGCCCTCTGAACGGGAATGCAAGAACATATTACTTCAGGAATATACGTTTTTTTGGTCGGTCAAGTTCTAGGATTGCCACTGCGAGTCCTTCTTATTTTCGATCAAGCGGGAGACCCCTCCCCGCGTCAAGCGGCGAGCAGTCCCTTGTACCGCAGGCGCTCGGAATCCTTCCTCAGGTAGAGCGGATGCTTCGGAGAGCCGTTGGCGGTGATGCCGAGGCAGTAAGCGTCGATGTTTTCCGCTTCGAGCGCGCGCACCACGTCCGCGCCGTAGTGGCTCAACTTTTTGTGAAGAGACCCGAAGGCGAGGATGACTATTTCGGCGGACTTGGCCTGCTCGACAATAGTCGGAAGGTTGATTTCGCTTCGTGGCTCAACCCCTCTTTCCAAAAGGGCCTTCGGCTGTGTCGCGCGGAAGTCCATGACGTTGCACTTCCGGTAGACGCCATAGCCCCAAGCGGCTGTGAAGTCGCATTCACGCCGAACGGTCGGATCGTCGACGGTCCCGTCGGCCGTGCTCGGGTTCATGCCGATCCACAAGACGTGGCCGGGATTGATCGCGTCGCCCCAGGTCCGCCAGAGCAGAGGCCTGTAACGGCCGCAGTCGGAAAAGGTCGCGCCGCCGACGATGGTGTCGCGCAGGCGTATCCTGACCTTGCCGCCAGGATCGTGCTTATCCTTGGAATCGGGTGTCGACCCTGAGAATGTGGGCATCGAAGCCTCCGTGTCTTTTGATCTTTTGCATGTACTGCTCGAGAACCAGGTCCGGTTCGATCTGGCTTTCTTTCGCAGAGCGGGAGAGTTCCTTGATGATGGCTGCGTAGGCCGACCGATCGAGGAGGTTGCGTGCGAACGCCTGGATGAGGCCGTGGATCGGGCCGTATCCAGAACCCACCTCGTCGAGCGCGTTTGCGTCCATGCTGATTACGAATGCAGGAAGCGGCATGGACGCTGGGTCGTGCTGCTCGAATGTAGGGTCGGCGGCTCTCCAGTGCGGAGCGACGACATCGTAGACGGCTTGCAACGCCGTCAGGAAATCGGCGATCTCTTCGGCCGACGGCTCGACCTCGATCTCGTACAGTTCGTTGTGCAGCTTGTAGAGAAGGAGGGCGAGGCCGACATCGGGAGTGAGCGTGACGATGCGCTCATGTTGCCCGTCGCGGACCGTCATGCGATCACGGACGAGCTGGGGCGTGCGCCAGACGTTTTCCGGGAGCAAATCGGTCACGGGCGCAGACCGAAATCCTTGAAGTCATCAGGGGTCTTGATGTCGCCGCCGCCAGGAAGGGGGATCGATACCGGTCCGCCGCTACGAGCGTACCACGAGTAGTTTTCCGGGATCGTCGCGACGCCGTCCTTTCCACGGAACTGGTCGACGACTTCGGAAGGCAGGATGTTCATCGTGCCGCCGGCCGGTCCTTCGAGGTCCATCCCCTGTTCGGAAAGCATGGCCGCGACCTCTTCGGGGAGCGCCCTCAACATCTCGGGCGTGATTTCCTGTTCGCCGCCGGCATTGAGTTGCTGGAGGTTGAGGAGAAGCTTGCGCACGTCAGTGTCGGACATGCCGTTGCCGATCAGCGACTTGACGGCCGCCTCGGCATCTTTCTTGAAGGCCTTGGGGTCTTGCTTCGCTTCTGCCTTCTGGTCGTCCTTGCCTGTCTCGGCGGCTTGATTCGTCGACGCCTCGGGCTTCGGATCGGGCGTGGTCGCCTTATCTTCCTGCGGTGTCTCGGCCGCCTTTTCGGGAGCGGTTGGTGCTTCGGGCTTCGGTTCGGCGGGAACGGCCTTCGCGTCGGCGGCAGTCGTCGCAGCGCGTGGCTCGTTCGCGGGGGCCGCGCCGCCGTTCGTGTAGAGGTTTGGATTGTAGGTCGGCAGTCCAAGATCGGAAATGGCTTCGGCCGCGTTGGCAGGGGCTTGCGGAACCGCCGGCGTGACTTCGGACGCCGGCGCGGTCGTCGAAGGAGCATTGAGGAAGTCCGGCTTCTTCAACACCTTCAAGCTGGACAGGTCCTGGGTCCCACCCTTGTCGATGAGATCGCGGGCGGCCTGCGGCAGGTCGGAGGGAATCTGCGGTTCGGCGTGGGCGGTTTCCGCTGCACGCAGGTCCGAAGCCAAGCGTCTCGTCTCGAGGTAACCGACGGTCAGGGCGGCGACGATGGCGATCGACGCGACGCTGACGGACAGCGCCTTCACGACGGAAAGTACGGATGGCCGCTTCTTCTTCGTCAGCTGCTCGGCGATGTCGAGATAGGCCTGCATGGCCTGCGGCGCGCTCCCCGTGAAAATGACGGTTTCCGTGTCGGGTGCGGCCGGGTCTCTCAATACGACATTCGAAGCGATCTTGTCGGTCAGTCTGGTCGCGATTTCCAGACGACGACCGGACGACACGACGACGATGGCATCGTCTGCGCGGATGACGTACTCGGCACCCCGTCCGATGGTCAGGAAGTCCTTGGGCAGTTCCTTCATAGATGTATCCCGGAAATGGCATCGCTTCGGCGACGTCTTCGATTTCTGTCATCTGAATTTTAGGCACAAGTGTCGGCCTCCATCAATCCCCGAAGAGCCGGCTGGAAGGTTACGAATTGGCAATCGGGACTTCCCGTTATTCGCGCATCGAAAGATGCGGCGTCTTGATTTATTTCGACATTCGATGCTTTATCTTAAATTGCGTAGGGGACATCAATGTCCCATCGTTTGAAATTGGATTGAATAATGACCGAAGACCATGATTTGTCGAAGGCGACAAAATTCGATCTCGAGCGACTTCGGGCGTTGATTTCGGCCGAGCGGGCGAACGCGCGCATCACCCAGGACGACGTGGCGGCGACTATCGGTTGCAGTCGGAAATGGGTGTCGAGGTTCGAACGCGGTCTGTCGGTGCCAAATTTCGAGAACGTGATCGCCTATGCGTCGATGTTCGGGATCGGAATTTCCATGGACATTCCGGAACGGGTTCCGGACCTCGAATTGCCATCGCGGGGAATTTCGAAAGTCGAATGACTTATCGGAAGCCAGTGTAACGGGTAGTCGAGGTCGACAAACTCGAATTTTTCAATTCACGCTTCTGAGGGTGTCTTCCCGAAGAAACTGACGCACCCCGAGCGCCTCTGCGAGTTCCGGCATCAATCCGAACTGTCGGCGGAATTCCTCCAAGTCCGTACGGATCACGTCAGTCGACGGGGGTGTCCAGAAGCTGGCGTTTAAGTCAAACAGAATCTCCTCAGTCGATAAGGTCGGGATGTCGCGCTTTTTCATTTGTCACCGTTCCGTTGGGTTGGCCGAATAATGAGCCTTCATGATGTCAACGCCCTACCAGACGTCTTCGGAAAAGAGCTCGCTCCCGCGGTTGTTTGGCATCGGGTGTTCGTCCGTCCCGAAATTTTCGAGCGCCGGATAGTGGGCGAGCTTTTGACCCGGGAATGCCGCCATTTCTTCGGCGACGAGCTTCCATGCTTCCTCACGCGACACGTACCGCGCTCGGTCGGTGACGAATCCCTGATCGCAGTCGAGGTTCGCATGGGGCTGATCGGGATAGCATGGGTCGACCAGTCGGCCGACCTGACCATGGCGGGCCGGCGCGAGAAGCGAATAAACACCCTTGTCGGGGTGTAGGAAAGCAGCGCCGATAATCCGTTCGAATGCCATTTTACTCTCCGTCTCCCTCGTCGTCGGGAAGGGAATTCAGCAAGCCGTCGATTTCCTCCTTGAGAGTTTCGAGCGAGACACGGGTCTGCTCGACGCTCACCGACGTGTCGGAGAACACCCGCTTGATGGCCTCGAGGGCTTCCTTGTGGCGTGTATCGGAGTTCGCCATCTCACTTCCCATCGCGTTTTGCACGTTCCAGCTCAGCTCTCGCCTTGCCCTCTTCGGTCAGGATCAGGCGGTCGGCGCTGAGACCGGCGTTGCCCTTCCAGTTGGCAAGTGAAAGTTCCACGAGCTTCTTCGCGGGCGCGTAATTGTCGTTGAAGCGGTCTTCGCCCTTGAGGACATCCAACAGAGCGTTGACCTGCGCCGTGGACAACTTGGCTTGAGCGCCAACTGGAGGTGTCGTGGTGTCCGCCATTTGGTTCGTCTCCTGGGCCTGCTTGCGGGGGAACGAGAAGCGACTGCCGCGTAGCGTGATTTCCTTGCCGAGCACCTGGCGGGCGATTTTGGCAAGCGCCTCGTTGTCGAGATCGTGGAGACCACGAGCTACGAAGAACTCCATCTCGCGTCTATTCATAGCCATGAATGCTCCTGTCGCCTTCGAGGGCGCGGTTTAGCATCGGCGCTACTCTATTTCAAGACCTCATTCGCGCGCTCGCGGAATTCTACGGCTGAGGGACCGCCGCGAACCGGGCGGCGTCCCAAGGTTGCGCCCAGAACGATTGTTTGCCAGCTTCGCCGCCATTCTCTGCGCTGACCCGGACGCACTTGGTCCCGTCGGCAAGCTGTCCGCGGCTGTCGCAAGCGCCGAAGTAGCCCTTGGAAGCCCTCGCGGCGTCGATAATGGCCATCTGGGTCGTGCCGATCACCCGATCGAGGTCGGTGCGCACGGCCAGGACCGCGTCGGCGGCGGCCGTCGCCTCGGTGACCTCTTCCGGCGTCGTCGCCCGCACAAGGCCGTCTCCGACCGCCGAGAGGATGGCGTAGCGCACGTCGAGCGCCATGATGTACTTGGTCAGGGGATTGTCTTCTCCCCTGCTCTCCTTGGTCAGGTCGGCGAACATCCGGCGATGCTCCCTGTTGATGCGCATCGCGTCCGTGATCGCGGGGAGGGACCGCTTTTCGAGAAAGAAGGGCGTTTCCTGGGGCATTGCTGCCGGTTCAAGCGCATCTTCATGATCGACGCGAGGCGTCTCCGCCGTCTGGAGGAGCGAGAGCGCTCCAGCCTGATCGGTCGACCCGAATGAAATCGCAAGAGTGAGGAAGGTACCGACTAGAAACGCGCGCATGGCTGCCCCGCAGAGTATCGAATTGAATGACTTCGTCTCTACAGGCTAAGAGAGCCTCGGGACGCTTGCATAGGTCCCGACGGCGCGTGCCGTGGGGTCTGCATCACGAAGAAACAAGGAGTTGCCGAAATGTCGCTATTTCCGCCTTCGTTCATGGCCCGTTTGTCGCGCGAACCGTCGACTTTCTCGCGTTCCGGAACTGGGAAGATGCCCGTAAAGCCACTCAACGTCCTCTTCGTATGCAGCCAGAACAAGCTGCGCAGCCCGACCGCAGAACAGGTCTTCTCCACATGGGAGGGCCTCGAGGTGCTGTCGGCAGGCACCAATAACGACGCCTGCACGCCGCTAGACCGGGAACTGGTACAGTGGGCGGATGTCGTCATGGTCATGGAACGCGAGCATCGCAGCAAACTACAGCGGAAATTTCGCTCGGCGCTTGGAGGAAGGCGCGTGATCTGCCTGGACATCCCGGACGACTACGAGTTCATGCAGCCAGAGCTGATCAGCCTGCTCGAAGCCAAGGTCCCTCGCCTCCTTCCCGGAATTCGCAGGCCAACGGCGGAAAACCGGTGTGCCATCCACGACGGGAACGCCCCTGCTCCTTGACCGTCGACGGCCGGATGGATAGCGTCACGCCCGAAATGGGTGGCTTTGTGCGCCCGTGTAATCGAGGAACTGGCTATGACTGTCGAACGCAGGCGCGCGCTCGTGGAGAGGATTTTCGGCGCTGCCACCGAAAGAGGTGTCGAGGTCGACACCGATCCGCTTTTCAGGTCGTGGATCGAGGAGTGGATCGCCGGGGAGATCGACATGGACGAGCTGCGGCGGCGCTATGCCGATCTCAGGCGGCTCAGGTATCAGGAGCGCCGTCAGAAGAAAGTCGGGGCCGTCGCGGCCGCACCGATGTCGTCCGAGGCAACCACCTTCGAAATCCCGCCGCTGGACCAGAATTCTTTGGAGGCCGTCCTCATCAGCCTCCAGAACCATGTGGGCGGTCCGGCCGACGACGGGCCATCGGGCCCGGTCGGTTGATGTGTCAGGTTGGAATGGGGAGTTCGATGACGGCGGCGGTAGAGACGCCATCAGCCGAAACGTCTATGCCTTTCCCCATTGCCAGGGTCTTGAGAACGGATTTTTCAGCAGGGAAAATAAAATTGAAGACCCCGTGTGTTTTTTGCTTGACCTCGGAAGCCTGGTTTTCTAAAAAGTAGACATACGGCCATGGTTGCGGTTCCTTCTAACTTCATCATGTAAAAGAAACACCGCGCCGCTTTCCGTAGTTCCAAGAATGGCTCCCTCAAGGAGCCATTTCTTTTTGCTGCGGGTCGGCCTGTCTTTTCCATGAACAGGAGTATCGATCGATGAACGCCATCAACACCTCCATCAAGATGTCGGACGACATTCTCCTCGTGCAGAACGGTTACGTGGCCGTGCCTGACCTCGCGGCCGCCGATGGCGCGAAGATCGACGATCTCCGCCTGCAGAGCCTCGGCACGATTGTGTCAAACCTCGCCTATTACGGCTACGTGCCTTCGCTCGCCGCGACGCAGGCGATCATGAAGCTGTCGGACGCCGGCATCTACGAGTTTTGGAAGAACGCCAAGCCAGCGCTCGCCTATGTGACGGGCGAGGACCGCAATATGGGTGATTTCGTCGTCTACAAGAACTTCCCCAAGGAGGTCCTCGAGATGTCGCAGGCCCGCTACTGGTTCAATCAGATTCTGATGTACTGGGGTCTTCCGAACGATCTCTTCACCGAAGAAGTCGAAGAGCGTGGCGCGCTCTCCGAAAAGACAGGCCTCAAGGTCCTCGATCTCGCGGACGGAGAGACGACGTCGGGAATTTTCGTCAAGCTCTGCAAGACGGCCGCGAAGTGGAACGACTTCCAGAACGCGCAGGCGAAGCACCTTATCGCGGCGATGGATGACCTTGTCGTCGACATGGACCAGTTCTCGTTCAAGGAAAATGGCGTCACGTTGGTCGCTCACTGCATCGCCGCGGCTGTTTCCGGCGAGCGCAAGGTCGCGTTCTCGACAGCGACGGACGTATTGCGTTTGGCAGCCGCCCTTTCCGAGGGCGACGTCTCGTTGCGCACGAAGTCCAAGTTCCGCAAGTTCTCCCGCCCGGAACGCCGGTTCCTGCTGGGGCTGATCGAGTCCGCCAAGCATATCGAGGAAGACTTCGCGATGCGCAAGGAGCAGTGGAAGCGCCTGCTGTCATATCTGCGTCCGGCCGACTTCAATGTCGGGCGCGTCTCCGCTGCCTATGACCTCCTCTACAACAAGCAGGTACACACTCTCGATGCCAAGGTCGAGAAGGCGATGGCGGTCAAGGATATCGGCTCGCTCGATCTTCTGAAAGCACGTCCGGGCCAGCTGCTGCGCCGCCTGCACAAGGCATACGACCTTTTCGGCCGCGAGGCGTTCGATGCGTTCAAGTCGGTTTCGCATGACCTCACAGTGTCCCAGTTGGTCAAGCTCGACGGTTATCTGGCCACGGTCAACGACCGCAAGTCCCTCGTCTTCACGCCCAAGGGCAATTGGACCAAGGCTCAGTTCGTCGAGAACGGCAAGGCGAAGATCGATGACGCCGATCTCGCGGACCTGCGCGCATTCATCTCCGCGGAGGTCGGATCGCGCCTCGATGCACTCTATCCGTCTGGCTTCAACGTCGATCCGGCGACTAAGGACGTCAAGCTTCAGGCGAACGGACAGGAACTGGCGGCGTATGGCCGAGGGACGGTCTTCGATATCCCGGACAATATGAAGTTCCTCAGGACCGCGAGCTATTGGGAAGCCAAGCGCGAGTCTGGCAACGTCTGGTTCGACGTTGGCTGGAATTTCTACGGGGCTGACTGGGGCCATAGGGGAACGGTCAGCTGGGATTCCACCGAGCCGTTCTCGAGCCAGTCGGCTGTCTTCTCGGGCGATCCCACGAATTCGAAGGACCTCAAGGGCCGCGCCTGCCAGATGATCGACCTCTACCCGCAGAAGCTGATCGCCGACGGTGTCCGCTACGCCGTCTGGAACGTGCTGTGCTACAGCGCGATCCCGTTCGAGGGCGCGACCGATGTGCTTGCCACATTGCAGTGGGGAGAAGAGCCGCAGGAAGGCAACCTCTATGAACCGGCGCGCGCCCAGATGGTGTTCCCGCTGACTGGCAAGTCGCTGACGAAGTACGTCGCCTATGTCGACCTCGTCGAACGCAAGCTTGTCTATATGGATGTCGGGTTCAGTGCCAACATTCATTCGGCACAGAGCAACGAGGTGGAAATCGGCGAAAGGATGCCGGCGTTCGTCGAGTACCTGGCATCGCTCCCTTCGATCCACGACGTGTTCTCGCACGGTCGCAAGGGCGATATCCAGGTCCTCTATGGAGACGAAGGCGTCGATATCGACGGCAAGGCGTGGGTCTTCCGTCGTGGCAACGCCGAGAACGTGGTCGAGCAGATCGACCTCGAGCAGTTGCTGAATGCCAAAGGAGACGTCGTGGGTGCGCGAGCGGTCGCCGAGCGCGCTTAGGTACCTCTGGCGTAGTATCGCGCGTGCGCAGGCCTTCCCTGAAGCTGGTGGGCCTGCCTTTCCGTTCGTGTATCGTACGAAGGACTTAATAGTGTTTGACGGGGTAAGGGGCTACGATACCGACGGCCGGATTATTGGCAGGTAGGCTCCCATGAATCGTTTGCTGATGGCATCTATTGCCATGATGACGCTCTTTTCTGTCGCCGAGGCGGTAGCAGATGATGACGAAATACAGCTTCTCGATCCCGGTGCCGCCACCACGCAACAGCAGGTCGATCAACCGATGCCTCTGCTTCATGGGGGTGACGAGCCGATGCCACTGCTCCATGAAGGCGGCGACGAACCGATGCCTCCCGTCCCAAAGCGAGAGCGCGAACAAGCGCCGCGGCAAGACGTCGGGAAGCTGAACGAGCAATGTAAGTACAACTGGGACCGAAGTTGTGAAGCCAACTGGGGCCAGGAAATGAATTCTTGCAATAATCTGTTCGGGGGAGCCTACGGAGACCAGGATCAGCGCCATCGGTGTCTCGCGGACTCGGAGAAGCGATACGACAAGTGCACGAGCAGAAACGTCCAATGGTACGGTCCGCCGCTCAATCGTTGCGCACTGAAATGAGCTGTTTCCTCGTTAAATGAAGACGCCGCCGGGAAACTGACGGCGTCTTCATTTAGCAAGATTAATCTACTAAATCCATGTTTTTAATACGCATGCTCATCTGCAGCCGTGAAGAACTGTTCGAGCGATTCGATACCTTCCTCGTACAAATAATTCTCGACGCCTTCGCACGCCGGATCGAGATAAGGCTCGATGAGAGAACGGTTCGAAATGCGTTCGGCGAAGTAGTGGCTCATGATGCCGGCACCTTCGGTGTGGAAGCGCTTGCGGCCGCAGTTGTTCATGCCGTACCACATGTTGCGGTCCAGCTTTTTGATGTAGGCCATGTCGTGTTCCTTGAACACGCCGCCCTTGGCGCGCGCTCGGTCGAGCATGGCGTAGATGACCGTGTTCTCGTAGGCGTGCTTGCTGCCGATCGTGTCGATGACCTTGCGGAGTTTGGCGTCCTTCTCGTGACGCTCCACGAAGGCCTTCATGGCGGCCGTCCCGTCCTTGCCGCTGGCCCAGGCAATGCTGAGCTCTTCGCGTTCGTGCAGGCTGATGTTCTTGGGCTTGTCGCTGTTGAACCCGGGGAAGACCTTCTCCAGCTTGAGGTAGTGGAGCGCGCACATCAGCAGGACGGCCTTGCCGTTCAGCGTCGCACGGTCGAAGCCGTGCCACTGCTTGCCGAGCTGCTCGGTGAACACCGCGCGGCAGGCTTCGTGGTCGAGTTCGTTGTCCTCGAAGCGGATCGCGTTCTTCTTGAGCCATTCGGGCGGCGTCAGCGGAGGGCCGATCTCGGCGTCCCTTTCGTCCGGATCGAAGTTCGCGGAGTAGGTCGCGACACGCCAGTTCTCGGCCTGGAACTTGGCGAAGCTCGGAGCCTTGCCCTTGCCGCCAGCGAGCGAGAACGACGTCTTGTAGCCTTCGCCCTTCATGCGGTACTTGATCGCGATCGCCATCCCGACGATGGCAGCGGCGATAACCCAGCTGACCTGCTCGCCGACCGTCTTGCGAACCAGTGCGAAGTTTTCCCAGGTGATGTGCTTCGGGTTGTTGGCATCGCGGCGTCCATCGAAAAACTGCTCGATGAAGTCCTTGAGCATCGAGCCGCCTTCGCCGAGGCCTTTGGTATGCTCGATGATCCAGATGAACGCATAGTCAACCGCGAACGCCGGGTAGACGATAGCGGACTTCGCGTAGGTCCAGACGCACCACGCGCCGAGGATCACCAGGACGGCCGCGATGAACCACACCATTTCGATGTTGCCGCTACCGTCGCCTTGTTGTCCCTTACCAGCCATTGTTCTCTTCCCTCTTCTATTCCGTGCATGTCAGTGACCGGTGGTCACATCAGGTCCCCGATGGTTCGCTTCTTGCCCGCTGTGACGGGTGTGCTCGGCGGCTTGGGCGCGGGGTCCTGTCGTTTCTCGGGGACCGGCGTTTCCACTGCTCTCGGCGGCTCCGTCGGGACCTTCTCCTCGAAGGCTCTGCGCTCCGCATCAGGAGGCCTTTGCGGTTCGAGAGCTGTACGTGGAGGTTCCGGCGCGCGATCGTACTCAGGCGGCCTCGCTGGCCTCGTGTCGTGGCCGCCGCTCCATTGCCCGCTGTCGGCTTGCGGCGGGTAGCCCTGTGGCGGATACGGATGGTACTGGGGCTGCGGTGGGTACGGCACGTAGGCGGGCTGCGGGGCGTATGTCTGCGGCGGATAGGCCGGAACCGGTTCCTCGCGGCGCGTCCTGCCCGACTTGCGGCTGCGGCGCTCGAGAATGGAGTCCACGATAGCGTCGAGACCACATGCGTCGATGACGGCCTTCGGCATATCGCCGGACTCCACCATGGCGATCATGCCGCGGCGGAGCATCGTGCGGAACACGTCCTGGGGGCGGTCGAAGCGCGCGCAGGCGTCCCAGATATCGATGAGGACGTCGTCCTCCCGAATACCCGGCTTCACGTATATCTGAAGCGATTTGGACCTCTGCGGCGCTTTCAACTGTCTTCGTCCGATCTCGTGGTTTCAGGGGCGCGGAAGAGCGCTCCTTTTGAGCCTTGGATTATTCGCCTTGGGAGGCGAGCAGCGCCTTGTGGCGGGCGAATTTATGGAGGCCGCGGGCGTTCGCGAATTCAGGGTCGGGAACGATCTCGCCGTTGTGCGGAAAGCTCTTGAGGAGGCCGGTGAACAGAGCCGAACCCCCGCCGACGAAGACGACGTTGTCGATCGATGCGCCGTTACCGATGACGACCTCGATCGCACGCTTCAGCTTGCCTTCGAACTCCTCGAGGACGGCGTCGACGATATCGGAGATGTCGCGCGGCTTGCCCCAGAGCTTGATCGTCTTCTCCGGGTTGCGCATCGCCTTGGCGAGGTCGGACAGCGGCAAGTTTCCGCGCACGTCGAATTTCCGGGCAATCCCGTGGGAAAGACCGGCGTACACATCCAGCATGCCGATGTTGTCCGTGCCGGAGCGCTGATGGTCGACGCTCGCGCCGCCGTTCATGACCGTGGCGATGTCCGTTGTGCGGCCGCCGATGTCGATGATCGCGACCGCGCCGTCGATGTCGTCGCGGACATTGAGGTCGTTGTCCAGAGCGAAGTCGACCCATGCCGATACCGCCTGGCAACCGACGTTGACGTTGCCGATCTTGGGGATGATCACGTCGGGACCGCCGGCCTTGACCGTCTTCAGAAGGTTCTCGCGCTTCAGAGCGATTTTCGCCTCGTCCTTCTTGCCGTCGCGGAAGAAGTCGGCAACTGGGAGGCCGGTCCACAGGTCGATGTCGAATTTCGACAGGTCGGCCTCAACGAGCGCGTGGTTGACGAGGACGCGATCCAGCACGGAGGTGTGGAAGCCGTCGAACTTGGTGTCTTCGCTTTCGATCAGTTCCGAAACGGTGAAGCCAACGCCGTCGACCTCGTAGAGACCGACGAAGCCGTCGCCGTTGATAGAGCCGATGCCCTGCTTGCCCGTGCGGATGGACGACCTGCGCACCTGCTTTACCTCGGTGCCGTCGGGAAGGATCGTGTAGAGTTTCGTCTGGGCGTAGCCGTCGTCGACGGCGACCAGCAGCTTTGAATCGTTGTTCGACATGGTGCTAACCTTTGGTTTGTCGTTGCTTTGGCGTCTTCATTTCGCGAAGACGAGACTGGCATTCTTGAAGTATGAATCGTATGTGACTTCCGTGCCAACCCAGGCGGGGAAGTTATTTATGGACTCCGCGTCCTCAGATTCGATCTCGACGATGACGAGGCCCTCGTGGCGGCCCTGAAACTCGTCGACCTCCCAGGTCCTGCCGTCGAATTCGACGAGGTGGCGAAGCTTCGTGAGCGTCAGGTCGCCAGCATGGGAAACGAGGCTGCGGGCGTCTTCGTACGGGACCGAATATTCGTATTCGTCCGTGGATATCGCCGTCGCCCCGAACTTCATCGTCAGGAAGCACTCGGGCTCGGAGCTGCCGTCGCCGGTGAGGAGCGTGCGGATGCGCACGCGGACCGAACGCTCGCGCTCGGCGACCAGGTAGGCCTGTTCGATGAGGAAGGATTGCGAGACCTCGTCGCGCCATCCGTCGCCGCTCACCTTGAACTTGCGCTCGATTTCCTTAGTCATGGCTGTCGCCTGGCTCTGGGTTTCGGCGCAGCGCGTTGCGGGCTGCATGGGCCCACTCAGAAACGCCGTTGTCGCGCGGCTTGAGGTTCCGGCCGACATGGGTCTGGAAGATGGACGGGCTAGGCATCTCGACGTCGTCGAAGACGTATTTGATCGGGGAGGAGTATTCTATCGTGCTGGCCATATCAGAGCTTTCCCTTCAGGAGGTTGGTCCCGTCCTTCTTCACCTCGTCGACCACGACGGGTTCCCGGTTGACCGGCTTTTCCCAGGCCAGACTTCGGCGCTCGTAGTCGACCTTGCGCCTGATCTTCTGGAGGCGGAGCGCCGGTCTGTAGCTTCCGGTGAACCATGCGCGCACGGCGCGCAGCGATCCCATGAAGCCAAGGCCGATACGCTCGACATAGAGGGCAAGCGCGACGACCACGAGGTCCAGGCCGATCGTCCAGAAGCGGATGTGCAGCAGGGTCGCGAAAATGACGACACCGACGCGAACGTCGAGGAACAGAAAGCGCGCCGGCTTATAGGTGTTCTTGAAGTGTGCCATCTCAGTCGTTTCCCTTTGTGTCGATCCTGCGGGCGTCCCATGAATCTGACAAACCCGCTGGTCCAGCCGCCGATGCGCTAGCTATCGATGTGTTCTTCATCAGGAGTTTCCTCCGGTCTCGGCGATCTGCTCGAAGGTCTCCATGGTGATCGTGCCTTCCGCCAGGAGTTCGAGAGCCGACTTCAGCATAGTCTTGCCGACCACTTCGCCCTGGGTCAGCATCCGCTGGATCAGGAGCGGCCACTGGAGCTGCTTGGTCTTGAGGAAGCGTTCGCGGGTCTTGGGGTCGAACACCATGAACTCGCGGCAACCCACCATGCCGCCGCCGACCTTCGGAACCAGAATTTGGACGACGATCATGCGCAAAGCGCCCATGAGGTCGATCGACATGCGGTCGCGGATTTCATGCGGAAAGACGTTGATCGCGCGGTTGATCGTTTCGGCGACCGAGTTGGTGTGCATGGTCGTGTAGGTCAGGTGACCTTCCTGCGAAATCTTGATCGTCTCTTCGATGGTCTCCGCATCGCGGGATTCGCCGAGGATGATGATCTTGGGCTTGCGGCGCAGGGAGTTACGGGCGGCGTAAGCCCATTCGGAGATGGCCTTGTCGCGTGGCTTCAGGTGCCGGCCGACATGGGTTTGGAATACGGTCGAGCTTGGCATCTCGACCTCGTCGAAGACGTATTCGATAGGGGACGAGTATTCGAGTACCTTTTCGTTGGCATCAGGCCGCTCGACGATCATCCGGATAATGGAAGACATCAGCGTCGATTTGCCGGAGCCAGTCGGGCCGCAGATGAAAATGATGCCGTTGGTGGGCCTCGTCGCGCGCAGGAGCTCGGGCTCTATTTTGAGGACCTCGATCGGGATCGGCGAGGACGGCAGGGTACGGATCGTCAGCTGCATGCCGACGCCGCCTTTGATACGACCGGGCGTGATGTTGACACGGTAGCGGCGGATGCGCTGGCCGCGGATGCGGACCTCGTGCGAGACGTCCAGGTCGTTTCCGGCCAGCGCTTCCGCCGGTCCGTTTTCGCCGTATACGTACCGAACGCAGTTTTCGATCTCGTTGGAGGAGATCGTGCGCGACGTCACGCGGCACAGCTTGCCGCCGATTTCGGCGATCACGTGCTGGTCGGGAGTGATCGTGATGTCGGACGCCTTGCGGTCGCCGCACCAGCGCAGCATGTCATCCAGCTTGACGCTGTCCAGATAACCGTCGAGCGGATAGACCGATCCGTCATGCGCACCGCCGAAATCGTTCTTGAGGATGACCTCGACCTGTTCGTCGGAAATCGAAGCGTTCTGGAGGAAGACGATCTCGATCGAGAAGCTGCCGTCGTCGGTGGCTGTCGTCATCCGGTTGTAGGCGATTTTTCGGCCGCCCTTCGAGTCCACGTATTCGGTCGTTTGGACCCGACCCGCGTTTCTCGCCAGCTGCTCGTCGTCTGCCGAAAGGACCTTGTGGACGACCGCCGCAATCTCGAAGCCGAACAGAGGACGGTCGTGGAGCTCGAACGAAAGCTCCTTGAAAACCGCCTCGATCGGAAGGCCGGGAGCGATGCGTAGAATCGAAATTTCGTTGTCGACGCAGTGTTCGAGGATCAGTCGATAGGTATCAACGTCGAATTCGGTACTAAAGGGGTATATCGGCAGGCCGTTGATTTCTATGGTTTTTTCAGTCATTTCGGCCTCCTTTATTTCGATTCTCAAATCATGTTTTTCGATTCGCCGACCCCGGAATTCGATTCGAAATTCAAAGAATTCGATTCACGATTTCGGGGTCGGTGACGTCTGACTAGAACCGACCGTCCCCTCCGCTGGTTTTTTCGGTGTTCGAAACGACTGGCTTTGGCTGCGTGGTCGGTGCCTTCGGCTTTACCGTACGCGGCTTGCGAGGCGCGGGTTTCGGCTTTTCCTCGACTTTCGGAGCGACCTTGTCCGGTCCCTTCGGCTCGCCGGCGGCGTTCAGGGTGGTGGCCGAGGCTTCCCATCCCTTGTTGTTCACCTGGAGCTGCGGTTCGGCCGTCATGCGGATCGCGTTGTCGTTGACGCGCATGTCCTGTCCGGTGCCTGTCGTGCCGAGCGGAGCGGCAGTCAGGATCGGCGCGGAGACCTTGTTTTCCTCGAGAAGCGCCTTGTAGCGCACCATTCCGGTGAAATCGCGGTTCAGGCGGTCGAGGTTGGCCTTGAAGATTTCGTGGGCCTGCTCGCGGCCCTTGTCCCATCCCTGCTTGATCCAGCGGTTCCAGCGGTCCTTTTCGCCTTCGGTCTGCGGCTGGAGGGCCTCGGGGGGCTGCTGGGCGTCGTCGAAACGGACGATCAGGTAGGTCTGCCACATGGGCGCGACGGGCGTGAACCGGGACTGCTCTATGATTTCGTAGACCGTGTCAGCCACGCGCAGCGTCTTGCCTGCATCGAAGGCTTCCCAGGCGTCGACGGCTTCCGAGATGATCGGCGGGCTGACCATCGTGTTGTTCGGCCCCTGGAGCATCAAATTCTGGAAATTGTAAGCCTTCGTCATCAAATTGGCGTTGGCTTGCAGGCGCTTGTTGATCTGCGACGTCTCATAGGCTAGGCCGGCGCGGGTCCCATAGGCGAGCGCCGTTTCTTCCATGGCGGGCAGGCGAAGCTTGTCCTCGCCTTCCTTGGGTTCGGCCTTCTTCGGCTTGTAGAGGTCCTTCGCCATGATCTGGTCGAGCGACTTCGTCGGTGCGGTCTTGAAATCTACCTCGCCGGCCTTGTAGCCGGGGTTGATGTCGGCACGCAGCGGGGCGTCCTTTGGGCTGTCGATGACCGCCTGACCAGGCATGGTGTTGCTCGTCGTCGTGCATCCGGCGGTCGAAAGAGCGATCAGGGAGACAGCCGCTAGGTATCTGAATTTCATGGCGTTTCTCCTAGATCACTTGCCCCAGCTCGGGGAAGTTCCGGCCGCCTTGATCGGCTGCTGCTGGGCCTGCAAATAGCGGAACTCGATGCGCTTGGCGTTCGGGTCCACCGAGACTTCGCCGAATGGGAAAGCCTGAAGGCCGATATCCTCGAGGGCCTTGGCGGCCGAGATGTCCTCGACGCTGACATGGACCATCGGCGGGATCGAAGGACGGTTGCCAGTGATCTTGAACTGGTAACCGACGAGGTTCGCGATCTTCGCTGCCGCCTCGTGGGCAGGACCGGACCAGTCGATGGTCGCCGGACGCTTGAGTTCTTCGGGAAGGCTGGATTCGTCGAGGGCAGACGGCGTCGGAGTGGTGCGGGCTACCTGCACACGGGCCAGCGTCTCCTGGGCCTTCGATGCGCGGCCTACGGCGTCCGCCAGTTCCTTGTCGATGGTCTGGGCGTTGTAGACATCGGAAATGTCGTTATCCGGGGTCTTTGTCGTGGAGCAACCCGCCATCAAAAGGGTCGCCGCTGCCACGGATGCGATGAGTACTGCCTTAATTGACATCTGGGGACGTTCTCCTGACTTGGAACCGGTTGTCTGCACGGTGCTGGCAATTGATATCTCAATCATGGTCACCGCAATTTACCTGGGCCGCAAGACCTTTTAATTCCGCCGACAGTTGGAACGCGTCCTCCTGAAATCCTTGCGATTTCCGCGCAACTCATCTCAATTTACCCTTCTACGATTCGAGACTCCGGAAACGAGATTCAAAGACGTGAAATATCGATTCAAAAATGGAAATCATCGATTCGACTTTCGAAGGACATTTTGAGGTTTGGAGGACTCGGGTATTCGTCCTTCGGTTTCAGAGAGTCGAAACTCGTCGCTTTTCGTGGTTCGGTTTCCGTTCGGAACCTGAAGTTTTTCGAGATCGCTGAATCGTGCCGGAAGTGCCGATCACGACCGCGGCGATTCTTCGAGACGATCATTCGAGGATGTCCGGCGACGTCCGTTTTCGGTCGCTTCCCGGGCGAAGTTATCGCCGGCCGCCGGCATGTCGATGCAGCGTTTGGTCTGGCTGCGTCGAGGAGCGGAAAGTGGCGCGCCAGCAGTGCTTTAGAGCTGCTCTGCCGGCGGGAAACGGCGTTTAATCCGTCGAATTCCGAATCGTGCATCGAAGAATAAGAATCGCGTTTTCTTCGTTCGAGCAAGAAAAGCGCGGAAAACCCGAAGACTTCGATTCTACTTTCGAAGAGTTTCCCGATTTGCGATTCGGAAATGAGGAATCGCGATTTTTATATAGGAAGTAATGGGGAGAACACGTTACTATTTTTCAAAGCCCCCTTAGCGGGGTCCTTGAAAGCGAAACCCCGTAAAATGGCCTTCCCGAGGCCGTGGAGGCCCTATGGACGCCCTCAATTCGCCGTCGGACGGCCAGACGAACGCTTCGGCTGAAGCCACCCGTACGGGACCACAGGGGGCCTCCCCGCCTCCGGTTGCCCGCAAGCCAGACTTCGGCTCCGTGCCGCCCCGTCCGGCCAACCAAGCCCCCGCCATGGGGGCCGTGCTGCGCCGCGAACCGAAGCCGCCGATCGGCAGCCCCGCATGGCTGGCCCGCCCCGCGAGCTGGGACATCGCCCCGCTCTCTTCCAGTGTTGACAATGCGGAGCGGCGACGCCCCTGGGACGGAGACGCTGGCAGTCACCCGTCGGCTCGCAGTGTTGACAATGCGGAACGCGCCGGGCCTTCCAATCCCCGTGGCTACCGCGAGGCCGAAGGCTTCGATGACGACAACGATCCCATCTCGCTGTTTCCCAGTGTTGACAATCTGGACGGCTTCGACGCGCCTCCGGTCGGTCAATATATCGAACCGGCCCGCTTCACCCGGCTTAAGGGTCCGCAGACCTATCGCCCTCAGGGACGCTCAGGTCCGGACAAGGAAGTCCAGAGGCTTCTACGGGAAGCCAAGAAGCAGCAGGTGGTCGACCGAGCGAGAGCGCGCGGCCGTGATCCGAACGAAGGGGCCGAGGAAGTCGTCAAGGGCGTGACGCGGTCCGTCAAGACGCAGCAGCAGTACGTCGACCGCGGCAACCAGTTGCTCGCCCGTTACCGACGCGAGCGCGGGATTATCCAGGACGACCTCCTGTCGTTGGACACCGTCGAGTTCGCCGACTGGGTGCTCTCGCTGAAGCCGACCCTCAAGGCGACGACATGGCGTCCTTACAAGCAGTCGGCCAAGGCTGTCCTTGCCACCCTGCCGGAAGCGGACCAGGCGATGGCGATCCTGGACGCGGACACGAGCGAGTCCGGAAGCGAACCGGAACGCAAGCCGACCAAGGAAAAGAAGAAGGGTGGCCGGGAAATGATCAGGCGGACATCCGCCCTCAAGGCCAAGTCGATTTCCAAGCCGGACTTCGACCGCATCGTGAACTACCTACGCTTCCTGTCGTCTTCGAAATACGGACACACCCTCGCCGACTGGCTGGTGGCGGGCATAGCGACCGGGCTGCGCCCGGGGGAGTGGATGGCCACCAGTCTGGAGATTTCGGAAGACCCCGATGCTCCGAAGGGTCGCTACGTCTGGCTCTATGTCCTCAATGCCAAGAGCACCAACGGCCGGGGCAACGGACAGGCGAGAACAGTGGACCTCTCAAATGTGCGCGATGAAACCGTCGAGGCGATCAAGCGGATGTGCGACCGGGGACGCGAGTGGTTGGTCCGCGGCACCTATGGCGACATGCAGGGCCAGTGCGCCCAGTTGCTCTACAATACGGCCGAGCGCATGTTCCCGGGTCGCAAGCTGTCGATTGCCCTCTACACGACGAGGCATCAGTTCCTGGCTAACGCGAAATCCTATCATCCGCCCGAGGCCGTCTCTGCCATGGCTGGTCATGGGGTCGACAACACGGCGATGGAAAACTACGGCAAGAAGCGGTCTGCCTGGAACATGGACGACATCGAAGACAAGGCCAACCCGCTGCCTGAAGAGGTCGCCACGGTGAAGCGACGCCATACCTTCTACGAAGACCGGGTAAAAATGCAGGAAGCGGCCGGCATCAAACCGCGCGGCATGGGCATGGGCGGCGACGATTGAGGCCGGATAGATGACCCAGGAAATCGGAATGGAAGTCGTCAGGGAACTCGCGCCCGAACGTGACGAAAGCCGCCATGTAAAGCCGTACCAGATTGCCCATGCGAGACAGGCGGCCGTCGGTATCGCCGCGATGAAGGACTGGGAGCGCGATGTCGTCGCAGACTTTCTCGATATCCTCGCCGTCAACATGGAAGCCGGGGCTTCCCACATTGGCTATCCGGAGATGATGTCGATCGCCGACATGGTTCGGACCGGTGGCGATCATGGGGGTCTCCTGATCGGCGAGCCGTGGCTGGCGAACCGTAAGCTCAACGCAGATCAGGTGGCTCCTTTGAATGCGGCCCTGATGCGCCATGTCTTCCGCACGTATAAGCTTTGGGAACTCAGAAAGCACGGCTTCAATTACCCAATAGAGTCAGAAATCGTCCGGCTGGTGAAGGAGTTGGATGTCACGTGCCTCCGGTCGATTTCCATCGCGCTATACAAAATCGGTAGCACGGATGAGCGGGCCAATCGTCTTATGCGCTGCCTGGATTTCGTTTTGGCTTGTCTGGGTCATCGGGACTCCATCTTGAGCATGGCAACCTACGTCGCCGTATCCATGAGATCGCTCGATCCGACTGACGGACGATATGATGGCGAGCTATCGCGCCGCGCTCGTCTCGTGCGCAATTGGACGAGGCTTTCTTTGGCCTATCAGAGGAATGCCGCCGATCCGTTTCTCCAGGTCGGGAAAAAGATAAGGACAGTCAACATCGACATGCTTCGCCTTGGCGAGGGTAGCGCGGCCATGGTTCCGTTCGACGACGAGATCGTCATTCCGGGTGTCGCGGATGAAGACCTGCCAGTCCCTGCGTTGATGAGGCCATTCCTCGGACCGCCGCAGGCGGAACCTGATCCATTGCGCCCGTTGCCTTCTCAACTCAGCAGGATTGCGTCTCGGAAACGGGCTAAGCTACTCCGGTGGACAGAATCCGATATTGCGGTTTCGGCCGGGTCGCCCGCCAGCAACGGAACAGCCATCCTCCTTGATCGTATCGGCGGCGAGGACACGTCGTCCTTGGGTTCGACCTACGGGTTCATGCTGACGCCGCTCCGCCTGGTTCCTTCCGCGATCGACCCGGATGCCCTCTATTCACGGCTGCAGTCTGAGTTCCCATGGATGCGAGACCTCAACATTGCCGCAGCCCGCGCGACCTCGATGTCCATAAAGAAGAGCGATCCGTATTGGCGGATGAACCCGACGGTGGTGGTTGGGCCGCCAGGAGTCGGCAAGACGCGATGGATACGGCGTCTGACGGAACTGGTCGGGATCGGCTCTCATTCATTGAGCGTCGCGGGCATCGACCACGACAAGTCCATTCGCGGAATGGAACGTGGATGGTCCAATGCCCGTCCGTCGTTTCCGGTGCTGGCGTTCGAGAAAACCAGGATCGCCAATCCGATCTTCCTCATCGACGAAGTGGACAAGACCGAGAAAGCCGGGGTGCTGGATTGCCTGATCCCGATGATGGAGCAGGAGACCGCACGACGTTATCCGGACCAGTTCCTGCTTGGAAATCTCGATCTGGGTCACGCGACCTTTCTTTTCAGTGCCAACGATGTATCGAAGTTGTCCCCGATCCTGAAGTCGAGGCTGGCGGTTGCTCAGGTGCGATCGCCGACCCAGGAAGAACTGGGGCGCGCGGTTGAAGTCGTGATATCAGAAGAAGCCGTCACCTACGGACTCGGTTCTGCCGAGGTGGAAGCGGTTTTAGACGCCGTGCGAAACGGGATGTCGAAACCGGCCGAGCCCTTCCCCAATCTCCGTGCCGTGCAAAAGCTTGTTGCCGATACGATCGGGTCTGTCGTATGGCAACCTCCGGGACCGAGGCTGGTCACGTAGGTGCAGCGCGTGATCAGATTGCCTGAGGGCTGCCCTCGAATTCCGCCAACATCTGATCGAGGCCTGCTCGCAGTGTGGCGTAGGCCCGGTCATAGCGTTTGCGGATCGACTTCTTTTCGAGCGGCAGGCTGGCAATCCTCTCGTCCGAGTTGTTGTCGAGATTGTCGGCAAGCTTGACGATGATGACGACGAGGTCTCTCGCCGCGACGATATCCGCGATCCATTGCTGGTAGACCGGCTTCGGGTCCATGCGGGCCAAGGCGGAAAGGCGGCTCACCAGGCTTTCGCTGCCGCCGAGTGCGAGGACCTCTTCTTTCGTTGCCTTCCCGTCTTCGATGAGATCGTGGCCGATAGCGACAAGCAGAGATTCTTCGATATCTGCGTCGGACAGCATTCCGGTCGGAAGAGACTCAAGGAGTTTTCTTGTGTTCGACAGAACCCGGAGAAGATGGTCGATGTATGCCTCGCCCGACATGCTCGCCTGGCCTGCATGGCGCTCGCGGACGAAGTCGAGGAAGGTTTCAAGCGTCAGTGTCATGACGACCTCATGCCATTTCGATGACATCAGGTCAATCTCGATGTCATCAATTGGAAACAGAATGGATGACGTCAGGTCGTATTTCCTCTTTGGCCGATGCGTGCGCGGGTCTAAAATTTGTAGGTTCGGTGCATGGGATGATCGATGTCGATAAAGAGCTGGTTCAGGAACAAGGGCGAAACGCATGTCGTGAGCGGCCAGCCCTCGCAGGACGAGGAACTCGAGAAGATTCAAGACGAGCTCGAGGACGAGATGCTGGCTGATCACCTGTCGACGGTGTTTTCGAAAAGCGTGACAGCCCCTCCTCAGGTCGAACCTGTCGATGTTCCACCCGCAGACCAGGCCGGCCGCGCTCTGGAAATGCAGACGCAGCACCTGTTTGAATATCATTCCGTCTTCCATCGTCGCCTGTGGGGCAAGACAAGCGATATGCCGCAATCCGACCGTGAAGTGGTGGCCGATTATCTGGATGTGCTGGCGAACAATGTCGGATACCGCGGCATCTATCTCGGGTCGTCGCAGCTTCTCGAGATCGCCGCCCATCTCCGCGAATCCCGGATGCAGACATCGCTCCTCGTCGAACCGTGGATGTCGCCTTTCAAGATGCGGCGTCGCGATGTGCGCGATCTCTACATCCATCTTTGCAACCAGGCCTTCTCGCTGCTGTCCTCGGTGGGAGAACCGGAAGGCGCGCGCAAGGATTGGGCTTCGGAAGTCGAGCGGGCGAAGGACACGATCGGCCGTTTCGATCTGATCGCGTTCGCCACGGTGAAGTCGGCCGTCGAGGCGGTCTCGCTCGAAGACAACGATCTCGGCGCGCAGTCTCTCCAGATGAACATGGATTACGTCCTTGCCTGCTGCGGAGATCGTGGTGCGATGTCCAGGATGGCGGGCTACATGGACTTCCTCGTGCGCAACGATCCGTTCGTGTCGACCAGGGCGGAGAATGCTCCCGACGAGGACGACGTCCGCCGGATCGTCGGGCGGTCCTGGATGAGGCTCGCCGCCGCGGTTGCGCACAGCGGTCTCGATCCGTTTACCACCGCGAGCGACTGGTTGCCGAACATATGGCTGGACCTTCGATATATCGACGGCGAAGGGCCGAACACTGCCGAACAAAGGGGTCTGGTGATCCCCGCTCTCAGCGCGACGGTCGATCGGCGTTCGTTCGCGCGGCGCGGATGGAGGGACGACCGCTATGGGGAGTGGCGGGGTGCGTCTCCGTCGCGTCCCGTCCTGAACACGGAAAGCCCGGAAGACGACGAGCGGGCGGCCGTTGTCGCCAAGGTCATGGAACTCCTGAAGACTTACGGTGAAGACGCTGCAATTGCCGCGATGACCGCGGGGCGAGACGTCGAAGGCGGCGACCTCGTCAGGATGGCGGATCGTGTTCGCGCCAATCCCGGTGTGATGGCGGCTTTGGCGGCGCTCGAAGCGGCTGACCTCGCGGAGGAAACGGGCAAGGAGCGATCACGCCGGATCGCGCGGGCTTTCGCGGAATCGATGATAAGGCCCACCGAGGGAACGACGGCCGATCTCATCTCCAAGCTCGTAGACAAGAAGTCCGAGCCGGTCTCAAGGTCAATGTCGACAACCGCGATAGCAGTTCTCGATCACATCGGGCCAAGCGAAGCGACGACGCGATCGGAAGGCCGCGCCGAGGAAACCTATGGCCGTCTGTTGCATCCCCTGCCCCTGGCTGTGAGCGATATCGATGCCGATGCGGTCTACGACGCACTTCAGGCCGAATTCCCGTGGATGAAGGACGCCAACCAGATGGTAGCCGTCGCGACCGCGCGTCAGGACCGCCAGAAGATCAAGCATTGGCGGCTAGAGCCTTCCCTGCTCGTCGGCCCTCCCGGCGTTGGCAAAACCCGCTGGATCAGGCGCGTGTCCGAACTGACGGCGGTCCCGACGCACACGATCTCGCTCTCCGGCGTCGCGCATTCGAAATCGATTATCGGAAGTGAGCGCGGATGGGCATCGGCACGTCCTTCCTTCATGGCTTACGGTTTCTTGAACACGCTCCGGGCCAACCCGATTTTCCATATCGACGAACTCGAGAAGACGGGATCGAATGCCAACGAGCCCAACATTCAGGAATCCTTCCTGCCGATCCTGGAGAAGGAGACAGCGCGCGCCTATCCCGACATGTACCTTCTCGGAAACTTCGATCTCAGGTGGGGGTCGTACCTGTTCAGCGCAAACGACCTGTCGAAGGTGTCTCCCGTCCTGCTGACGCGCCTCAAGGTCATCCACGTGAGAAAGCCGAACCAGACGGAAGTGGACAAGATCATCGACACCATGATCGACGAAGCCTGCGCGAACGAAGAGTTCACGGCCGACGAGATGGATGGCATTCGGGAACGGGTGGCGGCAAGGGCGACGCGGATTTACGTCGAGTCCGGAGACCTTCGCGATGTCCAGCGTCATGTGGAGGAAGAGATCAGGAACTCGGTGTGGAAGCCGCGCGGTCCATATCTGGTGAAGTCATGATTTTGTCCGGACGAGGGTTTACAGTCCTGCGATGGGGTCTTATAAAAGAGAGGCAGTCATTGCAGTTCTCCTTTGTGCTGGCCCGTCGTTAAGGCGGGTCTTTTTTGTTATGATTACCGGGAGTGTCACGGATGGTCACCGATGCAAAGCTGAAGAGCTTGCTCGATAAGGCTGCCAAGCTGGATGAAGAAATCGAAGCTGCGGTGAACCGTGAGGCTACGTGGTTTGAAGACCGGTACGAGTGGTTCACCGAGTGGATCGACTGCGCGGTTTGCGTGCCGATCGCGTTCGTCATGATCGTCTGGTGCGACTTCGTTGACTGGATCGACGACGCCATCTGGAAACTGAAAAACCGCCATGGCTGACCACGGCGGTTTTGTTTTGCCTGCATTGATCGGGCTCTGTCAGTTGCGCGGCGTGTGCGGCGCGACGTCGAATTCGTAATTCTGCTTCTCGACCCATTTCCTGAAGGCGTTCCCCGGGGTGGCTCCTTCGGCCATGGCCTTCTCCGCCTTGACCGCATGACGTTTCCCTGCCGCGCGGTCGAACCGCCGGCGTTCCCAATACCCGTCCCGCCGGTAAGCGATCCAGAAGACGCCGTTGTATCCAGAGTGCAGGAACACAAGGTCGGGGTCGACGTAGATGATCTTGGCTTCGGGATAGACATGCTTTTCGAGCGTGTGACCAACGAGCAGCTTTTTGTTGGCTTCGACGCGGCGCGCCATGAGAGACGGGACGCCCGCCATAACGTCGAAGGAAAAATCTTCTCCTTCCTTGAGGTTGCGCGCTGCGAGGCCGTTGCGAACGTAGCGTTGGCTTTCTTGGCTGCTGTCGATAACGGCCTTGAACGCGGAGATTTGCCGGGAATCCCAGCTCATCGTTCCGCCTGACCCTCGGGGCGTTTCGGGGAGCGACCACATGCAGACTTGCTGATCCTTAGTGGAGGACAGGATGACGAAGTCGGGGTCGCTGTAGAGGACGACGGCGGGAACCCTTGTTCTTGTGCTCAGCTTCCGCGAAATCATTTCCGAGGAATTGGAATGCTCGTTTGCGTAGTCGGGAACGAGAAGTGCCAAACGCTTCGCGTCGTCCAGCAAAGCCGCCAGGAGTTCGGTGGCGAGAACCTTCAGCTCGCCACTCTTGTTCAACTCGCCGTCGAACGACAGAGTGAAATGATAGTGTCCGTGCACCTCGGTCATCGTCACATCGGCGACACCCTGCATGGAAAGAACATCGCACGGATGTGGAAGGACGATCTTGGACGGAGCTGCCCCGATCCAGGTTTCGAGTACGGCGGTTTCATCTCGGTCGAGTGTGAAACAAAATCCAGACTTGCGCTCGCTCAAGGCAACCTCTCACATTCGGCTTGCGTCGAATTTCTGATATCAGAAATTTACGGTGCGTCAATGGGGTTAGGAATTGGCGAGTTCGGAAAGCCTTGTCGCCACGTGCGTGAAGTGTTCGATAGTCGAGCCCTGCTGGATCGCGATCTCCATTGCTTCGTTGGTTGACAGTTTGGAGTGGAGAGTGTTGTGGTCGCCCCTTGGTCCGTAGTCTGCAAGGAGCGCGAAGAAGGCGGCGTTAATAATGTCGGGCAACTCGAAGCATCGCAGACCCACGGAGCCGCAACCGAAGCTCAATCCCTTCAGGTTGACAGGAAGGTCGTCGCCAATCGATTGAAGCGCGCGGTCGAGGCGGCCGCCGTCGGTGCGGAAATAGCCTGTGCCAAGTGTCGCCATCGCCAGAAGAACTTCCGCCTGGTCGTATTTTCCTGCCACGGATTTCTCTCCTCGAACGAAATTGGCTCGCCTGTCTTGCCACAGCGGAAGCGATGTGGCAATTGACGTCTTCAATTATTCGGAGCATCGGCATGGAACTACCGCTGAGCAAACAAAGACTCCATGAACTACTCGCCCGCTATGAGGCGGGAGTGACGATTGAGATGGTTGGCGGTATCGACACCGGTGTCTACTTTTCCTTCAAGGGAAAGGCGAAGAGAAAGATCGATCCCGGGGAGCGGTGCGGCGGGCGCATCTTTCGTCAGCATGGATTCTGCTCCGAGGCGATCATGCCGACGCGATCGGAAATGATCGGTCGTGGCGGGGTCGCTCACGGACAGGAATTGTTCTTCGCGCGCTGCGCGGAAAGGCAGAAGAAATTCGAGCGTTGGATGCGTGACTACGCTTCGCGCCGAGAAGGAAATGAAGGGAAGTCGGAATGAGTAGTTTTCAGGTCCCCGTGGTCGCCATCGACGCGATTGAAGGACATCCGAACGCGGACGCGATCGAGGTTGCCCTCATCCACCGCTACAGGTCCGTCGTGCGAAAGGCCGAGGGTTACAAGCCAGGAGACAAGGTCGTCTATATTCCGCAGGCTTCCGTCGTTCCTGACTATCTGATGAAGCGGATTGGACTATGGGACGAGGCGAAGGGCATCGGCCGGCTCGGCGGTCCGAACTTCAACCGAGTGTCGGCGTCCAAGTTCCGCGGTCTTCTGTCTCAAGGTATTTGCCTTCGCGTGACACCCGATGAAGTCGACAGCGATCTGGTCTGGGTCGATGGCGAGGACGGCCGTACGGCCGCGCGCGTCGGTGACGACCTGTCGGAATTCCTCGGTGTCACAAAATGGATTCCGCCCATCCCGGAGGAGCTGCTTGGCGAGGTGTTCGCGCCAGGCCGCGAGTTCACCGTCGATTTCGATATCGAAGACGTCAAGGCGTTTCCCGATGCGATGATCGAGGGCGAAGAAGTTGAGTACACCGAGAAGATGCATGGTGTCTTCACGGCCATTACGATCCTGCCCGCTCATGACGCGCAATCCCCGGCCATTGCCGAATTCGCATTCGGACCCGACCGAAACATGCTGCTCTACTCAAAGGGTCTCGGCGCACAGGGTCTCGCGTTCAAGGCAATCGAGGCCAATGACAAGAGCATCTACGTCCGCGCAACGGTCGGCCTGCGCGCGCGCCTCGCCGAATTCGGGGCTTCCATTCGCGAGCCGTTGACGATCATGGGCGAGACGTTTGGTCCCGGCGTGCAGGACCTGCACTACGGCAAGGAACTCGGCTTCCGTATGTTCGGCGCTTGCAGCGGCTACCGGGGCGGCCTCGAACACTACGGGCCTGATCGCCGTGCGGAACTCGCGGCTGCCCTCGGAATCGGGCAAGTCCACTGTTTCTATCGTGGACCTTTCTCGTGGAAAACGCTTGCGGAACACACGGACGGCAAGACCGCGACCGGAGCCGATCACATCCGCGAGGGTGTCGTCGTAGCACCCGTTGTCCAGCGCGATCACATCCGTCTCGGGCGCGTGATCGTGAAGTCGGTTTCCGAGCACTACCTGCTGCGCAAAGGCGGCACGGAATACAGCTGAGTGGGGCGGGAAACCGCCTCTTCACTCATTCTCTCACAGGTGACGGAAAATGTTCAAAGACACAGACAGTTCGGCACTTAGGCTGAAGCAAGGGTTGGCCGCGTTCGCCTTCGTCATGCTCGCTGCGTTTTTCGGTTTTTGGGACTTTGTCTGCGACGAAGGATGGGTTGCGGCCAGAGGTCTGGCGACCTGCGTCGGACTGTTGTTTGTCGCTCTGCTCATCCTCGAGCGGGTCGTCTCGCCTTCCCTTGGCGACGGAAGGCGGAACGACCGTCAGTAGCTGATCCAGCGCGCTGTCAGCGGTCGAAGCTTGTTGATTCCGGTGTCGTCGAGAACTCCCAGTTTCTTGAGATACCACCGAAGCTCCATGGGAACGCGCGGGACAAGGTCAGGTCGTTTGCGCAGCTCACGGAAGTTCATCCACTCGCACGCCTCGCCGTTGAGGGTCATGAGCGAATTCTTCCAAGGACCGAGTCCGTATTCGACATACTGGACACGAGCCGAGCCGTCGGGCTCCGTGTCGCGCGATCCGCCCTTCTCCCACTGGAACATCAGAGCGAGGTCGAGATCGTCGTCACGGCGCTGCCAGCGGCGGGCGTAGTAGCAATCGGGATAGAAGACGACGTGGTCTTCATCGCCGTCTTCCGTGACGTTGATGCGCTTATAAAGCTCCGTCGGGAGTCCGAGGATGAACGTGTCTTCTTCCCGCTCGCGCACATTGGAGTAGAGCGCGTGCGGTGTCAGGTATGGCGCGCGGTTCGGCTCCGACGAAAAGTATTCGCGGTCATAGAGGTCGGGATCGATCTGGAACATGGAGGGGTTGGCCGTCTCGAATGTGTGTTCGAGGGTTTCCCATGTATCCTGCGTTTCGCAGTCGAGAGTGACCGCCTCCTCGAAGGCGATCCACGGCATTCCCCAGCCCATCGTCGTGCAGAAGCTTGAACTCATCAGCGGGCGACCAGAAGCACGAGTGCCGGAACCAGGGCAACAGTGCCGAAGAATGCTGCGGGGTAGTGGCGGGCGACGAATTTCGAGACCATTTCCAGACTCCGATCAGACAAAACAGTGCGCTTGAGTAGCAGTGGTGTCTTGAATTGTCAACATTTGGCCAATCCGCATTCGAAGACTTCAAGCAGGATCGGCGTTTTCGAACCTGGAGGAGTCTCGTCGCCTGTGGAGGTGGCAATATCGTTGTCACATTGAGAGTTTCGAGACGGGCGTTTCGGGTGACTGGTTGGTGACGACGAACCGGAAGGCGCTTGGCGTGCTGTTGACGATCTGTCTGAGCCGATCGGCTTGATCATGGAGGTCGCTCCAGTCAGAGACTTCATCTCTGAAGGCGTCTTTCTCGGCCTGAGACGCTCCGATGACCTTCTCGGCTCGCTCGGCGTAGTTCCGGAGCTTGGCTTCGATCCGCGCAAGGGAGGTCGCGGCCGCTTCGTGTTCTTCGTTGACCACGACATTCCAATCGATGGATTTCAGCAGGGCGGCACCGTCCTCGGTGAGATAGCCGAACTTGATCGCGACATCCGGGTATTCGCGCTGCAGGGCAACGACGAGCGCTGTGCCGATGCCCTGCTTGCGCATCGACTTGCGGACCTTGATCATGCTGACCGACGGCTCGCCCTCGTAGACGACGTATCTGAGCGTTCCGCTGTGGACGCCGTCGACGGTTGCGATCAAGGCCATGTCATGCTGGCCGCAGTAGTAGTCGAGGTGGCGGTTTTCGATCTCGATCATCGGGTTTCGTTCTCTGGATGCGCTCACTCTATCACCCGGTCTTGAAATCCGGAAATCCTCGGGCGAGCCTGTGGTCATACATTTCTCACGGAGCTTATGGTTTGACCAGGGACGGTCTACTCGCATTGCTGGAACGGACGAGGCAGCATCTGGAAGCGCATATCCATGACTTCGAAACGCAGGCGGGAGTGCGACGACATGGCGCGGCGCTGACGTCCGGCTATTGCCGTGGAGCGTGCGCGGGCCTTCTGAAGCTGCTTGCGGTTCTCTATCCTTCCGGTCTCTGGCGCATTGGAGGCGGTTGCGGCGAGGAGTGCCGTCCCCTCCCCGACAATTCGGCGCGGTTTGTCAATCATGGAATGTTTCCCGGTGGAATGCTCGATACAAGCGGCAGGTGGAGCGGCCACTTCTGGATCGAGGGCGTCGTCGACTGCGGAGCATCAGTCATAGTAGACCTCACGGCGGACCAGTTCGGATACGACCCTGTCATTCTTGCAGACAGGGATGACGATCGTTACCGCTGCAACATCCTGTCATCCTACGAACCGTTAAACGGAACAGAGAGAAAGTGGGGATATGGACTGTTCATGCGGGCAATCGATACGACTGAAGACTTCAAATTTGCGGCCGCCGCCTAACAAGATTGAAAATAATTGGAGACTTCATGCGAAAAGTGTTGACCGCGCTGAAATCGGGGTCTATGTATGGGGTGTCTTTGGCGGAAACGACGGAGAATATGACAGTAGACGGAAGACGTAGATAGCGGTTGAGACCGGGGATGCGACGCCCCGCACCTCCACCATGAGTTGTGCCAAAACATGAAGTTCAACCAAGTGCACAATTGATGATGGGGGTGAATTAGGATCGATCAGGCGCAAAGGGGTCTGCTTGCTGTTCGGCATGATACCGCCGTTATCGGGTCAAAAGAGTAGTTGCTAACGACAACAACGCTCAGGTTCGTGCTCTCGCTGCCTAACCGCAGTGCGGGAGAACCGCTCCAAGCCCTCTAGGTTAGCCCCTTGAGGCGAGGTCCCCGGGTACCTGGCAACAGAAAACTCCGGATTTTCTCTCTTCACTCATCATGGACTTCACGTCGGTCTGACGGCCGATAATCGATTGCATTCATTCAGGGGCCGAAAGGCTCCTTTTCGCTGACTGAACGAGGCCCTGCCGAAATGACCGACACCTTCCCGACGAAGTTCGCAACAAAGGGCCATTTCGGCTGCCAGCTGGACGAGGTCATCGATCTTTCAGTCGACACCGATATTGCGCGGTTCCTCAACTACTATTTGGGTTTCTATCGCGTCGAAGCGAATTTGCTGGAGGCGATCCACGAGAAGTTCGGAACCGACGAGGCGGCGATGCCAGAGGAGGCCCGCAAGCTCCTCCAATACGCTGAAAAAGTCGGACCAGTCTCGCACGAATGCACCCATTGCGGGGAGAGCGTGAAGTCGGTCGCAGTCGGCGACACGTTCGTCCCGAAGATCGAATGCGCCGAAGCCGGTGGGATGAAGCCGTACGAGGTCCTTCTCGGAATCCCGTCTGGGAAAATCGTGTTCGCCAATGATTTGCGCGGCCTCGTTGTCGTCGATGACGACGGTCCTTCCGTGAACGGCGTCATCGGTCGCAAGGTGCTGACGCAATCGTCTGCCGCTGCGGGTCTTGCTCTCGTCAGTGTCGGAAATAGCTGCCCATCGGTTGTCAGGGTCGGCGACGAACTGCACGTCGGATGCGGGCTTCCCAAGGGCGGCAGGCTCGGGAGCATCTGCACCGACCTTTGGTGGTATAGCGCGATGGATCACGATTTCTTCCTGATGCGTTGTGAAGCCGCCGGTCTGGACCCGGAAGACGAGATGGATTTCGTCGTGGATGTCGAGCCGGGCGTTTACGCCTTCTCCGACGAACTGGCGGACCGTGATCAGGATGTAGTGGTTCTCTCAAAGATCAGGAAGGTCGATGCGGCTGCGCCCGTTGTTTCCACGGCTGGCGAGGATGCGGCGACTTCCCTGCGTGACAGCCAGTTCTGGAAGCTCCTGTCCAAAAGGAGTCATGAGCGAGGCGGCATGTCTAGGCTCGGTGACATCTTCTGCGTGCTTGGCGGCGGTCTCAACTGGGTCAATGGCGGACTGCGCTCGGTAAGCGGTCGGCGAGATGATCCTGCTTACGACGGTGGGATTGAGCTTCAGAACCGCACGACGGTTCGCGGCGACAGGCGCATCCCTTTGCTGCCGGAGAAGGAAGTCGGGATCATCTATCCTCTGTACTGGAATTATCCAGGAAAGCTCGGGATCGCGCCGGAAAATATCGATCCGTACTGGCTTGCCGCAGGATTGATGTTCCTGACTACCGCGACATCCCAGCCTGTGAAGGTTCTCGGTGACGACCGGATGGAAGAAGACAAGCGTCTGGCGCAGAGCGAGGAGAACAAGGCTATCATGCTCGCATCCCTCGACCTCCTTCTCGAGATCGCCGACGTTCGCGGCCTGTGGGAAAACGGCCGGCTCGACGCGGTCCTTGCGGAACTGGTCGACGCCTTCTCGAAAAATTGACCACTACCCGTCGGCGTCCGTTACGTAACGGGCGTAGGCCTAATGGTTGTCCGGAAACGCGAAACGCCCCTTTCGGAGCGCTCGGGCGGCCTCTCAGGAGACCTCATGGGCCAAGCCCGACATCATTAAAACCTGGCGATGGCCCCGGTGCAATGGCATTTCGGGGTCATTTTTGCGTCCGGTTCGGATCGTCGCCACTGGAACGCTGACGGAATCGGTGTGCTGCCACGAAGGGGGTGTTGGTTTCGGTGAACTTTAGAACGTAATCGGAGCCCTGAACGGCGGCGCGGGCGTTTGCGGCTCGGCACCAAGAAGATGCGGTCGCATTTCACGGATGTACTCGATGACGTCTTCCGTTGGCAGGGAGCAGCCGTCATACCTGACGCTTCCGGCGCAAATCCAGAGAGTGCCTGGTTGCGCCCATTTGCCATCGACCAGACCCGTCGCGAAGTCCTCGTCGAGTTCGAACACCTCGTGGCCGGTAGAGCCGCCAATGAAGCGGATAATCTCGTATTTACGGCCGTTGTGTTCTCGATCCTCTATCCTGACGTCGATAGCTTTAGTCCAGGTCTTGGTTGCGTAGGTCTCGGTCTTGATCCCGTTACGCGGCGGGTTCGCAAGAGGCCGCTCCGCATACCGGGTGAACGTCGCCTGAAATTCGCGCCTGGTGAGGTCGTACTTCGCTTCGCGCGCATGGTAGGCATCAATGCGTGCGCGCTCTTCCGGAGTGGCGTTATTGTAGGCGTCCTGCGCCATCTTCCTGAAATCAACCATTCGTCCGGTCCCCGCTCTGTCTCGGAAGTGATCTCAGCTTCGCCCGTAGGAGTGCATTGCTCAAACGTGGATTACGGGGTGACGAAGTGTGGAACGAAACGCGACATCACGCCAGTGACAGGCCCGTCGTCTTCCAGGATGCAGATTCCGGCCGGCTCACCTGCGACCACCCACGAGCCGACCAGCGTATGGTCGTCTCCGAAGGTAGGCAGGAAGTTGACCGCCTGCAGAACATGAGGTCCTTCCGTGGCTTCGCCTTCCGTTTCGAGCTTGCCCCCGGGGAGGCTGTCACTGGTGATCGTGATGTTGTCGCCCTGTCGGGAGTACACAGGCTTGCGGACGTGCTGGCCGTTGAGCGAGGATGCGCGAGTGTCGTCTTCGAAGTAGCAAGGAAGAAGGTTCGGATGGTTGGGGAACATATCCCATAGGACGGCGAGCATGCCCTTGTTGGACAGAACGACCTTCCAGAGCGGCTCGAACATCCGTGACGGCGTGGTCTTCAATACGCCGCCAAACTCGTCGCGCATCATCTCCTCGATCGGATAGAACTTGAAGAAACGCTGGATGCGGTAGTCTTCGAGGTCCGTCAGCCAGTCGGCCGCGTCCACGCCGAATTCGCCCATATTTATCACCTTGGCGACCAGGCCTGCGGCGCGTGCGCACTCGGCGAGGTAGTTGACCGTCATCAGGTCTTCCTCGGCGTCCATGGTGACGCCAAAATGGAAGGTGTCGCCATCGGCGGCGAGCGAGGAGAAGGCGTTGCGCAGACGTTCGTCAATGTCGCTGAACTGGAAAGCGCCCATTTCGACGTCGCCGCGCGCCTTTACGTCCTCAAGCCACCGACACTGGAAGACCGCGCTTTCGAAGAGCGCCGACGCAGTGTCGGCGTTGAATTCCAGGAGCTTCGCCGGACCCTTGCCGTCATAGGCCAGATCGAAGCGGCCATAGAGGTCCTTGTGGCCGGCGCGCCACGATGCCCTGATGGCTTCATGGAACGCCTCCGGGAGCGCCATGCGCGACATCAGTTCGCTGTCCTCGACGATCCGCTCCGCCGCCTGATAGCACATCGACATGAGTTCGGCCGTCGGGGCGGCAAGGCGCTCGCGGACCTCGCGGGATGAGAAGGTGTAGGCATGACGCTCGTCCCAGTAACGGGCATCGTACATGGAGTGGATGGTGAAACCGCCGTCTTCCGCTTTTTTGCGCCAGTCTGCGCGTTCCGTGATGGCGATCCGTTCCATGATGCGTCTCCGTGGGGTATTTGTTTTCGAAATCTACGCGAGGTAGGCGGCCATTAACCAGATTTGCCATTGAGCCTGCGGAGAGCCTCGAGGCGAAGGTCCTCTCGGTACTCGAATGACGAGGAATAGTCCGAGAACTCCGCGGCGACGACCAATTCGCCAATGAGGTCTTCGTTGCTCAGGTTCTTGATTGCTTCGTCCCGCTTGGGGCCTCGCATAATGTAAGACGGCGAATCATGCATGTAGTCCATATGACGCAGCTCCTTTTTCGTGGCAGGACGTATCGCGTGGTCAGCTGCTGAAGCTGCGAGAACTGCCGAAACTCCGCGATCCGCCAAGGCTTCGCGTGCTGGAGCCGCCGAACAGCCTGGAGCTTGAACTGGACTTGGGCATCGACCATTTCGACGAGCTGCCGGAGGTGCCGCTGGTCGACGGCTTTACGCCGAAGCCGTTGCGGGTGAGCGTGGTCGTACGCACGGGCGGTGTCTTGAGGGCTGAACTGCCGCTGTCGAACCGGGTTTTGCCGAAGCTCTTGCCGAGTTCGACGCCTGACGAGTTGACGTAGCTGCCCGTCCGCGGATGGTAGGCGGCTTGCGGGAAGTAAGGCGTGGAATTGCGCGACATCATCGAGCCGAGAAGATAGCCCGTCATCAGCGGCGCGAAGTGGTTGGAACCGGTGGAGTGGGCCGCCGTGGTGGGGGCGCACTTGTCGAACGTCACTTCGCAGTCCGCGAGGCTGTTGAATGCGGGCGCGTTCTTGTCGTGATCGGCAAGTGCCGCCGTGTAGTCGCTCTCGCATTTATTGATCGCGTCCGTGCGGTCTTGTCCGGAGAGGCCGGGCTTGACGACGTCTACGACGGCGGGGCAGGACTTGGGGTCGTCGACCAGTGCGGTATCGACGGGTTTTTCCCCGCACGCGACCAGCATGGAAGTGCTGGCAAGCAGGAGAAGGTATGCGGCGGTCCGCGATGAAGTCATGCTTTTCATGTTGCGCCCTCGTGCGAATATCGTGACCCCGAAATATAGACCTCGGCCATACGTGTCAACGGCCGAGCCTAAAAACAAAGAACTCGTTGTCTCGTTTTGCAAATGTCGTCGAAGGAGGCATTTTGCCGACATTTGTAAAACTGGCTTGTTTCCGGCTCGCGAACGTCTTATTTTGCAAATGTCGGCAAAATGCCCTTAGATTGGACAAATGCAAAATGGATGACGAAGAGCGCAATTGGCACGGCTATCTGGAGAAGGCTTATCAGTTCCTGCGTTCCGCCGGACGACCGCTTGCGGCCGAAGAACTGGCCGCGGCCGGCATCAACCGCACCACGATGTCGCAACTGATCTCCAGCGGTCTCGTCGAGCGTCCGGTCCGTGGCGTCTATCACGTTCCGACCTCCGAAGACGACCAGCGGGTCATGTGGGCGGCAATCTCGCTCGGCTATGACGCCGTGTTCTGCTTCATGTCGGCGGCGTCTTTCTACGGACTGACGGAAGAGGGAGCCGGCATCCCCGATGTCGCCATTCCCGAATACGGTCGTGTACCGTCAAAGTATTCGTTTGAATCCCGTGTGAGGTTCCACAGGTGGCCACGGGCGGCCATGGTGGACGACGTCGAAATCGTGGACATCCAGGGAGTGTCGGTCAGGATCACCTCTCCCGCCAGAACGGTGGTCGACATGTATCGCCATTCCACCCTCAACAGGGAGCCTGGCATCAAGCCGGTGGTCATGGACACCGCGTTCATCGACTGCATCTCCCGTTTCATTGCAGACGGCGACCAGAATGCGAAGTCCATGGCGCTGCGTCGGGTCGCGGAGGCGCACGGGTGCTGGGAGGGTATTTCCGGCATAATGGCGGTCATCACCGCCACCAAGGATCGCTTGATGACGTTCTGAGGCTGTTTGTCCCTTTCGTCCACCGAGCCGATGCTCGAAGGCGAAAAGGGAAATGCCATGAACGGAAAGAACGTCGCCGAGAGCGTCTACGCGAAACTCAGGAACCTCGCCAAGGAGCGCCGGGTCGACGTGCCGGTGATGCTGAAGCGCTACGCTCAGGAACGCCTCCTCTACCGCCTTTCCGTGTCGTCCGTCGCCTCCGAGTTCTGCGTCAAAGGCGGATTGTTGCTGACGGCGTACAACAAAGGAAATCTCCTGAGGCCAACGGAAGACATAGATTTCAATGGTTTCCGTAGGGGCGCGACTATCGAAACGTTGCGCAAGGCGTTGGAGATCGTGCTGGCGACACCGGTCGAAGACGACGGCGTTCTGTTTCTGATGGACACGATGAACATCAAGAAGGAACACACCGGGATCATCAGCGGCGGAAAGATCATCATCGCTGCCCGGATTCACACGGCGAACGTCGAAGTGCGCGTCGACGTCGGCTTCGGCAACGCCGTCACGCCTGGTGCCAAGGAACTGGAAATGCCGACGCTGCTCGATTCGATGGCACCCCGGCCGCGGGTTCTAGCCTACCCGTTAGAGACCGTGATATCGGAAAAGTACCACGCCATGGCTATGTTCGGCTCGGCCAACACCCGGATTAAAGACTACTTCGACGTGTGGACTCTGATCAGGATGCACAACTTCCAGTCCGACGATCTGGTGAGGGCCGTGATCAATACGTTCGATGCCCAGGAGCGCTCGATACCCGACATGCCCTTTGCAGCGCTGACGGAGGAATACGCCCGCGACAAGCAGGTCGCGTGGTCGATTTTCTTGGACAAGATCGACGAACGCGATGACATCATTTTTCTCGACGTCGTGTCGGACCTGTCGGATTTCGCCTGGCCGATCATGACCGCGGCGCAGGGAGGCGCGAACATCCCGTCGATCTGGACACCCGAGAATGGGTGGTCGAGAAAGCCGGAACTCGCCCTGTCAATGTCGTCCATGCGGTAAAGGATAAAGCTTGGGTCCGCTCGCCCTGCCAAAGTGCGGGCGAAGTGTCATTTTGGTGACACCATTCCATAAACACATAGTAAAATAAAAGAACTCGCCGTCCCTGGGTCGTCAAACGAGGGGCGGCGTTGTTGCTTCTGCGACTGGAAAACGCGAACTCATGCCGAAACGACGGCCGAAAACTCAGGCATCGGAAGTTTATTCCGGGTCCACCCAGTCGATGAATTCGTAAATCATGTCTTCCGGCATGGAGACCGGGCGCGCCGATTCCGCCATTTGGCCTTGGGATGCGGCTTCGGTGTGTTTTCTCTCAAGGATTTCATGGGCTAAGGTAGCCATGGTCCTGAGGTCTTCTTCGATGTCGCCGACAACCGGCTTCTTGAAGCTGCAAGAACCGATGAACTCGGACTTGAACACGCCTAAAAGCGCGCCTGTACCCGACTCGAAGCTTACTTCTGTGCTGTCGATGAAAAATGGATCGACGTATCTGGAGACGATCTCTTCCAGGGTCTCGTCGTGCTGGAATGCTGCCATATGGAGAATGCTGGTTTTCACTGCGCTGCCACCTGTTTGGGGAGCATCTCCTATACCTAAGCGGGAAAACAAAGAAAAGGGCCCGCAAGACGATTGCGGGCCCTTTTTTAACAGAAGGTTAACGCGATTAGAACTTGCGTGTAACCGTGACCTTGGTGTTGTAGTCGTCGTCGGCCTTCAGATCGCTGTAGGTCAGCTGGCCAGTGACGTCGAGGTTGGTGACCGGGGTCCAGGTAACGCCGGCGTTGGCAGCGACGTAATCCGAGGAGCTGTCCTGGTCGAAGTAGCCGACGCCCGTGAAGGCTGCGAACTTGTCCGAGAACTTGTACTTGCCAGCGGCCGTGACGAGGTAGCCCTTGTCGCCGTCCGTGTCGCCGTAGCCGGCGGCCAGACGGAAGTCGATCGCGTCGGAAGCCTTCAGGTCAGCCGTTGCCTTGAGGAACCAGGCGTCGTTTTCGTCGGAGTAAACGCCCGACAGGTCGACGCCGCCCCAAGCCTGCTCGTCGATACCGACGCGGCCAACGACGTCCGGAACGTAGTCGTCGCCGAAGCGGCCGTTGTTGTCGAAGAACGATCCGCGGCCGTTGGTTTCGAGCGCTACGCCTGCGTAAACGCCGCCGTAGATGCCCTTCTGCAGGACGCCGATGGTCGTGGTGTTCAGGTCGCCGGCGATGGATTCCAGGTCGAAGTCACCGTAGAACAGGTCGGTGTTGAGCAGCGTTTCCTTGTAGCCAAAGTAGACCGGGCCGACCGTGACGTAAGCCAGTTCGACGTCGGTCGTGCGTTCCGGGTTGCCGCCGACGTAGTAGGTGTCGAAGTTGTTCTTCGAGGACAGACGGACCTTCGTGCCGATCGTGCCGAGCTCGGAATCGGCCTTGGTGTCGATGTCGAGGTAGGCTTCAGCGCCGGCGAAGTTTTCGTTTGCGTAGGTGTCGTTACCGGCGGAGAACGAAACAGCGCCCGAGAGCTTCAGGCAGGTTTCCGTGCCGGGGATGTAGAAGTAGCCAGTGCCGAAGGCATCGCAGACCTGGACGTAGCTGCCCGTCGGCGGAACCGGAGCGTCAGCAACGACGGCGTCGGCAGCGTTGGCCGAATAGGCCGCCAGAAGCGCGGCGGACGAGCCGAGAAGGGTGAGAAGTGTCTTCTTCATAATGGGTTTGATCCTTGTGTTTACCATTCCATCCGTGGCTAGACCCCGAACGTTGACCTAGCGTTCCATGAATTCCCCACGGCGGTAAGGACGAATTCTTGAATTTCTTAAAATCTCCCGGCCCAGGCCCGCATTCTGTTGCAATGCGGCAACATAATTAAAGACGACGATGGCGAATAAGGCCATTCGGTGTCTTTATTTCAAAATTGGTTGACGTGAGCGCTTTTCCGACTGACGATCTTTATATAAAGACCCCAACCAACGGAGAATTTTCGATGACAACACACACTAAGCCGGTCATCGGCCTGGATGTCGACGGCGTGATTTTCGACTACGTGGCCGGCCTTATGGAATATGCGAACTCTCGCGGGATTCGCGTCGGATGCGCCTCGGACGAAGTCGACACATGGACCATGACGGCCGCCTTCCCCGATCTCAACGAAGACGAAATCTGGGAGTTGATCGAGACCTTCAGCGAGAACGAGGGCTTCGGACGTCTGCAGCCGTTCGCAGGCGCTCTCGAAACGATCGCGCTGCTCGTCGCCGAGTACCCTGACTATCCGCTCGTCGCCATCACCAGCGCCGGCAAGTCCGAAGTGACGAAGAACCTACGCGTCCAGAACCTCCAGGGCATTCCGTTCAGCGAAATCCACGTCCTGCCGCTTGGCGAGTCCAAGCAGGACTACCTCGCCAAGTTCCCGGCCAACAGCCTGTATGTCGACGACCTGAAGAAGAACGTCGACGTGGCCGAGAAGGTTGGCGTCACCGGCATCTTCGTTCGCCGTTCCTACAACACCGCCGATACGCACCCGCGGATCGCCCACGACTGGGAAGAAATCGCGGCTCACATCAGGGACATCCTGCCGCCGATCCCGACGGCCCAGCCGGAACTGTCGGCAGCCATCTGACAACAAGCGCCCGAGGATTGAATCCAGTCCTCGGGCGTACTGTATATGCGCCATTTTTGCTGCGCCAGCACCACTTTTGATACGCCAATTGGAGTCTTCGAAAACAATCCTGACGCGGCCCTTTGCAATTGAACCGCCGACGACAATAGTGGGTCAGGAAAACCGTTAATTCCTGGGGGCAGGACCTATGTTTCGAAAGTTGACTTCTGTTTCGCTGATCGCGCTGCAGGTACTTACGCCGACTATCGCATTCAGCGATCAGGGCGACGCCTTTTATTTCCGTTCGGACAAGACCGGCCTCATCGAACTCTCCACCTCAGGCGGAGGCGACGACGGTCAGACCCCGTCGAAGTCGATACCCGATCGCACATTGCCTTCGCTCAAGGGCAACGTCGGAACCTCGGCTTCGTCGATCTCCCCGCTGGCCACGCTGGCAGGCATTCGTGATTACCTCGAGGGCGGTGAGGCAGCAGTCGTCTACGACGGCGTCTCCCCGGCCGTTCCGGGTCTTTCCTTCAACGCCGCGACAGGTGTCCTGACTGGTACGCCGCTCGACGCGTTCAATGGAACTGTGACGATCAGCTATCACGACACCGCCGGTAAACCAGGCAAGCTCAGCCTACCCGTCGCTCTCTATCCGCACCCCGTTCTCGTCTCCTCGCAGGACTCCTACACGCTCCCCCGTACGATCGATGCTGCCGCGTATGGCATCAAGGTCACCCCTGGGAACGACGGTTACTACGACGGTGTCACCTATTCCATAGCGCCTGGTTCCGATGCGCTGCCAGACGGACTGTCCATGGCGAACGGCGTCATCATCGGCTCCTCGACGGCTCCCGTCGGGTCGAGCTATGACGTCGTCATTCGGGGAACCAGCGTCGCCAATCCGAGCGTCTACGCCGACAAGGGCATCACGGTTAAAATCGTCGACCCCATGCTGATGGCGCTCGACGTTCCGGATGCGCCTCTGGTCTGGAAGATCGACGAAGACACGGGCGCGGTCACGCGCCAGGCTTTCGATCCGGCTCTCAAGCCGACAGGGGTCTATCAGGCTCCGCTTGCGTGGTCCCTCAAGGACGCGCCGAATTGGTTGGGTATCGACGCAAACGGCCAGCTTACCGGAACGCCTGCCACCTACGGGAACTTCGACTACACCGTTCAGGTAGAGGACGCCAAGCACGGCACCGCCTCGGATACCGCCACGCTCAAAGTCATCAAATCGGGATACGTGTTCCTGACGCCAGGCGCGCAATTCGTGACCGTGAGAACGGGCGAGAGCTTCGCGACGGCCGAGCAGACCGTCACCAACTACGTCGGTTCGTACACGTTCCAGCCCGCATCCGTTCCTGACGGTGTCTCGTTCGACAGCACGACGGGCGTGTTCACAGGCAATTTCGACACCCCCGGCGACCGCATCTGGCGTCTGCATGTCGTGGACGAACAGGGCCGCAGGGATGGAGACGGCGCAGTCGCCAACTCGAACTATGTCGACTTCTTCCACGTCTTCGCCCCGGTGGAACTCGCGGCCGCCACTTCCGCCGTCGGAGGAACGCAGGACGGCTCTCCCATTTCGATCACATGGCCCAAGCCGTCGAACATAATCGGCAAGGCCAACTACGCCATCCTCGGCACGGTCCCAGGAACCCTCTACTACAAGCTCTACGACAACAACGATCCGTCCAAGCTGGCGACCTACGTCCAGGACACCCCAGACGGCAATGGCCCGTCGGTTCGTCAGGCGGCGGGAGAGACAGCCGCCCAGACCGAAGCCAAGCTCGCGGACGATCACATCGTCTTCGATACGTCTTCTTTGACGCTCACGGGCGTTCCTTCCGCCACGGGAACCTTCGATCTGGCTCTCTACGTGATCGACGATCACGAGCAGACGGGCTACACTGCAAACCCAGGTGACCCGACACGTGCAACGGCGAACTCTGCCACGTCGCCATACTCGTCCATCAAGGTAACGCCGCCCGGCTTCTTCGCCGTCAATGTCGGCGGCTCCGCCATCAATCTTACCCGGCTGACATCTCAGCCGACGAACTGGACCGCTCTGCGCGACGGCATAAACAACGACTCCTACAAGAACGGGGCGACCTGGACGCTGCTTTCGGGAACGCTTCCTCCCGGCATCAGAGCCACTCCTTCGGCAGACACCGACCGTATCTATTACACCGGATATCCGACTGAAGTCGGAACATGGGGTAACATCGTCTGGTCGGTGAAGGACGCAGCGGGTACCACTGTAAAGACCCCTCCCGTGTCCTTCACTGTGGCTGATCGCCTTGCCCTGGCGCTCACCTCTTCGGCAGGGTCGACAAAGGTCATGCAGTCGGGTGTCGACGACGCTGCTTTGACTGTAACGGCTTCCAACCTGGCCAATGGCGTCCAGATCGCTTCCAATGCGTGGACCGTCTCTGGTACCCTCCCTCCAGGCGTGACGTATACCGCATCGGGCAACGTGGTTTCGTTCACAGGTGTTTCGACGACCGTTGGAAACTACAACATCGTCGTGTCGGCGACCGACAGCGCAGGCGGAACGGCAACTCTGCCCTTGACCCTCAAGGTGGCAAACCCGATCAGCCTGCTGATCCTCTATGGAAATGGGGGAACGCTGAACCAATACACGTCCAAGGCATCAACGGTGATCCTCGTCAGGACGACTGGCAACTATCCATACGTCGGACCTGTGACGTGGGAACTGGTATCCGGTACGCTGCCTCCAGGCATCACGGCCACGATCCCGACCGACACTGACTCCCTCGCCCTGACTGGTTATCCGACCCAGCAGGGAACGTGGGACAACATCACGTACCGCGTGACGGCGGCCGACGGCGGCCAGGCGACGTCCAAGCCGTTCGCGCTCGTCGTCACCGACCGCGCCGCGCTATCGCTCTCTGCGACACCTGGCCCGACGCGCTCGATGACCGTCAATAGCGACGATGCCTACACGACGATCACGGCTGCCAATCTTCCGAACGGCACCGCGATCGCGGATGGCAACTGGGTGGTCACGGGTACGCTGCCTCCGGGCGTCTCCGCGACGAAGGCTTCTGGAAAGCTCAGCTTCTCCGGCAAGGCGACGGCCGCTGGAACCTACAACGTCGTCGTACAGGCGACCGACAGCCTCGGGGCTACGGCAAGTCTTCCCCTGACCTTCAAGGTCTCCGCGGCAGCCCCTGTCTACTCGGTCACAAACTACGTCAACACCACGGTCACCAACAGCCAGACTGTCTACCAGCAGACATCGCAGCCGACCATCGTGACGAAGGCGCAGCTCAAGTCGAACAGCGCGCTTTATCCCGTGACTGAATGGTCGATGGTCTCTGGAACCCTGCCAGCGGGCATCACGGCGACGGTTTCGGCAGACAAGTCGACCATCACTTACAGCGGCTATCCGACGGAAACTGGAACCTTCAGCAACATCGTCTGGATGGCGACGGATGTGAACGGCTCGCAGGTCGCAAGCGCGCCAGTCACTTTCACCGTCGCCGCCCGGCAACAGGTCGCACTCACCGCCAACCCGGGAACGGCGCGATCGATCATGGTCCAGACGGACGACGCCGCGACAACGATCACCGCATCGAACACGGTAAACGGTGAAGCGCTTAACTCGTCGAGCTGGACCGTGGGCGGCTCGTTGCCTCCGGGTGTCACATACGCGGCCGGCTCGAACCTCGTGTTCAGCGGCAAGGCGACAGCCACTGGAACGTACAATGTCACGGTCAAAGCGACCGACAGTGCTGGCTCGTCTGCGACCATGACCGTCACGTTCACGGTAACGGCACTCGGTCATACGTACTGGCGCATCTGGGACAACCAGACGACAGGGAACTGGGGCTTCGATGCCAACGGCACCAACAAGGGTATCGGATCGGGCAACGAGACCACCATCTTCCAGGGGTGGGGCGCTATTCTCACCACGTGGTATGATGGCACTGGTGCTGATGTCAGCTCGTTCAGGGTTCTGAACTCGGCAATGCCGGTCAAGGGCTTCAACCAGAGCGACTACATATGGGACCTGTCCGGTTACGCAGACGCATGGCAGATCAAGAAGCTCAACGGCGCTTGGTGGAAGGTTTGGAAATTCTCCAAGCGGGTCGACATCACCAGGATCAGCTGGACTTGGGGAGATTCGTCTAATGCCCTCTACTCTGCGGTTCTCTACCCACACGTCCAATGGTCGGATGACGGGGTGAACTGGACGGAGTCTTGGTCGGCGACGCTGCCAAGGTCCAACGCAAGACCGCAGGGAACAACCAAGCCGTGAGACAGGAAACGCCCCTGAAGATAGACTTCGGGGGCGTTTCGCTTCTGGGCCTTGTCGAGAAAACCCCTCCCCGCAAGCACTCACATGAAGAAGACTTTCGATGTTGCTGCCAGTTCGCGGAAGACCTTGGTGTCCCTAAGCACCTTGTCGAGGCTGACTTGAATCTCCCCGTCGTCTTCGATCTCGATCCAGAACGTCCGGTCGAAATCATGGCTGTCGTCGCCTCTCCATTCGCGAAGGAATTCCTCGACATTGCAGACGGCACCGTCCCAGAGATAAACATCATCGTCCACGACGATACCGACGACGCTGGTTCGTTCGGAAAGCTCGTGAACCGGTCCATTGAGGATGGCGAGAATTTCCCTTGGCATCGGGTTAACATGGACCGTCACCGGCTTTTCGACGTAGCCGTTGACCACGATCTCGATGCTGCGCGGCTGCTGCATTTCGTTTGCTCCTATCGTTTGCGACGGCTGGAGGATGTCACCTGGAGCCGCTCAAGAACAAGGAAATGGAAACCAAAAAACAAAAAGTTCCGGAAAGCTTTCCTATCGAAAAGCCATCGTCAATATATTGTATTTGCAGCGTTTTTCGAGGGAAGAAGATCGCAAACAACAAGTTCGGAGGTCGTCGCAGCGGCCCCTGAATAGAATCTGCCTTAAAGTCCGAGAAATTGCCGCTCAAAGGAGAAAACCATTCCGGAGATTGCCGGGTTAGCGGCATTTTGACTTCCAAGACCTGGTCTCAGGCAGCCGTGCGGTATTTCGCGTGAACCTGTCGGAGTTCGTCGAGTGGAACGTCCGCAGTTACGGGGGCGGCGTTCAGGTGCTTTACGAGGGTGTCGAGGGCCTCGATATTCCGGCTGTACAAGACGTAACGCGATTTCGAAACGGCGTGGAAAAGCTTCGCGTGATTGGCGAGCTCGCGAGCGTCCATCGAAGCATAGTTTGCGTCGGAAATGGTCTTCTCGGCTTGCGACCATACGGCGTCCCGGAATTTTGTCTTTCGGGTTCGCTCGTCAGCCAGGATATCGAGAAGCCGGCCCGCGACGTCCGGTTTGGCCAGCCAGGTCGGACATGACAACCAAAACGTCGATGTCATGTTCATGAACTTCTTCGGCAGAACCCGGTGCCATCTCACCACGAATTCCGTGACTTCCGTCTCCGTCATTAGGTCTGTGCGTCGTCCGTACGCCTGGGATACTCTCGCCAGCGCTTTCTTGAACTGTGCTTTGGACTTACGGCTGTCGAGCACAAACCCGAGATCGGCGAGGTCGACCAGTCGATCGATCAGCGCGTAGTGAACCTGATCGTCCAGCGCCGACCACAGTCCGCCTCGCCTGACGGCGTAATTCTCGAACGACGCCACGCGCATGAACCATGCCACGAGCAGGCGCGACCTGGCGTCATGAACGGCCTCCCGTGTCTTGAGCGCGTCGTCTCGTAGCATCGCGTTGCAGTGCGTGAGCAAGCCGTTCAACACCGGCTCGCTCACGCTATCGACGTTTCTCTCGAAGGCTTCGATCGTCTGCTGCGCGAGAGTGCGGAATTTTCGTTCGTTGTCGCTCCACACCCATCTGCCGTCCAGAGTGAAAATGGCCGGCGCGTCTGCCCCCTTTTTTCCAATGCGAGAAAGCGTCAGGAAACGCTCGGAGGTGAGCCGCTTCTGGCGGAGCTTGGCGACGATCTCGACGAGGTCCTTCTTGTCGCTTCGAAAGCCGGAGAGCCTTGTTACGGCACCTGCATGCATATGGATGTCGATCGAGCCGTAATTGTCTGGGAAGTAGCGTAGAAGGTAGTCAGTTTCCTGCCATCGGCCATCGGTCGTTTTTGCCGGAACCTCCACCATGTCGGCGACGAAGCTTCGCCACTCGCGGGTTTCGGGGATCAGGGTCGGCTGACAGAGCTTGTAGAACTCGGTGGTCGTCGTTCGTGAATCGCTCGCGTCGTTCTTGAACCATTTGACCTTTGTCGCGGTGAGAAAATCCAGACACCGTTGCGCCTCCGCACGTGAAATGCGCTGGCCCGGCAGGACGTTCGCCTCGATGTCGTATTTCGTCTTTGCCGCCACCATCAACAGCCGGGCCGGGTCGTCCGAATGTGGAAGATAGCATTCGGCGGCGGATTCATCCGAGCATCTCTGCTTGTAGAAGAAGCCGTCTGGCATCTCGATACGCTCGTATGTGTCGACCTCGGGAACCAGAGTTGCGGTGTCGCCGACGGTCCTCATCCACGGAAGACCGAACCCCCGGGCCTTCTCGACGTCCCCCCTGACGAAGTAGTTGGCGATCTCGCAGGCCTCGAGTTGGTCCTCGTAGTGAGGCGTCATGTCGTCGGCCGGCTTGATCCGCACCATCAGCGGCTCGAAATCGGCCGTGTACCACCGTTTGGCGGCTTGTGGTCCGAGGGCGTGTTCGACCACCATCAGCGGTTTCGATGGGTCCTTGGCGGACATGAACATGAGGCTGCGTTGGTCGGATAGAACCGTCCTTCCCAGGAAATGGATCGTGTCCCATGTGTCGAATATCGAGGTCCAATGTCCGTGGGCGTAGACGAGGGCATAACGCCGCCCAACGCCGTGGAAGTCGTGCACCCCGAGCGTGTTCAAGAGGGACACGGCCGCATCGCAATATGCGACGGGCAGGCCGCCATTGGCTCGTTTCTGAATCTGGATGAGGGTCGGCCCGCGCTCGCCGTTGCTGATCTCGACAGTCAGGACGGGCTTCACGGTGTCTTTCCTGAGCGAGAAAATCCTCGTCTTGCCGGAATCGACCATTTGGGCGTAGCCAAATCCGCCGACGCAGTGGGACATCATCGATCCCTCGTAGCGGAGCGCCGCGGAATCCTTGAGTTCGAACCAGGTCAAATCGGGCGACACCGACAATAAGGGGTCGGAAGTCCCGCCGTAGGCGATCGAGTTGGCGTTCAGACGCTTCGTCCATGCATCGGCCTTGGTGGCCAGAACCCGCGTGTCCATACGGGAAACCTTCTTGTATAGAGGGTCTTCCGTTCGCTTGAGTTCGGCGATCCAATCGAGGATGTGGTGCAAATCCGCCCCGAGGGTTTCGAAGAGATCGGGGTCGAAACGGCGAACTTCTTCTCCGGCGAGAACCTTCGTCAGGATGTGCTGCCGTTTTTCGTCGGGAATGGGCGAATTGATGACGTGGGCGGGCTTGAGTCGGAACGAGAACAGTTCGCCAGTGAGGTATTTCAGAAAGTGGCGGGAACTCAACCAGGAAAGGGCCTCGTTGATTTCCCGCGACCGCGCGTCGTCTCGCCAGCGAGCGACAAAGGTCTCTACCGCGGTAGGGTTCGAGATTTCATACCTGTGGCCGGTTCCCGCCATTGGGTTTCCTTAGTCGATGGCAATCGAGGTCTTCTATTTAGCACGGGTTTCCGGATCGCCTCAATACGAGGTCAACAATTTTTATGGTGACGGCGAATGTAAATGGAGGAGAGGTAGCGAGATTGGTTCTTTGCCCGCCGGCAGACGTCGTCTCGAGGTGGTTTTTTTTGCGGGTGGCCCCGTTTTTTTGGCGGTCAAGTCGCGGTTGGGTCGAATTGTCATCACCTATCCGACAGCGAGCGCACTCGTATCCGTTCGGGTTGGTTTTTCAGGCTGCTTCACGGTGGCTCGTTAATAAAATTGCAGACCAGTCCAAGCCTCGAAGCCTCATAAGGAAATGCGTGAGCGCATCGTCTGGGTCTCCATTGCCTCGGTCGGCCTAGACTATCGTGATATATCACATACGGATTTCCGGATTGTTTCCGAATATAATTACTTGGTTAATGGCGCATTGAGCCTCATAGTCTGAAAACTCTCGGGGTCTTGGATTATATATCGATGTTGAAGAAGCTTACCTCCACGGCGCTGATCGCGCTTCAAGTCCTTACGCCGGCGTTCGCGGCGAATGCGTCGGACACCTTCATGTATCGGTACGTCAAGACGACTGGCGTGCTCGGTTCGTCCGGGGCGGAAAATCCCCAACCGGGAAAAGTTCCTGACAGGACGCTGGCAACGGTCATCGGCAGCGCTGGCTACGACAGGCTTTCGTCCGAGTCCCCTGATTCCGTTATTGACTCCCTCAAGGAATATCTCGACGGCGACGTTGTTTTCGACGGAGCTTCCCCTGCCATCCCCGGCATGTTGTTCGACACGTCGACGGGCCTCCTCGAAGGTATACCGAGTTCGTCGTTCAAGGGGTCTGTCGTCATCAGCTACCACGACGCTTCTAACAAGCCGGGGAAGCTTTACCTGCCGCTGGTGATCTATCCCCAGCCGACTCTGGTTTCGAGCGACACCTACGAGCTGCCGAGGACCTTCGACGCCGCGCAGTTCTCGATCGGCGTGGAACCCGGCAACGACGGTTTTTACAATGGCGTCGATTATTCGCTCGCTCCGACATCGGATGCTCTGCCTCACGGCCTTTCGCTTTCGGGCAACAAGCTCGTGGGTGCGACGGACGCCGCTCTGAATTCCGTCTACTCGATCGTGATCCGCGGGACCAGCAAGACCAACGCCGCCATCTTCGCGGACCGGGCGTTCACCCTCAAAGTCGTCGGCCAGTCGCAGATCGCGCTCGACCTGCAGGACAAGCCCCTGGTCTGGCAATTCGACGACGCCACCAAGAAGGTCGTCTCCGCCCAGGTCTTCGATCCGGCACCGAAACCGACAGGGACCTTCGCTAGTCCGCTGACGTGGACGAAAAAATCAGGTCCCGATTGGCTTGGGGTCGACAGCAACGGCCAGCTGACGGGTACGCCGGCCGCGCGCGGAACCTACGATTACGCTCTTGAAGTGAAGGACGGCATCGGCAACTCCGCCTCGGATACCGCGACGCTCAAGGTCGTGACACCGGGTTACGTCTATCTGGCTCCTGGTGCGCAGTTCCTTCACGTAAGGTCCAAGGAAACCTTTGCGACCGCCGCGCAAACGGCCTCTAACAACGTCGGGGCAATTACTTACCATCCGTCCGGTGTGCCAGAGGGCGTTTCGTTCAACGAAACAACGGGCGTGTTCACCGGCACCTTCGATGACGCGGCAAGCCACATATGGCACCTCAACGTCAGTGACGAAGAAGGCCGCACAGACGCCAATGGCGGCGAGTCCGGCACCAACTACGTCCAGAGCGTGGAAACTCACGGACCTGTCGCGCTCGGCGCGGCTACGTCCGCCACGGGTGGAACTATGGACAGCCCCGAAGCACCGCTTTTCGTGCAGTGGCCGTCGCCGGAAAACATCATCGGAACGCCTTCCTACACGATCAACGGCGCGATTCCAGGAACGCTCTATTACAAGACCTACGACCAGAACAAGGCGTCGGGTCTCGTCACCTACACCTCGGCAGGCGGCAACGCGACAAAGCAGGGCGCAGGAGAGACAGTGGCACAGGTCGAGGCCAAGCTGGCAGCCGACCACATCGTGTTTGACACACTGGCCATGACGCTTTCGGGCGTTCCTTCCGCTTCGGGCTCCTATCCGATCAGCCTCTACGTTGCGGACGACCACGAAGAAACGGGATACAAGCTCAACCCGTATGAAATCACCCGCGCGACTTCTAATTCGGCGACGTCGCCACAGACGACGCTCAACGTTCAAGGCCGTTCGATCCTCGCCGTCAACGTCCTCGGCAACTCCGAAGCGCTCTCGCAATACACGTCGGTCCCCAAGAACGGCATCGCTTTGCGGGACAGCGCATCGAACACCGCTTACAAGGGCGGCGCAACGTGGACCCTCGTTTCCGGCACGCTTCCGCCCGGCATTTCGACGGTGATCTCGGCCGAACAGGACAGCCTGTCCTTCACCGGATATCCCTCGACCCAAGGAACCTACGACAACCTCGTCTGGAAGGTCGTCGCCAACGGCCGCACGTTCAACACGACGCCTCTTTCCATGGTCGTCGGCCCGCGGGTCGCGCTTGCGTTGGAGATGCCCCAGAGCGTCGGCATCACGGTTCGGGCTGGCACACAGCCGGTGAACCAGGTCGTGAACGTCCTCAACACGCCCAATGGAGAGATAATCCCGCCCGCTTCGTGGACAGTAACAGGTCTGCCGGAAGGCGTGTCATACGCCATCTCCAAGAACGTTCTGACGCTCAGCGGCACCGCGCTCAAGACGGGGAGCTATACGCCCAGCTTCACGGTTGTCGACAGCAAGGGCGGCAACGCGACCGCGACCATGCCGATCGCCGTCGTCGCTCCGTTCATCTCCTACACGAACGGTGGCAACAACCCCACGATCTCGCAGTACACCCAAGCCGCTGCATCGAGCACGATCATCAGGGACGCAGGTTCCAACGACACATGGTCGGGCGCACTGACTTGGACACTCGTTTCGGGAACCCTCCCACCGGGCATCACCACCAGCTACGCCTACAACGGCGCGCAGATCAACTACAACGGCTATGCCACGGCGACTGGCACATATTCAAATATCGTCTGGAAGGTAACCGACACCCAGGGCAACTCGATCCAGACCGCCCCTCTGACCTTTACGGTCAAGGCGAGGGATGCGCTCGCCCTGACTGCCAACCCTGGCCTTACCGTCAGCGGCACGGTTGACAACCCGATCAACATAACGATCACGCCATCGAATACACCGGCTGGCGAAAAGATCACCGCGTGGACTATAACCGGTGCAGCACCGGACGGTATGACCGTGGTTTCGAAAAACGGGGTGCTGACCTATTCAGGTGCTCCGACGACGTTCGGAACATACGGGATCACGATCAAGGCGGATGACAGTATGGGCGGTTCGGCCACCGTCGTCTTGACGATCAAGGTCGGTACGCAGCTTCTCGCCTACAACAACGGTTGCTGCTCGGAGACGCTGAGGCAGTACACCACGGTTCCGACCTCGAACACCGTCATCAGGGTCGCGGCATCCAACACGACCTATACAGGTGGGGCCACGTTCGCTCTCGCCACGGGGACGTTGCCTCCGGGTCTGTCGATCGTCACCAAGGCGGACGGTTCCGGGTACTCCTTCACCGGCTATCCGACCGCACAGGGAACCTATAGCAACATCACCTACAACGTGACCGACCCGTACGGTAACGTCTTCCAGACGAAACCGATCGAGTTCGTGGTATTGCCGCGCGCCGACCTTCAGCTTTCAGCGACGCCTGGCAACACCCGCCAGATGATCCTGAACACCGACGACGCGCTGACAACCGTGACGGCCTCCAATATCCCGAACGGCGGAACGATTCCGACCGCGAACTGGTCAATGACCGGTACGCTGCCTCCCGGCGTCGCCCGCACGGCGAAGACGGACGGCTACTACTTCACCGGCAAGGCAACGGCGGTTGGAACCTACAATGTCGTCGTCACGGCTGTGGACAGCATGGGCGGCACCGCAAGCTATCCGATCACGTTCAACGTGACGTCGGCCGGCATGTTCACGCTCACGAACAGCGCGGCTACGCAGACGATCGTCCAGTACGGCACAAAGCCGACCATTACGACGACATCCAAGCTGACTTCCACAAACGCCCTCTATCCAGCCACGTGGAAGCTTGTTTCCGGCAAGCTGCCGCCGGGCATCACAGCGACGCCTTCGGCTGACGGTACGTCTCTGGTCTATAGCGGCTACGCATCGCAGACCGGAACCTTTGGCGGCATCATCTGGGTGGCGACCGACGGCAACGGAAACCAGGCTGTGTCGACCGCAGTTTCCTTTACGGTCACCGCTCGCACCGCTCTGAAGGTCACGGCAAACCCGACAACCGGCATCCAGACCTGGGTTACCGGCAAGGGTTCGGCATCGACGACCGTTACCGCCAGCAACATCCCCTCGGGCGGCAATGCGGTCGACAACATCGACTGGACGGTGACTGGAGTCGTGCCTCCGGGCATCACATGGTCCGTGGTCAACGGCGTGGTGAAGTTCGCTGGAACCTCGATCGCTCCGAAGGACTACTACAACATCAAGGTCACGGCGATCGACGAGACTGGACAGACGGCGACGGTGTCTCTCGAGTTCAACATCACCACGCCGTTCAACACGATCGGTCAGCTGACCAGCCAGTCGAACGCACAGAACGTCGTCTGCAACGGCGACTGCTACTACTACTCGCGGACGGAAACCCTGCAACTGAACACCACTACTCCGACCGTCCAATGGCGCATCGTTGACCTTGGAAACGCTTCGTACGCCGTGACCAGCTTCGCGCTGGACTCCGGTTCGCTGCCTCCTGGCGTACAGGCGACGCTGAATGCCGCGAAGACCTACCTGCAGTTCACCGGCGTTCCGACTGCGACTGGTACGTATACGGCGCAGTTCACACTGACGGACAAGAACGGCGTGAAAAGAGTGATACCAGGCATCACTTTCGTCGTGGAGTAAACGCAAGGCGGGGTGACTCCCGCCTTGCGTTTGAGGTCTATGTTTAAAAGGCATCCGGGCGCTGTAGCGGATGCCTTTTTGTTTGCTCGCACTGATAAAGCGGGAGCGAACGGGGAAGGGCGAAGTCTTACGAACCTCCACATCCGACATCAGCGAGGCGGCCACCAAAAAAAGCGCGAAGTCTTTAATTTTTTTCGAACTCGAGTTCTTGAAATAAAGGGAGGTGGCCACCACCTCAGTTGAGGACGCCTTCAAGGGTCCAATCACAAACGTCGCCCGCACGGGGACAACACACGGAGCATTTAGATGAGCACAAGGCATATCGTTCACCCATTCCTGACCCGCGTGGTCGGCTTCGACCGTCTCTTCGGCATCGCCGAGGCGCTGAGCCAGGTTGGCGAGTCCAATTTTCCGCCCTACAACATCGTCAACGTCGGTGAAAACGACTACCGCATCGAGCTGGCCGTCGCAGGGTTCTCGCTCGAGGAGCTTTCCGTCGAGACCAAGGAGCGCGTCCTTGTCGTGATCGGCGAGCGCAAGCGTTCCGATGACGAAGCCGCATCGACGTTTATCGTTCGCGGTATCGCGAACCGCGGCTTCAAGCGCGAATTCCCGCTCGCCGATTTCCTTGAGGTCAAGGGCGCGTCGCTCAAAGACGGTATCCTGTCGGTCGATCTGAAACGCGAGGTTCCCGAGAACCAGAAGCACCGCAAGGTCGATATCGGCAACGGCACCCAGACTTCCGCTACTTCCGAGGCGAGCGTCGGCTAATCCCCCGTTAGTCAGCCGCCTTCGAAACCCCGCGAGCCTCTGGTTCGCGGGGCTTTTTCGTGTGTCATTTGCGCCGGCACTTTGGCGAGCGCAGAGTCTTATGAACTCACAAGGAGATCGCAATGCGTACGCTTATCAGTGCAGTTGCATTCAGTCTTATCGCTCTTGCTGGATCGGCGTCCATCGCGTCGGCGCAGACCTGCTACGGAACCCAACTTGTCCCGACAACCATGGACTGCAGCGCCAACGCCTCGAGGTCCGCGGACTTCTCCAGCCCGTGTACCACGGTTCCCGCCCATGTCATCACCGTCGTGGTAGCGTGCCCGGTGCCTGTGGTCGCTTCGAACAACGGGAGTTCTGGTGCGGGCGGCAGCAATGGCGGAAGCCGGGGCGATAACTGCGCGTGTGATCATGGATCGGAATCCGGTCACTTCTGATCGATTTGTTCATTTCCATCAGGCTAACGGTCCTCGGCGTTGTCCGGGAACGAGCAAAGAGGCCGCCCTCAAAGGCCGCCTCTTTTGTTTTTGGGTCAGTCGCAATTGAGTGCGTGGCCGCCAGCTGTCATGCCATGGGCGTTCATTTGCGCAACCAGTGCTGCCCCGTCGATGTCGCCTTGCGCCTGGAGGTCCTTGGCGATGGACCGAAGCGCTTCCAGATGCGGACCGAGCATTGCCATGGTTTCCTTGTGCAGATGTGCCAGCCAGTCGCCGCTTGCCTTGTAGACGGCCTCTGTGTCGCGCTTGTCCACGAAGCTGTCGCCTCTGGCCGGCAGCGTGCCTTGGCCAATGAGGAACTCGGACGCCTGCCTTGCTTTCTCCAAGTCGGAGCCCGCTCCGAAACCGAGCGACCCGAGGCCGCCGTGAAGTATTTCGGCGGCCCGCCCTGCCAAGCAGATGACGATCCGCGCGGCACTGTCGGACACGCAGTCGATACCTTGGCCATCCTCAAACTCCCAGACGACATGGCCGAGCGATCCAAGGCCTGGACGCACTGTCGCGAGGCCGATCTTTGCCCGATCTCCGAACAGGAGGTGTATTGCGGCCGCATGGCCCATCTCGTGGATGGCGATACGGTAGAGCTGTTCCGGCGTCAGGTCGTCGTTGGTCTCGACACCGTTTTTCGTGGTGCTGACCATCGCTTCCGTGAAGTGTTCCAGCGATAGCTCCTTGTCCTCCTCCTGCGCCAGGGAGACGGCCTCCTCCACCATTGCCCTGACAGTCGCCGAGCTGGCCGTGAAGCATCGCAGGCTCAGTGCGCGGCCTGTCACCAGTTCGGACCGCCCCTTGGGCAGCGTGGCTCTTCCAAGGTACCAATCGACGATCTCGGCGATGTCCTCCATATCCGGCGCTGGGACCGCGAGGTGTTCGCCGAAACGTCCGTGGCGGAGGATCGCGGGATCAATGGCCTCGAGGTCGTTCGTCGCACCGAGGACGACGATGTCGCCGCGGTCCTTGTAGCCGTCCATGAGTTCGAGGAAGCCGTTGATAACCGCCCGCATGTAGGAACCGTTCTTTCCTCCTTCCGAGCGTGATCCGAGCGAATCCAGTTCGTCTATAAACAGGATCGAGGGAGCTGATCTGCGCGCCTTGGCGAATGCCGCTCGCATAGCCGAAAGCGTGTCGCCAAGATGACCGTCGCCTGTGCTTTGCCATTCGGCAAAGGAGGTCAGAATGAGGTTGCGGCCGGACTCCTTGGCGATCGTGCGCGCAAGCATGGTTTTGCCAGTGCCGGGAGGGCCGTGCATCAGAATGCCCTTCCTTTGACCGTTGTCCATCCGCGACATGAGGCGGCGGACGCGCTTGCGAATGCGTTTGATGCCGGGCATCTCGTCAAGGCCCGGAGCGTCTTCTGTTTCCTTTGAACCTGACTGTTCGGTGGGTTCTCCCGCCTTGAACGTTTCGCCGAGCGTGGAAGCAACGCGCAGGAGGCGGGATAGATCGGCCGTGTCCTTCGACATCACGGTCTGCAGTTCGGCGATCAGAACTCGGGTCGCGGAAAGAGGAATGTTCGGGGACTCCCACCCATCCGCACCGAGAACCATTCCGCTGTCATCTATAACGTCGCCGATGTCGGAAAACTCATCGTCGAGTCCCTTCCATCCTCCATCGCCGAACCCCTGTTCGTCGAAATCTGAGAAAATATCGAAATCTGAGAGAATATCGAAAGACAGATGAGGAATTCGAGTCCCGGAGAACCGGATCGGTGCGAAATCTTTATCATGGGCCGCCGTGCGAAAGGCTCTCATCGTCAGAAGGAAGGGGTTTTCGATGTCGGGCAGGGTCGTCGGGCGGAACCTCGACAGATATTTGGGCAGGCTGGAACTCCTCCTCGCGACCAAAAGCAGCGAGCGTCCAGATTCGATCAATGTCTGGACGGAGGAATGGGTGCGTCTGTGCTGCTTGCCGTCGAAGTCCAGGAAATTGTCGACGTGGGTTTTGTGCAGGATGGCGGTGTCGTCGAAAGTCTCGGAGGGTCGGTTACTAGGGCCGCCCCAACTGTCTCCAGGGAGGTAGGGTTTGAGGGCCGCAGGGGCGTCATAGAGAACGTAGATGCGGCAGCGTTCCTCCGGGTCGATCCCAAGGGCGCGAGCGAACTCCGCCGCCAATTCTCGGGCGAACACGTCGCTTCGTTTTTTGACGATTTCCCGCGGATCGAGAACCTGTGCGGGGGCTCCTTCCTGCACGACTTCGAGTTCTCTTGAGGTTTCGCTTTGAGAAGAGGAGCTGTCGTCGAGCGTAACGAATTCTGCCACTGAATCGGTTGCCCCGGTTCCGCGGCGGTTGAACGGCGAGCGCAAGAAACTTAGAAAGCCGTGATTTGAAGTCATGCGATCTCCATTGGCAACGTCTTGAAATCTGTGATTGATTGTCGGCCATCGCCAAAAGAATGCAAGTCGTTGACAAGTCACCCGCAATCTTCGTAGACTTCATTCACGGCTTGGTCGCGCCATCAGTTCCCACCTCGCGAGAGGTACGGTAAAGCGTCCTTCGAACTGAAACGCACATGCACTTTTCCAACCCAACGGGCGGAGGCGTATGGCAACGGGAACACCCAGTAAAGCCTGATGACCGCCAAACGGAGTGGATAATGACGCATGTGGAAATCCCCGCAGTCGACTACGCGCGGGCGAAGAATGCGGCCAAGGCCGTAAAAACAAGACTTCACGAGCTCGGAAACAACGTCTGCCTGAACCACGCTTACGAAGCCGTGGCGGCGACGCTTGGCTTCAAGACGTGGGCGGTGATGAAAGCCAATCTTGACAAGGGCGACGGCGCTAGAGTGGCGTCTGGTCCGATCTCGGCCGAATGCGAAGTGCGCCAACGGGGACAGCCGACAATAGGCGACTTGACAGTCGGCGAGAACAACCCGGTCGTCATGGTTCATGGCCCAGCCGGGTCGAGGCGAAATAAAACGGTCAGCGGCGTAGCGAAGCTGAACGTCAATCCAAAGCGCCCTTTTCGGGTCATCGGACTTGGCGCTCCGGATACGGAGCTGGCGGCTTATCTCGCAAACAGCTTGGATAAGCTGCTTCATGGTCACGGACACCCTGCAGGGCAGGACGATATCGTCTTTACCCTGAACCCCTACCTCGAGAAATGTTCTGTAAATCCTTTCGATCTTCCGTATGGCGCAACCGCACCGGCGGCTAACAAGCGCGCATGGCTGGTTTCATTTCTCCAGAGACTTGCTGGGGACGGCCACCGCACGACGTCATCGAGATTCCTCGAACAGGGCATCGACCTTCTGTATAAGAAGTTCATGTTTGAAGAACCATTTCGCTATCACGCAGGAGTCAATGAAGACGTGGATGCCCATCTCGCGGGCGCTGTTTTGCCAGACGGTGTTACCTGGATCGCCGTGGCCAGATTCCTCATGCAGAAGTTCCAGATGCGGCTGGCCCGGTTGGCGTGGCGACACGCCTCTCCCCGGCTGGAACACCTGATGACCGTCCTTCGGCATGAAGACTTGCTCGACATAGGCGGCTACCGCGACAGTCCGATACCAGGTGAGCGACTGGCGGACAAGTACGTGCGGGTGGTATCGAGCGCGGTGCGAGAATATCCATTTTTCCGCAGGCCGACAGCTGTGGACTTCGATGGCGGAGCGGTGCGGATTATCGGGATCGAGCAGCCAAACGGTCCTGCTGACAGTGCGGTGGCGCTCATGTTTCGACTCGTCGCCGAGCAATGCTTTTTCGGCGACGACAGGGGTGCAACTGGTACTCGCGTCGTCAGCTCGGGTGCGGAACTCATTCAAGCGGAGTTGGTGGAACTGATGGAGTTAGCTCATGCGGAAGGAGACATCAGCCTGATCGTCGCCTCTGACCGAGAGCTTCCTGATTTGGAAAGGCTCACGACAACGCATGTGGTTAGCGGATGCGCTAGCCGGGCAGCGGTTCAGGAGGTATGCGCACGCCTGAACATCAGTGGCGTAGGTTTTGAACTTATCCATGACCGCTTGTTCGAGGACTTCGACGAAAAGCGGATAGAGACATTCTGCGTTCGGCGTAAGTTCGTAGGCCAGCGCGAAGGAATGGTCGTCATCCCGCTCAGGTCTGCGTCATAGGCGGACCGGGCTATCCGAAGCGGGAGTTCAGCAAGGAAAACGAGCGAATTCCCTCTCTCTTGGCCTATTGGAGCTCAGGACGAGTTCAAGATTTCGACTATTTCCCCCTGAACTCGTCGCTCTCGAAGGCCATCCGATGTGTGAGGATCGTTTCGCGGTCCTTCTCATGCTTGGAGATCGCCATACGAAGAGCGTTCATCTCGTAATTCGAGAGTTCGCTTCCAAGCCGTTCCTCGATCGACTTGAGGCCGCCGATAAGGTCGTCGAGCGCCGCATCGCCGGCCGCGCGTTCGGCTGCTCGTTCTTGCTTGTCGCGTTCGTCCCGAGTCTTGCGTTCGGCGTTCTCGATCCTCCGTTGCTCGGCTTCCTTGGCGAGATAGACCCGCAACTCTTCGGTCGTCGGCAGCGAGGAGACGTCGCGGCAGATGTCGTTTCGAAGCTCGACGGCTTTGACCGCGACGCTCTCGAGCGTGTAAAGGCGTTCTTTCATGTAGACGTCGCGCTCGCCGATACCGGAAACGCTATAGCCGTCGATCAGGCGCTCAAGCTTGAATGGCTGCTTGCCTATGCCGAAGGGCCGTTTCACTCGGGCCACGAACGCGCCGTCGATGCGCAGTTCGAACAGGCCCTGCTCTTCCGGTTTCTCTTCCGGGTCGCGCCCGATAGTAAGCGTGCGCATGCGCGGCGGAATGCGCGTGATCTCGACATTACGGCCGTCGATATCGAAGACTTCGGTCGTCAATTTCACCATGGCGGCCATCTCCGTTCGATCATAGTCACTTGGATCGCTTTACAGGAGAAAGCTACGGAATACAAGACTTCGCATGACGGACTATCCGCCGAGCGAACTGGCGTCTTCTCCGTAGATTTCGAGCGCGGCGGCGTGGGCGCGCTCCCGTTCGGCGACCTTCTCAGCAATATGTCCCAGGAATGTCGTGCGATCCATTTTGACCGTCAGCGGACGGCCGTCATCGATAAGGTTCAACACCCCGAAGCGGTCAGCTGCGCCGTCTACCACCCAGAAAGCGACAAGCTGAATCGACGGAGACTCCAGCATACGGAGATTGCATTCGCTCGGATTGGACGCCTCTTCCGCGACGATCGTCTGGATGCAGTTCCAGAGCTTCTCCGCATACCGGCCGTAAGACAGCGAGGCGAATTCGATGTTTTCGTAGGCCTTCACGTCGGCGAGACCGGGGCCGTCGTCGAGTTGGACGGGAAACCTCCAGCGTGTCGGCGTCAGACTGCGCAGCGCGCCATCGGCGGCTTCGGCCGCGGTCATCGTGTATACCGGGATCGCAGGCGACAGATATTCGGGCGTCGGCTCGCCGGGGCAGGCCCATTTGTCCGCCGCTTCCTTCGCATGTGGAGGTGACGGTTGGTAAACGATCGTCATGGTGGCAGCCCCTCGTCTTCTGGCATCGTCGATTTTGATGTGCGGCGGGGCTGCAAGCAAGGGGAGCGAGGTCTCTGTTTACCTGAAGAGGAAAGGCGTCCGGCGCACATTGGAGGACGATGCGCCGGACGAAAGGGATCAGCGCTTGCTCTTCTTGGTCGACGAAGAGGACTGTTCGCCGCCTTCGGCGAACCACTTCTGGGCATGGAGCTTGAAGGGGGCCAGCCCGCGCGTATCGGGGGTGATCGCGAAGATTTCGCGGGCCGACATCAGGGATACGTTGTAGTTCTTCGCCAGCTGATCGAAGACGACGACGGTCATCTCGCGCATGGCGTCGTAGGCCTTCTTGGGGTTTGGGCCGCTGCGCTTGCTCGGGGCCGGCTTCTTCTTGAAGCGCCCGGTGTTCTGGTCGAGGAACATCGCGATGACGAGTTCCATCATGCCGCGGGAGTTCATGACCTTGGGATTCTGCGCGATACGCTCGACGCTCGCCTGCATTTCGTACGGCTTGCCGGAGAGGAGCGCCTTGCAGACCCGCTCGTCGTCCTTGTGGAAGTGATAGAGCGTCAGATAGGCGAAGACCGTGTTGCGCGAGTTGCGGCGCATGCCGGACGAGTCCGACGACTTGTCGTCCAGCTTGTAGCTGCTGATGACGCGCGCGACGTCGCGCCAGAGCTGGTCGACGTAGGCGAGGTAGAGGAACATGATGGTTCCCGGGTCGGAAAGCTGGCCCTGTCCGTTCGGGATCAGCGCCGGGTAGACGTGACGCGCGAAGTCCAGACCGGTCTCGAAGCGGGCGTCGAGGTCGATCTCGCCGCAGCCGTGGACCGGCTGGCAGAGGTTTGGGTTCGCCATGATCTTGCGGGCTGGAGACACGCGGTCAGTGACGTCCTCGACGATCGCGTGCTCGTCGCGGAAGGCATCGAACGCCAGGATGCCGGCGGGAGTGAGTGTGCAGATCGGATGCATGTTCATGGTGTTACTCCTCGGTCGTCATCGACTGGTGCTGGGTTGCCTGCGCCCTCTTGGTGCAGAGGAAGCGGTAGTAGTTCTTGACGCCGTCGGAGACGAACTCCTCGGTGCCAGTACGGTCTTCCTTGCCGGCGCTCGTGAAGTAGTCCCACTCGCCCGTGGCGGCGTAAGCGGCCGCGAATTCCTTGAACTTGGCGGCCCACGGTTCGCTGTCGTAGTCCTCGGGGCAGGCCGCGAGTTCCGTGACGATGCGACGGAACACTTCCGGGAGAACAGAAAGCTGGACTTCGCGGTTGTTGAGAAGGAGCGCCTTTCCGAACGTCGGATGAACACGAAGGACGGGTGTCGCCACGCCGTGCAAGGTGAGGTCCCAGCTGCCGGCAGTGTCCTCGGAGCTGATGATGTCGATGAGACCGCGCGCTTTGCCGTTCTGGGAGCGCAGCGCCTTGATCGATTCCTCGGGGCTTTCGTCGGCCTCGGTTTCGTCGATGTCTGGCTTGTGCATCGAGCCGCCAGCGACGATCCTGTGGCCCTGTTTCGGGTCGGAGATGTTGATCACCGCGCTCAGATGGCTCGGATCGAAGCCGCCTTCCGTGTATCCGCGGATGACGCCGAACGTGTTGATCGGTCCCGACTGCACGTCGCCGACCACCAGCGTCCACTTGGGCTTGCCGATCAGCTGGAAGTCGAGCGATACCGTAAGGCCTGGCCGGAGTTTAGGCTTCAGCAGGTTCCACCCGGTCAACCTGACTTCGAAGTACGTGCGGGTGCCCTCGCCTCGAACGGTGTATTTGAGTTCGTCGCGGGCGATGTCGAGGCGTTCGGTCGGGTTGATGTGGACTGTCTGTGACTTCAGGACGGTGTTCATGCTGCCTCCGCGAGTTCTGTTTCGGGAACGATGGCGATGTCGATGTTGCGATTGACGTCAACCCCGACGATAAGGATTTCAAGGTCCGCGTTCGCGCCCCAAACCTGGAGCAGGCCGTCGCGGTAGGAATGGCCTTCGCAGCCGTCGGCGGTGACTTGCGCGCCGCTCTCGGAGAACGAGCCGACGCCCTTGCTCTGGCCGGGATATTCGAGCTTGAAGACAACGTCCTCGGGCGGCTGCTTGCGGAGCAGTTTGGCGATCTCGTCGGTGAACGACAGGCGCAGCGTCTTCGCCGAGAAGTCGTATTCGTAGGTAAAGGTGCCGCCGCCCGGATTTTCGAACAAGACCTCGCCGCTATCGGGTTCGCCGCTCGCACCACCGCCGGTGCGGCCGGCCGTCGAGTTGCCGGGCATCGGGAAGAACTCGGCGAGCGAGATCGTGTCGCTTTCGGTTTCCGTGTCCGCCAACGCGCGGCAGAAGCGCGAGCCTGCGGCGTTGAAGGTGTCGATCACCGTTCGCGGAGCGATCCAGCCACGGGCCTTGGCCTGATTGACCTCGTAGCGCGTGTGCGAGATGTCTTCGGCATCGCCGAGAAGGACTTCGATATCGTCGCCGTCGGAGATAACGAGCATGTTATGGCCTGCGCAGTCCGCCGTGTTCACGATCGATCCTCGAACCTTGATGGCGACACCCGGCTCGCCGTCCTTGGTGCGCTGGACGAAGATTTTCAGCTTGCCGCTCACCGCTTCGCGGTCGACGTGCTTCGCAGTCAGGGAGAGGACGCCAGCGGCGGGCTTGCCCGTCAGGTAGTCACGCCCGATCTCATCGGTGAAGGAGATGTTCTCGAAGCTGTCGAACGTGACCGCCTCGGAAGCGTTCTGGCAAGCCTTGACGAAGGAGAGGCCGGCACGTGCGCGGTCAACGCCGTCACGTCGGCGGCGCTTGCCAGTCTGGGGCTGGCGGAACGCCTCGATCTGCTGGGAGTTGATGAAGGCCCACAGGTTTTCGGAGGTGATTTCGGTCGAAGACCCCGTGTCCTTGTTGTGGACGCCGTAGTCGATGAGACCTTCGGCGACCTGATAGTATTCCTTCGAGACGATCTGCTCCACGATGGCTGCCTCGTTGACCTGGTCACGGCGGCCGACGATCACGCAGGTGAGGCCCGGATCGTCAACGGCGCGTTCGATGCCAAGATCGGCGGCGAGCTTGTCGGCGTCCTCGTTCACAAGGATGCCAAGCCAAGCGCCTTCGGTACCGGGCGCGACGTCCCGGTTGATGAAGCCGAGGCGAGCCTCCATCGCGTACTTCTTGCCGTCGAGGACGTGGGTGGTGAGAGACAAGCGGCCACTCGCGACCGATGAACCGTCGGGGCGGCGCGCGTAGAACAGCATGTAGCGGGCATCGGAGGCGGCGGCGAAGGATGCTGAGCCATAGCCGTGGCGGCCGCCTTCGTGTCCGTTTTTGCCGTCGACACCCGTCCCGCTGGTGAAGCCGAAGATTTCGAGTGGAGAGCCAGGTTCGATGTGAATGCCGTCGATCTTGCCGGCAAGGCCGCCCGAGTGGTCAGACACAACGAGGACCTTGAGGTCTTCGCCGAATTCGGTGTGGACGATATCGCGTTCCGAACAAGCCTGCGCATGCGCCATCGCGGTTTCGATGCCATAGGGTAGCAATGCCTCGTAGGCCAGCGTCTTGAACGTGTAGTCGAGGCGAGCGCGGCGACCGGGGAAAGCCTTGCGGACGGCATCGCGGGAATTCTGCGACGGCTCGGTCACCACGTGGACTTCGGGATTGTCGCTTAGGACCTTGTCAGTGAGGTTGTTGGTGGCGGTGACGCCTGGCATCGTCGGGACGTAGTAGAAGTCGGCCTGCATCAATGTCATCTCCTCAAAATCGAAGACCTCGCATAGCGGCGATAGCTGATCTAGTCAACATATTTCAAGACTTCAGGTGCACTTTTTAGCTGCATCTCGCAACACGGGACCTGTCAACAATTTGCCAGCATTGCCCAGGACTTAACCGCCACTACACCCGAAGAGGCCGATCAAGGGATTTCGAGACGATGATCCGCGAAGTCAACCTATCCGGGTTGTGCCGCCGCTGGCCTCGGGTCACAATTTTCAAATGACCCACGGGATAGCCCCGTCGTGGTTCGATCCGGGAGATTTCAATGAGAAAGAATTGGGCCAGGGTGTTGCCGAACGCGCTGACCGTACTGGCGGTCGCGGGGATTACGGCGGCCGACGTATACGCGACTGGCGACATGCCATGGTACAAGATCACGGCTTGGGTCATGGTGTGGGGGATCGTCATCGGGATCGTCACGGCAGACCGTCGCCTGTGACCAAAGTCCGGAATTAACGGTTTCTTAATATCCGGCGTGCGAATGCCTCCCCGTTTAGGTATTGGGGAGCATGGGCTTTGAGTGCAGAATCCATTCTTGAGGGTTTATTGCAGGTTCGCGACGTTTTGGTCGCAAAGGCTTTAGCCGAAGCCATATCCGTCTCTGGTCCGCCGGGCGACCCTTCCAGGCTGCCGCACCGTTCCGAGCAGTATTGGCTTCAGACGTTTTCTACGCCGGACGTGTCGCCGGAGCAGATGCGCAACTTCCTCGCCGCCTTCCAGTTCGTCCGCGAAACCTGCGACTACGGAGAGGCCGCGGCCCTTGCAAACAAGCTGATCGGAAGACAGCACTTCGAACCGTCGATCGACATCGCGGCCATGGCGGCCGCGTTGCGGGTCGTCACCGAGCGCCGCGCCGCGCAGACGACGGCCGCCGCGGCGATCTGCATGTTCGCCAAGCCGCATGCCAAAGTCTTCACGATGGGAGACGTCCACTGCTACTCCGCGCGCCTCTCTTTATGGGCCCTATCGGACCGCGAAGGCCCGCCGCTGCTGGGAGTGCCTTTCCACGAGGATGGATGGGAGGCAGAAGGTAGTTATGAAGCAACAGATTACGACGCATATGCGCAGGCGTGCGAGGGCGTCGTGAATGGCCTACGAGGGGTGGCGTCCTTCGAGAATGCACTGAAGCGCTACACGGACTACCTCGAATCCGTGCAGGGACCGATGCGATCGCGCGAGACAACGCCCTTGGATTTCGTCGAGCGTCGCCTGGTCGAGAAGCTGATGGCCGTCGAGGGCTGGTATATCCGCTACTGGCTGGAGAACGCGGTGCAGATCGGCAGGCTCGCTCCCTCCGACGAAGGCATCGTGATTTCGCGGGCCGTCCCTCGCCGGCCGCAGGATGTCTTTGCGACGGACCTCGCCGCGAAGTTCGGCTACTAAGGCCGCGCCTCGTGGTACCAGGAGATTTCGACGGGGCCTTCGTGGCCCCGTTTCAAGTAGACGGCACCGACAGGAAAGCCGAACGGAAATCCTGCGTCACGGCCGGTCCCGTAGTAGCGGATGTGCGCGATACCGCCGAAACGGTAGACCTTGTGAAGCTTCTGGAGCGATGACAGGAGCTTGTTCACCGGGATCAGGTAGACGATGTGGTCCGCCAGCTCGAGGCTGTGGTCGAGCCATTTCGAGAAGATGCTGTACGGCGGATTGGAGACGATCCAGTCGACCTTGTCGCGGAACTGAAAGAAGTCCACCCCTTCGGCGATCTCGCACCAGGCCTTCGGCTCGGGGAGCGCGTCGAAAAAGACCGAGCCACCGCGGCACGGATCGAGGCTAAGCCCGTAAGGTTTGAAGAAATCCACGATATCCGCCGCCCAAGCCGCAGGCGTGAAGACCACATCGTTCGGATTTTGCTCTGTCGGCGTCTTGATATGCATGCTCATAGGTAGAATTGCACACCGAAACCAAGACTCGAGCAACCGCTCAAGCATGTCCCGGTGTAAATTCGCGATCTACGAGCGCCGCCGCAGTCTCGGAAGGCGAGTCAGCGACATGGGCGCGATCAGGCAGAGAAGGTGGATGTCTTGAGACGCCGAATTTCTTCGGCTACATGTTCCTCTCCGTAGACCGATGCGATATTGGCAGCCTTGTCGACGGCGTCGTTTTTCCAAAATTCGGCGTTGGCATCAGGTCTCGGGTGTGCGTCGGGGCCGATACAGGACGCGATCTTGTTCGCGAAATCCACTTGGCAAGCCGCCTTGCCGGCCCCAGCGCCGCCTTTGATGAGCGACCGGGTGGCGGACCCGGGCGCTGACCAAATGGTGTCGTCGCCGTCGACGTCCATGACCCAGTAGGTTCCGAACGGAGTTTCGGCTTCGACTGTGTAGCGCCGCGCATCGGACGGCTTCCACACGAGCGTGATGACGGAACCATTGAGATGTGTGCGACGGCCGCTATTGTTTTCGTTCATTCCGAACTGTCCTCTTTGTTTTCCACTGCAAGGACTTGCGTGACGTGCGCCTTGAGTTTGGCCATATGTTCGGCGGCCTGTTTCAGGGATGCGATCTGTTCTGCCTTGAGGTCGGCGGCGTTGCAGGCCTTGAGAACCGTCATGATGCCGATTTCCTTGAGTTCCTTCTGACGGTAGGATCGACGGAAAGACCCGACGCCACGGCGATAGGACATCCAGATACGCGCGAGCTCGGAGCCGTGTCGGAAGTCATCGACGCGCTTGCCTTGTAGATGTTCGGGCCAGACGACCTCACGGCGGGCAGTGCGGCTTGCGACCTGTGCATCGAAACCGGACGCACCGTCGGAATTGAGGGATGCGTGCTCGGCCAGTTCCTTGAAGGTAAACGCGCTCACGGACTGTACTCCCCTTTAAGCTGACATCGGGGTCTACAGAATTTCGCTGGCGCGGTCAATGGAGTCTTGTATTGATACGCAGAGCGCCTGACGTTGTCGCAGGACCCCTGCGCTGCAAAACTCGGAGAACGACATTCGGCGCGCGTTCCAGGATTTGCTCCAGGTTCCTTCCTTGGACGAAAAATTCCGGGAGGTCGTCGCACGTCGCGATCATCCAGCCTGTCGGGATATGTGTGGAGACCTTGATCGTCAGCTCCATGGTGAATTACCTCGACTACCTACCAGGGCAGGTAGTCCTTGAATTGGAACAGCAGGAGCGCCCATAGAAGCTTGCATCCAATATGCAGCGCCTGGTCTACGTGTTCTCCGAACCGTCCGTTGCACTTGGCGTCGTCGATCGCGAAATGGCAAACGATTTCGAGAAGCGCCAGCGTCAGGCAGCCTCCGGTGAAGAAGTAGACGAAGGTTCCATGGATGTAGCAATGCGCCAACATGGGATGGAACCACGACGTCCCCTCCAACGGCTTCTTTCTGTTCTTGCCGCAGGCGATGAAAGCGGACTGAAAGGCGTAGTCACCGAAGAAGTGTCCGGCCAGCAGGAGAAAGACGACGTGTTGCGGTTCCATTCCGTCACCCCATAGAGAGAGCAGCCCTGTAGTCGTAGGTCTGGAAGCCGGTCGTGAAGTGATCGGCGTCGGCGGAGCCGGGCGTGGGCTTGGACGTCGTGAAGCCGATCCTCGCGATGTCGTGGCGTTCGTTTCCAGACGGGTTCCAGCTCAACGGCATCTGTTCGATGAGATCGGGAACGCCGGCCTTGTCGGGATCGAAGCCGCGGCTGTCCGCCAGGTATTCGCGGATGGTCGCGATGTCTTCGGCGGTAATGCGGCCCTCGAGGACGATATCCGCTTCCTTGAGCTTTTTCAGGACGGTTCTTTCCTCGTGCGCGACGGTGGTGCCGTTAGGACCTGGTTCGGTTCGCGCCGGAATGACCACCTCCTCACTCATCACGTAGTGGATACGAGTGTTCTCCCCTTCTCCGTCGATGACGTCAAAGCGGGCTGGAAGCGTGGACATCGGTGTCTCCTTGGTTGTCCGAGGTCTTTAATTTACCACAGGCGCAACCGGAAACAACAGGATTTAACGACGTCGCGCAAGGAAGGAAGATGCGGCCGGACAAGTGTGTGGGGGAGGTTTGTCCGACCGCATCGCATGCGAATGTTCCAGGGTCTTCCGTTATTGATTTTTATTGGGGAAGTCCGTCCTCGAAGCCGCCATTAAAAGGTATGGGCCGTATTCCTCGAAGGCAACGTGAAATCCGTAGATTTATGGGGGTTTTTATTAAAGCCGGATCGGTTTGTTGCATCGCGGCAATACACGCTTCCATCTTCAAATCGTTGACGTGCGGCGGCAATGGCGGTCGTCAACAAATTAAGGGGATCGGGAGGAAGACGGCGGGAACAGCCTGCGTGTGTTGCCGCCCGAGGAAATACTACCGGAACGTCAGTTGATGGCCCTTCGGGACGATCTTCGCCGGCGCGGGCCATTCAATTCGGCGAAGCGGCGGCTGTCGTCGTCCTCGACGTCGGTATTCCATCTTTGCCAAAGATCGCATCATGTCGCGCGCGGTACTCGGCCTCGTCGATGTCGCCGGACCGATAGGCCTGGATCAATTCCCTCTTGGCGGTGCGCTCCACTTCGAACCGGTCGCGGCGCTCGATGAAAGCCGCAACGCCGTCGATTATCTCGATCTTGGTTTCGTAGCCGCGTCGCTCCGCGATCTGCCGTTCGACATCCGATCGCAGTTCCACGTTTGCGAGTTCGTCCCTGTCGGCGAACACGATCATCGGCCGGCCGTTGACCGCCACGAACGAGATCGATCCGTCGTCGACGAGTGAATGGTGGATCATGTGGAGCAGGCCAGCGAACCGTTCGGCGCTATCGAACGACCGGGCATCCGACAGCATCAGGTAATCGTACGGATTGGATTCGGTGGTCAGAAGCCATTCCGTGATGAGGCGCATGTCCTCGTGCGGGTCGGAGCGGTAGGCAGCGATCTTCTCGACCGCTGCCTCGTATGCGTATTTCCAGAATTCGAACTTTTCCATAACGCGTTGTCCGATCGATGGGCGACCGTCTCGAGCGCCGGAGTTTCCGGAGCCGGAGAACGGTCGCAACCCGGTTGAGAGGTCAGGCGGCCCGATCCTCCGGATTGATCACGCCCGGTTTCGTCGAAACGATCTGGGACGAGAGCCTCGTCACTTCATCCGCGATGTGTTCGAGCATGGCCTCGAACATGTGGTACGCATCGGTCCGGTATTCGACGATCGGTTCGCGCTGGGCGTAGCTGCGGAAGTTGATGACGCTCTTGAGCGTCTCGAGACCAGCAAGGTGTTCGCGCCAGAGGCCGTCGAAAGACCGCAACAGCGTGAACTTGCGGGCGTGTTCGAAGACGCCTTCGTCGAAATGCTTCCGACGTTCTTCTTCGTCCTCCGCCATGGCCTTCCAGACGCGATCGAAGACTTCTTCTTCGGAGACGCCGTCCTCGCTCGCCCACTGTTCGGTCGGCAAGGTCAGGGTCGTAAGCTCGAAAAGGCGCTCGCCGAGGCCCTTCATGTCCCAGGTTTCGGGATAGCTGTTTTCCGGGATGTGCTTTTCGATCGCGGCCCTGACCGCGCTTTCGCGCATCGTGTCGACGATCTCCGCCACGTCCTGGGTCCCCATGATCTCCTTGCGGTATTCATGGATCGCTTCGCGCTGGACGTTGTTGACGTTGTCGAACTTCACGACGTCCTTGCGGATGTCGTAGTTGCGCTGCTCGACCTTCTTCTGCGCGCCTTCGAGGAGTTTGGAGATCAGCGGGTGGCTGATCGCGTCGCCTTCGGACAGGCCAAGCGTGCGAGCCGTCCGGCCGAGCTTTTCGGACGCGAAGATTCGAACGATGTCGTCTTCGAGCGATACGAAAAACCTGGAGCGACCCGGGTCGCCCTGTCTGCCTGCGCGTCCGCGCAGCTGGTTGTCGACGCGGCGGCTTTCATGGCGCTCGGTTCCGAGGACGAGCAGGCCCCCTGCTTCCTTGACGAACTGCCGAGCCGCGGCGATCTCGCGCTCGATCCTGGCCTTCGCCTCTTCGATCAGGGCGGCGTCCTCGATGCCAGCGAGCTCTTGCTCCAGTCGACCCTCGAGCGAGCCGCCCAGTTCGATGTCCGTGCCGCGGCCGGCCATGTTGGTGGCGATGGTGACGGCCCCCGGAATGCCGGCCTTGGCGATGATCGCCGCTTCGTGCTGGTGGTTGCGCGCGTTAAGGACCTGGAACACGGGGCGTCCCTTGGGGATGTCGGCGAAATCGCCTTCCACGAAGCCGGCGCGACGCAGGTATTCGACCATGAGGTCGGACTTCTCGATCGAGGCCGTGCCGATCAGGATGGGCTGAAGGCGCATGCGCGCTTCCTTGGCGGCTTCGACGATCGCCTTGAACTTGGCGTCCGTCGTCAGATGGACCTCGTCGCTTTCGTCGACACGGGCAACGGGGCGGTGCGTCGGGATTTCCGTTACCGCAAGACCGTAGACCTCGGCGAATTCCTCCCGCTCGGTCGCCGCGGTTCCAGTCATCCCCGCCAGCTTCTTGTACATGCGGAAATAGTTCTGGTAGGTGATCGAGGACAGGGTCGCGGTCTCTTCCTGGACGCGAACGCCTTCCTTGGCTTCCAGCGCCTGATGGATGCCGTCGCTGAAACGCCGGCCGTCCATCATGCGCCCCGTGCTTTCGTCGACGATGACGACCTGGCCGTCCTTGACGACGTAGTCCTTGTCTTTCGTGAAGAGCGCCCTCGCCTTGAGCGCGCAGTTGATGTGATGGACGAGGTGGGTGGCCTCGTGGTCGTAGAGCGGCACGCCTGCCTTGAGGAGTTCCTGGGCGCGAAGCATGGCCTCGACCTTGTCGGCACCGGCCTCGGTCAGCGCGCAGGCTTTCATCTTCTCGTCGACCGTGAAGTCCTGCGGCGCGCGCAACGAAGCGATGATCGCGTCGACCTTTATATATATGTCGGAGCTGTCCTCCACCGGGGCGGAGATGATCAGCGGCGTTCTCGCCTCGTCGATCAGGACGGAATCAACCTCGTCGACGATGACGAAGTTGTGGCCGCGCTGGACCATCTGCGAGGCCTCGAAGCGCAGGTTGTCTCGGAGGTAGTCGAAACCGAACTCGTTGTTGGTTCCATAGGTGATGTCGCAGCGATAGGCCTCGCGGCGTTCCGGGTCTTCCATCTTGGACAGGATGACGCCGACGGTCAGACCGAGGAAGCGGTGGACCCTGCCGATCTGCTCGGCGTCACGCGCCGCCAGGTAGTCATTGACGGTGATGACGTGAACGCCCTTGCCCGAGAGCGCGTTGAGATAGGTCGGCATGGAGGCGGTCAGCGTTTTGCCTTCGCCGGTCCGCATTTCGGCGATACGGCCGTCGTCGAGGATGAGGCCGCCGAGGACCTGGACATCGTAAGGACGCTTTCCGAGGACGCGATAGGCTGCTTCCCTGACGACCGCGAACGCTTCCTGGCGCAGCTTCCCTTCCGGCTTCTCGCCGTCGTCGATGCGGCGCTGGAACTCGGAAGTCTTTTCCCTGAGTTCGTCGTCCGACATTTTCGCGAAATGATCCGACAGCCCGTTGATGGCGGCGAGGTCTTTCTTAATCCTGCGGTCAGAACCGCTTTCCGCGCCGGATATGAAGCGGATGAGAGCATTGATCATGTTTCAGAAGACTTCCGTTTATTACTCAGAGTTCCGATGGTAGCTCCAAGAAATAAAGTCTTCAACACTTGAGACCGGACTCCGCTCGACTGTGTCGTCTTGGAATCGGTGTGTAACGTTTTATAGACCTCGTTCTGGGGTCTTGAATTTCGTGAACGGAGCGGGAACAAACGATTAATTATTGAAAAGATTTCGTTTTTTCGATTTTTTTGTCAACTTTCTTGGAACTTTTTCTTTCCTGCGGACCTTATAGGTTGCTCGAGAGGAGACGGACAGGTCTTCAGGGTGCGGGAATAACTGAGCCGCGAAATGGAAACAGGAGTTGGGGTCATGGCTGTGCAAGCATCTGTAGACATCGGAAATGCACATCTTGAGGTACTCATGGGCTACACCAGAACAATGGTGGCCGCCAACAAGGTGCAGGCAGAGAACGCACCGGCGTTCATGAACGCCCTTTCGGAAGCCATGATGGCGACCGTATCGAAATTCGAGGCGGTGGCGGATGCCGTCGCCAAGGCAGCCGAGATGGCGAACGACGCTGGCGATAAACAGTCCAGCCGCGCTGTTGCGGATAAAAAGAAGACGTCGAAAAACAAGACCGAGGCCAGCTCGGGCGATAAGGAGGCGAAAGTGCCCAAATACGCAAAGACCGCCAAGATGCGCGCGGCTCTGACTGCCGACGGACCGATCAGCGAAAAGCTGCCCGCGGTCGTGGCCGCCTACCGCTTCGTGGCTCCCAAGCGCGGCGTCGGCCGTCCTCGCAAGGACGCTCCCGTGCCGGTCCTGACGGAGGAGCAGCTCGCGTTCGACAAGGACTTCCTCGAGAAGCATCCTGTCCTCGAAGGCCTGACGGAGGCCAACTCGATCGGCGAGGACAAGCTGACGATCCTCTTCGACGGCACGAAGCTCAAGATGATCAACCGCTACCTGTGGACCAAGCACGGCATCACGGTCGAGGATTACCGCCGTATCTACGGCCTCGACCCGAAGTATCCGTCCTGCGCCGCTGCGTATCGGGAAGAACGCCGCCGTCACGCGCGCCGTCAGGGTCTCGGCACCGATATGGTTCCCAAGACTCCGAAGTCGGCCAAGGGCAAGAAGGCAAACAAGACGGTCGGTGAGGTCGTCGCGATGTCACCGAAACGGGTGGCGGCAGTCGCCTAGTCGACCCGCCTGACAGGACTACCAAATCGAAGAGGCCCGCCTTTCACAGGTTCGGGCCTCTTCGATTTTCGGGATTATTGCTTATCGATTTTCAGGAAACCATGTCTGGATCGGCGTCGCGGTCGATCCTGATGATCGTGGCTCCCGTGGACTTCACGGCATCCGTGGCGCTGACAATGGCCTCTTCCATGGTGGCGGCATCGCGGGCGAAGGAGACGCAGATAAGACCGCTTCTGTAGATAACGAGGGCATCGTCGCAGCCCGCATCGTAGAACTTCTGTTCGAAGTCGGGAGCATCGTGGTCGAGGCCCGTTGCGATGATGTCGAAGAAGTGGGTCTTCATTGTTCCTCCTTGGGGTCTTCTCATTATCCTACCTGGAGATGTCGCCTTGGCACAATCCGCATGGCGGTGGCCGACGGTCACGCCTTCGGCAGCGGCTCCCAGGTGCCTATCGCGGCACCGGCTCCGAATTCCTGCTCAAGGCTGTCGAGCAGCACGCGCTCGTGGTCTTCGATTGCGTCGTCGTCCACGAACCGCCAGTTCCGGTCATACAACTGGAAAGCCTCGTGCCTCGATATCGGGCGGGCGGGATCGCGGTTCCAGCATAACCGGCGAAGCTCGGGAAACTCCGCGGGGACGATGTTTTCCGGTTTCCCGCTCAATGCCTGACCGTGTTGGCTTCGGCGGCCTCTCGAATTGCCAGGAACTCCCGCTTGAAGCTCCAGCGGAAGACCGCCAGCGCGCGGTTCGCCAACGAAGCCGCGGTATCGACGATCGACTGGACAGAAAATTCGCCGAGGGCGTTGCCGTCCGAAACCGTGTAGGCGTCGATGTCGAACGCCCATGTCGGGACGGACATCGGTGCGAACATGTTGGGGTCTGGGGACGCACCGGGCGGAAGTTGTCCGTAGCGGACCGTCAGTCCTCCCTCGTCGCACGGCATGTGAGCTTCGGCGAGGCTGAGGTGGGCGGTCGGGAATGCTTGCGACGGACCGGCCATGCCATCCCGCAGAATATCGGCGAGCGATCCGGCATTGGCGACTTCGCCCCTGTTTAGGTAACGGATTCCGATCCTGAGGACGTGGCTGGGGCCGACCGTTTCGCGAAGCGCCGCCAGGGTTTCCGACAGACGCTGGATAAGGTCGGCCTTCGACGTGTAGGCGGTGGTCTCGAGGGCGATAAAGCCAGAGGCAAGCGACAGCCGCCAGCGGCCCTGCATGTCGCCGAGCCTGTAAAGGTTTTGCGTACCCCCGCGCCCGTCTTGCATGGAATCGATCTTGAGGAATGGATAGCGGAACCTGATCTTCTCCTGGAAGGCCGAAGCGACCGCGGGATTCCCGATGGCGAGGATTTCAGGAAACTGGACCTGAAGGATGACGCGCTCGATTGGCGGTGACGCGAGCGGGTTGCCGGGTGCCGGCGGTCCGGAGAGGGGTGTGTTGTCGTCGCTCATTCAGGCGTCCTTCTTTCACTGGATTTCGGTCGGCGCGTACTTCACGGAAGCGTCCGGCTTGGACGGCTTGCCGAGCTTGGCGGGCAGCCCGAGGAGCAGGGTCTTCAGTTCCGGTTCGCGGACGCGGCGCGCCGCCTCGTCGCAGCTCACCCATTCGCGCTTGCGCTGGCCGACTTCGCGGAACCCGTCGTCGAGCGTTTCCACGCGCAGAAGGTAGACGGCGGCGGCAACGGGGAGCGGTTGGTTCTTGGTCCCCTTGAGATAGGTGTAGTAGCCGAACGCCTTTTTGCGGACCTTGCCGTTGACGCCTGCTTCTTCCCACGCCTCGATAGCGGCCGCGCGGTGCGGCTTCTTGCCCTTCATCGGCCAGCCCTTCGGAATGATCCAGCGGCCTGTGTCGCGGGAGGTGACAAGCAACACTTCGATTTCGTTTGTCTTGGCGCAGCGGCGATAGCAAAGCGCCGCGTACTGCTCGCCGAAAGGACGCGTGAACAGGCTCCCGGAAATATCCGCGAGTTCACCGAGCAATCCTTTCGTGGCGACGTGCTTCATCGCATTCGATCCCTAATCCTGAGGTGTTGAATTCCTATCGGATTATTATGCCGAGTTCTACAATTAATTTGCATTCCGGCTTCAAATCGTTATGAAAGCCAGACATCGAGTTGTCGTCCGAGCGCGCGGGACGCATTTGTCGGTTGTCGGAGCGATCACCATAATCGCCGCAGTCAAAAAGGAGATCGTAGCGGATGACCCAGCAGAATTTCGAATTCGGAGACCTCGCGGCGAAGCCAAGCGCTGAACAGCGCCTCTTCGACGAATGTGTGCGACAGACCGTGCGGGGACGGCGCATCGATTTTCCACTCGTGATCCGCGAAACCGCCCGCATTCCGTTTGTCCCTGACGACAGTCATCCGGCGATGATCGTGGAAAGAGAACTCGACGTGCATCTCGTCATCCCGGTCCTTCCGATGGAAGGCGACGCGCTGGTCATCAGGTCCCGCAAGGCGGCTGGTCCAGGCAAGGAGAGGCGTATGCGGGTCTGGGTCGGCGAGACATTCGCGGTCGACGTCGGATCGCGCAAACCGGAAGACATGGGGTTTCCGGAGTACATCGCGAAGACCGCCGTGGAATGGATCGAGGCAGGGGTCGATGCCGCTTTGAAGGCAGGCGAGAAAACCTGGGACGGCATTCGCGAGCTGGATGGCGACATGAGAGAAGCCTTGTCCAGAATTTCGGTCGTGGTCGACGAAACCGGCACTCCGTCGCTCGCGCAGGAACAGGATGTTCCGCGCTTCCTTCTGGTGCCTGACCCGATCATGGGCAAGAAGCACTTCTACAGCCTGACGCTGACCGAAGCCAGGAACACGGCGTGGATGGACGAATGGATGCGCGAGTTCCTGACTTTCCCGCTCGGCGACTACGAAGGAGCCGCCAGTGTCCGCATGGCTTTGGTTCGACAGCACTGCCCGAAATTCGACGACGGGTATGGTTACGAGCAGATGGACGCCCGGGTCGAATACGAGGAAGATATCGTCAGTCGTCATGATTTTCTGCTTGCTCTCGACCCTTCCGATGAAAGCCTTGCGGCCGGCATCAGGGAATTCGGCAGGCGGTTTGCGATGGCCCTGCCATCCGGCGTCGATGCCCGAAAAGACATTCTGATGACACTGCGCGAGGCACCGGACGAAGAAGACGTGATCGAGGCATGCGACGCGGCTCAACGAAAGTCCCCGGACGTATATTCCGCGTTCCTCGAGGCGGCAGGCTGGGATTTCCCGTTCGATCCGCTCGACATCGTTGCCCTTAAGAGACGTTACGCGATGGGATTGCCGCTCGACGAGAAGAACGCGCCGAAGGGAGCCAAGGGCGGTCCTCAGCTGTAGTCGCGTAGATGAGGCCTCCGAGTTCGGGGCCTCATCCGCACTCCGGTTACAGTTCTTGGATTATAGCCGTACTCTGTCGTTGGCTGCGTTTCCGTTCCGCTTCCCAGACCGCATCCTGTTCCTGAAGGTAGCGTTCCGCCGCGACACGGCCTTCGGCGTCAGCGATCCATACGCCTTCGCGCCAGTATTCGATGGTTCGAAAGGGCCTCTTTGGCTTGAGGCTTCGAACCGCCTGTCCGTCGTAGGAGAGCTTCTGGCCGACGTACATAACGAGAAGAAACAGGTCGGGACGATTGGAAAACACGGTCGGGTTGTAGGAGATGCCCACTTTCGACGGTCCGTAGCTCATCGGCGCGATTTTCGAGACGCTCTTGCTGTAGGACGGCATCGCCAGATAGGGACACACCTGCACGGCGTAGCGAGCGCATTCGTAGTGCATCGGCGGGTCCAGGAAGGCCCCGTCCGGATGGAGCGCGCTTCCGGGTCCTCCGACCGACCATCGTCCGCGCAACAGTTTGCCGCCGCATATTCCACAGCGATCTTCCCTGAATAGCGTCTGCCTGATCGATTCATCGTTCGCAGCGAAGTTGGGCTTGCCGTTTCTGTCCCGGGTCACGACGACGGGGACGGGATAGCCTCTTGGATCGACGGGAAGTGAGCGCATCCGCTCGGGTATCGCGACATGCTGCAAATTTTTCCCTGGTGGCTTTTCAGCCATCGTGGCGCTCCTGGCGGTTGTCGGGATCGGGACCTTAGACGATGCCTCGCCTTAGTGAAAGTTCCTGGATCGGACCACGAGGCCGTCAGGTTGGGATTCTCCAGCTGGCACGGGCATGTCAGGCCTTGGATAAACTGCAGCACGACCTTCTTTCGTCTTGGGTGGCTGCGGCGCGTGCCTGAACTCGTCGCCCCTGGCCGTCGGCAGCGTGATCTCGCCGTCCCGTTCTGCGAGTTTGCCAAGGTCGGCGGAGAGATCGAACAACCTCTGGGCGACCAGGTGTACGACGTCCCCTTCGCGCTGGATTTTACCGTTGATCGCGAGCATCGAGGCGGACAGGATGACCTGCCGCTGTCGCTCGTAGAGGCTCGGCCAGATCACGGCATTGACGATCCCCGTCTCGTCTTCGAGTGTCGCGAACATGACGCCCTTGGCGCTTCCGGGCTTCTGCCTCACCAGAACGAGACCTGCCGTCATCAGCCATCTGCCGTCCCGCTGCCCCATGGCTTCGGCGCATGTGACGATGCTCCGCTTCTTGAGGTCTTGGCGAAGGAGCGCCATGGGGTGCTGGCGTAGCGTCAGGCCGACATGGCCGTAGTCTTCGATCACCTCCCGTCCCTCGGTCATTGATCGCAGTGCGACTTCCGGTTCCTGCATCTCGGGAACAGTCTTCTCTTCGCGGGCCGCGGCGGCCGCCCATAGGGCTAGAGGCTCGGCGCGCATGCCCTTGATCGCCCATAGCGCGTCGCGTCGCTCCAGACGCAATGACGGCAGGAAGGCGTCGGCTTCCGCGAGCTTGACGAGGGACGACGTCGAAACGCCCGACCTTCGCCACATGTCGTCCGCCGAAACAAACGGCTGGTCTCCCCTCGCCGCGACGATCCTCGCGGCCTCGGCGGTAGCCAAGCCCTTGACCATCCGCATTCCTAGACGCACGGCCAGGCGACGGCTGCCAAGGACTTTTTCCAGCGTGCAGTCCCATCTCGACCGGTTCACGCAAACAGGTCGCACCTCGACCCCGTGCGCCCTGGCATCGGAAACGATCTGCGCGGGAGCGTAGAAGCCCATCGGCTGCGAATTCAGGAGCGCCGCGCAGAAGGCGTCGGGATGATGGCATTTCACCCAGTTGGACGCATAGGCGATCAGGGCGAAGGAGGCGGCGTGGCTTTCCGGGAACCCGTACGACCCGAAGCCTTCCAACTGACTGAAGGTCTTCTCGGCGAATTCTGGAGCGTAACCGTTCTTGATCATGCCGGAGACCAGCTTGTCCTTGAACTTTGAGACCCCTCCCGTGTGCTTGAAGGTGGCCATTGCGCGCCGTAACTGGTCCGCCTCGCCACCGGAGAAGCCGGCGCAGACCATAGCGACCTTCATTGCCGACTCCTGGAAAAGCGGAACGCCGAGCGTCTTTTTGAGGACAGCCTCGAGTTCGGGTGTCGGATATTCAGGGTCTTCCCGTCCTTCGCGCCTTCTAAGATAAGGGTGGACCATGTCTCCCTGGATCGGCCCAGGCCTGACGATCGCCACCTGGATGACGAGGTCGTAGAACGTCCTGGGCTTGATGCGCGGCAGCATCGCCATCTGGGCTCGGGATTCGATCTGAAAGGTGCCGAGCGTGTCCGCGCGCCTGATCATCGCATAGGTCGCGGGGTCCTCGTGAGGTATGGATGCGAGGTCTTTCGTGTCGCCCTTGTGTTCGGCCATCAACTTGAAGGCCTTCGACATGCAGGTCAGCATTCCGAGCGCCAGCACATCGACCTTCATGAATTTGAGGGCGTCCACGTCGTCCTTGTCCCACTCGACGATCTGGCGGTTGTCCATGGCGGCGGGTTCGATCGGAACGAGGTCGTCGAGACGGTCGTTGGTGAGGACGAAACCGCCAGGATGCTGTCCGAGGTGACGCGGCGCGTCCATCAACTGGGCGGCCAGTTCGAGCGTGAGGCGGAGCCTGTAGTCCGAAAGATTGAGATTGCTCTCCTTGAGGTGATTGTCACCGACTGCCTCTCGCGACCATCCCCGGATGCCCGACGTCAGCTGCGTGATCAGGTCTTCAGGTAGCCCAAGGGCCTTCCCGACATCGCGAAGCGCGCCTTTGGGTCGGTATCGCTGCACGGTCGAGCAGAGTGCGGCCTTGGTGCGTCCGTAGGTGTCGTAAATCCACTGGATGACCTCTTCGCGCCGTTCGTGTTCGAAGTCGACGTCGATATCGGGTGGCTCGTCGCGCTCCTGGCTGACGAAGCGCTCGAAGAGGAGGTCGTTGGTCTCGGGATCGATCGAGGTGATGCCGAGGCAATAGCAGACCGCAGAGTTTGCGGCGGACCCGCGCCCCTGGCAGAGGATGTCTTTCGAGCGCGCGTATCTGACGATGCTGTAGACGGTCAGGAAGTATGGGGCGTACTTCATGATCCTGATGAGTTCGAGCTCGTGCAGGATGGATTTCCTGACCTTGTCGGGGATGCCTTCCGGATATCGGTCCGCGGCCCCGTCCCAGGCGAACTTGGTCAGCGACTGCTGGGCGTCGAGACCGGGAACGATAGCTTCCTCGGGATACTGGTACTGGAGATCGGCCATGCTAAAGCGGCATCGCTCGACGATCTCGCGTCCGCGTGCCAGAGCCTCAGGGTAGTCCGGAAACAGGCGGTGCATTTCCTCTGGGGGTTTGAGATATCGGTCGGCATGTCTTTCGCGGTCGAACCCGACATCGTCGATCGTGGTCCGGTTGCGGATACAGGTGACGACGTCCTGGAGCTGACGTCGGCCGGGATCGTGGAACAGGACGTCGTTGGTGATGACGGTCTTCACCTTGTGGCGCGCGGCCATTACCGCGATTTCGTGAAGCCTCAACCGATCGTTAGGACGGCGGCGAAGGCTGAGGCTGACGTAGGCTCGGTCTGCGAAGAGCTGCGCGAGCTTCCTGAGTTGAACGCCACAGGTCTCGTCCGCATCGTCGGGAACAAGGACCGCGATCAGGCCGTCGGAATACTGCTCGAGGTCCGAGAAGTCGATGATGCACTTGCCTTTGCCGCCGCGGGATTTGCCCAGCGACAGCAGGCGGCAGAGCCTGGAGTAGGCCGGGCGGTCGATCGGGTAGACCAGGACGGACATACCGTCGACGAGATCGAGGCGACATCCGACGACAAGGCGAACGCCCGTGGATTTTGACGCCTCCCAGGCGCGGACAATGCCGGCAAGGCTGTTGCGGTCGGCGACGCCCAGCGCTTCGATCCCGAGTTCGGCCGCCGTCTCGAAAAGTTCGTTGGCGCTCGACGCGCCGCGCAGGAACGAGAAATGCGTCGTGACCTGGAGTTCGGCGTATCTCATCCGAACACTCCGTGCAGGAACCATTTGCGCGATCCGGTCTGTGCGTCCACGCCGTCGCCTGAACGGAATACCCAGTAGCGTTCGCCCGTCTCGTCCTCGACCGCGAAATAGTCGCGGACCGCGTCGTATTCCTGCTGCCTCATCCACCATTCGCCGAAAATGCGTTCCGGACCGTCGGCGCGCCGGACCTTGCGGCGTTTGCCGCGCCAGGTGAAGACAGCGGGCGGCTGGTCCGGAAGCAGGGCGACGACATCGATCTGTTCGGGATGGGCGAGAAGCCGTGACGGTCGCGGCCACTTGGCAAGCCAGGTGGCTCCCGTTTCCTCGGCGGTCGGGGCGATCCTTTCGATCGAACGCTCGGGAACGTCCGAGGCGACGGGAGCGAGACGGTAGAGCCGTTGCCCGCGGTTGCCGAGGATGTCGATCAGCGGCGAGATGTCGGTGACCGTTTCCTCTACGAGCGACGAGGCGACCTGTCGTTCTTCAAGGGGTTCGGCCATGATGGCGACGAGCGTCAGCTTCTCTATACCGAAGCCGGGATCGATCTTCTCGATACGGTCGCAAAGAAGCTTGGCGAGGCGCGCAGGCTCGCGGACGGGCTTGGCAAGGCCCGCGCGAAGGCACTGGATGGTGTTGTCGACACGGTGGCAGACGAGGTCGACGCGCCGCGCGCCGAGGCCCTTCTTTTCGAGCTCGTCGGTCAACTGGCCGACAAGGCGACGGATGTATTTCGCGATGGTTTCGGCAGCGGCGATCGGCTCGGAGAATGGCCGGAACACCTCTACGAGTCCGGCTGTCCTGATCGGCTCTATCGGCTCGGCGGTCCGCCCGAAAATCTGGTCGAGCCGTCGGCCTGGTTCGGGGCCGAAACGGAGCGTGAGCGGCGCGCGCGGCATGGCGGAGAGTTCGCCGACTGTCTCGACGCCGAGAACGCGCAGGCCCTGGACGGTCTCGGCGGGAAGCCTGAGGCAATGGATGGGAAGACCGGTCACAGCGCGCGCGATCTGGCCGGAAGGAACGACGGTCGTTTCTTCTCGTGACAGACGCGCCAACGCATGGGCAGCGCCCCAGGTGTCGGCGACGGCGGCGCGGGCAGTCAGGCCACGGGCGCGAAGGCGGTTCACGAGACCGGATATCAGCAGTTCCTCGCCGCCCTGCAGGTGGTCGGCACCTTCCGTATCCATGGCGATACCGTCGGTGCCATCCACGGAAACGACCGGGCTGTAGTGCCGCAGCGCCCAGAGCGCGAGGCGTTCCAGTGCGGCGGCGTCTTCCTGCGGAGCGGCATCGATCATCGCGAGGTTGGAGATCATCGCCTGCGCCTTGCTCGCGGGCATGCCGATCCTGAGTCCCACGCGAAGCGCGGCCTTGTCGGCGGCGGATATCCAGCGCTTGGACCCGCTTCGCGATACGATGACCAGTGGCTGGTCAGCCGGAACGGCTTCGTTGCCATGGCTCCGCACCTTGTCGGTGGCCAGATAGGGGAAGAAAACTGACACGACCCTTGGCATCGCAGGCTCCTAACTCAAACTCGGCACACTCGCCCGCCTTCACTCTCATCAGCTCCGCCAGCCATCTCGCCCGTCCTATGCCCGCGACAGGCAGCTCCTCGGATGGCAGGACACTCACCCGCCAGCGCGTCGCGGAAGCGGTGGGCTGTCCGTAATCGGAAGCCTCCGCCTGCCTGCGCCAGCGCCGGAGCGCGATCCCCATCGTCCCGGTCTTCTCGGCCGCCAGCTGCAGGCGTCTCGAGGCTGTCATCGGCAGCCGGACAAGTTCGGCGACAACAGCACCGAGGCCACCAAATGCGAGTCCTTCCTCGAAGGCGGCAAGAACGTCCTCTTCCTTGTTTGCCTCGCAGAAAACGACGCGGTCAGGGTGAAGTCCGGCCTGGGCGATGGCGGGAAAGAAGAGGTCGGGCCTCGTCAAGCACCAGAGAACCTTGCCTGTCGTTCTGGCGGCAATGCCGGCGACGAACAGGGCTGCGGCGGCACCGTCCACGGTTCCCGCACCACCGCCAGACACCTCGTGCAACGCGCCGAAGGCAAGGCCGCCGCCTGGAAGGTGCCGATCGATCTCGTCGACGCCGAAGGGCAGCGTGTTGGCTTTCCGCGATGCGGTCCCCTCAAGAAGGGCGATGCGCTCGCGAAGTTCGTTCAGGACCTCCGGTGTCCGGACGTGCGTCATGATTCACGGACCTCCTGAGGCTCGCGTTGGACTGATTTAACAGGCTTCATACCTGGAAAATGTTGATGTTCTCTTTCTGTTCCTCCTTTTTGAGTGTGGAGTCAAGAGAGGTTTGGCATGCATCCAAGGTGTGGAACAACGCCATTCTGCCGAATAAATAAGCGGAATCAAGGATGTAAGCAAGTTTGCGTAAGTGACCGAACTGGCGGGAAATTTACGCAGGGTGGTCCCCACTGCGATTGTAGGTTTCCGCGAGGATGTGTAAAACTGGGGCCAGTCAACAGAGGGATGACGTTGTCCGATCAAGACTACGATCCAGAGCGGCCGGTATACCTTCGGATTGGCGACTGGCATCCATCAGAGGTTTCGCGCAACTACGCAACCGGGGACACCGAGGCGGGCGTCTCCGTGTACGACCTAGCGCCTGACGGTTCGATCGTCGTTCCATCGGAGGGAGAATGATCGTTTGAAGACCTGTCGAGCCGACTGAAGCTCGATCAGCCGCGGCATCTCGTCCAAGGCGATTGGGTCGGATGCGGCGGCGAAGGAGAGCCGATCCTCAAAAACCTGGTCAAGGTCGGTCTATGGCCGCAAGACCTTCCGGCAGGCTTCAAGTCCTCCATGGCGGATATCGAGGGTGAGACCCTTGTCGCGATCGAGGACGTGCCGGAGTCGGGGGACGCTGCGTTTCGTTCGCGCTTCGCGATCTAGGAGCGGTCGCGGATGAAATTTATTCGCACCTCCTGCGAACAAGCCGGCGATTGGTTGGCCATAGTAGGGATAGACCTCATCTAGGAGCCGTCCCATGTCACCTCGCCTCACCGTCCGCCGTCTCGAAGCCATCGTGGAAGCCCTGACCGCCAGGACGGCGGGTGACTTGGATATCGAGGACGAAGGAGCGCCAACACGGGACGACTACGAGGCAGCCTTGGACTGGGCTCTCGCGGAGATCGGAAGCCGGAAGACTAAGAGCGCTCGACCCGTGGTATCCAGATAGCCGAGACTGCGTCACCGAACGGCACCGCCCTGCCCTCGAGCGCCATGATCCCGATCCAGACGCAGACGACGGCATCGAGCGTGTCTTCGAATGCCTTCAGCTGATGTCCCCGTGCGGTGGCATCAGGAAGCGGCAGCGCTTCCGTCACGCCGTCGACCTGAGCCTCCAGCAGTCGGACGATGGTCCGCCATTGCTCGATGACCAGCGCCTTGCGCTCGGCGGGCGTCTTGTCCCGCCAGTATTTGCGGATTTTTCCGACCTTGTATGGAAGCCTATCCGGCGCGTCGGCGAGTTCGACAAGCGCCGGGTGTGGATAGACCTCGATGACGCCCCGCTCGGAAATCTCCGTGGTCAGGAGCGGGTAGCCAGCGGCCCTCAGTCCTTTCGCCAGCGCCTCGCCGATCTTGCCTGGTCGTTCGGAGTTGGGGCTGTGGGTTCCTGCGTTGCGGCCGCCATATGCAAATGAGACGGCCTGGTCGGAGGCTCTGCGGTCGACGATCGGCTCGTGGGAGAGCGGCATGTCCACGGCCACCAGGTCGACCGCGCATCCGGCAATGGCCTCGGCGGCGCATAGAAGCGAAGCCATGTCGGGTGACGAGCCACGTGCGCGTTCGAGTGTCTTCGGCATACCGAAAAAAGCATAGGACGGGGCGACGGCGACGAGTCTCCAACGCCCTCCATCGGAGACGGCCAGCGCGACGCCGCTGGGTTCCTTTTCCGTCCATGCCGCGTCGATTCCAAGAACTGCGCGCAAGCTATCCCCATCCGCAAGTCGACGAAAAAGTCTAGGAGTTCACGTTCTCTCGCAAGCAATAAGGCCCGCCAGGTCATCATCCCCGCGAGCCTTATTCGAGTCTTGAAGCGCCCTATCTATGCTTGAATGCTGCCAGACCGTCAACTCAGGTAAAAACAAAGGCGGGCCGGCACCCGTAGGTCCGACCCGCGTCACCAGTCAAACGGGCATATGACCATCTCTGGTCAGGGATTGGCACCGTAAGCGCATAGCCAATCCTAAGCCGACGATGATGCCGGCGGGAACCGCTATCGTTAGCGTCGGTCGTTTTTCGGAGACCGAGCAGTCACCGATGCGTCTGCGGCTGCCGCGCCTCTCAGAAGCCGTTCGGAATGCGTCTCCGGGAGAAGGCCCACGGACGCGCGCTCTTCGTTGATCGCGGCGTCCCGGGCCAGGTTCCGATCGGAGAGCGCCCATGTCACTGCACAGAATTCTTCGCTCGACATGCCTGTTACGTTGACGCCGCCGCGTTCGTCAGCCTCGGCCAGCGCGGCATCGACGAACGCCTTGAGAGATTCCGGGGTATGGGTCTTTGCGACCATCTCACAGTACCTCCACGCCGACTTCGTAAAGCAGGTACGCCGCCTGGTCCTGGGAGATGATCGCGCCCTTCATCGAGCGGATCGTCGCGAGGGTGAATCCCATGATGCTCGCTCCGCGCAGATCGGCCCCGCGGAACTTGCACCGTTCGAGGGTCGCGTTTCGAAGGCTGCTTTCTTCGAACACGGCCTCGGTGAAGTCGCAGCTTTTCAGCTGAGCATACTCGAAATGGACGCCGGTCACCGTCTGCTTCTTGAAGGAAATTCCCGAAAGGACCGCATCGTTCAGGATGGATTTTTCGAACTGCAGGTTCGTGGTCTTGGCGTCGACGATACTCACGCCGACCAGCTTGGATCGGTCGTAGCGCGCGTTTTCGAGTACGGCCCCCTCGAAGACGCTGTTGTTGAGATCGCAGACTTCGGATCGGCTGTCGGTAAGGTCGGCCGCCCTGAAGTAGACCTCGCCGCCACGGCACCGTCGCCACATCGTCGATCTGAGGTTGGCACCCGTGAAGTTCGCCTCTCTGATATGGCAGCCATCGAAAGACCATCCCTCGAACGACATATGTCCGGCCTTCGCCTTTTCGAGATCGCAGTTCACGAGACGGTAGGGCTCGCCAGCCTTGGAAAGCCGTTCCAGCTCCGCGCGATCGAGTTTGCAGTCGCTCACGACGTTTGCTTCGGGAATGCGTTCTTCCATCGTGACGGCTTCGGTCATTGTCTTCCTTTGAAATTCATCTCGATTCTGGTGTCATCCATTATGACGCACGGAAACCACCGTCTGTGAAGACGGACGCATTTACGCAAAGCAATGTGTTGCCGCGATTAAACGCAAATAAAAGACGCTGAGATACTTCTTTCGTCTGAATCGATTGATATCCGATCAAGTATGGCCGGACTCATTTACCACCGGCATTAAGCAATGCGTTTAATATTCCCCTCCAGATCGCAAATATCGCACGTGACCCAATTTACAAACGGGAAAATCACGATATCTATATTCGCGCTGTAATTGTCAGAAGGGACTTGTAAATGGGCATTTTTGATGATTCGAAGCCGTCCCACGAGGCGAGCTTCGGTGAACGCATATGCGGAGACTCGCAGGCTTCCAAGAAGGGCGATCTCGGCGACTTCTTCTCGGGTAGCGGCACGAAGGTTCGCGAAGCGACATGGGGCGAGCGCATGTCGGGGCAGTCCACGGCCCGTCACGACTCCAGCTTCGGAGACGACGTGACGGGTGAAACGGAGTCCACCTGGGGTTCCTGGAAGTAACAACGAGAGCCTCGCGTCGCCCAAGCGGCGTGAGGCGTACCGACGCCCGCGTGCGCGGGAGTAATATGGAGAATTGAAACGGGCATCGTTCCCTCGGTGGGAGCGCGATTCGCCGTGCCTTGGAAACATCGGAGACATCATGAATTCGCTTCGCATTTTAGACGAAATCGCACGGAACGTAATCGTCACCATCGATGTCGACGAGAAAGTCTGCTTCGACGCGCATCTGCTGAACAACATGGTCAGGGGTGTCGTGCAAGCCCGCATGAACTTCGGGCAGGCAGTCATGGAGACGGGCGACACGAAGAAGGGGGCCAGGCGTCTTTTCCGCGACATCACCCTTGGCGAGATCGCGCGCGATCTGCAGGCTCATTGGGGCAACGACATCGTCAACGGGATGGCGCAGTTCCCCATCCTCACGAGCAACGAAGACATCGATTACTGGACCAAGTCCCCGCAGTTTCCAGCGTTCGTGAATGCCCTCCAAGGCATCGGGATCAAGATGTGGAACACGCGCAATCAGTATGACGGCCTGTCGCTGGCGGTCTTCGCTCCTGTCTTCCCCAAATGGTACGTCTATGCGCGCGGCAATCACGCGCTCACCGATGAAAAGCGCCTCGACCTTCTTGAGAGCATCCAAGGCCAGTACAAAACCTTCATGCCAGAAGGCCAGCGGCTCGATGAAGACGAGATCGGTCCGGTGTTCGCGCTCATGCTGAAGGAAATCGTCCCTCAGATCAACGAAGCCGCCCCGAACCACGACGACGCGCGCCGAACCTTCGGTGGCTTCATCGGGTATTACAAGCTCTGCGGGCTGGACATCGAAGCAGGCGAAATTTTCAAGCTTCCAGATTTCTATAAGGAGCTTTCGATCTTTTTCTGCGACAACCTGTTCGAGGACTCCTACATCCCGAGATTCCGGGCGACGGTGGCACGGAACAAACAGCAGCGCGCGTGATCGTGACCAATCCGTTCAGGACATGCCGAACGGATTGGAGTTCTTGGGTACCTGTCGGCTCACTGGATTTTCGCGTTCGCCAAACCAATCATTGGTGTCGACGACGACATGATTGGTGGGGACGATGGAAGAAATGGCCGAACTGAATGCATTCGCGACGCGCTACGGGAATGCCGAACTCGCTATCGAGGTTTCCAGGAGCATGGTCGCGGTCCAGAGAGGTCAACGGCTGCCCGCCCATATCGCCGACCACTTCACCGACGGATACGCGGAACACGCCGTAACGTCGGCGGAGGTGGCGATGGACGCTCTTCTCTTCGACGGCCGCAAGGTTGTTCGTGACATTCTCGGCAGGATCGCAAGGTCCTACATGGCTGAGGACATCCAGGTCTCGAGCCACTACGACGCCCAAGCAGGACGTGTCGCCGCTAGCAGGGGTCGGTGGGAGAAACTCGGGGAAGCGCTTGACCGCGTCTCGCAGGCGAGACTGGCGGTATGCCTCGCTATCGACGCGCTCGCGCTCGCCCAGCCGGGTTTCGACCTCACCGCCTCCTTGTCCGCCGCCAAGGAGGCGGTCGCCACGATGGAACGCGAAATCGGGAGTGACGATCTGATCGACGTCGAGCAACGGCAACTTCTCCGATCCTTCTCGGAACTCGGCCTGTCTCAGCCAACCAACGTTCCGGCGGTCGCGGCTGACGTTTGCTCGAGGATCGTGGATGTCGCGGCAGCGGTTTCGCGCCGCCTCGACGCGGCACTTGTAAGCGCGGCCGGCATCATCGAAGACGAGACGGAGTTCCTCGTGGAGATAGAGCGACCCTATCTGCAGCGCGCCGCACTGCTCGTACCCGAGCGGATAGCCGCCTTGGCTCCCGACTTTGGAGCCGAGCTGAAGCAAAAGGTTGAAGGCTTGACCGTAAACCTATAAGTTGCCACCGCAATTACGCAAACACGGGGACGACTGCATATGCCGACCGGTACAGTGAAATTCTTCAACAACGACAAGGGCTTTGGCTTCATCACTCCCACGAACGGCGGACAGGACGTCTTCGTTCACGTCTCGGCTGTCCAGGGCGGATCGCTGCGCGAGGGCGACAAGGTCAACTACGACCTCGGCCAGGATCGCAAGACCGGTAAGTCAAAGGCCGAGAACGTTTCGGTCGCCTGATCGGATTTCTTCGTGAGCTTTGACGCCCGCCTTCGCTCTGAATGGCGGGCGTTGCATTTTGACCGACGATTTGCCGTACGGGCCAACGTGGCTCGCCCTCGCCTCTATCGTGAGAAATGAGCTTGTAGCGCCAAGAGACGCCTTGCCATTTCGTCGGGAGACAGTGGGACGGCATCGGCCGGCGGACGGACTTTGATCGGTTTTCGTGGTTTAGCCACCTTGAGTTGAGCCGTGGGTTGTCGATCCCCTCTGGCTATCGGCGAGGTGTCCGTCCTTCTCGGCGACGGGGTGGGGTTCCCGATCGGTGGCAGCGCTTCTTTTTGGTCACGCACCCGAACCGCCCTTCGGACGGCGTCGAAACTGTTCTGGTCAAGAAGGAAGGTCTTGAGGGGGATTTCCTTCACGGCACGAGGCCGGTCTCCGTAAATCCTCGCGAGAAGGAAATAGACCAGCCGCGGATTCCAATCGGTACCCGACAGGGTTCTGATCTTCTCCCTGTTCAAGAGGCGGCAGACATCGGCAGGCTTGCGGAAACCGCCTTGGGCATAGCCGATGATCTTTTGCCTGAGGGAAGACGCAAGCTTTTCGAACGCGTCGTCCGTAAGGCCGAGGTGCGCCCTGTCCTCCGCTCTGAGAGATGGCGGCATTCCACCATAGTCGGACCCCGTGGTCATCGGTTCACGATCGCGCTTCTGTGCGCCACGTTGCATCGACCGAACCTGTGACTTGCTACCCATGCTTCCCCCTGCGCCAATGGCCGCAACGAACATATGCAGTCGCGATCCGCTTCGCAACAGCCGCTGGCCGCATGCACGGTCGAAGTCCGCTTTTATCGTGCTACCGGGTCACGATGACCTTAGCGCCAGGCTGCACGAGGTCATAAAGCTCGTGAACGTCTTCCGCGTACATCCGGTAGCAGCCGCTCGAGGCATCGCTTCCGATCGACTTCGGATTGTTCGTCCCGTGGATACGGAGATACCCCTCGGCCAGGTAGATCGCGCGGTCGCCCAGAGGGTTGTTCGGGCCTGCCTTGACGACTTCGGGAAGGCTCGGGTCCTTCTTGCGCATGTTCGGCGTCGGTCGCCATTCCGGGTTCTTGCGTTTGTGCGTCACATGGGTCTCGCCGAACCACTGCATGCCTTCCTTTCCGACGGCGATCGCATACGAAGTCCTCGTGTGGTCTTCGCCGACGAGATGAAGCGTGCGGTCACCGGTGATGATGACGATGGTTCCTGGCTCCTCGTCGCCCGGCCAGTCACCGTACTTGCTGCCAGCGAGGGCGGTCGAACTGATAAACGGGGCGGAGACGGCTGCAAGGAGAAGCGAACGGCGGGAAATAAGCATGACATGTTCCTGAAAACTAAGGGAATTATCACGACGTCTTTCGATTCATTCAACCGCCGATAAAGCGAGTTCTATAATTATGTTGCCTTTGTTGCCGTTCAGCACCTTTCATTGGCCAGCCAGATCGGCTATGACGTCCATGATTATTAATCAGAGAGGAGTGAAGGCATGGGTATCGAGCGCGAGGAGAACGAAACTGGTCGCGAACCGGGCGTGGACGAAATCGTCGGCCGCCTCGGGAAGTTCATCAACGAGCGAGCCGCGCTGCTGTCGCTTCTCTACGACATCAACATGCTTCCGGAGCAGACTGTGACCCGTCAGGGTGCCATTCGACTTGCAGGGCTGTGCGAGGTCTGGAAAAGGGGTGAGGAAGGGACACTGGCGACTGCCTCCCGTCCGCCCCTGACCGTCGATGGCCTTGCGCAGGAAATCCGCCGCGTCGACGGCAACCACAGCCTTGGCGCGGGCGCGCTTTCTGAAGCGCTCATGCCATTCCTTCAGAAGCACGCTGCGCCGACAGAGGAAAGCGTCTAGCATTCAAAAGGCTGTCCAGCTGAAGTCGCAATTGCCGGACAGCCTTTAAAAATCAAGGATTCGCCCCAATGCAGCAAGACCTCGAACATAATCTCCAATCGGCGCTCAACGGATTTGTCGTGGACTGCCGGGAGGAAATTCCTAAAGACGACTCCGAACTGAAAATCTGGATTTTTGCCCGCAAGGACCTCACGTTGTCGCTCGGCAAGTTCGGAGCGCAGTCGGCACATGCGGCCGGCACCTGCATGGTCCTCACGGATCGAGGCAATAGCGTCGACGTCAACGACTACTTGGCGCTGGGCCAGCCCAAGATCGTGGTCGGCATCGACGACGAGGCGGAGCTCGTCAAAGCGGTCGAACTCTGCCGCGCCGAGATGTTGGTCACCGTCCTCGTACAGGATGCGGGCCGCACGGAACTCGGCGAAAAGACCCTGACCATGGGTGCAGTCGGTCCGTGCCGCCGAAACGACCTTCCAAAGCCGGTGAAGCGTCTGCGGACCTTCAAGGTGCCTGAACCGGCGTGATCGTCAGGGAGGCCAGTGCCAGCGCTTCGGCCTTCAACTACGTTCTTGAGGCGGCCTCCAGGTCGTGGTCCACTCATAAGTCACCTTGTCGCCATCGACCCTGATCGTGGCAACTTCCTTGCGCGTGCCGTCACTGAAATGGCCGAAAACCGACCCGCGGCCGCGGTTCATGAGGCTTGTCGCGAGGCCTGGGACTTCAGACCATTTTACCACTTCACCGCGCTGCATGGCGAGTGGTCCGTTCGGAAGACTGACGAACTGGCTGACCTGCACTCTCTCCCGATAGGTGAAGATAACCTCAAAGCGGAGGGCAGGTGGCTGGGGAGGAAAAGCCTTGGCAATCAATTTGCTGAGTATCGACATTCAACGTTTCCTATCAGAGACTTCCATGAACGGTGGCATAACCCATGCTGTCGAAAGCCAATACTAGAAACGCGCAAGATATACAACCGGCGACAGTATAAAGATGTGTTTCGGTTGGTACCGACGTTTGCTGGATCACTCGATCCTCCGCATCGGCATCCTGCGTCCATGCTGGTGCCTTGCCACAGCGGCGATGATCCTCGGAGTACGGAACGAAAACTCGGAGAACGACATGGCCGTCTCGGCTCCTTCGCTTGCGACCGATGATGATATCAAGGCGTATACTTCGGGTGACAGCCACACGCTGGCCGTTGCGTTGCACCGTCGCTTTGGATGGCATCTGGTAGTAATTACGGACAGTCATGACCCGTTCTGGGTAGACCCGGGCGATCCGAGCAACACGATTCCGGCCGTGGTCCATGTCTATGCGCTAGACGGTAACGGCGATGCCTGGGATATCCGTGGGAAGCGCTCGCTCGCCGCAATCAGAGACGACATGTACGAACTCTTCAATGTCCAGGACTTCGAAGAGACAGAATGCTCCGACGAAGACGACCTGTCGTTCTTCGTGGGTGTCTGGTCGGATACGGGAGAACCTGTCGTCCGTCCCCTACCCGCCTACACGGAAGAAGACCTCCTCGCGGCCGAGACTGTCATCGTCAGGGTCTACCCGAACGTACCCGTCGCCCTGATTGAGAAACAGGGGATGCAAAGGCCGTTCCCCCGGTGATCTTCAGCTTGCAAGTTCGATAGCGGTGAACGCCGGCTCGCTCAACGCGAGGGACGCCAGCATGCGCAGTGCCTCGCGGATCGTCTCCTCGTAGCTCTTGCCCGTCCGCATTCGCTCCTCTGCGAGGGTCGCAAGCGTTTCGCGGGGCAGCGTGAGAGAAAGCGACGTGGCCATCTTCGTCTGCGTTGCGTTGGCTGCTGTACGCAAAGACGAGTGATCCCTGGCTTCCAGCGCCAGGTCGACGAGCTCGGCGTCGCTCTCTACGTCCAGTTGTTTGCGCAAGGCGCGGTAGCGGGCAACGGTCTCCTCGTTCGTGACGAGGGTCAGTGTCGCGGCGTTGTCGTTTTCCGCTAGATGCATTGCGGATCGTCTCCTCTAAGGCGGTATTGATACCTCCCTAACGCGAGTTCCTTAAAATTCATTCCATAAAGATTGCTAGACTTGTAGTTATCCACGTCTTCAATTATGGATGATCCACGGAAATTCTAGGCGGCAAATGACAGAACATAGTTTTGAACTTTATTTCGACCTGCCAGAGGGTGACATAGACGAGTTCATCGAGCGGCTCGCCGAGAAGTGCACAGACGCGATCGTCGGGTCAGGAGTTTCCGGCAGGATCGCTCTCGATTTCGTTCGCGAGGCGGCCGACAGGAAATCGGCAATAGAGTCGGCGGTCGGAGACGTGTTGGAAGCGATCCCGGGTGCCATCCTGATCGAAACCATGCCCGTGGCGTCATAAGAGTACGGAAGGGAATTTCATGGCAAGCGATAACAAGGGCAACGGCGGCGCGACGCTGGACCTCAACGGCATCTTCACGATCGGCGACATCGTCATGATGATCGACCTCCTCGAGTACGGCATGGCCAGAGCCATTATGACCGAAGGCAAGGACGCGTCCGAGCGCATGGAGCAGCTCCATGCGCAGCTCGTCGCCGTGTCTCCGCTTCCAGAGAGCGGCGACCGTCGAAAGATGGGATACGAGTGGTTCCGCGCGTGCAAATCCGTGTCGAAGTGCGCCTATTTCGGTGCCTACATGGTGGAAGTGCAACACTATCGCGAAAACGAATATCACATGGACGCCGTCATCGACGGCGAGGTTCAGCGTGTGGTTGCCAGCGGGAACAAGGAAGAGATCGAAGCGGCGCTGCCTTTGGTGAGACAGTGCCTGCGCGACATCGCTCCGATCGACGCCGAACCCGTAACCCTTCTTAAAGGGCTGGTGGACCTTGGCGAGACCGTCGAAATCAGGCGTCTGGAACAGCAGGATTGGCAGAACAAAGGAAGGCTCAAAGCCGTTCAGGCCGCCTTGGCCGATCGGCTCTCCGTGGCGACACCGTTCGTCCATGTCGCAGACGCGTCCAATCACTGGAGCGTCAAGACGGTGGTCGAGGCTCGCTTCGCAGTTCCGGTGTCAGTCGCCGAAGACGTGATCACGCACGTGGCCGAAATCAACGCCGGAGCGCTCGCCGATTACTCGAAGAAGTACAGGCCCGAACCTTTCTCGGTAGCGCCAGCCCTCTAACGAAGTCTTCTTTTTCTTCGCCGGCTGGCTTTGGTGTCTTCCAATCTCCTGTTCAATATTGTAATACCTTGCCAGCCCGAGAAGGAGTTTGAAGTCCATGCGCCGCAAACTTGCCATTGCCTTCGTACTCTCTTCCTCGATTCTGGCGGGATGCGCGACGACGTCGACCGTCCCCGCTACCGACCCGGCGACCACTAACGCTGTCCAGCCCGTAAACGTCGACCCTCCGTCCGCGGCGGCCCTTTTCATCGGGGATGCCGCCACGCACATGGACGAGAAGGCGAGGAACGACTATCTCGTCGCCCAGATGTCGGCGCTCGACGGCAATGGAAAGACGACCTTCGAGAACGAGGCTCTTGGCGTGCAGGGAAGTGTCGAAAGCGGGCCGTCGGTCCTGACGGCTTTGCATCCCGACATGGAGTGCCGGCGTTACTCGTCGGTCGTCTGGGTACTCGGAACCGGCCGTCTGGTCGAAGGCGATGCCTGCCGTGACAAGGACGGCCCTTGGCAGGCGATGGGCATCCGCCACGACGGCTAGAACGCAGTCAGTGCGGCTTTCTCTACTTCATTGACCGGAAGGCGTGCGACCCGCTCCCAGTGAGCCGTGTCCACGGCAGCACCCGATCGGCCGTTCTGGATGGCCTTTTCGATCTTCTGGCGGACCATCGTTCTGGTCTTCTCGGGAAACGTGTCCCAAAGACGTTCGAGCTCAGTCGCAACCGTCCAGCCAGCGCTCGTCATCCGCGGCAAAGCATAGCCGAGTGCTGCGAGGACAGGTGCGTAAGGATCGGCCGTTTCCTCGAAACCAAGCTCGAAGTCAGCCTGTTCGAGGCAGGTCTTGGTGGAGACAGACGCCTGCTCGCCGGAAAAGAGCGCCGTGAACACGTCCCGCTGGCTCGCGCTCAGGCCCTCGATAAAGCCTCTGGCGGCATAGAACATGAGGTCGGCGCTGAACTGTAGCTGAAGGTTGTCGGTCATGGCGATGCGATCTCCACAGGGCAGCGGACGCCCATCATCTTGAGCTGGAACTTCACGTCCTTGTAATCGCCTTCGATCCCGCAAGTCGAGATTTTTTCGTCCCAGAACGCGCGGCGTGCGTCTTCCGCCTTCTTGAGGATTTCGCTTTTTGCCAAGCGCTCCGCCTTTTCGCTTTCGAGGCGCTCCACATAGGCTTCCGCCTCGCCGAGCTCCATCAGGAACGGTTCATGCGCGAGGACGGCGAGCTTGCGTGCGTGATACTTGTTGTGAGCGTACGCATAGGCCGTGGCGAGATCGTGGAACGACGCCGGGCTGCTGATGCTGATCTCGGACGTCGGGTGGGCTTCGTTGAGCGGATGGTCGGACACCCTGATTTCTCCGATCCCAGGAACCGCGAAGTAGGCGGACCTGTAGCCGAACTTGCTCGTGGTCAGAAGAACGTCGGATGTCCTGACGCCGGCATCCTTCAGTCGCGAGACAAGCCTAGATGCCCACTTGTGGATGCGCGGGTCTGCGGGAGCTGCCGCCTCGGGCGGAGGGGCCTTGCGGCTTACCGCTTCCATGGCCGCGCTCCGTTGAGGACGGACGGATCGAAGTAGCGACGGGTCTTGGTAAAACCGGAGGAATGGAAGTACGCCGCATCTCGGGCGCGCGGGCGCTTGCGTCGGCTCGATGCGGTGATCAGCCAGTAGGCGGCGATGATGAAAGCGATGAACAAGAGGCCAGACATAGGTGATCCGAATAGCGATTGTCGCGACATGCGACGTCTTTAAAAGGGTCTCAGAGCAACGTCTGGGTGTCAATATTTTGGCACACCGACGTCTCTAATTTCAGGAACAAAACCATGCCGAGGAGAGCGGCGCGTTCGCCCGGGCGAGCAGGAAATTGCCGTGGCAACGTTGCGGCGCGCACCAGCAGACGATGTTGCGGCCCCTGATTTCGCCGAGGTGGGCGTCGAGGCCGGAGGTCTGGTACCACTCGACGTACTTGGCGATCACCTCGTCGCGGGTTCCGTCCGGCCCAATCCGGAAGGGATTGCCCCAGCGGCTTCCGCGGCCGATGTAGACCGATCCTTCCGGCACGCCGTTGAAGCGCTTGTTGAGGACGGATACCCGCAGGCCATCGACATCGATCGCCGAGGCTTCGTCGAAAATGGCGTGAATGCTCATGCGACGTCGAAGCCGGCGCTGGTGGTCTTGGCGGCGATCCTCGCCTTGATGTCCGCCATGACTTCGGCGTGGGGGATGCCGGGACGTTCGTCTTCCATGGCTTCTCTGACGGATGCCCTGAACCACGCGTCGTGGCTAGCCTTGTCCATCGCAAGTCCAGCGGGCAACCCTTGCTCGTTGACGACAGCGGTCAGAAAGATACGTACGGCGTCGGAAGTGGTTATCCCGTAACGCGCCAGAACCCGCGCAGCATTGTCCTTGAGGTCTTCGTTTACCCGGACATGCACCATCGATGTCTGGTCTTTTTTCGTTCCCATTTTGCCGCTCCATATGAGGTCCTAAATAAGCGTCTCTCAAATGAGATACAGCGTCAATGCGAGTTCGCAACAAAAACCACCCGGTTCGCAGGGAACCCGGCGGCGGATGGGGGTAGACAGGATCAGTTCGGTTTGACGAGTGCGGAAAACGGGCTTTGCGCGGAGACCCTCGGCTTGTTCAGCGACATCATGTGGCTGGCGAGCTGCTGGTCGTCCATCGCCCGATACTCATCCATCTCCTCGTCGTCGACAAATCCCCTGACGAGCGCTCCGAGGGCTGCGAGATCAAGTCCGAAATGCGCGAGGCTATCCTCGTCGGCAGGTTCCTCCGTGAAGTCCATGCCGCCGTCCCATTCGCCGTCGGTCGACTGGTGGCTCCACGGCTTCAGTCCAGTCGCGTGAACGACCCCCGGCATCAGGCCGCCACGTCTCGAAAACTCTTCGAGGGCGAAGCTTTCGTCCAGATAGACCACCACGCCACGGGACGTCAGGATGCCAATGTGCTCAGAGTTGCCGTCCGGGTTCTTCGGATCGGGGAAAACGACGACGAGCGCTTCGTCGCTGGCAAGCGCGTGCCTCGCGGCTTCTGCGGTATGTTTCCAATGGGCGACGGGGGTTAGTTTGACTGCGCGATTCAACGACGGGAAGGCTCGATTCCGTGCCTTTTCCGGTCGCACCGGAAAGGCGGCAGAGACCGTTTCGGGAGTGAACTCGCCTGGAAGAACCGCAACGTTGTGAACCGTCGTCAGCGTGGTGTCGTGTGTGATCGCCACATCGATCCCTGTCCCGATCAGGATTTTGCCTGCGGTCACACCCGCGGGGAGGTTCGTCCGGTCGAGTTTTACCGGCTCCTTCGAGAGCCACATGTCGCCGACTTTGCCGAAATCCGCGAGGATGTCGGCCACGCCAAGTCTCTTGTAGCTGAGGGCCTCGACATCGTCTTCATTCTTCGTAACGTATCCGGCATCGTGTGAAACAATCCGCGCGTAAACGCCATCGTCGTCGTCCCTATCGACGAGGAACGCAACGGGGTGTTCCCACCAATTGGTCTCATGGTACGGGTAGGAGGCCGCTTCGCCGATCAACGCGCGCGCGTAGGAAATGCGGTCTTCCTCGGGCATTTCCGGGAGAGGAAACGAATAGTAGAGCGTCCACGTCTCGCCGTGGGGTCCGGTAAGCCTGCCCCAGTCGCCGCCGCCGGAAGGTTCGAATTTGATCTCGGTGCCATCGCCGGTCACGCCGTGCGTGAAGCGCCTTTCGTCTCCCTTGAGGGTCAGGACCTTGAAGACGTTTTCGTGGTAGCCCTTGCGGATGACGACTTCGTCGCCTTCGCCAAGGTCGTTGAATGTCGGGCGGACGCTATGCAAGCTCATCGTTTTCTCCAAGGGAAACAGAGTTCAAGGATTGTAGCAGCGGGTGCGAAGATCAAGGGCAACGGCCTTGGTTGCGATGGTTTATCCGAGCGGGAACGTGCGTCGTCCAATTCGGATTTTGAGTCCGTCCAATTCGGAACCGGCAATCTGTTCGGGTCCCCTTTGTCCCGTTGATTTTTGCGATTTCTGGCGGCAGTTTCGTGAAGGAACTAACAGCGACGAGGCCTGCGATGCTACTCGAAATCCCATACGTTTACGAAGCCAAGGTGCGCTATCCGCCTCGTCGACGTGACGATCTCAGTGCCACGCACTTTCGAAATCTGCACGTCGGAACCACGGAGATCGAAATCCCGGAAGTCTCTGTAGACGACGCTCCGGTGGTGATGTCGGCGCGGGGAGTCGGGGCAATGCGCAAGGATGTCATGCATGTTCGCCACCATGACGGCGGGTTTTACTACACCAGCAGCAAGACGATCGGTCGAGGAGGTGTCAGCGTTACAGGGGAGATGCTGAAACGCGGCAGCGGGGCTTTCGACCGCAATCATCCGAACATGCATCCTGTACTGCGCGCCTATAGGAAACACGACATTCCCTGTGCCGCGGGCGGGCAATATGGCCTTACGAAGTGGTTGACAGGCGAAAAGCTCGAAGTTCCCAAAGGAGAGATCGTATGGGAACGACAGGGTGAAGGACTTTCGCTTGCGCTGTCCGCGATCGATCCGATGATCCTGATAGACGGCGAGGTGTGGGTAAAGGCTTTCGAGCCAACGCTTGCCTTGTCGGTCGTGGTTGAAAACTACGAGGACGTACGGGTTCGGATCGACATCTCAAACGACCAGAATTTGGGACACCGATATTTCGGTAGGAGCGAGGTCGGGAAGCAACACATGGAATCGCCGATCCGTTCGCAGGTGTTTCCGTTGATCGATCTGGCAGCAGCGACCGAGGCGGCAGAGGGATTTGGATTGCGAAAATCCATAGCCGTCTCTTTTTCCGATCTGGAAATCCGGGACCACGGTGTATTCCGTTTCGACGCATCGGAAAGTCACATAGCCCGCACTGCATCCCAGTTTCTCGCGATGACGGCGGGAGACTTGGCGGGTAAAAGCGATCAGGCTATCGGGGACTGGCTATCTCTCAAGAAGAACTTGACTAGGGTCCAAGACGGACAATTGGAGGCATCGGCCTTGGTGTCCGATATCGATCTGGCCCTGAAATCGACACGCGACGAAAAGGTGCGAAAGGAGATGGCTTCCGCACTGGAGTTCTACGATAGCATGCCTTTAAACGTCGTGCAGGTGGCTGCGACGATACGAACGCGAAGGCAGTGATGGCGCGCTAGATGTCAAGGTTCTGGGCGAACTCGGCGTTCGTCTGGATGAAGTTGAAACGTGCCTCCGGCTTGGTCCCCATCAGGGCGTTGACGACTTCCGCTGTCGCGTCCTCCAGCCCCTCGCCGATCCCGACCTTCAGCAGCGTGCGCGTCTTGGGGTCCATCGTCGTTTCCTTTAGCTGCGCCGGCATCATCTCGCCCAGGCCCTTGAACCGACCGATCTCGACCTTCTTGTTCTTGAAGTCTTTCGTCTTGAGGATTTGAGCCCGGTGCGCGTCGTCCCGCGCGTAGACCGTTTTCGCTCCAACCGTCAGGCGGTAGAGCGGCGGCACGGCGAGGAAGAGGTGGCCTCCCCGGACCAGTTGCGGCATTTCCTGGTAGAAGTAGGTGATCAGCAGCGAGGCGATGTGCGCTCCGTCGACGTCCGCATCGGTCATGATGATGACGCGCTCGTAGCGCAGGTCGTCCTCCCGGTAGTTCTTGCGCGTCCCGCAGCCGAGCGCCGTCGTAAGGTCGTTGATAAGCTGGTTCGCCCCCATCTTGTCGCGGGTGGCGCTGGCGACGTTCAGGATTTTCCCCCGCAACGGAAGGATGGCTTGATTCCGGCGTTCGCGGGCCTGTTTCGCAGAACCTCCTGCCGAGTCACCCTCGACGATGAAGAGCTCAGCGCCCTTAGCGGTCGTCTGCGAGCAGTCCGCGAGCTTTCCAGGGAGCCTTAACTTCTTGACGGCCGTCTTGCGGCTGACGTCCTTTTCCTTCTTGCGGCGGAGACGCTCGTCGACGCGCTCGATGATCCACTCGAGGAGCTTCGTGGCTTCGGCCTTGTTCTCGAACAGGTAGTGATCGAATTGATCCGACATCGCCTTTTCAACGATGCGCTGAGCTTCGGTCGTCGCGAGTTTGTCCTTGGTCTGTCCGACGAATTCAGGCTCACGAACATAGACGGCCAGCATCGACGCCACGGTCATCATGACGTCGTCGGGGGTGATATCCTTGGAGCGCTTGTTCTGCGTCATTTCCCCGAAATTGCGGATGCCCTTGGTCAGGACGGCGCGCAGGCCGTTCTCGTGGGTGCCGCCTTCACGGGTCGGGATCGTGTTGCAGTAGGAGTTCACATAACCGTCGTCGGTGTGCCATGTCACGGCCCATTCGACGGCACCGTGCTTGCCGGGAGTGCCGACGGAACCCGCAAAGGGTGTCGATACGACAGTCGTCTCCTTGCCGATCTGCTCGATGAGGAAGTCCTTGAGGCCGCCCGGAAAATGCAGGGTGGCTTCAGGTGGCGTGGCTTCCTTGGGGTCGAGGAGCGTCGGATCGCACTTCCACCTGATCTTAACGCCCTTCACGAGATACGCCTTTGAGCGCGTCATCTTGAACAGCGTCGTCGGATTGAACTTGTGGACCGTCTTGAAGATGACCGGGTCGGGGTGGAAGCGAACCGTCGTGCCGCGCTTCTGGACGCGACCGATATGTTCGAGCTTCGACGTGGGCAGCCCGCGCGAGTATGTCTGGCGATAGAGCTGAAGGTTACGCGCGACCTCGACGACCAGATTGTCGGATAGCGCGTTCACCACCGAGACGCCGACGCCGTGCAGACCGCCCGAGGCCTCGTAGGCGTCGCCGTTGAACTTGCCGCCAGCATGGAGCTTGGTCATGATGACCTCGAGCGCCGAGACGCCCTTCTGCTGCGGATGCTCGTCGATCGGGATGCCGCGGCCGTTATCGGTCACCGACAGCATGCCGTCGGCCGAAAGTTCGACATCGATCGTCGTCGCGTGTCCGGCGACAGCTTCGTCGATCGAGTTGTCGAGGACTTCCGCGAAGAGATGATGGTAGGCGCGCTCGTCCGTGCCGCCGATATACATGCCGGGGCGCTGGCGAACGGGCTCGAGCCCTTCGAGAACCTTGATGGAGTGCGCGCCGTAATCGTCTTCGGCGCTCTTCGGGGCAGCGGGCTTGGCTGGTGCGGATGCTGCTGCCTTCTTCGCCTTCGGCTCTTCTGCTTTGATTGCTGCGGAGGACGCGAGGTCGAAGAGATCAGTCATGCGGTTTCCCGAGTTGTTGAGATGAACAGTTCCTGTTTTGTACGATTCCAGCGAATGGCACAAGGTACCTCGCGCACCCCGGGATTCCAGGGTTTCCGCTGCGCATGAAAAACGGAGTCTCTGGATGTTCTGTGGATATCCGCTTTCTGTTCTTTCAGCCCGAATCAGGGCGCTTATCGCGGTCACCCGAGATAAGAAAGCCCTTGGACGTCATTCGAACCAAAAATGCGCCGATTCCTGGGCGTGTGACAAGACGGCCTGTGGAAAAGTTGTGGATCGTCGGTGTATCGGCGGCTGAAATCCTGTGCGTGATTTTCGGCGGCTTGGCAAGAATCGGGTGGCGGCCATCAGTCCCGGCGCGGACTCTCCTATGGCAACACGGAGTGACTTAACATGGGGACGAATACTAGCGCGCTAAATGGCTACGTTGTGGATAAGGGAGAGATCGGCAGCGTTATCGTAGGCTACCGGAATGGAAGGGTGGCGGCTGTGCTGCTGGGCGACGATGTCGCGGATGTAGTTCGGCAGCTTGGAGCGCGCTTTTCGGACATCGCAGCCCGTGGGCCATGTGATGACGGCCATGGCGTTGCCCGCAAGGTCGCGGCTTACATGGATGGGGAGGACTGGACTTTCGATGCTCAGACTGAGGTGAGCGGCACATCGTTCCAGAAAACCGTCTGGCGTGCCATCCAATCCATACCTCGCGGGAGAACGGAAACCTACGCCCAGATCGCGGCGAAGATCGGCAGGCCGAAAGCTGTCAGGGCAGTCGCATCGGCCTGCGCGGCGAACCCGATTGCGATCCTCGTCCCATGTCATCGGGTGGTGAGATCGGACCGGAAGGCCTCCGGGTATGCTTGGGGGATGGACAGGAAATCGGCGATACTGGCTTCGGAGGGATTAGATAAGGCCTGATCGGCGGTCAGAATTCGCTTCCAGCGTGCGCCCGGGATTTTGGTTCGTAGCCACTTGTTTTTTTCGCAAGGTGGCGACATATTTCTTCAAGGTAGCCACCTTGTTGGGGTGGCATGGAGAAGAACCATGGACGGCAGACTTGTAAGGCAGATTTCGGAACTCGGCGAAACCGGTGACGGCGACGGCATCAAGGAACTCGCTCAGGTTCTGACGGCCGCGGCCGGCGGATCGCTGACGGTCAAGGCCGCGCGCGACACACTCTCGAAGGTTCTGGACAAGGCACGCGGCGGCGACATGCAGGTGATCGGCCGCAAGACGGAGGACATGGCTGTGGTGATCTCGCTCAAGGACCTCGCCGCCCTAGTTCGCTCCGCTTCCCGTCCGAAGTCCTTTGGCTCCGCGCTCGACGAACTCGGGTTCAAGCCGCTCGGTCGCCGGATCAAGGTGCGCCCCGGCATCGACGGCCCCAAGCTGCTTCGTCCCCGCAAGGCGACAAAGGCCGCCTCGCCGGGTATGGGGCGATAGGCCTGGATGTATCTGTTCTCGACACAGACGCTCATGGACCTCCTTTGCGGGATGCCTGAGGTGAAGGAATTCGCTGACAATGTCCCGAGCAACGCTGTCTATCTCAGCGTCGTTTCCCTCGGCATCGTAGACGAAGCGATCCGGGAGACGCCTGCCAAGGACGGCAGGGACCAGCTCGACAGGCTCTTCAGGCGCGTCCTGTCGATGGCGCGAACGCATTCGACCGTGGAGGTCTTTGGCGAGTCCACAGCTTCCATCTGGGCGAAGCTCGGCTCCCACGACCTCATCGTCGATGACGACGGCGAACGGGCGATGAGCGACGTCGAGCGGATGGTTGTGGCCACCGCTCTCGATCGAAAACTCGTGCTCGTCGAGCAGGTGCAACCCTACCACCGGATGCTCCCCGAACTGAAGGTTGTCGACCCACATGGCTGACACCATCAAGAAGCGCGGGCCAGCGCGGAAACCGCCCGTCTCCCCTGCCCCGTTTCAGGTCCTCTCGTTGTCGGGCGGAGGTTACCGCGGTTTGTTCTCCGCTATGATCGTCGAGGAATACGAAAAGCGTGCTGGAAAGCCCATTCGCGAGTGCTTCGATCTGATCGCCGGAACGTCGATCGGAGGCATCCTCGCCTGCGGAATCGCGGCCGGCATTCCGGCGACGACGATCAGAGAAGCGTTCGAGCGCCGCGGCAAGGGAATCTTCGAGCGTCGCATCGGCTTGCCTGGTGGCTTCTCGGTGAAAATTCCAAGACTTGGTATCTTCGGCGCGAAATACTCCCGTGCTGGGCTCGAAGCCGCCGTCGACGACACCTTGGGTAACGCCATCGGAATCCGCATTTGCGATGTCGAGAAGCCTCTTGTCGTGACGGCGGTCAGCGCCACCAACGGCAGTCACGTCCTCTTCGACAGCCGCGCGAACGACAGCATGAAAGACGTCACGCTGCGCGAGGTTGCCCTGTCGACGTCGGCGGCACCGACCTATTTTCCGGAATTCAACGTCGGCGGGAACTCACTGATCGACGGTGGCGTCATCGCCAACGCGCCAGACGCCGTCGCCATGATCAAATCAATGTCCGTCTTCGGGCAGCGCCCAGAAGAGATCAGAATGCTTTCGATCGGCACCGCGGGCGGCGTCACTGGCGAGGTCTTCCGTGACGGTCGCTCCGCAGGCGCATTGAAGTGGATGGTCGCCCGCAACCTGTTTGGATTGACCGTTGGAGCGCAGCAGGAACTTTCGCTTGGGCTCGTCCGGGACCTTCTCGGCGAGCGGTTCCTTCGCGTGGACGCGACACCCGACAGCAGCCGCGCCAAGGCAATCGCGCTCGACAAGGCAGACCTTACGGCGACCGCAACGCTGCGGGAACTGGCAAAACGGGCGATCGACGATGTAGACCGTCATCGCGGTTCGGACCTTTCGTCATTCCTACGTCATTCGGCGTCTTGAATTACGGCCCCAGCTCGCCAATGCAGCGGGCTCGGCCATACGCATATTCCACCTGACCACAGACAGCTTGACGGACATGACAACACGCGTCCCAAAGAGACTTCAAAACCGAAGGAACGTCTAATGCTGCTAGGCAACGAGAGCTACTGGAAAATATCGAGGTACCTGTTTCTGATCGGCGACTGGAAGCCAGCCGTCAAGTTTTTGACGTATGCCATCCGTGGGAAGAAAAACCCCAATACACGCAATTAACCGCTTGTCGGCAGGACTGTGACTCGTGGGTGAGCGTCCGCTTACTTCAGCCCCAGGAGAGGCCTCGAGGTGACACGTCCAGCGCTGCGACCGGTCGGTTGTCCCAACGGTCCAGGCAGGCGTTCACGATTCCCGAGCTGATCTCGTTGTCACGCACCGTGGAGAAAAACATCTGGCTGCCGAAGGCTGCGCGGACATGGTCCGCAAGGGTATCGTCGACACCGTGCGCGTCCGCTTGTGCGATCCCGTCCACGAGTCCCTTCAACGTGAGGATATCGCTTACGCTGGCGTTCGTGACGTTGCGGAGTATTCTTTCCTTCGTGTGGGTGTGGTCGTCGTATTCGCCGCGGCCCTTCGTCAGTTTGTTGGCCATCCACTCGCTTGCGGATATGGCGCATTGCAGAATGCCAAGGGCGGCCGAGTCCGTCGCGAGCAACTCTGGCTCGTGTGCGATAAACTCTCCGTTCAGGTGACGCAATACTTGGTCTTCCGGCGACGTGCCTGGGAAGCGGGCAGTGATTTCCCTGGCGAGTGCATGGCCTTCGTCGGCATCGTCGCCGCCGCAGACGATATTTAGGGTCATCGCGAGCGATCTAATCTGTTCGGTCGCTGGCCTGAAATGCGGAGCCTCGAGGATTTCAGCGTTGATCGCCCGCGTCGGCGGCATTCCACACATTGGGCTGTAGGCGACGACGGGCGTGCGGCATTGCCTCCACAAACATCCATCGACGATGATGATGCGGGACATGGCCTCCTGCATCTTCGTCCTGGCCTCTACGAAGGCGACTTCATTGATCGCCTTGTAGCGGAAACGGTGCCGGGGCATGAGGTTCGTGATGTTTTCGCGCCCGGCCACGACGTTGGCGACATCTTCGGGAGACAGTGCGGACGACAGCTGCGTCCCGTTTTGATCCTTGATTTGCTGGATCGCTTCGTACTGGTCGACGTGGACAGCTGCCCAGGGGCGTTCGATTGGAAACGATCGGTGCTTGCCAAATTGGAAGGTGACATTTGTCTCGCCGAAGTGGTCGCGCTCGACCGGCGTGGAAGACATCCTGGAGTAAAGAGCGTCGCCAAGCGCGTAGATCGCGTCCGCTTGGTTGAAGGGGCGGCCGCGAAACGTCGCAGCTCGCACCAGCTCGCGCGCGGAATATTCAGGGACGTCGAAATCGGCGGAATCCGTTTGAAGGATCATGCGGTCCTTGATGCTTCGTTCGGGCTTGCCCCAAGCGAGAACCGGATAGTGGATGTTCAGCTTCATTGTCGTCTCCGTCGTCGTCGCACCCTGCCCTGTCCCGCGGCATCCGACAAGGGGAACCGGATTTTCGTTCGAGGGCGATGTCTTTAAATTGTTGACGACGCGGGGTTGTGGAAGTCACAATTGAGGGAAACAACTGGAGACTTCGCAATGGTCACTGAATACATGGGCAGCGTTGCAGAACCCACACCAGAGGAGCGCGAACTCGCTTCCAGGAAGCGTCAGCTTGTGGATGAACTGCGCGAAGAGACCAGCCGCATCAGGGAATCCTTTGGCCCGATTATGAAGATGCACGGGGACGAGACTATCGGCTTCGTTGCCCACGACGAGTTCGACACGGTAGAACGGGCCGCGCGGGAGTATTCGGATAGCAAAAAGAAAACCGAAGCAGCGCTGGCCGAAAGCGAGAAGCATCACGCCACGATTGGCGGGTATATCTTTCTGTCACTGTTGGCGGCGATTGGATTGGGTGTTTATCTGGGCCTGGCGATGGCTTTCCTGACATTCATTGTTGCGGCCTGTTGCATCATGCCTTTCGGGTTCATGAAGCCGTGGCCAGACAGCGTTCGCGCCAAGCTCAAGGATGTGAATCTGGTTCAATCCTTGGCCGCCCAGCGGCCTGGGTTCCGATTGAAAGGACTGAAGTTCCTGGTCGGAGACCAACCGCTCGAAATCGAGTGGCTCGCGGTCGGTCGGAGCGGTGTCGCGTTCCTCGATGAGGACAAGCGCCCTTCCTATGTGGCGTTCAAGGACTTCTTGTCTGTTTATGCGGACACGCAGTGCCGGCAGGTGAGCATGGAGATCGCCGTGGGTCGAAGCGCCGACGAGATCGAGACCGTGACCATTCAGCATCCGCAAACAAGCGACATTCCGACGACACGCGCCTACGCCGAGGATACCGTGGCCGATTTCATCGCCACAGCCATTGCGGACGCAAAGACGGGGGCTGCCTGACATGGTGCTTGCCTACTGGACAGTCCTCGTCGATCTCGCCGCTGAAGCCGATGCCCTTTCCTCCGAGAAGGAAATCGACCATGCGAACGCCTCACTGGCGGCGGTGGCCGAAACGATCTCCGATATCCTTCCGACGGCCAATGTCGGCGTCCTGCGGGAGGGCCTGTCTGTGGCTACTGCCGCGCTCTCGAGGGTCAAGGCAATGGGGGCCAATGACCAATCTCCGGATTTTATAGCCGGGCGACTGTCGGCCATCGTTGACATCCTCGGATATGCCGCCGCAGCGACAGCAGACGACGTGGTTGTCGAAACGGCCAAGCAAGAGAAACATAAGGCCGTCCTCAGGTTGCTTGCCAGTGCGTCGTTCCGTGATGTCGATCTAGCGGAAAAACTCGGCGAGGACATCGAAGCCGTGTCGGCATCGCTCAACGAGCTGCACTCGATCGGTTTGGTCACCACCCATCGCCACGGCACAGAGCGATACCACAATCTGACACCCGTCGGGAAGATTTTATCCGATGACGTGATCGGGCGAATGGAACCTGAGGGTCGCGAGTAGGTGTCAGTGGTCGGGATCGCCCATGGCGTCCCTACAATACTTTGTTTCCAACGAAATGAAGACTTCGGGCGCTTTTAGCTTGACGGCCGCAACCGGAATGATATTGAAGGCCTCGCTGCCACTTGGCAGTCAACAACCGTGACGCAATATGTCATCCGTGCAAGCGCCCATGCCGGGGCAATAATACGTGGTCGATTCCAGGAACATGAATGTAGCGCTTATCAAGGCGGAACTTGTCCGTCGCGGCCTCTCGAAGTCCGTCGACCTCCCCGCTTCAATGGCGAGCTGGGACGAGGGAATGCTGCTTACGGCTCTGGCCGCTCATCTATCGACGCCGAACGCGGGTCATCTGCGTGAGGACCTCTCGACGCTCGGCATCCAAGGGCGCTTCAGGTGCGGTGGCTCGGAATGGATGGTGACAGATATCGGCATCCGGTCGCTGAGCGCCATCAAGATCGACGAAAAAACAAAGGACGATCCGACATGGCTGCGCGGACCGTCGTACGCGCTTGCTGAGACCGTGTTCGACACCTTCGACATCGAGGGCATCGAAATCGACTGAGTTCGTCTCGATCGCACTTGAAGATGATCGTCGATTTCCAGCCAAGGTCGGTCAACTCGTAGAACTTGGCGCGGGCCGGTAGGTGGCCGATCGCGTTGCATTCGTCCTTTGGAACGATCACGACATCCGACGCCGGAAGGCGCTTCGATGTGCAGGACGTATACTTTGTCGTACCGATTTCGCAGGCGCTGACGTCGACGCGAGCCGTGATGCGGAGGAGCGTCTGGCCTTTTGCGTTCAGCGCCCGCAGTGTCGTGCCATCGTCAAAAATTTGGCATCCGAATCGTGTTGCTTAGAAGACCTCATATCCGTTGACAATGCCGGATTCTGATCGGCCTAATTGAAGAACCCGCGGCATTGAGCGCTTTCCGCGCCAGCAATTGGAGCCAAGAATGACCAAGCCAATCAGCCCCGACGACATCGCCGAAGCCAAGATCGGGCATATTCCGGAAGCCGTCGTCGCGGTGTTCAACAAGATGATCGCACTCAACTACACGGGTGGATCGGCGACGGTGCGTCAGGAAGACGTGCTCAAGGAGATTGCCAACACCACGACGCTGGACCGTGGCGAAATCTTCGACAAGGGATACCTCAACGTCGAAGAGATATTCCGCGCCGCCGGATGGAGGGTCAGCTACACGAAGCCGGATTACACCGAATCGTTCCCGGCCTATTTCGAATTCCGGAAGAAGTGAGGGTCCTGATGTCTGAGCAAAGCGATATGGCCGCATATGCCGCGGCGATGGAGCCGGAGGTTCCGACGGAAATGGGCAAGCTGTGGGAAAAGCACCTCGCAGTCACTAGGCAACACCTCCGGGTCGCCAATTGCTTTTCCGCCCTGCGGGATTTCGAGAAGGGCTTCGGCAAGCTCAAGGGCGTCGGGAACCTCGTATTCGAAATCGGACACAGTCGCGGACAGTTGGAAGCTGGGCTTATCCGCCTCCAGCTTCGCAAGGACGACGTTTTCCACGTCGCGGGAAATTGGTCGGTGACTGAAGAAGGCGACGCGACCGTCGAGTTTGCTCAAGTGACGACAGTGTCGTGTCCCGGACCGCAACTGGGAACGGAACTGCGTCGGCTGATCGGCAGCAAGCAGCTCAAGCTGATCCTTGATCGGGTATCCATGGAAGCCAACCTCGCGTCGTTCCTGCCGGAATTCGGCGAGGAATAGCCGCCGCTTGTCGTAGGCTCCTACTGCGTCGATCCTGGGGCGACGGGAGATCGACATGAAACACATCGGCCGCAAGGTATACAACAATTGGGGACCAAATCTCACGGTGGGTTTGGGGCTGATCACGTCCGAGTGGAGCGGTTTCAAGCTCGCGCAGCAGAACCGCGCCGACATGAGGGTGTGTTATCTGTCGGACTTCGGCGGCGAGATCATGCAGGTTGGCGACGGGTTCGCTCCTGCTGCCAACACCTTTGGGAAATCCGTCAACCAACACCTCGAGTACGACGAGTTCTGGAGGCAGACAGTACCGCAGCTGCCGGTCGGATTTTGCGGGATGCGCATGATCACGACCTGGTCGGACACGACAATGCTGGTGATCGACAAGATCGCGGGAGACCCGGCGGAGCGGTTCGACATCCATTCCGAAGCCTACATGTCTGCAATGGCATATGACGTGTTCGAGGTCGACGGAGAATTGATGGAGAGAAAGGCCGGGCGGCCGGTCGCGCAGCTATTTGGATTCGACGCCAACCGGATCATCACCAAGGGGCCGTGGTTTTCCGAGGAGCAAGACCGCGATTACGTCGCATCGAAACAAGCTGTCGGCATAAAGGTCCCGGGGTTTTAGGTGGGCTTGTCACCACTTCGGAGAAAGCCGCGGCTGATATGCCTGCCCACTGAAGTCGACCGATATCGTCCGATCACGCCAGCTTCTCAGGGCTTCCTTGACCAAAAGGCAGATTCCGGACTTTTGGAGCGAGTATCCGAGATAGTCTTGCTCGCTAAGGCTCTCCGCAAATGCTCGGAACTGGTCCAGAGCCGGTTCAAGATCGTCACCGTCGGAGATTTCCGTCCCCTTGGTCAGTAGCCGCAAAGCCTGGTAGTGCTTTCCGACGTCAGAACTCCTCCGAATGACTGTCCCCGGTCCCAAGTTAATCGCCCGCTTTATGGACACCACGGACAATCTTGCCGCGCGGTCCATCCTCAGCGCCGCATGGTCAGTCGTGAACGCCTCCGGCATGTGGATATCACAAAGCCAGTCCTCCTCTCCGTGGGCGCTATCTAGGGCTTCCGGCAATGACATGTAGCGCCAGTGCGCGGACCAATAGGGTGACAGGGTGCGCGCGGCATGGGAGCCGTTCGACACGCTTCCATATGGAGAAGGCATCTCGGAAGGTCGTCCGGATCGGTTTCGATAGGCCGAAACATCGTCGAAGACGTAGTCGTCGTGGGTCGATGTGTAGCTCCAGCGCATGACAGGCTCTTCCACTGGACACCAAATTTTGCCGTCGACGACGATCAGAGAGGAAACGTAGTCGCTGGCTCGTCGCTCCCACGTCGTCAGTTCGCCAGCGCCGTGGTTGGCGGCATCGAACGGAGGCAGCATACCCCAAGCCCAGTTGGGTAGGCGCGCGAAGCTCCCGGGAATTCGCGGCTGTGTCAGGTCACGGCTCCACTCCGCCCAAAGTTGGGTCTTCAGGTGGCGTGGATAAAGCGAGGTATTGTGTTCGCGGTCAGCGAGGAGCTGTTCGCAAATCGCTGCGAGCATGGTCGCCTCGAGGCCGACAGAAGCTTCGGTATCGGGCTGACCAAACCTGGTGGCCTGCATATAAAACCGATCGCCGCGATATCGAAACTTTTGGCCACCATCACGTTCTTCGACGCTGAAGACGGCGGCGACAGGTGCTTCTTCGCTCGAGACCTCAGGGATGTCTGCGACACCAGGCACGCTGACAATCTGCTTCCTGGCTTGGGACCCGATGCGCCGTGTGGTGTTTGCAAGAGCGGGAAAGCGATAGTCGAAGCGCACGATGAAGTCCTCTCTTTTCGACAATAACGATTGGCGACGTCGCCGCAATCTGCAAACGCGTGATTTTTGTTTATTGCGGGCGGAAGGGCCAGAAGTAGGCATCGTCATTCAATCGAGGATGCACAAAATGAGAAGCATGTTCCGCCTCCCAGAGGGGCAACTCGATCGTCAGTACCTGCGTATATGTTCGACGTTCAAGCTGCTAAAGCTTTGCAGAATCGACGAAGACCGCGCGGTGGAACTACTCGAGCAGCGTCGGATCAGAGGCGCGGACGGGCTGGTCTCGAAATGGGTGGAACACCTGAAACGCAACGAGTGGTCGGATGGAGCCTTCGGCCAGAGGACCATATTGGGAAATGCCTACACGGGGCCGCGACCATAACCGGGGTCACCAGCTCGGGCAATATTGTTTTAGGTCGGCTATTGGGCTTCCTTGTAACGTGAAATCATAACAAAGGTGGCGCATGGATATCGCTGAACTCATTAAGTCGGCAAAGATCGGCAGGGAGCGCAAAGACGCTCAGATCGATAGCTGTTCTGCTTTCGCAGCCGCGCTCTACGACGTACTCGAAGAAAACGGCTACTCGCCATCGCTGGTGAACGCTTCGTATCGCGGTGCCACGATCGAAAGGACATGGCATCACCTTGTCGTCGAGGTGGATGGCACGATGTACGACTCCCTCGGCGAATTCAGCACCGAAATCATGCGCGCCCGCTCGAAGATTCACCCGACGGTCAGCTACGAGCTCAAGTACTCGCCGGAAATCCGCGACGATTGCTACGACGAGGACGATTTCGGCGGCGTCTATGAATTCCTCGTCAAGGAATTCCGGAAGACAGCGAAGAAACTGAATGTACTCGAAGAAAAAGCTGTTCCAGCCTTGGCGATGCGCTGACCGCTAATTCGTTCTCTAGGGCCTCGCAGTGGCTCTGAGGCGTGCGGATACCCGCAGCTCGCACCAGTAGACCTCGCCGATAGTCTGGGAGATCGCGCGGCGGACACGGCACAGGTTGATGCCGTCCACCTTGCGCGGCTTCTTCTCGACGATGAGAACGTCGCCGGGAACGATCTTGACTTCTCGGCCGTCGAGACCGCCGACCTTGCCCGCGAAGAGCGACATGTACTCCTTGGGTTCGCTGGCGGGCATGCCGTGACCAAGCGACGGAACGCCATCCTTGATGACATCGTTGACGATAAGATGCGTCCCGGGGAGCATCTGTTCCTTCTTGAGCATCGGCGGGTCCTTATGCGTTTGTCTGCAAGACAGGGCGGTACTCGGCGAGCATCTCGGTCCATTTCTTCGGAGCGGACGATTCATCGAAGAAGTCGCCGAGGAACGACACCATGGTGGCGTGGCGCTTCTCCGCTTCCAGGCGGCCAGATTCGGTGTGCATTCGTTCGCGGAGCTTGAGAAGTTTTTCGAAGAAGTGGTTGATCGTGGACCCCTTGTTCGCGTCGTACTGCGCGGCCGTGAAATCGACCATCGGGGTGTCTTCGGGGTCGAACATCGGGCGCTTCTTGCTCGCGCCGTACACGAAGGTGCGGGCGATCCCGATAGCGCCGATGGCGTCCAGTTGATCGGCGTCGGACAGGATATGCGCTTCGAGCGTTCTCTCGCGACCGCCGTCCAGCATCTTGTGAAAGCCGATCATCTTGATGGTATCGCAGACGGTCTCGAGGTCGACAGCGTCGACACCGGCCGCCGCCATGATACGGCGGGCCGTCGGAAGCGCATCCTCGGTTGTGATGTCGCCCGTGAGCTTGCGGTCGTCGACGTCATGCAGGAGTGCCGCCAGCGAGACGACATAGATGTCGGCGCTTTCGTGATATCCGAGGAGAGCGGCCGTCTTCCATACGCGACGGATGTGTTGCCAGTCGTGACCGGACCCCTCGTCCGCCAGAAGATTTTCGACTTGGAGGGCGACTTCGTCGACGATCTTCTCTTGGCTCGGCGCGATGTTGTACATAAGGTCTCCGAGTTTACTAAGTATCAGTTTTTGGGTAGGCAGGATGGCCAGGCCACGGAGGTCGTCCGAGGGTGACGTTCAGTTCGCGTGCTTCGCCCTCCGAGACACGGTATTTGGCGCAAAACTGGATCACGGTTCGCGCGTGCCGCAGGACGTCGTCAGGCTCAGTCTTGAGGGCTTCGTAGACATCTGGAGGATACTTTTCGCGGAGAGCGTTTCCGGCAGTCACGATGGCCTGCTTTTCAGCGGCCCTTTCCATTGCTCGTTTCGTTGGCTCTGCCATGTCCCCATCCTCAAGGCCTCACGTAGGGTCTTCAAATAACGAGGCGCGGATTGAGAGTCAATGCATTCGAAGGTTGCGCGCTCCCTAAAATCTCCGTTGACGTCTTGCATTTATTTGCGCTTCGCGATACTTGCCGTCCTCGATCTGCCGAGGAGTTCGCATGTCCGATAACATCGCTGCCGAGCCTGTCGTCTTCCAGATCGAGGAAGGCGGCTACGGTGTGGACATCACGCCATCCTACACCGCCTCGATGCGTCGCCTTTTGCATCGGGCTACGGACCACCCAAAGTACGCGGCATACGCAACCAAGGTGGCGGCCGGTCATGCCTTCTTCTCGCAGATGGACATCAAAGGCCATTGCGATGTCGAGATGGCATCTATCCGCCATGCGTTGGCGGTCGTCCCGGGTCACTTCGTGATCGCAGAGCATCGACTACGTGAAAATCCGGCCGAAGAATCCCTCGTACGTCGGATCAATGTCCTGGCGGAGTTCGACCCGACGTTCGAAGTACTGCTCAGGCTCCATTGCGTCAGGATCGGCGAGCTAGGCGTTCGCAAGGCTTCCAAGGAAGTCGCGAGCGTGATCGCAGGCGGCATGCGCGGTTTGATCCGGCTGGCAGGATCGCTGGACGATGCCTACGCACATCTTCGGGACGTCCAGCTGCGAACGGGCGGGATCGATTTCTTGTCAGGTGAAATGACCGCGGCACGGCTCAGAGAAACGCTTCCTGTCGTCGCTCAGGAGCGGTTCCGTGTCATGGCCGGAGAGATGGGTCTATAATCTCGATGCGGACGCTCAGTTGGGTAGTCGTTTGCTTGCGAGCATCAGACCTATCAGACCGTCGCTGTTGAAGATGTTGATCCAGTTGCCGACGAGGGCTGGCTGCAGATGCAACGTCGCCGCGATATCATCAAGGTCATCTCCCTCGTAAGCTCGCCTGAGCATCTTGAGCTTTATTACCGTCGATGCCGAAGCTGATCTAAGCATTTCGTCGATCCGCGCGACGTTGTAGTCTCCTCGTAAGTGGATGCGGACGCGAGAAGGCCTTTTCGCCTGAGGCGGCGTGGGCATTGCTGCCGCCTTGGGGGTCGGCTTTACCTTGGTGGCTCGAGTTCCAGATGCCTCTGGTCCGGAATGCGCTTTTCCGGTGTGCGCATGGACGCTCGCCCGCGCCTTCGCCCTTTGGGACTGGGCTTTACTTGGCGCTCTGACTTCGCCAGCCGATTTGGCTTTCGCCGGCTTTTGCTCCGCGAGGAGCGCCTTGTCCAGGTCGGGCTGCTTTGCGATTGCGATCCGCTCCGGCCTCTTCTTCGTTTTGGCGGCGCGTCTTTCCAGCCCGGAATTATCGTCGGCTTCCTGTTGCCGCCTCTTCCCATCGTCGGCAGCCTTTCGCTTCGGCCCCTGCGTTTCGACCGCCGAACGTTCTTCGTTCCTGCGAACCCTTTGCCTTGCGCCTTCCAAATCAGAACTGGTCTTGGTTTGCCTGGTTGCCTTCGCGCCGGCCCTTTCGTCTGTCCTTGTGGACTTGCCTTTGGCCTCCGTGGGAACCTCTTCGGGAACCGTGGCCGTGGACTCTTGTGTCGCCAAGGGGTCGATCTCCTTGGGACGATCACCGTCAGACGGCGCTGGCGTGTCCCCACGTGCCGCGACCGCTTGCTGTGGCATAGCAGGGGAGTGCGGCGTGATGGTTCTGCGGAAAACCGGCCTGACCTTCGCGAAGCCAAGGACCGTGGCTAAGTCGTACTTTTTGAGATCGGCCAGGAGAGCCAGCACCTCCGCTTCCTCCAGCGAACTTGCATCGGCAGCGCCCACGGGTGAAGCACCTTCATAAAGGGCGATCAAAGCGGAGGACTTTCTGCGTACCAGATCGGTCTTCAAATACGGAACCATGGCCTTTATGTCGGCGGAGCTATGCCTCGCCGGAAGATCGGCAGTAAGAGGCGACACCAGGGTATCCAGAGAGAAGGCACCGCCGTTTCGGATGAGTTGCTGCCACTTCTCGACTGCCGTGGCATCAAAGCCGTTGACCGTAAGGAGGTCTGAGAAATTAGGATCGTCTGAGAACGATGCGATCAGCAGGTCGGCGATTTTTCGCGGGAACGGTTCATCGTGCCTTGCGCGCCACTCCTTCAATCCCGCCACGATGGTGTGGCGTTGTCCGAGCCTGATGCGATCGAAGGCGTCAAGACCGTCTTCTTTGTACGCGGAGACAAGTTGGAAGAATTCGCCAGGGGGAATGTTGGCAATGGTTGCTCCGGTTTTGATGGAAGCTCCATTGGAATAGGCGATCAGTCCGAGAATTTGGCGATGCATATTGCATGGAAAGCGTGGCTCTTCGACCTGGGAGACTTTGGGAAGCCCGATCAAGGATGGCGGAGTTCCAGCAGAGGAGAGCGCGACGACGGAGCTGAAGCCATTTCGTCTGGCGCGATCGAACCATATGTCAAACGCGTCGTTCGGAATACCGTTAGACGCGAGCGCTTGTTCGAAACCTTCGCGTTGGCTGAGGCGGTGTATCATCAGCCACCTGATTGTCATGAGAAACGGGTCTCGGCGGGGAGACGTCCATTTCTCGAGTTGCTGCAAAAGAGCTTCGTCTCCGCTTTGCTCAGTTACGCTCGAGATTGGAGGTTGGTCGCCTGCCCCGAGCCGCGCTTCCGTTCGCCTAAGGAGGTCGACGGTGATCGTTTCGCCCACGACCTCACGCAAGGGTGTACCCTCGGCGATCCTGGCAAGCGCCTCGAGAACCAAGACGGTCTTGGGGTCGGCCCGTTTCGCCATCGCCCTCAGCTGTCGAGCCGAGCGTCGAACCTTGATCGATACGGGGTCGAGAACGAGGGAAGTTGCGTCGCCTTTCGTCACTTTCGCGACAAACGCCGCCAGGGTTAGAGGCTGAACGTTCCACTCGGCGGCCGCATCCTGGGAACGAGTGCCGCTGAACACGGCACCTGCCGCCCTGAGAAGGGAGCGATCCGCTTCCGATGTCGCGTTTTGAACCGCGGCTTCTATCTCGTCAGGAGTGGGTCGGTAGCTCTCCTTCCCCTTGAAAGCGAGGGCGTGTACACCGCCCTCGCTCAAAAGATCGCGCCAGGATGTCAGCTGCGTTACAGAAACCCGATGTTGTCGAGCGGCTGCAGCCATCGACTTGGTTTCGTAGAGGGTGGCCAGCGCGAGCAGCCTTTCCTTGAGGGTGTCGCTTGACGCTTCCGCGGCTGCTTTCCGCAAGCTTTCTTTATCGTGTCCTACGGGTAGCTTTATCATTTTCGAGGTGTTTACCGCCCGTGAGACGCCGCATTCCACCAGTCGCCCTCCAGTTTCAAGTGCCTTGTCGAAGCGCCTCCGTGCCTCGTATCCTTTCAGAACGAGGCAAACACGCTCTATCCTTGCAGCGCATGATCTGGCCGAAGAAACCGACATAAGCACGATTCTTATACAATGACCGGAACCTAGACTATTCGAGGAAACTTTGAAAGCGCGGTTGACGGTCGATTTGCAGGTTGTCGAACCGCCGCTCGATTTGGATACCCATGGGTGTCGAGATTGAGCGCGCACAAACGCCTGTCTTCGAACACGGAGTTTTACGCCGCCACGGGGTCGGGCCGGCCTGACCTATGGAAGTGCGCCGTCTTTTGCACCTCCATCGCGAGCTTGGATGTGTAGGCATCGGCACGAATGCTAAGTTGGCAGACGTTTGCATGAGAGCTTCAAACCGACAGTCAGTCGTGATTGAAAACGTCGATCCGGCGTCATAATCCTGTCGAAGAGTGACTATTAACGAACAGACTGGATTTTCAGAACCGCTGGAAAGATGGCTTATTCAACCAGCCATCAAGACCTGCGAAGTTGCCTTGGAAGCGGCTCGCCCGAGCGAGGGTGTTCCGTCCTATGGGCGGCGTGTGATGCCCGCTTTAGGGGTAGCTGTGCCGGATCGGTCTGCCCTGTAGATGTCGAGGATTTCGCAGCCGCGTTTAGGCCACTGGTTCATATGTGGCTCGGGCGTCATGGCGCAGAAATCGTAGAGGGTTTTCACATCGTGTTCCGTGAGCGGTTCCGGCTCGAGGACGTACCAGCGGGCGACGGCATCGCGCATCTGCATCCAAAGTGATATTTCCCGGTCGCCCATCTTGCCGACGCGGTATTCGTTCGTGCGCACGGCTGAGTTCATGATGCGTGCCGCGAACTCGGCCTCGCCGTCAAAGGCGACCAGATCGGGTCGGTGGATTTTCAGGTCACTGAAGCGCCAATCGATGTGGCTTTCCGCCTCGACATGGGAAAGCGCCCGGCTTTGCTGGTTGATATCGAAGAACCGGGTGAAAACCGGGGCCTGAATGCCGGGCATTCCAGTGAGGAGGTCAGCCTTGTCTTGGCCGTACGGCGACGGCCCGATCATCAAGGTGGCCTGATGCTCATAGACCTGGGAAAGAGACAGCATCATGCCGGGGATACGGTGCCAGGCCTCGCCGTCGATATCGGCGATCCCGTCGATCATGTGCTGGGCTTCGGCTCTCTCGTGGTCAAGTGTCGTCGCCACGACCGCCCTGGACTTCGGAATTCCCTTCGGAACTACGCGGGTCGCGTCCTGGCCCGAAAGCGCGTTCAGAAGTTGCTTGCTGCGGTTGCTGCCCCAATGCGAAATTCCATACAGGCGCTTCATCGCATCGTGCCGCGCGAACTCTTCCAGATCGGTCGGGCTTTCGGACACCAGTAGCTCGGTGCTGATGCCGAGCTTCCTGTAGAGGTCGCCGTTCCAGGAAATCACCGACCTTTTGATCGTGTCCCGATTGGACAGTATGTTCCAGTCAGCGACGAGTTCGACATCCGCCTTCGAGACGGTCGGGATATCGGCCGTCACCGTCGATATGGCCCCCGATGTCGTGGATTTTTCCTCGCCCGGCTTCTTGTGGGTGATCGAATAGGCAAACGGGAGAGAGAGCTTCATGGCAGTTCCTCGGGACATGTTCCATACATGCCTTCACGCCCCGCACGTTTCAACCTCGGTGACCTTATCCGCGATGAGCTTCACACACAGGATCGGCGATCATTGGGACTTCCCTGAGGACTTCCGAATGGCCCGGCGATCCGCCAGGCTGTGGAACGCCGTCACAGATCATGAACTTCACCGAAAGCGCTCCGGTCAAGCCAGCCGGATAACGCCGGATCGGCTTCACGATCCTGTAGAGACCGTTCTGCTCGACTATCTGTCCGTCCGAGATCAGCTGTAAAAGGCCTACCTGTTGTGGAAGAACGTCGTACGGTTGCACCTTGGTGGGAGCGACAACGGACCTCGGGTCGATCCGAAGGAGACCGAGCGGCGAGTAGATCGAGAGATTGCGCGCGGCATCGGATTGCGCGGCTGAACTGGAAATTTTAGGAAACATCGAAAACAGATCGATCGGCGTTCCACGGTTCGGCTCCGAGAACGTTCCGCTTGGGATAGAAACCGTCGACATGGTGTAATTCGCGACCACCTTGTCAGGCGCTTTGCCGAGTTTCTCCTTGAGCTCCACGGATTGCTTGTACCTTCCGGCCTCGTCGCTTGTCCACGGGAGGCAATCCAGACCAGCAACGAATGTAACTTTGTCGGCTGTCAATCCGGAGACGCCGACACCGTCTCCGGCGTCGGGGCCGCGGTTTATGCCGACGGCGACGAAACGGCTCACCCGGGAGACGTCACCTGTTACCCGCCAGACGGTCGGCATGAAAGTCTGGGCGACGACGTAAAGCGGACCGGCTCCAGGTTCGATCTGGACTTCAGCGGAGTCCGCTTCGGTGTCCAGCCCCGCGATCGCGAGGTCGATGAGGTTTCCGGCCTCGTATTTGGAGACGAAGACTACCGTTGCGCCGTCGACATCGGGAAAATCGCATTTCGATGATGTGTTGTGTGGAATTTTAGGGGGTTCGCCGACGTAAATGCTGACGGTCTCCGGAGCATTGGCGTTGGCGGCATTGGCGCGGTATGGTTCGAAATCCTTGGAGATAGCCCCGATCTCGCCTCCCGCAACGGACCCGTTGCCGTCCGTATCGTAGGCATCGAAAGCATCCCTCGCCCAGACTTCTACTTCGTCCTTCTGGACCTTGCCGTCGCCGTCGAGATCAAGAGTGTGAATGCGCTCGAAGTCGGACTTCGAGAAGCCTGACGCTTGCCGCGCGGAGAGCGGAGCAAGCCTTTTCACGTCTTTGGCGTCGAACACGCCATCGCTCCCGGCATATCGTTTGAACGACGTCAGCGCCCTGTCGACGAATTCCGAAGATTGAAGAGGTGGATGTTCGCCGGCCCCTGAGAACGCGAGGCTTGCCGCGACGGTCGGTGCGGCAAGCGACTGGGAAAAGGAGGCGAGAATGACGACCGACGACAGCAAGAAAGGAGTGAGCTTCATCTGGGACCTATTGATCGCGCGATGAGCTACACTAGCATCCCGTCGGTTGTAGTGCTGTCGCCGGCGATGTTTTAGATTCTGCCTCTTGCCTGCGAGGCCGCCTCGTAGAGGCATGTCGCGATCGACCAGTCCATGTTCGACGAGCCGAAGACGGAAGCAGGAACCAGGAGGAGGCCGTCCTCCTTGAGGGCCTTCTCGAAGTTGACGTGGACCCGGCGGAAGTAGCCGGAGCCGCCGTCGCCGACGTTTCCGCCGTACTTCGCCAACTTGTGTTCGCGTCGCGCCCACTCGCTGTTGAAAATCTTCCGCTGTTCAGTCGGCATGAATGGATCGACTGTGAAGGCTTCCAGTACCGAAGTGCAGGTCTCGATGGTGGGTTCGAGACCCAAGTCCTTCCACCAGGCTACCTCTTCATCCTTTCCGATGGCGTAGCCGAATACGCCGCGCAACAGGTAGCTTTTCGACATGGAGAACAGGTGTACGAAGCGGGCCTGGTGCATGTCGTCCACGAAGTGTTCCGGAATTCTCCAATCATAGAGATAGACGGAGTCGAACAGCGCCCAGCGGTCTGTGCCGGCCTTCGTCCATTCAGCGAGCTTGGCCCTCTCTTTCCCGGTCAGGAAACGGCCAGACGGCGACAGCGGATCGGTTATGAGGAGCGCGGCCTTCTGGGAGGCCGTGTCGATCTCGGCGAGGTCCACTTCCGGGATTGTCTTGAAAAAACGGATGGCGAGCTGCGGCGCGCGTGCCGCAGCTTCCTGCTTGTAGAAAGGATAGACGTCCTCTGGCAACCAGAGTTCCATGCCGAGTTTCTGCATTCGCTCGAACAGCCCGCCAAGTGCAGCGCGCACACCGCGCGTCGGCTCGAGGTGTAGCCCCCGTTGCGACGTCCGGTCGAAATGGAAGTTCACCCACATATCGGTCGCGCGATCGAGATTGACGGGAAGCGGATATAGGGGGTCGCCCCAGCGCTTGGTGAAATCCATCGCCTTGAACGGATTCAGGCAGTCGAAACGGTTCTCCGACGGGATGTCGTTCGCCGCGAGGACGCCTTCGCGCCAATCCTTGTATTCTTCAAAGTTCATTGTAATTCACCTGACTGTTCTGGTCTTCGAGAGATGCCATGACGGTTCCGTCCGCCATCACGTTCCAGGACCGTGCGACGCCGTTGGCGCGCTCCCAGTGGACGCTCGGCTCCGTATAGGCGGCGATTTTAATGGGCTGGCCCTTATGGACGGCACCGAATACAGGCGCTCCCCATGGAAGGGTCGATTCTGTGGTCCAGCCGCGCGACTTGGCGGCGTTCAGAATGAGCGACAGCGGGACGGCGTTGTACTCGCTGAAGAGGTTCGCGGCGCGGTCCGCCCAAGTCGACTCCAGGGAGGTGGAGACATAAAGCTCCTTGAAGTTTATCTCCCCTACCCCGTGTTCGACGGCCCAGTCGAGATAAGCGTCTAGCGAAGCCTCGTCCTCGACGCCACCCTTCTGCAGGACGGCGATCAATCGGGGAGTGATACCGACTTCCTGGGCAAGTGCTATGGCTACATCCGTCCGGACGGCAAGGCCCATCAACCGCTCGGCATCCTTGTCAGGCGCGCCGTGGCGAGAGATCGCGAGGACGGAAAGGCCGGCATCGGCCCACGACTTGACGTCGCCGTAGGCGCGGTCGTGCGGACGCGAGCCGAGAAGGTGTCCGTTGGTGATCATGATCGTCCGGCCGAGCGTCAACGAGAGCGTCTCGATACCGTCGCGCAGCTGCTTGGCATTCAACAGCGTGGGCTCGCCGCCGCCCGTGATGACCGCGCGCTCGGCCCCGCGTCGTTTGGCGACGAGAGACACGGCCTTGAGGTCCATGCCCTTCGCGAGCTTGCCGCGGTAGTTCTCGGACACGGAAGCCTTGGAAAAGCAGAAGGGGCAGGCCGCCTGGCAGGCATGGCCGACCGGCAACCACGACAGCGAGCGTGGCCGGATGCGATCCCAAGAAAACAGAATGTCGGAACCGACCGCCATCGATTCCGCCAGCGCGTCCTCCAGCTTCCAAGTCTTCCAATTGCCCTTATCGGTTGAACCGACGGGATCGAAGAGGGCAGAAATCGGCGTGGTGGTGCCGAGGAAATACGCCCCGAGGCCGGTGGCATGGTCGCGGCGCAGTTGGGCGTCATTGACCGGAGTTTCGATGATGATCGGCCGATCACCCGCCCTCCCCGTCTTGACCGCCAGACGCGCGGCCTTTTCGAGGCCGATGGAGATTTCGGAGAGCTCGAGAGTGAAGAACCTGTCTGGAAAGGTGGAAAGCGGCAGGCGCGTCTTGTCGTAGACCTTGGCGTACTTGTCGTAAGCAGGCGCAAGGTTGGAAAGCGCGGTCGCGAAATATCTTTTTTGCAGCGTCACTAATAACTCCGGGGGCGTCGAACCCATGACTTCGAAAATCATAATTCGAGGTTTCGCCACCGCATAGCCGTGATTTGAAGACTTCATCCCGCGAACCATCTCATGTCCGCCAAATTGATTGACGTGAGCACGGTGTGGAACGGCGATGTTCTCGCGCGAGCGAGACGGTCAGCTCGACAATTCGGGGGCGTTCTTGGTTCGACGGCGGTCTGCGGCCCTTGCGGGCGGCGTCTGATGCTGCGTGCAATCCTAAGACGACTCGATACTGTCAGAACGACGCGCGGATCGCAATACCGAATGATGCGATGGATTAAAGGGACAGGACGTATTCAGGCAAGGCGTCGTCCTCCTTGAAGCCGGCATCGTACAGATCGCTGCGAAGACCTTCGAGGTACACATCTCGGTAGGTGAATACGCCTGCCCGCACCTCCTCGCCGCCTAATACGTGTGCTAGGAACCCTCTTATATTAATGTCGGAGTCTGTCAATAATCTTGGCATCGGCACTTCCATTTCGGCGCGATCCGAGGTATGTCGACGGCAATTGAAGACTTGGAGAAAAAGAGATGTTCATCGACGCCCCTGAAGTGTCCGCAGAAACTCCAGACCTCAAGTCCTATGACCGCATCATCCTCGCCTTTTCGGGCGGCAAGGATTCGCTCGCCGCCCTCCTGTATCTGCTGGAATCGGGGGTCGATCCGGCGAACATCGAGCTCCATCACCATGACGTGGACGGCGACGCTCCTGTCTTCATGGATTGGGCGGTGACGCGCGCCTACTGTCAGGCGATTGCCGACTTCTTCGGCATCCCGATCTATTTCTCCTGCAAGCTGGGCGGTTTCGAGCGCGAGATGAGCCGTGATGGCGAGGCGACCGCGCCGATCAAGTTCGAAGTGCCGACGGAAAGCGGCAAGGCCGTGATGTATGCTGGCGGCAAGGGTAAGCCGGGTACGCGCCGCAAGTTTCCGCAGGTCGCGGCCGATCTGTCTGTGCGCTGGTGCAGCGCCTACCTCAAGATCGACGTGATGGCTGCGCTCATCCGCAACCAGGACCGCTTCTACAACAAGCGCACCCTCGTCGTGACCGGCGAGCGCGCCGAAGAGTCGACTGCCCGTTCCCGTTACCTGACGATGGAACGCCATCGCACCGACCTTCGCGACAGCGATAAGAAGCCTCGCCATGTCGACCATTGGCGGCCGATCCACGGGTGGGAAGAAAGCAAGGTTTGGGACATCATCCGTCGCTTCGGAATCGTCCCGCACGTCGCCTATCAGCTCGGCTGGTCGCGCCTTTCCTGCATGGCGTGCATTTTCGGCAGCCCGAACCAGTGGGCGACGATCCTGCACGTGTTCCGCGAACGTTTCGAGATGATCGAGGCGCGTGAGGAAGAGTTCGGCGTCACGATTCGGCGCAGCGAGACGATCCGCCAGACCGCAGCCAAGGGGCATCCGTATCAGGCGGCCTTGGACAATCCGGAGCTTGTCGTGCTGGCGACGGGCCATGAATGGAATGCGCCGATCTACATTTCACCCGAATACTGGGTTCTGCCCGCTGGAGCCTTCGGTGAAAACGCAGGTCCGCTTTGATTTCGAAATAAGAGGAATTTCCTATGCCAATGGTCGCGATCGAACTGGAAACATGGGTCACGGACGAACAAATCCAGAAGTCGTTCGATGACGTGGCTACGGCCATTTCCGAAGGATACGGTGCGGGAACCATCGCGCTCGATGACTACACGGTCTACCCGGGGTTCTGGAGCCTTTACGACAAGGAGCAAGAGGATGGATACTTTGTGATCCGGATCGAACACGACGATGGCTTGAACGACTACCAGATCGCGGGCGCGGTCAAATCCTTCGCGAAAACGTATCAGCGCCCGGCAACCGTGACAGTTGGCGCGAGCCAAAGTCCAATGTGAGAAGAGGACTACAGGTGATTAGTGTCAAATTCGAAGTGAGAAACGCGCTCGGGGAACAAGTACAGGCTCCAATGTGGCTCGACGTCGACGACGTTCCGAACAAGGGCGACACGATTGGTCTGTTCGGTATCCGCGGAGCTGTCGATTCCGTGGACCGCGTCTACGAGCGGGGCAATACCCGCAGCGGGGTTAAGCAGGAAATCACCGTAACCATCCGAGCCAATTAATCCTCTAACGATAGTCTCCGCACTCGACATCTGCTGCCGAGCGCTACTTGGTCGCTTCCTTGAGGGCTTCCGCCCTGGCGTGCAGGTCCCTGCCGATCACCTTCGCCGCGATGTTCGCCCTCTGAAGCTCGGTCATCGCGGCGCTTTCGCTCGTCCGCTCGGCGATAGCCCTCGTGTAAGCGTCTTCGCCCTTCTGTGCGGTCCAGAGGGCGGAAAGCACCTTTCGGAGCAACGCGAAATCAGGCGTGGGGTCTTCGCCGGACTGTGCCAAGGCGGACTCGACTTCCTTGATGAGCGGCGCGATGTCGTTGATCGCCTTTTTCACGGCAGTGTCGCGTCGAGTGCCTGTGACCGTCCAAACGTCGTCCAGATAGACGATTGCGCTGTCCACGGTCGGTGAGGAGGCGTAGGTGGATTGGGCGGCCGCAACCTTAGTAGCGATCTTCTTCTGCTCGCCTTTGAGGGGGTGGACGAACGCGACGGACATACGGGGTTTCCTCAACGGTGGCGCACCATTCGACGGGGTCTTGAATTGAGCCCGTGCGAAGCGGCGGAGATTGCTATTGCCGATCATGATCGCTGCGAATTCGTTGACTTGGCAAGCCCAATCAGCTTGTTGATCGATTGGTAGAAACCTGTCGGATCGACTTTACCTCCAGACGCCAACAAGAGATCATAGGAAAAACTGGAGACACCGTATGCCTGTGGCCGTCGCGAAAAAGAAACAATACCCATGGGAAACCAAGTCGTGGTTCGTCAACATGCGACGCACCACAGGCTACCTGATCAAAGGGATGGACGAGAGCCACGTCTATGCGGAAGTCCACTTGGCAATTCCGAAGGCGGACCTTGCGCTCGACGACGACGAAGCCAAGCGCGATGCCGAGGAATTCGGGGATCGGGGTATCGCCTACACGTTGGAAAACAAGGTTTGCGGCTACCTTCACCGCGAACACCAAGCGTGGAAGAATTCGACACCGCAATTCGCCCGTTCCGATCTCCGCGCATATTGGCGGATGGGAAAGAAAATCTTTGGCGACCGCGATCCTTCTCCAGCGCCTCCTCCCGAACCGACGGAGATCACGTGGCAGGAAGCGCTGTCCCTGGATGCCGGCATCCTGGTGGTCGTAGGGCGTGACAGCGAAGCCAGAGCTTCGGCCGCGCGACGCATCGCCAAGCACAAGCGGCGATCCCTCCTTGAACTGGACATCGAGCGCGAGACGATAGACGGCGCGTTGAGCGGCCCTCTCGACTACGTTCTGTCCCCGGAACACGACGCCCGATGCGTGGTCCATTTGAACGGTCTCGACAGGAGCTTCACGGAGCGGGACGCCTGGGACAACGCTCCCGTCGGGCAAGGTGCCTTGGAGCAGGTCGTTTCGGTCATCGATGCAAAGCGATATCGCACGATCGTCATCCTCGGTTACCACGAAGGCGCGGATGTTCCACGGGCGATCTGGACGCACGAGAACGTCAAGGTCCTGTATCCGGACAGCTTGGGGTGTACGGAGTTCGGCGCGGGGTTCCGCGATCCAGACGGCAAGCCAGCCTGAGGCAAGGCGGCAAGCCTTCTCATTCCAATAGCGTGCCGTCGCCAAGGTAACGCAGGAAACGGCATCAGCCGGTGGGTTGCTCAAGGTGATTGACTTGCTGGTTCTAGGTAAATACAAGACTTCGATCAAGTGCCGGTCGGAGTCATCAATTGTACCAACATAAGTTTTTGAATTCTGAAAGACTGCTGGCCACCATCAACCGCTTGGGGCCAGAAGGTCTCTTCGATTTTTTGCGGCCCGCGGACGAGCTTCGAAGGGATTTCCCCATCGATTTGGAGGCACGCATCAGGACGGTGTTTTCGGATCGCCTCCGCCACTTGTACGGACCGTCACTCAGGATGACCGCCTTACATGAGGCGATCTTTACCATGTGGTTCTCTGGTGCAAGAGAGGCCATCGGTCGCGATCCTGCGTTCCCCAATATGGAGGAATCCGTAAGTCGCCTCTTCGCGTTCATGGCGCATTACGTGGGGATGGTGGACAATGAACCAGATGAGGCGATCAGACAAATCGAGTCTGGTTCCTTCGACCTGGACACGATTCGCAGAAAGCACCTCAAAGCTCTGAGGCTCGACCCCGCGTACGTAGCCAACCAAGTCGTCAAAAGTATCGTGCGCGGCCGAGGCTTTGGTCATCGTCTCAGGGAGTTGGTCGAAATCTCGATCGGACGGATCGCCCTGAAAGAACTCAGGCGGGATATTGGATGGCGCGAGAAGCAAAGCTGGAGTGACATCAGTCATATCGCCGACTGGATCGCCAGTGCTGTCGCAAGCGAAGAAGCTTGGCTTTCGAACCTCGATGAGCGGGGCCGCGTCAAAAAGCTGATGAAGTTTGGAAGCCTGGCTGCAATGCATGCGGAAGCAGAAAAGCAAATGAAACGGAAGCTCGTCGCGCAGCCAGTCGCGATGGTCGCGGAGGAACCGGTTTTCGCGAGCGGCGACGGAGAATACAGAATCGTCCAGCTGACGACGCCGGCCGCGCTCGACCGCGAAAGTGACGCGATGCGCCATTGCGTCGGACAGGGGGCGTATGATCGTTATCTCGGCCACAAGGATCACCTGCTTCTGTCGCTCAGGGACAAATCCAATCGGCCGCACGTCACCATTCAGGTTAGAAACCTCAAGATCGTGCAGTTCCTTGGCAAGGCAAACAGCACTCCGAAGCTGGAATACAGGGATGCCGCGTTGGCGCTCCTTGAACCCCTCGGGATCGAGTTTTCCTCGGCCTCAGATGAGGTCAATAGACATGCCATCTGGTATGGCGAGCCCGTCGAATATCGGGACCCGAACATGCGGGATGCGCAGCAAAACATTCATATCTTCTGAACAGGATGAAAGCGTTCCAGTGTACGAGAGAAAATACCTCAACGATCCTTTGCTGATCGAAGCGCTAGTCAAGAAGGGACCATCCGCGCTGTTCGATTTTTTGTTGCCGATCGACGATTTTCAGGATGAATTGCCTATGTCCTCTTCGCGCGACGAGTTCGTCGAGCAAACGGGTTCTCTCTTTTGCTCCCAATTTCGTGTGGATGAATTGTGTTGCAGGATCATCAATCTAGCGCACGAAACGCGCGGGCATGTTCAATCCCAGTTCGTTTCGATGGCCTACCATCTATGGGTAATGGACAACCGCCCGGTGGAGGCGGTTACGCTATTGGATCATTCCAGGTTTGACGGTGACGCTATCCGAAGGCTTCACAATATGGATTTGATGGGCGATCCTGTGTATGTGGCCAAATGGTTCGTAGACAGGCTTCGATTTCGGCACAGATACCAGTCAAACGACGCACTTACGCCATTGGTCAACGCATCGATCGGGCGCATCGCGCTGAAGGAGAGCCGGAAGGACCTGAACTGGTTTAGGCGTCAGGACGAGGAAGCAGTCGATCATGTCGTGGACTGGATCGAGTCCTCTCTGAATAGCGGCGCGCCGTGGATTTCCAATCTCAACGACAAGGGAATACCGAAAAAGCTCATGAAATTTGGAAGTCTCGAGGCAATGCACGCTGAGGCCGACAAGCAAATGAAGCGGTTGCTTGTCCACGAGCGGCAGAGGATGGGAAAGGAGGACGAAGAAGACTTCGCCGACGAAGGCGGAGAATTCTATATCGTGCATATGAAGACACCAGCTGCGCTCGACAACGAGAGCAATGCGATGCGGCACTGTGTCGGCCACGGTGCTTACGACAGACGGCTTTCCGAGAAACGGTCCCTCATGCTCTCGCTGAGGGACCGAAAGGGATGGCCGCACATGACGATCGAGATCGTCAACGGAGAAGTCGTCCAGGCGCGCGGCAAGGCAAACTCGAGGCCAAAGGAAGTCCATGCAGCGGCCGCGCACAGGCTTCTGGATATCTGGGGCTATTATGGAGGGGATACGGATTATCTCCTCAATTTCATGACAGAGCGACCCCGGTACAAGTGGGCCTGAGGCTCTGTGGCCGATAAGCATAGTTATCGGCCATCGATTTCGGGGGCGGAAACGCCTCTTCGCTGAACTAAGGAAGAAGACGATGACAAAGACCCAGACGGGTTCCACAGCACGCTCGATTGCCGAGATTTGCAGCTACCCGGGGCCGAGCAGTTCCGAAGCGGATAGCATCGTAAAGCTGGTCCGCTCCGGAAACCGAACGGAGGCCGTGAAGGAGATCGAGAAGGCGTTCTATGCTTGCACGGAAGACGAGGCCGAAAAACTCTACGACGCCTATGTCGATGTGGTCGTAGGAAAGCCGTCGACGCTGGTCGAAATCAAGGTGTCAGAGGTAGAGGTGGCTCAAGCTTCCGAGAACCTGTTCGACATCCCTCAGCAATACGTCGCCAGACGGGCGGGGTATATCGGGACGCTATTGAGGCCATCGAAACACTACTACTATCTCGAGGGACGGCCAGTCCCAGTCTCAGAAATCGATCAGGTCTGGAAACTGGTCCCGCTGTCCGTCGGCGCGGGCGCTGCGAAGGAGTGAAGGCATGGAAAACCCGATCGTCACCAAGAATTTCGTGGAAAGGCTGAGCGAGAACATCGGCGCGAAGTTCGGGGTCGAGGTTTCGTATATGGATGCGCTCGATCTGGTTGCCAGTTCTCTCGGGTGCCCGAGCGATCCGTTGATGCTTACGCTAGAACTTGGGGGAGCGGTGGTCAAAGAGCGACCGAGGAGCCGGCTGGATGACCACGAGTTGACTTTCGGCGCACTGCATCCGTCGATCGACCAGCTACACTCGGTGTCCGCTGAGGTTGCCGACGAATTGCTGGAGCTAGGAGGCCGTGGAAAAGGACTTGTGCTCGTCACTGGTAACGACGGAACTGGCAAAAGCGTCCTTGCTGGAGCGCTCTTGAAGGGGTGGGTTGCGAACCACGGAGGGGTCGGCGTCGTCTTCGAGAAAGAACTGGAATTCAAGTCGCTGTGTGGCTGCGCCGGATCGGACGGGGAAGTTGTGTTTTACCCCGCGACCAAGGGGAACGACGACATGTCTCACATTCGCAGTTTCGGCCAGAACTATCTTTACATGGGGGAACCTCTTCGGAAGCAATCCGATTTCATGAAAGCCATCGAGCTGGCGAAGACAAGGCTTGTCGTCGCGATCTGTTCCCGCACACATTACGCTCGCATGATGGAGGGAACTGCGGCCCCTGAAGAGGAAAGAGACACCCCGTATCCGCACGAGCTATTGAAGGCCCATCTCTCTTCTTCGCTCAACTACGAGATCACTACGCGGGTCGATGGGGAGAAATTCAGCGCCATCACAACACGTTGGGTCTCGGGTTGCCCGATCGATATGTGAAGGGATGGAGGTTTGAAGGTAGGTTGTCAGGTGACGGCTGGAGGACGGCGGGGCATTGACCCAGCCTGATCTGACAGGGATCATTGACTGAAGTCCGTCAAAGCAAGGCTGTTATGCAAATCCAGATAAGATTCCCGTTTTCGCTGAGGGGCGTGCCATATGGGTGCCGCGCGGAGAAATACATCCACGCGACCTACGATCTTTCGTGCGACGTCACGCAAGTTCATCCATCGGAGGCTCCGGTCGTACTGACGACACGACATGGCTATCTCCAGGAGGACTGGGATACGAAGTTCGGCTATTACGAGAACTCCAGGACGGAATCGCCTATCGCCACAACGGAGCGCACCGTCCCGTTCGACATCAGGAAATTCGAAGGAAAGCATTACACCTTTTTCTGTCGCAAGGATCAGGCCGAGGAACGCTTTCTGTATCACGGCAGGCCAGCCGGGGGAGATCATTACGACTACCACGAGGACGGCATTGCCAAAATCGGGACCCCTGTCCGACAGCATCCGCTTGCCCTGCTCTACTCTGAAATAAGCCAAGGTCGCTCGTCTTCTGTTGGAGACGGCAAGAGAAGCGGATTCCAGTGGGTCACGTGGATCGACGACACCTTCCCGCCGTTCCACACATGGCGGCATACACTCTCGGCCTACCGCGCAGACGATCTCGCTGGGGCAGAGGCTGCCTATGCCGCCCTTGCCTCCAGAGTCTTGGTGGTCGGCAACGAGATATGGCTGGAATGCGGTCTGCCGTGCCTGAAGGTGAGTTTCGTGGACAAGGCGTACATCTTTCACGACCTCATGCCGACCATGCCCAGCGACACGATGCTCGATCAATTTTTCCCGTTGGATCGCTTCGATGCCGCCATGCAATACGCCACCAGATATGTGGAAGGCAAAGACGTCGTGGACCTCCGGTGTCCAGTAGAGGTCGATCGTGCTAGTGATTTCGCTTTCGACCACGAAAGCTACCGCGCATGGCGGCAGGCGCAGATGCTCGCAATCCACTGCAAAACATGCGTTCTGTCTGGAAGCAAAGGAAAGCTTGCGACAACGGATGCCGAGAGAAGCATGGTCGACGCCGCTTACGACGAGGCCGTGAAGTTCAATCCGGCTTTCAGAACCATAGGGCGACCTGAAGACTACATTTACGACGTCACGAATCTGGCTTCCCGGTTCGACCGGAAATGGTTTCCGGGGTTCGCCTGGGGAGGATTCGAAAAGCCGCTTCGAAAGCGTTTTCTAGCGGAGACTCTGGAAATGTTCGACAATCGGCCGGTTCATATTTTCAGGCTGGGTACGTGATCTGAAACTGACGGCCGGCAAGGTATTGATCCGCCTGTGTGGCTGTGTTCTCATTGACAATGGTAACCGTGCCATCCACCCCCGTCCGAGAGGACATGGAAAAACGGATGAAGTCTTCCTTAACCAAAGCTCCATCAGCAGGCGTAGGCAGAACGAGTAACGGGGGTCCTTACAACAGCCATAGCGCCCAAAGGAGACGGTTATGACGACTCTCGGGAACGAGAACCCGCGCGACGGAGACGCAGCCAAGCGGCGCGCACAGGCAATGAAGACCCGCCTCAAGGAACTGGGTCACGATATCCCCCTCACCCACGCCTACGAAATGCTGGCGACATCATGTGGCTTCAGGAACTGGCCGACGATGAAAGCCAGTCTGTCGTCATCGACGGCACACACTGATTTTGGATCGCCGCTGGATACTTCGGTGACTGCGGGTCGTGCAGTTTTTCTCGACGACGACGGCAAACCGTGGGAGCTTCCGGAGAGTGAGGAATGGGGTTTTGAACTCATCTTCGGTCCGCTTGGTAAAGGAAAGGCGTCGTTTGCACAGGCCCTCGATCTGCAAAGGTTGGAGCAACACCTGGAATACAGCCGGTCCAGCCTTCCGCGGATTACGACGATCGATATCGAGGGCGTGTCGCACGCTTTTATCGATAGGGTGCAGGAACTGGTATCTCGTAAATCGAGACATCGGGTCAAACACGTAAGGCTTCATGCCAATCGCAGCCAGTCGGTCAATATTTTCGACACTCCCCTTGGGTTGAGAAAACCCCCAGCCGCGCAGCGACAGGCGCTCGCCACGTTCATCATGGCCATCCTAGACCTACCTGACGGTGACCCGCGGTATCACGAGTTCCATCAAATTTCGCTAGCGGCTGTCGACGACGTATACGCGCGTTTGGCGGGAAAGACAGCAGGCTCCAGTCCGCGACCATATAAGCAAGGCATGTCGTCGGAACTCGACCGCGATATCAAGGCTCTTTTGCCCCCCGATGCAAATACCCAGACATGGTGGGGAATAGCGGATTCCTTTTTCGAGGCGCGTCATATCCAGCACGCCGCCATGGCTCAGCGGTTCGCGGTCCCGAAGCTCGCCGACTTTCTTCCAATGCTTGTCGACGTCGGAAATTACGACAGGGATTTCGTTTCCGGACTCGAGGCAGCTGTCATCCGGCACATCCACAGTTTTCCGATCCTGTCGGAAGAGACGGACGTCATTGCCGGGAGCGAAGCCATCCTGGCCGTCGACATCTCCGAGTTTTCCAAAAGAGGAGGAAGCGCCCGAGACCTGGGACTGGCGTTTCTCCTTGCCCGACAGGCGTTCGCCGGACACCAGTTTTTCATGTGGTCGGAGATCGAAGCGGTTCCTAAACTTTACCGCGGCCATCACGCAAGCAGGTGGCACACCAGACAGGGCGGCCGCGACAGGGGGCTGCTTGTCTATGACGACGTTCACAGACTAAGCGGGGTGGCGATAAGGCAGATCGAACTGGATATCGAGGATAGACGCAAACGACAGCCGGATATTCGGCTGTCCACGCAGGGATATCTCGGTCTGTCAAAGCGCACTGAGGAACTCGTTTCGCGCACGTTCTTTCTGGGTGTGGGCAGCAAGAGCGAGGCGAGCAAGGCTTCTGCCTACGGCCTTTCGTCGGCATGGTTGGATGCGTGTGAAAGACGGCTTACAGGTCCTGGCAGGGATGGTTTGCCGTTCGCGGTTACAGTCAAGAATTTTACCAAACCAGACCCCCATTTTGTGACGATGGCTATCGGTCCGGAAGGACTTTGGGCTTCCATCACCAATCCGGACGACATCCTCGTCAGGACGATGGTCGCGGAAGAAATCGGATTGTTGGCAGCGCGCCGCGCTCTCGGCAAGCGGTTTCCGGGTGGCTCTGCGGGAACGGAGGTCGAACTGCGATTGCACGGCCACGACATCAAGGGGCTGCCACGCTCGGTCGTAGACGAAATGCGAACGCATGTGATTGAGAAGCTGGCCAAGGAGATCGCTTCGTTGTCTGCCAGGTGACATCGTGGAGCGCGGCGTAGGAAACCTCCGGCTCGGACCGACGATCATCAAGGCGTCCTTCACGCAAATCTATGACCGGACCTACGACAAGGCGATGCTCGTATCGAAGCACGGGCATGAACTGTCAGCAGCATGCCCGTCATCACGTCTGCGAAGGACATGCTCGCCGATATCTACGGTGGATCGGCGAAGGCGGACGTTTCGGCATGGATCAGGAGACACGCCGGATAGTAGTAGGACTCCAGACGCCAGCAAAACGATTGCTGGCGTCTGGAGTAACTATCATCTACCCAAAGCGCCGCGGTTCGCTGGCGCAATGCGAACGGCGCGGATTCGATTCCTTACAGCGCCAGCGGCGACTTAGGCGATCCCTTTGGATTGCATTGGACAGAATAGATTACGGCGGCGACTGAAGCGAGGAGAAGCAGATTATGCGTCGGAGACAGCTCGGTGGTGCCGATAATCATGTTGATCGCCACATTGACCCCTACGACGGACAATCCGATGAGACCGAGAGGGCCGAGGATTCGGCCGCCCTTGGCAGGACACATCCGCGCGAGGCCTTTGCTTGGGATGATGCTGAGAAGTGAAGTCACGATAAATCCTCCAGTTGCATCATCAATTGTGCCGCCAGGATTACGACGGCGCAACCAAAGACCGAGAGATCAGCGACGCCTTCTGGGGGTGTCGTTGCGAGGTTCGTCGGGCATGTAGTCGATCGCGCGACTTCCCTGCATGGCCGCTTCCCAAACCTCGTTCAGCGTGTCCCTCCAGGCCGGCACCGGACCAAGGTCGATGAGCCGGCGATCAATATCGCCAAGCTTCCGCGTGGTCTCGGCAAGCAGCGCTAGAAGGTCGGCCTTGCACTTTTCAACGCTGTCATCGTCCTGAGTGGGTGCCGTGGCGACGACGGGTGCGGGTTCCGGTCGATCCGGGCGAACGGCTTCCTGAACCCTTGCCGCGAAACCGGCGGCCCTAGCGCCTCCCGCGTCATCGCCGCGAACGTTTACTCGTATCGTTTCCTTGACAACGGATTCCATGCCGAAGAACAGCGTTGTCTCCCAGGCCGCCATCTTGCGAACCGCCAACTTGATGGCCATGGCGCTGTCATTGCCGGCTTCGGCCATGAACGGCACGGCGGCGGTTACTCGATTGTGGCTTTGCAGGAGAAGGCCGAGGTAATCTTTCATCTGCTTGGAAAGCCGCGCGGCATCGATTTCCAGCTGGATGCCGGGAACGGCCTGCTCGATTGCGCGGGAATCTGGAATGACAACAGTCTCGGGAGAAGGTAGATCGGCCGCACGCGCCGCCGTCGCTACGACATGGACGACTTGGAGGAAGCGTCCGTCTTCGCTTCCGTGCTGATAAAGGTCCAGCTCTTTCTGGTGGTCGTGAAAGTTCTGGACATCCCGGGGAAGCCAAAGCGTATATCCGACGCCTCGATCTTTCCGCATGCGGACGATGGAGGCCACGCCTTCCGATACAACAAGCGCGGTTGTGTGACCGTAGCCGAATTCCATGAGATTTCTCCAGTTTCTGGAGGTCATCTTTTAACCTCGGGAGAGCAAAGGACAACAGGCCGTCGTCACTCTTCGAAGGGTGACATCCATCCCGACGCCTCCATGGCCGGTAATACCCATTATCGGCCAGCGGAATCGGATTCAGGGATTATCGGCAGCGAGTTCCGCCAGTTTGCTATCGATTACTGCGACGGTTTCCTCGTCGTAGTAATCGCGTGGATTTTTCCCATGCTGGAGTATTTGGTTGATGGGGTGCTCTTCGTCCATCACCGAAAGCGCCCACGTATGCCACTGGATACCGTCCCTCACCGACCAGAAACTCAGGTTCAAGTCGCCAACAACAGAGTAGTGCATTGGGTTGGTCATGCGTAGGCTTCTCGTCAGGTATTTGCTTAAACGGCGAATTGACTTGGTGTCACATCTTGAAGGAGGGAGCTGCGGGGCGGGCGGGTTCGTCTGGCAACTCATAGATTGTCCCGTCGCGAGCTGGGAGACCCAACTTTCCGTTGACAATGACGGGTGCGATCCAGTGCCAATGACGCTCCGTTCTACCAACCCCGTGCGCCACTCTCCGCCAGTGACCTCGTCTGTAGTGCGGTTCAACGTTTCTTGATGAAGACTCGTGGAGGGCGAGTTCGGCAGAAATATTGCGTCCGTAAAGACGCACAGACTTGAACCCTCGGCGTTGGAGCAAGTCCGCCATCTTCGTGTCGCCTCTGGCGATTTTTTCGACGTAGCCTCGGGGCGCTTCCGGTTCGAAACCGACCTCAACATCGGCCTTCGGAGTGCTGATATAAAGAAGTGAGTTCACGGCAATTCGAAGGGCGTTTGTCACGAGCTGGTCGTCATTGGCTATCTCTGATCTACCGTTAAGTCCATCGATGAGCTCAATGCTTTCGCTCACTGTGAATCCGGAAATGAGTGGGGCTCTCGCTATCCAGCTTTGCGCACCAACAAGTTCGGCGACGTTCGCTGCTGGCCCTGGATCGATGTAGTTGCAGCAGAAGACCAGTTCGCGCGTCGGCGTGCTACCGTCGATCTCTGAAGGCACAACATAGGCACCTTCGATGTAAAGCCCCGGGCGAGACGAAATGTTGAGATTGGCGCTCGCACCAAAATGGAGGTAAAACGCTGGAAAAGGGGAATCTATGTTGTCTACCTCGATATCGTCCACTTCGGTGTTGGAGAAGAATCTCGCGAGTTGAGATACATCGAATATGTTGTTTCCATTTTTGCCAAGTACGTCCGTGACGTGATTGAAATTCTCGACCGCCGTCTTGTTGAAGTTTCCCATACGCTTTTCGAGTTGAGAACGAAGGTAATTTTTCGTAGCTGCCTCTGACTGAAGGTTGGAGTAGGTTCGCAAACCATCTCTCATGATTTCTTGGCTCACACGACGCATGCGACCGTTAAGGCCTTCTACGAGCAACGGGTGCCTTGTGGGATGATAATAAGGAAGCTGCGGCATTGGTCTGTTCTCAAGGGGGAAAGGATAAGGATTAGGTAGCACGGCCGCCTGCATCACTCAAATTGACCTGTGCCTTGCTTAGATTGGGAAGCCACGCGAAGCCGATCGAGTGCCTTCTATTTGACGGAACGGCCGTGACCTAGCGCATAAGGCCTTGCGCCTTGGCCTGTGCGATCTTCCTCTCGGCAAGCCCAGCCAGCCTCGACTTGCGGTCAAGATCGGGCTTTTCTTCGCCGAAGAATTCGAGATATCGATCGGCCGGCATGTCCTTGCGGATTTTCGCGACATCCGTGATGTCCGTCGGAAGAATGGCCAGCTCCTCCACCAGTCGGAACGCCCTGCCCTTGAGATCGACCCGGCGCAATTCGCCGATCGCCATCGATCGTAGCGTGTCGGCAGACAACGTCGGACCCATGACGCTGTTGACGACGTGGGCCTCGTGGGGTGAAAGGCCGAGGTCGAACTCGAAGCCCATCCGTTTGGCGATCCACGACATCCCGACCTTGGACGTTTCCGACATCTGTCCCATCTCCCCGAAGATCGGAAATCCCAACCGAAGAAGGTCGATGAGCAGCTTTGGCGTCCTAGAGAATGCCTTGTGGAGCGACGGTCCCCACTGGTTGTCGCCGCGCTCGATGGATGCCAACGCCGCCGCCAGTTGGTGGTGAGGATTATCCGGATCGAGGCCTGCCAGAGGACGGGGCGTACGCATCTCCCGGTCGTATTCCAGCAGGAACAACAGATGGAAGAACGCAACGTCGCCCGTACCAGCCTCGACGATTTGGCTTCCTGACGGAACCATGTGGTCGCGTGGCACCCCGCTGATAAGGGCTTCGACATCGTTGGCGGAGATCGGCTTGCCGTATTCCGCTCCCAAACTGGATGCTAGGCGAGAGGCGAAGCCATTCGGAGCGATGATCGCCGGCTCGGGATCGCGGCCGTCTAGTGCATATCTATTCAGTTTGTTCAGAAGGGCATCAGGTTGCCAACCAAGGGCGGCGCAGATGATCTTGAGCACGCGCATGTGTTTCACGTCGCTGCCAAAGGCCGCGCGCACGGATTTCGCGAGAGACTTGACGGATTGTTGGTTTACGAAGAACGCAGGCATTCGAACCTCCAGAGAATGGTGGCGGACAAGACGTCTTCCGGTCTCCCCACTCCAGTGCCACCGATTGGTCGGTCGAATACTGAAATTCCCTATCGATCTTCAGCTTGCCTCGCGGCGGGGAGTGCTGGGCGATCGATTGCCCGTGCCAATTGGCATACCGGAGAGGAACTGGGCTGTCAACGCGGAGCAAAGTATAGGTGAGGCGCGGGCCTGGTCGGTCATTTCGGCTCGATCCCGCCGAGCGTCGGCCTGGTCACTTGCGATCACGGCGCAAAAATGAACCAGTTCACATCAGGGATTTGAGATGATGCAAAAGCTCAACACCGCGCTCGCGGCAACCAAGGCCGGCTACGACGATGGCAAGCCTTCGGCGCAGCCTAGCGGGATGAGGATGTAAGTCTTCGCTCGCGTTGCTGATGAACGCGTACGCATCGGAATGTAAATCAGTGGTTTCCAGATCGTCTTTCTCGTCGAATTCGGCACCAACGCTGGACCTTCAAGCTACCGTACGTTCCGATCCAGCTCCCGATAACGACGAAGGCAAGGTAGGCGTTGTTCTGCGTATATTGGACGACGGCGAACGCGGTGAAGACATAGATCGCCGCACCGACGGTAGCTGCGGCCGCATCTCTGCCTCGGCCGATTGCTTCGGTGTAGAGAGCATGGAGACCGTCCGAAACGATCACCGACGCCATGATGGCAAGCGCCGTCAGGGGCTTGATAGTGGCGAGAATTTCTAACACAGGCAGCGCCGCCATCAGTGTTCGCCGTACGCCGACTTGAGCCGCTGATCGTCGGTGTCGTTGAAGACGTACTCGAGCATGCCGGGACGATATAGGCCCTTGTCGACATGCATCAGGTTGAAGCTAAAGCGGTTGACCATGATCCGAGACAGCTCGTTGATCTTCTCCTCCGGCACCGTGACCATCGGCTTGTCGCAATCGAGTTGTCTCAGCGACCTGTCGATGAGATGGACGCCGATCCCCTTGCTTGAATACTCGGTCCGCACGCGCAGGCAGCGCAGTTTGGGCTTTTCTCCCCGTTTGACCAGCGCGACGCCGACGATCTGATCGTGTTCTTCGGCGAGGATGATCTCGCTGTCGCCAAGAACAGTCGATGGAACGACCTTGTTCCAGTACCAGTCGTTGAAGTCTGGATAAAACCGATCCAATCCCGAGGTCAGCTCGAAGGAGCGGTAGCAATCGGTCAGCTTCTTGGAAATGCGATACGTGATCATTGGTGCACCCGTTGAGGAACAGCGCGTGTCGCCGCGGCGGCTTTCAATCGAGTTCTTTAATTACCAAGCCAATAAATGTCAACCTGAAGGGCGGGCCGATATCCCTGGGGACGCGCCGGCGGTCGGAACAATTGTAGACCTCGGACATTGAACTCATGTCAGTTAATTCTGACGAGAAACAGAAAGCAGGAGAAGAGAAAAATGAAAACTCTAGCTATTTCCGTGCTCGCACTTTCCCTCTCGGCGGCGACGGTGTTCGCTCAATCCGAGGCCGCTCCAGGCGCGGATGCAACCCTCTCAGGTCCTGGTGTAACCGCTGGCGCTGCGCCCGTGATGCCGGTGAGATACGTGAGCATCCAGAGCGGCGATCTTCTTTCTTCGCGGCTCATCGGAACCGACATCTATAACGCCCAAAACGAAGAGATCGGCGAGATTTCCGATATCGCGATCGCCGACGGCAAGGCGGTCGTCGGGATCGTGGCGAGCGTCGGTGGTTTCCTCGGAGTGGGAACGAGCTACGTCGTTCTCGATCCTTCGTCGGTCTCGCTGTCCAACGCCGACGGTACTTGGAAGGCGCATGTGGACACCACCAAGGAGGACCTGAGCAACGCGCCCAAGCTCGACTACGACAAACTGTCCAAGTAGGCCATTGCGGTTGTGAATTATTTCAACTCAGGGAGACCGCGTGATTAGCGCGGCCTCCCGAACCTTCGTTCAGTGTGCGCCTACGGCAATCTTGGTGTCATCGGCCATCGGCTCAGCGCCGTGCAGGGATTGAGCGTTCGACTTGGAACGTCCGCCGGTCCTCGCCTTGCGCAGTTCGCTGCGATAGCTCTTGGACAGCTCCCAGCGGACGTTTTCCGCGCCCTTGCCGTTCTGTCGCTCGTCGGCGATTCGCATTGCCTGGCCGCGATCCTTGATGTAGTGAAGCGCCGCGGCAACCCGTGAAGTATGGAGGGATTTCATCTCCGCGCTGTCGTCCGGCAGAGGGTAGAGAGCCCTATAGTCCTTTGCCACGGTCGCGGCGTTGACCGGTTCGTTCTTGCTCTCGAGTATCTTGAGGATGGTGTCGTTGCGCTTCGACTTTCTGAAGTAGTCGGAAATCGCCTGGCTCGCCGGGTCCCGTTCCGCCTTGGCACCAAGCGCGGCGTCAACGGCGGCGATCTGTTCCTTTACGGTGAGCTTCTTGTCGAGGATAGTCTTCTTTGCCTTGGTTGCGGCTTTAGGCTTGGCAGAGGCTTTCTGTTCCGCTTCGGCGGCCGGCTGCGCGACGGCGACTTCCGCCACGGACGACGCCAGTTGCAGTGGGCGTCTGCCAATCACTAACATCGGGGCGGCATCGGCATTGGAGCGAACATCCAAAGCCACATGCTCGGGGTTGAACATGAGCATAACGTTGTCGGTGGACTCGATCTGGGTCGCGTTCATGTCTAGTTCGGCCTGAAGCGCCTGCATCCGCTGAATCATGTCGGTCCGATTGACCAGAAGAGCGTCCCGGGTGCTGCGCAGTTGCTGGGTGAGTTTTGGATTGCTGTCCGGCATTTCGTGTACCTCGCTTGTCCCAGGACTTCCTGATCTCCTGGGTTTTTCCTTCAGGGTCTGCGCTTACGGCAGAATTTTCTGGGTCAACACGACGCGATCGGCATTAGTGGTCTCCGAAGCTAAACCAATGCAGAACTCGAAGATGAATTTGGATCGCTTACGCACGCTACAACTGTCTTTCCTGTCGCCCTGCAGCTATCTCCTACAGGCATGGTTAACAGCTCGTAAAAATTGTGGACAAAATATGATGGATGTATCGGGGGAAACATGAACTCACCTGACCTATTTAGACGGGAGTTCATGTTTTTATGGCGAAATATTGCGGCGGCCGAGATCAGAAAAGCTGGGCGGAGAAGAGAATTCGAAATGCGTGGCCGATAAGGCCCGTTGTCGGCCGGCGGACGCTGAGGATGTCCGCTATGTCTCGTATATAATACGGAAAAGGCTAGAACGTCTTATATACAAGACGTAATAATGTGATCGCTTGCGTCATGCTCAGTTATGTATTATAAACGAGACACAAGGCAGCGTTACGTATCGGATAAAAGACATGGACGGTGACAACGGTGTAAAAACCACGAAGGGCGGCATCGTCCATCCGAAGGTCGATCGGGCGATTGCCAAGATCGGCGCTGACATTTCCCATGCGCGTCGGGTGCGAAGGATTGCCGCCGAGGACTTCGCAAAGCGCATCGGCATCTCCCGCGCCACCTTACACCGTCTGGAGACCGGCGATCCGGGAATCTCCTTAAATACATTGGCTATGGCTCTTCACGCGATCGGCCGGCTGGACGCATTGGCGAACATCGCAGACGCGGCGAATGACCATATCACGATGATGCAGATGCGGGAGCAGGCACCGAGGCGCATCAGCAAGCCGCGCGTAGCGATGCCAGTCCACCAAGTCGAGGAGGATGCTGAGGAAGTCGCTCCGACACCGCGTCCCGAAACCAAGTTCAAGGGGTTCTGATGGCCAAGAAGCAGATTTTCGTACGCATTGGCCGCGCCGCGACCCCGGTCGGGGAGATGATCGTCAGCACCGATGGCGCACGGGAAACATCGGTCTTCCAGTACGACCGGAGTTGGCTCGAACATCCGCAGGCATTCGCCCTGTCGCCTGGGATGCGCCTCGACCAGAGCCCGTACTATTTCAACAAGGAGGACGGCTCCTCCCTGCCGCCGCCCATCTCCGACGGCACTCCGGACTCATGGGGCCGTGCCATCATCAAGGCGCACCTGGGAGGGCGTTCGTGTACCGATCTGGACTTCCTGCTCCAGTCGTCCGACGACCTTCGTTCCGGTGCCCTTCGCTACTATGAGAGCCGAGATGAGGCAGCTCCTCCGGTCGCGCCGCCGATCCTGAAGCCCGGGCTGCACTCCGTTCCAAGGCTGATCGACCTCGACGCGCTCATCATCGAGGCCAGGGCCTTCGAACTCGATCCGGCGCGCTACAGGGAAAAGCGGGCCAACATGCTCGGCGGCGATCTTCTCAAAGGGGCAGTCGGCTCCCTCGGCGGTGCGCGTCCCAAGATCAACGCGATCGACGAGGACGGTTCGCTGTGGATCGTCAAGTTGGCGAAGTTCGACGACCAGTATTCCGTGGCACATGCCGAGGTGCTTGCGCTGACGCTTGCACGGGCTGTGGGCATCGAGACCGCGGAAGCCAAGGTCATTCCGAGTTCGCAGAAATACCCGATCGCCATCGTCAGGCGCTTCGACCGAGCGGAGGAAGGCATCCGCATTCCGTTCATCTCTGCGCAGACCTTCATGAATCTTCCGGGTGCGGAACCCGGAAACTATGCCGACATCGCCTTCCAGATGATGGAATGGTCGGCAGATGCCACGAGCGACACGCAGGAGCTTTTCAGGCGCTTGGCCTTCAACATCCTGATCCAGAATACCGACGACCATCTCCGCAACCTGGGCTTCCTCTATGGCGGCGGGGGGCGGTGGAGGCTGTCGCCAGCATTCGACGTCAACCCCGTCCCAGAACGCGGCACTACCCTCAAGACCGCAATCTCTGAAATCCACGGTACCGAACTCGACATCGACCAGTTGATCGATGCAGCACCGTATTTCGGGATCGTAAAGGACGAGGCCATGGGGGTTATCTCGGAGATGGCGGCTACCATCAAGGACAGTTGGCGACAGATCGCGGGACGCTTACAGATGCCTGGGAAGGACATCCGCTTCGTCGCTCCGGCATTCGAAAACCCGCAGATGGATCGCGCCATAGCGCTCAAGACGCCTAACGTTGCCAAGCTCCATGGCTTGACGACCGGGTGAAGACGCTGACGATGCCCGAGAGCGTCTGTTTGGCAATCGCTCAGTCGTATTGGCCGCTTATGATTGAGGCTGTCAGGCCGCCAGAAGTCCCTTGTCGATGAAGAGCGCCTTGAGTTCTCCGGCTTGGAACATCTCGCGGATGATGTCGCAGCCGCCGATGAACTCTGCCTTGACGTACAGCTGCGGGATCGTCGGCCAGTTCGAATATTCCTTGATGCCTTGGCGGACATCGGGATCGGAAAGAACGTCGACGCTCTTATATACGACGCCGAGATACGACAGTACCTGAACAACCTGGGCGGAGAAGCCGCACTGCGGAAAATCAGGTTCGCCCTTCATGTAAAGGATGACGTCATTCGACTTCACGTCGGCGTCGATCACAGTTTGGATGTCTGACATTGGCATTTCTCCTCAGGATTATTAGGAAAGATGATGACCGACCGCTCCGATTGACGCAATCGTCGAATTATGTGTCGACCTCGGCGCGCCGTCGCGATCTTGCGTACAAGACGGTTGGAGACGACAGATTACGGCGCAAGATCAGTAGAACAGAACCTGCTCTCCGCCTTCAGTATCCAGAACCGAGAAACCCAGTTCCAGTCGCGTGTAGCGGCCGTTGTCGTGCTTCTTGAGGTTTTCGTACTTCTCCTGGGATAGGCCGAAAGCGTTTTTCACAACCAGTTTGCCATACTCGTCGATGAAAATGATGTAGTAGGTTCGCTCCTCGAAGTCAGGCAGCCAGATTTCCACGAACTGCACGTCGTTCTCGTCTTCTTTGCGCTCGAAGTCCAGCATTGCGATTGCGGCGACCGCGGCTTCTTGGTAGTAGCTGCTACGGCACGTCAGCTGCTGTTCCGGGCCACCGTTGATTTTCACCGCGAACGTTTCAGACATTTGTGCTTTCCATTTCAAGGTTTGCTCACATCCAATGGTTCGCCGAAAAACGGGCGTCGTCAACAATATGGGTTCTACGCGTCATAGCCGTCGACGCACTCTGATTTGAGGATCGGAGACTTCTTTTTTTGTTGACGGAAGGGACCACGTCTGCGCACTGTTTCTTCGCGGGCCGCCAGCAGCCTTCGGGAGTCCTCGCCCTCACGGGCATCCTAAACCTGGTATTGAATTCAACGATGTCGTCATGAACCCCTTGGGCCATGCCGGATGACGAGGACAGCCGGAAGGGCCAGTGAGGGATATCCATGACCTTCGAATTCGATCACGAGCGCATGCGTCAGCTTGCCAAGGCTTTGAGCGCGCGCACAAACCGGGAAATCAAGCTCGGCGACATCTACAACGACATCGCTTCCGTCTTCGGGATGAAGGGCGATGCGATGATGCACGCGCTCAAGAGTATGCCTGGGCTGTCGGCCGCCGAAGCCCAGATCACACCTGTCAGCAGCCTTGCCGACCTTTCCGCTTTCTCGGGCGCGATGCTTTGCAAGGCCGAAGCTCGCAAGCGCTGGTACTGTGGTGTATGCGTCGTCTATCTCGCAAGTCTGGAGGGCGTCGAGGCGCGGTCAGACGTGGAGGGGGCCGAAAAGCACCGTAGCGCGTTCATCAGAGCCATCGCCCCCGGTCCGCGCAGCGAGGTCGTCATTTCCGACCTCGGAGACGGGTTCTTCGCTCTCGGTCTGCCATGCGTGGACAGCTTCAGTCAGGTCGAGAACCACATCAACAGACGGATGGCTCACTGGGAAGCGCAACTGCTCGAGAATGGCGAGGAACCGGACGACTTCGAACTCTCGGCCTTCGCGTACGTGTTTGACGAGACGTCGATCAAAGCCGAGCGCATCGACAAGGCCATCGCCGACGGCAAGCCAAAGGCGGTCAACATCGCCAAGGCGCGTCGGGAGTTGGATGCGTTTCCGCGGCTTCGGTTTGATTCCTTCACGACGGCCGAAAACTACAGGCCGTAGGCGGCCGACGTTGCCGCCGCCCGTGGTCTCCTTGCCTCCCGCTCCCTGACGAGTTCGACCATTACGGGATCGATCGTCAGTGGACGGTAGAAGCCCGGTGTCTCTCGCCTCCCGATTTCCGCGTCGATGTTTTCGGCTTCGATGAAGCCGAGCTCCGCGTCTTCCAGGCGCTTGTCGCTGACGTCGAGCAGAAAATTGTTCGAGATCGCGGCGTTGAGGTCGTCACATCCTGCGCCACTGACAATCGATCCGTCTGCCCGTGTCGGAAACGAGTAGGCGACATCGTTGAAGCTCGGGAAGAAACAGGCGGGCTGCGATCCGAACGAAACCGTTGTCAGTCCGAGGCCCAGTTCCCTGGCGAGGAGCAGTCCACGGTCGTAGTCGTCCGAGTGGAACTTGAGGGCGCGTCGCGCCGCCATCTCGGGTAGCATCGCTGCCCTTGCGTCGATGTCGGCCCTGCCCTCCATGCCGGGAACCGGCTGGCGGAGCTTGCGGGATTGCCAGGATTTCCATGCGTCGTCGCTGGTCGAGCCATCCGTCCCCATAAAACCGTGAGGAACCGCCCTCAGGTCGGAAACCTTTTCGGCGAGATCGATGAGGCCAGCTCCAATGCCGCAACCACGAAGACTCTCGTCGAGATGGCGTGTCCCCTGAATGGTCAACTCGTCAAGGACGAAGGTAGCAAGCGGGTTGTTGATTCCGCCGAAATAGGTCCCGACCACCCGCCGTTCGTCGCCACTCCAAAGGCGGACGTCAAATTGTCCTCGGTCATAGCGTGCAGTCGCCTTGAGACCGGCGAGTTCGGTCGTGATCGTTGCGGACCGTTTGGCCTTCGCCACGTCGTACTCGACCCACTGAGCATCGGTTTTTTCGACTATGGCTTCCAGCTCGTCGATCGACCTGGAGAACCAGTAGAACGTAACTCCGGGGTTCCTCGTCCAAAGCTGCCAGCCGTCGTCGACCGCTTCTATGAAGTGCCGTCGGCTGCCCGAAGCGGACGCCGCCATCCATTTGTTGTTGCGGACTTCCCAGCGGGAAAGGATATCGGTCATTGATTGTCACCTGGTCGATGGCGCTATTTATAGGCCACTGGATGGCAACCGGCAAACACCGAGCCAAGGAGACACGGCGGCTCTGGAAAGGGTAACAGGAAGTCGATCGTCAGACTAAGCTTGGCGCTCCCAGCGGATAACGGTCGCCTCGGTGTCGGTGGACACGCATGGATGCATGGATTTCAGCATTTCGACCATGTTCTTCGGGTCGGCATAACCGTTCTGGCGCAGCTCCTCCGTCGTCAGTGACGAGATCGGCTTGCGGTCGATAGCCAGTACGTTGACGTTGGCCGTGGGCCAGAAGCCAGATACTGACCGAACGTGAAGGGGACCGAGCTGGATGCTGCAATACCCAAGACGAATGACGATCGTCTTTGTGCCGGCCTCTACGGATTCCAGCTGGTTGTCTGCGATCGCGATGCTCTGCATGAACTCTCCGAGGCCTGCGACGGGTTCTTTACACACATCGGGCCGTTGAAATAAGTGCCTACTAATTAACGTTTGGACCAGCCGGACTCAACCGAGCTGCGATCAGGGCTGATATGCGCCGCACGCAAGGCGCGATCCGGCCACACCCGACACGTCAGCCAAGAAGACGTGCTGCGATCACCGCGCCGCAGAAGCCGTAGGCGGCGAGGATCGACAGGGCGACCATCAGCGAGCCGAGGTCCTTGGCGTTCTTCACGGCGACCGAATATTCCGGCGAAACGAGGTCGGCGATCTCCTCGACGGCCGTGTTCATCGCCTCGGCAGCGAAGATACCAAGAAGAAGGGCGAAGCCGAGGAAGAAGTCCGTCAGTCCGACGCGAACGGCGATCATGGCGCTGACCAGCGCGCAGGCCACGAAAGCCTCGTGCCTGAACGCGGTCTCGCTGGAAAGGCGGCGAAGCCCCTGAAAGGAGTAGCGGGCCGCTCCGACGAGGTGCGCAATTCCAGTTCGTTTGGGTTTTGTGTTCTTTGTCATGAACTGAAGTCTTCTGCGGTTTTCGTCTCGCGTCAACATGTCGTCTACAGGCAACCGCCGGTCAAACCTAGTTTGCTGTGGTTCACCAAATCCGAAAATTAACCTATGGGCATGAGTGATGCCGCAGACCAAGTTTTATCGCTTCGCCCCAGAGCAGAATTTGTTGACAGGAAGATTTGGGGTCTATATTTAATCCAAGAACTCAACGGGCGTAAGCGGACACCAATTCTCCGACGCCCAGACGCGAGATTGAAAGACGCCATGACGGAAACCTTCAGCGAAATCTCCGACAGGTACAGCACGGCGGAAGTCGCCCTTAGCCTCGCTGCTCAACGCCTTCAGTCCGACAAGGATCGGCGCAAGGCATCGCTGATCGCCAGGTTTGTGGATTTCGTGTCCGAGACGGATGCGGAAGAGAACGAACGCAAGGCGCGCGAGGAATTCGAGAGCGTCAAGGCCGACACTGAGCGTCAGGTCGCCGAGAGGCTGCATGACCTCGCGATGTCCGAGATCGCGGAAGATGCCGACGTCGCTTCACGACGCTCCATCCAGGACGCGGAACGCGGCCGGTCACTCAAGGTCCTTCAGGACGTGGAGCAGGTTCTCGCCGTCGCCCGTGTCGCAAGCACGAAGATCGAAGAAGCGACAGATGCATGCAAATCGGCCTCCTCCATGGAAATGATGGATGCCTTCACCAGCAACAAGGCGATCTCGGCCATGTCGCATATGAAGACATCGAACGCGAAGTCCAAGCTCACCGAGGCAAAAGCCGCGATCGAGGCGCTTTGCGAGGCCATGCCGGACAGAGGGCAGAAACTCGACGCGGAAGAACCAGACGATTTCCTCGACCTCGTGCTTGATTTCGCGGACTTCCCCATCGACTTCATGTCTTGGATCAACAAGGGCAAGCTCGACACCGCCGCAAAGCAGTGCGCCGAGGCTCAGGAACGGGTCGCGGAGGTCATCGCCGACCTGAGCGCCGTCGAGGAGAAGCGTCGGCTGGCATACGAACACGAAGCGGCGCTGTTGGCGGAAATCGATCGGCCGTATCTGATTGCGGCGCTGGAATTCATTCCGACCGCGCTCCGTTTCGCTATTCCAGAGCATCTCGCAGACGTTCCTGTCGCACCGCGCGGGATCGCGTCGCCGACTGTCTGAAAACGGCCCGTGATCGTGGCCAACAGCAAGGAAGAATGATGTCTGAAATTACCCTCAAGGTTTCGAGCAGCGAAGTTATCCGGAAGCTTGGCGAAGCAGCTAAGGAATTCCAAGCGGCAGTCGGAGACGATGGCCTCGTCAACATGGATCAGGTGGCCGACGTCTTCTCCGAGAGCGACCTCGATTACAATTTCGTGGTGGACCTGATGGAGGAAATCCTCCTGATCGCCGGAGCGGTCGAAAAGGTCGGCAACGAGGTGCGGATCAACAACGAGCGCCTCGAAGCTTTCCTGTCCACGCTAAAGGGGGCGTGACCGTGGACGAAGCTGCTTTGAACGAGAAAAGAATGACGCTTCTTTTGGCCGCCGAGATATTTCGTGATGCGGCGGACGACAACGACGTGGTCGATACCGATCGTGTGATTGCCGTCTTCGCGCAGAAAGACATCGACATGGGCTTCGTGGTCGATCTCGTGCAAGAGGGCGTCGTCGCAAGGACGAAGGACGACTTGCGCATAAAGCGCGAGCAGATCGATGCCCTAATCGCCTCGATCCAAGTCGCCGAATAGGCACGGACAAACAGCAGAAAGGCACCACCCCCATGGCTAAAGACCAGTGGAACACCGGCGTTGAATATCTCGACAACGCTTTTAACGAAATCGATGCCGCCTTGTTTTCGGGCGACGGATTTGAAGACGAACATCGGGTCGCCGTTCTCGAGCGATACGTCGAGCGATGGTCGAGAAAGGTCGTTGAGATCAAGAAGGAACTCGCCGAAGACGCAGCGGCAGATACCGAAGACGATGGAGACGGCGACGAATGACGCAGTAGTTGTCGCGGCTATTGCCACTTTCACCGCGGGTCTATTGCTGCTTTCACCGCATTTTTATTGACACTTTGCCCAAGTTTCGATGGGCGTGCCGCGCGGGTGCAACAGGCATTCCGTGCCGCGCCTGGCGACCATTTCGCTGGACATCCACTTAACACCTGGCCCACCATCTACTTAACGTTTCGCCCACCACCTACTTAGCGTTTCGCCCACCATCTATTTAACGTTTCGCCCCAACATGGAGCCGTCATGCACGACCACTGGAAATCCGTCATCAGCTCGCGGACATCGTCGAAAGAGGTGGTGGATGCAACGGTCGGAAACATCGGCAAGATCAGAGAACTGGAAGACGAACACGATTTCCAAGGACAGATTGAAGACTGCGTCGCGTCCCTGACGGGATGGTTCTCACGGGCTGTCCGCTCGCGGGCTTCCATCTGGGGCAATCCTTTCCGACACTGCAATAACATCCTGGATTTGATCGCGACGGTCTCGAAAGAAAAGAGGCTGCGTCCGATGTCTTTCGTCCCGTCGTTTGTCGAGGAAGATGAAGAGGCTATTTACGAAATTGCGGGCGTCGGAAAAATCTTTCGTCTCGCGACCCCTGAGGCCATCGCCAGGGAGATCGCCTACAGAAAGGTCTCGTTTGCGAGCGAAATTCGCTCGGCTGTGAAGTTCTCGTCAAAAGGGCCTTCCGAATACTGGACGGCAAGGTCGGCTGATGGAGAACTGATCGCCGTCGGGCAGACGGTTGCGGGCATCGTTTGGGGAGCCATGTTTACCGCGCCCGGGAACCGCCCCGCCGCCGAAGACCTCGTGACCGCCTACGTCGTGGACAACCAGCTCCCCATGATTACGGCGACCGCCGTTTCGGGGCTGGTTTTGGCGGCCGACGGGGCTTTCCACAGGCTGACTGAAATTCCTGCGGGCACGACGATCAATGGCGACGTGGACCTGCTCGGAAAATACGCGGACCTGACGAACTGGCCGGACGGTGTCACGGTCGCCGGGTATCTCAACATTCACGGCGGACGCACCGGGGTGCGCGTCAGCCCGCCTCGGCTTCATGTCAAAGGCGATCTCGTGTGGGTCGACGAGGCGCTGGAAGCCATCGGAGACGGATTGGTCGTCGACGGGAACGTCAGTTTCCATTGCGGTCGCCTGACCAAGGTCGGTCTAGGGTGCAGCTTCGGCGGAGACCTCTGGGTCGCGAACGAGGCGATCATCGAAGAGACATTCACCGTGGCGGGGAAGGTCTTCACGGGCGACGTAAAGTCCCGCCGCCAACGCGACTATCCACGCCGATCACTGATCAAGCGCCTCCTGCGCGTGAAGTGACGTCTTAAATTCTGATTTAATCTTTCCCGATCGGCGGTCGCCATGCCGCCGCCAAGACATCATCTGGAGTGCCCGTGTCTGCCATCTTCAAAATCTCGATCCTCAGCCGCTACGCGTTCTTCGCGGCCTGTGTCATCGCCGCCGTGGGGTCGGCTTTCTTCATCGGAGACGCGGTCGGGATCGTCGTGTTCATCGTGTCGGCGCTCCTTTCCGCCATCGGTGTCTTCGACCTCTTCCAAAGCAAGCATTCGATCACCCGCAACTACCCGGTTCTCGGCCACGCCCGCTTCATGATCGAGGCGGTCCGCCCTGAACTTCGCCAGTACCTGTTCGAAACCGATTTCGAGCAGCTGCCGTTCTCGAGGACCCAGCGCGCGCTCGTCTATGCCCGCGCCAAGAACGAGCCCGACCAGCGCCCGTTCGGCACGATCCTCGACACCTATCTCAGCGGATACGAGTTCATGGGCCATTCGGCCCGACCGGTTCCGGTCCCGGACCCGTCTTCTTTTCGCATCACCATCGGCAACGACCAGTGTCGGCAGCCGTACTCAGGGTCGGTCTTCAACATCTCGGCGATGAGCTTCGGCGCTTTGAGCGCAAACGCCGTCAGGGCCTTGAACAAGGGTGCCAAGATCGGCGGCTTCGCGCAGGACACGGGCGAAGGCAGCATCAGCCCATATCACCGCGAACACGGCGGCGACCTGATCTGGCAGATCGCCAGCGGTTACTTCGGCTGTCGCAACCGTGACGGCACCTTTTCGCCAGAGAAATTCGCCAGGCAGGCTGCCGACCCGCAGGTGAAGATGATCGAGTTGAAGCTAAGCCAAGGAGCCAAGCCTGGCCATGGCGGCGTTCTGCCGGGCAAAAAGGTGACCAAGGAGATCGCCGATACCCGCGACATCCCTGTCGGTATTGAATGCGTCTCTCCGTCGTCTCACAGCAGCTTCTCGACACCGCTCGAAATGGTGCAGTTCCTCAAGACGCTGCGCGAGCTGTCGGGCGGAAAACCCGTCGGCTTCAAGCTGGCGATCGGCCAGCCATGGGAGTTCATGGCCATCGTCAAGGCGATGCTGGAAACGGGGATCATACCTGACTCCGTGGTCGTGGACGGCTCGGAAGGCGGCACGGGCGCGGCACCGGTGGAGTTCGCCGATCACGTCGGGGTTCCGATGCGCGACGCCCTCTTGCTCGTTCACAACACGCTCGTCGGGGCAGGCCTCAGGGAGCGCATCCGCATCGGTGTCGCCGGCAAGATCGTGTCTGCCTTCGACGTCGTCTGCGCGCTTGCCATCGGCGCTGACTGGGTCAACTCGGCCCGCGGCTTCATGTTCGCGCTCGGATGCATCCAGTCGCAGAGCTGCCACACCAACAAGTGTCCGACGGGGATCGCCACGCAGGACCCGCTTCGGCAGAAGGCGATCGTCGTTCCGACCAAAGGCGAACGTGTCGCCAGCTTCCATGGCAACACGATGCATGCCCTGGCCGACCTGATTGCCGCGTCTGGCATCTCCCATCCGTCGGAAATCAGGCCGCATCACCTAGCGAGGCGAACTGGCGGCGGGAATTTCAAGCTGTTCTCGCAGTTGCTGACCTACGTCGACAACGGCGCGCTCCTGAACGGAGCCGTCGAGGACGAACTGTATGCATCGTCTTGGCGGATGGCACAGGCGGCAAGCTTCGATGCCGTTCATTAGGCGCGAACTGGATGACGGATCGCCTGTAGGGCACCGATTTCGATCAATCGTGGAGCAATCCACACAATGCCAGAGTGGCGAGGAAACCAGAATGTATGGCACGGTGACAACGGTAGGCGTAAACGGCAACCATTCGGTCTATTCCGACAAGCGCGATGCGGAGCAGACGGTTGGGAAGCTGCGGATGTTCGCCGAGATGGGAGAAAATTTCGACCTTCGGGAATTTCCGGAAGGCGGATGGCACATCGAAATATCCTATCGCGGCCGGAGCGAAGGATTCCACTGACCGCGAAGCCTTGTTTTTTCGGGATCGGAGTCTTCCTTTTAAATGTGCGACGTGAAATAAGGTCAGCGATTAACGGAGACCATCGCACGCATGTCCGACATCGACCTTTCCGCCGTTTCGACCGAAGACCTGCTCAAGGCGCTGAGCGCCAGGCTTGCCGACGTCGACCTCAAGAAGCTGGATGGATATGACCGCTGGCAAGCGCCGGAGCAGATCGACGTCGTCCACGCAGTTCTGAAACTGCTGGCCAAGCCGAGAATTCCGAACGACGGCGGCTGGCCTGTCGTTCCCGTCGAACGTGTCCACGAGATGGCCTATATCGTCGGCCTGCTGCGGCAGTCGGCCATGGAACCCGATCCCGACGGCTCCCACGTCATCCGTATCCATTACGAGAACCGGAGGGACGGCTATCTCGCTGCGCAGCCTTTGCTCGTTCCGCACAAGCTGCTGACCCTCGACGACATCAAGATCGCCCAGCGCGCGCTCGGAATGCTCGGCAACTCCGTGAACAGGATTTCCGATGAAATCACCACGGCGTTGGGCTATTACGTCGCGGACCTCGAGTTGACCGACGACGGTCACCGCGAATTGGCCATGAGGGAAGAGCAGGCGGAGGGTTAGTACGATGGCGTCGGATTCGAACCGCTGGAGCATGTCAGGAGAAGAGATCGCGGCGCACCTCGCCTACCTGGCCCGCATCGGGATTTCAGACGGCGACGTCAGGGCGGCCGGGACCATGATGACGGGCATGATGGGAGACGGTAATTTCCCGATCTTCTCCCAGATCGTCCCTCTCCTGCCCGTGGGCCTCGCGATCAGCATGGTGGCTGGCGAGCGGCGCGGGATGGAAATCCGTCCGCACATGTACGTCGCCAATGCCGCTTGCCTCATTGAACTTGCCAGGTTTTACGATCTGGCGGCGGTCGTCATGAATATGCGGGCCGCACATGGCGAAGCCGATGCCTCGAGAGGCGCGGAGGCCATGCGCGAACACGCGCGTTACCTTGTTGAACTCGGTCAACGGCTTAACATTGCCGAGGATGAGACCTAAGGAGTGTCTGACCTGGAGATCGATGTAGCGTTTCCAATACGAGTGCACGGCATCATGTCGGGTCGGAGGTCGGAGCGCGCACTGTGCGGCAACCATGTGCATTCCCACCGCTTGACCGTCGTCAGCCCTGAAGAGACGTCCATCGTGTTGGAGGCGTCGACAGCACGTGAATCGAGCTACGCCGAAGGTCGCCTACGCGCTCGCGCAGGCGTGTTCGGCAAGGTGCGGGCGAAGCGCTTCGAACTACGGAGATGGCGAGGAAAGCTGTACTCGCGCTTTTGCGCGGTCGGTGATCTGGAAACACACTGCACAACCCCGCCCAGCGATACCCATAATATGTTCGAGACGGGAATCGGCTACGACACTATCTCGATGTCGGGCCATCCGACCTCGCCAGCTCGCCTCTACAAGTTCATGGAGGACTTCTTGTGGCGATGCGTGTATCAACATGGATGGATGAGGAGAGGAGACTGCCGGGACGAGCGAATATGGGTCGGCGGCTGTGTACACGATGCACCGCCATTTCGGGAGTGGCAAGGAGACCTCAAGTCTTGTGACATGACCGAACTCGAGGAACTCGATCGTCACTACCGGGCCATCTGCGAAAGGCTGTTGGTCATTGGTGACCATGTCTGGATCGAGGTCAAAAAACCTTGCATCGCGGTCATGCATTACGCGGAGGTCGAATCGACGGACTATCTCCGACGACCCAAGGCGTATGTCTTTCATGCCCTCCTACCCGACCTGGAAACCAATGACTCGATGCGGAGATGGTTCCCCATTGATCAAGGGGAACAGGCCTTGGAACATGCGCGTAGATATTGCGAAAGCGGAGACGAAGTCGTCGATCTCAGGCTTCCCATTGAATGCGATACGTCAGAGTTCGGCTTCGACTCGGACGGAGAGCGGCTTTGGAACGTTGCATATACCCTTGCGCTTCACTGCAAGGAAAGTGCTCGAATGATACCGCGGAAGTTCTCAGACGATGAACATGAATTGATCGCGGATGCGTACGCCGAGGCGATAAAGACAAACTCCGTATTGGGCGAACGAGGAAGTCCTGAATTCCACATCAGGAAGCTGATGGAGCTGAGCGAGCGAACCAAATATCGCGGATCGCGGATGACGCTAGGCCTCCCGTGGGAAGATTGGAAGCGTAGTCGGCTGCACGGTGAAATCCTCGATCTGCTGGACAACCGGGAAATCGACATCTATCGGCTTGGATAACACGTGGCATCGACTAGGTTGGGATGCGAGGAAGGACATCGCACCCCAACGTGCTTCGTCAGTTGCTTCCCGATTTCCGCCTGGTTTCGATGAAGACCTTCTGCTTACCGAAGAAGGTCCGCAGATAGCGGGTCATCTTCGCGCGCGCTTCGGCTGGCGGAAGCGCGGACCAGTCGGCGATCCGGAACGGAAGATCGCTGTCGAGGCAATTCGGATGAAGAAGGTCGAGGTAGCGTCGGCCGCCGTCTGTGATGTCGGTCTTCTTGCCGTTGCGCTCCAAGAAGCCGCCTTCAATCAGCTGTTGGAGGATAGCCGCCCGCGACGCGCACGAACCAAGTCCGTAGTATTTCCGGTGTCTGTATTTGCCAGTTCCCTTCCAGCTGCTCATCCGATCAATCCGTTGGCCGTCGTTGAGCGGTCCAGTCTGGCGAGCGTCATATAGTGTCTGAAGGCCATACTTGGATGGTACGGGTCCGCGCAGTCCTGCGTCTTCCATGACGGAACGACCCAACAGGGCGAACGAATTCACTAGAAAGTTGTAGTCGAAGAAGCGGAGGTTATCACCCATCTCGATGAGTGGAATCGCGAACTGGTCAGGCCGCCGCGCTGCTGATAGAGACTGTCGCATTGCGTTGTCCGATAGGTCCGGCACCCAAGGGAAAAGCGTCCGCTCCCACGGAATGGTCTCGAAATGGTCACCGAGGAACTTCGCCGCCAGATGGACGCTTTGTGCGGACGGGTCCATGAGGAGAAGAATTAGGTCGGCTGTATGAAGAGCTTGCAGGCCCTCTTCGGTCGAGATTACACGTCGGGCGGAAATGTCCTTGATGCCTTTGACAGGGCGCGCTGCGTCGATCGATATCGCTCGATATGCGGTGTCGCCGACAAAAGGAAAATCCTGCCACTTCAAGCCGCGCGGAAATTGAAAACGGCGATGGCCAACATACCAGCCGAGCATCGGGTGGAAGACAGCGACTTCTGAGAAATCAACGTCGGGATAGAATTCTGCTAGAACTCGGCTGAAACGAGCCGTAACTGAGGGTTTCTCGGCGATGATTGCCAAGCGCATATGTCCGGTCTCCTGATTAGGACGGTTGGGGTCGAATGCTTGGCTTGGCCAAGTGCTACAAATAGTGGACTTCGATTTCGAAGGATCGTCAACCAGACGTCGATATCAAATTGGACTAGGGCGGCCGCCTGGCATCGAAGTCTTTTTTTGGATTCAGCCTTGAATTCGGCTACCAGTTTCTGTTAGTGTCGCTGCCATGAGAAACTTTTGGGCCATAGCGATCCGAATTACTTACCTGGGCCACCGTTCGATCTAATCGCGGTGGTATCCAGGTTTTGCGCGTTTGCGCGATTTCTCACCAATTCCCTCACTGCATAGAAAACGCAGGATATCGCTATGTCTTCCGAAACGAAGTCGCACGACTACTCGTCGACGCTCGCCCTCCCCGTAAACAAGCTGCCGATGAAGGCAGCATCCGCCGAAAAGGAACCGGAACTGCTCGCCCGATGGGAGCAGATGGACCTTTACGGCCGCCTTCGCGCCGCATCCGCCGGCAAGCCGAACTTCACGCTGCACGACGGCCCTCCCTACGCCAACGGCCACCTACACATGGGTCACGCCCTCAACAAGGTGCTGAAGGACGTCCTCGTCCGGTCGCACCAGATGACAGGGTTCGACGCCGCCTATGTTCCCGGCTGGGACTGCCATGGCCTGCCGATCGAGTGGAAGGTCGAGGAGGCCCTCAGAGCTGAAGGAAAGTCCAAGGATGACGTCCCGGTCGTCGAGTTCCGCGCGCTGTGCCGCGACTTCGCCGAGCGCTGGCGCAGTGTCCAGTCGTCCGAGTTCGAGCGCCTCGGTGTCTCGGCCGACTTCCGCAACCCTTACACGACGATGGCGTTCCATGCAGAAGCGACGATCGCTGGCGAGCTCATGAAGCTCGTTGAAAGCGGTCAGGTCTATCGCGGTTCCAAGCCCGTCATGTGGTCGGTCGTCGAGCGCACGGCGCTGGCGGAGGCGGAGGTCGAGCACCTCGACTACACGAGCGATGCCGTGTGGGTGAAATTCCCCGTGGCGTCCGGTGCCGACGATCTCCTGTCCGCCTTCGTGGTGGTCTGGACGACCACGCCTTGGACCCTGCCCGCGAACCGCGCTGTCGCTTTCTCGCCCAAGGGCGGCTACGGTCTCTTCGAGGTGACGGCGGTCGAACGCGACTACGGCCCTGGTGTCGGAGAGCGGTTCCTGCTGTCGCTGGAGCTTGCCGACAAGGTCGCCGCGAGCGCGAAGCTTGCGCTATCGCTCGTCCGCGATGTCTCGTCCGACGAGCTGCAGGAGATGGAATGCCGACATCCGCTTGCGGCGCTCGGTTACACATTCCGGGTATCCATGCTGGTCGGCGATCACGTCACTCATGACAGCGGCACCGGCTTCGTTCATACGGCCCCTGGACATGGCCGCGAGGACTTCGACGTCTGGATGAGGAATGCGCCGCTCCTCGCTGCCAAAGGCGTGTCGACCGTCGTTCCCTTTACCGTGGATGACGCCGGCTGCCTGACGGATGCGGCTCCTGGCTTCGGGCCATCGTCCGAAGGCGGTGCGGCGCGTGTCCTCGACGACAACGGCGAGAAGGGAGACGCCAACGAGCGCGTGGTCGCCGCCCTGATGCAGGCGGATGCCTTGGTCGCGCGTGCGCGACACAAGCACTCCTACCCGCACTCCTGGCGGTCGAAGAAGCCTGTGGTCTACAGGAACACCCCGCAGTGGTTTGTCTACATGGACAAGGAACTCGGCGACGGCACGACGTTGCGCTCGCGTGGCCTGGCGGCCGTCGGGGAAACCGAGTTCGTTCCGGCCAGCGGGCGCAACAGGCTCAAGGGGATGCTGGAGGACCGCCCCGACTGGGTTCTGTCACGGCAGCGCCGTTGGGGTGTCCCGGTCACGGTCTTCCACGATGCCCAAGGCGAAGTCCTCGTCGACCCCGTCGCCAACGGCAAGGTTGTCGACGCCTTCCGGCACGAAGGGGCCGACGCCTGGTTCTCGGAAGGTGCCAAGGACCGCTTCCTGTCGCACCGCGACGACGCCGATCGCTGGACGATGGTCGACGACATCCTCGACGTCTGGTTCGACAGCGGCTGCACGCACGCCTTCGTTCTCGACGCTCCGCGCAATGGCGGCCCTGTGGCCGACGTCTACCTCGAAGGCTCGGACCAGCACCGCGGTTGGTTCCAGTCGTCGCTACTGGAGAGCTGCGCCACGCGCGGGCATGCGCCGTTCAAGAAGGTCGTGACCCATGGATTCGTCATGGGCGAGGACGGCATGAAGATGGCGAAGTCGTCGGGCAAGGCCTTGTCGCCGCAGTCGGTGGTCGACCAGTACGGCGCGGATGTCCTGAGGCTTTGGGTGGCCATGTCCGATTACAAGGATGACCTCCGGGTCGGTCCGGCAATCCTCAAGTCGGCGTCGGAATCGTATCGCAAGATGCGCAACACGTTCCGCTGGATGGTCGGCATGCTGGATCACTGGGACGGACGTGATGTCGATCTTGCCGCGCTGCCCGAACTCGAGCGGCTCATGCTTCACCGCTTGACCGAACTCGACGTCGAGGTGCGCGAAGGCTACGCTTCAATGGATTTCAAGCGGGTCGTGCGCTCGCTCTCGGAATTCATGAACGTGGAGCTGTCGTCGTTCTACTTCGTGGTCCGCAAGGACGCGCTGTACTGCGATGCCCCGTCAAGCCTTCGTCGGCAGGCGAGCTTCGCTGTGCTGTCCAAGCTGTTCGACTGCCTCGCGAAGTGGCTGGCTCCCGTTCTCCCGTTCCTGGCGGAGGAAGTGTGGATGGCGGCTTATCCGACTTCGGAGTCCGTCCATCTCGAGCAGTTCGAGGAGGTTCCGGGAGCTTGGGTCGATGCCGATCTGGACCGGAAGTGGGACACCGTCATGACGTGCCGATCGCTGGTGAACGTGGCGCTGGAGAGGGCGCGAAAGACCGGGGACGTCGGATCGTCGCTCGACGCGCGGCCGATGGTACATGTCGAGGATGCGGCCCTGCTGAATACGCTCCGCAGTGTCAACCTCGCGGAGGTCTGCGTCACCTCTGGTCTGGAGCTGCTTGAAGGTCGCGGGCCGGATGAAGGCGTAACCGATCAGGCTCTCCCGGGTGTCTCGGTCGTCGCACGCCGGGCGAAGGGATCGAAGTGCGCCCGGTCATGGGTCGTGTCGGTAGATGTCGGCAGCGATCCGGACTATCCTGATCTTTCCGCGCGAGACGCCGCCGCGCTGAGGGAGATGGCTTGAATAAATGGCTGGCCAGCAAACGCAGGCCAGCCATTTATTCGTTCGGGACGGCTTCCGCCTCGGCCATCCGACGATCCCATTCAGCCACAACCGCCGGCATGCCGTTCTTGCGTTCGCGACGCAGCTTGTCCATGGACCATTTGCTTGGGTCGCAAGACCAGTCATCGTGCTTAGGTTTCATCTCCATCTCCCTTTAAGCGATCCGGGCCTTGATGCCGACTTTGTCGAGATGCGAGAGAAGTCGGCCGTAAACCGCCGACTTCCTTTCCTGTACGTCGCGCTCGACGCAGGCGGTGATGAGGGCATCGGTGATCTCGAGGCCATTGCCCTCGGCGAACAGACCGTTGCGTGGCGCTTCCGTCAGCCCGTGAACGTCCGCGAGCTTGTCCTGGTAGCAGCGGCCGCTCTCGATCCACCAACAGCCTTTGCAAGGTAGGTTGCTCATGCCTTTCCATCCTTTCGCTTCGCGTCTCGGACTCTCGGCCACCATGTGCAGCCCCGCCAGTTAGGCCCGCGCGAGGTGATCATCGTGTCACGATCCACCACGATCTCGACGGGGCCGAGGTAGTAGGAACTCTCCGACAGGCTGATCCAGTCACCACGGTCTCTGTATCCAAATCGCCAGACAAGCGGATGGAGGCGAATGGCCTTCAGTCTTCCCTCTGGCGAACGATATGTACTTTGTGCCATCGTTGACCTCAAGGCGCGCGGCGGGCCGCGTCCACGGGAACGGCGACATCGTATTCGGGTAGGTTCTTCTGGACCGTCTCGTAGTTGGCGAGGAAGCCGCAAAGCTGCTGCTGATTGTAGAGGTTGTAGCTCGTGTAGAGCGCGAACAGACGGTCGAGAAGATCGGCGACGTTCACTTCGTCAGGAGACTTGCGCCAGAGCCTATACTGCTCGCGGATGTCGAGAAGTTCGTCGGCGACGGGACGAGGCCAGAAGAAGATGTCGCGCTGGTTGTCGAGGACACCTTGGGCAACCGTGCGCGCGCAGGCTTCGATTCTGGTGTCGAAATCGAGAACCTCCGGCATCAGGATGTCGAGATCGGTGATGCGGTTCCAAACCCGGCCGGGACGTTGCGCGGCGATGTCGAGCAAGCGAGCCTCGTGCATGAGCGGCGCGATAATATGGGTGTCGATACCCTTCACCGCACCCATGCTGTCGTATTTATAAGCGTCCGTCCGGATCGTCACGACATGGGAGTCGTAGCGGATTTCCAGCATCATGCGCGGCTGCGCGCATTTTCTGTACGGCTGGCCGTCAACCATCAGGAGGCCATCGGCGACCTCTCGTTTGGCTGCCACGTTGACCGCGCGCGTATCCCCGAGGCTGTAGCTGATCTTGGAGGCGGCCGGCATCGCGGCGGCCTTGTCTTTTGGAGCGAGGTAGAGGGTGAAGGCCTCCTTGGGATCGGCGGGCTTGTCTTTGTAGGGCCACCCCTGCCAGATCGGCTGGAAGAACCGCCCATCAAAGGTGCGGACAAGGAAATCGTCGGGATAGTTCGTATTTTCCGTGCTTTTCCAAGATGCGACGACAGGAGCGTCGGTACCGGAGACCTCAGGGACATCCACGCTGTCGGCTTCGTAAAGGACGCGGGACGTCGGGCGCTTGCCGTCGTTGAGTACGAAGTTGGCCTGATAGGCAACGTTATACGGAATATGCATTGCAGCTCCTCATCCTCGGGGCGTAGTCAACGACGGTATGTTTTGCCGATCAATAAACCGGCGCAGGCCACTTGAATGGTTCATTGGGTTCGGCAGGCTTCGCCTCCCACTTTACGCAGACCTGATCATCGACATATCCCGTGAGGGGACCTTTGATGTGATGCTTGGGTCCGGCCGCATAGATTGGGACAAGGTGACGCTCCGTGGCCACGCAAACCTTCTCGGGGCGCGTCGACTGCCAATAGAAAACCGCGACGCCAACCGCCAGTCCCGCGACGGCAACCACCAACCATTCGGACGATGACGTCGACTGAGAAGCCGTATCGCGGGGTCTGGCATTCGAAACGGAACTCATGGCTGATCTCAAACCGCGGGCGGGATCGAGCAAACGGTGCTCGAAGATGACGCCCTGATTATCTGGAGTCTTCAATATTGTCAACACTTGATGTCTTGATTTAACGACGGATTTGGGGATCGAAGGCCGAAAGATTAAGCCGGGATTAGACATGAAATCCAATGATTCGAGAAGCTTCGTTTAGAAGGCTTGCATGGCTTTGGAAGGCGTGAAGATCAAAGATGGAATCCAATCGCCCTTGGAGCATTGCCGTGCATCTTCCGTATCCATTCCTGGTCTACCTTGTCATCTGGATCGCCGTTTCCGCTGCCGTCTTTGTCGGCGCGGCAATGGATCGGCGGATAAGGTCCGAGATGAGGGCCTATCTCGGCTTTCTCTGCATGCCGTGGAAGATCGCGGTTCTCGTCCCTGCGGCACTGTTTGTCACCTTTGCCGGGCAGTTCGCCTTCGACGACACGTGGGACGTCGTGACGGGCGGTGGCATGTCGCTCCTAACCTACATGACGGCACCGTGGGCCGTCGGAATGTCCTACCTCGTCGCCACAGGGCGACGGCCATTGCGCCATGCGTTCATTGCGCTCGTCGCCTGCTTGTTCTCCGCCTCGTGGTTCTATGACGGCTGGCTCCTGCTGCGGGACGGCCACTACACGCCCATGTGGCTTCCGAACCTGCTGTTGTCGCCGTTTCTCTATGTCGCGGGAGGCGCGCTATGGAATCTCGAAGCGGACGCCGAGGGGAAGCCAATCTTCGGATTCTTCAGGAAGGACTGGCCAGCGCCACCTAAGCCGCCACAGGTCGGTCGGCGGCTGGCCATGGTGTGCCTGCCGCCGATCATGGTCGTCGCTACGGTGTTGCTGTTTTGCGTGAAGTGGCGGTTCTGACTACGGACGGAAAACGAACTCGGTGCGCTCTCGGTCCGTTACCAGAACGCATTCGAGCGGCCGACCGAGGCCCTTGCGGACATGGATGGCCGCGGACCCGCGCAGACCAGGCAAGGAGAGCGGGCGCTGGGAGGAGACAAAGGCCGGAGAGTTCGCCGCCTTCGCCGTTTCGAGGAACTGACCGCTGTCGCCGTCCCGAAGATATCCGTCCGCACCGTCGAGAACGGTGGCGAAGACATTGCCTTCTGGCTTCGTCTCGACGATTGCCCGGCCGATAGTCCGCATAAGCGAGCGGACAAACGTGGCCGATGCATCGTCCATGTCATCGGGGTGCGGCAGAAGCGCGACGATGATTTTGCCCTCCCGCACGGCTTCGGCGATGTCGAAGTTGAGGGCCAGGGCCGACTTCTGCATATCGGCGTGCGTACCTGCCGCCTGGCGCAAGGCCTCCTGATAGAAGCGATGAGCCTCGTTGGCTACACGATCAGGCTTGTAGTCGCGGTTCTCCGAGAGATCGATGCCCTGAAGGTAGAGGTAGTCGATCAGGGGTTCACAGACGGATGCGGGCAACGGACCGTCCCGGTGCAAGTCGCACAAGGCTTCCAAGCTCAGATGTTCAGGAAGCGATCTGGCGCTCACCCGATACCGATGCTCCTGCGGCAGTTCGGACAGGGCGGCGAGAGCCAAGGTCAGAAACTTGGCGCTCCGAATGCGGTGATCATAGAGCGGGTCGCCCTTGCCGAAATCGCCGAGCATGCTTTCGAACAGGAGGGCGGCCAGATCGTCCCTTCCGAGCAGTTCGTAGATGTCCAGGTTCCACCCTTTCCTCTCGCGATGGAGAGGATTGAGATTGATGATCCTGACGTCGTGTTCTCGACCGGCGGCCGTCGCAGCGGAGCGGACTTCCGTGATGCACTCTTTCTGCGCGCCCGTGAACGCGAAGAACATCCCGTTGCCGTTCCTGATCAACGAAGAGGCGGTCGCCAAAACGAAATCCTGTGTGGCGTGGCGATCGGCGCTGGAGACGATCTCGACGTGGTTCATGCAGTCGGACAGCGGAAGTCGAACAGCGGCGGCACCGGGTTCATCGTCGACAACGCCGATCTGGATATCGCCGACGACCGGAGACTTGACCAGCTGCGCCTTCACGGTCGCCCAGTTTTTGAAACCCCAAGCGGTGCCGAGCAACTCGTACGTATGCGCCAGAACGATCTTGTAGCCGAGTTCGTCGGCTTTGTCCTTGAGGGCGTACGCGCGTTTGCGTGCCGCTTCGAGATCGCGGACGGGAATTCCAAGGGTGTGGTCAGACATTTCTTTCCTCTCGTGGCATCGCGGTGAAGTGAAGGTCTCCCGTTGCTTCGTCACCATCGCCACAAGGGTGAATGTTTGACGGAGGTCTGCAGTCCAAATGCCGTTTTACCGTATCCTTTCGGACGGGAGTGGAAGGCCCGGCGGCCCTAAGCGGTAATTAATGACATCGACCGATACATGTCAACACCTTACATTCGGGGTCTTCTATTTTATGGAAACATTTTGCGCCGTCGCGCGGATAGGCTTATTTTGGATCGAATGCAATCGGATGGGTCTGAGACGGGACCCGCGAAAGGATATATGATGGCTATCCCGGCAGAAGAAGTCTTCGCGGCGACGATGACACCCGAGATGATCGCGGCGAGCGACCGCCGGGCCGCGGAGCTAGGCCAGGAATGGAAAGCAGCCCGGGCGGAACTGCCGGCAGAGGTCCGGGATCGATTGGACGTCGTGAGGCAGAAGCGCATCGGCTCCGCTCGATAGGAGAGATCGTTCCTTCCGCTGTAGTCGCTGGCATCCTGGCATGCCATAACTTCTCCGTCAGACGGAGAAGACCGATGCGCGTGCGAATTCCATTTTTCTACAAGGCCTCAGGAGTGCTGGCATCCGGCAGCTTTCCAGACCTGCCTGTACCCGCTTCGTTTCTCGAAAGTTTCGAACACGAGATTCCGGAGGCGACGACCGAAGACTTTCCGTTCGCCTTCTTCTATATCGATGGTCCGCCGACACGCGGCCTTCCGCATGTCGTGAGGATCGGAAGCGGCGGAAGCTTCTACAGGAGCGCTCCATGGCACGCGGGCCGCGGCGACATCAAGAAATCCCTGAGCGTTTCGTGCCTCGCCCCGGCGGCCAGGAACCCGAAAGCGGCGTACGAGGCTTATTTTTCCGAGCGTGGACCGCTCGGTCACCCGTCATCCGTCACCAGCATTTTGGAGTGGTACAATCGCGGAAGGGATGCGGAAAACAGGCCTGCATCCGAGAGGTTCTCATCCATCACCGAGACTGACCGTCCCCTGAGACTTTTGGAAGCTCAGGAATTCGCGGAAAGAATGGTCGTGATCGACGGCGAACTCGTCTTTCGTTGCGACGAGCCGAAGATCGTCGTGTCGCTAGACAGCAACATGGCTCCTGCTTTCATTCTCGGTTGGTCGGGATCGACGCGCTTCGGCACGGTGATCAGCGAAGCGTTCGGCGTCAAGGTCGGGTCGCCGGCGCAGACCCGCTTCTTCAGGGCGGACGACATCGACGGCGCGCTGGCGTTCGTGGCAAACAGAGGCATCGACAATGAAATGCAGTACGCGAGGGAATTCATCTGCCGCCTGCCGCAGCTGATGACCTTCGATCCCGCCAAAGATTTCATCGAGCGGTCGGCGGCTGCCGCTTTGGCCGGGGCAACCGACGGCGTCGGCGCGATGGACACGGACGCTGTGCAGTCTTGGCTCGCGCTTCGCGACGGCATCAGGTCGATCGAACCCGCCGAAGTCATGGGCCATGTTCGCGCCCTTGTTCCCCACATTCAGGACGTTTCCCAGCGCGTCGCGATGAAGGAAGTATTGGAGGAGTGGGACGAGATACAGGGGCGCGTCTCGACGTCGGCGGCCAAGCCGTCACCTTGAACCGGACCTACTGGAGGCCTGCCCGGTCTTGGAGGAGTTTCGCTGCCTGCTCTTCGGTCGCAATGTCGTCCCGATCACAAGCGTCTTCGGCGCACTCGCAGACCCAGTAGGACTGCCACGAATTCTCGTTTTCGTGGCCAGGGTTGTCACGATACCGTTCGTTGATGAAGCCGCCGTGGGCATGTGACCATTTCCAGCCGAGTGCTTCCGCTGCCTGCTTGTAAACGGTGGCCATAGGTTCATCTCCATCAATCGTTTCAACGTGTACGGAGACAACAGGAACGGCAGGTTTTCGTCAACGGAAATATCGGAAAATGTCGAGATAAGGCATTGAAATTGCATTGTATGTTTGTGTTTGGGTGTATGTATGTTTCCTACGAAACAAACAAAGCGGTCGAGACAAACAAACAACACATACAGCGCACCGTGGCAGCTTGCGGGGGCGTGAGATACTGTTGGCGGAATACTCCGGAGTACCTGTCGATGCGCGTCCAATTTCCATTTTTTTACTCTGCCGATGTCGTGATGGGTAGGACGGACCGCGTGAGGACGGAAACGTTCCTTGAGACATTCGAAATCGACGTTCCCGAACTGAAGGACGTCGACATGCCGGTCGCGCTCACCTTCCAAAGTCACTACGGACACCCGTCGGTCTTCAGGCACCACAACGGTACTTTTTTGTCCGAGGGAATTAATCCGGGGGGTGTCCTCGCAAAGGAATTCGTCCCCCATGAAGGAAACCCGGCCGCAAAGGGCATAGCCACTGAACTTATGGCGTCGGTCGATGAGCGGACGCAGGCGATCGAACAGGAACTTCAGAAGTTCTTCCGAACGCCGAATTTTGAGGCTGATCGCAAACCGAGCGCCTTTCACGTCAAGGATTGGTACTCGGGGACACGCGGGCGCGCCCTGGCGAAGGCCCAGCGGTTCGCCGAAGGCTTGGTGGTTTTTGACGGAAGGCTATGGTTCCCGATCGAGGAGCCGAAGCTGGGCGTTTCACGCGACGTCCAGCCGTTCCTTTCGGTGATCACCAACAGGGTGGATCACGCGTCGAGGGTCAACGCGCTTTGGGGCCACCCGGCCCGGACACCGGTCTTCAATATCAACGCTCTCGCCGATGCGGACGCCTATTGCGAGGCCCATGTCGGGGACGTCATGCAAAACTTCAATCGAGCATCGCTCGATATCCGCATTCCGGAAGCCTTCGTCTTCGACCGCGCGCGCCATGCCATCGAGCGGGCCGCCATGGATGTGCTGGAGGTCGTTGCGTCGACAATCCGTGACCAACAGGACGAAATCGTCGGCCGATGGTTGGAGGCCAGGCGCGTGTTCGAACGGGGCGACCGATCGGACGCAGGCTGGGAAGAGGAGGTCGTGCGCTCGGTCGAGGGTCTACTGCCTTACATTCGATCAATCGAAAAGCGCCGGGAGATCGCGGGCATCCTGGAAGTGTGGTCGGAAAGCACCATCTCGCTCGATCTGGCGGACCGACGCAAGCTCACACCCTGACAGTCAGAGTAAAAACCCGAAGGCGGGCCTGTTCGCGATGGCTTTGGCGACGATCGCTTTGGCGTCACTTCTTAGCGTCCTCACCGCTGCCCGCTCGAGCATGTTGCGCGGCTGGTAGGTCGAAAAGACCTCGGTCTCCTCCGTGACATCGAAGAACAGGTCCGTGGCGCAGCCGCCAAGCCCCCGCATACCGAGGCTGTAGTCAGTCACCTCGCCGATGAACACGATGGGCTTCCTTCCCCAATTCAGGGCGGCCAGTGTCGTCGCCTCGACCGTCGTCGGCCAGCACATCAGGAGGATGTCGCGCCCGTCGCCATAGCGGTCAACTGCCTCAACTGCATCCATCTCGACGACGTCGTGGTGCATGCCGAGATTATGGCAATCATGGCCCGAAAACAGCGACGTGGAGACGATATCGACGCCGCGGCTCGCAAGGCCGGCGGCAAGCAGGCCGTTTCCCGCAAATGTCTCAAGGACCCGACGTCCATCGACCCACGTCTTCAATTCGTCGCAGAAGCGATCGTCGAAGTTGCCGAATTGCCCAGGACCTCGCATTCCAGTCTCCCTTTTCGCAGGCATCCATAGGCCATTTTGTGGAATTGGCAAGCTTTGCTGTGCCCTCGGTTTGCTATTCGCATCCCGAGGGGCCAAGGTCATACGGTCACAGGAGCTTCAAATGCGTCTAACCGTTCCTTATTGTGAGATTGGCCGTCGAGACGACGGCGATTTTCGTTTGATCTGCGAAACGGAAATCGAGATTCCCGATGTTTCTGGGATGGATGCACCTGTGGTGGCACAATACGATGACCTGATAGCGATCCGCCAGATGACACGCCCGATAAGGCTTCGCCAGGGGCGTTTTTTCTTTCCGGCCATAGGCCCGAACGGGACGGTTCCACTCGATGCCGCCGCGATCCAGCGCAATCCGGCCGGTTCGCCCCCGTCTGATCTTCTTCTGTATCTCGAATTGAATGGCGGCTATGGTGAGGTAATGGGTGGCGCGCTGAAGGAAGATTTGGCGCTGTGGTACGCAGGCAGCCCGCCGAAGTGGTTTTTGGACGCGCGAGGCTTCGGGCCGTTCACACCCGTGAACGAGAGACGCCGTCAGGACCTGCTGGCGGCATCGCGCGGCCTGCTGCTCATCGACGGCCAGCTTCACTACGAGGCAAACGAACCTTTCATTGCCGTCACATCGACGGGACAGACCCTCGTCAGATGCGACTTCGACATGCGGGTTCACGCCAGGCGTTTCGGGGGAGATATCGCCCGCTTTAGTATCGCCGATGCCGAAAGGGCGGAAGAGTTCGCGGACCGGGAGTTTCAACACAGAGCTCCGATCGACAAGCAGTACGATGAAGTGACTGTATTCGACGGCCACGCTTTCGTGTTCGACGCCGCGGCGGACATCGCCATCACTGTCGGACTGCAACTCATCGAACTTTCGCAACACCGCATCCATCAGATGACGGCTGGACAGGTGCAGTGCTGGCTCGATCTCAGGGACGAAACCGAGGCGATGAGGACGCGGGGTCGCGACCCGGAAAAGCTGATTGACCTCATCAGGGAATTTCTCGACCTTGGCATGCCGAACGCCGATAAACTGGAGGCGAGGACGGTAGGTTGGCTCGACTGGGTCACAAAGGAAACGGGGCGTCAACTCCCATCGGCAGGCCCACTCGGCGGCCCCTGATCTGCTTGTCGCCCGCGGCCGCGAATGGCAATGTCCTCCCAACATCGGAGACCATCATGAAAATCCAGCTTCCCTTCATCTATGCCGCAGAAGCCGTCGTCGGCAAGAAGCGCAACCCGCAGACGCTGAACTACCTCGGGACGGTCGAGGCCGACATCCGGGAGATCAGCGCCGACATGGCTCCCGTTGCGGTTTCATGGGCATCGACGAATGGCGCGAACCGTCTGCACGAAGTCAGGACTTTCGATGGTGGCTTCTACGTGCCGGCCGCGAAATTGCAGCGGGATGCTAAAAAATTCCCGGCATCCATGCTCTCCAACATCTCCCGCATGGACGAAGACGCGGCCCGTGGCATCGCGGTTATGCATGGCTATCCGCTCACCGATCAGGCCTGGCATGATATCGCGAACTTCACAGGTCCGACTCCAAAGGGTGCTCCGCAAGTCAACGACATCAAGTCGCTCGTCAGTTCCGAGGAAGATGCCGAACGGGCCAAGGCCGAAGAAACGGCCGCCGGCCTAGTCTCCATCGACGGCATCCTCTTCAGACGTGTCGAGGAGCCGGTCATTGCGGTATCGAACCATCTTCTGCGCGGGTCGCCGAACGTTAGCGTCTCCGTCCATACGGGCGCGCGTCGTTTTGGAAAGCCGATCGATCTCGACGAAGGCATCCTCGTCTCCGATCCGCTGAACACGAAATTCTTCCCGCTGACCGAGATGGCTCGCGCACTCGATGTCGCCCGCGATTTCGGTCTCCCGCTCGATATCAGGATCGATGGAGAGCCGGAAATCCATATCCCGGTCGTCTTCACCTTCGACGCCGAATTCGATGCCGCGCTGCGCACCGTCGAGTACGCCTTCGAAGGCCTTAAAGCTGGAATCGCGCGCTTCGACCGAGCGACGATCGAGGATTGGGTCGTCATTCGCGAGCGCTGGTGGACATTCCTTAAAAACGGCGACCGCTCGATCATCGAGGACCTCGCGGACGACGCCTTGCCGCTGCTGGCCGAGCGTGTCGGCACGATCGATCCCAAGGTTTCGAACGCCATCGAGGCGGGCCTCGGTGACTGGGGCGAAGGAACGATCAGCGTCTCCTTCGGGGAAAGTCTCAAGCGATGATCCTCGAACGTCCTTACGTCATGCCCTATGCATATCTGGTGGATGCCGTTGTCCGCCGGAAGCGTTCTACCATCGGTCAGAAGTTCGCAAGGACAGGCCATGTCGAGGGCATGGTGAAGGAGGTCTCGCTGGTCGACGCACCTGTTGTCCTGTCGTGGAGCGTGAATGCTGGCCCAGATGCATTGCGGCACGAGGTCCGTTTCTTCGACGGAAAGTTCTACCTGCCTGCGATGTCGGCCCACGACTCGTTTCCCGCCAACTACCGGAGCGAAGTGTTCGAAAAAGGTGACCTCCCGAACCGGGCGGGAATGAAGACGTCGATGTCAGTCAAGCTTCACACCCTCAGCCAGGCCCGCCTCGGGACACCCCTCGCCATCGAGGAGGCCCGGGCGCTTGGCACGGTTCTCAAGGAAGGGTTCTTTATTCCCGCGGTCCTCGAAAGCCAAGTCGAGAGCATCGTCGCTTCAACCGAGGAAGATCGTCGTTCGGCGGCGACCAAGCTCCTGCAGGACTGCCTCGTCGTGAAGCGCGACCTCTGGATCAGAATAGAGGAGCCGCGTTTCATGCTCAGGCGCGAGGACCCGATCCCCGGCGGCGAAGGCGAGACGTTCAATCCATTCGCCGAAGTCTATTTCGGGCCGTCCGACGTCAGCGACTGCATCTTCCCGCTCGCCAGGCGGCACGTCGGATCACCTTGGCTCACGACGTTCTTTTCGCCGACAGAGCTACAGGCGTTCGCAGAAGAAGCGGCATCAAGGAATGTCGTTTACGCCTTCAGGAACGTCGTCGTCCACGATCCATCCGTGTTCACGTCCGACTGGGACCTGAACGCGCGCGTTCGACTGGTGGATTTCGCGGTCAGTTCCATGGCTCCAGAGATGGGGACCCAGTCACGCTCCGTGTTCGCCGCGTTCCTGGAGGCGCGCGACGCGGGCATACGCTTCCGCGAAACCGGAGACAGGTCTCTCATCGACGAGGCGCTGACCACTCACGTGCCGCTGCTCGCGGAAGAGTTCGAGGGCAAAAAGGACGAAGTGATATCGGAAATCATCGAAAGTCTGTCGCAACTCGGGTCGGAGAAAGCGCCGTCCACATCGGCGAGCCAGGGGCTGTCGCTGTGAAAATAAGCATCCCTTTTGGCTACTACCGCGGGGAGGCGTCGCCAAAGACCACCCGGCCGGCCGTCGTCGAGTTCATCGATGCCGACGCATCGGTGATCTCCGGCGTCGATGCTCCCGTGGTCGCGGAGTGGAAAAACTGGAAGGGTCAGCAAGGCGACGGGAAAACGATACCCTGCAGGCACTCCCAAGGGAGTTTCCTTGTTCCCCTGGGATGTGGACCGCGTAGCGCCGTGTCGGTCGACGACCTTCCGACACCTTCCAAAAAGAAGTCCGCAAAAGCTCTCGTCCTTATGGCGCTGATGCCAATGAACACGGGGGAACCCATACACAAGGCATGCATGGAGGCTCTTGCCACCGGCGAGGATAGATGGGCTGGATTGGACGTTTCCGAGGCTGGGTACGACCGCGCTGGCCGCATCAACCGTGCGTCGCGGGTAGCCACGTCTTTGGTGGTGGTCGATGGGATTGTATGCCGAAAGGTTCCGGAGCCAAAGCTTAAGCTCCATGTGTTCGGGAAATTTGCGAAGCTTGGCGTCTACTTCGGTGGCATCCACTGGAACGAGAACGGGAGAAACAATTTTCCCGGCGAGTACATACTCCCGCTGACGGCGACCGACACGGTGCGTCGCCTGGTCGAGCTTCATGGCATCGAAATGCTGGACGAAGAAGCCGTGGAACGGGTCGACCACCCGGAACTGTTTACGTTCCGAGCTTCCGATTCGTTGACGGAAGTCTTGGCCCGCCGGATTGTGGGAGAACTAAAAGAATATGTCGGGACGCTGGATCGCGAACAAGTAACCAGCTGGGTAGAACTAAGGGAAATGTCCGAGCCCCTGGGCAAATTGGACAATAGCTTCGGACACGACGTTCGCGGCGATTTTCGCCACGAGCATATGCTCGACATCGTTGAACAACTATCGACTTCGGTGCGTGACAACATATCGAGACGCGATATCGGAATTGTTGCGGGTTGGGCGCGGCAATTCGAAAAAGAGATGACGGCTGGCGCGGGACCTCAGCCGAAGCCTATGGGAGGACCGGGAAGATGAGATTTGAGCTGCCATTCGCCTACAACGTGGAGGCAACCACATCGAGATGGAAAACCCAGAAGACAGTGGCCAAGATCGGTTTCGTCGGTTGGGTTATCCCGGAAGTTTCGTCGGCTCAGGCTCCGCTCGCGATGGAATGGGAACACGTCGTAGTCGACGGCTACGCCCATGACCGCGGCGAGGTGTATCGTCGCGAAGTTCGCTTCATGGATGGCAAATTCTACACCCCGTTCGGGACCATGGGACGATCCGCCGACTACACGCGCGCGTTTCCGGTGGAAGAGCTGCCGACACAAGAAAACAACCGGCACACTGCGCTGCGGCATTTTCAGGATTTTGACCGGTACGAATCTGACGATCCAAGGGCGAAGGCTATTGAGGAATGGTACTTCGGCGGAGATACGACCTCCAAGCTGGACGGGCAAAATGATGTAACGATTGTAAGGTCGGAGGAGCAGGACGAACGCGCCTACGCGGAAGAGGTGGCTGCCCGTTTCCTGATCATCGACGGCGCGGTCTATATCGCTGTCGCCGAGCCGCGGCTGGTGGCCAGGGCGTGGCGTTTGCCGTTTCCGGGCGTATCGATCGAGATCGAGCTGGCTCCGCATGAGAGGCTCGATGGAGCGCCGAGCGAAATCCTCCGCGCACGGCCAGACGAACACGACAAGATCGAGGACTTCGTAGTCGCGAGCGGGGCCCCGTTACAGCGGGTCGAGGCAAGGAATCCAATCGTTCACCTGCCGCAGGCGTTCGAGTTCAACAGCGTCCACGAGCTTGCGACGCGCACGGCGTATTACGCGCGCACGGCGACGAGGCCATACCTCGATACCATAGGACGGGATGCCGCCAACGCCTGGTACGACCTCCACGAAGCGATCACGATTTTCGAGTCCGACCACAACGTGGGCATGCTGGAAGAAGCCATGTCGCAGGTCATACCGGTCCTCCTGGAGCGCGTGCAAGCGGCCGGTCTCGATTGGACGTCCAAGCTCGAGGCATCCGTGGACCTGTGGGCTTCGTCGGAAATCACGTTGGATATCGGGACTACGATCGGAAATCTCGGAATGAAGCGGTGAGCGCTTGCTCCGCTAGAAATAAAGTCGGATAAGGAACTGGCGTCTGATCGCCTTCACGGTCGAAGAAGTGGACGCGCCTGCGCCATTATGCTGCGTCGAGAGACACCGTCCGGACGTCTTCGGAAATGCGCATGAGGAAGGCGGCCGTGGCTGCCTTGTTTTCGTCGTCGGACCATAGCGAAGACCTGATCTTCATCCTCGAATGCTCGACGCTGCGAAGCGTGCGAAGGTCTTCGGGCTGCACGCTGTCGAGACCTGCTTCAGGGACGCCGATGAAAAACGCGCTGCCCTCTTTCGGTAACGGATGATAGCGCTTGTGCCTGAAGACGTCATCGTGCGCGTATCCGAGGGTCGGGACGTCGGTGATCCATGCCGCGATGCTGACCTCGAAGCGGTCATCTTTGGTCGCGCCGTACCCTTCGACGAGTTCGTTCCATTCCTCCAGCGCGCTGTCGATGCAGCTGCCGAGCATGCCGAAGTCGCAAAAGCTGCTGCGGTCGTCGACAAACACGCCATTGATGTAGATTTCGACGATGGCGTTGGTCTCGCGACCCCACGTCACTTCGATGATATCGGTGATCTCGCGGCGCGATAGCGAGCTTCCAGGGATGCCGTGGATGAGACGGGTTACCTCTACCAGTTCAGGTGGGAAGGTCTTTGGAAGCTGGATGGTTTCGTCCCGCAATTCGTGGTCTCCGATCTGTCGAATACCACGATTGTTCTCCGGATCGGGGTCCGCGGGAAGGCGGAAACGGCGACCCAATCATGTAGACGGAATCGCGCTTTCCGAAAGAGATCACTCCGCTTTTTCGAGTTCCTGCCGGAAGGCCGGATCGACGACCGAGAGCGGTGCGGAAACTGCAAGGATCGACGCCACTCCGATGTAGGAGATCGTCGCATCCTCGGGATTCTCGTTGTCATAGCCGTGGACAAGCGAAATCCGCGGCCGCAGACCGCCTTCCAAGGCCTGGAACAGCTGCTGCACCTGAACCCGCTTCGTCCCCGCTTCGGACAGGAAGCCCTCGTCGGGTTGAACTTCGTAGTGGTCGGAGTAATCGTTGCCACGGCGGTAGACCTTGACGGTGCGATAATCGCGGGGCAATTCCGCATCGTCATCATCGTCGCCCTCGCTATCGACGATGCGTCGAAATTCGATGGGAATCTCAGGTGCGATCGCGACAGCATGCCGATGTGTCGGACTGTCGAAAATCAGAAAGCCGCTAGCGAGCTTGCTGTCGAGATCGGCCATGAGGGTCCGGGCCACCAGGCCGTTGATCTTGGCGGTATGCGTTCCTTCTTTCGGAATTCTCCAAATGATCATCCAGCCGCTGCCGTCGATGTCGATGCCTGCTCGATCCCACTCGTTCAGCATCCGGCGCGCCTCGGCGTCGTCGGTGGCAAGAAGGCCATGATCGCGTCGAACGACCTCAGCCAACCTTGGAAAGAGATCGTCGATCGTGCAATTCAAAACCGTCGCGATCTTTTCGGCGAGTTTGATCTTCACAGGACTGGTGCCGGCCTCGAGCCTCTGTAGATGCTGCTGGCTGATGTGGACCGCGTCGGCAACCGCCTTCTGCGTCATTTCAAGTTCCTGACGTTTGGACTTGAGGTTATTGGCAGCCACCGACTTCTCCTTAGACGACGTTTCGCCAGGACTGATACCCAGGTTGTGGAAAGCTGTCAATCGGTCTTACACATTGTGTGGGTATCAATGTGTGTAATGGATTGGTTAACGTTCCAGGACGAAGGCTGTGGCGGAAAAGGAATCGATTTGCTAGGAAGGCCACCCTTGCGGAAGGACCCCATGCTCGAAAACTACATCCTAGACCACCACGACGTCGTGCCGGAGCCCGACTACTCCAAGTGGGAGCAATGGATGGAGACGGCGGACCTCATTCTTGCAACGACCGACAACGGCGTCATACGGATCAAGACACTGTTCCTGGGTGTCGACCAGAACTTCCTCGGGAGCGGCCCTCCCCTCCTCTTCGAGACGATGACCTACCTCACCGACGACTTCGAAGAAGAGACCCAAAGGTTGAAGGTGGAGTTTCGCGGCTTGGAGTGTTGGCGATGGAGTACATGGGAGGAAGCGGACACGGGACACTGGAAGGTGGCGAAGAAGATGTTCCGCCGTCTCGACCATTTCAGGGGTCCGTTAGCCGACGTCATCAAGTACATGCGGATCGATACACCAACCTCGTGATCCTCGTAGACACGCCATGAAATCAAGACAACAATCTGGTTAGTCGATCATGGAGAACCGGAATTGTCCGACGTCAACGAAATCAAAACCCTTGAAGACAGGCTCGACAGGCGCGGCATTCGCGACCATGTTCCGATGATCGCGGTGGTCGGATCGCTGATGATGCTGCCCTGTATCCCTGTTTTCCAGAACGACCTGCCTGTCGCCGCGATGGCGCTGCCACTTGTTCCGATGCTCGGCGTTCTCTTGTGGGTGAAGAAGAGCCGTCGCTGGGAGAATGCGGCACGGCGCAAGATCGCAGATCATTACTACATGGAACTAATTAAGACCAAATGGACCACGCCTGCCGGCGCTGAAGGCATCGTCATCGAGGTCGGCGAGCGCGGTTACAACGTCGTGCTTGCTTTCGCGAACGGCGGCAAGGAAACCTACGCGGTGAACCAGCTCACTCCGGTAGAGACAAAGGCAGCCTGAAAGCTTCGCGCGGGTGCAGGCTTGACGTCGCACCCGCCGACGTCTATCTATCGATCATGGCTTACGCGATTCTGTATATACGCCCCGTGCGAATACCCTGACCGATCACTGAGGTGATCGGCTCCCGATATTTGTCGGGGCGGTGGCACGGGATGTGCAGGAGGGCCTTATAACCCCTTTAGCGCCTGATTAGCGTTCCAGACTCGGTTCGAATCCGAGACCGCCTACCAACCTTCTGTCAGAATGCAAGACGTGGACGACGATCCGCGTTCGCATCACTCCATCGTCATGTGCCGGACCGTGCCTTCCTGCGGATGACGGCAAACAACCTCGACGAGGCCCATGTCCATGGGACGGTCCTCGAACCCGTCCTCTGCGATTTCCTCGAGCTTGGCTGCCAAGAGACGCCCGTGTTCCGCTGTGTCGATCGGCTGATCGAAGGTCATCTGCAATGCGAACGTGTAAACATGCTTTTCGCCAGTGGACATCTCGACCTCCGTTTCGACCTCATTCAAATCGTTGACGTCTTTTATTCTTCACAGTCGGGCGTTGTCAACACTTGATCGAGAGCGTACTGTCATATATGAAGACCCCAACGAGAAGTTGGAGAACGCAAATGGCCAAGATCACGGTCGACGAAGTCCGCCAGGTCGCCAGTCTCGCACATCGCCGCGCGATGTCGGACCGGGAGGTCGAGCTGGCTGCCCGCGCGAAGGACAACCGTCTCACCATGGAAAGCGGCCAGGCGTCGGCGGCTCTTCTCTTCGCGTCGAGAATGGCGGGCCTGATTGACGGATTCCCGTCGGAGCTCGACCTCGCATGCAAGAACGGCCATTTGAGGGGCGCGTTTTTTCGTCTTCGCGACGGCAAGTGGGGTGTGGACTTCCCGGCTGCGTACAGCGCCCACAATTTCGTCGTGTCGGAAGCTGTCGTACTCGAGGCCGCTCTGCGGGCGATGTGGATCGACGATACTCCTGCGGCCGTCAAGGCGGTCCGCGAGATCGTGGGATGGAACCTCAAGACGCTGAAGGACGATATCGTCTCCGCCGCCGCCGGACTTCACTGGCACAGCGTCGTCGGCCTGATGGGCGTCGGCAACGGCGTCGGACACGTCTTTGGCTTCCGCAACGAGGACGAGGTGGCTGTCGCCCTTGCCAAGGCCGCCGTTGTACTGGACGTCAATCTCGGTGAGCCGGCGATCCCTGGCAAATTGGACATCTGCACGCGCCTGACCGGCGGTATCGACTTCGCCTTCCTCAAGGCGATGATCGAAGTCGGTGGAGCGAAGCCGAGCGTGGCCTCTCTTTTCAGCGCGGTCTACGCCAACAACACCAAAGCCGTCGAGTTGATCGTCGCGGCTGGCGTTCCGGTCGGATCACTCGGAAAGGACGGGGTGTCGGTTCTCCACTTGGCCGCGACAAATGCCGTGAACGAACACCACTCGGACGCCGGTATCGCGATGTTCCACAGGCTTGCCGAGTTGGGAGCGCCGCTCGATGTCGTCGACGGAGATGGAAAGGTCGCGACGGATATCGTCATGGACGGCATCAGGAGCGTCGAGGCCGGCGATCTCGATGGCGAGCGTATCGAGATCAAGAGGCTCGAATGGCTTTTGGAGGCGTTCAACGTCCCGATCTATTGAAGCCGGGCGAGCATAAAGCCAGTTGAATGAAATGGAGGAGGTCACATGGGGGAACTTACAGCTACGAACTCGGGGATGCTCGCCCGCCTTGGGCGGGGTGTTGTGTTCGCGTGGGGATGGCTTCTTTGCAAGCTTTCCTACCATTCTCTGGAGCGACCGAAATCCTGGAACCGAGACCGGCAGTATCCCTATCGGCTCTGCCGCTGCACCCGCTGTCATGGCAAGGACTGGAGGTACAATCTCGATCCCGCGCTTCGCGTGAGTGTGGACGACGACACAGACGTTGACTGAGCGAGAGGTTCGGGTAGGCAGATCGCCTACCCGAACCTAACTCCGACTTCTTTGGTGAGGTCCAGCGCATCGGCACGCTCAATGACCCGCGCCGCATAGTCGCCGGGCATCGGCAATTCGGCCAGCATCGGTTTCCAGGTGCTGGCGGCCTGCTTGACCGTATCTGAGATAGCCTTGCGCACGATCTTCGTCGGGATGCCGCACAGCTCGGCGGCACGCTCGAACCGCGCCAGTTCGACAATCGCCGAATTTTGCGTGTTCCTGAACTTGAGCGCCAACGAGTCGCTACCGTCGTAAACGAACGTCGTCACGATATCGTAGGCAGGGCTGATGCTCCCGGTCAGGCCATCCGCATAAATCAGAGAATGGTTCTTGAGGTGCGCGTCGCCGTTGCCCATCAGGATATTGACGGCCAGACGGCGTGCGATCTCGAGAAAACCCCTGGTGCCGCCGCCGAGGCGCTTGGCGATGTTCATCACCGTCTCTTCGTTGGCCGCCGTGTATTTGCGCTCCTTGGGGACTTCCATCACTTGGCAGAGGTCTTCGATATGCACCCTGCCCCCGTCGGCCGTTCGGTCGAACCTCGTGACGGCAAGGACGTACTCGCCGGCCGCCAGGATTTCTTCTTTGATCCCCGTCACGGACTTGGCGGACACGAGTTCGCAGGGCGCGACCGAAATGCCCGCGGCTTCGGCAAGCTTCATGCAGCTGTACTCGACCTCCGGTAGGAAGGCGAACCGCGTGCTGGGCAGCTTGGCGATGATGTCGCCATTGGTGCCGTTCGCTGGAAACGTCAAGCGCTCTTCCTGCTTCAGCATGCTCATCTTGAGCTGGATGCCAGCCAGCGAAAACTTGATGGTGCCGCTTTCGGTCGCCACTTCGGCGTCGGGTACCGCGCCGGCATCGATCTCGATCCCGTCTTCAGAGCGTACGATGACACCGCCCGGCAAATCGTCGCCGAGATACCGCAACACGTCGAAGTCGGACGTCCGGCCGCTGGGCAGTCCGCGGCTCACCATGTCGCGCAGAGCGCCTTCCGGCAGCAGGTTGCTGAACCACGGCGGCAAGTCGCGACCTTGCTGCGTGAAGCGGCCGGAGGTCAACTGGCGTACCGTGCGCTCCTCGTCGCCGATGAACAGCATCGAGGAGCTGAGGACCGGCCGCGCCTCGCCCATGGCGATGTATGCGGAGTCGGTGATGAACCTGATCATCCCGTCGCGCTCTCTGTTGAGAGAGCCAACGCGCGTTTCGTCGAGGCCGGTCCGGAGAAAGACGCCGAGCGTTTCCGTCATTGGTTGCCCTCGTCGTCGCTGCCGTCGGGAATAAAGAGGTCTTCGACCGGCGAACCCTCATACGGCTTCGTCGCTCCAGACCTCGGGGCCGAATACTCGCTGATGATCGCATTCACCCTGCCGAGCGCCCGCCGGGGGACGAAGACGATCTCGGTGTCCAAAGCTTCTGCGACGGCTTGGAGCGTCTCCGCTTCGGGATTGTGGTTGCCGCTCTCCAGCCTGGAGACGTATGCCTGGTTCATACCGATCAGCGACCCGAATTCCGACTGGGTCATGCCAGCGGCTTTGCGTAGCTTTTTGATCGCAAGCAGGAATTTGATCAACATGTCGCCTTCCGAGGATATATGTGTTTAAAGACATATTTTCCGGCAAATATGACCTATAAGGAATGTTCAGTCAAGGAGGTGGAGCGCCGGGAATATGCCCCATAATGGATATGTAGCACGAAATATGTACTATAATACATATCTATAATCGACTGGTGGGTCAACCAGCGAGGCCAACGGTGATTTCGCGATTGTCGATCAGATCGAGTGCGTGTCTGGCGATTATCCGAGTGTCGTCGCCGATAGCGTCACTCTTCAGGTGCGGCAACAACCGATCAAGCGCCTGCGCGACCCTGTCGACATCGGGCGTGGCCGCCTCCATCGACTCGACCGCATCCGCCCAAGACCGAAGTAGGCTTGGCGTCGCGATTCCCCTTCGTCTGCCTGCCGTTAGTTCGCAGCCGTGCAACAGCGCTTGATAGATCGCTTCCACTCGGTCGAACACGTCCAGTCGCGGCAAGGCCTCAGGAATGAAGACTTCGAGTTCCGTGACGTTCGCCTGGCCGTAAAGCTCCATCGACAAAGAGATCGCTTCGGCGAGCTGCGCGTGGTTGAACACGGTCGCGTTGGCGCACTCGTCGTAGTTGGCGTTGGAACGAGGGTCGGTTCGGTCGCCTGACCAGCGGGCGTGTCGTCTCGTGGTGGGGTAGACATTCCCGGGCTTCGAAACCTGGTAGATGGGAGGCGGACATGCGATCCAGAACTCGCCGTCGATCATCACCACATCGCGGGTCCACCGATCGATCCGCGCTTGGTCCTTTGCGAGCCTTTCGTCCAGGTATTCGTACTGGTGATACCGGGACGGAGGAAACGAGCTCTTGCGTGAGCTGTCGATCTTGAAATATCGCCCATGCAGGAACGGCATCTGTGTGCCGCTTTTGAGGCGGGCAAGGACATCGGCGCGTGTCAGGAGCCGATGAATGTAAGGGCAGTCGAACCAGATGTGATGCATGCTCAGGAACATGGAGTTGCCGGAGAGCTTTCCGACGGTCTCGAAGGCTTGCCTATAGGTCCTTCCCTCGTAGAGCCTGATGTCAGCATCCGGCCAGCGCGCCGCCACCGGAGCCGACGATCCGTCTATCTCCTCGATTACCACTTCGACATGCTTTTGAAATTCGGTGTCTTGGACAAACCTCGACTCCTTGAGTGACGCACGTGCGTGGTAGATGACATTGAACTCGAGCAGCATGTCAGGCCGCCATCAGATCGGAGGGAGATTGCTTACGCCTGGAAATGCGTCGAAGCATGTTCGGGTCGATGTCATCGGGATATGCGTGAAATTCCGGCGCTCCCTCGATCTCGAACTCGAGGCCGCAACCCGTTGACAGTAGTTCCGATGCGTCGGTGCAGATGTAGGTCCTTCCCTCGAATTCGATGTCCAGGGGGTCGTAGTGTCCCCATTCGCCGCCTGACATGCAGGTCGAGCAGATGTGACGGCGCAATTCAAGCACGGCCTCGTGCAGGCTCTCGAATTCAAGAGTCCAAACATGTGGGAGTGAAACCTTGCTGAGTTTGATCGCCGTCATCCGTGCCTCGCCGTTCCAATAACCAATGGTGAGGTCGACCGTCGTCGGCGTCCAGAATTTTCGGGTGGGATCGGAGGCGGCTTCGCGTCAGTCGGTCGGAATGGGTTTTTCCCAAGCTTCTTCCGAGGGGATGGCTTGAGCCGTTTCGCGGAGCATCGTCGACACCCAGCTCTCGCCTTGGTGGCGTCTCTCCGCCTTCAGTGTCTGGTTTTCCGCTTCGAGTTCACGGTATGCCTTCAGGAGCCGCAAAATCCTTTGGGGACTGGCCGCAGCCTGGAAGCGGGCATCTTCTTCCTTCCAGACGTGCGAGACTTCCATGCCCGCCTCGGCCGAGACGACGGCATAGTCGACGCAATTCGCCGGGGCCGAGCAGTGGCGGCAATCCATGGGAGTGTACGCGCCGGCCGTCGCGTCCTTCGCCAGCCGCTCGAGGAAGGCGATGTCCGCCCGGATTTGCTCTTTCCACTTCAGCTCGTCGGCTGGCGAACGGACTTCGATGGTGTCGGTGGGGACGGTGGGGTCGCTCATCAAGGTGTTCCGAAGGCGTTTGCGCTGGCGGTCAGGCCGCCAGCGGGATTTCGATGGTGAGATACGGATCGAACAGAGGGTTCTCGATCTCGCGCCGTCCTTCGTACTTGTAGCGGATGTACCCGAGCGGATTGCAGACGACCCGGGTTCTGGTTCCAGGCACGACATAGTCGAAATTCGTATGCGTGTGCCCGTGTATCCAGAATTCAGGCTGAAACTCGGCTATCTCCTCCGAGAAATCCGAGGCGAAGGAGCTGTTCAGCTTCTGGCCGGCGTACTTGGGATGTACCGACATATGATGCGGGCAATGATGGGTCACGACGACTGTCGGACCCGCGTGTTTTCTCGCAAGCGCCCCGCGCAGCCATTCGCGGCTCTCCTCATGGATACTTCTCGTCCGCTCCGGCGTGAACCGTATGATCGCGCCGTTCTTGTCGCGCGAATGGATCGTGCGATAGTCGTTCATCGACAGAAGAGCTTCCTTCATCCCCTCTTCGGGTCTTTCGTAGAGGTTGAAGTCGGTCCACATCGACGCGCCCAGGAACCGCACACCCTTGATCACCACTTCTTCGTTTTCGAGGAAGTGGACGTTGGGATACTTCGAGCGCTCGGCCATGCCGCCAGCCATGCTGTCGTCGTAGATGTGGCCGTAATGTTCGTGGTTGCCCGCGACGAACACCACCTCGTGACCGGCCATGGCGATGTTCTTGTGCAGCCACTTGAGGCTTTCGGAAACGGGACACGTGATGTCGCCCGCGACGATGACGACGTCGGCGTCTGCCGGGAGCTCGAGCTTGTACTCGAGGTCTCCGTTGTATTTCAGATGGAGGTCCGAGAAGACCACCGCTTTCAGCGTCGCGCTCATGCTACGTCAAATCCATAATTTACCGGGTTGTATACCTTGGGGACAAACAGGCGTCGGAAGGACCAGGAGTCCGATCCGTCCTGCGATCTGTTTAACGATACCCGATAGCGATGATATCCGAAAGCCACCGCGCAGTCGCGATGGCCGTCGAGCTTGCCAACGGATTCGCCATCGGTTTCAGCGATGCCGAGATTGGTGCGCGCTGTCGAGATCAGGCCTTCGAGGTCGCGCATTCCATCTTCGTTGAAGCGGACTTCGACGGTCGTCCCTAGCCGCAAACCGAACGGGACTTCGAACCGGTCGCCAACGACGACAAGGTCTCCGTGACCGACAAAGTCGAGCGCCTCGCCGACGCTTCCGAACGGTTCGAGTTTCGCGCCGAACATACCCGGCCAAGGCAGCTTGATTGCCTTAATGACATCCTGCTCTCTATCGCCGCCGTTGAGGTCGCGATAGACGTCGCTCAGCGTCGGGGCGCGGTACGGCATCAAGGCAGAAATCCGCTCGCCGCGCGTAAACGGCAGCAGACGGTCCACGAAGACAGCCAGAACCCGCTCGTCGTCGTTCGTCGGGCCGTCCTCCATCAGCAGGCGGCAGGTGATCAGATAGGGAGCGGCCTCTTCGATCAGATCGGCATCGCCTCCGTGAACGAACCGGACTAGCCGGTCGTTCACGATGTCCCAGGCTTGCCGGCCGTCGGCAGTGGTCGCAGGGAGAAGTGTGGCGACGGCCGACACGATCCGAGCCGTCAGCATCGGCAGGACCGTCGTGACGTCGGCCGCATTGTAGATGTTGACCTTCTTGCTGGGCGTGCGCCAGTCTCCGATCAGGCGGATTCCGTCGTTTACCAACTCCGAATTCGGGGAAATCTGGATCGGGGTGAAGGCGGCAATGGCTCTCAAGCGGTATTCTCCTAACGTGGCAGGCGGCGGGCGAGCGCGCCCGCGATATGACGGCAGTCGGTAGCGAAAACCGTTTCGAGTTCATGCATTGCGGCATATCGCTGGAGCTCGTCGATCCAGCGATGCGGAACCAGTAGATTGAGTGCGAACCACTCCGCCTCGAATTCCTGCGGGTATAGCGCGCCGCGCGTCGTCCGCAGCCTGTAGGCCTTCTCGCTGCGCCACCACTTGGGATGCAGGAGCGCCTTCCCTAGTTCGGCGGCGATGGTCATCTGCCGTTCCGGGAATGAAGAACAACCGGTGACGTAGATCGTGTTGTCGGCCGGGTCGCTGAAACCGAGGATGTTCGCCATGTCGCTGCCTTCGAGCGTCGCGTAGACGACGTTGAAGCCCAGCGTTCTGGCGACCGCCTCAGCGTCGACCGGGGGCTTGACGATCTCGAGCTTCGCCAGAACGCGACGCGCCTTCCACGAAACGATGGTCTTTCTGGCGATGTTCATTCACGCCTCCGCGCGACGGTTGAGGTCTTTGATATATGGCATAGTGGATGGCCGGTCAATTCAAGACATCGCAGTTGCCAATTCGGGAAATCCGCTCCACGCTTGGATATCAAAGAAGAATTTCAGACCCGCAGAACGGAGTACACCGTGAAATCCAAGACCTTGCTGGCGGCAGTATCCATTGTCGCGATCTCGGCCGTCGCCGCGCATGCCCGCCCCTCTATTTCGGTCGTCGGCAACGGCAAGGTGGATTCCGATTACATCGTCTCCGTGTTCCCCGACAAGAATGCCTACGTGGAAGCCGACACCGATCGGGCGGTCAAGGACATCTTCGCCACTGGCGCGTTTACGGACGTCAAGGTCGACAACCGCGGCTCAAAAGTGGTGGTCACGGTGGTCGAGACCCCGGTGGTCGTCAACGTGGCCTTCAACGGCAACAAGCGCCTCAAGGACGAACAGCTCGACGCGGCTTCAGGACTGAACTCGGGCATGCCTTTTGATCCAGCGCGTCTGTCGGAGGTTTCCGACCGCATCGTCAAAGCCTACGCTGCGACCGGGCGTCGGGACACCAAGGTGACGCCGATCGTCGTCAACCGCGATGGCGGCTTCTACGACGTATCCTTCGACATCGACGAGGGAGATCGGTCGACCAGCGAAATCTGGTTCGAAGGCAATGAAAGCTTCTCTGCCGCGCTGCTCCAGTCGGTGATGGCCACCAAGTCGACAGGCCTCCTGTCGAAGCTGTTTTCCCGCGACGTCGTAGACGCAGGAAAGATGGAGCTCGACCGCCAGCGCATCGCGGATTTTTACCGTTCCAAGGGCTTCGCGGACGTCGTGGTGTCGGAAGCCGAGATCGATTTCGATCCGGGTGGTAAAAAGGCGATGGCGGGCTTCAGGATCAAAGAAGGTCCGCGCTACTCGATCAGCTCCGTATCCATCGACAACACCACTGGCGTACCATTCGACCGGCTCCAGCCTCTCAAGGACCTGGAGGGGAAATACTACGATCCGGCAAAGGTCGCGCGCGGCGCTGATCAGATCAGGCGGACGTTCAACGGTCTGGTCGATGTGACACCGAAGACAGATCGGCTACCCAACGGGGTCATGGACATCTCCTATGCGCTCGACAAGGCACAGAAGGTCTACGTCGAGCGCATCGACATCGTCGGAAACGACTTCACCAAGGATTACGTGATCCGGCGCGAGTTCGACCTGTCGGAGGGAGACCTGTTCGACCCGAGCCTCGTGCGCGAGGCGGAGCGTCGGCTCAACCGCCTCGGCTTCTTCGATAGCGTACGGATAACGACGACGAAGGGGTCGGCAGAAGATCGTGTGGTCGTCAGGGTGGAGGTAGTCGAACGCAAGACGGGAGAGTTCTCGATCGGCGGCGCGTATTCGACGGCGGACGGCCCGATGGCGATCATAGGCCTGAGCCAATCGAATTTCATGGGAACTGGCCGCGCCTTCTCGGCCTCGGTCGGTCAGGGTACCGAGACCGGAAACTACGACCTGTCTTTCACCGAGCCGTATATTTTCGGCAACCGCTTGTCCGCGACCGCGCAGGTCTTCCGCCGGGACTACGACAACCGGAAAGGCGGGTTCCGTCCTTATGACGAAACCGTCGACGGCGCGAAGTTCACGCTGAAGGGGCCGATCACGACCAACACCGATCTCGGTGTCTATTACTCGTTCACTTCGTCCTCCAAGTCGGACATCGATGCGGATGTGGCAGGAAGCCTGGTCTCGGGCAAAGACCACGTCGTTTCCGCCCTCGGCTATGACTGGTCTTACTCCGACCTCGACGACGAGAAGAACCCGTCGAACGGCCTCAAGGTCACCTTCGGCCAGCAGGTCGCGGGCCTTGGAGGCGACGCCCAGTTCGTGAAGTCAGAGGCTTCGGCGCGGGTCTACCGAGAATTGTCGGAGCGCCACGAGATCGTCGGAAGTATTGCGGTGCGCGGTGGCCAGGTGGCAGGCGTCGGTCAGGACCTCGACTTCTCCGATCACTTCAGGACGGCCGGCGAGCTCGTTCGCGGTTTCGAAAACGGCGGCATCGGCCCACGCGACGCGACGACGGGCTACCTCCTTGGCGGCCAGTACTACGCCGGCGCTTCCGCGGAGGCAATCTATCCGATTCCGGTCCTGTCCGACGGCCTCGGCATCAAGGGAAGCATCTTCGCCGACCTCGGTACCGTATGGGGTACGGACAGCGGCGCGGTGTCTTCCTCTGGTGCGAAGGCGCTTTATGACAACGCTTCGATCCGTTCGTCCGTCGGAACGGGCGTTGTGTGGGACAGCCCGCTCGGCCTGTTCAAAGCGAACTTCGCCCTGCCGTTGTCGAAGGAAGACGGCGATCGCACGCAGGTGTTCAGCATCTCGGGTGGAACGCGGTTCTAAAGGTCACCCTCGCCCAACACCACTGCCGCAGCACGGAGTCTTTAATTTGTTGACGGAGCCGCATGATCGAGACGACAATCGATAAGCGGCTTCTAGCATTTCTGGGACTCAAGAGCAGCCGGCGGGATATAATCCAAGACAACGAACGACGGGCCTGCGCCAATGATGAACTTCGACATCGACGAATCCATACGCGACTTCTCGGCCATCCGTTCGGCCATGGACCAGAGCGTGAATTTCTCGCGGCCGACGGCCGACGGCGGCATGGTGGAGACCAGGTTCGTCCGAAGAATTCCGACGCGTTTCATCGTCTACATCTCGTCGATGACCGGGTGCGACAAGGCCTGCCGCTTCTGTCATCTCACACAGACCGGCCAGACGATGGCAAGGCTACTATCCGTCGACGAGATGGTTGCGCAGGCGGAGACGGTGCTGGCCGCGTCGACGTTCTCGCCTGGAGAGACCGTGCATTTCAATTTCATGGCCCGTGGAGAGCCGCTTTCGAACCCTGCCGTCGGTCCAGAGCTGTTCGAGAAGCTGCGTGATCTCGCGATATCGCTGGGGCTGAAGCCGCGGGTCAAGCTGTCCACGATCATGCCTTCGGACTTCGTTGCTCACGACTGGGCGACGTTCGTTCCAGACGGCATTCCGGTCGACATGTACTATTCGCTCTACCGGATCGACTCCGACTGGCGGCGTCGTTGGATACCCAAGGCGATGACGGTCTCCGCCGCTCTCGACCATCTCGTCGCCTTCCAGAACGCGACGAAGCAGCGCGTGATCCTCCATTGGGCGCTGATCGCGGGCGAAAACGACGCAGTCGAGGACGCCGAGGAGATCGGCCGACGCGCAACAGCTTCAGGTCTTCAATTCGACTTCAACCTGGTTCGCTACAACGCCGCCAACGGAAAATCGAGCGAGGCTCCGCGAGAGCGCATCGACGCCTATCTCGGCGCGATGTCGCGCTTCATCGCCGCCCCGAACCGGGTCAAGGAAATTCCGCGGGTGGGGTTCGATGTCGCGGCCTCGTGTGGCATGTTCCTGACCGCTGCTTAGCGCTTGTGGTTTTCCAGCACGGAACGGATGCTCTGGCATTCTCTCTTTGACAGGACAACTCGTGAGACCCCCGAAAGCAGAACGACCAGCACACGGCTACTCCATCCCCGATGGGGAAGCGAGACAGGCGTGGACTGCCATGATCGACGCGGTGCGCCAGCGGGTGGCCGCCGAAGGTCTCGCGGACGTGATCCTCTTCCACGGGACGTCGGAACGTGCGCTCGATGGTATCGCTATCGAGGGAATGGAGGCGATCGAGTGTTCGCACGCGCTGCCGCCGGATGATCGCGACGATGAGCGGTTCGGCACGTTTTGGGGGTCCATAGACACGGCAGCCACCTATGCCGACGATACGGCCGCCGAACGACATGAGGACAGTCTGCCCGTGATCATCGCGATCCATGTCTCGACCCTCGAGTGGCTTGCCTCTATCGTCCCCGATGGGGCGACAGTCGACTTTCCACTCGACGGGCTGACACTGCTTCATGACCCAGACGTCGCCGCCTATTGGAGCGATTTCGGCATGACTAGGCCGTGGCGGGAGTCGCTTCGCGACCTGGGAGCTGTCTTGGCTCTTCACGGTCAGAACATCCATATCGACGACATGACGGTGATCAGGTCGATGGATGATTTCGATCTGGTGGTCGAGGAGACCAGAAAAACGCGGCAGCCTTCAGCGGCTGCCGCGGCACCAGCCATCTGACGCAGGCTGCCAATGTAGCGGTTCGCGTGCGTTGATGATGGGGCGGACCAAGTCTGGCCTCGCTCCCGATGTCCATTATCGACGGAACGCTGGAGCGGCGGCTTCGGGAGCGGGCAGCCAGGAGATGGTGCGGCTGTGACGTCCTGTTCCGCTGAAGACAAGGTCGTGTTCGACCACCTGTTCGGGATAGTCGGCGAGTTTCCATTCGACGACGTTGTCCCTCGCCGCGCGGGCCATGCGACCTTCGGCGTACTCGTGGAACTCCGCTCCCCGCAAGTGGTCGGGAACCTCGATATCGACGACAACCGAATATTCTTCGTTGTTCACCCGCTCCATTTCGCGGAACCGCATCGCGGGCGACTCCTCCCCGTCGAAGAAGTGGTACGACATCGAGATGCGTGCGCCGTTAAGGATTCCTTCCTTGGTGTTGGCACCGCCTTCGTCGATGTCGGGGTCGTAGCGGCGGATCATGTAGAAGCTGGCGCAATGGTCCTGAGCGGGAAACACGACAGGCATGGATGGCGTCGCCTCTGGGACGGCTGTAGCCGATGGCGCGTTCTCGTGGGCGGCCCGCATGGCTGCCCACGTTCTAAAGCCGTCCGAAGCCGCCATCAGCTCGTACGCCTGGGCGAGCGACAGCTTGCTGCCCATCTCTTCGTGGCGAGCCTTGATCTGTCTTGCGCGGGTGCGGGATTGTTCGATGAACTCTGAAGTCGTCCTGGTCATCTCGTCTCTCCTTGAGCGGCGTCATTGGTACGAAGGACCCCCGTTGCTTCATCCGCGCCGCCGGTTTATCGACGATTGCCTGACGAATTCATTCTCTTTGTCGCTTTTCCGTGTCCGATGGACGGGGGTGGAAGGCCCGACTGCCTGTGAGGGAAGATAGACAGGAAGGGTTCGGATTGCAAGACCTCGGATTGCCTTGACAACGGAATGCCGCGCGGGGCCAAGCGCCGCATGGAATGTAGTGCCTCGCGAGTTTAAAACGCGCGCGATTTAGCGGGTCCATGGGCCGACCGTTGGCACATAATTGAGGTCTTGATATTTCGCCTCATGAATATCGAAGGGAACCGACCATGTGCCAGACATTGCATGAGCAGGACATCACTCCACGCAAATGGGGCATCGTAAACGGGGTGTCTGTATGGCTCGATGAGCATCCGCAGGAACCGGAACAGGGATGCGAAGATAGTGAAGTCGCGACCAGGCTCGCGGACGTGCCCTCGAGAACGATCTTCGGAACGCTACAGTTGGTCGAGTCGTCAATCGAGGACAACGAGATCGAGCAGGGACGGGCAAACCTCAAGTGAACGAGTTCTCCTCCGCTGACGTCAGGATGCTTCTCAACGCACTCAGGATCGGTGCCGAAGACGGGAGCCTGTTCGCACAGAACAACGACGGCTCGGCCAACAAAGCCGACGTCGCCCGTTACGAGCGGCTTCGGCAGAAGCTTGCGGGCGACGCTGTTCCCAATTCGGAAACGGTGGCGTTCAGCAAGCTCGCCCTCGGTGCGAAGTTCCGTTATGCGGCTGGCAAAGGCACTGTTTGGGTCAAGATCGGCCACGATGAGGTCGCCAAGTGGGACGTCACGAAAATCGCCGACACGTGGATCGGTCAGCAAATCTGCTCGTTCTCCGAGGACGAAGACGTTTCGAAATCCGTTTATCTTCTTCCGGACCAGTAGACGGCGGACTGTCGCTAGAGTAACAAAAACTAGGGCAATTTGCCTGCGTGGCAGCGGTCACTCAAGCGCTTTGACCTTCTCGCGATGAGGCCATACCCTTGGTCAGCCAATCACTTAAGACACCATGCCATCCAAGCCCTCGGAACTGTCAAAAATCCTCAGTGCATACAGCAATGACGAGCGTGTTCTGACACTGCTGTCCTTTGCCGTTGGTCGCGCGCTTGAGCGTGACTTCATCAGCCAGCGTTTGCCAATTGGGCGGCAAGCCACCGAAACCATCCGCCACGTCTCCGACTGGCTGCAAGCATCGGTGGTCGAGAACGACGAATGGCTCGGAAGGCTTGACAGCCACGGACGGCCCCTGAAGCTAATGAAGCTTGGGTCTCTCGAGGCCGCTGCGAAAGAAGCCGACAAAGCGATGCGCAAGCGGGCGCAGAAGTTGCGCGCCGTGAAGATCAGAGACGGCGACGAAGTGTTGTTCAAAGAACTGGCCCAAGGCTACTACCTCGTCCGTCTGTTGACGCCGGAGGCGCTCGACGTCGAAAGCGCGGCGATGCAACACTGCATCGGCCAGGGGGCTTACGACCAGCTCCTCAAAGACAGCTCCTTCGCATTCTACTCCCTGCGCGACACGTTCGGAAAACCGCATGCCACACTCGAGGTCGAGAATGGGTGGCTTCGTCAATGCCAGGGAAAGCAGAACAGCGTTCCCGCCGGTAAATATATCGGCCTCATGCTGCCTGCATTCGTGGAGCAGAAATGGAAGACACGAGTGCCCCTCGAAGGTTCCATCATCGGGCAAGGGGGCGTCGTGTATGATCCCATGTGCCTTCCGCATGGATTTAAGGCCACCGGAAATGTTGACCTATCTCAGCTTTCGATCACGTCGTTGCCGAATGACATGCACGTCATGGGCGACCTTGACATCCGCGGGACGAAAATTGAAGCCCTTCCAGATGGGCTTATTGTCTACGGGCACGTTCGCGCCCAAGGGGCGGCGCTCGCACGACTAGGTGCGCGTATCGAGATCGGCAAGGACCTGGCGATCCAGGACACAGCCGTTACCGAGATTCCTGATGACATCCTGGTCAAAGGAAGCCTAATAGCTAGAAGGGCAAAGCTGGCAGCCCTCCCCAACAATTGCAAGATCGGAAGAAACGTTGATGTCGGTCAAACGCCTATCCGCTCATTGGCCGCCGGAACAAGGATACACGGCTCCCTTTACGTCGACGGCTGTGAAAATCTGACAGAACTTCCTGAAGACCTCGTAGTATCGCGTTCGTTGCACATCGAAAGGACGCCCGTCTCAAGTATTCCTAAAGGAATGCGCATCGGTGGCGGTTTGTTCGCGGCTGGGTCATTGCTCACAGACCTTGGGACGCAAAGGAGGTTCGAGCACCTCGACCTCACGGACACTCCTATCAAGCGACTGCCGGCTGGCGTTAGCATCGTTGGAAGACTGGGAAATGGCGCGCTGAAGCTCTCGGGCTGTCCCCTCGAGTATATCGGCGAAGGACTGCGTGTCGTCGGTCGAGTTGATCTGCGAAACACGCCTCTCAAGCACATACCGGCCGACACCGCTGTGAAGGGGGAGCTGATCCTTTCGGGGGCCAAACTGGAGGCCGTTCCCAATGGCCTATCAATAGAAGGGACGTTGGATGTCAGCAACACGAATGTGAAAGTTATTCCTAGTTACATCAAGGTGACCGGTTCGCTCATCGCGCGGGGCCTCCAAGAACTGCACATCCAAGAGGGCCTGTATGTTGGAAAAACGCTCGACGTGTCAGGCGCAAGGATCGTTGGTTGGGGCGGCGGAGGGAAAATCGGAAGTATCCGTTGCGATGGTGCTAAAATCGACCACATGCCGCGGATGATGCAATTGAAGGACTTCACAGGTGACCGAGCGGCAATCGGCATCTGGCCTACCCGGATGATGGTCGAAGGCAATTTCAGATTTGAGCATGGAGTAGCGGGGATAATGCCGGCCGAGCTTTGCGTCGGCGGCAATGTGGAGTGCGAAATGGCGAGAGGAGCCGCCGCGCCAAATAAGATCGAAGCGGGAGGCCACGTTAGATTCAAGAGGGCAAGGTTCCAGCAATACCCGGGAAAACTTGAGGCGAAGTCAGCCGACTTCCGCTTCAGTACCCTTACGCACCTTCCTGCCAGCTGGAAGATCGATGAAGACCTGATGGCGAACAACTCTAAACTGGAAAGCATCGAGGCGGGCGTGCGCGTCGGGAACGATTTCCAGTTTGACGGGACACCGCTGCGAAATCATCAGGAGCTGGAAGAGTCTGCGCAACCATCGCAACCTTCCAGTGTATCGGCTCGGTTCGGACACTAACGTGTTGCCGACTGCGAAAAGTTCTCGCATCCTGAAATTGCCTTCACTTAGCAGCAACGGGAGTCATCGTGGAGATTTTTACCCAACAGCAGATCGAGTTCTATGCTGAGACGTGGAGCGCGCAACTCGAGAAAGCGATCGACGTGCTCGGGCGGCTGGCCGTTGGCACGGGGATCGAGCGCTTCGGCGAGGCTGTGGAGCATATCCGTGCTGGGCAGCGCGCCCTCGACGGGATTGCTGCCAATTCAGACGCCACTAGGCCTGAGGAAGCCTAGCGAAGCTAAGGTTGGCCTCGCGGTTACTTGAAGGCCTGATCCAGCAATTCGCCAGCCGCCATTCCATTCGTCTCTACTCCTGCCTGTCGGAACGTTCGTAACACATGTGAAAGGACGAATCAGCCACGCCATGGAATTTAGTGATCACGCCGGCCGTGCAGTTGGGGTCAACTAGGGTGACAACGCTAAGGTGCCGGATGCCGAAACCTAATTTAGAAGTCCTCTTTAACCCTGATATCTTCGTCAAGGCTCAGTCGACCGCCTTTTCCGTCGCCTTGGAAGAGATCAAGGCGGGCCACAAAGAAAGTCACTGGATGTGGTTCATCTTCCCGCAGCTCCGTGGCCTTGGCCGATCGTTTTATGCCGATGTCTTCGGTTTGGCCGACGTTGCGGAGGCGCAGGAGTACCTTCGGCACGCTGTACTCGGAGAGCGGCTTCGTGAGTGCGTAGAAGCGTTGATGGCTCACAGGGCGCGGACCGCTAAGGATATCTTCGGGACGCCAGACGATCTAAAGCTTCATGCTTGTCTGACACTTTTCGATGCCGCCTCTCCGCGCGATGTATTCGCGGATGCCCTGGCCATCTTGTACGGTGGTCAACGGCACCGCCTCACCCTCGAAATGATCGCCAGTAGAACAATGCGTTCTGGGTCGATCTGGACGTTGGGTGTGGCGGCGCTACGCCGACGACTTTTGCGGATCGGTCGATGAGACCCGTTCGGCAGTCCCGCGAACTACTACAGCTCGTGTCCTGAACGATATCGATCGGCCGCGAGACTTGTGATCGATATCGAATGAGCATCCAGCGGTGCATTGTTCACCACAAGGATACGGTTCGTTGATCCAATTCCGTCGATCATTCTCCTGCCGCCATCGGTTAGTGCAGGGAGGTAGTAGAAGGCTCCATCGACCCGGGCAGTCTGTTGGTCGACGAGCCATCGTAGCGGAAATGCGAACTTCACCTTCTTCCGCGCCAGTCTCATGAAGATAACGGCGCTGGCTTGGAGATCGGCTTTGTCTCCTCCGGAAACCGAAATTACTCCGCAATCGGGTAGACCAACGACAAGTTCGTCGATGTCGCTCTCCACTAGCTGATTAGCAGGATAGGAAGCGCCTGGAATACGCAGTGCTTTCATCTGGTCTATGAAGATCATGGCCGTGAGTTCGAACGAGCCGGGATGGACATCGACATAGGGCGCGATGATGGCTTGTGCCATCGCGATGAGGCCGTCAACCTCGGCGCAACGCGGATCGATTTCAAGATATCGCTCGAAGATCATCTCAAGCGCAACGGCGGCTTCCGCAACACTGATGAATTCGCGGTAGAACCCGTCGAACCTGTAGTCGAAGTGGTGAACTGACTGGCAGAAACCCATTCTAGCAAAGATGGCATAGGCCTGTATGGTGCTGTGGCAATCGATGTCGAATTTGTTCGATGCCATTTTATTGAACTGCCGGATATCGGCGGCCGCACTGGCCTCACCTGTTGATTTGCGGCAAGCGCCCTTTAGCTGCGCCCATGAGCTGAAGCCAAATGAAGTGGCGAGATATCCCTGACATTGGGTGAGCGAGCGCTCCACTCCAAACCTTGCCAGGCATTTTTGAAGGAATTTTGCTTTCGAACGAGCTTGTTCGATATTGCCGACGATAAACCGCATTGCGGACTCCCGATGAATTGCTGCGAACCAGTCACCCTTGGAAACGCCAATTGAATCGGTACCGACTGCATTGTTGTTTCGTCTGCTATAATCGATGCCAACCGGCTTGGGTAAAGGGTGACCCCGTCGCGTTCGATGCCGCGCGAGACTACAGTGAGCACTCGAAGCTGGTGTGTCAACCAGGTTTCGAGGATCGAAAGATGATGTGGACAAGCATCGAACGACATGGGAGTTTCACCATCTCGGGGAGTTTGAATTCCAGTCGTTCGCTTCGCTTTTTGGCTGATTTTGCCTAAGGAATCGGACTGACGGAGGGCGCTGGATCGGCGGCAAGACAGCGGCGATATTCCTGCAAAGCGGCCAACAGCTTGTTCGGACCGAACGACCTGACTGGACCGCCAATCTGATCCATGAGCTTCACCAGAGGCTTGTCCGACCGCGGGTCAAGGCAATAGTCATGGTCGTCGCAAACGCTCCGGTAGAACGTGAACAGGTGATCGAAGCCACCAACTGTTCTGATGTCGATATCGCGGTTCCAATTCCTCGAACTCTCGCTGAACATCTCGGCGAATTCGTCGGGATAATGGTAACCGAGGTAGACGAGCTCGGCCGCGAGTTCTGCCATCTTCGTGAACTCGGAGTTTACCGCGACCTCGGTGTCGAGGACCATTTTCATGAAGTCGTCGACGCTTTTGCGCACATGGGCAAGCGCGACCTTGTCGTGACCGCCGGACTGGTAGAAGCCGATCTCGATCTCCGGGTAGAGGTTCTCGAGGATCGCCACCGCATGGGCTTTCAGTTCTTGTCCTGCAAGCATGATGATCTCCTGAGGCGACGCGTCTGGTCGGTAGAATGTAAGCGACGGCCCAGCAATCAACGAGCTGTTCGTGTGCTAAGCGCCTTGTGTTGCGTCGCATTGGGGGTAAAGCAAACCGAGGACTATATACACCGCTCGGCCCTTCGAAGTGATGCGCGCAAGCTGGTTGTCGAAAGCGGACGTCACTTTGACCTCGAGATAGCCGCGGCGGACGAGATCGGCATCCTGCCCTTGGAATCCAGTCACACAGAATTCGCCATCGCCGTCATGGGCTAGACGGAGGCGCGAGGCTTGGAGGTCGTTACGCCAGTCTTCGCCGCCGAAGAGTGCGATCAAGCGATTAAGGTTGATGGAGAACGACTTTTGTTTGCCGAAACCCGGTTCGTCTTCTTCCTCGTTTCGATAAGAGGACCTGACCGGAAGAAGGTCGGCGGCCGCGAGGAGTTCAAAGACTTCACGCACGTCGCGTTCGGTCGTCCGCGTAGCGAACAAGATATCGGAGGCTGCGACCTTTGCCTCGTCATTCGCTTGCGCGACCAGCATGAGCAGCCTGAGAATTGCCGATGCAGCCGAAACGTCGCTTGGGGGCGACACGTTCTGGCTCACAACCTCTCCATCGACCGTGTGTTCCATCAGGCGTTCCTCGCAGCGGCCAGCTTCGCGTTTTCATGGCAGGCATCTGTGTACGCGAAGTCGTTTTCACCGCCTCGTTCGAATGCCAGATCGATGGTATCTTTATCCGCTTCGAAGTCCACATCGCCTTCGAAGGTGAAGACGGCAGCGGCATGCGCGACCCTGAGCGCTTCGACCACGGCATAGCGAGTGCTCAAAGGCATATCCCCGCATTCGAAATCCTCGAGGATGTTGGCGAGCGCTCCCCCACTCATGTGAACGCCGACTGTCGAGCGATAGAACACGTTCGACGGGGCTTTCCTCACGATCATCTTAACCAGGGAAAGTGGGACGCAAGCCTCGTTGAGGCCGCTGGTCATCTTCACCATGGGTTCGTCGGCCGGCACGAGAGTGACGACGCGGTTTCCAGGGATTTTACGGAGGATGGAACCGAGAAAACTGGCGACACCTGTGGTCTTGTGGTTGGCGACCGACTTGTTGTAATCATCACGCATCACGTGTGCCTCCGATGTCGAGCCAAGGCCTCCATCGGGCTTGACGTCTTCGTTTCGTCAGAACGTGTAAGGAACCCCGCACCCAATGTCAACACTTCGGCGTTCGAGGTCTTGATATAACTGGCTCGAATGCGGCGTAGAGGGTCGCCACTAGACTTCGACGACAAGAGCCTCGTCGAACCTGACGTTTCCGAACATTGGCGCTGCTGGATTGCAAAGGATGCGGCAGCGCCCTCTCCTGACGTCGACGCTATGGTGGAGGTGTCCATGTACCCAGAGATCGATGCGGCCGGCATCGATGAGAGACGACAGGTCGGAGGCTGAGTTCCCAGCCGACCAGGTATTGCGCATCGCCTCCGTCAGGCCGTCGGGATGCGGCGCGTGGTGAGAAAGAACCACCAAAGGCAGAGTACGGTCAGAATGCTCTACGAGCCGCACTAGTTGAGCTCGAGCCGTCCGGTGAAGCGCCACGGCGTCGCCGACGGTGATCAGGTGCGCGACGCCATCGTGAGCGATCTCGATGTTCTCGCCGGTCTCGGCCGATGGATTGGCTCCGGCGAGCGATAGGGTGTGGTCGGCCCACAGGGTAGCGCCAACAAAGGTGCATCCACCAATCGTCGCCGCCTCTCCGTCGAGAACCGTCACACTGTATTCGCGTGCCAACGCCTTGGCGAGTTCGAGGTCTTCGTGAAGGACGCCGTTCCAATGTTCGTGGTTGCCCATGACGAACACGATTGGCTTGTCACCCGCTAGACGTCTGAGGAAGCGGAATGCGGGAAGGCTGTCACCTTCCCAGATATCCCCCGCGCAAACGAGAATATCGAAGTCTGGGCGTCTAGGCTGAAACGCGTCCGGGTAAGGAACAGTTTCGAGATGGAGGTCTGACATAACCCATAGATTCGGCAAAGGCAGCACCTCAAACGGAGTTTCGACGAGCGTTCCGGCTTCTTGGAGCGCATTTGGATTTTATAGCACAAAACCGCGAAAAATCCATTAGAAACAATGTGTAACGGTTAGTTCTTTACAATTGAAAGCCTAATCAGTGGCCGGTAACGGGTGTTATCGGCCACTCAAGATTTCTCGATCATGAACGTCTCAGGATTTGACCTTCGAAGCGGATAGGAATTTGTCGTAGAGACCGAGGCGGACCATCAAGCCACGGATCGCCGCACGTCGTCCGCATTCCTCCGCCTGCCCCTCCATGGGGTGAGCCAAATTGAATTCCTCGGCCGCTGCCGCCAGAACCGTAGCTTCATCGAACGCATGCGCAGTCACAGGGGTATATGCCTTCGGTTGAACAGGGGCCGTTTTCTCGGATCGCGCCTCCGCGACAACTCGTTTCGCATCCTCCACGGGCACGTCATACAATGAGGATAGAAGGGACATTTCATCGTCGCTTTCAGAGTAACCCTGTCTTTCTGCCGCGCGGACTATCGCGTAGCGCTTTTCGGGGGTCATCACGCCGGCATTGCGCCGGTCATACTCATCGAAATCATGCATCATGTCTTCTTCGCCAGAGATGAAGCCTGGACGGGTGGGCCTGCTACCTTCCCACCGACCTGGTGCCCCGAACGTACCGAACGACAGAAGGTAGTTTGGATAGACGTGAGCGGATTTGAACGTGTCGACAACTCCTGCCCGCTTCATTGCGGGGCTGACAGGTCCGGAATGCCGGATATCGGTTTCGACCGTTCCAACGATCCAGGTTTGCTTATTTTCAGGTACCTGGTCGAGCGTCTCGGCCGCCCCGAAGGCTTCGCGGACGCCATGAACGGATGCGGCCAGGATCACTCCGATCGAGGAATATGCAATAGGCGTCTCGCGGCCCGAATACGAAGTCTCGACGACGGCGGCTTTGGCGATGGTGATCAGTTCCGCGGGTTCGGTCACGACCGACATGGCGACGACGATATCGAAGTCCGAATCCCCGAAAGACTCGCGGTAGGTCGCCCTCCAGCTGGGGTCATGACGGCCGTCCTTCCATGTGTACCAAGCGTATGAGACGCAACCGAACTTGACCGTCGCGCCCAGCGCCTGAAGTTCTGCACCCAACGGAACGGCTACGTTGTCGAAATCGGCTGCGGAACTGACTACCATTATTTGGCGGCCTTGCGCCGCCTTTCTTTCTGCGTAGGCTCTAGCGAGTTCTTGGAATACCGAGGCGGCAGCGATTTTGTAAGCATCACACTCTGAATTTTCGTTCAGCATGACTGCGAGATTGTCGTCGAGATTCCTCATGATTGGACCTTGGGTTTTTCCTTGGTTGATCGTTGTCGCAATGGTCGTTGCCTAAAATGTCGCAAGTTTAGCTGAGGTCATGCGACCCTTCGCCCCATGATCCTCGCTGCCGAGTTTTTGATCCTGGACACAAACCACTGCCGTCTCGTCGAGCGCTTGAGCAGGCGCTTGCGTTCAGACTTCTTGATATGGTCGTTAAGGACGAGCGATCCCCTGACGACGAGGTCCTCAGGTAGGATCGTAATCTGGTCATTGAGTTCAAGCGTTTCGCCGACGGCCAGAGACCGAGGAAGGGCGTTTATATTCGTCATCGAGATACCGAGATAACCAGGCACCGTGAGATTGTCGGGCAGGCGTTCGACCTTGGTGCGCGCGAGCCTGAGGCTTCCCCCAATGATAATTGACGCCGGGATGTCTTCGATCTGCGAACCGACAAGCTCGAGGTTTCTGACCTTCATTCTCGGTGGTAGCGTCTTGAGGTGGCTGTAGAGGGCTCTAATATCCCTCACCCTAACCGAACCTGGGATTTCCACGATCTTCGTGTCTGAAATGTTCAGTTCGCCCGCCACGACCAGATCGGCAGGCAGTTCGGTTATCTCGGTCTGCTCGATGTTGAGATTGCCCTTTATCCTAAGACCGCTAGGAAGCTTGGTAATCTTCGAACACTCGAGGTCAAGCCTGCCATTGACGGTCGTGTTCGCCGGAATGATTTGGAGTGCGCTACGACCCGCCGAGATCGGGCCGCCAATCCGGGCGTCGGAGGGAATTTCCTTGATTTCGGTTCGATCGATTCTGAGCCATCCGGGAACCTTTAGGTTACTGGGTAATTTGCGTATCGGTGTCTCTGCGACCGATAGATGGTCTCGGACCGAGAACCCGTCTGGAAGCTCCGAGATCATCGTCCTGGTCAGAATGACATCTCCGCCGACATAAAGATTGACGGGAAGAGTCTTTATCGGCGTGCCATAGAGATTGAGATCGCCATCGACGCGAAGGTTGTCTGGAAGGCGTTCGATGCAGCGCTCCACTAGTCTAAGGTCCCCTGGCACATGCAGACCGTCCGGCAGGCAGTCCAATTTATGCCAGTCGCCGTAGATATCGACGACAAAGCCATATTCCCCGATGTGGTCCGGGTTGAAACCCCAACCATGATTCTGAATAAGGGCGGTCATCTTGCCGAAGAGATCGGCTAAGGCAGTCACCTCAAGAGAATGTTTGCAACGGTCAGATACCTTACCGCCTACGACTTTGAACGAGAGCAAAGAGCCTCCTTCCCCGTTTACGACGTGGATGTTTTCTTCGGGATTAACGAGTCCGTCGGCCAGATCGTCATCGTCGTCTGGATGCAGCTTGAAGCTGACGACCTTGGTGCCATCGCCAAGATCATCGAGTACGACGCCACGTCTTGTCTCCAACACGCTTGCCCAGTAGTGGTCGGGGTCGTATCTGGTGAACGTGAACTCAACGATGTCGGTCATGGAATTTCTCATAGAATTTAGCTAGGCAGATGGATGGCTACAATGCTGAAGCCGCCGTGGGGGGATTGCAAGTGATAGAAGGTAGTCCGATTTCGCGGCACATCGGGTACACGACCTCCATGGCCGGCTTTCTCTGGAGCGTCCCATAGCAGGCCAGCGTTCTCATTGTGCGTGGCGGGTCATCGCGCTAAGGTGCCGGAACGGTTGGAGTGAAAGAATGCATCCGCAAGACAAGATAAAGATGGCGATGATCGCCGAACACGGCTTCTGCTTCAATCCGGTCATGGTCGGCAACACGACGATGGTCTATACGGCAGGCCTTTTCAGGACGTTTGGACATCCCGAAATCTTCGTCATCGGATACCAGCCGCAGGACGCATACAACCTCATCGGCATGGTATACCACAGGATCAAGGCTGGAGACCGTTTCGCCGACACGATGGTGATCGATGACCTGTTCGAAGGCGATCTATTCGCGGTCCGTCCGATATTGCAGTCCAGCACCGATGAGAATTCCGGTCTCGGACAGAGGCTGGTAGGCGAATTCCCGGCAGTACAGCTGTTCTTTTCAGACGAAAACTGCTTATTTCCATGGGACGAGGGCTGTGATCATCGCTGCAAGAAGCTCCAGACGGGCCAACTGGAACTAGCCGCTGAGCTGCCTGTCCGTCAGGTCCGAAGTCTGAAGCTCAACTGACAGGCGGTGAATCAGGCTGCGGACATCGCCATGAATACCGATCCATTCTCGCTCGTTACCTGCGCGCGACGGATTTCCGGACAGTTAAGTTCAACGGTCGGATTGCTATCCTGGCTGACCTGATCGGGGTCACCGTGCTGGAGGGGCCGGCCGCGAATTGAGACTTTCAGTCTTTGGAGGGTTTTTCTCAAACCTGATCAGCTTTGCCATATGGTGCAAAGCGTAGGTTTCGAACGCCATGCCATGGGCATCGATCTTCCATTCGAAGAACGGAAAGCCGTTACCGTTGACCATAGAGCCATCGGCATTGATCGGTCCGAAGGCCACCCTGCTGATCTTCACCGAGTAAAGCCTGCCGAAAAAGTCGGGCATTGCGTTTTGGCGTCCCATCCAGAACCTGATAGCGCTGGATATCGCGTCGAATTCGTCAGTGGCGGTAAACTCAGCCGAAATGTGCCTTACCGACCTGTCGGCGCTGGCGTGTTCGTAGGCGGCGGAGAATGCATGAACCACCCGGTCGGATGCGGGCCGCTTATAGTCTAGGGCCTCACCGGACACGATGTGATGCGCGCAAGCACGAATGCTTTCGATAGCGGCAACAATTTCCGTGCGCCCTTGTGCGGCTTCGCCGAGCCAATCGCTGTTGAAGGGGCGAGACACCCGAAAGCGATAAACTCTTCCTTCTGATGGGCGGGGCGGAAGAATACTCGCTTCGTCGCCGAGAACGTGTTCGAGGCGATCCCATAGATCACTGGATTCAATCTGTCCGACCATCGGAATACCCCTAAACTTTCGGTGGAGACTTGGTTAAGCTTAGAACAATCGGTTGTCAATAATCCGATTGCCGGGGTCTTGAATTAATTCCCGACCTAAATTTGGCCGAGCAAGGTATCGCTCACTTGATCATCCCCAGAAGCGGCCGCATTCAAACCTAAGCCGTACACAACGGCTGTGGTCGATAAGCTGTGTTATCGGCCACAGAATGCAGATTGTCGGCCAGCGCGTTCAATCAAAATCGTGTGGGAGCGGCCAGTGCGACTTCAGGCAAGGTTATTTCACGATCAGATAATGAGCTGATGACCGACGCTATCTCCTTGGCTGCCTTGCGTTCGGCCGCTACGCCTTGTTTGTTTGCGTTTGCGATAAAGGCCGATCCGAGCGCTTCCAATGAATCAAGGCCGCCTGGTTCCATCATTTTGTCGTACGCATCCATTAACTGGCAAGCCAGCAGCGCTCCCGACCTCGAAAGGTCACCAAGGCGCTCACACGCGATAATGTCGTAGAATTTCGCCATCGCGCTATAGATCGCATGGTTTTCCGCATAGTCGCCAAGGATGGACCTGTTCACCTTCGGCCTCAGACGGGCGTGCATTTCGCGTATCGCGGTCTCAAGCTCCGGTCGGTCCGCATTGTCCTTGTTGGCCTTGGCAACGGCCTGTCGCCATGAGCCGACCGGAAATACAGCCGTGGCCGAGTTAAATCCATCGCTGGCTTGGGTTTTCACCAGGGCTAGCATGCACGGATGATCGCTTCCGTCTCCGTCCGGGTCAAATGTGCATTTGACCACCATCACTTGTGGTTCCGGCGTGCCGACATATAGCAAGCCGTTGACCAGGCGTAGCCACTCGGTGTTGTAGCGCAATTCAGCAACCGCAGACTCGCGACCACTAGACGATATCCGGTCGAAGAGGTCTGTGCCTGGCTCCGAATGCAGCGTGACAGACACCGAGTTACCGTTTTCAGGTGGCGATGAAACCCAATGTTGCGTGATGTCCGCAAGGGTGTCAGCTGAGGCCGGCCGTCCGGAAGCTCCGTAATGCCCATCCACGAGCAACTGGAACTGATCTTCACCGATCAGCCTGGTATGCATTTTCCCGTCTTGCGGCCAAGGAGGGAGAAGGTCTCTCAACGGGACGCCCTTATGCTTGATCGATGGGTGCACTTCGCCTTCCCATTCTAGGGCGATGGGGGCCTCTTGCGGATCAACGACAGGGACGTCGATTTCGACGTATTCCCTGACCCTGAACCTTTTAGCCCGGGCTTTTCCGCGTGGGACGGCCATCATTTCGTATACGACCGGTACATTAAATAGCATGATGGCTCCTAAGTTGCGGATTGCTGGTAGGTGCGGCGATTAGATAGCCATCCCCAGTGGAAGTTGCGACGAGGCGGGATCAGCAAGCGCCGATATTTCTGCCATTCGGTCTTCGATTTCCGAGAATTCAACGTAGGACTCGAGTTCTGGATCAAACACGCGGACGATTTCGATGTTGCTCAGTTCGTTGGAGGTGATGATGGCGTCTTCGATTCCCTCTCCGTGGATCGCTATCTGGCAGTCAACGCCCAGCGCCTGCGCCTCGCTCACGGTGAGAATGTTGAAGTCCTCTACCCAGTGCGCCAAATCCGTCCGCACCCGGCACTCGTAGATGAACTGCCCGTGCGCGTTACAGTAGCTCTCATCTGCGGCGAACCAGATTCCGGGACTGCTTTTCGCGTTCGGATTTTGATCGAACTCGAACTCAGTAAACAGTCTGTCACTGCCATGGAAGACGGTCAGATCGACCGTCTTGCGACCGTATTGGGACTTTACCTCGGAGATATTGTTTCTCAATTGCGCACCCCTTGAACCGCTGCTCACTCATTGTCATTGCTTGCAATGCAACGTTCCAGTCGCGTGCAACGCTGAGGTTCGCCTTTCATGTGTCGATGACCTTTGGGTTCGACGAACAGCGCAGCCGCCCGTCGTTACGCCTCGAGAGGCTACCTGTGGCCGATAAGGCCCTTTACCGGCCGCCGATGGGAATCGATCAGCGCGGCCTGAGGAGAGGCGCAGTCGGCTCATTCATGGCCGGAGGCTCGCTTGAGGCGACGACATGCGGGAACATTGTCTCCAACGAGCGTATATCCATGTCAGATCGCTGATGTAGGATGGTCCCCTCGCTCCATATCTGTGCGAAGACTCGTTCCGCTGTTTCGCCGTTGCGGTATGTTCGGGTGTATTTTGAAGTGACGATTGCGTAGGACTCGTCGTCGGATTGGCGCACCTGCAGGTAGGTCTCGTGATCGCCATCGACGTAGGTTTTGTTTTCGGTCACTGCCTCCGGAAGGCGGGCAAATCCGATCTGGCGCGGCGCTGCGCGGACCGGGGATGGGTCTAACCTATGACTTTTGGCGAAACCCGTTTCGTCGAAATCGTCAGGAGTGAAATCGAACGTCCTTTTGACGCGGAAGGTGTCGCAGTGCCAGAACACGACAGAGCCGCTCTCCAGAGTTACCTTGACGATAGCTGACTGCGACCGCTGGGCGGCTTTTACCTTGTCGCCAGCAGACAGCCCGCCGTCGTCCATCCGGTGGGAATGCGAATAGCCTGCGACATTGCCAGGACGTGCCTTGTGTCCGTTGACAACGACATACAGTCCAACGTCGTCCACTCTCACCAGCGCCATTGCGTCGATCCTTTCGTAATGGTCCTCACCTTAGGTCTTTGCGCCGCACGGTTCAACCGTACGGGTTCCAAGCCTATAGGGCGTCGACCGACGACATTCCCTCCACCCGCGATATTCAAAGACTTCGCCATCAGTTGACGCGTACGTGAAGTCCTGATATTCGGACGGCAAGTTTGTTAGAGAGGACGACCGAATGACCGACGCGCCAGCTTCCAATCTCATCGACGTCCTCAAAAACATCGTCATCGCCTGCGAGGCCAACGGCCTTCGCGACCTTCCGTTCGTCGTCGACGGCAGGCGTGCCATCGACAGCAGGACGTCCGATCCGATCTCCGAACTGATCAAGGAACTCCGCGAGGCGGCTGACCTGGAAGAGGAAGCCCACGTCGAGCAGGACCACTATCACGCCGAGCTTCTCTACAAGGCGGCAAACGTCCTCGACACCCTGGCCATGCCTGCCAAACAGGTAGGATGGGAAACCGAGGCGGAACACACTATGGAGCAACAGATGTTCCACGCATGCGGCCGCGACGACGTTCCAAAAGACGTCCAGAAGCTGGTCGGCCAGCTCTGGAAGCAGTATTGCCTTGCCGCCGCACCGAAGGAACCTGACCTGACGGAAGCCGGTCCGACGCTGACGGACGCGCAGGTCGATCTCGCCCGTGCCATCTACCTGTCGAAGGTGAAGGAATACGACCGCGACTTCGAGCGCGACGACAAGCCTGAAGGTTTCTGGCAGGAAAAGTACGGCACCAACCTCCACGCCACGTCTCTCGGCGAGCAATGGGCAATGCGCCAAGCGCTCAATGCGGTTCTGGCGGATATCGGCCTGGTCGTCGCGGACGGTTCCAAGGCGACCGCGGAGGACCAGCGCCACAAGGCGATTGCGATTGCGAAGATGCTCAGCGAGCGGATGGACTTCAATCTGCGCGTCCGCGACCTTTGGTCGGACGCCGCCAAGGAGATGGCGGCCTTCATCCTGCATCCGAGCGTCATCGGCGAGCCGGTGCCGTTGAAGTGCTTCGTCGTCGACTACAAGCTCGGGGACGAGGCCGTCGACACCGCTCTCTTCTACTACGACACGCAGCAGTCCGAGGCACAGGAGTTCTGCAAGGCGGTCAATGAAAAGGGCGGCGCGGTCAACATCAAGACACGTAGTATCGGAACACCTGCAAAGGCGCTGTAAGGAGAACTGCAAATGATGGCCAACAAATGGATTCAGGCGGTCTTGATCGGCGGCTTCGGCTTCGGACTTATCGTGGGTGTGGTGATTTCGGCTCTTTCGTCGGCACCTGTTGCCGTGGTGATCGTAGGATTCATTCTGATGGTGGTGAGCCTGTGGAAGACCGCCAACTGCCGTGGCACGGATGGCTGGGGAGGCCCGTACCACGGTCCCTCGTCGAAGAAGTAAAGCCTTCCGCTCAACGGTCGATATGGGTTAAAGAGAACTGAAATATCGGGGGTACAATGATGAGCGTGGCTGAAGCGTTGTTGGTCAAGAAAGTCGCCAAGGCTATCGATCAGGTCCAATTGTTCTCGCGGTACGATGATTGGTCGTCAGATCGAGTTGAAGGTTTTCCGATCGAAATCTGCCGCCACCGACGCGGTCGCGTTGTAGACCCGGTAGTCGTAAAACGTTTCGCGGGTGCCGAAAGTGAATGCGAGGATCGCCTTCAGGAGGTCCTCAGCGAGGCCCGCGCAGTCGCTGCAATCAAGGCGCTGAGAAAATTTGAAGAGAGCGTCGCGTTTGGCTAGTGGGCGCACCGAAGCGTCGTTGGGCAACACGGCCGCACAGGTCGATTTAACGATATCTATCGACGCGCGCATTTATCCCACGTGTGCCCGCTGTTATCGATAGGCGGTTTTCGCCATCGATAACAGCTATAAAGAACAGTCGAGGACAGACCACTGATCGCCAGAACTTTGAATCGGAGCGATCAGGGCTTTGGCCCAAATGTTGTTGTCTGTGGGGATGGCTCGTCGTTGAGACTGAGACCCCTATGCTGGCGGAGCCTTAGTTCGTATAGCTCGAGCGGGTCGAACGGCAACGTCCAGCCAGACGCGGCGAGGAAGTCGGCGTATTCCTTAGGCCGGATTTCGGCGATGTCGCGGATCGCCTGCAACTGACCGTCGAGGTCCTTGTCCCGCAAGGCAATGTAGATGTGCTTCCATTCGCCACCGGTGTTGGAAAAGACGACGGAGAAGGACTCGCCGATGTCCCTCAGGACTCCTGCCACGTCGAACCTTTGCGATATCGCCATCAGGCTTTCATCACGGTCCTTATAGCTGTCTGTGCCAACGAGCCTGGAATCGGTCCAATCATAGCCGAAATCCGGGTCGTGCTCGTTGCAATGCCGCAGAACCAGTTTGGATCGGATTGCGTCGGCTGAGGCGTGGTCGGCGATCGGGAACGACAGTAGGCTGTCCTGCCACGTTTTACCTCGCGGGTCGGCAAAGGCGAGCGTAAGATGGTGTGTCGCTCCCATGATCGGGTCGGGGCCAAGTCTCAACGTTGGAAGCGCGCCCATGCGGCCGAGTGTTGGGTCACCGATACTGTCGACCGCGATCGAAAGCTGATTGAACTCCTCGCAGATAAGGTACGAGATTTCCTTGATGTCCACCGCATGCTCGATCTCCCATGCGCTGGCATTGTTGGGAGACCTGAGGTTTGCGATTTCGTTTTCGATGCGGGCCGTGGCCCAGTCCCTCGCCGTACGACGAAGGTATTCTGGCAAAGACATATCCGATGGCCTCTGCTTTCCAACCTCGAGGTAGGCGCACTCGTTTGCCCATACTCTGACCGAGTGGGACTTATGGGAGCTTGCGTCGGTCCCCTCAAAAGTCTCGTACTGGATCGTGAGAGCGTCGCCCTCCGGGTGGACGGGGATGAAACTCTCGAAAGTAAGCGCGAACGTCGCAAGTTGTGGCCCTTTGCCGTTCTTGCCGTCGACGGAAATTGAAATGCTCTCCGCGACACGCAATGGGAAACTTGAGGTTTCACCCATCCTTGCCATGTTGAGGCAGGAAGCGAACATCTGCGCCTCTGGGTCTTTATGTTGCTTCGGTGCGCCAAACGTGAAATCCAAGGCCGTCATGTGTATCTCCCGCGAATGGCGCATTGTGTCCAAAGGCTACGCAATCGGCAACCACATGATTTGGCGCTTCGCACATAGGCCTCGTTGCATGCTGACGTCGCCGTTAGTATGGGAAACCAATTGCAACGAGGCATCCCATGGCAAAGAACAGCGTAGTCGAAATCCATCTCTTTGGTCGCGTAGATACCGACCTCGAAACATTCGAAAATCTTGCGAACGCCGGGTCCCTAGCGAGCTTCGGCACGCCATATTCCACGGGCTATGGAAACGAGCAGTTCATCGTCGAGCTCGAGAAGGCGCAGGAAGAGAAGCGCGCCGTCACGTACCAGATTCACGACAACTGGGAGACTTTCGAGGAGCTGAGGGCCAATTGCCAGTCGGCAGGCATCAGTTACGTCGCCCACACCGCCAACGCTGGTGAAGAGGGCTGGTCCGGCGGGATTTCGTGGCGGCCGGGAATGAACAACGAGTTCGAGTTCCTGGTCCGCGGCGAGAAAGCCGAGCCGATGGTCCCTGTGAACATTCTGCGCGCAGCCCATAACAAGGGCGAGGAAGCCGTGGCTGCCATCCTCGACGCTTTGACCGCGAACACCAGGATCGGCGTCATCGAGATTGCCGAAGAGTTCTCGAATGCCATGGCGGCCGCTACGAGCATAGCGAGGATAGCGCCTGCCCGTCGCTTCTAATGTACGACACAGAGCAATGCACTATTGAAAGACTTCGCCGTTGACTATCGAAACTGGAGTCGTTAATTCTCGACGACTTTAGATCGGAGACTGGAATGGCAAGAGCTCGCGTCAGGAATACCCCGGGTGGCGGAACGAAAATCGACACCCTCTATTACGACGCCGAGCAGGTTGTCGGGACGGAAAGCGACGAAGAAGGCGGCTCGCGCGACAAGGTGATCCATAAGAAGGTCGAGATCGACCTCTATATGCAGAAGGCATTCGTGACGGATACGTCGAAGCCGACACCTGCGTCGACGAAGGACATCGGGTTCAAGCTGAAGTGCGAAGAGACCGGCGACGAGGTTTTCGGTAGCGACATCTCCGTCATGATCAAGGACATGCGGTCGAGACTGGATCATCGGTACCGCATCACGTGGAAGCGATGGTTCCTCGTCCGCATCGACCCGGTGCGTGTACATCGCGCAGTGGGAAGCGGCCTTGAGCTGTCGTGGGAAGACATCGAGCGCGGCGAAGCGTATGACGGCTCCATTCTGATGCGCAAGTACAACGCCTACGCCGACGTCAACTCCAACCACTGGATTGTGTCGAAGTGGCCTGAAAACTTCATCGAACGCGGGAAGATGATCGCCGCCATCGAGGCGACCGAGGAAAACGAAGCGCTGTTGAATACCGCTCGGGTCCAGGTGGACGTTCTGCGCAACAAGCTCGTCGAACTTCTCGGACCAAAGCTGATCATGGAAACGTTGCATCGCCTGGCGGCCGGCGGGACGTTCATCGCTCACGATACAAGCACGGGGCAGCGGGGCGAAGTGCAATGAAGACTGCAAAGGTTCGCAAGGCCGCCGATGCGGTTAGAAAGCGGCTGGAAGCGGAGAAGAACAACGCCAAAATCGACGCCGTCTTCCGAAAGATCACCAAGCGAGTTCTCAGGGAGACGTCGGATCGCGTCCTCGTGACCCCTGCTATCTTTCACGATGTCGGAGGTTTCGGAAAGCGTTTCCTCGATGGCGAAAGCAGCGTGCGAACGTTCGAGGCGTTGTACGCCTCCCATGTGGCCTACGGGACGGACGATAGCGCCGATTACATTTTGGCTGAAGTCGCTAGGCTTGAAGACGGATTTCCGTGCATGATCAACTGCCACAGCTACTTGTTCCATTGCGGGGATGCGGAGGGCTTATACAGGGCCTTGAAAACCATGCTGTCGCTGAAATCGACGGCTGCCGCTTTCGAGGAACTCATGGACGACGATCGCCGCGGTAGCGACCCAGATCGGTGCAGGAGACCATCTTGACGTGGTAGGTCGTGTTCTTTTGTTGTGACGTCTGCGGTTACTGCCACCGACAACTCTCGGGTGTCGAAGTGTTGACAGCGATACGGGGTCTTGATATTCAGCGGAAATCGAGACTTGAATTCCAAAAAGAGGCAGCCTGATGACCGACGCCGCAAAGCCAGACACGGTAGCCACCGCACCCGAAGGTCAGTCGCTTCAGTGGGAGGCCCGCATCAAGTACCCGGCAGGCTTCACGGCAAAAACCGATCTCGGCACCTATTCCGTGGCTGGCGACAACGGCACGTGGACTGCCTTCCGCAACGGCTACGAATCGACCATCGAGAGCAATCTGGCGACGGTCGGGGACGCCAAGAGCGCCGCGGAGCTTGACTACCGGCGATCCAAAGCAGCCATGTCCGAACTCAATATCGCCGTTCCACCGAAGGCCGACAACTTCTACAGCCAGCAGCAGGTCGACGAACTTGCCAAGGACGGCAGGCTCGTCCCAACCGAGGGCAAGACGCCTTCGTACCTGGCATCTGCTCTGAACGTCATCGTCCTCTACAAGACGGGTCGCTGGGTCATGGGCAAGGTCGGCGAGCATCAGTGGGACCGCATCACGCACTACCACGTCCCCGTGGAGGCTGCTTCGTCATCATCCGACCCCGACGAAACCAAGCGCGATGCCAAGCATGTGACAGTTGAAGTCCTCGACAGTGATGCCTTCAACTCGGCTTGGGCTGCTATCGAGGACCTAACCAAAGAGCAACTGGTCGAAGCGTACAGATCGATCCTGCTTAGCCAACAGGCACTGGTTCGGTCACATCAGAGTCTGGAGGCCATGATCAAGGAGAAGGAAGAGCGGCTAATGGCGGCGCTCTATCCAGCTGCACCCGCTCAATGATTCTCTTGCTTGACAACATGCAAACAAACATGTCCTGATCGTTGACACCGCATCGGGGTCTCGATATTTCGGGCGCAGACAAGTTTCAACGACCGCCGTCGAAAGGCCAGCTATGCTCGTGAAAGCGAATTCCGTCTGCGTGATGTCGATCGGCTCCACCGTTCACTCGCTTCGCGTTTTTCTTCGAGTCAAGGACGGCCTGTGGCAGGACGACGCGGAAAGGGAATTCACCAGGTGGCTAAGCGGTCGGGTGCTGCAGGATGTCTATAACGACCTGAAGACCAAGATCAGGACTAAGGTCCTCCAGACCCACGCCAGCGAAATCCCGTACAACTGGTATAGGTGCGCCGTGTTTGTTGCGTGGATGCTGGACACAGGAAGAGCGGTCAGCGTCATGGATGCGTCCGACGAAGCGGAAACAATGCTGATCGCGACATGCGAGAAACCCGATGACGGTGACTGGGTCGGACAGGTGCGGCCACTCGGGCGGCACTCGGAAATTCACTCCTATTCGGACACCGATCCGGATTCTCCCGATCTCGCGCGCTGGCGGAAAATCCAGCTGGAATCTGCGGCATTCAAGGCCATGCATTAAGGTCGTCGGGAATAGCAGTCCCTGCTCGCATCCTCAGTGAACACGACAATGAGGTAATCATCCATGGAGTTTAAAATGGCATCCAGTGCTGCTGACAAGGACCTCGGGGCTGTTGTCAAGACAATCGCCTCCCGGTTTTCGGCTCTCGGAGCGACCTTCGATGACGACGAAAAGATTATGTGGGCATTTGGTCATAACCGCCTGTTGAACCTTTGGCGGCGTGACTTGGTGACCTTCACCCAGAGAACAAAGGAAGCGTCTCCGGTGATTCAGGCGGGATCGCCACTGGACGACATGCGGCAGGCTATCGAAAGCCATTTCGAAAGCTTGGAGCCGGGCATGGAAATCACCGATGGGATCAGGGCTTTGTACAGTCGTCTCGAAACCGAACTCGTCTCAAAGTGCGCGGAGCTACCTGCGCTCTCGATTCCTTCGGCCGAGATTTACTCCGCCTTCACACAAAGGGACGATACCGATGAGGCGTTGCAACAGCTTCAGCGGGAACACATCGCTTTGGCTCTGAGGCCGACCATCGTAGAATTGCTTTCTCGATGGCTTTCGGGAAGACTAGCCACTACGGTAGTCGACTGCTTTCTGGGGCTGCCGGACAAAGTCAATTACGACGAGGGCATCCTGTCGCTATGGGACGACGGCAGTAAGCCGGACGACCAGCGGTTCGACATTGGCTACGTCACGAAAAGACAAATGCTCGGCTCGTGGTTCGTGGATGAGAATTCGCCAGAGTACGCAAGGGAGGTCTACTTGCGAAACAACTCTCTGGCGATCCTCCTGATGTTCGAATGGGATGTCAGTACTCCGTGGAAGATGTTCCAGAAGGAACGTCATCTGGTGAGCTTCGACCAGGTGAAAGCTGCGTCTGACGAGGCGCGATTGGAATTCAATACGAGACGTGAGGCAGCAGTGGCTTGAGCGTCATTGCTCCAGCTGTGGCCCATAGCCTTGGCGCGTCGCGTTTTGCGGTCGCTTGGCCGCTACCTACAGCAGCGACGACCACCACTCATACACAGAAGCGACCACGTTGGTCACGTCCCGATAGGCGACGGTCGCGCCGGTTGATCACCGTTGACCGTTGCAGGGTGGTCTCTTGCCATTCCAGACGATAGCGTTTTCCTTACACAGGAGAAGGTTATGGACTACTACGGCGATCTGGGTTTCGGTATGTTCGGCTGGGCCGACAGCGATATCGGCATCTTTGGCGGAATCCGCTCTGGAGCGTTTCAGAAAGCGGGGCAGTTTCGTTGCTCGTTCACGCTCTACGATACCGAATTCAAGTCGCGGACTGGCGCGGATAAAATGATCGGCACCTTGGAACTGATCGTCAGTACGCCGGAAGCCGAGGGTGAACCGCAGCGAATCAAGGAACTGGTCAAACTCGAGATTGCTAAGGCGCTGCGCGGTCAAGGATATGGCCGTCGGGTGGTAGACGCCGTCATGAGGATAGCCGAGGACGATATCCTCATCTGCGACATCAAAAAGACCAAGCTTCCGTTCTGGAAGAAGATGGGACTAGAAGATGTCGCCATCAGGGGAAACCAGATGAACGGCCATCTGCGAAAGGTCCACGAAATAAGACCGTCGGTGTCGGCCGGCATGACGATGAGCATGTGAAGTGGCTGGCCGATAACAAGCATTATCGGTCAGCGATTGATCACCACGAGACTGATCAGTAAGTCGGGACCGCTGGAGTATAGGCAGAAGGCAGTCTCTCCGGCTCGTCATCGAACGAACCGATGATCTCCTCAATGTCGTACCCGATCGAGGCGAGGATATCGGTAGCACTCGCGCCGCTGTGTTTCGGGTGGATCAGACCGACTTCGCGATACTTGGCGAACTGGGAAGCTTCTTCCAAGAAATCGTCTTCCCTAGTCGCCTCAGCGATGAGGTCCACAGGCCTTCGCGCAGCATCCACTCGCTTCAAGCCGTCTGCGACCTTGAAGAAATCAAGACATGCGTCTTTCGCTAGAAGATGACCCACCGTAAACCGCAAATCTGCGTTTTCATCCCGGAGGTCCTCGAAGTCGGCCGCCGACACATCGTACCCAGCCTCGCGAGCGGCGACGCCGAGAACGGTGGAACCGAGATGCGGGTGCGCTGAGATGTATTCGATGTCGCTGAGTTCTCTCACTCTACTCCAGTCGCCGTCCACGCGCTTTGCGAACTCCGAAGCGAAGGTGGTCGGCGCAACGCACATGCCATCTGGTTCGAACACATGAAGATGGCGATCGACAAAATCGACCAACGCCTCCATATCGCCGGTGTTACGGGGGAAGAGCGCATCTGGCAGGTGGCACATGAATGCGGGAGCATCGGCGGTTACGACATACGCAGTATTTACTGGGACCGATAGGTACGCTTCGCTAACGGCGCGCACCCGCTCCATTGGGACCGCTGCCTCGGGCCAGAGGTACTTCTGTCTGCTGTCGACATAGTCGGAGAATGCAGAAATAGGATCAGGCGCGAAAACCCGCTGGCGTTTTTCCACTGCCTTGGGGGTTTCCTTGATATAGGGATCAGTTCCCCATCGATGGTAGGAGGTGTACTGCGAGGCCAGCCCTGGATATTTTGAAGCGAGTCCGAAGAGCGGCGATCCTTCGAGAGACACGACCGCGTCCCTATATGCCCAGCAATCAAAGTCACCTGCGTGCTTCATGAAGAGCAGAACCTTCTTGTCCATCCTACGCAGCGTCTCGTAGACCAACTCAATTTTCTCGCCTTCGATGACCCGAACAGGCGGAGTAACAGGCAGTTCCGTCAGCTTCGCAAATTCCATGATCTCTGTGAACCCATCGCTTCCATACAGGGAGCGGCGGTCTCCACGTGGTTCGTGATCGTAGATTTTTCGGCCGTCATGGGAAACGTATAGGGAAATTTGACGGCCCATCCCCGCGCCGAAGACCGTCTTCTTTGGTTTGGTAATCTTGAAGCCGGCATATTCCGGGACGGAAACGTCTTCGATTTCGTAGCCGGTGTCGCAGATATTTGCAGCGAGGAGACGGATATGTCCGTCGGTCAGTTCTGTAAGTCGCGCCTCTTCAAAGGGCTTGATCATGTCGGTGGCGGCACGCGCAACGGACATTGGGACGTCGAGTGCGGCCGCGAATTTTTCGGAGAACTCGCGCTGGAGGGAATGAGTTCCATCAGTAAAATGCTGTTCCCTGCTCCCAATGGTGTCATTGGAGATGAAATTCAGCATCTCATTCCAATTGCGGTAGCCGCTTCCCTTCGCGATTGCTTCGCGGCAGGCGGACATGGTGCGCGGCAGGCCCATCGTCTCGAGAGACGAACGCAGACGGCGCGAAAGATTGGAAGGACGTTTTTCAGACGTGAAGTGCGTGCGCATCGGATTCCCTTTCTAAACAGAAGGCCCCACACGTTCTTGAAAGGAAGATGACACCATCTCGGATCAACTTAGAAAATGCGAACTGGCCGGTGGCCGCGCTCTGTGGGGGCGCATCCGTTCGCGGGACACTGCTTAAATAAGCATCCCGTCAAACTTTGCAAGCGGAAAAGTGTATTGGGGTCTTTATTTATTTTTAGAGTAAGACGTCGATCTGGATTGACGTCTTCCATAGTTAGGGTAGCCCATCAATGAATGGAGAACTTGAAGATTTTCGGACAGGGTTATTGGAGTTGTCTTCACGTTGATCGAAACTGCCCACTGAAGGCAACCTCAGTTTGTGTGACGAGGTCCAACAGGCGCAAGGCGGCCCGAGGTCGATCCTGTCCGGGCCTGAGGCCGTCGAGCCTGTGCTTGCGAGAACGTGGCCGAAAAGTCCGTTCCTCACAGGGACTGAGCGTGTCGGGTTGGACTAGCCTGGTACGACAGGAATACTGCGGAAGCGGCGCACGGATGCCAGAACTATGCCCTCGATGTCGAATTCCTTGTCGTTTGGTTCAGGGCCGTCGAGAAACACCAAGCGGGTTTCGGCGCGGCTTCCTTCAGTGCTCGTCGCAATCACCAGATCGCCGTATCCAGGCGTAATCCCTACGACATCCATGCCCTTTGCCGATAGGACGACGACGGTATCGCCCCGTGGCACGCCATACTCCGCCGCATGGTCGTCTCGGACTTCGTATGCCTGCTGGAATTCGGAAGGGAACCGTGGATCGGGTGCGCATCCAGATTTGGATGGAGATGTCATTCTGCCGCGCCAGACATCCGTCTCGCAGTAGCCGATCAGAGGGACCTCCTGTGTACCAGAAACTGTCGAGGATCGTCCGTAGAGTAGGTAGTCAACCGAACAATCGAGGGCTTGCGCAATACGCTCAAGATTGCCGACGCGTGGCTGCGCTTTTCGCCCCGCCACGAGGTCTCGGGTAAATCCAGCGGCGAGCCCAGCCATCTTGTCTAGTTTCGTCGGATTGAGTCCGAGAGAAGCGATGCGGTTCTCGATGCGCTTAGCGAGTTCGTCAGTGTCGATGGAATCCATAAGACTGTTCCCAAGAAGTCAGTTTCCGAGGAAATATCCACATTGCGCGCCGATACGCAAGTGATAATTGTGGATTTTTCCACTGCACAACTCGGATGGAGATACTCCAACTGGAGGACGCCTGGCTTCCAATGAGCGTGCTAGTCACAGATAGGGATTGGGAGGCAACGGGAATGAAGGCGATATTAAAGGGAATGGTAGTGCTGGCCGGTCTGCTCGTCGGGGAGCCGATGCTCGCAGCGGAATGCAATTTCGACAAGCCCGTGGGCGCGTGCCAGGGATCGATCCACATCCAGTCAACAGGCGGCTCGAAACCAAGTTACAGTGCCGAGATCGTGGTCAGGAGTTCAGCTCCCAGCTGCTCGAAGGTCGAATACTATCTCGACAACACGCCGCAGGTGACTGTCATTCGCGGCAACTCGGAGCCGGAAAGCCTGTCGGGTACGGCCCCGATCTCGAAGAAGTCGCTCAAGGTAGCGCGGTGCACAGCCTACGAGGACTTGGCGATGGCCATTTCACCACAGAACAAAGAACTCGTTCGGCGTTTCGGCGGCTGCGCCGACGACAAGGCGACGATCTCCAAGCTGACGAAATACGATCCAGACGCGCAGATCGATGACCTCCTTGCCTTCATTCCCAAGGCGATCAAAGCGCATCAGGCGTACGAGGACTCCGCTGAAGACGTTGCCAGGCTTCAGGGTTTGCTGGCTATCGTGAAGGATTGCAAGGCACGCGCGCCTTAGTGTTGACGGTATCGACCACCTTGTCTTGGCCCAGCGCCTGGGGCACCCTTTTCGTGAAAAGGAAAGCCTCAAATGGAATGCTCGCTCGTCACGCAAAAAGCGCTCGTGGAAGTCTACGGACGCATACCACCTCTTCCAATCGCCCGAACAGACTGGAGAAAGGTCAAGCTCGCAGTGGCTGGGCAGGTTTTCGGGCGCACCTTCAACGATGACGAGGCGCTGGACGACTTCATCGAAGATCAGGAACACTACGACAAGTCGAACCAGATCAATCGGTATCTTGTCGAGGCCACTGGCATCGGCCCCAACCTGTTTACCGTAACGTCAATGTCATATCCGGAGATGGATTTCGGCGTCGACACGACGATGCTGGATTTCGACAAGGCTCACTATCGGCAGATCGAGGAGGATATCGCCAAGGAAGAGAGGCGGGAACCACGGCCCTATCGAGAGTCCCTTTACAAGGTGTGGACGCGAACCCGGATTGACGGCGAGCTCGTCTACGGTTTCGTATCGGCAGCGGGGCCATGTCTGTGGGATGTCCTTGAGGCCGTCCTCTTCGACTGGATCGACGCCAACATGGAGCCGTACCTGAAGTCGGGTGGTACCCAAGAGGCTCTCGCAGCTGATATCGAGCGTCAGATGGAATCTCCAGAGCCGCATGAGAAACTACGAGACGATACCTATGCGGCCGGCTCGCGCCTGATCAACACGATGTTGACGGACGAAGGATTCGACCGCATATTCACCGACGACGATCCGTGGGTATCACGCAAGGTCGAGAACGACGGCCACGAAACGCGCGAAGAGATCGTGTTTTCGAACGCCAGAGCCATGGAGATGGCCAGATTTGGCTCGTTTCACGCCGATATTGCCGCCTTGCCCGACGGAACCGCTTCGTTCGATTCGCGCGTGGCGTCGGTCGTCGAAGAATTTCGCAGTCGGCTCAAAGAATTAGCAGATGCAATAAAAGTAAGCGGGGATGGTTAACCGCCATATGTTGCTTTGCACCATATCGGGTATACTGTGAGCACGGGAAGAACACGGCATGCAAGCTTTGTCACCGGGGGAACAGTATGACCAACTTCGCCATCCAGACGGCCGACACAGGAAAGCTCAAGGCATTCGCCGACGCATTCCATCGCGTCTATAGGGACAAGGGGCCTGATGCGTCTCTCGATTTGAACGAAGTTAGACATGTGCTCGACCTTGCTGTCGACGCGCTTGGCCAGCCAGCAAGGGATTTCTTGGTCCTCGTCGATCTCAAGAATCCACTTCGTCCAGCCGACCCGGACGATATCGAGATCACCTGTGACCCCGATGCCTGCGAAGAGATCAAGGCGGCAGCCGCCCTCCTTTACTGCTACAGGAACCCGGATCAGATAGAGGCGTCAGAACTAGACGATGCCTATTCGACCCTGGCGGGGTCCGACATGGAACATTCGCCCTCCCCCTAATCCACCGGCGACACGAATTTCACACGTTTTCGTCATACGGTTCGTTTGACGATAGAAAGAGCTTTTGACTATGTACTACGCATCCTCACTCGATCGGCAGCATTCCATCCGGAAGCGCGCCGCCCATCGCATCATCGCCCGATGTCTCCGCGGAGATCGGGGCGCTGACCTCATGCGCAGGGCGCACGCCGCGCTCGACGAAATGGAGAGGACGGATGGCCAGACGCCATACGTCCGTGGCTGGCGTGATCTGTTTTCGGTGGACCGCATCGAGGTTGCGCGCCGGATAGTGAGGCGCGACGAGGCCGCGGAAGACCTGCGCGAAACGTCTCCCTTCATGCAGCTGCATGGCTTCGACTACGGAAAGAGGATGTCGATCGTCTTCTCCGACGAAGAAATCATCCGTCCACGCATGTGGAATCTTGCGAAACGTCTGGCCAACATTGATCCTAGACATTCGGAGGTTCCAGCATGCAGGCAGCCAACACCGTTCTGAAGTCACCATACCCACGCGGCTCGGGCGACAGCATCGAAGACGCGCGCAAGGCAATGCTAATGAAAAACAAAGTACCCGTACGGACCGTCCGTGATCTCGATGCCGCGATCCGCAAGGTCGCCGAGATTTTCGACACCGAAGCGGTCGTCGTGGTCGGAAGCCAAGCGGTCCTCATGCGTTGGGGCAACAAGGCTCCGGACGCGATGAGGACCTCGGGCGAGATCGACATGTATCCCGCCAACCGGAAACTGTGGGAAGAAGCCGAGCGCCGCAAGTCGGAAGCAGAGGCTGTCTATTCCGAAGCCTCCGAATACCTGCACCGTATCGCGGGCGAAGGTTCGTCATTCGACGAAATCCACGGATTCTACGTCGACGGCGTCGACGAGACTACCTCGCCGCTTCCCCACGCATGGCAGGAGCGCGCGCTATACCGCGAAGTCCAGATCGCCGACGGCAAGGTCGTGACTGCGGTTTCGCCCGCGATCGAGGACACGCTGGCCGCCAAGATGATCCGTCTTCGCCAGAAGGACATCGATTTCATCCGGGCGAGCTATCTGTTCCAGCCTTTCGACATCGACGCCATGAAGAGAAGGTTGGAAACCATCCAGCCGCACGCGACATACACGCAGGAATATCTCGACGGGGCTCGTGCGAATGCGGCAGCGTTCCTCGACAGCCTGCCTAAGCTGGCGGCGAAGAACCCGATGGGCGATCTGGAGAAACAGCTTTCCCGCATCGTCCCAGATTATCCGCGGGACACGCACTGCGCCTTCTACAATCTGGCGGACAACAGCGTCACGATCCGCAAATGGGACCCCAGTCTCGAAATCTACTACAAGATCGACAACCCGTTGGGCCCGGCCATGGTCGCGAAGAACTTCCAGCACTTCGTGTTGGACGGCAAGAAGGTGACGAAGGAAGCCCACGACGAGCAGCTCGCGGCAGGCCCCGATCCGGATGCCCCGGCACCGACGCCGCCTCCTTGGCGTATGGCACCTTAGAACGCGTCAAAGTCAATGCACCTTAAGGCTGGCCAGGGGGTTTGTCTTTGGTTGGCTCTTGCTGGCACGAAGCGCGGTACTGATCCGCGGGCTCAGCGATGCCGACGTTTCTGGAAGGCCAGCAGTCGACGACCGGAGTAGCGTCCGTCGACGCCTTCTCCTCTGGAACGGCTTGGGGTGGAGTCGCTGCCTCTTCGGCCAGCGAGAAGCCAGCGCCAAGCGCGAGAACAAGTCCGAGCCACATAGCGATTTTTCCCATAGCCAGCCCTTCCAGAACCCGCGAAACATTCACTGGAAACTAGCGCATTCACTGGCGCATCGAAAGTGCGCTGCCTACTTGGTCAGCTTCCTTCGGCGTTCCATAGCTGGCAGCGGATACATCCGCATCAGGCTGTCGCGGAACGCCTGTCTCTCTGCTTCGGTGTCATCCGGCCAGCACAGCGCCTTGCGGAAGGTGTAAACGGCGACTTCGAACACGACAAGCGCCACCACCACGGCGACCCAATGTTCACACAGGTACTCGATCATCTCGGTCCCACCTTAGTAACTGCGATACACTTGGCGATAGTCGCAGTGATGGCAGCGATCCACACCACTGCCATAGGCTGTCGTTTCCGTTTCGACTTTGCTGTGGAAGCCAAGCCAACAGAGAATTTTGCGGAACATGGAGGTCTCCTTCGATAGCGGTCAGGCCGCATCCTGTTTCTGGATGTGGCGGGCGATGACGTCGGCGAGATGGGGATGGCTGTCGATGGCCGTCAGCCGAGCCTTCTTGTAGGCCTTCTCACTCTCGATCTCCGTCGCGACAGCCTCGTTGAAGGCGGACTGCATGATCTCGAAGGCGGATTTCGCCTGCGCGTGCTCGGCCTCGTAGCCAGAGCCGCAGTCGTCATACATGAAGAACATGCGCGCAGAGGACTCGGCGGACTTCAGCTCGCGCCGGGCATCATCATAGGCCTTCTTGAGGCTGCGAGCCGTCAGCCGCGCGCGGGTACGAACGCCGTGGGCGTCCGCGACAGCAAGAAGCGAGCTGAGTTCGGTGTCGGAGAATTGGAGCATCGTTCGTCCCTCGTGTTTTTGCGGGTTCGTTCGGATCAAGCGGCTTTCGAGGCCGACTTGGGTCTGTCGTACACCAGTTCATCGATCAGCTGTTCGAGGCGCGGGTGTTGCTCGATGGCCGTGAGTCTCGCGCGCTTGAATGCCTTCTCACTTCTGATCTCGGAGGAAACTGCTGCCGACATGACGCCTTTGGCCTCGTCGAGCGCGCTGCGATACGAGTCGCCGCAATCCGCGAAGCCTCCGTAATGGCGCTCTTCCCGCTCGGCCTTCTCGACCTCAACCTTGGCGTCCTTCGCCCGCGCGCGGGCGTCGGTACGGACCCCATAGGCCTTCGCGACGTTGACAAGGTGCTCAAGTTCTCCGGTCGAGATTTCCATTTCGGTCAGCCTTCCTCGAATCGACGTTGTCAACACTTCTATTCGTCACCGTCAGTAGCAAGTTGCGCGATTAATTGCAAGACTTCGATCCAGCGATATCGGGAAATAGAGACTTGGATTTCCGAGGGCTGCCAGGATAGGATCGACTGGAGTGGAAGGCATGGAAGAACACGAACGCACGGACGACGAGGAGCTGATGCTTCATGGCCGATGCCACCTCTTCGCAGTGGCCATGAGCGAGCTGACGGGCCATCCGATCGGTGCCTACCTGGACACCGACTTGGAAACGGGCGGCACGGTTCTGGTGCATGCGTTCGTGGTCGACGGCGATGACGGGATCGACATCCGCGGGAGAATGCCGATCGACGACATCATCGAAGACGAGTTCGACACGTTCGAACCAGAGTTCGCTTTGCTGTCGCGCGAGGACGTTCTGCTTCTTGGACACGGCAGACGGACGATTTCCGATCGAAATCGGGAATTGTCGAGGGCCAGGCAACTGGCGGCCGCGCTGGTCGAGCGTTTAGACCATGGCCGGCAGAACTCTTTTGCGTCCACACCTACATGTCCTTGAGTCCAGGTCTTGCCATGGCAGCTGGAAGAGTTTACTTCCTCGGCGAGCAATCAATGGGGCGTTTTGATGAACCCGGCCATGAAGCGCGTCATGCGCAACAACATCCTGATGGCTGGCCAGCACATCCAGGCCGTGTTCGGCGACAAGGGCGAACGGTTCTTCTACACGATCGGAAACGCCGAACTTGGCTTGCCTGAGCTGCTTCTCATCGGCAACTTCCCTGACCAGTTTGCGGCCCAAGCGTTGAACGAGATCGGGCAATACATGCGCGGGCGGGGCAAGCCGCCTGCCGAGGGGTTGCTGGACATCGGCTGGACGATGCCGTTCAAAGTCAGGAACGCGGGCGGCAACGTCAGAACCGAATTCACCGCGCAAGCGGGCGAGTATCTCGGGCACGAACGGTACGCTGTGGTGCAGGTGATGATCTGCGACCGGGATGGACGTTACCCGGGAGACCCGGGTTGCCAGTTCGAAGTTCCGCGGCCTTAGTAGTGTAACATTCCGACGGCGATTTTCGCGCCGGCGCTTGCGTCGCCCGCGATTCACTCTGCCACGGGCCTTGGAGGGTCGAGGCGCTCCACTGGTGAAGGTCCATTCCGTCTCCGGACCAGAGGACCGAATCGACGAAACGGTAGTCGGTCGCCGTGCGGCAGCCGTGGGACTGGAATATGGCACGAAGCGTAACGGCGGGCGGTGTCTTTATTTGTGAATCCCCTTGAAATCATGACTTCGATCAGGTAAGTCAATCTCCATGGAGCCGCCAGCAGCCTCCGGCAGTCCTCGCCCGCAAGGGTATGCTTAACGCTGGCATTCGGAACTTTCGCTACGACCCCAACAAAGGTCCGCTGGCGGAGACGAGGACGACCGCCGTAGGGACGAAATGGGGATTCGTATGCTGGTAGAACTCAACCACTCCGAAGTGAGGAACCTCGCCAAGGCGATCCGCGAACGCGTCGGACGCGACGTGAAGCATTCCGCCATCATCGAGGTCATCGCAAAGGCGGTCGGCCTGAATGCGGATGCGATGATGCACGCTCTGAAAAACTCGACCGACGCCAGGCTCAAGCTGGACGGAAAGGCGATCGAGGCGCTGGCTGACAACCTGAGCGGAATTTCGAAGGCGAAGGTGGACGTCTCGGACGTCATGACGGACATCGGCCAGGGAGACCTCGACGCGCCGATCTACGTTGTCTTCACGTTCCGCTGGAAGGACGGCGAGTTGAGGATGTTTTCAGGAAACGAACCGCCGGAACCTGTCGAACTTCACTACGAGGACGCGCAACTTGGACCACTTAGCGAGCTAATCAGAGACTCGCGAGCGAATGTGGACCGGACCATCTTCGAGGGCATGCTCTACCGTGTCGAAGTGCTTGCCGTTCCGGTCGCGAAGGCGGGTGGCGTTCATTATTCGGACCCGTTGCAAGGAAAGGTCATCGAGGCTCTCTCGAAGGCGTTTGCTCCGTCTGGTCGACTTTACGTCCCAGTGGCTGCAAACAGGCCATAACGAGGAAATCGTGTTCCTTACGGGATGGTGTCGTCCCGTAAGGACAACCCGCCGGGATTTGTGCTTGCGGTCGCCTCTGGTATGTTCCACCGAAACATACGGAATCGACGATGACGGACAACGTACAAATTGAAACCTGGATGAGGCACGAGGCATCGCGCGCCAAGGCAAGAACAGGGGTCGACGTGTTCGATCTCCTTATGGCCAGTTTTGGGCGCGTAGTTGCCAAGGAATTGAAGCGTCTTGGTGGCTCCGATCTGGGTCGGGACTTGGAAATCGACAGTTTCGGCCGATACATAGACCACATCATCGATTGGCTCGTCGCGGCAAAGATGCGCAACGAGGAATGGTTGTCGCGCGTGGACAGCGAAGGACGGCCGAAGAAACTGATGAAGCTTGGAACGGTTCCCCAGATGGTGGCCGAGGCGAACAAGGCCATGAGAAAGCGTCTGAACGACGGCGCTGACCTCGCCTCCTCTGAAGGAGCGGAACTGGTCCACGACTGCGGCGGTGGATACGGCATCTTCAAGCTGACCTCGGCGAGCGCTCTCGATCACGAGGGCTTCGAAATGGGGCATTGCGTCGGCCAAGGCGCGTATGATCAAGGCGTCGCCGATGGCCGTCTCGCCATCTTCTCGGTCCGCGACAGGTTCGGCAAAAGTCATGTGACCGTCGAGGTCGACCTCCTGCGGCAGGAGGTAAACCAGATCAAGGGTAAACAGAACGAGCTTCCGAAAGCCGAATACATGCGCCTTCTAATCGGATGGCTCGATCCAGCATGGAGCATCGGGAAAGAAGACCTGCCCTTCGGGTTTGCAGTCGACCGAACCAGGCGGTTGGTCGACCTGACGGCCCTGAAGCCGGGTGACGTTTTCGACGGCGACCTGAGCTTTCGCTCGTCGGATTGCGAGCCGGACGAATATCACGTCCCGATAGCGGAAGGCGTCGTGGTCAAGGGTTGGCTGACTGTCACCGGGCCGGACCCGCTCGAACGCCTAAGGGCAGGAAGAGGCGGCTCGCACGGCGTCCTCCAGCGCGTTGTACTGCCGCGGGGTTTGAACGCCACGGGCGGACTTGACCTGCGATTCCTTCGTTTGCACGAGGAGAAGCTTGCCATCGAAGGCGGCCTCAACCTTTCCAATTGCGAGGTCACGAAGCTGCCGGAACGGGTGACGTCCAACGCTTGCGCGTTCAGGCGCACATTCTTCGACGGTGTCGGCGGCTGCACGTTCGGATCGACGGTGACCTTCTACGACTGCAATCACGCCAAGCTGGACGGAGTGGTTTTCGAGCGATCGGTCACGGTGCGTGATTGCACCAAAAATTGCGTCGATCATCGCGGAGCGGTGACCTTCGGCGACGGAACGGTGTTTCGAAGCATCCTTGAGGTAAGGGATTCTGAAATCGGCTTCGAGGGGACGATCACCTGCGGAAACCTGGTTCGCTTCCGATACTGCCACGAGGTCTACATGCCTGACGCCATGACTGTCGACGGTGATTTCTACGCAATCGAGAGCCAGATCGACAGAATGCCGCCCGAGTTCGAAGTGACAGGGCAATACGTCGACGAAGGGTCTGTCATCGCCGCCGAGCAGGCGAATACCGCGCCGACCCGCAAGTTCGGATAGGAGGGGTCAAATTGAAGATCGTGTTTCCGCTCTACTACGGCATCACCGGCCGCCTGCCCGGAAAGAAACAGGCGCGGAGTTATGCCTACCGCGAGCGGATCGAAGTCGAAATCCGTGAGGTATCCACCGAGGAAGCGCCGATCGCCTGTCGGTGGCGGCCGAACACGGATCATCGCCACGATCCGGACGATGTTAGGACAAACCACGGGAGAAGCGGCCCGGACCTCACGCAGTTCACGAGGTGGCACGAGAACAAACACTGGAAGCGCATGATCATGGCGGATGGCGAGTTGAGGCATCCGCCGATGCGCAGCCCGGAATTGGACCGCACTCAGTTCCAGTCCATGCTGAACAGCGGCCGCATCCAATTCAAGCTGGGAGTCAAGTGTTTCCCGGAATGGTTGACCGCCGCCAAGGATGTCGTCGATGACCAGGAAAGCCAGTTCGAGGTCGTGAAGTACAACCACCGAGAAGAGGCTCTTGCCAGCATGGAGAAGATGCTGGACAACGTCATCGCCGTCGACGGCGTGATCCACGCCGCTTGCTTCGAACCGTTCATCGCGGTCCGGAACGAAAACCGGGAGGGGACGGAAGTCCGTGAGATGGTCATCGAGACGACGGACCGAGCATTGACCTATGCTCGCAATACCGTAGCGAGCGCCATGCGGATCGATCGGTTCGACGACGCTTTGGCTGTCGCCACCGAAAACGGCACCGCCGGCGTCGACCAACTCATGGGGGTTCGACCGGAGGTGCTGATCCCTGAATCGTTTACTTTCGACTGGGACATGTACTGGGAAGTCACCAACCGGATCAATCCGTTCTGGACACTGACAAATGACAGGGGCCTCGGAAATTCACCGCTCGGGATCACCGCACGCTCGGCCGACCCGGAAGAACGGTTTGCTTCGTTGTCGTCCATTCCAGACGACGTGATCGAAAACTGGACGCGCGCCCGCATATCCGTGCAGCCGCTTTACGAGGCGCTAGACATCCTCAATGACCGGCCGGTCAATATCGAGTTGCCGACACCTGCCGCGACCGCGATGAGGATGAAGTGATGCGTATCGACTTCCCGGTTTACTAGGCATCGATGGTAGACTGCCGGACCTACGGGTTCAGGGAATTCAGGACGATCGACATTCCTGAGTTCGCCAAGTGTGGTGTTTCCGCGCTGACAAAGGACCAGTCCGTTGCTCCTTGCCGGATCAGCACGATAGATGGTTGGGTCCAAAGGAATTCGTCATGAAACTCGACATCAGGTTTCCCATTCTCGCCCGCTGTATCCCGACCGTCAAAAAAGGCGAGCGGTTCTTCTGGGGAAGCCACGTCCATACCGCGGAGATCGCCGAGATATCCTCTCGGGAGACGGAGATCGGCCTGGAGCGGATCACCTTCAAGAGCGACGGCCGTCGCAGGAAGTATCCAGAACTCAGGTTGCACCATGGCCGCCTTTATCGTCCGCTTGGAGGCCAGGAAGGATTGTTCTCGAGGTCGTTCAACGTCAGGCAGTACAACGACGACATCGATCACGTCATCTCGATCCCGCCTCACGAAAACCTGAGCGGCCGGCCGGTCGCGGACCCTCTTCGAAGGCACTTCCAATGGATTATCGATCTCCACGGCGCTGACACCCACTACGGCAGCAAGCTTTGGCCGGACTACAAAAGGAACTGGCAGGAGGCCCGCAACAGGAACGACATCCTCCTGTCCGAGACGCCGTTGGAACATGTCTATCCGGAAGATTTCGAGGCAGCTCGGAAGATGATCGAGGTTCAGGCCGACAGCCTGCTCTTCATCGACGGGCAGCCGTGGATGGCGACGACAATGCCGTGTATCACCGTTTTCACGCATGGTGACAGGCACTCGGCGCATGGCGTGGCGATGAAGCTAGGATTTCTGTCGCAAGGACTGCCAGGCAACGGCTGGATGCGGTTCCCGCTATCTGCGTACGAGGAAGCGTTGGATTTCGCCAACCAGATGCTCAACGCATGGTGTGGACTTCCAGGAGACGTCATCGAGGTCGCGGAACTCGATGGGATAGACCTGTCTGCCGTCGGTTTCGACCACAATGCCGAAGCAGCCCACACCATGGCGCTTACCCTTGGCTCCAACATCGTCCGCCGCGCCATTCAGCAGGACTTCCATCCGAACCACCGCGAGAGCGGGCCGTTGTTCGAGGGCGAGCAACTGGCGAAGTACGAACGAATTCACGATGCCGTTCTCGCCAACAACGACATCCTCGATCAGAGAAGCGATCTGACTGACCTTCTACCGGAACTCCATGACGAATGGCGCAGGCTGAAGCGACCGCGATACGAGGGTCTCAATGTGCCGACCCCGGAAATGACGGACAGGCTGATCGAGAAGGGCTTCGAAATGGCCGAAAACACCGTGATCAGCATCCCGACCGTGCGCATCCCGACGCCGTAGAACTTGCCATTCCTGGGACCGCGAAGAATACTGATGTCAAGACATCGAGAAGGCGGGCGGCATGGGCAGCGACGTAACGATCGGATTGAGGACAGCCGAAGGCGAAGTGATCGCGGCGCGGAGCTACAGCCACGTCATTGATAGAATCCTCGCCGAAGCGGACTTCGTCACCCCGAACGAAGTGGAATTCAGAGGTCTCGTCGAAGAATACCGCTCGAGCAAGGGATACGGACCGTTGCCGGCCGCGCCGTTCGGGTCCGGAATTTTGTTCGCCGACTTCCAGACGAGAACGATCTACAGCTTCCAGAGCATCGCGTTTTTTCCGGCGTTCACGAAAGACTCGGCGGTGAAGACGCTGTTCAAGTCACCTGAGCGGTTCGACATCTATGTTCCGCACTTCTCGATGGTTCTCGAATTCGCCCCGAGGCCGACCGGTGACTACAGGATGCCCGACATCGTCGAACGGAACATCGAACGGGCCGCAGACCAGGAGGGCCTTTGGAAGGCCGCGGGTATCGAAACCGTTCCTGGAACATACGCCAATTGGAACGACGGCAAGGAAGAAGTGCTGGCGAGAGCTATCGTTCCCCGAGGCGATTTCCTCGCGCTGATGGTCGACCTTCCGGGTTGGTCGATGATCACGTGCAACCCACGAAACAAGGCGGAAGTGTCGGCGATTTACGATGCCTTCGCCGCCGGCATCCCACTTGGCGCGGATGACGTGAAGGCGTGGGAAGACTTCATCGCCGAGCTAGAATAGCCAGGGAAGGATCGGTCTTCACGGACGTGGTCCGGAAGCGGAAGGCGCATCGGCTCTGTGCTCAAGGGTCAAGGCCGGTTTGAGGGTACCGTTCACCCGTTTTTGCTCCCGGTGCATCTCCACGCCCATCTTTTCCCAGAAGCCCCTTGCCGAAGGCTTGATGTCGAGGATTTCGATCTCGTCGGTGATGGATCGGGAGAGTGCTTCGATAGCGCGGCGGCCAAGCCCTTCGCCGGGTTGGCCTTTACGGGGGTTGCGGCGCAAGTCCTTGTCGATCTCGAAATTCAGGAGTTTGCGGATGAGCAGCGGCGCTGTCTCGTCGATCGGATATTCGATAAGCAGTTCCATGCTGCCGACAGCGCGGTCGTTGCCCGTGGAATGCCGATGTACCATGTCGTAGACGACGAACTTGCACCACAGGTGGCCTGCGGGATGGACGCGGTTGCTTCGTTTGCCGCCGAATATCGCCATGTCGTTGTCGTACCAGCCGAAAAGGCCAAGTCCCGATTCCTGGAACTGCATTGTGGTAACCTCATGCCCAACCGCGCCGATAGTGGCTGAATTACCTGAAATTGTCCACGCGGGAAAAACCTCAACTTGTACTTTATCGTGACGTCATTAATTTCTTGCCGCTGAACCACGCGACGTCTTGTAAAAAACATGACTATGTGAGAGTTGTTCCCTGAACGGAGACAATCAGAATGCGGTTGCTGACCCCCGCCGAAGTCTGGAAAGAATGGGAAAACGGCGAACACGCCGAGGCCAAACGGGAAGTCCTTCCGAGCCTCTTCGAAGAGGGCCGGAATCCGCGCTGCCTTCTGATCACGGGCGAGAACGGCAGCGGCAAATCGCTTGCCGTCGAAATCCTTCGTCAGGTCTCTCACGATATTCTGCAGGCCGAGGGTGAGAAGCTCGAGGTTATGGACATCGGCATGAAGCGCCGTGTCGCGGCCGGCATCGAGCGAAGCTTCATTTTCGGACATGAGACGACGGAATCGACCGGAAACGTGTCGATCCGCGTTGCATTGAACGGTGTCGCGAATTCACGGGATCGCGACCATCCGCACTGGCTGATCCTCGACGAGCCCGACATCGGCGTCGGAGACGGATATCACACGGCGATCGGCGAATACCTTGCCGAATTCGCCAACACATTGCATCCCGCCTGCATGGGTTTCGCGGTCGTGACCCATTCCAGGGCCATCGCCAAGGAACTCGTCGACGCCGGCGCGTCGAGCCTTCGAGTGGGACAGGACCTGCGCCCGATCGGGGAATGGCTCGCCAATGGCGACCGTCCGAAGAGCGTCGCCGACCTGCTTGCCTTGCAGAAAACGGTCAGGGACACGCGCTCGAACGTCAACAGGCTGTTCGAGACCTTGCGTTCGGAGAAGCGCCAGAATGAGCCGTCGCGTGGCTTGAAGGCCTGACTGGGGCAAAAGCTCTGACTAGGAGGGAAAAGAGGTGAGTAGTTGCAAAGGATGCAACAACTCACCTGCATTCTTTACATCTCGACCTGGAACAGATGTTGAGTTCGGCCATAGATCGGCAAATCATTACTTTGCTAGTGCGGGTAGCCGATGTCTTCGAGGAGATATGCCGCTCGGCGTGAGCATTAGAACCCCCGTGCCAGGCAATGCGCCCGCCAGGGGTTTCGCTTTTCGGGGGAACCCGACCGACAGTCCTTTTGATGATTAAGACCGCGGCCATTTGTAATGGCGGACGCCGTCGCGGATTTCATAGGTCTTTGCCGCGCACACGTAAAGCCCGCCGCCCCCTGGAAGGACAGTGTTATTGGCTTCGTCTACGAACTTCCGCAGGAGAACCAGGTTCCGTCGCGCGAAATCCTCCGTCGACGAGAACGGCATCGCGCAGATGAATTCGGATAACGCGGCAAGCGGTACTTCGAGCCAAGCATAGCCCTTCACGTCGTCTGTGACAGCGAGGAAAAGGCTTCCGCCGCGATTGTCGACGTAGAATTCCGGGCCGACGAGGTCTACCGATGTTCCGAATACATCGACCTTATTGACGTGCGCCGCTGGCCGGAAATGCCGATACTCGAAGTTCTCTTCCGTTACCTCTCTGTCACGTGAGGTCGACCGCGCTGGATCAAAAAGCGCGATATACCGCTCCGCGACGACCGAGAAGACGTTTTCCTCGTCCCTGTCGAAGCTGGCAACGTCGGCCCTTTTCAACGGCACGATAGCTCTGGCGTTCTGTTCGCGAGCAACTTTCTCGTTTACCCAGACCGAAGACTGGTACTTGGGATCGGTTTTCTCGACCTGAGCCTCCCAGATCGGAGACGAGGCTGCAAGCATCGCCAACGTGGCCGAGCCATCAACGTGGTCATCGTCGCCGAGGAACCGGAATTCTGTTCGGGGATAGGTAATCGTGTTATTCTCGTAGAGCCTTTCAGCCGCAGAGCGTGTCGCAGCCGGCGGCATGTCGAAGCGGGTGGCGCAAATTCGAACCAGGTCATGCAGGTTGAGGCCGTGAGAGACGAGACCAGAAGAAGACATGCCAAGACTCCAGAGCAATGATGGGGTCTTTATATACAGCGATAAGGCGCAGTCAATGTGGAATTCACAACTCCGAGCCAAGAGGGGGAGCTAATTTTCGGGCTGGTTTTCGCTAATCCAAAGACTGACAGGCCTGTCCAGCCACGCCTGGAGATGCTTGGTCTTGCCGCCATCACCCGCGAGTCCGATCATGAGCTGCGCGGCCTCGTCGAGGATGGCATCGTCTGGTTCTTCGACGTATGCGAGCCAAAGGTCGTGAAGCCTCGCCAACGCTCTTGTACTCTTGGTCCCGCCTCTTTTGATCTTGTCGGCGAGATAAAGCCATGAGTGACGCGAAAACAGGTCGCCGAACAGCGCCCTGACCAGTCGCTCGTCAGGCTCCGGTCCGCTGTCTGGGATCGGGCTGAAGAAGGCTTCGGCCTCCCTTGTGCCGTAGGTATCTTTCCGGCGGGTCTTGATGTCATCCGCGGCCAGATAGGCGGAAGCGAAGTCGATGATCGGATCGCCCTGCCCTCCGTATGGCGTCAAGACCCGCTTGTATTCCTTTCGCCAGGAATATCGGCTGTCGGCAGAGTGGAGTCCCGGTCTGTCGATGCGGCAATAGACGGTGGCGTTGGACGCGAGGAGATTCCGTTCATAGTAGCGCTTCACCCTCGCCTCGATCTCCGGGCGGTCGTCCCACTCGACTTTGGTTCCAGGCGCGTAGTTGCGGAAATTCTTGGGTTCCGTGGCGTAGACGCCTGGAGACGGTATTCTCGAAAGCATCCTGAATTCGAAGGCCGCCCACGTGAACGCCCTCTGGCCGGAGCGGTCGAAATTGCGTAGCAGTCCGGTCCTCTCGTCGCCAAGTTCGCGATAACCGCTGTGCTTTTCCGTGGCCCGGTTGTTGTAGACACCGTTCGCGGCCTCCGCGACAACCCAGTAGTGGTCGTCGTAAGCGTAGACCTTGTCCGAATCGAAGCCCGCTCCCCAACCGTCGTTGTCGTGAAGGACCAGCTCGAGATGCGTGGACGGGACATCCTGGATTTCGACGTCGACGCTCGCCCAGCCGATGCGTTCCTTGATGTTGGAGTCCGTCTTGGTGTTGGCGCAATAGTGGTTCAGATACGCGATACTCAGTTGCACGTCGTGGTCTCCGTCAGGTCCATCCAGTGTTCGGGACGAAACCGACGGCGGCAAGGTATTCCTGTCGGCGCGTTGTGCCTGGTGCGGCTAACTGCTATCCAGGTCAGGCAAGGAGAATTGGGATGGATCGGAACGAACTCAAAGAAGTGGAAAAGCGGGCGAACGAACCGCTCCGCCGCGACGGCTATTTACCTGAGTGACGTTTCGGTTCCATATAGTTTTACTTCTGGGCTCTCTTATGCCGCCGAGCAGAAAACAGCTGAGTTCGTGATGGCCGGGTTGCAGCTTCCGCTTATGGAGCATTTTCTGAACGTAGCTGTATCCCTGATGCGGGAAGGTATATTGGTCCCGGACGGTGCCGGCTATTTTGGCCGCGATCTTGGGCAAGGTATAGTACCGGTACGGCCGCACAGTTCGCCCTCCAAGCTGTTGCTTCCAGAGGAAGCGGAGGCATATCTGATCGTCCTCCCCGACGATAGCGGGAAGTTCCCATGGGAAGACGGTTGCGACGAAGCCTTCGCCGCCCAGATCGCGGGCTTCGACTGCATCGCGCTGCCACAGCCGCGTTCCGGTCCGCCTCCATCGATGCGCCGGCACTGATCACCGATGGAGGTTGCACTCCCGGCCTCTTACACTGAGTCCGAATTGCAACACGACTGTCGGAATGAACCCGGGTGCGCGACGTTCCAATCGACCCTGGAATCCTGACCGCGTATGGAGGGGCGTGTGAATGATTCTGCACACCCGGGAAGGAACAGCGCGGCGGCTGGCCTTCCCGGTACGGGGATTGAAAATGACAGCAGACAGCATAGTAGAGTGGGCGATCCGGAACGATTTCTATCCGGTAGGAGAGCGTTGTTTTCGCGGCACGAGGAACGGCTCCAGCGTCAGCATCGAAATCAAGAAGGCGTCGTTTATTGTCATCAGCGAAGGCGGCGGAAAATCGCCCAGAGTGATGTCGATGCGTTTCAAGGACGTCAGTTTTGACCGCGAGAACGACTCCATTGTCGGCGTTCCGGCGCTGACCCCGATCAACGTCGAGCTGGAACGCCAGGCCGCTGAGAAGCGTTCGTCGTCCCGCTTCGAGAGGGGGCCAATTCGGATACCAGCCAGTCGTTGAAGGCTATCGACCTGGAGATGGGCCGTGATTGCCGAAGGGAACGCGCACGAGGAGAAGCAGGTCGAGGAACTACGCTTCGAGAGCCTCGATCAGTTGCTTCAGGTTGCTCCGCGCTGGCTCCTCGAAGCGTTCCTTCAGCTGTGGCGTGATGAAGATCGAGGGACGGGTCAGGAACTTCTTCATGACGGCGGCGCGGCCGACCTTCCACTGTTCGTCGGTCGCCCACGAATATTCCTCGCGGATCGCCTCGTCGTAGGCTTTGAACGTCCGGTCGTCCGAGCCGAGGATGCTTAGGTCCATGTCGAGGAAGAGCGCGACATCGGATGCGACCGCCGTCGGAAGTCCAGCGGGAACGATATGCGTCGCCGACGCCTGGATACCTTTGTCGGTCGCATCCAGCTGCCGAGGGCTGGCGACGTTGGCAATCCAGGCCATCGCCATCTTGGCGCTAAGCAGTTCGTTGTCATGGCGACGGCTGTCGTAGATCACGTCATGGCCGACGACTTTCACTTCGAACACATCGGCATCGTTCACGAGCGCCCGATATTCTTCGAAGAGGCCCAACATCCACTCGATGTGGCTCCAGTTGTGGTACGCCCTGCCCTCGTCGTAGTGTTCCCGCGCCTGCGCGATGATCTCGGGTGTGAGGAAGGACATCGTGGACCTCTCTGGAATTTTAAACTCCACATCGAATTAGTGACTTGGTGGACCCTTGTCAATCACGCCGCGACGTCCTGTTTTCGGTTGCGCGGTCGCGTGTCCGACTTCATCATTTTGCAAAACGTGTTCTTTGTTTCGAGCGAGACCAAAATGAAATTCGACATCATCGGCCAGGGCGACAACTTCCTCTACGTCACGCTCGAGCGCGGCGAAGAGATCAGCTGCGAGTCGGGCGCGATGGCGATGATGGAAGGGAACCTCGATCTCGTCGGCGAGATGAAGGGCGGCTTCTTCTCTGCCCTCGGCCGCAAACTGACGAATGGCGAGTCCTTTTTCACGCAGTCCATCCGCGCCACCCGCGGCGGCGGCGAAACGTTGCTATCGCCTGTAATCCCGGGGGACATCCAGGTCCTTGATTGCGGTGGGTCGCGCCAGTATTTCCTCAACGACGGCGTCTTCCTCGCCAGCGAGAAGACCGTGGACGTCAAGGTCAGGACACAGAGCGTAGGTCGCGCGCTGCTTGGAGGGACAGGCGGCTTCTTCATCGGTCAGACCGAGGGCCACGGCAAGGTCGCAGTCTCCGGCTTTGGTACCGTCATCGACATGGATATCGACGCCACCCGCGACAACCCGGTGACCATCGACAACTGCCACGTCGTCGCGTGGGACGCTGGTCTGTCCTATGAACTGGCGGTGAGCACGAACAAGTCGTCCGGTTTCTTCGGTTCGCTCGTCAACAGCGCCGTCAGCGGAGAAGGCATCGTCTGCAAGTTTTCCGGGCGGGGCAAGGTCGTGATTTGTTCACGAAACCGCGAGTCCTACATCGGCTATCTGGCATCCAAGATCGCGCCGAGCAGCTAGGCGATCACATTTTCGGGCCGTAAGAGGCGGGCTTGTCGCGATTGCGCGCAGCCTGCCTTTCCATGACCGCCATATGCGCTCTCGCGATCGACGGCGGCAGGGTTGCGGCGAACTCCCTCAGGGCTTCCTCGCCGTCCTCCGCCAGGATCACCTCGGCGCGTTCCATGGCGAACTTGCCATGGATGTCTCCGGCGATACGGTCGGCCTTCTTCGCACGCTGCAATTGGATCAAGGCGGCCGCCTGCTCGCGTGAATACGGTGCGGGATCGATATGACCGATGGGATTCTTCTCGGTGTCCCACTTCTTGCTGGCGAGAAGCTGGCCGATCGCGCTGGACCGCAGGTAGGTGTCCGGCATCGCGTTGATGACCGCAATCGCCTGCTTCACTTTGTCCGCGTCCATGAGTGCCTGGAAAGGACCGTTGAAGACACGCTCGATCGCCTTGTAGGCCTCGTCGAGAGCCTTGCGTGCCGTGACGTAAATCGGGATGGACGTCTCGAGGTCGGTGGCGCGCGGAGCAGAGGCGACGGCGATTTGTCGATAAGGGGAGGCTTTCTCGCAGAGGTCGGGTTCGGCTTGCACGCCGTTGTCGGCATGGCCTTCAACGAAGTAGTCGCGAAGCTCCTCCATGTCGAAGGCCAGCAACATACGACCGCCGGGACAGACCTTGCCGGCGACCGCGAGGGACGGGCTGGGGCGGTTGCCGTCCCAATAGCTTTTCGGGCCGACGCTGGCGCGGTAGATCGCACGGCCGGCCTTCTTGCTCCAGTTTTCGAGGGATGCCGGGCTGTTCGAACGTGCCATAGGGAAGACCTGTTTTTGTTGACGCCAAATCTTCCCGCCAACGCGGGCAACCGACAACCGGCTACGATGGAAAGGTGATCATTTCGGGGCCAAATGCGGTCACAAGCGACTTCTCGGGCGGCAGATTGACGCGCAGCGCCTGCTTCACTTCGAGCGAATAGTCGCCCTTCAGAGAAAAATAGCCAAGGATCGTCATCAGCCAACCCTGCACCTGCAGATTGACGATGTTTCTGGTGGTCGAGAGCCGGTCATAGGCAAGGCGTTCCAGCTGACGATTGGCGACGAACTTGTCGACGTCATGCTTGACGTACCTGACCGCCGCGGTATCGATCCTCGCGGCACGCCAGAACACGTTTTCGTGGTCGGCTAGACCGATCGCCGGCATTCGATGCAGCCAGGCATAAACGTAGGCCGAATTGAAGTGGCCGGGATTCTGGAGATACGAGGTGAGGACGCTGGCCCGCATGGTCTCGTAGCTTGCCACCAAAAGGTTGTCTGCCGTGGACATTCCGTAGACTCCGTCAGCGTGAAGGCGCGATGGCGTCTTCGTTTCATTTGACGTCTTCTATTTTTTCAAAACCAAGGTGTCAACACCTGCGTTGACCGTTATCTTCCAAGTCTGTATGCGGAAGCGGCCGTCGGGTGACGGGCGATCACCGTGTTCGCGACCTCTGCATCATCCATCTCCTGAGACCAAGAGCCTTCGAGGAAGTTGAAGGCGTAGTCGACAGATGACGTCGCGCAGTTGGCGATGTGCTTTTCGGCAGTGACCATTCGGCCCTTACGGACGTTCTTGACGTAGTTGTAGACGCAACGGATGACGGCCGGATCGCGGACGGGGTCGGCGTCGGCGATGGCGTCCTCGAAGGCAGGCCAGCGTCCTCGGATGAACTCGCGGCTGTAGAGATAGGCGTAGCGCCAGTCGTTGAGGATCACCGATTCTGCCTTGGCGTCTCGCACGAAGGAAGCGCCCTCCTCCATTCTCCTCGCGACTTCGCGGCCGTATACAGTGGCTGCGGCTTCTTCCAGGTGGCTCCTGATGCGCTGGGAGAGGGTCGGGTCGAAACGATGCATGAAATGTCTCCTGAACTTTCAGGTCGATGGTCCCATCATGCGTTGTAAGGGACAACGCATGAGCTCCGTGTAAGACTGCTCCACGGCGGGGGTCATGACGGAGATGGCGCGGTCGTAGGCGGAAAGGCCTTCACGTCCTGTGCGGTTGCTCGCCAGCATCTCATCGTCGATGCCGAGGAAGGACAGAAGCTGTTCGGCACTGGAGAAGGACCGGGTCGCCTGCCGGTCTACTCCTGGCAGCTTGATGAAGACGAGGTAATGGGCGTCGCGGACTTCCTGCGTTTGCCTGTCCGTACGTCTGTTGCGGTACTGCAGAGATACCTCGTTTCCGATCGACGGAGCCTCGAATCTGATATACGGCCAGCCGTTCTTCGTCCGGCGCAGCGTGTGTGGGATGCCCGCGTCCCCCAGCAAACCTCGGAAGGATGTCAGCAAGGGCGGGATTTTCGACCGGCGGTCCATCAGGGATGCTCCTACGCTTCTACCGTTTGCGGGGCATACAGGGAACTCATTGCCGACATCCAAAAGATGCCCGCCTCTTGTAGAGAACGCCCTTCCCTGTTTTCCGTCTCGCCGAGCCGGCAATTGGAAACCGGGGATCGATAGGTGTCGATCAGGAAGTCGTCCGTGTGGATCGAGCCGGAAAGCGCGTCCAAGGCGATCTCGATCGCGGCGACCGCGCCCTTGGACTGCTCGCCAAACAGGCAGGTCAGTCGGTCGAGCTTGTTTGCCCGCTCAAGATGGATGCTGTCACGGTCGCTGCATAGACAACCGACGACGAAACGTTCAGGGGAACCCATGATAGGACTGAACAGCACGGGTACCAGCGACACAGACCGGAAGTCGGCTGTGCGCTGCGGGAAGCGGCTCCTGTCGAGAGCGACCCCGATCCGTGGCAATGCCACATTTTCAGGGTTCTTTGCCTCGGTTGTCATCTTGGTCCCTCAGTCTTCGTCGTCCGACGATTTGAAGGTTTCCAGAACACCCAAAATCCCGAGCCGAATACGATCGGCCGCTTCGCCATGATGGCGTGCCGCGACCTTGTCCCATTCGGTGGTGTCGATGTCCTGCGAAACCGCGTCGCTACGGGCCTTTTCGCCAGAAGCGATAGACGCACAGAGTTCGACAAGGGTTCGACGGGCGTCGTCGGGTTGAGAGACGATCCTCTCGGAGGCCGAGATCAGCAGGCGGCTCAGAGCTTCGAAGGGGTCGGTCTTGGTACTGCGGGCCTCGTTGGCCTCCGCTTCCGGGAGAGGACGGCGTACGACGGCGAACAGGTTGCCGTTCGAACGCCGGATCATTCCCCAATCGTCGGTGTCGCCGTTCGGACGGTAGACCAAGGCTGGAGGCTTGCCTTTGAGCGCCTCGCGGGCGGCCGTGATCATCGCGTCCTCCCGCTCGGCGGCCAGCATCGCGTCGTCGAGCGTCGAGCCTTCGAATTGGAGTTCGTACTCTTCGCCGCCTCGTGGCCGGACCGACGCCTTCACTTTGCCGTGCTTCTCGTAGCACAGATAAAGGGCGTTTTCCGTGGTCGCGCCGCGACCGTACATAAACGCCGTCCAGCCGCTGTAGCCGAACTTTCTGGGTTCGGGCGGTTGATAGACTTCGCCCGCCGCATACAAGACAGTTTCAGCAATGCGCCTGCGGTCATCGATGCCGAGAGCGAGAGTGCCGTCTGCGAACTCAAGATTTTCAATGGCCAATGCGGCACGGTCTACGCTGGTTTTGAAGGTCATCGTCGTCTCCTGAAATATGTCTGCCCGTCAGATCGCGGCTGCTTCCTGCGTGGCGGATGGCGTGGGCTGTTTCATTGGCGGTGTCCAATCGATGACGTCGCTTCCTGCGATGCCATCGCGGACCTTTTGCATCTCCTCAAATCCGTACCCCCAGACGTCGCCGTCGCATTTCCAGTCCGCCCACGGGCCGAAGTGGCGCTTGTCGACTTTCACGCCCTTGGAGACGTACCTGCCGAGGTCGGCGACCAGCCGCTGCATTGTGCCGCCGCCGCTGAACTTCTGCGGATTCCAGCGACCCTCGCGGCCTGTGTCGACCAGCAGATCGGTACATTCGTCGCGGAAGCGGACCCTGCCGCTGGCCGTAAGCTCGAATGCCGCCGTACGGTCATGCTTGGCGTAATGGAAGAAGCGGCGGCCGTGGGCAGCGATGTGACGGATCACCTCGTTTGCATGCGCCATCCGCTCGGCCCGTGTCTGCTTTGTCATGTTCCGGTCCTCTGTCTGGTTATGCTGCCGACGCTTCGGCTTTGCGGATCGGCGTGAGGCCAGCGCTCTTGTTTTCGATGGCGGTCGAAAACCGTGGCTCTGCCAGGCCAGTGCCGCAAGTCCACGACATGCCGTCGGCTGTCCGCGCGGCGTAGGAGCCGACTTCAATGCCGCCGATCTCGAGATCGTAGCCTTCGGCCGTCGTCAGGAGATCGACCGCATGTTCGGTTTCCTCTTCCATGAACTGTCGCGCGAGATCGGCGAACTCGAGGGCCAGGTCTGGATTGGCGTCATGGGACGCGAACAACTCGACTTTCATGAACTGGCGGAGGTGGGTTGCGCTCACTTCCGGCTCCCGTCGGAAGCACGGCGTCAGCGACACGTAGCGTCCCTTGGGAAGGCCGTCGAGCTTCATGGCGTGGATGAAGGACTGCTCCGCCGATCCAACCAGGTATTCGCCGTCGAAAGCGTACATGCGGCTTTCGTCGCTGCACGTCAGCGCGCAGATGTCCTTGGGGGCGTTCCAGTCGACTTCGACGCGCAGGAAACCTTTCCTCTGGTAGAAGGCAAGGGCGCGCGCAAGGCGTCCCCAGTCGGTGAAGCTGGAGATCAGCATTTGGCTCGCGCCTCCGTCGCCTTCTTGTTGGTCTCGAGGCGCTCGATCCAGGTGGGGTAGTTCAGTTTCGCCCATTCGACGGCCCCGCGGTTGTAGGCGGCCTGAACGGCGCTCTCGAGATCGCTCTCCAGACCTTCGATCTTCTCCTCGACGATGGTTTCCCACTGGTAGGCGAGCGCGAGGTCGATTGCGTTTTTAACGTCGAACCGGAATGCGGCGAGCTTTGCTTCGGGCGACCCGTATGTCGTGACGGCCGTCGCCATGATCCTTACGACCGCCTCGGAGACCAGGCGGTCGTGGGTTACGGGGTCGATCCCGATCAACTTGTTGTCCATGTCAGCTCCTGTGGCCGTTCACGAACGCGCGTGTCGTGGCGTCGTTCATGGTGATGAGATGATCGAGCGTTACGCTCGGGTGGTGGCGTTCCAGCCAGCAGCGGATCGCGCCGAGCTGGTCTGATAGTTCGATGAACGCCATGACGTCGTTGCCCTGTTTGAGGGCGTCCTTGAATTCGAGGAATTCTTCTTCGATCTTCGACACCTCGCCGACCACGCCCTTGGGGATCGGCTTGAGGTGGTAGCCGCCGTCCGGATCGCGGACGCGGTCTTCGACGAGTTCGCCGATGTAGTCCCAGAGCTGGTCCGTCGGGATCGTCTGCGAGAACGGACAGACGTGGCCGTCTTCGACAGGCTTGAGGATGGTGGCCATTTCCTTGACGACGTCACGACGCTCGACGAGCGTGATGCACTCGCTCGCGCGGATGCGGTGGAATTGGGTGTGCGGGAACTCGTAGACCGATCCCTTGACCATCGTGTAGCTACCGGCCGGCTTCACGTTTCCGAGCCCCTTGAAATCGGGTTCGCGCTCGTCGCCGGGCTTGCAGGACACCTCGTACATGCCATGGTCGCCAGCCTCGTCCTGAGTGAATTCGTAGACTTCGTGGGTCGTTTTTCCATGCAGGACGTGCGATTTGAAATCGTATCGGTGGTCGTGAAGCTCTTCCTCGCCGACGATCGCCGAGAGTGCCGGATGCCAGAAATGCATGCGGTATTGCTCGTTGAACTTCATCTGGATGAAGCCGAGGCCGAAATAGTGGGGAACCGCCCCTGTCGCCTTGAGGAAGGCCACGGTCGGGTTGAGGAGATCGTTCAAATTCAGGGAGTGACCAGTACGCTTGTTCATCGCTTTATCCATCGTTGGAAAGTGGGACGACGGGAGCGCCGATCGGCGTCCCGCAATTGAATTGGCAGTCATATATGCTGGTCATTTCCTTTATAGATGGCAGGCAGAGCGGCGGCAATACCGAAGCCTACTCTTTTTCAAGACTCCGTTGACGAATGCTGATAGCGAGTTCTTTTATTTTTTGCAATGGAGTCTTGTAAACTTATTTTTATCCGTCTAAGGTCTCGCCACGTCCCGGTTGACGTCCATCGCAACGCTAGCAATTGGATGACCCCAATGAACAAGTTCCACCGCTACGACTTCGCCACCAAGGGCTACATCTCCAAACTCAAGGAAGCCGCCGAAGGCACGGCGGATGTCGCCGACCTAATCCCGGCGTCCGCCTCCGTGCAGGATGCCCTTTCCGAAATCCGGGACCTCAACCAGCAGGATCGCGAATACGTCGAGGCGACCGCCGCCTACATCAAGTCGCTCTCCGACGTCGTGAAGGGCCGTTCGGCCGACACGGTCGATGAAAAGGAAGCCGCCTGGGCAGTCGCCCGCCGTCGCGTCATCGTCGAAGCTCCCGTCGGCGGCCGCAACGCCTACGACCAGGCCGCCTGAGGTTCTCGACATGGAGAACCTCATCGCCATTCTGCGCCCGCGCGTCTCCGCGATGGGATCGGCCATCGGCTGTCTCGGAGAACACGGTAGCCGCGACTATCTCCACTGGATGATCGACACCGTCGAAGCGGAAAGCGCGTGGCCACGCGACAAGCGGGTCCGCTGGCTCGGCTATGTCTCTGGTGCTCGCGATTTCGCGACGTTGGGCAAGGACTCCGTTTCCATCTCCAGAATGACCGACATCGACACGCCGATCCTGTCTGCCTTGCAGGGCAAGAACGAGGCCTTCCTGTTCGCGGGATTGGACGAGGTGTTGGAGGGCCTGGAATCCATCGCCGAACAAGCCGGCTCTCAGACGGTGAACCTCGCTTCCTATGCGCGCCGCAGCCCCACAGCGGCAAGAGCCTCGTTCAGCCTCGGCTACACGCAGGCCTACATGACGGGCAACCGCCTGATCGACGTCAACGGCGAGCGCGACCGAACGCGCGCCATCTTCCACAGGGTCTACGCGCAGTGCGGCTTCGACATACCGAAGTCCCGCGACAGGTCGACCGCCCACCAGACGAAGGAAACCGCCTGATGCACATCGAAGGCCTCGTTGAAGGATGCCGTGAATTCAAGCCGGAGCCGACCACCGTCCTCCATGCGAGCGAGAAGAAGACGTTGACTTCGGCCTCCACGGTCATCTGCCGGGAAACGGCGGACATCGTCTGGGTTCGCTCGAGCTTGGCGATCGCATATCTCAGCTTCAAGGGAAAAGTCGTCAAGCGGCTCGAGAGCCACAACGACTTTTACGGTTTTCTGTCCTCGGCCCGCGGGCTATGCAATGAAGCGCCCTCCCGTGTGAAGCACTGGCAGATCGAGCGCGACAGCGAACTGGAATTGCACGTCGTTGGCTGGGTCGAGGATTCTCCGACGGTCGGATACGAGAAGGTGGAATACGGTCGCCGATACTACAAGCCGCTCGCCAAACACGTCTGGTTGGATAGCCCCGACGCCAAGGTCGGGGAAGCCTTCAATTTCGACAACTTTCCGTTCGAGTCCCGCAAGGGCCTTGGCGTTGTGGCGCATACGGCAACGATCGTCTGGAAATCTTCGTGGTCTGACGAGGAAAACCTTGCCGCTTTCGCGGCCTACGAGGCGCTGGCAAAGGCCGAGACCCGTACCGTGATCGACACAGGCGTGTGGATTCCGGTCAACGACTGACAGCAGCGCCGACGCAAGACCGTGTCGGATGGATCAACAAAAGAGGAAGGCCGCATGAACGAGACCGAAGAGACGCGCCTGACACCAGAATTGCGCAGTCAACTCCGCTGCGCGGTAGGCGGCCAGTCCTCCGAAGATGCACGAAGGTCCGCCACATGACCCTCACTGAACCTGTCAAGGACGTCATCCGGGATTCTCTCGGTCAGATTCAGAGGCGCTACCGTGACGCACGTCGGGCGGCCATCCTCGCCGGTCCGTTCGGCGGCCTGATGTGGGAGGCGATGCGAAGCCTCCAGTCGCCGTCGTTCCTCGCCTATCCCCGCATGCTTGCGCATCCAAAGACGATCAAGGCCTACAACGATCCGGATGGACAAGGCGTCTGGCTGCGGGTCTTCGGTGAGGCCGAGGACCGTTTTCGACAGCTGGAGGAATGGGAACTCTACCACGTCCATCGCAACGAGCGACTATCGGCCATCTGCTGGTGGTCGGGCATTGGCGTTATGCTCGTCGCTACAATCGCGCTCTACTGCCTCGGATTGGAGACCGTTGGCCATGTCTCCCTCGCCGTGCTGTCGACCATGCTGACTGTATCGTTCTTCGGTGCGCTGTTCGGCCACACGATCGAGATGCGGGCGGTCAATAACTGCCGCAACGGCTTCGAAACAGTAGTGCGCGAGCTGCCGGACAGGCTGTGGACGGCGATGGACCAAGGACAAACGGAATGCCGAACCCGTTGAAAATCGCCGACCAAGCAATTCTTGCGGGTTTCTCTCGTGCCATGGAGTACGTCTACACAGAGTGGGGGGTTTCTCCTCTTCGGCAAAAGGACATGTTTGTCGGCATCCTAAGCTTTGTCGTCGCCCTTTTCGCAGTGGCGAATCTCCTGGTGTTGCGGCTGGAGAGCGTCTTGACGGACGCCGGCGCGAAAAGCATCGCCTTCATCACCATGATCGCGCTTCTTGCCGTGTGCTGGTGCTTGCGGAAATTCCAGAAAATCAGCAACGACTACACCAGAACGACATTCACCCAAATGACCATGGAGGCAGATTGGTGTCGAACGTCAGGAGCGGGGGTTGCGCTCAGGGCGGTCATCGCTCTATCGGTCGCCTTCCTCGTCATCCTGGGTGCCGGCAGCCTGACAACCGACCTCGGCGTTAACAGAATGCTCATGTTGAACGGGGTTTTCGTCTTGGGTGCGGTCATCGATGTCTACATGGACTGCGCGCCACCGCCGCCTCCATCCTCGGGTCGAAGGCGGGAAAGCTCCGTAACCAAGCTTCGTCACGCTTGACGACCTTCGCCGTCTGAACACAGGTCGCCCCAAAAAAGCTGAAAACCGATGGTATCAATCTCCCGTGGATTTCCGCTCCTTGTGAGTGGCAATCCATTGGCGAAGCACCTAGATTCGTCGCGTCGCTTCAATGCATGGAGATTGATTCGGTAGTGACCAGCGAACGTTCGAGAATGTCCGGAGCAACCCGGGCAAAGCTCCACCGGGAGCGAAAGCGGAACCGAGAGGTTCAGGTGGCAGTTGGGATCGCGAAGCTCGTACTGGGCCAAGGGGCCGGCGAGCAGCGCCGGGCGATCATCGAGGTACTGGAGAAGGCAAACGCCGCCGACGGAATACCGGGAGAGTATTCCCGCACCCTCGACAGGGCGATCGACAACCTCACTTCTTCTGCGCACCGATAAGGGTTTCGGCGAGCGCCGAGCAGGTGCCGCCGAGTTCCGCCGTCAGGGCTTCCATGCCCTTTTCCTGCTTGATGCGGTTCTGCCGCGTCAACTCGTTGACGACGAAGGTCTGCGCCTGGTCGTCGTCCATGCCGAGCGCCGAGGCCTCGAACATGTATTCCTCGCCGAGAACGGACAGGACGTTCGCGTAATCGGCCGGCACCGGCTTCTTGCCGTCCAGACCGCCCTTCACCGCCGCAAAGGCCATGCACTTGGCGAGGTCCAGATATCGCGTGCCGTCGGCTGCGTTCGCGAGCGTGGGCAAAAGGGCGATGGCGGCGACGATTGCGATCTTCAACATGGGTTTCCGTTTCAACGAGCTAACCGATGATCGCTCGAATTAAAGACCTCGTAAACGTAGGAATCTTGATTCCGAACGAAAACTTGCCCATCATTGGTCCAACAAGCCGAAAAGGCATAAGGACAGGACAATGGACACCGGGAAGAGCCAATACGACGCCATGGGAGATGCGACCACCCTCGCCGCTCCATTGCGCAAATGGGCAAGGATCGGATTTCTTCGCGGGTTTTCCGGCGTCCGCAAGGAAATCCTGCCGATGGGCGCGATGATCCTTCCGTCCAAGGCGTTCGGCGACGTCGCATGGGAAAGCCTCAACTCCATTTCCCACGAAGGCGAAGAATACGAGGCGCGACACCGCTACGTCCTCGAAGTCGAGGAAATCCTCCGCCAGCGCCAGTCGCAGTTCGTAGAAGACCATTACCGCAATTCCGTATGGGGACATATCTGCGACTTCCTGCTCGCTCTGGTCTTCGTCGGATTGATGATCGGGCTTCTAACCTCGGTCGGGCCGCTTTCCCCGCTGACTATCGGCCTTCTGTCGTTGATCGGCATCAAGATCATTTTCCTGCACGTTTCCGTGCGCCGCGCGATACGCATAGCCCAGTCGGCCTTCCAGTTCTCCCGCGACGACATCAAGTTGCCATGGGACGCGGGAGCCACTCGTTGATCGGCAGAGCCTTTTCCTCGATCGCCGACGTTTTCGGTATTTCCCGCCGCGCGGCCGCCGCCTCGAGAGAGGTCCGGCAGCCGCGCGTGGTCTTCCTGACGGGAGCGGGCCTCAGCGCTGACAGCGGCATTCCGACCTATCGGGGTGATGGCGGTCTATACGCCGGCATGCGGGCCGAGGAACTGATGACGCCGGCAAACCTCGAGCGCGACCCAGTGGGCGTCCACACCTTCTGCGACGACCGACGCCGAGCCTTGGCCGACGCCGAGCCGAATGCCGCGCATCTGATGATCTCCGAACTCGCCGCGAAGTATGGGGACAGGCTCACCCACATCACGCAGAACGTCGACGACCTCATCGAGCGTGCGGGATTTGGTGGGTCGATCCACGTCCACGGCAACCTGACGTCTATGCGGTCGCTTGCCGATCCGGACAAAAGGGTCGACATCGGGTACACGCGCTATTGGTCGGGAAACGCTTCCGAGGCCCCGGCCGGAGGCTTTCAGTTCCGGGACGAGACGGGAAGTCTGTACAGGCCGGACGTCGTTCTATTCGGCGAGCAGACCAGGCTCTACCACAAAATGTTTCTCGTGATGGGAGCGCTGCATCCGGACGACTTGCTCGTGGTGATCGGGACCAGCGGAAAGATCGTTCCCGTCAATCGCTGGACGGCCAACGCCGACTGCCGAAAGGTGCTAAACAACCTCCAGCCCGAGAACAAGATCGACGAGAGCCGGTTCGACGAAGCCATGATGATGCCTGCGGCCGACGCGGCCGGCCGCATTCGAGAAATCGTCACGGGTCACCTCGGCTAGTCCAGTCTTGTCGATTTCGGCCTGCGGTGCGACTTTGCGGAAACACCGAGGCACCGCCAGATGATCCTAGAAATCGAGTACCCCATCACCACCACAGGCCGTCCGAACAAGGCCGCCAAGCACAAGACGGTGGTTTTCCGTGACGTCGTGCGCGTGGACATCCCTGACTACGGGCCGTCCGCCAAGAGGCCCGCGATGTTGGTCGATGGGCCTCCCGGATTCCAACGCACGCCATACTACGGGATTGACGGACGGCTGTACGGCGAGACGGCCCAGAAGGTGCCAAGGGACCGTCGTTCGTCCCTGGTGATCAGTCTTCGAGGGAGCGACAACGTCCTCACGCGTCATCTCGAAACCGAACTGGTGGAACTGGGGAAGAAGCTTCGCAATCACCATTCTACGGCAGTGTCGACGGCGCTATTCCCGAACGAACTAGCGAATTATTTCGCCGACGGCCTACAGACTACGCGCGCCGCAGCCCGTGCCGATCTCGTGCCGGTCATCCTGCCGACATTCGAGCAATTGAGCGTCCGTGATATGGACATGGCGGAAGTGGAGCGGCAGCGGTCGGCGTTTGCCGCCCATCTCTCCGAGTTCGTAATCGTCGATGGCGAGCTGATGCGAACCGTGCCCGAGCCTGTATACGGCGTGAGCATCGGATATCCCGCCTACGGGGAACCAGGTGCGGACCGCGGGTCGGAAGGTTCGGCGGCCAAGGTCGAGATGATACTTCCTCCGAGATACAAGCAGCTTCACAAGATGCAGGAACATGTCAACGTCGTCGCCTTTTTCGCGGCCGACAGGTACAGGGATGCCTTGGCCTACGCCAACGAGATCAAGACCCACCAAGGACCGGGACCGCGAGAGGCGCTGGAAGCCGCCCGCCTGATCCGCGTAAAGGACGAATCCTTCGTCGGGTTCGACGACGAGAAGGCATCGTTGTTGATGGTGGCCGAGAACATGGCGAGGATGTTCCTGAAGGAGGCGCTCGGCTACCAGGACTCGCACTCCAAAGACAAGATCAGGGGCGCATTGGACAAAGCGCCCATCGAGACGATCATCGCATGGAAGGCGCTGACGGCGGCGATCAATTCGGAAGACATGAGCCTGCTGCCTGGCGCTGTACAGGACTGCCTCGATGCGCAGCGCCGAACGGGGACGAAGTACTTCGCTGACTTCCAGATGCCTCCGGCGGTGATCGAGGCGGCACTCGCGAAGTGGGACGACCGCGCGGTATCGTTCCCGATAGAGGCGGTCACGGGTCCAAATCGGTCAAGGTGACCTCTGACGGTAAAAAATAGTCGTGGCGATCGATCTGGGGTCTTTATTTTGTCAACACAATAATGTATGACCCCGAAATCGGATTGGCGGAGGGCTTGGCCTTGCAGTACAACTGGATGGAACACGCAGCGGCACTGGTTGCCACGTTCGCTTTCCTCGAGGCCGCCATTCTCGGCTACTACTACCTCCGCGCCCGCGTCAGTCCCGTCGGCTCACACGACCGTCTGGCGGTCGCCGTCTACGACTGGAACCTCCGCTTCGCCAAGCATAGCTTCGTCATCTGGCAGGTCGCCGTCTTCGGGACCTACCTCGCCATCTTCGGTCACGGCCCCGCTTAAACAGAAAGAAACCGCGATGTCCGCTGAAAAGGAAATCCGCGAGCTAGCCGGCCGTCACGGCGTGTCGGCCGAGCCACCCGACCTCAGTGCGCCGGACAACCGCTGGATCGCCCGCTTCTCTGCGCCGCCTAACGAGTTGGGCGAGGCCGACTGGCTGCTGATCAACCTGAACCGCCTCTCTTATGTCGGCGAGGCCGAATTCGAGCGGTTATACCGGCAACTGATCACGGAACGGGACGGCTAGTCGCGCTCCGGCTTGCGCGCGCCTCGGCTACTGTCGCATCCATTGAAAGATTTTTGAGCCGGAAGCAGATTCCTGAACGTTTTTTGAAGGGCCTGAACGTTTTTTGACGTCGGAGCCGTTTCTTGAGCGTTTCTCGAGGCCGAAGGCGGAGCGGGATTGCCCATGCGTTTTATCGTTCGCCACGAAGGGTTCGTGACTTCTCTCGGCCCTGAAGGACCGAGCTTCAGGTCTTGATCAGGCCGCTTTCGCGATCTGCTTGCTACCTTCTTCTTCCTGCTTCCGACCGGCACCCCGGTTCGATCCACAGGCCAGCACCGGAAGTCCTCCGGCTCGAGCCTTGCGGCCCAGATAG